>NZ_CP119789.1:1200000-2400000 GCF_029338275.1 Haloarcula ordinaria | reverse complement strand
CGGTTATAACGACCGTCCCCGACGGGTCGGTGTCGGCCACTTTCAGCGGAATCTTCTGGCCGGACATCGAGGAGAGCGGCCCGAGCCCGAAGCTGACCGGGACTGTCTGGCCTTTCGTGACGGCCTGGCCGCTGAGGTTGTTCCGGATCATCGGCCCGACGTTGCCCCGGACCCGGAGGTTCTGGGGAAGCGCGACGGTCACGTGCGTCGCCGGGTTGACATCTGCTTTCTCGACGGAGACGCTGTCGTCGATGCCGACGCCGGCCTCCTGGCGGAGCTGACCGTCGATTCTGACGATGCCGTTGCTGGTGTCCTCGGGGTAGCCGGGCCACACGCGGGCGACCGCGCGGTTACCCTGCTTGCCTTCGAGTACGATGTAATCGCCGTTCTCGAGGCCCATCTCGTCCATCGCGCCACGGTCGATGGCGGCGAGTCCGCGGCCCGCGTCCTTCTGTTTGAGTGGTTTGACGGTGAGTTTCATCGAATGTCCTCCTCCGGGTCTGACAGTTCGATGGTGAGGACGCCGTGGTTGATAAACGCTCGCGCCTCGACGTTATCGGGGAGCTCCTGCTCGTACTGGTCGTCGCCCGCGATGACGATGACCGTCCCGTCGACGACGTCCACGCTGGCGTCGTCGACCGTTCCCACGTCCGCCGCGAACACGACGCTGTCGTCGTACTCGAACCGGCGGAGGGGTATCTCGCCGAGCGACTTGTGTTGTGAGTTCATCCTAACACAAGGTAAGTCACAAAACTATATAAACCTTTCGCAAAAATACGCCACACTGAACGGTGATGGCTATTCTTGCTTGATTGCGGTTCCACATTGTCGGGGGATACCCGAGCCACCTTTATTTTCCGTCCCCTCGTGGACGGGACGTAGATGGAGACGATTCTACACGACGGGCGAGAGACGGCCTACCGGCTCGTCGACGCCGCGGCGAGTGGCCCGACAGCCCTGTACGTGCACGGGAGCGGAGGCACCCACGTCGCCTGGGGCCACCAGTACGGTCCCTCGGGGCCGACGCATCCGGCCGCCGCGCTCGACCTGAGCGGTCATGGGCACTCCGAGGAGGTCGCGGTGGGGCCGGACGGCGCGATAGGCGCCTACGCCGCCGACGTAGCCGCCGTTGCTCGAACCGTCGACGCCGACGTCCTGGTCGGAAGCTCGCTCGGCGGGGCTGTCGTCCAGCGCGCCGTGAACGAGTACACCCTCGACCTCTCGGCGCTCGTCCTCTTCGGGACCGGCGCGCGGTTGCCGGTGGCCGAGCAGTTGCGAGCGTGGCTCGATTCGGACTTCGAGCGCGCCGTCGAGTTCCTCCACGGGCCCGACCGGCTCTTTCACGAGACGGACCCACGGACTGTCGCCCGGTCCAGGGAGCAGATACAGGCGGTCGGACAGCGCAGTACTCGCCGGGACTTCCTGGCCTGCCACGGCTTCGATAGCCGCGACTGGTTGGCCGACATCGACGTGCCGACGCTCGCCGCCTGTGGGGAGCACGACACGCTGACGCCACCGTCCTATCACGAGGAACTCGCGGAGTCGATTCCCCATGGGGAGTTCGCTGTCGTGCCCGATTCGGCGCACCTCGCGATGCTCGAACGGCCGGCCGCGTTCAACGACCTCGTCGGCGACTTCGTCGCGTCAGTTACCTGATGACTGCACGTCACTCCCAGTAGTATCTGGGGCCGAGCGTGAGAAAGAGCAGTGCCACGACGAGCATCACCCGTGGGCCCGCCCGGCCGAACGCCGTCGGTGCGACGACCGACACGGAGAGGACGACGCCCATCGGTATCGCCGTCCTGGCGCCCGGTTTCGGGAAGTCGAACGGCGAGACCATCAGGAGCGAGAGGACGACGGCGCCGCCCGCGAGCACGAGCGGGTTCGTCACCCCGGCGAGATACGCCGTGGCGAGGATGATGACGCCCAGCGTGTTCGGGATGCCCGGCCGGGCGTCCGCACCCTCGATGTAGGTGGTGTAGAACGCCGTCCGGACGACGGAGAAGACGGCGTAGACAGCGGCGAGCAGCGTGAGCCCGGCGACGACTACCGGTGAGGTGTCACCGACGCCGCCGTAGGTTCCCGTCAGGGCGACGAAGATGAACAGACTCGGCGTCGCACCGAAGGAGATGACGTCGGTGATGGAGTCCAGCAGCGGGCCGACAGCCGAGCTCTCACCCTCGCGGGCGACGATGCCGTCGACGGCGTCGAAGATAATCGCGACCAGCATGAGCCGTGCGGCCAGCTGGAGGTCGGTGAACGCCACCGCGCCAGCGGCGAACCCGACGACGGCGTTGGCAAGCGTGACCGTATCGGCGACACTGAGCCGTCGGCGCACGTCGAAGCCCATGCGTGTCCGGTCGGCAACCGCCCACAAGAAGGACTCGGAACGGACCGACTCACTCCTCGGGCAGGTCGTGGCCGACGACGAACCGCGCGGCCGTCGCCAGCGTCCCCACGACGAGGAGGTAGAGCTGCCAACCGCCCCGTGCGACCGGGAACACGCGGTCGACGACCTCGGGTTGCTCTGCCTCGCCCGGGTTCGGGTCGATACCCGTGCTCATCTGGACCTCGCTGGTGTTGCCGATGGACCGCAGCGTCGGCACGCCCCCGCCGCCACCGCCGTCCCCACCTGACGCCGGCGGGCTCATCTCGACGAACGTCTGGACGATGCCGCGCTGGGTCGACAGCTCGAGTCGGCCTCGAATCTGGTAGAACTGGTCGTGGAGCGGCCACAACAGGTTCGCACCCCCGCCGACCGCGTCCAGCAAGACGTGCGCGACGGCGTAGATGAAGACGCAGAACCACGCGACTCTGACCCCGTAGGTACCCCACTGCGTCCGAATGTACGACTCCTCCCGGACGTACAGGTCGACGACCAGGACGACGGCCGCGAGCGCGGGGATGACGAGGTTCGTCGTCGCCGTGCGGTGGCCGGCCGTCGAGAACAGCGCGATGAACGCGTCGACGTCTGGAATCGTGACCACGACCAGCGACAGCAGGAGCGACCGCTTGTCGAAGGCCGCCCCGAGCAGCGTCGCCGCGAGCAGTCCGACGAGTGCGTAGTGGACCACCAGGGAAGGCATACCTGGACAAACGGTACGGACGAAATGAGTGTTGTGGTACCAACTACCGTCCCCGAAATCGGGCGACGGCAGACCCTACGACTCGGCCAGTTCGATGGCCCGGCGGCGCAAGCCGACGTTCATCTGCTCGAAGCCCCGTCGCATCCGTCGCTCCAGACGACTGACCACGGGGTTGGCGAGCGGCCCGTCGATTCGCTCGTGTTGCGTGAACCGCGTCCCGGTCCCGTCGTCGGTCGGTTCGAGCAGGAACGCGTGCTCGGCGGCCTGTCCGAACAGCGTCGTCCGCCAACGGACCTCTCGCTCGGGCACGACGGTCAGCACCCTGGGTCTGAACGGTATCGTCGGGAGCCCCGGAACCGACAGCCGGGCGGATACCGTGCCTGTCTCAGTCAGGTCCCCCCGCACGCGGAGCAGCGTGTTCCACCGGGGATACGCCGCGACGTCGGTCAGCACCTCCCACACCGTCGCCGGCGGCGCCGGGACGTCGATCGACGCTGATAGCTCGCGCATCACCCCGGCGTAGGGTCTGTCGAGGCAAAAGCCCCCTGTGAGTTGTGTTGGCACGAGCGCCGCGTGCCTGCACTCGCGCCTCCATCGCGGCAGCGGCTCTCCGAGTGCGGGCGCCACTGCTACGGACGACGACTTTCCGGTCCGCGAAGAAGTTTTAAGACCCGTCCGTCCGACCTTCGCCTATGGACCCGGAGAGCGTACCCCAGGAGATTACGACACTCGTCGGACGCGAGGTGTACTCGAAGAACGGCGTCTTCGTCGGCGAAGTCGAGGACCTCCGCCTCGATCTCGACCGGCAGGAAGTCACCGGTCTCGCCCTACACCAGATCAACACCGAACTGTTCGACCAGGAAGTTCGGTCGTCACGCGGCGTCATCCTCCCGTACCGGTGGGTGCAGGCAGTGGGTGACGTCGTCATCGTCAACGATATCGTCGAGCGGCTCCGCTCGCCGGACTCCGACGAAGAGGAAGAAGTCGCGGCCTAGCTTCCGTTCCCGTTCTCGCTCGTACTGTCGACGCCCATCGCCTGGAACAGCTTCTGCTTGACGGCCGACTCCGTCAGTTCGAGCAGCGTGTCGCGGTTGTCGTCGCTGGTGTCGAGGCCCATGAAGATACCGAGTGGAATCTCGACGCTCGCGTCCGTCGAGTGACCCGCCGTTTCGCCCATCTCGCCGAAGGCGTCGCCGAGCACCTTGCCGATGTTCATCCGGATGTCCTTCGACCGGGCCGCGAGGTAGATGGTGTCGTCGGCGATGGCGAAGACGGCCGTCGTCGTGATGCCTTCGAGGTTGAGGAGGTGCTGTGCGGCCTGCGAGAGGGCGTCCCGGTCGCGGATGAACCCGGCGTTCGAGACCAGGTGACTGCCCTGGACCTCCCGGTTCCGGATGGCCTCGGCGAGGACGTCTAACGTCTCGGGGCTCATCGACGGGGACTCGACCTGCTCTAAGGTGTCGTGGTCGGCGAACGGGTAGAGATAGGCGGCCGCCGTCAGGTCCGCCGGCGTGGTGTCTCGCTTGAAATCCAGCGTCTCGGCGCGGATGCCGTACAGCAGCGCCGTCGCGACGGTCTCACTCAGGTTCAGGTCGAGTTCCTGGATGTACTTCGTGAGAATCGTCGACGTCGCGGAGACGTTGGGCCGGATGTCCGAGAACGTCGCGTCGTGGTCGTCCTCGTGCTCGTAGTGGTCGATGATGATGTCGACGTCGTCGATGTTCGGTTCGCCGCCCTTCGCGACGTCGACGAGCGCGAAGGTGTCGTACTCACTGAGGTCGACCGAGTCGCGCCCCGCGAGTTCGATGCCAAGCAGGTTGACGAACGCTCGGTTCTCCTGGCGCCCGATCTCGCCCTCGTAGACGATGTCCGCCTCGACGTCCCGACTCTCGGCGATCGCCACGAGCGCCGCCGCCGACGCGATGGAGTCCGGGTCGGGCGAGCGCTGGACGAGAATCGCCATCCGCTCCTCGGTGCCGTCGATGACGTCGCTCAGCTGTGTCGCCTTGTACTCCAGTTCGCCCGTCTCCAGCGCGCGAAGCGCTGAGTCCGCGATGACCGCCGACGGGTTGATGACGACGTCCGCCCCCAGCTCCGCCAGTTCGTCGGCCGAGACTGGGTCGTCGGCGCGCGCGATGATGAACTGGTCGCCGTCCGCACGCCGGATGTTCAGGACCGCCTCCGCGTTCGCCTCGACGTCGGACGACATGATGAGGACCACGTCGCGGTCGCCGACCATCTCGACGACGTGTTCCTCCACGATGTCTGCTTGCTGGGCGTTCAGGTCCTGGTCGCGCAGAGCCTCGACGCGCCCCTCGTCAGCGTCCAGGATGAGAACGTCTTTCCCCTCCTCGACGAGTTCCTCCGCCACGGCGTGGCCGACGCTCCCACACCCGAGGATGGCATAGGTAGACATCGAGGCCATCGTAATGCCGCTGGCTGCACTCATTGACTGTCACGTACGGACGGACACACTTATATTACACCGTCTCCGTGTCCACCCGTCATTCCGTGAACTTGTTTCACGGTCGACACCCGCAAACAGGTCCCACGAACGGACGACGAGACGGCCGGACGGCGGTACAGTCCGGCGACCTGCGGGGGCCGAAAGGAAACGTATTTACAACCCCCTCCGCAACGATGAGTTGCTGGGCCGGTAGCTCAGTCTGGCAGAGCGACGGCCTCTTAAGCCGTCGGTCGAGGGTTCAAATCCCTTCCGGCCCGCTTTCTGTGCGTACGACAGTGAGCAGTGACACGACGGAGTTGAACCACACGTGGCGACCGGCAGTGTGCCTCACAGGCGGCTCACATCGCTGCCTCTCTATCTACGTCGAAAAGAGGACCGACCACCGAGCTGGCTCCGCCGGTCCTACTCACGACGGTTCGATTTCGACGCCGGTAATCTCGAAGCGCGCCCCGCCCGCGTCACTGCTTTCGAGAGTGATCTCCCAGTCGTGTGCGTCGGTGACCTGCTTTGCGATACTCAACCCGAACCCCGTTCCCCCTTCCGTGCCGGAATAGCCTGGCCGGAACAGTTCCTCCTGGTCGTCGATAGCGATACCCGCACCGTCGTCCTCGACGTAGAACCCGCCGGGGAGTCGGCCGACCGTCACCGTGACAGCCGTGCCGCCGTGTTCGACTGCGTTTCCGATGAGATTCTCCAGCAGTTGCTTGAGACGCTCCCGGTTCGCGTGGATTTGCGGCGCACTGTCCGTTCGGAGCGTCGCGTCAGCGGTTTCGACGGATTGCCAGCAACTCTCCGCGACGGTCCCGACGTCGACGACGTCGAGGGCACCGACCTGCTCGCCCTCCCGCGACAGGGTCAGGAGATTCTCGATGAGTTCGAACATCCGTTCGTGTGCCTGCTGGACGCTATCGAAATGTCGGGTCTCGCCCGTCTCTCTGGCGAGTTCAAGGTGCCCTTCTGCAACCTTGAGCGGATTCTTGAGGTCGTGACTGACGACAGACGCGAACTGCTCTAACTGCTCTTCACGCTGTCTTCGCTCGGAGATGTCTCGGCTGATGGCGATGAACCGCTGCTCGCCATCGGCGTCGTGACGCCTGACGTGTATCTCCACCGGGAAGGTGCTCCCATTCTTCCGGTGATATTCGCTCGTTATCTTCCGTTGTGCGTCCTCGTCCATCTCCTGCCACAGCGACTTCGCCTCCGCCGGGTCGAGCTTCACGTCGAGGTCCCAGACCTTCATCTCGAGGAGCTCCGCTTTGCTGAAGCCGGTCTCTTCGCAGAGGCGCGGGTTCGGCTCGACGATGTTCCCGTCGATGTCGTGGACGTTTATCATGTCCGGCGACTCGTCGAAGAGGGCTTTGAGGCGCGCGGAGCTCTCCCGAAGTTCCTGTTCGCGCTGTTTTCGCGCCGTGATGTCCCGGCTGTTGACGACGATACCCTCGATGTCCGGGTTGTCCCGGTAATCCGTCCCGCGGATGTCGAGCCAGCGCCACTCGCCACTGGCGGTCCGGAACCGGGCTTCGGCCTCGACTCGGCTCTCGGCCCCCGTCGATAACCGCTCGAAGGCCTCGAGCGTCGACTCCCTGTCGTCCGGATGGACGAACTCGAACCCGTTTTGACCCACCAGCTCGCCCGCGTCGAATCCGAGGATTCGTGTGACCGATGGACTCTGGTACTGTATCTGTCCGCTATCGTCCAACACGGTGATGATGTCCGTCGAGCCCTCGAGATAGGCTTCGTACCGTTCGAGTTCCTGCTGCCGCTCCGTCCGGTCGGTGATATCCTGGAACAGGGAGATTATCGCGACGACGTCGTCGTGTTCGTCGGTGATGACGCGGTTGTGCCACTCGCAGATTATCTCCTCGCCGTCCTTCCGGACGTTCCGGTCGACACTGTGATAGCCGCCGCGAGCCTCCGCGAGCGCGTCGGTGACGGCGTCGACGTTCTGGTAGCTCTCCTCGGTCACGAGCCGCTCCCAGGTGTCCCCGAGCAGCTCTTCCTCGGAGTAGCCGAGAATCGACTCGCCTTTCTCGTTCAGCCGAACGATCTCGAAGTCCTCGTTGTACTCCAGGACGCCGATCGGCGACTGCTCGATGAGCAACGAGAGGCGTTTCTTGCTGTTCTTGAGCGCCGCCGCCGAACGGTACTGCTCGACCACGTTCCTGATCCGGTTCGCGAGGACAGTGTACTGGCTCGTTCCGCTCTCTTTCTGGAGGTAGTCGGTCACGCCACTCGAGATAGCGTCGCTGGCGACCGTCTCAGACCCTTTCCCAGTGTACAGTATGAACGGCAGGTCGGCGTACGCCTCCCGGACGGCCGTGAGGAACTCGATGCCGTTCTGTCCCGGCATCTCGTAATCCGAGACGATACAGTCACAGGTGCTCTCGGGGAGGCGGTCCAGTGCTTCGCTGGCGGTGGCGACGGTGGTGACGTCGAACTGCTCGTCCTCACGTTCGAGATACGTCGCCGTCAGGTCGGCGAGTTCCGGGTTGTCGTCCACCAGTAGAACGGCTATCGTATCCAAATTTTCAGAAGACATGTTCTCTCGTTTCGTCGCAGAGACGTCCCGTGCGATCAGCCATACTGATTGCGTACAGTTGTGAGGGTGGTCTATTCAAACTGACGGCAGGGACTGCCACAGTGATTCGGGGGTCAGATCAGCCTGACTCAGCCAGCCGAGACTCACTGGCTGTTGACACTTGGGTTCGTGCGATATCCTGTCACACACAAGGTATTTGTTCGACCCGGGAGAGCGCTCTACCATGCTGCCCCTCCCAGTCCTCCAGGTGCCTGGTGCCGCCGAACTGGTAATCGTGCTCTTCATCTTCCTCATCGGGCTCGTCCTCCTCGTCGGGGCGAGCTACTGGGTGTACTCCGACGCGAAGAAGCGTGGGAACGACAACGCCCTCATCTGGGGCCTCGGGACGGCATTCGGGTTCTTCCTCGGGCTGTTCCCCGGACTCCTCGTGGTCGGTATCTACTTCGTCACGCGCGACTGAGGGCCGTCACTCGGCGTCGAGCGGTTTCACCATCTCCACGTGTGGGATGCCGGCCTCTTCGAACTCCTCGCCGACCGTCTCGTAGCCGAGTCCGGTGTAGAACGACTCGACGTGGCGCTGGCCGTGTAACAGCGCCGTGGTCGCACCGGCTTCCCTCGCCGCTCGCTCGGCCGCGGCCATGACTCGCTTGCCGAGCCCCTCGCCCCGGTGAGAGTCGAGCACTGCGACCCGTTCGACCTTCACGGTCGCGTCGTCGATGAACCGGGTTCGGGCCGTCGCCACCGGGGTCTCGTCGTGAGTAATCACGAAGTGCGTGGCCACCTCGTCCTTGCCGTCCATCTCTTCACTCTCCGGGACGCCCTGCTCGTCGACGAACACCGCCTGACGGACCTCGCGGGCGGCGTCACCGAGTTCCGCATCGGTGCCGCTGTGGAGGACGTACGATGACACAGTCGGAGTTCGCGGACGGGGACACTGTATCTTGCGCTCGGCGGCGTCGTCCGACGGACGCAGTGTCGCTAACGAAAACAGTGGCTCACTCAGCTCTCGGGGCTGTAGTTCGGCGCCTCGTCGGTAATCATCACGTCGTGCGGGTGGCTCTCTTGTTGGCCAGCCGCGGAGACGCGGACGAACTCGGAGCGCTGCTTGAACTCGGGGATGGTCGCGGCACCGACGTAACCCATGCCCGACTGCATCCCGCCGACGAGCTGGTGGAGCTCGGAGGCGAGCGAGCCCTTGTACGGCGTCGCGGCCTCGACGCCCTCGGGGACGTACTCCTCGTTCTCGTCGTCGTCCTTGAGATAGCGTTCACCGCCGCCCTCGTTCATCGCGCCGACGCTGCCCATCCCGCGGTACTGTTTGTACTTCTTCCCGTTCATCGTGATGACGCGGCCGGGGGCCTCGTCCGTCCCGGCGAAGTACGACCCGAGCATGACGGCGTCGGCGCCGGCGGCGATGGCCTTGATGGCGTCACCGGAGTACCGGATGCCGCCGTCGGCGATGACGGGGACGTCGTGCTGGCTGGCCACGTCGGCGACCTGCGCGACGGCCGATATCTGGGGCATTCCGGAGCCGGTGACGACGCGGGTCGTACAGATAGAGCCCGGGCCGATGCCGACCTTCACCCCGTCGGCGAAGTCGACGACCGCCTCGGCGGCTTCTCGGGTGCCGATGTTACCGACGACCACGTCGGCTTCGACCTCGGCCTTGATTTCGCGGGCGCTGTCGATGACGTTCGCGTTGTGCGCGTGAGCGCAGTCGATGAAGAGGATGTCCGCGCCGGCCTCGTCGGCCGCCTGGGCGCGGTCGACCTCGAACGGGCCGACGGCCGCGCCACAGCGGAGGCTCCCGTCGTCGGCACGGGCGGCCTCGTCGTACTCGCGGCGCTGGAGGATCCCCTGCATCGTCACGAGGCCGACCAGTCGATTCGCCTCGTCGATGATGGGCACGCGCTCGATCTTGTGGTCGTACATGAGCTCAAGCGCCTCGCGGGGCGTGACGTCCTCGGGCGCGGTGACGACCTCGTCGGTCATCGCGTCGCTGACAGCGTCGTCCTCTCCCACTTCGAGATAGGGGCGGATGTCCGTCCCGGAGATGATACCGAGTACCTCCTCGGTGTCGTCGTCGACGACGGGCGCGCCGGAGACGCCCTGGCGCTCCATCATCTCGTCGACCTCGCGGACGGTCTGGTCGGGACGTGCGGTGACCACTTCCCGGATGATGAGCTCGTCGGCGCGCTTGACACGCGCTATCTCGTCGACCATCTGCTCGACGTCCATGTTCCGGTGGAGGACGCCCAGGCCTCCCTGTCGGGCCATTGCGATGGCCATGTCGCCCTCCGTGACCGTGTCCATCGCGGCGGTGAGGACCGGCTTCTGGAGCGTGACCGACTTGGTCACTCGCGTCGTCGTGTCGGCCTCGTCGGGCTCGACGCGGGACTCCTTCGGTCGAAGCAGTACGTCGTCGAAGGTCAGCGCCTCCGGAACGCGGAGTTTCTCCGAAAAGGGCTCGGAATCGTTCGCCATGTAAACCGTCCAGTATCGCCGGTGAAAAACGTTGCGAGAGCGGACGAGACTGACGCTTGGTCACACACGCCCACGTCGGTCCCCGTCCAGATTTCGAGGCCAAAGCGAGACAACTGTCCACGTGTGACCGGGTACCGTGGTGTTCACGTGGTGTATGCGGCCGAATCTCACACAACACTTATACTCAAATCAACGTTAATTACAGATATGCACTCGACCGAACCCACCCGCGCGGGCGCTGCCCGGCCACAGACGCTCTCCTCGGAGACCGTCGCGACATTTTCGGTGGGCTTCGGGAAACAGAACTGGCTGCCAGCCCTCGATTCGAGCCAGTCCAGTGCCGTAGCCGCCCGACGGGAGTTGGGGTATCCCCGATCGTAGGACTCGATGAGTAGCTCGAGACACCCCGTCGCACTCGACGTCGAGCGACAGGTCGGCCGCGGCGGCCGACTGCTCGCCACCGTCATGGGCCTCCCGCTGGTAGACGGCATCTTCCCGGTGCTGGTCCTCGCGGGCGCGCTCTCGACCGTCACCGGCATGCTGGAGGTCGGTCTGCTGGTCTTCGGCGGCTCCGCGATGGTCGCCGTCGTCCTCGCCGAGATGGAGGGCAGCCCCCGAGAACAGGCCCGCGTGGTGCTCCTCATCGGCGCCGTGTTGCTCCCGGTCGCGGTCCTGGAGGCCGCTCTCGCCCCGACTATCGCCGCCGTCGTCGAACTCGCGACGTTCGAGCGGTTCGCCGGCATCGTCATCCTCGCTGTCGCGGCGCAGACCGCCAGTGCCCGCATTGGCGAACTCCTCCCTCGGCCGGCCATCATCGTCGGCCTGGGGCTGCTTGCCAGCGTCGACCCTGCCGGCGCGACGCTCGTCGTCGAGGCGAACCTCGAGATGATGGCCCGTGCTGCCGCGACCGCCGGCATCGGCGTCGGCTTCGCGCTGGCCGTCGCGCTGGCGAGCCCGTGGCTGCGCAACGCCGTCGATATCGACCGGTTCCGCTTCGGGAGCGCCGTCGCACTGGGCGTCCTGGCGCTGTCGGTCCTCGGCATCATGCCCACCACGGCACCCGTCGCACTCGCGGTGCTCGCCGTCACGGCCCTGCTCTCGTTCGACCCGCACGAGGCCCGCGAGCGCCACACGGAGTACCATCCGGACCACGTCGACCTGACCGCCGCTTTCGCCGATGGTGGGGCGTCCCAGGGTGTCGCCGGGGACGAGCGGACCGACACCGGCGCCGCCGTCGACGACGACCCCGACGAGGAACGCGCGCCCTGGCTTTGAGAACGGGAACTTTTAGGCCCGTCTGGCCCCGCTGTCCGGTATGGCCGAGAACCGCGTCGTGCAGGGACGGATGCAGACGCCACAGAGCCTCGCCGAGCTCATCGAGGGCGAGAGCGTGATGGACGCCGAACCGATCGAAGACGCCGACCGGGCGTGCCCGGAGTGTGGTGAGAACGTCATCTCAGTCGGGTACATGCCCTCTGCACTGGAGTTCGTCACTGGCTACAAATGCCAGGAGTGCGACTGGGCCGAGACCGACCGCGACTGACCGCCGTCCGGCAATCGAAATCCCTTTACTGTACCTGGGGCAAGGCAGGAGTGCGGGGTCGTGGCCTAGTCCGGGAAGGCGGCTGACTCCAGAGGCCACGTGCCTGGGACGAGACTCTAGGGCTGATATACTGAGCGGCCGGCTGATCACCGGTTCGCGACGATGACCCTCTGGAGTTCCGAGGCACAGGACGGAGATATCAGCCGATCGGGGGTTCAAATCCCTCCGACCCCATACCATATATTAAACTTTCTTAGCTTTGCTTACAGATCACTGTTCGATGGATTCCACTATTTCTGGGCAACTCTACGTGGTGAACAGGATACCGGCCGATCAACCAAAGAAAACGATGTTCGGTTAAGAACCACACCCGGCTCGCTCTGGTTCGATTTCGACGAAGAAAGCTCGAACAAGACTGTAATAGACTCACCTCCAATAGCGGTTCGAACGTCTCAGGGCTGCTACTCTCCAGATGGCGCTTCCCTTACCCTTAGTGGCGGGATGCGAGTGCATAGAGAACGCTCTTCTTCTTCTTTCTGTGAAGAACCAGATCGATTACTTACTACGATCTGCGTTCGAGAAGAAGGAGAAAAGAACCAGCCTGGTTCACTTCGTGCTCTCTCCGAATCGGCGACGAGGTGGGTCGAATGAGCCGTCGGCCTCAGTTGAGCCGACAGGTCCCAGCGGAGTCCGTGGCAAAATTCGATGACTGGTGCGAACGTGAGGGGCACGTGAACGGCGGTGACAAAGGCAGACACGCGGAACAGGCCATCATTGAGTATCTACCACCGATGTATCGACCTGAACGCTTCCGCGACGATCTCGACGCGCTTGAAGCGGACTTGCGTGCTGATCTGGATGAGGCCGGGCTCCTGAGTGACCATTCTTCGTCGAAGGAGAGCCCAACTTCGAGATCCAGTGTCGAAACAGCCAAACTCACTTACCGCATTGCCGAAGATGTTCAGGACGAACTCGAACGATACGTCTACGATCAAGAGGGGAAAGTCCGTGAAGTGATCGGAGAATACGTGGCGAGAGCGTTGGACGAATACCGGGACGGAGCTCAAGTTGCACGCGTTCGCCGTTACTACGAGCAACTGCGGGAGAACGTAGATATGGTGTCTGAAGATCGGGTTGGTGCAGTTATTGAACAGTTACACTCTGAGATTGGTGAACGTGAGTATTACAACATCGAGACAATACGGTGTGCTGTCAGTAGCGCCTTAGATGTACATTCCGAAGATGTCCGAAACGACTTCGCAGACCGTGTGATTGAGCGTCTAGAGTTCGTGTCTGTAGAAACAAGTGATGGAGTGTATGCTAAACCGGAAAAGGCAGCGAAGTTGGTTCAACAGAATGAGGTGGACTCTGATTTCAACTGGTCTTCGACGGACAAAAAAGAGCGTGTGGAGTACCTCAAGACAGCTGTAAAGGCTCGTTCCAAAAGCTCAGCGAAGGGTGCCGGCGTTGATTACAATCAGGTCCGGGACGAGGTATTCGATCAACATCCCTGCAACGATTATTGTTATAAACTGATGGAATTGGCTGGCGAGGAGTCTGGCTTCGAATATGGCAAACACAACGGGAAGCTGATGCTGCGCTACACTGGCAAGACCGATCCGTTAGAGGCGAGACCGGATAGCGAGTGGGTCAGTGACGCTGCAAAACGTGTACAGGAGTTCTGTGATGAGACCGGGATGAACCCGGGAGAGGTTGATCAGCCAATTCTCGATAATCTAATTGTACGTGCAAAGTTCATCGACGAATACGACAAAGAAATGGGGCCGAGCGAACGGGCAATGGAAGCAGTAACTGAGAATGACCGTAGATGTGTCCGGAATCGCGTTACTGGTTCATCCGACACCAATGCGGGTCAAACTGAGGATACTGGGAAGAAGGAAATGGATCGGCTAACTGCAGAAGCAGAACCAGTGACAGATGGTGGTCAGCGGAGGAAACATCACGATTGAAACAATTCATTAGAATGTCAGGCGGCCTGCCGCTGATGAAATTCTCCTCGGAAAACGTGACGGCGAGAATCTCTTTATCAGAGTGAAAACGCGGGCAGTATTTCTATGTTCACTTGATCCGGAGAATGTGTCTGTTGAACGCTATCTTCGCGTCTCGCTGGCACACGATTTACACTCAAGTACATCTGATATCGTATGAATCGGATTTTGTTCAGAAAATTCCCGTTCGCACGTTGAACATCGAATGGTGTCAGTCACCCCAATACCGCTCCCATATCCGAAAGTAACGGTTTGACTTGTGCTCTCGTCAAGAAGCTCAAAATCGACCTCGCCCCGCTCGTACTCGACCTCTGTCAAAGTGAGCGGCGTGACCTGCACGTCGAGTGAGTGCCGCTCTCGTATTTCGCGCTGCCGCTCCGGGAACCCACTGTCACGGCGCTCCCGTAACTCGTTGAGAATCTCGTCGAGGTCCTCATACTCCGATTTGAGTTCCTTCCGTTCTCGTAACGCTTGGACGCGTGAATCCTCGTCTCCGGTGTTGATTTGCTCACTCAGGTCGCTGATCTTCGATGATAAGTTCGAGTGTTCTTCCTGCAGTTCCTGGATCCGCTGCTCTTGCAGCTGACGGTACTCCTCAACTTCTGAATCTGCCGCACGGGAGGCTTCTTGCTGAATCTCGTCGAGTTGGTCTTGGAGCCCGTCCAGAACCAGCTTACGAGCGGTCTCCAGAAGTGGTTTCGCCTCCGTCTGTGTCAATTGCGCGTTGCCACCGGAGGTTTCGTTGGACCCTACCGAGGTCAGTTCGATGAAGGATTCAGCTAATCTTGGGAGGTGCTCCTCTGACCGAGCATCAACGGCAACGACTCGGAGGAGCTCCTGCTGGTATTCACTGACAGTCTCGACACCGACATGGAAGAGAATCACGACAGCTGTACGGTCGTAGTACGGGGTGAACTGCGCGCTCTGTACTTCGACATCGCTGTGCCGGAGCCACTTCGGAGTCTCAATGTCTGATTCACTCTCTATCGATAGCTTGCCCGTAGGCGACCGTTCCGCAGCCTCACGGAGGAGCCGCTGAAAGAAGGCACTTTCCGGGTGCAGCTGCTTCGTGTTATCATCGTCACCGTCTGGAGCGCCTTCCCTACGGACGAGTGTGTGTTTCCCGTGGGAGATTTCGGTGTCGGTTGTATCGGGTACAGACACCACCCAATGATCGTCGCTGTGCTCGATAGAACAACCGAGAGAGCGGAGATATCGCTCCGTAAACTGCTCTACCGCAGATTGGGTAACGGAAACGGCGGCGTCAGTCATCGCTCTCCCCTAGATCAAACCCTTCGAACACGCCGCTGTTGAACTCCTCAAGTTTATTGGCGAGGTCACGCTGTTCCTGAAGGTCAACGGCCATCGCATCGAAGTCATTCTCAAGATCGACCTCGGAACCAGCATTCACCAGCCGTTCGAAGATCTCGTCTTCGAAGCTCGTCCCAGACTCTTCTAAGCGGCTTAGGATCGAGCTCAACTCTCCCACGCTCTGCTGGAACAGATCGATCTTGTGGTACAACCGTTCCAGTACGTACTCCTCAACGGTGTCTTTCAGAGCCATATTGAAGATAAATACGTCTCGTTTCTGGCCGATCCGGTGTACGCGGCCAATACGTTGTTCAACACGCATCGGGTTCCACGGCAAGTCTAAGTTAACCAATATGTTACAAAACTGTAAATTACGCCCCTCACTCATAGCGTCGGTTGACACGAGGATTCCGCCCTCTTCTTCGAATTCCTCGACGATCTGTTCTTTCTCGCTGCTGGAGTGCCCACCGTGGAACGCGTGAACCGTATACCCCTCTGAGGCGAGTCTGTCGAGGATTTGCTGTTGGGTAGCTCGGAACTGCGTGAAGACGATTACTCTCCCCATTTCGACGGTATCACGGGCTTCTTCAACGATGTCTAAGAGCCGTTCCTGTTTGGTCACCGTATCGATCTCATCGATCAGATCCAAGATTGACTCTAATTCGTCTGCGTGCGTGAGTTCCGACTGGTCGTAGAGTCGCTTCTCAATAGTCTGCTTAAGTGCAGCCGGACTGCTGACGACCTCCTTCTGTAAGAGCATCAGTACAAGCTTCTGACCCTGGTCTTGGCTGTAGGCACCTTTCACGTAGTCAGAGACCGCCTGATAGAGTTCACGTTCCTTCGCGGTTGGGTCGAACGTCCGTGTGTCGATAGTCCGGTCTGTGAAGTCGATGTCCGTGTCCTCCCGTCGGTTCCGGATCATCACTTTGTTCAGCCGATCCTGTAGTTCGTCTCGATTCACCAGCGTCTCCTGATTACTGTTCACGAAGTAGTGGTGGAAGACATCGCGTGTGCCAAAGAGTCCAGGTCGCAGTAGCGATACGACGTTGTACAGGTCCGTCAGTTCGTTCTGAATCGGTGTCGCCGTTAGGAAGAACGCGTAGTTGTACGAGAGGCGGTCTATCAGGTCGTAGCGGTCCGTCTCTTCGTTCTTGACGTAGTGGGCCTCGTCGAGTACCAGAACGTCCCAATCGCGCTTGAGGACAGTCTCACGGTGTCTCTCACTCTTGGCAGTGTCTATGCTTGCGATGATGTAGTCGTGCGCATCGAAGTCCTCGAACTCGTCGTCGTAGTTGCAGACGAAGTCGAGTCCAAATTTCTCACGTAGTTCCGCTTGCCACTGTTTGGCCAACTGCGCAGGAGTGAGGATGAGGACGGATTCGTCCGTCTGTCTGAAGTGCATCTCCTTGAGAATCATTCCGACTTCGATGGTCTTCCCGAGTCCCACTTCGTCTGCGAGAAGGGCCTTCCCATCCATCTCGAAGAGGGCACGATAGGCCGCATCCACCTGGTGTTCGAGTAGCTTGACGGAGTTCTCGTCCAGCTCCTTCAGCGACCGGAGTTCAGAATCAGACTGTCCAGCCTGGAGACGGACAGCTTGGATACTCTGCAGATGCTCCCCCTCGGTGCTGTCCTCAGACAACGAATCGAGCAGATCGTCACCAGATTCGTGTGTGACCTCGATATCGACGAGGTCGTAACCGCTCATACGTTCGTAGAAACGGGTATGCGTGAAATACATTTGGTGACCGACAGTCACAGACCTGCACACGGTACTGTTGGTGCGTCTCAGGCTGCGTTCACGTGACCATAGTGTTTATTGGGTGCCACGGAGGTTTGTTTAAGTATCAAGATGGCACAAACGGGATCCTTATCAAACACACTCGAAGACACGGTGACCCTCAGCCGCGAGCTTCGAGAGGAGGGGCAGATCGACGGGCAGGTAAAGCTCTACAACGTTGACGACGACGACGAGTTCGAGTCTGATGCGGAACTCTTCTTCGAGCGGACGTTGATGACTCAGGGCCTTAGAGAGGCCATTTCGATCCTCCGTGATTCCTTGACTGGTGACGACCCGCGAGGCACACACATCCTCTACGGCCCGTACGGCAGTGGGAAGTCGCACCAGATGGTGGCGCTGTACCACTGTTTCGATGATCCTGCGGCAGCAGGTGTGTGGGCGAGTGATTCGGTTGAAGGATTCGACGACGCGCTTCCGGAGTCGGCGACGCCGATTACGGTTGCGATGCAGAACGAACAGTACGAGTACCTCTGGGAGCCTTTTTTCGAGGCTCTCGATTACGATCCGGGGACGTTCGAATCGGGGGGATATCCCGACATGCAGACGATTCAGGAGGCTGTCGGTGACGACACGGTCGCGTTCTTTGTGGACGAACTGGAGGACTGGTTCGATACACTACAAGGCGACCGAAAGAGCGCTAACAAAGCGTTCCTCCAGTCGCTGCTCGAATCCACCGCGCTCTCTGACCTCGAACTCTACACCATCGTCTCCGTGCTCCGTGAGGGATCCGAGGTCCACGACATTCTGAATCGGGAGCAGGCGGTTGAGGTCAATATGAACAACCAGGTGGATAAGCGCGAGGTCCTTCGTCACCGCCTGATCGACTCAGTGGACGAGAGTGCTGCCCGCGAGATTGTTAACGGGTACTTCGACGCGTACGATCAGGCAGAGGGGCACGTCGATATACCTGACGACCTGCTGTCGGAGATGCATGACCTCTATCCGTTCCACCCAGTGCTTCTGGACGCGCTTGAGACGCGCTACTACGCCGATGAGGGGAACCAGAACACGCGGGGGATGATTTACCTCTTCTCTAAGGTCCTCTTACAGATGCAGGATCAGACGGATCTGATCACTCACGGGGACATCGATGCAATCGAATTCGAGGACGAGCTGGCGAAGATCAACTACGAGCGACTGAACGCCGCCACGGGTGACATCAAAAGTCGTGTCGACACGGACGAAGTACCCCACGGTCGTCGCATCCTGAACACAATTCTGCTCTACTCGCTGAAACCCAGCGAAGGTGAGGGTGCGGAGGTCTCGGAAATCGTGATGGGAGCCTACCAGACGGGTGACCTCGTATCCGACGTCGTCCTCAATCTTGAACGGCTCCACGGCGTCGCGTGGCACCTTCACAAACTGAACGGAAAGTACGCCATCCGCGACCGACAGAACCCGAACGCACTCATCCGGAACGCGGCCGTGGACGTATCGGAGACGTCGGCGAAGGCCGAGATCGCGGACTTCATCACAGATATCTTCGGCTCAAACGCGTATCCGGTCGGATTCCGGACAAACGATATGCGAGACATCCCGGACGACCGGGAGGTCAAAGTCGTCGTGAAGGACAGTCAGTGGTCGCAAGAGGAAATTAAGAAGGTCATCACGAACGACGGGCGCGGACGCGAATGGCGCAACACGCTCGTGTTCGTCCAACCTTCCGGCGATAAGGCCGTCGAGTCCGGTACGCGATATATTGACAAAGCGCGGTACATCGAGGGTGCCCGGCAGGTACTCGCCGACGAATCCCTCGATGACGAAATCCGCACGTCGATTCGGAATATGAAGGAGCAGGAGGAGAACGAACTCCGCGAAGAGCTTCAACTCCTGTACGGCGAAGTCATTGACGGCGACAATCTGTTGGACGACGACGAGTGGGAGAAAGTCGAGCCGATGGACCTCGATGTCTTCGTGCTCGATGACGCCGAACTTGACGCGACGAATATCGCAGATTCGGCTGCTGCTGACCCATTCGATCTGCAATCACACGTATGGGACATTGCGGAAGACCTGCTGGAACGACGTGGTGAGATCTCGGTGGAGGATATTTACGAGCAATTCCTCCGTGATCCAGAATTCCCGATTCCCGGCAGCGCAAATGACGTGTTGAACGCGACTGTCGAGGCACTCAACGGCAAGCCGGTGCTCGCCCGTGACACCGGCGGGTTCCGCGACGACCTCTCTGGAAGTTCGCTAGATACCGTTCTCGTCCAGCAAGAGGACGTTGACGTGTGGGGCGTCGATGACGTCGAACAAGAACTCCGCCAGCGCTTCGGGAGCGGAACAACAGCACTCGACATCGGCGACCTGGAGCTTGAGCTCGTCGAGGACGGCGAGGTATGGATCGACGGCGACAGCCACGACGTCGTGATGCGTGCCATCGGCCGGCTCGCTCGTGAGGAACAGTACGTCATTGTCAAAGGGAACGAGATCCTCGACAAGCCCCAGTCCGACGCGACGCTCCGCGACGTCGGCGGCGCAGAGATCGTCGGTACGTCGTCGCTCGTGGAGCGCATCCAGACGCACATTGACGACGACGGCTACGCGAACCTCGACACCATCATCGGTGAGATTCGTGCGGACGAAGCAGTGTTCCTCCCGCCGGACGAGACGGAGTCCGTCGCACGAGAGGCGGTGAACGAGTTCCTCGTTGACGACTACGTGCTAGAGGCTGGCGGTCGGTACCTCGGGTCGCTCGGCGACCGCGACCCGACGGCGGTGAAGATTGTCCCGACGGTACCGGATCGGATCGGCGACCAGATCCTGGCGTACATCGAAGATCTGGACCCGGGCGACCAGTTCACCGTCAACAAAGTCACCGACCGGTTCGACAGCAGCGTCACCGAGTACATGGTTCGGACGTACCTGCTGGAGAACATCGGGAAGGACGAGGAGCCGGAGTACGTGGTCAACACCACCGGGTCGGACAAGGCCTCGGACTGGGTGCCCGGCTATCCGTTCCGGAAGGCCGACACGGAGGCTGACACGTGGCGTTTCGAGTACAACGGCGACGACGTCGCCGCGATGCGGAGCAAGTGGCGGAACAACCACCAGACGGGAAGCGTCGAGTACGGCGACGTCACGTTCATGCTGCCCGACAGGGAAGGTGTTCCCGGCGCTCTTCAGGGGACCGCCGACGTCGAGCGCACGCAGGTCAGCTTGACGTTGCGGTCCGAACAGGACTACACGAAGGTGCAGGACCTGTTCGAGCGGATGCCTGATGAGGCGTCGAGTCTGAAGATCGAGATCAGCTTCCAGAAGTAGCTGTAATTCAGCTGTATCGTCTCCTCATTAACCATCAGTTCCTATTCTTTGTGCTTGCCCAATTAATCCAGATACCGCAGTAGAATAACTGTGCCCGAATGAGTGATTCCGGCCGCCATCCAATTACAAAGGAAAGATCGTCAGTTGTTACCTATCGTCCTGTTTTTCAGCGGTATTGTATATCTGTGGTTGAGATTTTCCTCCTTTGGAGTGGTGGATGTTGATCAGGATGCAGATTTATTTCACTCTATGCTCAGTTCCCTGCTAAGAGACCTATGTCAACTGATACCCTGTCAAAGGAACAATTGCATCATAAACTTCTTTCAGCCCTTGATTATGCTGTGGTAGACTATTCTGATACTTCTCAGAAGCCATTAGAGATCACGCTGGATCACCCGCTCCCTCCGAAAGTTCGAGTGTATATGTATAATGTCACAAGCCCAAAAGGTGACCGGCCAAATGACGAATACAAAGCACAACTGATAGCACCGGGCCAAGATAGCGACGAACGAGGATCATTCGATTTCTCTGATGATTGGCTTGTTCTTCTAATCGGTTACGAACAGAATGAGGAGGTCTTTGTATTATGGGATGGATATTTACATCCAGACTTTTCGTTCTCAAAAACAGTCTATGTGAAGCAATGGGCTATCAGGAAGGCAGTTCGTGGTGAGTTGGGAGAACAGACTAGAAATTTACAAACTGGTGAGGAAGTGGTTATCACGGCCAATAGTGAGAATCTAAATGAGGCAATTCGTTTGCGAACCTCGCTCTCAAGTTCATCTCTCCCAGAGGGAACAGAAGCAGCTGGGGTATCCAATCCGGATCCGGAAAGGAAGGCTACTGACTATGATATACCTGATGAAAGGACATCAGAGACCACCAGAAAAATCCGGAATACGACTATCGTCAATAATCTAAAGCAGAGATACAACTACCGTTGTCAGGTCTGCGGGAAGCGTAGAAAACAATCAAAGGATGATTTCTATGCTGAAGGACATCATTTGAAACCTCTGAGTGATGGAGGACCTGATGACATCAGAAACATAATCATACTCTGTCCCAATCATCACGCGGACTTCGATTTTGGGATGGTCAAAGTTGATCCAGACTCATTAGAAATCAACCACTGCTACGAGGATGCAGAAAGAGAAATCAAATGCCGACCGGGACACGATATTGATCCCAGATTTCTAGAATACAATAACGATCACATCACCGAATTCTAAACCGTCGTATCGCTTCTCAAGTCCCGATTTACGATTGATGAACAGAACAGCAGTTGATACAGGTTACAACAGGCTAGTGACCGTTGCACTATACCCTATTGTCGAGACACCCGAATCCTTATGCAGTCAGATTGTGCTTCATCCATATATGACGGATAGCTCCGGAGAGAAGCAGGTTTCTGAACGTCAATCTCTCCCGATTGAGAAGGGATTCCCCATTGAACGGGTGAACGAGATCGCCGCGAAAGAAGGCCGTGCGAAGATTCACTACCGGCCGATTTACACGATGCACAAATGGTGGGCACGCCGTCTCGGCTGCGTCTTTCGTGCCGTTTCTCTGTATACACTGCTGGATGACCCAGAGAAGGTAGAAGTGTTTGAGCCAGGGAATAAGGACCAGACACTCGCCGGTTGGGGTGACGACGACACCGACGAATTCGATGTCGCGTCCCTGCTTGAGCGGGTGGACATGATGGATCCGGAGAGCCTCTGGAAGCTCTATCCCAAAGACGTCCAGGTTGAAGATAAGAAGATCCTAGATCCATTCATGGGGGGTGGGACATCGCTAGTTGAGGCCTCACGTTTCGGAGCCGAAGTCGTCGGAAACGACCTAAATCCGGTCGCATGGTTCGTTACAAAAAAAGAACTTGAGGCCGGACAGACCGACGTCGAAGACCTCAAAAACGCCTTCGAAGAGGTCAAGGAAGATGTCGCCGACGAGATCACGCAGTATTACCGGACTCCTTGCCCGAACGGCAACCACGAGGCTGATGTGATGTACAACTTCTGGGTCAAGGAGTTGGACTGCGTCTCCTGTGGGAGCACGGTTCCGCTGTTCAAGGATTACCGTGTTGCGAAAGGACGTTACGAGAATGATGACCAGTATAACGTTCTTTGTCCGGGCTGTGGAGCGGTCACGCTTGTAGACGATTGGCAGTCTGAGAGTGTCTGTAACGATTGTGGACACGGGTTCGTCCCTAAGGAAGGAAACGTCTCCCGTGGTGGGAAGTACAACTGTCCTGACTGCGGACAGAAGTATGCAATTACGGACGCGATCCAAGAACAGGGGGGTTACGACACGCGTCTGTACGCTCTGGAGTATTATTGTGAACACTGTGAGGATGCAGGTGAAGAGCGAAGCCTGTACAAAGGGTACAAAATGGCTGAAGATACGGATATTCAGCTGTTTAACGAAGCAAAAGAGAGGTGGGAAGGAAACAAAGAACTCAGTTCTTATTCACCTTCGGAACATATTCCCGAAGGACACATTCCTTCAGAAAGAAATCCTATCTTCGACCATGGGTATGAAGAGTGGCAGGATATGTTCACCAGCAGACAACTTTTCGGCCTGAGTACGCTTCTACGTTCAATTGACCAGAACGTGCCGGACGATAATCTTCGGGAATTGTTGCTTCTGGGCTTCTCTGACAGCCTGATGTTCAACAGCACGTTTTCTATCTACAATCTAAACGCTAACAAGATCGAGGGCACGTTTAGGATGAACTCATTCGTTCCCCAGACAGACTTCGTTGAGAACAACCTCTGGGGTACTAAATTTGGACGGGGAACTTTCTCCAACACGATGGACAAAGTCTTCAATGCTGTAGAATACGCCTCAAACCCCACAGAACGCTATATCGAAGATGGTGAGACAAAGGAATCAGAGCCGTTTTCGAAGGAAATTGGTGGAACACATACTCTGAATTTGGGTGACGCTAGGACGATCAATTTCGGTGAAAACGAGTTTGACGCAGTGATTACAGATCCTCCGTACTATGATAACGTCATGTATTCAGAGGTTGCTGACTACTTTTATGTTTGGCAAAAACTACTACTGAAGGGGGACTATCCGGGATTCGATAACGAAAAAACACCCAGAGCAGATAGTATTGTCACGAATCCGTTCCACGGTAAAACGGCAGAAGATTTTGAATCTGAGCTGGGACAAGCATTCGAAAATATCCACCACCACCTCAAGTCAGATGGTCTGTTGGCATTTACTTACCACCACTCTGACTCGGAATCTTGGGGGGAATTACTGGAGTCCCTTTGCGAGACTGGATTCGAGGTAACGGCCACGTATCCCATCTCCTCAGACCTGAACAAGTTCATCAGCGGAGAAGCCGTTTCCTTCGACATCGTCGTCGTCGCCCGTCCCATCGACGACACCGAACCCGCATCTTGGAACTCCCTCCGCCGCGACATCTACCGCACGGCTCGACGCACCCGCAAGCAGCTAGAAGAGAACCGCGACCTCTCCCGCGGCGACATCGGCGTGATGGAGATGGGCGCGTGTTTCCGCGAGTACTCCAAGCACCACGGGAAGGTTCAGCGCGACGGAGAGATCATGTCCGCAAAGGAGGTCGTCCAAGAGATCTACGGCATCATCCAAGAGGCAAGTGACATCGGCGTCGAGGACGTGTTCATCGACCTGCTGGACACACCGAATCCCTCGTTCGACGATGTCAACAAGCTCTGCCGCGGGACGAACGCCACACCGGAAGATCTCAAGGAGACGCACCTGTACAACCAGGACGACGGCTTCGAACTCGGCACGTGGGACAACGAGAAGCGCCAGGCGTACATCCAGGAACGCGTCAACGGCGACGGCGGCGACCACCTCTCGAACCTCGACAAGCTCCAGTTCCTCCGCTACCGTTACGAGAAGGGGCAGGCGGTCCAGAACTACGTCGAGAAGTGGGATGTCGATGACGATATGCGTGAGCTCGCTGGGCGGCTCGCCGACGTGACCGGCGACGACACGTACACGCGGGTGCTCGGCGACCGCGACATCACGAGTTACTAACCATGGCAGGACCAGGCCAAATCCCCGGACGATACAACATCATCGTCGAAGGGGAGTACGACGTATTCGACCACCAAATGCCGGTCGAGGAGTTCATCAAGCGCCTCAAAGACGACGACGTGCCCGACAAGGTCACCGTCGTCGGACTGGGTGATGCGTTCGAGGACGGTGACTTGGCAGACGAACTCGCTCATTCAATGGATCGACGAGCGAACGACCTAGAGTATCAAAGTCCGACCGTCCAGTTCGTCGCCGAAGGGTCGTTCCACCGGAGCGGGAAGACCTACGACCTTCGCTACAACGACGCGCTACACTCCCTGCAACAGGTCTTCGGTCCACAACTCGAACGGAAAGAAGGGGGTGACTGGCTCGTCGCTCCATTTTAAAATTCAATAGCTGATCTCAGTAGAGTGGTTCCTACTTACTGTTCGTGATTCACAACAACTCAGAGAGCCAACCGACGCCTATTCGGTGTGGTCTTTGAGAGTCCGACTTCGGGTAGTACCCTTCAACGCTTGCAGCACTCGTTCTTCAACGGCATCGTATGCGTCTGAATCAACAACAGAGTATCCGTCCTCACCTGCCCTAATCTGCTCTGTAAATGCTCTTCTGAACGCAGCTTTCACCGAGGGGTACTCGATGATAGGGTCGTAGTGTCGATCAAAGACTTCGTACAGGGACAGCAGGGATTCGAGGGGAAGGAAAGCGACCGGGATCTCGCCTTTCTCCACTTCCTCACTCTGTTCAAACCACTCCTGAACACGAGAGGAAACATGAGGGAACTGCCCTTCTCGGAAGTTATTCGAGACGAAGAGGTGGGCATCTAAATTTTCGTCGTCTGAGAGCGAGACTGAGAGAGCACCGCCGAGGTTTTCGGTGACCATGTACCAAGCAGCTTTGTTCTTCTCCCCGGCATCGAGGTCGTATCCCTTCTTGGTGTAGGTGAGCTTCGGGTCGTAACTTGTGATGAAGTACCCCTCGTCTTCAGGAATAACCAGGCAGCCATCTGTTTCGGTTTCTCCTTCTCGGCCCCACCGCTCAGTGAAGAGAAACATAAACTTCAGGAGGTAGAACACGTCCCGTTCGAATTCGTTGTAATCGTAGTCTTCTTTCAGTTCCTTCCGCTCTCCCTGTGAGAGACTGTCAAATTCGCCTGCTGCACCGCGCTGATGTAGGTCCTGAAGTCGTTCGAATGCTTCATCGGCACGCCCGATGATCCGATTTCTGAACTGGGACTTGCTGTTACGGATCGCTGAGACAAGAAGGTCCTCTGGTGAGTCGGTTGTCAACAGGTCGTGTAGGTCAATAGTCCCAAAGTGCTCTCGTCCGTTGAGATACGCTTTCCCGTAAACCACGAGAACCGAATTTAGCAGGTATTGATTGATGCGTCGAGGAAGGCGACCATTTCCGAGACAGTAGTTGATGTACTCATACCGGTGTGTGTTGGCTTCTTTTCCTGCGCTCGCAACTTCTTGGAATGTAGTCCTGATGTAGTCGTTGTGCTTGGTCTCATACTGGTCAATTGAGACGTTCAGGAAGTTGATGCCGTTATTTGATAGCGTATCACTGGTCTCTTTCAACGACTCAAATGCTGCTTCGTGGACCGCCGCATCGTCAACGCTGACCTCCCTTCGAATGTCGGCTCTAAAGCTATCTCCCTCACATTCTTCGCATTCCTCTGGTTCCTCTTCCTCATACACCTCGTGACAACGGTAGCACTCGAACGTGTCAATTTCATCTACTTCGATGAACCTGTTCAGAAGCGACTGCTCTTCCTCTGGTAAATCCTCAAAGTACCTGTTATACGTATCAACTGCACCGGTGAGGATCTGATGGAAGATGTATGAATCCCGTAACTGGACATCATAGGGATAGATGCTGTCGAACGAGATGCCTAGTTTATTCTCGATCAACAATTGAATCGCCTCCTTTTCTGACTCGGGAAGGTACCGATCTTGAATCTCGAAGTAGAATCCCGTTTCTTCGCGCTCTACTTTCAACTCAACCTTCTTCCCCGTCTTGTTGTGGTTGAAGCCGAGGTGAGATAGCTCGGAGAGGCTCTGTAGATCGACGAGTTCCTGAAAGACGGCTTCTGACTTGAGATCGTTCCGAACTCCTGCGGGGTTGCTCAGAGAAAGAGATGACCCATCAGGGAGGTAAGTTCGTTGGAATTCTACTTCAGTGAGTGTGAGCGCTTCAATCTCATCGTTGAAGATGGAGGCAAGTCCATCAATAACGGGCTGAGTCGTTTGTGATCGCTCTATTCTGTCAACGCCATCACTGTCCGTGAAAGTCTTTGAGAACTTCTTGATGCGATTCTTTGCGCCTCGTACCTCTACCTCACCACCATCGTCTCTCCGCACGAACAGTGGGTGGGCTCGCTCGAACAATCGACTCCGGACACGATTGTCTTCCCGCGTGGTGACACGGACCTCTTTGCTCGGCCATACCAATGTGAAACCGTCAGCCAACTCCTCGACAAAGAGGCCCTCCTCTTCGAGTCGTCGAAGCTCGTCATTGAGGTCAGTTTCCACTTGGAAGCCATTGCTCCCACTGCTCTTTTGAGTCCATTTCTCTTCTGCCCAGATAGTGAGTAGAATCTGCTGGGCAAGGTCGGGGGATTGATCTGCTAATTCTGCGAGGAGATCGTCAGTAGACTCAAACCGGGAGTCGGTACGTTTCGTCCGCCCAACATAGAATTCGGATACGAGATTTTCAAACGTTCTTTCTGATTCCGGAATCTTATCATATTTCTTTCCAAGCAGGAGACCCCAGAACCCGTCGTCGTCCGAGAGGGGATCATGTGATGTCATCTCGTTACTCATTCAACTATCTGATTAGTGTGAAATCGGGTATAAAGAGACTGTCGGACGAAACGAACATTCAGAGGAGTTTCAGCGGACCTTCTTTCTCCACCTCACCGGATCCGTTCTGGAGGAAGTAGAGGTCGATCCACTCTTGTCCGTTCTCACGGCAGAACACCGGCACGCACGTTGTGGTGTGCTCGTAGCGCTGTTCACAACGCGTTTCAATCTGTTCTCGCGTCCAGTCGCCGTCTTGCTCTAAGTCGTACCGATTGCGGACTTCCCACGAGTGCTCGTCGGCAGCAGCCTTGAGGACGCGGAGCGAGAAATCCCGTGTATCCTTGAACGTGAACGGGCCGCTCATCGATTTCGCCTCGGCCAGATCTGTTTCTTCGACGCCGTCGAGGCACAGGCGGTTCTCCGCAACAGCACGGAAGGCTTCGAGTTCGGGAGATCTCTTGACGAGAACGTCGTGCAGATAACACTGAACGACGTTGCCATATCCATCCAGCGAGAACTCTAACTCAGGTGAGACGATCTGCAGCTCTGCCCCAGTCTGGGCGACTCGACGACGCTTCGGTTCAAGCAGCGGACACAGGAACGCGAGTCGGTCAGCGTGGAGAAGATAGGCGTAGCTGAACAGCCGCGACCGGGACGGTGATTCCTTCACCGGATCGTGGCCTTCCGCGTAGTACTTCGAGTCCAACACGGCCAACGTCTCCTCGCCCTCCTGCAGGGCGTGGTCCGGCTCGTGGTAGATCTGGCCCTCACCCTCGAACGGATTCACCGACGGTGACCGAACGGGTGTCACGTCATCGAGTTCGCCGAGATGGTCGTAAGACTTGATGTACGAGAGTTCACGCTCAATGACGACCTGGGAGTACTGCTCGAACAACGACTCCATATTCAGAACGTAGTCTACGACCAATTCTCGTGGGCCATCGCGGAGTTGCTGGCCGAGCGACGATGACATCACCGCCTTAGCGACGTCGAACGCCTTCTGGTAGTACCGACGCTGTTTCGGGAGATCGTGGAGCGAGATCCGGCGATACTCATCCATTCGGTCCAACCCACTTCCGACGCCCATACTCTCCAAGCGCTCCACCTCCCGGTGAACCTCTGAGAAGATTCGGTCGTACGCAGGATGGTCGTTCTCGTGAGAATTCTGCCGGAAGAGTCGAAGAAGGGTTTTTCCAGCGAAGTGCAGCAGCGAGTTCGCGGGGTTGTCGTACTCGGTCTCGTTGCGGATCCAGTGTGGCTCCAGCGTCCCGCGTGCGTGGTTCAGGAGTGTCTGTTCGACGTCGATCTCACCACGACCATCAAGGCTGTCGACACGCCGAATGATGAGGTCGCGGATGTACCCTTGCCGGTGAATCGTCTCTAACCCGTCGAGATAGTTGATCGCCAGAACCACGAAGACATCGTCGAGGTGGATATCGTCGGAGAGGAAGTCCTGAAGCGGGATCCCGTGATACTCAATAGACCGGTTCTGGTCGTAAACGGCCAGCAGCATATCGAAGATGTACTCCCAGTCAATCTTGGGATCGACCTGCACCTTCGACGACGGTGTGAGGCTCACGACGCCGATGATGTCGGTTGCTTCGACGTGGAGTACCTCATTCTCGTCGCCGTCAACGGTGACCGTGACGACCTCGTATTCTTTCTCGCTGTCGAGTGCTGCTTGACTCTTCGTGAAGACGCCAGGACTCTTCTGGGTGAAGGATGCGCGACGAAGTTGATCCCCAATGGACGACGGACAGCCCTCTATCCGGATTTCCCCACGTTCGGGGACGTTGAAGGTGTCCTGCCCGTACTCGTAGACTTCGTCAACGGTGCTCATTACTCGTAGGAGCCCATCTGGCGTCGCTCCTGTTCGAGTTCCCGTTCGGCCAACTCGGCAGCAGGGGCGAGATCGTACTCCTCAAACTCGCCATTCATCGCACGGTAGTGTTCCGCGATTCGCTCGATCTGCGGGAACGCAGCGGCGTTCAGGAGTCGCGGAACGATGTATGTCCGGAACGCCTGTCCGACCGCGTCAGTCTGATCGTACTCGTACTCTCCGCCTTCTCGGCAACCGACACCAAGGAAGACGGCGACGTCGCGGTAGTGCATCGGGCCAAATCGCATAATCGACCCTTGCGATGTCGATTCGTGGCCGTGGTTGATTCCCTGATAGTCCCGCTCGAACAGGCGGAGGATCTCGCTTTTGCCGAGTTCGGTGTGATCAGTGACGTGCGTGGTGATCCAGTGTTTGAACAACTGGCGACGTTTGTCCTCCTCGTACTCGTCAAGCTCGATCATGGCGAACCGGCGGGTGATCGCGTTGTCGAGTTCGTTCACCGTCCGGTCGGACATATTCATCGTACAGATGATGTTCACCCGTTCGTCCAGTTCGATGGTTTCGCCCTCGTCGGTCTCGAAGATGGTCTGGTGGGGATTCTCGATAGCGGTGTACAGTGGTCCGAAAATCTTGGAGATGTCCGCCCGAGTGATTTCGTCAAGAATGACGCCGTACTCGACGTCGAACCGTCGAGCACGCTGAACGGCTTCGGACACACACCCGAGTTTCGTCCGGTAGCTTAGCGAGTCACCGGTGTAGTCCGGGCTGATGCCGCCGATGATGTCTGATGGCGTCCACGAGGGTGTTGCGGTGTTGAGGGCGTATCCAATGCCGGTCTCACGGGCGAGCTGCTTGGCGAAGGTCGTCTTACCAGTTCCAGTCGGCCCGTACAGAACGACCGGCTTCCCGGCTTCGAGCGCGACTTTGGCGTTGCGCTCCACGTCGTTCGGTACGAGTATCTCTTCAGGCGTTTCGTCACCACGGAGGCTCACGATGCGCTTGAGACGATCCGACGCTAGTGCTGACTCAAGTACGGCACGCCGAACCTGACCCAGACCACGCTCTCCGTCGTGGACTACGTCAAGTTTCTCGTCCTCGATTAAATACTCCAGTACATCTTCGCTCTCTGCATTCCGGATTGCTTCGACGACGTCGTCGGTGACACGGCGAAGAATTCCGATTTCGTCCTTAGCATCCTCAAGCGTATAGTCGTCCGACGAGTCACTCATCATCTGACACAGGTGGGCCGGAGTATATAAAATCCCGTTCAAGAATGAGAATTGAAAAGCTGAGATTGCCCTCGAATAGTGAATTCTCAAGAGGAATCCCTATTCGTCGGCTTAGAGGTACCACAATTTGCATCTGCAGAATCACAATCCCACAACAGGACTTGAACCTATACGCATGTTTTCTCCCCCGAGATGGTTGGTTGCGATGTTCTCCGACTATAGTGCTTGGAGAGTGGCAGATAACTGGATCAAAAACGGCGGTCCAGACACTATCCGTTCTTCACCGTTCTGACACGGCGTCCGCGTGACAGTTGGCGCTCAGCTATTCTACGTCAGAGAGTAATGACGCGGTCCAGAAGGTACGAGATTTCAAACGTAATTTCTCCGGTGACAAGTAGATGCCGAGTGAGACCACTCCTCTCACGTAGAGGGTGCTTCATCAACTCAATACAGTCGTGCTCTCAGTCTGCCCTCCCGACTGTCAATCTGGAGCGGTCCAGTTCGTGTTTTCATCTCTTGTGCACCGAGTGCGTAGTGCTACTCCTTTTTTCGTGCAATCCTGTGCGGCAGTAATGCCCGTCTGAGGAGTCGAACCCCAGCTTGGCTATTCCTCGGGAGGGACAGCTCCTCTCCCGTTGGTGGGAGGGATAGCCGTTAACCAAGAACGGGCGCTCTTAAGATCGCTTGCACTCTGGGTCTGTCTCGACCAAGAGGTACACACCAGGGCCTTGAGGGACTGTGTGAGACATACTTCCCGGACCCGTGACGTGGATAGAGCCAACCGAGGCAGTCTCAACATGAGTCCCGATCATCTGATTCGGGTCCTGTCCCTTGTCTGGGAGTCGCGTGAGTGAGTAGTCACCCGGTCGAAAGATATCACCTACGACAATCCCACCGTTGTCGGTCCGTTGTAGCCAACTGACTACTTGTCCCCTGACAGGGATGGCAGGCACCTCACAGTCTGTACCGCTCTGGTTGGGGGGCGAGGTATCCATCCAGTCCACCACACCACGATTTATTCCTCCTCCTTAATCAACAATTGCCGATTGGGTTTTTCGTCTCCTCGGTTCAGCTATCCTTGTCTGGTCGCTTGTCGGCCACGTTGTACTGTTCGACGAGCTCGGTCTCGATCCGTGACGCCTCATCCTCGTCAACCTCTCCAACGTTGACCTCTTGGATACAGACACAACTCCCACCACGGCAACCGCGATGGCTCTGCATCAGGCCGCGCTCCTCCCGGTAAATCCACGTCTGCTTGCATCCGCATGCTTGACATCGGGTCTCGATCTTCAGCGGCATTATTTCCGTCCTCGCCAGCCAGTAACACTCTCGTTCAGTGTTCTCGATAGTATCCCTCCGACCGGTGTCCCTATCTCAGCACCGGACAGTGTGGACATCTCAACCGGTTGCTTATCAACCATACCGTGTTGCGGTTCCCGTGCCTCCTAACCAATCACTCTTTGCGGGTGCACAGACCTGATTCCGGTGTCAGCCTAATTCACACGCGTGTTGAGCAACAGCCACCAACGACTCATTGTGTTAGTGCGTGAGACCGTTGCAGAAGCTATGTGATCGTTGAGTGAGATTACCAGCGTTTAACTTGGAAAATCCACTTCATTAGCCTGACCCCCGACCCTCCGCCTCGGGTAGAGTCCCGAGATCAGGAGGGCAGGTGTTAGAGCACCTGCCCGGGGGTTCGAAAGGTCCAGAACCCCATGATTAGACAGCTAATCCAGCCCAAAGTAGCTATCGCTAGTTCGACGAATAGGAAGGTTTGCAGATGAACGATCAGTCTCCCACTTGGCAGCGAGGTGCGGCCAACCTCTTCAAAGATGACACTCTCGATACAGTTTCCACGGTCTGCGATCTCCTTAGCAATCAGAGACGACAATTCGTCGTGTTCTACCTCGCCTCGATACCCGAGCAGTGGGTCTCAGTGAGTGAGGTATCTCGGTGGGTGACCGCCGTCTACTACGACCAATCGATCAGTGAGTCCCGAGGGGCCGAGTACAAGAACGTGAGGGAGTCAATGAGACACACCCACGTAGATGTCCTTGAAGAAGCTGATGTCGTCGAGGTTGACGACCGAGGGACTGAGATGCGTCGTGGTCCTCGATTCGAGAGAGTAGCTGCGATTCTCGTACACCTTCTCGCAGCTAGCTTGTAGAGACAGGCGTTGCGATTTTTCCAGTACGCTCGCTGGAGTACATCGCTGACGATCTCCTACGCGACTGGGCGCGTATTGAGGCTACAGCTGAGGCAACGTTCCTCAACATACAAACCCAATCACGCTATGAGACAATGCACCTGTGAGAACCCTATCGCTAAACTCGTGATCTCAACCTGTTCAAGAAGCACGAGCGGCGTGTGAGAGCCACGAAAACATACCATATCCATTACACCCCACGGGGGGCGAATCCCCCCATATCTAACACCATCTTGGTACAAAACACCCCCCTCTGGACGGAGTAAGAATCGGTATTGAAGGTCATAGAGGCATCAAAAAACCCTCTAAAGCCATTAGGGTGAGTAAGAGGGGAAATCATAGTCAAGATAATGATATGACCTCAATCCCACACAGTATCCCACATAGTGGCTAATGTAGATATCCAACGAATTATTGATGAACGTAAGTAACCCCACACAGTATCCAACACTACGTAAGATATGTTCTCATTGGATTTTAGACGAATAAAAGTATACTACACAGTACCCAACACTTAGCCGTGAGGAGCCCTACAATGAAGCTGGAGGCAAATGGCGAGTGGTCAAGACGAAGATCGAGATGACGACAGCATCGGTACACAAGTAGATATTGAGCAGATCAGTCATGAAGCCGCGAAGATGGTCGCGGTGTATACCCGCAATGACCCCGATAGTGTCTCAGAGAGCCTCGACGCGCTCCTGAGCTATGCAGAAAAGGAATTAGGGTACGAGTTCGGATCAGATGCTCGGAAATCTCTTGTTGATTCAGATATAGATGATACTGACGAACTTGGGGGAGGGAAGAAGGCAGAAAACGGGTTCAACGGGGCCTCTGTGATCTACGATCTCCAAGAGACGTATCCTCGGGGGCTTGAGGGTTTCACTGACTTTGTAACTGAATACAAAGTTGCTGACGTCGTAGTACCTGCACTGGCGACATTTGGAAACGTGGAGACTGCAACGAGGAAAGTTGAGCATCTACAGGATAACGGTGCCACGATACACCTGATCCAAGACGGCCTGGTCATTGATCCCAGTGACAAGCGAGCAAGTGCGTGCTTTGCCGCTGCGCGCCGCGCCACAAAGTCGGACGTCGACGAACATCTGGTGACCGAGCGAGGCACCGGAGTTGAGTGGGATAGTGGCCAGCCTCCAGCCGGATTTACTGTCGGTTCAGCCGGGTATTTGGAACGAAACGACGACTGGGAGACAATCCGTCAAGCAGCTAAAGCGGTTGAGTCGGACGAAATAACACTGTACCGCGCCAGTGAGATCACTGGTATCTCTCGTCACGCGATTCGGACTGCACTCGATAAGTACTACCATTTGTACCGAATAGACGAATCTGACCCGCTCACATTCACCACTGGCGCTGATAATCAAGGGCAGTAATCACCGTTCGATAATGGAGTCAGAGCCAGTACGGTCGTGCTCTTAGTCTGCCTATCCTACTGTCAGTCCAAGAATGAGCGCACGTGTGTTCGACATCGATATGGCTCGAATCTCTCATCGCTCTGACTTTGCCGACCTTCTCTTCATCTCACTGGTGGTGAATATGCAGCACCGCTTGTGACTCGTAGCGTCGATCTGGAAACTGTATAGCGTTCGTGATCGTGCGAGACCCAGTATGTTCAGGTGAGTATTCATCCGGTCTCGACCTTTTCGAGGTACCGATCACGCCGCTTCATGACGCCCGACATCGTTGAAGATGAGATTCCCAGTTCCTCCTGAACGTCTCGATAGGTTGCACCGTCTTCGACCATCCGGATCGCCTCAACGACGTCACTGAACCGACCATCTCTGTCCGGAATCCAATATTCGCCGGCGTCGTCGAACTGGAAGCCCAGTGGGGCCCGTCCGTGGTCGTACCCGTTATCAATGCGTTCCTGTACGGCCTCGCGGGCCCGCTTGATTTCCTTCTTTTTCGCTTCATGCTCGCTAGCGGCCTGAAGAACTTCGACGGCTGCCTGTACGGGTTCAGAGAGGTCGATTTTCCCCTCTTGGAAGGTGTGGGCTTCGACGTTGTGCTCTCTGAGATCGAGGACTAGCCGCATCGTTTCGTCGAAGTCGCGCGCTAAACGCCGCTTGTCGTTGACGATGACCGCCATGGTATCTTCCGACTGGATGCGGTCGCGTAACCGCTGGTACTCTTCTCGGCTTTCATCGAAGCCGGAGGAACGTTTGCCATCATCGTAGATGTGTTCCAGTGTAAGGCCTCTCTCATCGGCGTACTCGCGGATGTGACGCGTCTGCCGGTCGATGGACGTGTCCGAGTCCTGTGAGAGGCGCGTGTAGCCAATGGCACTATTCATCGACCACCGTCACCTCCAGTGTACTCCCAGACTTTACTTTCCACTCCAGACGTTTCCCCTCCAAGTCCATCGCATCTGCTACTCCTTTCGGAATTGTGACTTTGTACTGCCCGTTCGACCCCTGACTGACTCGTGTTTTTGCCATTGACCCGTATAGGACTAATAATAGGACTAAACTTAGTTCTATCTCAGTTGTTCAGAAAACCCCGGTTTCTCGAACAAGTAGGGAACAAATTGTCAGAACCTACCGGCGCGGCCCATTCCCCCGCTACTACCTGAGTGGAGTAGGACTGCAAGTGTGAACACGACGAATCTTCCGATGAACAGCGAAATTGCATACTCGGGAGCGTCGAACAGGGCAGAGGCTCCGAGGACGCCGAGAACGTACCCTGCGAGGCCACCCCAACGACCGGCTCCGTAGGCAACCCCGAATCCAATAATAGTCTCTACTATCGGCAGGAGTGGCATCAGCTTTACAGTCAGCAGAATCAGGTGGAGCGTGGCGCCCTCCGGCTGAGGTACCGTGAATACTATCTCACGGATGACCTTCTGGAACACCGGAATTAAGATGGCTCCGACAATTGCGCCCTCCAGAATATCTGCGAACACGTTACCGGGGTCAACAGAGGCGCTCACACTACTAAGTAGCATATTTGAACACATCAGGGTTTCGTAGAAAAGAAATCAAGTACAGAATGTGGGTTCAAGTGAGAATCATCGAAGGGTGAGGTAAAATTAGATTCACTATAGAAGGCCTCAGTAACTGATTAACGAGGAGTTACATTCGACACCCGGGGTTAAAATCAATCCCATGTCTGACCACAGGAATTCTGGACACCCCCCGTCGATTACACCTCATTGGAAGACCAACCATATTATTGATAGTGTTGAGTGCCCGAACACCGGACTGACTGTGGGCTCAGTCACTTTCTCCTATGTGCCAGGTGTCTGGCAGTATTTGTCGTCAGAAGTCGTCGAGTTGACTCTGCTTGCCGAGTTCTGCAACAATCCGCTCCTCACACTCATCTCTTAGTTGTTCTTTCATACCCTCAATCCGCCAGTCTACCCACTTGTTTTCGAGTGCTCGCTCAAGATCGTCTTTGGCTGTGTAGTTAGACACGATCTTGAGCTCTGCCCGATCATCATCCCATTCGGACAGGAAGTTGAGACGCTTCCCCGATTCAATGAGTTCATCGACGATTTCTGAGATACGCTCCTCAGTGTAATTCAACGCGCTATTTGAGACGTACTCCTGGATATCGTCACGATCAACACACGGGTACCTATCTTCAACTCGACGAGACTGGACGACCACACGTAGACGGTCTACAATGATGGAAGTCGGTAGAACATCTGCCTGTCCAAAGCTCGTGGTCACTCGATCCAACTCACTGTTCAGAGAAGAAATGTCGTGAGTATGTCGGCGGTCAAGCTCTTCAAGCATAGCGTCAGGGTCATCAGATTCCAGGTTACCAGGAAATGACCTGGGTCTGGCTTGCCGAATCCAAAGCGTATCGGAGTGGGCATCCACTACCCACGTAATGAATTCCACGCCGGACTCAATGATCTCCTTCGCAATCTTGTCACCGTGGTTGACGTACGTCGACACCACGAACTCCATATGGTTGATGTCGCTCCCAAGATACTCCTGTTCGATGTACTCCTTGTGATTCTCTGCTACTTCCTTTCTTTCCTGAAGTTGGTTCACGACTGTGGCCGCGCTATCGGGAATCGAAGACTTCGCTTCACCGAATATCACGCTACCGTCAAGGTTCCAAAGTAAGAAATCGAAATTTGGAACGTCGAGTTCCTCCAGCGGCTCAGCAGTGATGAACTTGTAGCCCGCAGGGTTCCCTTGTGCGAATGGGAAGATTGAGTAGCTGATGAGTTTGCGATGGTGGCGCTGAACGTCGATTTCTTCACGGAGTATCTCACGTTTGGACTGCTCAGGGAATTCTTGGCGCTTATGATGGACACACTTGCCGTATAACCCGCGGTATTTCGTTTCTTGACCCTCTGGCACCGATTCTGGAGGGTCAACGTTCGTCATATTATGCCGCAGTCTGAGATTCGTAGAGCTTCATCTTCGCCCCACCGTCCAACATCTGAATCACCGCGAGGTAGAACTCAACCAGAGACGGGAAAGAGCAGTTATGCTTCGGAACGATTCGCATTGATTCTTCAGTCGCACTTACGTTGAAAAGCGACCCTCTATTCTCGTCTGTTACTTGGGCAGAGAAGTCCAGTGACCCGGCTTGTTTTGTGACGTCGGTGAAGCTGAAGTTCAGATCATCGCTATTCTTAGTACCCCTGATGAAACTCTCGGCTTGCATCAACGTCACTGGGTGATCAAAATCTATTTCACCAGAACTCACCTCCGGCACTTGGATCTTCAAGTTTCCCGGCTCCACCTCGCGCTTCTCGAACTTGATCTGATTCGCCACATCGAGCAATTCGAGAACGTTCACGACCACCTCGCTGAGCAGCTCAAACAGGATGTTGAAACTCTCCTGATTGACGGTCTCTAATGTGAACTTGCCAGAGGTGTCGATCCTGATGGACACATTCTCGTGTTCGTATTGAATACGGGTCGGGACAACACCGTACTCCTCGCGGAATTCGTCGAGACGGTCACGGCCGTCGATGCCTTTGTATTCGATCTCTCGATCAACGTCCGGTCGGGTTCGAGCGTCTGCCAGACTCGGAACGCGCTTCGATTTGAACTCGGAGATCCGCATATCATCATAGCTGCTGAGGACAATCTCGTTCATCGTCTGGAAGTCCTCAGTCATAATCGGCATCGGTGACAAACTGTCACTGTGCTCCGACACCGGACGCAAGGCTTGTCGAATAGCCTCCTCGGTTTCGGCAGTGAGCACCATCTGGAGATCATCCTTGTATTCCCCCACGTAGAATTTCGCGGGCTGCTCAGCTCCCTTCCGATTGGTATACTCGCCTACGAACTTTGTTATCTCGCCGAGGTTCTCAGTCTCGTAATGCTGGTCAAGGTAGTCGCCCCAGCCGTCATCTGAGAGGTACAAGAACGATTTGATGCGTTGTCCATGATATCCCTCTAGGACAGACTCTGGCGAGTCGAAAATAACTCGACAGAACTCCTTCAAATTGTATTGGCCTTCGGGGATATGCATTAGCGAGCCTCCGACAGCGCTGTTTGTTGAACGTGGTATGCCTGACCGTATATTAGTTCCCCATCCAAGGTGAATGTGAACTGCCGATTCCGACCGATTTGTTCTCCTAGGTACTCTACTTGGTCGTCGGGAAAGGTTCTTATGCCGGAAACGCTTCAGATAGAATAGGAGCCACTGGAGGCACCCACGATGACCTTTCAAGAACAACTCCGCTCAATAGAAGAGCGGTACGACGTAAGCGAGAGCGAACATGCCCGGGAGCTTGGGCGCATTGTCGCGGACCTTCAGGACTAACGCGGTTATTCTGCCTTTTCGAGGAACGAGACGAACTCCGCTTTACCGATACCTTCGGTACTGACGAGTTCGTCGTGTCCAGCACGGGTGACGGATTCAGTGAGGAAGTCGGTACAGAGTTCAGTATGCACACCCCCATAGTGCGCATACGCTTCTGAACGGGTGAAATCGAGGTCGTACTCTGCAAGACAGATCTCGATACCGTTCTTCCGTACAACAGTGTCACATCCCCATTCAGAGAGTAACGAGAACGCCGTCGTATTCCGCCGAACCGTGAGAAGCCGCTTCGATTCGGAAATGTACTCGTTGACCCATGTCTTCCAGTCGTACGCTTCGGTCGCAAAGTCCGGAAAGGAGAATCCGGTTTCGATGCTCTCCAGGTACCACTGAGCCATACTGATCGAAGTCCGGTGGTTCGCGTTGGGTAGCGCGTGTTTCAGAATCAACGTAGACATAAGTTGCCCTGCGACATGAACAGCAGTACCGGTCCAATCAACGCGTGCAATAGCATCTGGAATCCGCTCTAATTCGATCTGCTTGTAAATCTCCAGCTTCTCTTCTTCTTCCAGTTCCTTCTCCTCGACAATCTCCTCGAAGATCTGGAGCAACCGCACGGTGATCGTCCGATCCTGCGGTGACATCTCGTCGAGTACGTCTTCAAACTCGTCGTCAATATCCTCGACAGTACCGCTTGCTCCACGATTCGTATACAGTACGAAGAACTCTTCATCGAAATCGTAGTGCTCAATAATCGCGTCTTGCCCAGACGTCGTTATCTCATCCCTGTCTTGCGTAACATACGCGAGAGAATATTGGGAATCGTCGGGATGATGATAATAGACGCGGGCAGTCATCTAATCAGTGTAGGCCATAAACCGAATTAAAATGCACTACATCCAGAGAGGGGTACACACGTTCGGCCATACCAGCTTGCGGAGTGATTCCTCACACCTGCCTAAGGGACCAAAGTGTTCTATGACCAGGCTCATACATGACTTGAGACGTTCGAGTTATTTCCTCTATGAAGTCTTCTACACCTGCTATCGGGCCGTTCCAGATGAGATCAATCGTGTCGGCTGGTATTTGATGCACTCTTGTTAGAGGATAATGCCGCAGGAGATGTTCCAAGTTGTCTCGGCGTCGAGTTTCTTTAGTGTACTCGTCTATTTGCCAGTGGAGACTAACCCCTTGATGAATCGTCTCGCTCAATCCCTGTTCGGCAAAGTGCGACTCCACAAGGTCACCTGCTTCAGCGAGACGTATACGTCGCTCAATAGATTTCCAATCAGTCTGGGTGAACGCCGACTTGATATCGCGGCTCACGTGATACTGCAGGGACTCCGCCAGTGACCCGTCCGTAGTTACGATTTCCGGATGTGGTAGGGGATACACTTGATACGTGCGCATCTGCTGGAAATGTTGTTTCCCACCCCAGTCAGCGTCTGAGATGCCTCTAAGCGAGCGCTTCAATAGAACCCCATATTCGGCATCTATTAAGTAATCGGATCGGAAATGGTATGTCTGGTCATCAATCTCGCAATCTGCCCGCAAACTAACTTTCCAAGAATATGGTGACGAAACATCACCAAAAGAATAGTTCACAACGGTGTGGATTGTTTTGGAGCCGATCTCTAAACGACCTTCCCACAAGGTTCGATCCATCGACTCGGGTGGGGAGGCACTCGCTCGATCAGACCGGATTGCACTGATCACTCGTGCTAAAAACGGATACTTGAGAACTTTTCTGTGGACTTGGTTTGTTTGTTTTGATAATGTGGATTGTGTAACACCGAACGCTTCGGTCAATTCAGTAGCATCGAATCCGAATTCAGTTCGCAAGAGATAGCGCTCCACAGCTTTTGAGCCGATACCGCTGATGTCCGACGGAAGACGTTCGATGACTTTGCTGCACTCCTCTTGCGCGTCTTCAAACGCCAAATCAAGAGATTGTTCAGGGACAATCTCTTCTGGAGGAAGATCCAGACGTTTAGGTTCGAATTCATCTATCTCCATGGTACTTGAACAGACCTCCTATTAGAATAACTTTTGCCTCAGACGGTCAAACCCAGGTGCCATCATACCGAGTGCAAGCGCCATTTCGAATTTGTTTTGACTGAATCAGTCAAAAAACACACCAAGTTTATATACCAACAGACTATATCAACCAGTGACGGGATGAGGTCGCAGGTCAGGAATGGCTGTGAGGATGCACCCGTCTGGCAACGAACTGCATCCTCACAGGTTCTGGCCGCGGCCGACTCACGTCGTCCAAACACGGTACGACCAGAACAATGCAACAGAGAACACCTAACGCAAAGGCAGTTTCGGGGTGGTCAAGTTGAAACTCCCCGAAGAGCCGGGAGATTTCAACCCCACCGCCGCGGGAGAGTACTGGATCAACAAACGAAAAATCGATCATACTGAGAACACGATTCGTTCCAATCAGAAGGATCTCGACCCATTCTTGATGTGGTGTGACGAACACGGCATCAATCGGGTGGGCGACCTTACGGAGTGGACCATCGAACAGTACGAAGATTATGCACACGCACGTGAGGACTGGAGCCCGATCACGATCAAGAACAAGCTCCAGACGTTGAAGCAATTTCTCCGATTCCTCGGTGAGAAGGGTGCTTTAGACAGCTACCTCCATCCAGCCGTTACTGTCCCAGACTTAGAGCGCAGTAAAGAGGTGAATACCGAGAAGTGGGACAAGACTGACGCACTTCCACAGATCCGTTATATGCGGAACTCGCCGAAGTGGTTCGGCACGTTCGAACACGCGGTGACAGAAGTTGCGTGGTTCACTGGCCGACGAGTTCAGGCTATCGCTGGTCTAGATCTTAGCGATTACACTCGGGAGCCAGATGAGGATGACCCTGCTGACGGCCCCTACCTCGACTTCAAACACCGGGCAGACGAGGGGACTGGCCTCAAGAACAAACTCGATAGTGAGGACCCTGTCGAAATATCCGGCGACGTTGCCGACGTGCTCGATCACTACATCGCTCGGGAACGGAACAACAAGCGGGACGATAACGGACGTGAATCTCTGTTCACAACCAGGCAGGGTCGAGCAAGCATAGCCAAAATTCGTGGAGCGATCTACATCGCTACCCAGCCCTGCATCCGTATTTCGTGCCCGCACGGTGAGAACGCGAAGAAGTGCGAGTACCGCAAGCGAGACCACGCGAGCAAGTGCCCGAGCTCTCGCTCGCCTCATCGAATCCGGACGGGATCGATTCAGTGGCAGCTTGATCAGGGGATCGCCCCTGAAGATGTATCGGATCGAGTGGATGCAAGTGTTGACACGATTCGCCGCCACTACGACGTCCCTGACGACCGCGAGAAGATGGAGAACCGGCGTCGCAAGTATACGGGAGTTCTCGAAGACTCGATTGACGACGGTGACGAGTCCAGAGGACAGCCCCAATCCGGAAACGACGATGACGATGACGACGACTCAGAAGGGAGTCCGCCAGCACCTACACAATGACCCACCAACAGGATCCACATAAAAAGACCAGTGTCGCCCTGTGTCACCCCCTGTCGAATTCGGGCGTGAACAGGGCACAGTACGGCAAAAAACGACTGGTTTGGGGCCCTCCGACCCCTTACATTCTCGCGACGGTCCACTTCGAGCACCGGTGAATTGATGACGAGCGGGGATTTGAACCATACGAGACCAGCGAGGCTGGCAACTGACTACGTCGAGACGGTCGCCGGTGACCGCCCCCTTCCACAACTGGTTCACTCCTGGAGTCATTAGTAGAATATCGATGGTCTCTGCTTTGGCGCGGTTCAAAGGTCCGTTGCTCTACGTGATGGGGCCGCTGTACGTCGTCGCCGGACTCCTTCATTTCGTCGTCCCGGAGCTGTACGTCCAGGTCGTCCCACCGATGTTTCCGGCGGCACTCGCGCTGGTCTATCTGTCCGGGTTGGCCGAGGTCGCAGTCGGCATCGGGGTGTTGCTACGACCGACGAGACGATACGCAGCGTGGGCGACCATCGCACTGCTCGTTGCGATCTTTCCGGCGAACGTCTACATGGCCACAAGCGGCGTCGTCGTCGACGGAGTACCGGGTGGCGGCGCCCCGTCCGAGTTCGTCCGGTGGGCACGACTACCGTTGCAGGGCGTGTTGATACTGTGGGCGTACTGGTACACCGATTCTGGAGTAGATACCGGTCGAGGTGACGCGCCGTCGTAAGGAGGAGACGACGGGCCAGCTCGTCACAGGTGCATCTGTAACCCGGCGACGACAACTCCGAGTCGTGGTGACCCCTCTGGCTGTCTCAGGCCACCTCCTTTACTACCGCGGGGAGTCTGAGTAGGAACGTGAAGCAGTGTCCCGACATCCCAACCCTCGACGGGGCCGAGTTCTCCGGACACGTCTGGGTACAGGAACTGCCGACCGGCGTGGAGTTCCGGTTCCAGGTCGCAGCCTCGGGGCTCGTGACGTTCGCGACGGCTCGCCAGTCCTACGACACAGCCGCCGCCGTGCCACCGCAGTACCGGCTGGCGGCAGACCTCGTCAACGAGAAACTGGACCGTGCGGCGCTGGAAACGGCGACGGACGACCCGAGCGACGTGACGTTCTGTGGCATCGCGACCCGCAACGAGGGACTCGAGTTCGACTGGCAGCGGGTCCCGGCGTTCGTGGGCATCGACGTCTGGTCCGGTCGCCAAGACAAATTCCTGTCCCCGGATTCGGCGACCGGCGTATACGAGCACCTGGGCCTACCTACCCTACCGGCTATCGATAAGGAACTGGTGGCTGCGCATGCGAACTTCGACAGGTACACCGACGAGTCGGGATTCCCGCAGTCGGCTTGGCGAGACGGGCACGCGGTCGGCGTCCTGATACGCGACAAATCAAATCGACGCGCGGCAGCCTGGTCTGACGAACCCCGCTCACAGACAGGTCCAGTTGCTCGGTCGGCCGAGACGTTGGCAGCGCAGTATGCGACCGACGAGCGAATCGCGCGCACTGTCGCAGAGATGGGTGCGGATAGCCAGTCGACGGCAGTCGACGTGGTACGTGACCGCCTGGTTTCGGCGGTCGCTCGGGAGGCGTACGCCGAACTCTTCTCCGACGAGGAGTTCGCCTCCGACCTGTCGGCGTTCCGGTCAGCCGTCGCCGAGCGCGTCCAGCAGTTTCAACCGACAGCAGAGTAGCCCTCGACGGCTGTAATCCGAACGCGGAAAATCCGACGTCGATACCCTGGATGGCGTCCCTACCACTGTCACCGTCGGCACTCTCTCCCGTCGACTGTCTCTCAATCAGCCAGTTTCGCCTCGTTGGGAGCCGGGTCGACCGGCGTCCCCGATTTCAGGGTTCCTGTTGCTGACGTCTGAGCGACGCTCACTCTCGTGTTCGCCGACGCCGTAGAGGAACAGACAGAGGACTGCGGCCCCCACCAGCCAGACGACTAAGACGCTTGTAGCCCATCCGAACATACGGTATGCTAATGGGTAGCAAGATAATAGTTATACACCTCCTAAGACGGGATCGTCCCTGGTATCAGTGGTACGGACTCCACGGTCATCGCTGATCGCGGGGGTTGGGGACCCGCCAAATTCACCCGTAAACCTAGTGAGGACTCGCCGAGGACGGTTGTAGCCGGCCACATCTATTTTGTATCCGTCGGTCGAGGAACTAGTATGGTCTCCGAAGACGACGACTCAGACACGGCCCACTCCGCCGCTGAAGAGTTCGACCCTGCCGAAACAGCGTCCTCTGAAGCAGACGCGGGGTCCGACACCAGCGAAGCCGCTGGCGACGAGAACAGCGTGACCGACGACGAGCAGACGTGGGCGGTGGTCCTCCACGCGTCGGCGTTCAGCGGCCTCGTCGTTCCGTTCGGAAACATCTTCGGCCCGCTCCTGGTGTGGCTCATCAAGAAAGACGAGAGCGAGTTCATCGACGAGAGCGGCAAGGAGGCGCTGAACTTCCAGCTCACGTGGACGATGCTGCTGCTCGGGGCGCTACTCTCCTTGCTCGTCGGTATCGGCTTCCTGCTGGTTCCGCTCCTCGCGGTCGCGTGGATCGTGATCGTCGTCCTGGCGACAGTCCGGGCCAGCGAGCGAGTGGTGTACGACTACCCGCTCACGGTCGACCTCATCGACTGAGCGCGGCGCGTCCGAGTGCAGGGCCGACTGAACTGTTTGAATCGCTGCTGCGAGGAAAGTCGTCCTGCAAGCAGCGATGAACTGCTGTGGTAGCGAATCCACCGTCCGGTTCGTCGCGGACTGCTCGGCGACGCCGGCGTCACGGTGTGAGTCGTTGCCACCAGAAGTCCTGCCAGGTCCGAAGATTTTCCGTCCAGCGGTCCCAGAGGGTCGTGGGTGAGACCGGCGACTCTCCTGTGGACCGGGCGATTACCGTCGTGTGACATTCGGGGCAGTGGAGTGCTCGCGTGCCCGTCCGCTCGACGACGAGCCAGTCGCCGTCGTACCGACTCCGGTGTCCGCAGTCAGGGCAGAAGAGCGTCGCCTTCGCGAGGGCCGTTCGGTCGGGGGAGGTCATCGCTCGAGTGGTGCTTCTGAAAGCATAGGGTAAAGAGGCTACCTATGAGGAGGATTTAGTGCTGTAGCAGACCTTTGTTTCATTATATCGGCCGCTCTCGGCGTGTCCGGCTCTTCACTGGCGGGCCCCGACCAGGTGGACGCGCGGCCCCGTTCAGAACGCATTTATACCGCGATAGTGTGGTGCCCGCCAATGACTGCGTCCCCCGTCGCCGACCGCGTCGAGTATTCGCTCGCCGACATGACCGAGTGGGAAGACGTCGACGCGGACCTGGCGATAACGGACCCGCCGTTCGGCCTCGAGTTCGACGGCAAAGCGAGCAACTACAACCGCGACACCTCGAGAGTGGTCGACGGCTACGTCGAGTGGGAGTCGGCGGAGTACGGCGAGAAGATCGCCGCTTTGCTGGAGGTGCTCGAGCGCAACACGCACGACGAGGGCCAGGCCATCGTCTTCTCCGGGAAGGACAACAGCCACCTCGTCCACCAGGCCGTCCTGGAACACGACGAGTGGACGCTCGAGGGCAAGCTCTACTGGGCGTACAACTTCGCCCCGTACTGCAAACTCAGGCCCGCACACAACGTCTACGAGCTGTTCTGGATGGTCAAGGGCGACGACTGGTACTACTCGAACGAGTGTTCCTACGACCACTGCCAGGAGGGTGAAGCCAATCTTTCGGTGCTCGACATCAAGCGTAACTACCTCCGCGAGATGCCGAAGTACCCGACTCGACTGCCACCCAAGGTCGTCAGGGTGCTCCTCGACCACTTCTCGGAACCGGCGGACACGGTGTTCGACCCGCTGGCCGGTTCCGGCGTCGTCGGCATCGCGGCCGCGCAGCAGGGAAGCGACGCGGTACTCGGGGACCTGAACGCCAACGCGAAGGACGTGTTCACCGAGACCCTCGCGGCATTGACTGACTGACGGTCCGTTACTGTCAGCGACCGAGCCACCGAATTGATTATCGCCGGGTTCAATATCCGCACCGGAGCAGGAGTTACCAATGGGAAGCCTCGACGACATCCGGCCCGAGTGGCGGACGCTCAAGCGGAAGTGGGAGCACAGCTTCCACCCCATGTGCTCCTACATGGGGATGTTCCCGGCGTCGCTCCCCCACTACTTCATCCAGAAACTGACTGACGAGGGCGACGTCGTCCTCGACCCGTTCTCTGGCCGCGGCACCGCCCCGCTCCAGGCCTGCGTCGACGGCCGCGTCGGCGTCGGGAACGACCTGAATCCGATGGCCTACGTGCTGACGCGGGCGAAAGTCGACCCGCCCTCGGCCGAGTCGGTGCACCAGCGAATCGAAGATCTGCGGCTGGACTACGACCCGCCGGAGACCGAACACGTCCCGGAGAAGGTCCAGATGCTGTACCACGACCACACGCTGGCACAGCTGGTCTACCTGAAACGCGAATTTGGACTCGGTGAGAACGGTATCCCGGCAGACCTCAGGTCGCTCTCGCAGATCGATACGTTCGTCACGGCGCTTCTCCTTGGCATCATGCACGGCCAGAGCGGCCAGTACCTCTCCGTCTCGATGCCCAACACCTTCTCCATGTCTGAGGGGTACGTGAGCGACTACATCGAGGAGGAGGGACTCGAACCGCCCAGGCGGGACGTGTTCGACAAACTGGAGACGCGGCTCCACACGATATACCACGACGGGGAACCCGCTCAAAGGGGTCACGCCGTCTTCGGCGACGCGCGCGACCTGCCCGAGACGCTGGCAGACATCGACGACGTCGACGGTGTGGACCTCATCTTCACCTCGCCGCCGTACCTCAAGGTCCTCAAGTACGGCCTGTACAACTGGATTCGACTGTGGTTCTTGGACGAGGAACCCGACGTGGTCGACGACCGACTCGACGACGAGCTGGACCTCGAGGCGTATCTCGAGTTCATGACGGAGACGTTCGCCGTCGCCGACGAGGTGCTCGACAGCGAGGGCGGCGTCGCCGCGTTCGTCATCGGCGACGTCGACCAGGGGGGTGAGACCATCAACCTCGCGAAGGAGGTGGCGGACGAGGTGGTCGCGCCGATGGACGGGTTCGAGGTCGGGCGAATCGTCGAGGACAGGGTCCCCGACAACGAGAAGGTCTCGCGCATCTGGGGTGAGACGAAGGGCGAGGCGACGGAGATCGACCGCATCCTCATCGCCCACCGCGGCCACGTCGAGGTCGCCGACGACCCCGACGGGCTGAAGACGAAGTCGCTCCCGGGACGCCAGCAGACGCTGAGTTCGTTCGATTGAGACTCGCACTCGGGATTTATGTTCGGCGGTCCGTAACTGGAGACAACATGGATGCCAGGTCGTACGCTGACGAGCTCCGAGCGGCAATCGATTCGGAACGCTACGCGACGCTCATCGTCTCACTCGGGTCACAGCTCAACCGGGCGCAGGACCGCTTCGACAAGTCAGACTTCATTGAGCAGGGCGTGGCGGAGTTCTCCGGTGGCCGACTGAACTGGGTCGACGAGCAGGGCCGTGACTTCAGGGACGCGGAGTTGGGGTTCGACATCGAGTTCAAGTACGAGACCGACCTGATGTTCACGCCCGCACGGAAAAACGAGTCAAGTAGCATCAAGCCAAAGATCAAGAACAGTCTCGGCAAGAACAAAGGCACGAATATCCCGGACATGGCCGAATTCTACCTGCTGGGCCAGCAGGACGCCCTCGCGCTCGTCTCGGACGACACATTAGAGGAGTACCTCGTCAGCGTCCCCGACGGCATCGAGGCACACCTCGACTTCGACGCCCTGGAGTTCGTCTTCCGTCCGGAGGAGATCGGTGACGTCGACCCCGTTGAGATAAACTACAAGACGCGGAAGATGGAGATGCAGCGCGAGATTCTCAAATCCATCTAGCGGGGAGCGGTTCGGTCCGCCACACGGCTATCCTACGACTAGCTGTCGGAAACGGGAACAGCTCGGTGTTACCGGCCCCGACGCCCCTTCGTCTGTCGATAGTCCCGGCCCAGCGTCTCGCTGAAGTGGTCGAGGAACGCGGTCCGCTCCTCGTCGGTCTGCTCGACGGGGGCCATCATCGGGATGATTTCGAACCCCCGCCCGCGAATCGTCGTCGCGTGCCGTTCGGTCACGTCCAGGTCCTCGGCGCGCTCCGTCGTGTACTCGAAGGCCAACTCTTCGAGCGGGCGCTGGCCGACGGGGACGAGGATTTCGGGGTTGATCATCCGTATCTCGCTGTTGAGATACGGCTCGCAGTTCACCACCTCCTCCTCGGTCGCCTCGCGGTCGGGGTGTCGACAGCGCGTGACGTACGTGAGGAAGGCGTTGGGGAGCGCCGGTTCGTCGGCGTCGGGGTCCTCGCACATGTCGACGGCCGTGAGGATATCCAGGAGCTCCCGCTCGCGCTCGCCCGTGAACGGGATGCCGGAGGCGTCCGCACCCTCACTCGGAGCGGGGCCCAGGAAGAGGAACTCCGCACCGACGTCGCCGTAGCCGTGGACGACGGTCTCGCGGGTCGCACAGAGCGCGTCGCAGTTCTGACAGGCCTCGTCCATCCCGAACGGGTTGGACATCGATTCCTGGTTCGCGTCCATCTCAGTCCTCGTCGACCGGTTTCGCGTGGGTGCCCGCGTCCTCGGGGTCGTTCTGCGGACTGGACGGGTGGTAGTCGGTGTCGTACTCGCCGGGGCGGTCGTCGAGCCGGTCCGGGTTGAGTCGGCCACCGAGGAGCATGAAGTCTAGCACCGTACAGTACAGCATCGCCTCGACGACGGGGACCGCCCGCGGCGGGAGGACGGGGTCGTGGCGCCCGGTGACGGTAATCTCTTTCTCCTCGCCGGTCTCCCAGTCGACGGTCGTCTGGGTCTTGGGAATCGAGACCGGCGGATGCCAGGATACCTCGCCGTAGATTGGTTGGCCGGTCGTGATGCCGCCCTGGATGCCCCCGTGGTCGTTGCCGACGGGCGTCGGGTGGCCCCTCGCTCGCGACTCCTCGTCGCTCGCGGATTCCGGGGCCGTCGCCTCGCTCTCGTCGAACTCCCAGTCCTCGTTGTAGTCGCTCCCGCGGGTCGTCCGGGCCTCGCGGCCGATGCCGTACTCGAAGTCGTTGACCGCCGGGATGGAGTACATCGCCTGTGCGAGCCGGGAGGGGAAGCTGTCGAACCGGGGCGCACCGAGTCCGGACGGGACGCCGCGGCACTCGAAGTAGATAGCGCCGCCGATGGAGTCCCCCTCTTTCTGGTGCTGGTCGGCCACGTCGCGCATCTCCTCGGCCGCGTCGGGGTCGGCACACCGGACCTCGTTTTCCTCGCTATGTTCGAGGATGTCCTCGAAGGTGACCGGGCCGGCCTCGACGTCGCCGATCTGGCAGACGTGGGCCTTGATGGTCACGTCGTAGTCGGACTGGGCCAGTACCTGCTTCGCGACGCCGCCGGCCGCGACCCAGTTGACGGTCTCGCGGGCCGACGACCGGCCGCCACCGCCCCAGTTACGGGTCCCGAACTTCGCCGAGTAGGTGTAGTCGCCGTGCGAGGGGCGGGGTGCCGTGATGAACGGCTCGTACTTGCCCGAGCGGGCGTCCTTGTTCTGGATGACCATCCCGATGGGGGTGCCGGTCGTGTAGCCGTCCTGCAGGCCCGAGTTGATGGTCACCTCGTCCGGTTCCCCGCGCGATGTGGTTATCATCGACTGACCGGGCTTGCGCCGGTCGAGGTCCTCCTGTATCTCCGCTTCGGAGAGCTCGACGCCGGCCGGGACGCCCGAGACGGTACAGCCCATCGCCTTCCCGTGTGACTCGCCGTAGGTCGTCATCCGAAAGAGACGACCGAACTCGTTGCCGTTCATTATCCCGAATTGAGGGACGGGGGCATTTGAACCTTGTAGGTGACGGTCAGCGTCGGCGTCGCGGTGACCGTGCCGATGCGTGGGTTTATGCTGTTACGAGGAGAATCTCGTCCAATCTGAATGTCCGTAATCGCGAAATTCACCATCGACTCGAGCGAGTTCATCCTGGGGCAGGTCCTCTCGATGGAAGCGGGGACACACGTCGAGATGGAGCGGGTCGTTCCGGCGTCGAGACGTGTGATGCCGTACGTTTGGGTCTCCGGGGTGGACCTGGACGAGTTCGAGCAGCACGTCCGCGCCGACGAGAGTATCGAGTCACTCACGGCGCTCGACTACATCGACGGGCAGGGGCTCTATCGGGTCCAGTGGAACGAGAACGTCGAGAGCCTCGTCTACGGCATGGCGGAAGTCAATGCGACGATACTGGAGGCCGCGGGCAACGAGCAGTGGACCTTCCGGCTCCGTTTCGACGACCACTCGGGACTGGCGAACTTCCACAACTACTGTACCGAACACGACATCTCGTTCACGCTCGAACGCGTCTACACGCTGTCCGACGAGCAGGCGGGTGGCTACTCGTTCGGACTGACCGAGTCACAGCGGGCGGCCCTGATGCTCGCAGTAGAGAACGGTTACTTCGAGGTTCCGCGCGGGACCACGCTCGGGGAGATCGGCGAGGAGATCGGTATCACCGAGCAAACGACCTCGGAAAACGTCCGCCGTGGTGCGAACAAGGTGTTGCGGAAGGTGCTTCTAGAGCAGTCGGCTGCCGACCTGAGTAACCGGTGAATATGGTCGAAACGGCCCCCGATAACTGATATAACATGCACATATCTTCGAGAAGTCTTAGAAATACGTGCTTACTCTGGTTATAAAAGCCCTGAAATAACAAGGAGTATGCTGTTGATACCTGCAATCGAACAACTTTCGTAGATGAGACACACCGAGCAGGCAGACTGGGACAATATCTTCCGCGCGCTCGCTAGCGAAGAACGACGGACGGTCCTCCAGACGCTCTTCGATGGCAATGGCGAGATGGCGCTCGAGGAGCTGGCCACCGAGCTGTCCGATAGTCCGCCTACAGACGGCGGCACGGACGCCGCAGTCCTCGCCCATCTGCACCATACCGCGCTGCCGGCCCTCGCGAAAGCCGACCTTATCGACTGGGACCCACAGGAACGGACAGTTTCGCTGAACGCGCTCGTCTACAGACTTCCGATCGGGACTGTGAGCCCCCAGCTGGTGCCCCCCGAGGCGGCGAGCCCGAAGCAACGAGCAGACGACTGAACGATGCGCGAGGGAGACGAGCTGCTCGGCACGTCGACGGGGACCGTGCGAGACCCCCACGACCCGGCGGACGATACGAAACCCAGTGAGCGGGTGGTTCGGTCCGTCGCTGCACTCACGGACACTGACCCGGTCGACCTTCCGCCGCTGTACGACGCTGTCGACCCCGAAGCCCTCGACAGACTCGCCGACAGCCAGGCCGACTCGGAGTATGAAATCGCCTTCCAGTACGCCGGTACGGCGGTCTACTTCTCCGAGCCGGGAGATCTACACGTGACCTCGTTCGAGTAGTAGCGCAGCCAAGCAGATCCCGGCGTGCGAGACAGTGAAGTGATACACCAACGCTGAGTGCTCGCTCTACGTCCGGGTGACCGATGCACCGAGTTCCGAGAGCACGTCGAAGAAGGCCGGGAACGAGACGTCGACGTGTTCGGCGCCCGTGACGGTCGTCTCGCCGTCGGCGACCAGTCCAGCGACTGCAAGCGACATGATGATACGGTGGTCAGCTCGCCCGTCCACGGTGGCCCCAGTCAACTCCGTATCCTCCCCGTAGACGACCAGCGAATCCTCGTGTTCCTCGACGACGGCACCCATCGCGGTGAGCTCCTCGGCCATCGCACTCACGCGGTCGGTCTCCTTGTACCGGACGTGTTCTGCGTCCGTGATACGCGTGACTCCGTCGGCGGCCGCCCCGAGCGTCGCGATGGTCGGGAGCAGGTCGGGCGTGTCTTCGACACCGACCTCGACGCCCTCCAGGTTGGAGTTCCGGACGGTGAGTTCACCCGCGTCGCGGTCCCACTCCAGGTCGGCGCCCATCCGCTCCAGGACCTCGACGATGGCGATGTCCCCCTGCGCGCTCGGGAACGCCGACGTGACGACGAGTTCGTCCTCGGCGGCCAGGGCCCCCATCGACAGCAGGTAGCTGATAGACGAGAAGTCGCCTGGGACGTGATACTCGCCGCCGACGGGGTCGTATGTCTGTCCGCCGGCCACCGAGTAGCCGTCGTCGGTCTGCTCGGCGTCGACCCCGAACGCCTCCAGTACTTCGAGCGTGATATCGACGTATGGAGAGGACTTCAGCGCCGTCGTCAGCTCGATGTCGATACCCTCGTCCGTGACCGCGCCGGCCATCAGCAGCGCCGTGATGTACTGCGAGGAGACGTCGCCGGGGATGGCGACCGACCCGCCGCCGACCCCACTGCCCACCACCAGCGGCGCCTGGTCGTTCGCTCGGGTACTTTCGGCGCGGCCGCCGAGTTGCTCGATGGCGTCGAGTAGTGCCCCCTGGGGGCGTGACCGGAGTGAGTCGTCGCCGGTGAGCACGGTGAGGTTGTCCTGGAGGGCGGCGGTCGCGGTGACGAGTCTGGTCGTCGTTCCACTGTTCGCACAGTCGATGACGTCGTCGGGTGTCTCGGGGCGGCCGTGGAAGCCGTCGACGTCGAGCGTCGAATCGTCGGCCGAGCGGTCGACGCTGCCGCCGTAGGCCTCGACTGCTCGCATCGTCGCCCGCGTGTCAGCGCTCACGAGCGGGTCGTGGACCTGGGCCGACTCGGCGTACCCGGCAGCGAGAATCGCACGGTGCGTGTAGCTCTTCGACGGCGGGGCCTTCGCTGTCCCGCGCACCGTCGAGTTCGCGATAGTGACGTCCATATCCGCCCGTCGTGAGCGGATGCCAAGAGGATACCGTTCCCGGACGCCGACGTGCCGACGACAGGTCTCGAAGCTCGCTTCGAACCGGGTATACAGAGAATACTTAGATACGGTGTCGCCGACTGGTCCACGTACCAATATCATGTCAGATTTGATGTTCGCGGAGGAGGCCGACCGCTAGCCAATGTTACTGCAACTCATCGATGTGCTCCGGGCGTACGCCGGCCTCGTGCTCCCGCTATTATTCTTCGGGTTCTTCGCCATCGCCGGCCTCGCGCTCCTGTTCAACCGGCGCCCGGAGGTCAGGCGGACGTTCGCTGTCGGGTTCGTCGTCGTGTTCTTGCTCTGCCAGGTCAGCCTCGTTCCCCTCACGGTGCCACCGCTCACCACCTACCACAAGTTCTCGAACACGTGGGACGAAGAGCGCGTCCAGCACGAAGTCCGCGTCGTCGACGAGAACGGCCGGGAACTGAGTTTGGACTCGAAGTCGACGCTCGCGTTCGAGGGCATTCGGATGGCCCGCCTGTCCCACCAGATGCTGAACGAGTACTCCGAGGCAGAGAACCAAGAGGTGGCGCGGTTCCTCTTGCAGAACGCCCGTGAGTACCGCAGCGAACTAGAGGCCGGTGGCGGACGGAACGCCCTCGTCTGGACCGACGGCGGTGTCAAACTCCGCCACGCGATAAACTTCCCGGCCCACGGTCACACCGGCACGTGGACTCCGGCGGAGGTGCGCGAGTACGGGGAGTTCGTCGGCCTCCGTCTCTACCGGGTCGAAATCGTTTCGTCCGCCGACGGGTCCGAAGTCGTCTCGCAGTCCGAGGCGGTCGTATTCGAGTACTACGACTACCACGAGGGAGACTCCGCGGCCGAACTGGAGGAACGGGATGTTCGTTAACTACTTCGCCGATTCGGAGCGCTCGTCGCCGGTCAACCTCGCCGTCGGGCGGACGATACTGACCGTCTGGCTCGTCTGGAAGACGGCGATGTACGACTGGAACGAGTTCTTCGAGGTACCCTTCTATCTGACGCCGGAGTTCACGTGGGCGGTACCGCCCGTCGCGCCGGGACTGTTCATGACCGCCGAGAAGTGGGTGCTCATCGGCTTGCTCGTCCTTTTCGCTGTGGGCTACCGCGTCCGGTTTACCGGCGGTGTGAGCGCGCTCGTCCTGGCTCATTTCGGCGCGGTCAGGGAGATTCAGAACAACTCCGGCGAGACCCAGGCGCTGTTCCTCGGGGTATACTTCCTGTTGTTCTACAGCCTCTTCTCAGAGACGCACGTGCTGTCCGCCGACGGCCTCCGGCAGACGAAGGACTGGTCGGTCGACTCGCTGCGGTCCTTCATCGTCTCGGGCCGCGACTCGTACCAGCTTCCGGCGCTGAAGTGGTCGCTACTGGTCATCGCGATGATATACTTCGGGTCTGGCTTCAATAAGCTCTTCCCGGACGGTCCGTTCGGCGGGTTCCACGCCGGCTACTTCGGTTCGGTCACGCTCTCGCGCATCATTGTCGTCCGTGACGCCGTCTACCAGTGGCACGTCCCAATCGGCCCGGCGCTGGTGGAGTATCCCGTGCTGATAACCGCCGGCTCCATCGGGACGCTCGTCGTCGAGATGGGGCTACTGGTCGCAGTCTTGCTCGGCATCACCATCACGCCGTTCGTCGTCGGGTTGCTTGGATTCCAGACGGCCGTGGTCGTCCTGCTTGGCATCCTCTTCGTCGACACGTACCCGATACTGCTCACGTTCTTCGCTTGGGACAGGGTCTACGAGCGCCTCGTCGCCGACCGGCAGATCGACGTCGTGTTCGACGGCCAGTGTTACTTCTGTATGCGCAGTCTCTATCTGTTCAAGCTCCTCGACGTGAACGGAACCATCGAGTTCGTTCCGCAGGCGGCGACGCCCGAGAAGTACGCCAGTCGTGACGACGTCGACTTCCAGAGCGCGATGTACGTCTTCGACGGGGAAATCGCCTACGAGGGCTACTACGCCTTCCGGGAGCTCATCCGGCAGTACCGGGTGTTCTTCCCGTTGGTCTGGTTGATGGGGCTGGCGCCCATCGCCCAAACTGGCCGGCAGGTGTATCAGTACGTCGCCGCGAACCGTGGGGCACAGTTCAGTTGCCGGGTCGAGAGCGACGACTGACTGGTGTCGGCCGGGGCACGGTCCAGCGGCACGCCTATGACCCCCGCAGACGGTAGCCACTGGTATGGACCCCGACCTCTCGCGGCTCGACTCGTATCTGGCAGAGCGCGGCGCCGACGGTTACCTCGTCGACGCGGACTCCGGCCTCTCCGACCAGTTCTACCTCTCGGGCTTCGACGCCCCGGACCCCTTTATCACCCTCTACGACGGCGAGACACACCTCCTCTTCCCCCGCAGTCTAGAGTTCGGACGGGCGAAACGCGAGTCACGAGCGGACACCGTCCAGCGGTACGTCGATTTCGACCACGCCCAACACGTCGAGGAACACGGCCCGGAGGCCGCTGTCTCCCACGTGCTCGCAGACTTCCTCCGCTCGTACGACGTCCACCGCGTCGCGGTGCCGCCACGGTTCCCGCTGAAGACCGCCGACGCGCTCAGAGCCCGCGGTATCGAGGTGACAGCCGACTCGGACGGCGTCGTCACCGAGATCCGAGCGACGAAGACCGACGAAGAGGTTGAGCACGTCCGGGCGGCCCAGCGGGCCAACGAGGCGGCGATGGCGGCGGCCGAATCGCTCCTGCGCTCGGCGTCGGCCCGCGAGGACGGAACCCTCGAGGAGGGCGGCGAGGTGCTGACCAGCGAACGGGTCAAGACCGAAATCGAGGTCACGCTCCTGCGCCACGGCTGTTCGCTCGACGAGACCATCGTCGCCTGTGGGAGCGACGCCGCTGATCCTCACGACCGCGGGAGCGGGCCGCTGTCGGCCGACGAGGCCATCATCGTGGACATCTTCCCCAGGGACAAGGCGACGAAGTACCACGCCGATATGACCCGGACCTTCGTGAAGGGCGAGCCCAGCGAGAGTATCGCGGAGTGGTACGACCTCACCGAGCGCGCGATGGGGGCGGCCTACGACGTACTGGAGGCCGGGGTGACCGGTGAAGCCGTCCACGACGCCGTCTGTGACGTCTACGAGGACGCCGGTCTGCCGACACTCCGGAGCGACGAGCGCACGGAGACAGGGTTCATCCACAGCACCGGGCACGGTGTCGGCCTCGACGTCCACGAACTCCCGCGGATCTCACCCGACGGTGGCGAGCTCGAACCGGGCCACGTCGTCACCGTCGAACCCGGCCTCTACGACCCCGAAATCGGTGGCGTCCGAATCGAAGACCTCGTCGTGGTCACCGAGGACGGCTACGAGAACCTGACTGACTACGAGAAGCGACTGGTCGTCTGACCGGGCGGGGGACCCCGTGGTCTGGCAACTGCTAGCATGCCGCAGAATCTTGCATGAAAAATTATGAAGGTTTATTACTGATGACGCAGTACGGAGTGATACGCCATGCTTGTACACAAAGCAATTCGCACGCCGGCACACCACACACCGTCGACGCCAGCCCGACCGACCGAACCCACACGATACACCCAACCCCCCGGATGACAACACAGATCACGACCCCGACCGACGACGACGCGTTCACGACTGACACCACTTCTCTCACCGATGTCGGCACCCGTGCCGACCGCGCCCCGATGATGTTCTCGCCGACCAGCTCGGCTGTCATGGGGCAGTTCGAGACCGAAGCCGACGACGCCTGAGAGGGCAACTCCTTTCCCGTCGGCATCGTACGGTACGCTATGGCCGACTACACGACGGTATCCATCCCGAAGGACCTCGCCGACCGAGTCGAAGAGACCATCGAGGGGACCAGCTTCTCGAGTACGTCCGACCTCGTCCGGTTCCTGCTCCGGAGCATCGTCGTCCAGCACCAGCGGGAGGGCGAGCTCACCGAGGCCGAGTTCCAGGACATCACGGACCAGCTGCGCGACCTGGGCTATCTGGAGTGACCGTCAGGTCAGGCGCTCCTCGGGCGGTTCGACGTCGAGAATCTCGACCTCCCGCTCGCGACCCGCCCGGTCGAACGCCGCGAACGACGCGTCGTCCCAGGGCGGTATCGCCACGAACACGACCTCGTGCAGGTCGTCGGCCTCGCTGATGCTCAGCGCCCCCTGCGGGTGCGAGACGAACCGGCCCTGGGTCTGGCCCGCGGGCATCCCGAGGTCCATCCCGAAGACGGCGTTGACCGACCCGCCGGCGGAGGGGAGATAGAAGTCGGTGAACACCGGTGTTTCGCCGGGGAGCCCCGAGTCCGGTAACTCGGCGGCACGGCTCACGGCCAGCGATATCGTCACGTCCGACGGCTCCGCCTCGTTCGCGAGGCGCAACAGGGTGTCGACGAGGCCGCGTGTAATGTACACCACACGGATAGTTGGCATGGCAGGTGTAAAGTCCCGTCGCCGACCGGGTCACCCGAAGACGAGTGACTTGACAGTCTTCGCGTACAGACTGGGAGCGCGGCCGCGTGACCCCTTGAGCGCGTCGGTCAGCGCCGCCTCGGCGTCTTCCATGACGCCGCTCCCGTGACCGACCAGTATCCTGTCGGGCGTCAGGCGACCGAGCTTTGTCGGTGGTTTCAGCCGGAGTGCCGGGTGGACGCCGAGGCGTTCGGACCCCGCGAGGAAGAAGTCGGCCGTCCCGACGGCCTCGGCGACGACCAGCGTGTCGTCGTCGTCACCGTAGAGCGCGGCCTCCTGCCAGAACGGGTTCTTGATTATCTTGTGGATGCCGTAGTCCGTGTCCGGCAGTTGCCGGTGGACTCGCTCGACCGGGGCGTCGATGTCGTCCTCGACGCCACTCATCCAGTCCGGAACGTACACGGGGACGTCGTGCCGTCTCGCCACGGCCGCACAGTCGCGCTTGTGCCGGGCGAGCAGGAGCACGACGCCGGCGACGTCACCGAACTCGGCGAACAGGTCGTCGATGCCCTCCGCGTCGACCGGGTCGACGACGAACACGCCCGCGTCCGTCGAGAGGACGTGGCTGGCGCGCTCCATCGCTTCGTCAGGGTACGCAATCCAACTGGCTCCTCGCTCCCACCGGTCGACCTCGGCCCAGTCTGTCGCCGGGCCCGTCTCTTTCATAGCCATGCAGATGGGTACGGTCCACTGGCTGATAAATGGGGCATCCATTCGGTTAGGTACCGGGACCTTTCAGGCTGGACCGCGTACGCCCGCTATGCTCGCTACGCCCGCCTGGGTGACGCTCGAAGTGAAGTACGTCGACCGCGCGGCGGCGTTCTACGACGCCTTCCTCGAACTGGACGTCGTCGAAGAGACGGAGTCGGAAGCCGTCCTCGCGGCCGGGGGGACTGACATCCGACTCCGCGCTCCGGGCGCGGTGCCCCGCGGTGGCCTCCACACGCACTACGCGCTGACGGTCCCCGACCGCGAGTACGACGACTGGTACGAACGCCTCGACGCGCAGTTCGACCTGGTCGAAGAGACGTTCGGCGGCGAGCGCTCGCTGTACTTCTACGACCCGGAGGGGAACTGTGTGGAGCTCGGCGAACGCGACCACGGCGGCGAGGGCGTCACCGGGCTGTTCGAGCTCGTCCTCGAAGTCGAGGACCTCGCTGCCGCCGTGGAGTTCTACACCACTCTCGGTTTCGACGTCGTCGACGACGACCGTGACTCGGGTCGCGTCAGGTGTACCACCGGCGACCTCGACCTGGAACTCTGGGAGTCGCGGCTCGGCATCGCCGACGCCCGTGGCGGCGTCCACGTTGATTTCGGCGTGGTCGCCGAGGACCCGGAATCGGCGGCCGATGCAGTCGCCGACGAGGCACTCGCCGTGACAGCCGTCGACGACGGGATGAGAATCCGGGACCCCGACGGGCACTACCTGACGCTGGTCGGTGCCTGAGCGGCGCGCCGCTCAGTCCAGGCGGTCGGTGTCGATACTGACGCCCGGTGGGGTCACGACGAGGAAGCCCCGGAAGTGCATCAGTTCGCCGCCGGCCTCGGTAATCGGTCGGGCGAAGCCCGCCGCGAGTTCGTTCAGGTCGCCGTCGATGTTCAACACGAGGACGGCGCCGTCCTCGATGGCTTCTATCCACTCCTCGTCGTCCGTGGTCCCGTCGAGCACGCCGAGGACGACGCGGTTGCTCCCCTCGTCGTCCGTGTCGAGTTCCATCTGGTCCTCGACGGCCTGCAGGTCCAGTCCCTCGAAATCGCTCATGTCCGGGGAGAGACGCGGCACCGGCAAAAATCCACCGCAGCCCGGTGGGCCTCGGCAGGTTCGACCGACCACCGGACTGCCGGCGAGGGCACCGCCGACGCTCGTCAGCGACGGCCGAAGAGCCGCTCCGAGAGCGACCGCGACGTCGCCCGCTCGGTGAGCAACACCGAACACTCGATGTCGTCGATGACGGCGAGGTTCAGCGAGTCGTGGACGAGCCGCGAGAGGAGGCCACGCTCGGTCGCCCCGATGATGACCAGCGACCGGGAGCGCGCCTCGCGGGCGATCGCCGCCTCGACGTCACCGGAATCGTCGACGGTGCGAGTCGCGCCTTCGAGCTGCTGCTCACGAGCCCAGCGTTCGAGGAACTGTTCTCCCGCTGGTCGGTCCTCCGCACTGTCGACAACGTGCAACAGCGAGAGGTCGGCGCCCACGGCGTCCCGGAGCCTGCGCCCGACCTCGGCGCTCAGCTCGCAGTTCTGTCCCTCCTCTGTCGGGAGGAGGATATCCGACGGGTCGAACCCACGGTTCTTGAGCACGAGGAAGTCACACGGCAGTTCGCGAGTGAGGTCGCTGAGCGACCGGTTGGCTCTCGCGGCCCCCCACACTCTGTCGTCGTCCCACTGCATGACGACCAGGTCGGCGTGGTTCCGTCGAGCGACCTCGAACAGCGCCTCGAAGGAGCGCTGGGAGACCACCGTGGAGCTCTCGTACTCGATGTCGTACTCGGCCGCCACCTCCGCTAAGTCCGCCATCAGTTTGTTCGATTCCTCGACGACCTGCTGGCGCTCCGTCGAGCCGTATCGGCTCCGGTCGGTCGGCGTCTGGACGATGTGCACCGGTGAGACCACCGCGTCCTCGCGCTCGCTGGCCAGGAGGGCAGCCAACCGGACCAGGTCGCCCTCCGTTCGCGGGTTCAGTATGGGGACGAGAATCCGGTACGCGTCGTCGTCGGCAACCACGGGCGCGTCTTCCGTGTCGAGCAGCGGCACGTACGAGCGCCCGGCGAGGCTCCCGAGCGCCCACTCTGGGAGCGATAACTGCCGCGCTGCCCCCTCGAACCGCGCCGATTCGAGCCGCTCTTCGGTCGTCTGGAAGTAGTTGACGACGGTGACCAGCACGACGCCGCCGACGGTGTTCCCCAGCAACACCGGGAGGACGAACTCCATGAGCCCCACGCCGAGCGCGAGGTCGCCGTGCAGGGCCAGATAGGTCATCTCGGTGAAGGCGACGACGGAGTGGTACAGTCCGCCGAGCGGAATCGCGAGGAAGGCCAGGTAGACCACGACGAGTCGGGAGATGGTGTCCCGGGCGGCGTACTCCACCCAGACGACGCCGGCGACTATCAGCCCGGCGAAGGCCGCCTTGCTGAACAGGCTCCACCAGGCGGTGGCGACCCCCTCGCGGGCGATTTCGGCGGCGACGGTCCCGGCTTCCGGCGAGAGGACGCCGCCGAAGACGAGCGCGGCGGCGCCCAACGCGCCACCGGTGAAGTTCCCCGTCAGGACGACGAGCCAGTTGCGCAACAGCGCCGGTACGCTCGCCAATCGTTCGAGTGTCAGCGCGACCGGCGGCAGCGTGTTCTCGGTGTACAGCTGGTAGCCGCCGATGATGATGTAGATGAACCCGAGCGGGTACAGAAGGGCACTCAGGACCGGGTCGGAATCGGTCGACGTCTTCATCGAGACGTACAGCATGAAGGTGATGGTGATGGCGAACCCGGCCGCGAGCGCACTGAAGAACAGCTCGCGGGCACCCGACGTGATCTCTTCGTCCGCGGCGGCGACGATGCGCTGGAAGACCTCGTCAGAGGAGAACCGGTCCCGGACGACACTGCCCACTGCGGGGGCGCCACTCCGAGACCGTTCGACGGCCTCCCGGAGTGACTCGTCCCCGTCTGTCCCGTCGATATCGCTCATTGGTGGGTCGACTCCGCAGGAGAACTAAGAAGTTCTTGTTGCGTGTCGCGCGATAGGGATTCACGATTCGGCGTCCCCTCACCGATAGCGACGGCCGATACCGGTGGCCCGAACGGACAACTATAAGTAGCGGAAGCGACCAGAGAGAAGTGATTATGTCCAACAACGAGGGCACGTCGGATTCTCCGGCGGATCGAGTTCTTCCAGGGCACACTGGATTCCACTTCTGAGATAACAGAAGCACGCATTTTCGACACCACGCTGCGCGACGGTGAACAGTCGCCACGCACGTCGTTCAACTACGAGGACAAACGCGAGATAGCCGCGATTCTCGACGAGATGGGCACCCACGTCATCGAGGCCGGGTTCCCCGTCAACTCCGACGCGGAGTTCGAGGCCGTGCGCGACATCGCCGAGTCCACCCACGTCACGACCTGCGGGCTGGCACGTGTTGTCGAGAAAGACATCGAGGCGGCGCTGGACTCCGGCGTCGACATGGTCCACACGTTCGTCTCGACGTCCGACGTACAGTTGCAAGATTCCATGCACGCGACCCGACAGGAGGCGCTGGACGCCGCTATCGAGAGCGTCGAGCGCGTCAAGGAGGCCGGCGTCGAGTGCATGTTCTCGCCGATGGACGCCACCCGGACCTCAGAGGAGTTCCTCATCGAGGTCATCGAGGAGACGTCCGCGGCAGGCGCAGACTGGATCAACATTCCAGACACCGTCGGTGTCGCGACGCCACGCCGGCTCTACGACCTCATCGAGATCGTCGACCAGCACACGGACGCGCGTATCGACGTCCACGCGCACGACGACTTCGGGTTCGCGTCGGCCAACGCCATCTCCGGCTTCGAGGCCGGGGCGAGCCAGGCCCAGGTGTCGGTCAACGGTATCGGCGAGCGGGCCGGCAACGCGGCCTACGAGGAGGTCGTGATGGCACTCGAGTCGCTCTACGACGTCGACACCGGCATCGACACCACCCGCATCACCGAGCTGTCGCGGATGGTCGAGGAGAAATCCGACATCCCGGTCCCGGCGAACAAACCCATCGTGGGCGCGAACGCGTTCTCCCACGAGAGCGGCATCCACGCTGCCGGGGTCATCGAGAACTCGGACACGTTCGAGCCGGGCGTCATGACCCCCGAGATGGTGGGCGCAGAGCGCGAACTGGTGCTCGGCAAGCACACCGGTGCCCACTCCGTCCGCGAGCGACTCGTGGACGCGGGCTACGCCCCGACGGACGCCGAAGTCCGCGAGGTGACCCGCCGCGTCAAGGAGTTCGGCGCGGAGAAACAGCAGGTCACGATGACCGAGCTGGAGCGGTTCGCGAAGGAGGTCGGCGTCGACGAGGAGCCCGAGGAGGTTCGGGCGTAGGCCCATGTCGGCGCTCTCGGCCGTGATTCGTCCCTCCGAGCGGTGGCTGGCCCCACGGCGTCGCCGTCGGCCCCGAAGGCCCGGCACGGAGCGCCACGCACGCCAAAACCTATCACAGAACGCTTATTATCCGGGACGATTAGAATCCGGATGTGACGTCTGCGAACGCTGGCTACCGCATTCGACCGTCGACCAGCGTCGCGTCCGTACTTCTCGGCGAGGGTATCGTAGGGGCCTTCTAGCCCCCATATTCACCCACTTCCGACGCCGCTCGTACCGAGTTCCCATCACCCAACGACACAGAATGCACACACCCACGACCACGATGCGACCACAGGACAGTTATGAGTGAACACGCATCAGTCCCGAAAGAGGACCAGACAGAGACCGAACAGGACGACGAACAGGAGCCGATAACGACGGGGGCCCAATCGGTCATCCGGGCGCTCGAGAACGCCGGGACCGACTACGTCTTCGGCGTCCAGGGCGGGGCCATCATGCCTGTCTACGACGCGCTGTACGACTCCGACATCAACCACATCACGATGGCCCACGAGCAGGGGGCCTCGCACGCGGCCGACGCGTACGGCATCGTCACCGGCGACCCCGGCGTCTGTTTCGCGACGTCCGGTCCCGGCGCGACGAATCTCGTGACCGGCATCGCCGACGCCAGCATGGACTCCGACCCACTCATCGCGCTGACGGGGCAGGTCCCGACGGACTTCGTCGGCAACGACGCGTTCCAGGAGACCGACACCGTCGGCATCACCCAGCCCATCACCAAGGAGAGCTACTTCGCGGGCGATTCGGACACCGTCGGTGACAACGTCAGCGAGGCGTTCGCACTCGCCGGGTCGGGCCGTCAGGGGCCGACGCTGGTCGACCTGCCGAAGGACGTCACGCAGGGCGAGACGGACGTGGAGCCGATGGCACCCACGACGCCCGACACCTACGACGTTCCCGAGGAAGCCGACGACGCCGACGTCCAGGAGGCCGTTGCGGCCTTCGCGGACGCCGACCGGCCGGTCATCCTCGCTGGTGGCGGGGTCATCAAGGCCGACGCCTCGGCGGCCCTCCGGGAGTTCGCTAAGGAGTACGAGATTCCGGTCATCACGACGATGCCTGGTATCGGCAGTTTCCCCGAGGACCACGAGCTCTCGCTCGAGTGGGCCGGGATGCACGGGACCGGCTACGCCAACCTCGCGATAACGAACACCGACTGCATGCTGGCCATCGGGACCCGTTTCGACGACCGGCTCACTGGCGGCGTCGACTCCTTCGCCCCGGACGCCGACATCATCCACGTCGACATCGACCCCGCCGAGATCTCGAAGAACATCTACGCGGACTACCCGCTCATCGGCGACGCGAGAAAGGTCCTCCACCAGCTTTTCGACGCGATGCCACGCGCCCCCGACGCAGACGAGTGGCGCGAGCAGTGCCAGGACTGGAAGGCGGAGTACCCGATGACCTACGAGATGCCCGACGACGAACCGCTGAAACCGCAGTACATCGTCGAGACGTTCTCGGAGGTGACGGACGACGACACCATCGTCTGTACCGGCGTCGGCCAGCATCAGATGTGGGCCTCCCAGTTCTGGGAGTTCACCGAACCGCGCACGTGGGTCTCCTCACACGGCCTCGGGACGATGGGCTACGGCGCGCCGGCCGCTATCGGCGCGAAACTCGCCGCGCCCGATCAGGAGGTCGTCTGCTTCGACGGCGACGGCTCGTTCCTGATGACGGTCCAGGAGCTCATCGTCGCGGTCCGTGAGCAACTGGATATCACCTACGTCGTCCTCAACAACGAGGCCGTCGGGATGGTCCGCCAGTGGCAGGACGGCTTCTACGAGGGCCGGCGGATGGCCTCGGAGTATCCGTGGATTCCGCAGTTCGACAAGCTCGCCGAGGCCTTCGGCGCCCGCGGCTTCCGGCTCGAAGACGCAGACGACGTCGAAGCGACGATACAGGCAGCGCGTGACTACGACGGCCCGGCCGTCATCGACGCCATCATCGACCCGGCGGAGAACGTCTTCCCGATGGTCCCCAGCGGCGGTGACAACGGGCTGTTCGCGCTCGAAGAATCCCATCTGGAGATGCTCTAACAATGACTGGAGGAATGCCAGGCCCCGCACCGGACGAACGGCTCCGCCCCGAGGGTCGACGCAACTTGCAGGGAATCCGCGTCGACCCCGAGGCCGAAGTGACTCACGAACCCCGCCAGGCCGTGCTGTCGGCACTGGTCAAACACCGCCCCGGCGTGCTCTCGGAGGTGTCGGGCCTCTTCAGCCGCCGGCAGTTCAACATCGAAAGCCTCACTGTGGGTCCGACGGTGGACGAGGATACAGCCCGAATGACCATCCTCATCGAGGAGCCGGAACCCGGCATCGACCAGGCGAAAAAGCAGTTGCAGAAACTGGTGCCGGTCATCTCGGTCGCCGAGCTCGAACCCGAAGCGGTCCGCCGCGAACTGGCGCTCATCAAGGTCGACGGGGAGAAACCCGACGACATCACGGCCGTCGCGGAGATGTACGGCGGCCAGGCGGTCGACGCCGCCACGGACTCGGTGACCGTCGAGGTCACGGGAAGCAAGCAGAAGATCGACGCCGCCGTCGAGGCGTTCAAGCAGTTCGACGTGCAGGAAGTCGTCCGCACCGGTGCCGCAGCACTGGAACGGGGCGCAGATACACTGGAGAAACATGACTGACGAATTCACTACCACGGTCTATCACGACGAGGACGTAGACGAATCGCTCATCGAAGACGAGACAATCGCCATCCTTGGCTACGGGTCACAGGGGCACGCCCACGCGCTGAACCTCAATGACTCCGGGATGGACGTCGTCGTCGGCCTGCGCGAGACCTCCTCGTCCCGCGACGCCGCCGAGGCCGAGGGGCTCCGCGTCGAGACCCCCGACGTCGCCGCCGCCGAGGCCGACCGCGTGGTCATGCTCGTCCCGGACACCGTCCAGCCCGCGGTCTACGAGGCCATCGAGGACGGCCTGGAGGCAGGCGACACGCTCCAGTTCGCCCACGGGTTCAACATCCACTACGGGCAGATTCGCCCGCCGGAGGACGTCGACGTGACGATGTCGGCGCCGAAGTCGCCCGGCCACCTCGTGCGCCGGACCTACGAGCGCGGCGAGGGGACGCCGGGTCTCATCGCGGTCTACCAGGACGCCACGGGCGACGCCAAGGCGGAATCCCTGGCGTACTCGAAAGCGATCGGCTGTACCCGCGCCGGCGTCATCGAGACGACGTTCCAGGAAGAGGTCGAGACTGACCTGTTCGGCGAGCAGGCCGTCCTCTGTGGCGGCGTCACCGAGATGGTGAAAGCCGGCTTCGAGACGCTTGTCGACGCGGGCTACGCGCCGGAGATGGCCTACTTCGAGTGTCTGAACGAGCCCAAGCTCATCGTCGACCTGATGTACGAGGGCGGCCACATGGGCATGTGGAACTCCGTCTCCGACACCGCCGAGTACGGCGGCCTCACCCGAGGTGAGGAAGTCATCAACCGGGAAGGGATGGACAAACTGCTCGAGGAGGTCCAGAACGGCGAGTTCGCTCGCGAGTGGATCAACGAGAACCAGGCCCACCGGCCGGCCTACAAGCAGTACCGAGAGGCCGAACAGAACCACCAGATAGAGGAGGTCGGCGGCCGGCTCCGCGAGCTGTTCTCGTGGAGCGACGACGCCGACCAAGAGACACAGGAAGCACCAGCAGATGACTAGCGAGAAACGCAATTGCTCGGAGAACGAGAGCGGTGACCGCAGTGAGCCGCGAAGCACAGACACGATGCGCGACGTGGACCACACGCATCCACACACGAACGAGACGTTCGGCGCCGCCTTCGTCCGCGGCCCGGCGGTGGCTGCCGACGGTGGCGAGGCCGACAGCGAACCAGCGGCCGACGACACGATGGAAGACGTCGACCACGAGAACGCCGGCGAGGCAGTCTCGCGCGCCTACGAACGCGGAACAGAGGGACGGGACGAGTCAGTATGAGCCGAGGAACACTGTACGACAAAGTCTGGGACCGGCACAAAGTCACGACGCTGCCCAACGGGCAGGACCAGCTGTTCGTCGGCCTCCACCTCATCCACGAGGTGACGAGTCCGCAGGCGTTCGGGATGCTCCAGGAGCGAGGCCTCGAGGTCGCGCGCCCGGACCTGACCCACGCGACGGTGGACCACATCGTCCCGACGGCCAACCAGGACCGGCCCTACAGCGACGACGCGGCCGAGAACATGATGGCCGAACTCGAACAGAACGTCCGGGACGCCGGCATCGAGTTCTCCGACCCGACGACCGGCAACCAGGGCATCGTCCACGTCATTGGCCCGGAGCAGGGCATCACCCAGCCCGGCAAGACCATCGTCTGTGGCGACAGCCACACCTCCACGCACGGCGCCTTCGGCGCGCTCGCCTTCGGTATCGGGACCAGCCAAATCCGCGACGTCCTGGCGACCCAGACCATCGCGATGGAGAAACAGAAGGTCCGCAAGATTGAGGTCACCGGTGAACTCGACGAGGGCGTAGAAGCCAAGGACATCATCCTCGAGATCATCCGCCGACTGGGCACCGAGGGCGGCGTCGGCTACGTCTACGAGTACGCCGGCGAGACCATCGAGAACCTGGACATGGAGGGGCGGATGTCCATCTGCAACATGTCCATCGAGGGCGGCGCTCGCGCGGGGTACGTCAACCCCGACGAGACCACATACGAGTGGCTCGAGCAGACAGATTACTTCCAGGAACGCCCCGAGAAGTTCGAGGAACTGACCGAGTACTGGGAGTCCATCCGTAGCGACGCGGACGCCGAGTACGACGACGTCGTCGAAATCGACGCCGGCGAACTCGACCCCGTCGTCACCTGGGGGACCACGCCGGGCCAGGGTATCGGCATCGACGACCAGATTCCGGCCCCCGAGGACCTCCCAGAGGACAAGCAGGACACCGCTCGGCGCGCCCAGAAGCACATGCGCGTCGAACCCGGCCAGAGCATGGAGGGCTACGACATCGACGTCGCCTTCCTGGGCTCGTGTACGAACGCCCGGCTGCCCGACCTGCGACGGGCCGCCCGCATCGTCAAGGGCCGGCAGGTCCACGACAGCGTCCGCGCGTTCGTCGTCCCCGGCAGCCAGCGCGTCCAGCGCGCCGCCGAGGAAGAGGGCCTCAAGGACATCTTCGAGGACGCCGGCTTCGAGTGGCGCAACGCCGGCTGTTCGATGTGTCTGGGTATGAACGAGGACCAGCTCGAGGGCGACGAGGCGTGTGCCTCCTCCTCGAACCGGAACTTCGTCGGTCGCCAGGGGAGCAAGGACGGACGCACCGTCCTGATGAACCCCCGGATGGTCGCCGCCGCGGCGATCAACGGGGAAGTGTCTGACGTGCGCGACCTGAAGGAGGTGTCCTTGGCATGACCGACGCGACCGAGGACATCCCCGAGGTCGACTACGTCGAGGGGACCGGCATCCCCATCCGCGGGAACGACATCGACACCGACCAGATCATCCCCGCGCGGTTCATGAAGGTCGTCACTTTCGACGGCCTGGGGGAGTTCGCCTTCTTCGACCTGCGGTTCGACGACGACGACAACGAGAAGGACCACCCGATGAACGAGGCGCGGTTCCAGGACGCCAACGTCATGGTGGTCAACAACAACTTCGGCTGTGGCTCCTCGCGCGAGCACGCACCCCAGGCGCTGATGCGCTGGGGTATCGACGCCATCATCGGCGAGGGCTTCGCCGAGATCTTCGCCGGGAACTGCCTCGCGCTGGGCATCCCGACGCTCACCGCCGACCACGAGACCATCAACGCACTCCAGCAGTGGGTCGACGACAACCCCGACGGAGACATCGAGGTCGACGTGGCGGCAGAGACCGTTCGCTACGGGGTTCCGGAATCGGACGATTCCGGAGCCGAGCAGAACTCGGAGAGTTCTGCGCTCGGCAACGAGATCTCGGTCAGCGTCGACGACGCCCAGCGCCAGGCCCTCGTCGAGGGCATCTGGGACACGACGGCGCTGATGAAGGCCAACCGGAACGCCATCGAGGAGACGGCCGCACAGTTGCCGTATCTGGACCAGACACGGTCGGACGTCGAGTCGGACGACTAGAGCGCGGCTGGGATTTTCGAAGCCACCTGCCACGCCGAGCGGTGTAACCGCGAGGCGACTACGCGGCGTTGCATCGCCGCGGCGGAGGCGGGCGACTCGCTAGAACGGACGACTGACTCTCCGGACGTCTCTGTTCGAGGTTGCGACGTACGGGTGAGTGTCTGAACCGTGCCGTTTATCGGTCTGTCACTCGCTATCACTGCCGTGAACCACTGGCTGCTCCTCGCACTGGTATTCGGGTTCATCGTCCCAGTCACGGTCGGGTCGGCCGTCGTCTGGGTCGCCTTCGACGCCGCGACGCGTGGCGTCAAGTGGCCCGGCAAGTGGGTCTCCGTGCTCGTATTAACCTTTCCGCTCTTTCCACTGGTGCTCATGTATCTGCGCCTTCGCCACGACCGGGTCGGAACGCCGGGGTCGAAGTACTTCATCGCCCGGAACATCGCGGTCGGCAGCATCTTCGTCCCGATACTCGCCGTGGCGATGTCGCCCCCGGACGTCACCGTGCAGATATTCAGCTGGGCGTTCGCGTTGCTGCTCGTCCTGGTCGGTGGCTACCTCTACGAGTGGCTTTGACACCGGGGTAAGCCACGAGTTCGAAATCGTACCGTGAGGACCGGTCGTCGGTTGTCTCGGATATCGACACCCTCTTTTCGGCCACCGGTGGAAGTACGTGCATGACACACGAGATTGCAGTCATCCCCGGCGACGGTATCGGGCAGGAGGTCACGCCCGCGGCCGTCGCGGTACTGGAGGCCATCGAGACGGTCGACTTCGAATTCGTCGAGGGTGACGCCGGCGACGCGGTGCTGGCCGAGACTGGTGAAGCGCTCCCACAGGCGACGCGGGACCTGGCAGCCGACGCCGACGCGACGCTGTTCGGCGCGGCCGGCGAGACGGCCGCCGACGTCATCCTCCCGCTGCGCGACGTCGTCGACTCGTTCGCCAACGTTCGGCCAGCGCGGTCCTACCCCGGTCTCGACGCCGTCCAGCCGGACACGGACATCGTGTTCATCAGGGAGAACACGGAAGGCGTCTACACCGGCATCGAGAGCGAGATAACCGACGGCGTGCGGACGCTCACGCGGGTCATCACGGAGGAGGCCTCGCGCGACATCGCCGAGTTCGGCTTCCGGTACGCGAAGCAGAACGGCTACGACGACGTGACTATCGCGCACAAGGCCAACGTCATGCGCGAGACCGACGGCCTCTTCCTCGAGACCGCCGAGGCCGTCGGGGACGACCGGGGTGCCGACTACGACACGGGGCTGATGGACGCTCTGGCGATGCACCTGGTGATGAACCCGGAGGACTACGGCGTGGTCATCTGCCCGAACCTGGCCGGGGACATGCTCTCGGACCTCGCGGCCGGCCTGGTCGGTGGCCTGGGACTGCTCCCGTCTGCCAACGTCGGCGAGGACAACGCGCTGTTCGAGCCGGTCCACGGCTCCGCCCCGGACATCGCCGGTCAGGGCATCGCGAACCCGTCGGCGATGATTCTCTCGGCGGCGATGCTGCTCGACCACCTCGGCTACGACGATGAGGGCGACCGGGTCCGGGACGCCGTCGAGGCAGTCCTCCAGAGCGGGCCCAGAACGCCGGACCTCGGCGGCGACGCGTCGACCGAGGACGTCACCGACGCGATACTCGGCGAACTGTAACCCGGTCGAAGCACGCAGAAACGAAACCATACGATAGAAAGTGGTAAATCGGACCGGGAACAACCGCCCGAGCGACGATGCTTCCGGCCGAGAGAAAACGGACTATCGTGGAACTGGTGACGGAACGTGACGGCTGTTCCGTCGCCAAGCTGGCGGACGAACTCGAGTTCTCGAAAGCCACTGTCCGCCGTGATCTCCGAGACCTGGAAGACGAGGGCCGTATCGAGCGAACGCACGGCGGGGCCGTTCCGACGCCGTCCGTCGGCACCGAGCGCTCCTACGACCAGCGGGAGGTCGAACATCTGGCGGCGAAGCAGGCTATCGCGGAGCGCGCCAAAGCGGAGGTCAGGGAGGGTCACGTGGTCTTCCTCGACGCCGGGACGACGACGATGGAGATCGCTCGCGTCCTCCCCGATACCGGGTACGTCGCGGTGACGAACATGCCGACCGTGGCGACCGAGCTCTCTGAGCGGGACATCGACGTGAAACTGACCGGCGGGACGCTCCGGGCGCGGACCCGCGCCCTCGTCGGTCCGACCGCCTCGGCGTTCCTCGACCGGGCCAACTTCGACCTCCTCTTTCTCGGGACGAACGGAATCCACGCCGACGCGGGTCTCTCGACGCCCAACGAGGAGGAGGCGGCGGTCAAGACACAGATGGTCGAGCGGGCCAGTCGCGTGGTCCTCGTCGCGGACAGTTCGAAGTTCGACGAGCGGAGTTTCGTCTCCTTCGCCGACCTCGCGGACGTCGACGCACTCGTGACGGACGCAGAACCGCCAGCGGCCCTGGCAGCAGCGCTCGCAGACGCGGACGTACTCGTCGAGAGTGTCAGCCAATGATTGTCACAGTCACCTACAACCCAGCAGTCGACCAGACGCTACAGTTCGACGAACCGATGGACGCCGACGCGATACTCCGGGCGACGGACGCTCGGTTCAACGCCGGCGGCAAGGGAATCAACGTCGCCCGGTACCTGACCGGGCTGGACCGGCCCTGCGTCGCGACGGGTATCGTCGGCGGGTTCACCGGCGAGTTCATCAGCGACGAGCTCGAGGACGACGGCATCGAGACGGACTTCGTCCAGGTCGACGGGCCGACCCGACTGAACACGACGGCCATCGCCGCTGGCGAGGAGTACAAACTAAATCACGACAGCGCGCCAGTGGAACCGGAGTCTATCGACGAGCTGGTCGAGACGGTCCAGTCCTTGGGCCCCGAGCGAGTGCTCGTCAGCGGGAGTCTCCCACCTGGCGTCTCGACGGCCGACGTCGACCGCATCGCCCGAGCCGGCGACTGGGACACCGTCGTGGACATGGGGGGAACCTACCTCACGCAACTGGAGTCCGAGTACGCACTGTGCAAACCCAACCGCGAAGAACTGGCCGAAGCCACCGGGACCGACGTCTCGACTGTCGACGGGTGTGCGCGGGCGGCAGACGCGTTCCGCGACGAGGGGTTCGACCGCGTCCTCGCGTCGATGGGCGCCGACGGGGCGGTGCTGGCTACCGGCTCCGAGCTGCTGTACGCCGAGGCGCTCGACGTCGACGTGGTCGATACGGTCGGTGCCGGCGACTCGTTGCTCTCCGGAGCCGTCGCCGCCTGGGACGAGGGCGCCGACGACCGGACGGCACTCCGAACCGGCGTCGCCGTCTCGTCGCGACTGGTACAGGCGGCCGGCACCGACGTCAACTCGTTCGACGGTGTCGAGGCGGCTCGGGACCGCGTCACGGTTCGCCGGCTCGACGAGTAGCGACCCGAGAAAGCAGGTAGTTAGAACTTCGAGAGGTACGTCTCGACGAACTCCCGGACCGCCGTCAGCGACGGCTGGTCCGCCGTCCGCACGAAGTACCCGGCGACGGCGTTCCCCAGGACGACCGCGGGTGCCGGTGAGAGGCCGGTCACGAGTCCGAGCCCGAGGCCGGCGTTGAAGTGGTCGCCGGAGCTGGTCGTCATCGCGGGCTCGTCGACCGCCGGGACAGCCACGCTGGAGACGCCGTCGGCCGTCGCGACGACGCCGGCCTCGACGCCGTGGCCGACGTACCAGGTCGGTTCGAGCGCGTCGAACGCCGCCTCGATGTCACCCTCGAACGACCGGTCTACCTCGCCCTCGAAGGCGTCGGCGATGACGCTCGACTCCGCCCGATTAGAGGAGACCACGACGTTCGTCACCTCGTTCAGCCGACCGATAGCCTCGCGGCCCGCTCGGAGCCGGTCGTCGTCGAGTTTGCGGACGTCACCGGGGTCGACGAGGACGTGGCTCGGCGGGTCCGCCATCTCGTCCCAGCGGCTGCTGAGTCCTTTCAGGATGTCCGGCAGGTCGGGCGTCTCCGACCAGTAGCCGGTCCCCAGGAGGCTCGCGCCGTCGATACGGTCGACGAGTGTGTCGTGACCGACGCCGTCGTCGAGCGTCGCCCAGTCCAGTTCCATCGTGTCGCCGATCTCGGTCAGCATCAGCTTCCCGTCGTCGAACTCGATGGCGTCCGTGACGCCCGGCTCGCCCAGGGAGTGCATCTCGTAGTCGCCGAACTCCGTCGCGAACGGCTCGGCGATCGGGTCCCCGTACATCCCGACCATCACCGGGTCGAACGACCACGCGCCGAAGGCACGCGAGACGTGGCACGTGTGGCCCCCCGTCCGGGTGCCGTGCTGGAGCCACTCGAACGAGAGTGAGCTGTCAGCGGCGACCGACCGCTCGATGCGGTCGCCCAGCGACTCGATTGTCGCGAGTCGGTCGAAGTCCTGCGGGCCGGACCGGTCGGCGACCATCTCCCTGACGCGGTCCACGTACCCGTCGAAGCCGAAGACGACGCGGCCCCGCTCGACGGCCTCGGGGAGCGCTGCCGCCTCCGGGAACTGTTCGAGTGCCCGCTCGACCGCGTTTCGCGTCTCGTCGTTCATCGTCACACCACATCCCGCTTCGTCGTGCTCTGGAGTGCTTGTTCAGCTGTGGCTCGAATCCCGGCGTCGTTCCTGGCGATGTCGTTCCGGTCAGAGGGAACGGCACTGACGTCTCGCATATGCTACCGTGTTCCAGGATTACCCACTAACCGCTTTCGATTCTGTCGGTTTCCTATCGAACGTGCATGCTGTGGGTCGCTACCGGTGTCGTTCTGACTGGCCTGCCGAGTCGGTCTCCTCAGGCCTCCATCTTGCAGAGCGACTCCCAGCGCCCCTTCGATTCGAGTTCCTCCTGGAGTTGCTCGGCGTACTGCTGTGCCAGTTCCGTCGCCTCTTCCATCTTCTCGTTGCTACCGCCGCCGCCGAGGCCGAGGGCTGACTTCACGCCCGAGAAGAGGCCGCCGCCGCTCGATCCGCCGGAGCCACCGCCGCCCATCGGGGACTGCTGTTCGATTCGGTCCATCTCGGGCATGATGCTCGACAGCTTCGACGTGTTGGCGACGACGCGCGCCTCGTCGGGGGATTCCGGGTTCTCTATCTCGAACTCGACGGCAGTCATCACGAGACCCCACTGCTGGCTGGAGAACGACGAGGCCTCGACGTATTCGTTGAACTGCTGGTCGACGGACATCCGCTCTGCTGCGATGCGGTCTGTCCAGGATGGGTCACGCATACGACGACGTTGGTGGGCCGGGCGTATGAGCGTTTCCCGGTCCGTCCGGACCGAAAATTAGAGTCGGTGCCGTTCAGACGCCGGAGTCGATCGTAATCTCGGCGTGGAGCCCCTCGCGGAGCGCCGAGTGGACGTGGCAGATCTCCTCGCCCAGTTCGACGATGTCCTGCTCGTCGTCGCCGAGGTCGGCCTCGACCTGGATGTGCCACCGCATGGCCACCAGGTCGTCGTCGTCGTCCAGGTCGGCTTCGACGTCGACCTCTACCGTGCCGATGTCGTCGTACCCGTGTTTGCTCGCGGCGACGCGGAACGCCGGGATGTAACAGGACGCGTAGTCGGCCGCCAGGACCTGGTTCGCCGACGGTCCGTCCTCGCTGAGTGCGTCCACGACGAGCTCCCATTCGCCGTCGATGACGCTCTCGACTGTGTATCCTTCCGTGCACGTGCTTTTGACTTCGATATCCGTCATTGCGTTCGTGTACTGGGGGCGCGCTCCCCTAAATGTTGCTGGCCTGCGTTCGGACGAATGGGTCATCCGAATCGGCTTCACAGCGTATTAGAGGGTGGAGAGCGAACGCCTGCCTATGGCAGACGTAGGCTTCATCGGACTAGGTGCGATGGGTGCACCGATGGCGTGGAACCTCGACGACGCAGGGTTCGACCTGCTCGTGTACAACCGCTCCGACGACCGCGAGGACCCCTTCGAATCGGCGGGTATCGAGACCGGCGCGTCACCGAGAGACGTCGCGGAACGGGTCGACGTCGTCTGTCTCATCGTCAGCAACGGCGCCGCCGTCGAAGCGGTCCTCGAACAGGACGACGGTCTGCTGGCGGGACTCGACGAGGGGACAACGGTCGTCCAGATGAGCACCATCGGCTACGACGAGACGATGGCGGCCGCAGAGATGGTCTCCGAGGCCGGCGGGACCTTCGTCGACGCGCCCGTCTCCGGCACCGTCGGGCCGGCGCGGGAGGGGACACTCGTCGGCCTGGCGAGCGGCGAGGAATCCGCTGTCGAAGACGTCTGGCCGATGCTCGAAGCGATGTGCGAACCCGTCGTCAACTGCGGCGAGACGGGCCAGGGGACGAACATGAAGCTGTTCATCAACCTCCTGCTGGGCGACGCGATGGGCGCGTTCGCGGAAGCGCTCGTCTTCGGCCGGAAGAACGGACTGGACCTCGACACCATGCAGACGGTCGTCGACAACGGTGCGCTGGACTGTCCGCTGTTCGCGGGCAAGGGCGAACTCATCGCCGACGGGGACTACGAGCCGCGGTTCCCGGTCGACTACCAGTTCAAGGACCTCTCGCTGGCCCTCGACCGCGCCGGCGACGTCGGTGCGCCGCTCTCACAGACCGCTGCGGCGCGCGAGTCGTTCAGTGCGGCGCGCGCACAGGGGCATGGCAGCGAGGACATGACCGCCGTCATCAAGCACCTCGCCGAAACGGCGGACGTGTCGCTGGCCGAAGAGTAACACCGGAAAACAGCGGACATGGCGGCAGCGGTCCCGGGGTGGCCCGACTAGAGCGTGAACGTCTCGTCGCCTTCGAGGACGTGCACGTCGGTGTCACTTCCGGCCGCTTTCACTTCTCTGGCGAAATCCTCGACCTCGATTTCGATAGGCGGGAACGTGTCGTAGTGCATCGGGAACGCGTGGTCGACGTCCAGCCAGTCGACGGCGATGGCGGCCTGCATCGGGCCCATGGTGAAGTGGTCGCCGACCGGCAGGGCGGCAGCGTCGGGTTCGAGGTACGGTCCGATGACGTCCCGCATCTCGGTCATCAGCCCGGTGTCGCCGGCGTGGTAGAACGTCGTCGAATCGGCGTCGCTAATCTGTGTCGGCTTGGTGTCGGAGATGATGTATCCGGCCGGCATGCCGCCCGTGGCCCCGTAGGACGTGTCCATCCCGTTGGTGTGGTCGGCCCGGTGCATGGTGACGTACGCGTCGCCGAGTTCGATGGTCCCGCCGATGTTGAACCCGATGGTGTCGTTGACGCCGTAGTTGTCCTCACAGTACTCGACGACTTCGGGTGTCCCGACCACAGTCGTCCCGCGATAGCGGTCCACGTCGGCGATGTGGTCGGCGTGGCCGTGTGTGAGCAGGACGTAGTCGGGGTCCAGTTCCTCCGGGTCGGTCTCTGTCATCGGGTTGTCGAAGAAGGGGTCGATGAGCAGCTCTGTCCCGTCGACTGTGACGGCCCACGTCGAGTGGCCGTACCAGGTTAAATCCATAGTCGCCAGACCGTACACGTGGCTCGTACTTAACTGTACAGTGGGCTTTCAGGTTCCGGTCAGTCGAACAGACTCGTGCGGGTGGGTTTGCCCTGCGCGTAGCGGATCCACTTCCGCATGTGTCTGTTCATCGCCCAGAAGAGGACGACCGTCATGCCAAGCAAGGCCGTCAGCAGGACGACGCCCAGAACCAGCGGTTCCTGCGCCGGGAGCCCCACCAGCGCGACGATGATGCCGACGAGCGCCATCTCGACGCCGGCCCTGAGTCCCGGGAGGACGAACCCCGGCGACGGCGTCTTCGACCCGGAATTGTTCTTCGCCATGGGCCACGTTCGGCGGCCGACGATATTGAGTCTTCGGCCGACCGTGGCATTCATCGGACTCCGCTCCCTGGTTCGCGTATGAACAGTACGAGCCTGTCACGTCGCCAGTTGCTCGGCGCGCTCGGCGCCGCAGCCGCGGGCGTCGCCGGGTGCCAGGCGCCCGGACAGACCGAGGCCCCGACGGCCGACCGACAGGTGTCGACCGAGACGTCCGACATCGAGACGGCCGCATCCCGCGGGTCGACCTACGCCGACGTCTACCAGCAGGTCGCCGGCTCCGTCGTCTCGATACGGGTGCTCACCGGCTCGGGCGGCGGGTCACAGGGGAGCGGCTTCCTCGTCGACGACAGCCACATCGTCACGAACGAACACGTGGTGGCCGGCGGTGACGAGTACTACGCTCGCTTCGCGGACACCGGATGGCGCGAGGTCAGCATCGTCGGGATGGACGTCTACAGCGACCTCGCTGTGCTCGACATCGACGACCCCTCGGCCGCCGCGACGCCGCTCTCCTTCGCGGACCAGGACCCCGCGATCGGGACGGAGGTCGTCGCAATCGGGAACCCCTTCGGGCTCTCGGGGTCGGTCTCCGCCGGCATCGTCAGCGGCGTCGACCGGACGCTCCGGAGCGCGAACAACTTCTCTATCGCCGACGCCATCCAGACGGACGCGGCGGTCAATCCCGGCAACAGCGGCGGCCCGCTGGTGAACCTCGACGGGGACGTGATCGGCGTCATCAACTCCGGCGGCGGCGACAACGTCGGCTTCGCCATCTCTGCCCAGCTGGCCCGGCGCGTCGTGCCGTCCCTGATTCAACGCGGCTCGTACGACCACTCGTACATGGGTGTCCTGCTGCGCAGCGTCACGCCGCTGGTCGCGGAGGCCAACGGCCTGGACAGAGCGACCGGCGTCTACATCGACGACACCGTCGACGGGGGGCCCGCAGCCGGCGTCCTCCGCGGGAGCTCCGGCTCGCGCGTCGTCGCCGGGACGGAGGTGCCGACTGGTGGCGACGTCGTACTCGCCCTTGATGAGACCCCCACGCCGACGCGACAGGCGCTCGCGACGTACCTGGCACTGGAGACCAGTCCGGGCGACACCATCGCGGTCACGCTGCTCCGTGACGGTACCGAGCTGACCGTAGACCTGAGGCTCGGGAACCGGCCCGCGCCGTAGGTCTCGGCCGGTCGAGCCGTGTCCTCACCTACCGAACTGACAACTTTTCGAAAAGACCTGGCTCAGAGACGCTTTGCCGGTGACTAGTCGAGCGGTTCGGCGGCGTCCTGCTCGACCAGCGGGTCGGCGTTGTCGCTCGGCAGTGTGACGATGTCGTCCGTCGCGAGATCGTACTCGCGCTCGTCAACGCCGAATATCTCGCCCACGTCGTCGGTGATGCGGACCGTCCGACGCTGGACGTCGTCGACGGAGTGCTCCGGCCCGTCGTCGGCCGGTTCGGCTGGCTCGTCTCGGCCCGACTGGGGTGGGGGACTCGTTTCCTGGTCAGTGGCGACCGCAGCCTCGTCGGCCGGCCGCCCATCACCGACCGGTTCCGGGTCTGTCCCCGACGATTCGTCGGGTTCCATCCCGCTCCCACCCATCACGTCGGCCGCGCCGACGCCATTGTCGTCCGGTGTCGGTGAATCCGCATCGGCCGCTGGGGCCGGGGTATCCGAGCTCGGTTCGGTAGTCGTCTCTGTGGGTGTGCTCGTCTCGATTGGGGCACTGGCCACCTCGTCGCCCACATTCTCCCCGGAGATGACGTCCAGGACGTGGTTCCGGTTGTCCTTGATGGCCTGGACCATCGTCTCGAAGAGGCTCCGTTCCTCCTTGGTGAGCCCGTCTTCCTCCATCGGCATGTCGGCGGCCGCCAGCGACGCCATCTTGACGATTTTGCCGACGCGACGCTCGTAGATGGCCTCTATCGTCTGCTCGGCCGTGTTGATGTCGTCGGTGAGGTGGTTCACCTCGGGCGCGTCGAAGGGGTCGTCGGCCCGTTGGGCCGCCCGCGACCGCTCCTCGCGCAGTTGGGCGATGAACTCGCCGGCCTCCGTGTAGAACGTCGCGCGCAGCTGCTGGAGCTGGTCGGTCTGGCGCTCCCGCGATTGAACGGACTGGAGTTCGTCGAGGTTCATTCCTTCCCCTTCTCGGCGCGACCGCGGGCCATCAGGAAGATGCCCACGTGCTCTGGTACTGAGTGGATACCCGCCTCGACTGTAAAACTATCGCCGCCCAGTTCGACCAGGCCAGGGTCGGTGACGTCGACGGAGATCTCGTGGCCGCGAAACGTCTCCGGGACGGGGTCGACCAGCGGGTCGAACGCCGCGATGTCGTCGCGGCCGATGCGTTGGACCTCCAGCCCGCTCCCGCCGTGGAGCGAGCCCGGGAGCCGGATGAGGCGGTTGGTGTCCGTCGTCACCGGCTCGTCGATGGGTGCGTTGTCCGTCGCGACGACCTCGTGGTGGAGTAGCTTCGCGAGCTGGTAGAACGCGGGGTGGACGTCGATGTTCCCGGACGCCAGCTGGTCGTAGTTGTTCCGGGCGGCGTTCAGCGCCGCCGTCGCCTTCCCTTCGCCGATGCCGTCGTACTTCTGGAGGCGGTCGAGGGCGTCCGCTTCGTCCATCCCAAGTAGGTCGTCGACCTCCGACATGATGTGTCGGTGGGCGCGTGCGCCCCACCCGCCCTCGGTCACGAGGGTCCGCTTCTGGGCCGGACTGGACCGTCCCGCCGTTCCCGAGACCGCTTGCTCGCTGACGAGCTCGTCGAACTCCAGGCCGATACCCCGGACGTAGTCGACGACTTCGCGGCGCGCCTCGCGGTTCAGGTGCCGGATGCTCTCGTCGCGGACGTGGACGTGGTACCCGCGGCCCCCGGAGAACACGACGGTCATGTCGTCGAAGTCGAAGTCGTCTTCGAGGAAGTCGAGCAGGCGCAACAGCGCGTCCTTGCACTTCGCGAGCATCTCCCCGTACGTGTCCTCGCCCAGCTCGACAGCGGGGAGGTGGTCGGCGTCCAGGTCGAAGACGAGGTCCGAGGAACGCCATCCCTTCGCCCCCATCGTCGACGCGCTGGGGTCGTCGTAGCGGCCCGCGGAGAAGTAGACGTGTCTGGGCTTCTTGCGGCCGAGGAACTCGGAGAGCTCGCCGAGGTCGAGCAGCGAGCGGTGGCGCACCATCGTCTCGCCGGGGCCCTCGGTCCACGGGATGAAACCCCATTCCCGTTCGTTGGCGGCCGGCGGCGGCGTTATCGAGGCCTGCCGGTAATGGTCGCCAAAGCGGCCACGGAGATACGACAGTGTCCGCGCTTCCATCGGCTACTCCGTTGGACGGTTCCACTCAAAAGCGTTCTCCTACCCGCGCAGCAGCTTCGACAGCTTGTCTCGAATCGTGTCCTCGCCGAGCCGGAGGTAGTAGGCGTCGCCGCCGTCCTCGTAGTAGTTGTCGATGCGGCGGCGGATCTGGAACCCGATGTGCTTGTAGAAGCCCAGCGCCCCCTCGTTGGTCGTCCGGGCGTGGCAGGTCACGGTCCCGTAGTCCTCGGCGACGCGCGCGATGAGGCGCTTTCCGAACCCGTGGCCGCGGTACTCGTCGTCGACGGCGAGAAAGAGGATGTAGCCGTCGCGACGGACCGCGGCGAACCCGACCAGCCGGTCGTTCGGCCGGTCGACGTAGAGGTACACCGTCGACCGGCGGTAGGCGTTCCGGAAGAACCCGTGTCGCTGTCGGAGGACGCCGTCGGACTGGCGGATGTCCTCCTTGAGTCGCCAGGCCGCATCGACGTACTCGTCGCTCCCCCGCTCGACGATTTTCGTTTCGATGTTGACGCTCACTGGCATCATCGTAGAACTGGCATGAACATAATTCCACCGCCCTGAACGTGGCGTTTACCGGCGCAATACGGTCGTCGCGTCGGTTCCGCCGCTGCGGAGATGACGACCGATGAACAGGATTAGGTGTGTCCTCTCCCAATCGCCGCTATGGCGCGCCCTTCGAGTGCCTATGTGCTGGGAGCCGTCTTCGCGGTAGTCGCATTTAGCCGTCCGGTCGCCGGGCACGTCGATTACGTCACCGACGGCCCCGGTCCGGCCGTCGACGCACTGGCGTTCGCCATCGACGTCCTCTCGAACTCGTTCAACGCGGCGCTCTTCGGCGGACTCGGCCTGCTTACCCTCATCGGTATCGCGGGGTACCTCTGGGCCCGGCCGACTATCCCCGACGTCGTCGTGCTCCGGAACACGCTCGCCGGGTACGCCGACCTCGTCCCGTGGATGATTCGTCTGAGCGTCGGCCTCCCGCTCGTCGGTGCCGGCTTTCAGGGGTACCTCTTCGCGCCGACAGTCGCCTTCGACCTGACGGCCAACTCCACCGTCCGGGTGCTGTTCATCGGGCTCGGCTTCCTGCTGCTGTTCGGCCTCGCGGTCCGTATCGCCAGCACGGTCGGGTTGTTGACTTACGGGTGGGCGCTCACCGTCGACCCCGCCGTCGTCATCGCGATGGAGTTCGTTCCGGCGTTCCTCGCGCTAGTCATCCTCGGCGGCGGTCGCCCCAGCGCGGACCAGATGCTCCAGGAGGTCGCGAGCACCGAGGGGACCATCTACGGCCGGTTTGACCCGGTCCACCATCTGAAAGGGTTCCTGGACGAGGTGACGGCCCCGTACCGCCAGTACGTCCCGGTCGTCCTCCGGGTCGGCGTGGGCGCGACGTTCGTCTACCTGGGGCTGGTCCAGAAGCTCGCGACCCCCGGGAGTGCGCTGCTCGTCGTCGAGAAGTACGACCTCACCGCGGTCGTCCCGGTGGACCCCGGCCTGTGGGTACTCGGCGCTGGGGTGACCGAAGTCGCCGTCGGACTCGTGTTCATCCTCGGACTGTTCACCCGTGGCGCCGCCGCCGTCTCCTTCCTCCTCTTTACGACCACGCTCTTCGGCCTGCCGGACGACCCGGTGCTCGTCCACGTCACGCTCTACGGGCTGGTCTCGGCACTGTTCACGCTCGGTGCGGGGCCGCTCTCGCTGGACCACTGGTTCGGCCGGCCGGCCGTCGCCGACGACGAGGCCGCTGTCCCGGCCGACTGACGGCGAACGTTGGGTGGGTGACACTTTTACCCTGCGGCACGGAGTGTCGAGCATGACCACGTACCAGGCCGACGACATCACGCTCGAGAAGGTCAGGGACTACGTCTGGGAGATTCCCCAGCAGGACGGGATGCGCGTCCCGGCCCGCGTACTGGCCAGCGAGGCGCTGCTCGACGAAATAAGCGACGACCTGACGCTCACCCAGCTCAAGAACTCCGCGCATCTGCCGGGGGTCCAGAAGTACACGCTCTGCATGCCGGACGGCCACCAGGGCTACGGCTTCCCAGTGGGCGGTGTCGCCGGTATCGACACCGAGGAGGGCTGTATCTCGCCCGGCGCGGTGGGCTACGACATCAACTGCGGCGTCAGGATGCTGAAGACGACTCTCACCTACGACGACGTCCGGGGACACGAAGAGGAGCTCGTCGATTCGCTGTTCGACGCGATTCCGTCTGGACTGGGCGGTGGCGGCGTCCACGAGGGGACCATCGAAGAAGTCGACGCGATTCTCGAACGGGGGCTGGACTGGGCGCTCGAACACGGGTACGCCGTCGAGGACGACCTGGCGCACTGCGAGGACGAGGGATACCGTCCGGAGGCGAACGCCGCGAAGGTATCCGAGCGGGCGAAGAACCGGGGGACGGACCAGATCGGGTCCCTCGGGTCGGGCAACCACTTCCTCGAAGTCCAGCGGGTCACAGACGTGTTCCGGCCCGACGTCGCCGCCGACTTCGGCCTGTCGACCGACCAGATCGTCGTCCTCATCCACTGTGGCTCCCGCGGCCTGGGACACCAGGTCTGTACGGACTACCTGCGCGAGATAGAGAAGGCCCATCAGGGCTTGCTGAACCAGCTCCCCGACAAGGAACTGGCTGCGGCGCCGGCGGGGTCGCAACTGGCCGACGACTACTACGAGGCGATGTGCGCGGCCATCAACTACGCCTGGGTGAACCGCCAGCTCGTCATGCACCGGACGCGGACGGTGTTCGAGGACGTCTTCGACCGCTCGTGGGAGGACCTGGGGATGTATCTGCTGTACGACGTCGCTCACAACATCGCGAAGCGAGAGGTCCACGAGGTCGCGGGCGAGGACCGCGAGCTGTTCGTCCATCGGAAGGGCGCGACGCGCGCGTTCCCGGCCGGCCGACCGGAGCTCCCGCCGGTCTACGCCGACGTGGGACAGCCGATACTAATCCCGGGGAGCATGGGCGCGGGCAGTTACGTCCTCCGTGGGGGCGCCGAGTCGATGCGAGAGTCGTTCGGGTCGACGGCCCACGGTGCCGGTCGACTGATGTCACGGATGCAAGCGAAACAGGAGTACTGGGGCGAGGACGTCAGCGACGACCTCCGCGAGCACGACCAGGTCTACGTCAGAGCCCAGTCCGGCGCGACGGTCGCAGAGGAGGCCCCCGGCGTGTACAAAGACGTCGACGAGGTGGTCCGGGTCTCCGACGCGCTGGGTATCGGTGACAAGGTGGCCCGGACGTTCCCCGTCTGTAACATCAAGGGCTGATGCTCACTAGCCATCCCACTCACTCAACTTCGTCCGGTTGCCGCTCCGATTCAGGTAGATCTCCACCTGGTCCCCCCGCTGGACGCTCTGTCCGTAGGCGTTCCCGGAACCGAGCTGCGTGATATCGCCCGGACCGACGAGCGCCGTCTCGTTCCGGTTGGCCAGCTCCGCCCAGGTCGCATTGTTACCGGGTCCCTGGAACTCGATGTTTCCGGCCTGTAGTTCGTCACCCCTGGCGTGGGTGACGATGAGCAAGCCGCTATTCTCGACGTGGTCGTAGGTGAAGTTGGCACGAGGACCGCCTTCGTCCACGTCCTCGAAAACGAGGACGCTCATCCCGACCATCGCGGTCACCGTTATGGTCAGGCCGATGAGGACGGCCACACCGATGGCTTCGGACATCCCGAGGGTATCGGTGCGGAGGCGTCGCCCACCCATCTCGTTCCGGGGAGAGGGTGACCAGCGGTATATGTCATTCGGGTCTCGTGGGGAAGACACATGACCGTCCGGGTCACAGCAGTTGATATGATAGACGAGACGGTCCGGCAGATCGAGGAGATGCAGACCCACAGCTCTTCTGTCGTCGCCGTGAAGGCCGCAGAGGCGCTTCGCGCGCTGACCGACCGGGACTACCCGACCGTGGAGGCCTACCTCAGGACGCTCGAACGCAACAGCCACGCACTCCAACGGGCGAACCCCTCTCACGCGTCGCTCCACACGACACAGGAGGACATCGTGCAGCGCGTCAGCGACGCGGACCCCGCGGACGTCGAGGCGGCGAAGGACCTGACGACCGCTGCCATCGACGACGTGGTCTCCGAAGTCGAGCACGCGAAAGACCGCGCTGCGGCCCGGACGGCGGAGTTTATCGCCGACGACGACGTCCTCCTGTTGCACGACTTCTCCTCGACGGTCATGGCCGCACTGGACGAGGCGCTCTCCAACGGTGCCGAGTTCGAGATCTACGTCACGGAGTCCAGACCCCGGATGCTGGGACGGAAGGCCGCACGCCAGCTCGCCCAGCGAGACGGACTCGACGTGACGCTCACCGTCGACAGTGCGGCCGGCTACTACGTCTCCGAGTGCGACCGTCTCCTCCTCGGGATGACGTGCATCGTCGACGACACGCTGTACAACCGCGTCGGCACGTATCAGATCTGCACGGCGGCCGTCGACAGCGACGTCCCGATCACCGTCACCGGCGCGGGCTCCAAGCTGGTCGAAGGCGGGTTCGCCTTCCAGAACGAGTTCCGGCCGCCGGCGGAAGTGATGCGGGAACCGGCCGACGGGTTCAACCTCGCGAACCCGGCCTACGACGCGACGCCGACCGAACTCCTCGATACCGTCGTGACCGACGACCAGGTCTACGACTACTGAGACGAGCGCGGATGACGACTCTCACGGCTGCAGCCGCCGAGTGGCGTCACTGACTGCTGACGACGGTCCGACAGACCGGACAGCGCAATCGCTCGCGGCCGTCCTCTCCTTCGGTGTGCCAATCGCCGTCCAGCTCGCTCTCGTGGCCACAGTCGGGGCAAAACAGGACAGTCTTGCGTCGCTCATCGCCAGGGGCGAACTCTTCGATAGCGTCCGTGGTGAACGGCGTGGTGGAGGTCATTGGATAACTAGTGTTGCTGTACACTGATATACGTGTCGGGGAATTGTTTGATAGTTCACGACAGACCCACCACGTCTGTCGGTTTTGGGCGTATAATAATTCCTGACAGTTCGCTGGATGAGAGCACGTCACACGTGCATCTGGCTCGCGGTAGCGGCCCCGTCCCATCGGGAGGGCAATCCTTTTCTCGGGGGGCCGTGGATGATGGGTCATGCGAGCCGGTTCCGTCTGGTTGTTCCAGACGACCCCGACGCCGACCCAGGCCGGGACCACCACGGACCTCGGCGGGCTGCTCCCCGTCCAGATTCCAGTCTGGGTGATGCAACTGCTCACGGCGCTGTTCGTGTTGACGGTGGCGTTCCTTATCTCCCGTCTCCTCGTGCGCTTGCTGGGCCGGCGTATCGCCCAGCGGTTCCGTCGACCGAGCCTCACCCGGACGGCGCTGCGCAGCATCCGCGTCGGCGTGTTCATCCTCGCGCTCCTGACGGTGATGAACATCTACGGCCTGGAACTGGGCGACATCGCGCTCTCGGTCACCGTGTTCTCCGCCGTCATCGGTGTCATCCTGGCGCCCATCGTCGGGAGCATCATCTCCGGGATGTTCCTCCTCGCGGACCAACCCTACGAGATCGGCGACATGATCGAGCTGGCCGACCGGAACCAGCGGGGCTTCGTCGAGGACATCACGCTCAGGCACACGAAGATTTTCACCATGGACAACACCTTCCTGGTGATTCCGAACGGGGAGATACGCCAGCGTGACGTGATCAACTACTCCGCCGAAGACCCACGAATCAGGCTCTCACAGGGCTTTCTCGTCACCTACGAGAGCGACATCCAGCAGGCCCGCACGCTCATCGAGCGGGCCGCCCAGAGCTGTGAGGGCATCATCGAGGGCGGTCCCGACATCCGTATCGGTGCCGCCCGGTATCCAGCGTCGCCGACGGCCTACATCGATGACTTCGCCGACCACGGGGTGTTGCTGACGCTGCGGTACTGGGCGATGGAACCGTACAAACTGCTCACCGTCCGCTCGCGGATTCAGACGGCCGTCTGGGACGAACTCGAGGACGCAGACGTCGAGATCGCGTACCCGCACTCGCACCTGTACTTCGACGAGACGAGCGGCGAGATGCAGGTCTCGATGGCCGAGGAGTCGGCGGACCCGCGCGACGGTCAGACGTTGGACGAACTCGACGAGGAGCGAGAGGGCTGAGCGTCCGGGCTGACCGTGACGATGTCGCAGTCGAGCTCCTCCCGGAGGAAGCGGTCGATGTCCGGGTCGTCGACGAGTCGGAGGACCATCTTGCGCCACCGGCTGACCTGCTTGCTGCCGATGACGACGACGTCGGCCTCCTGTGCGGCCACCTCGTCGAGAATCGTCTCCTCGACGAGCAGTCCCGTCCGGACGACGTACCGCGTCCGCGGCAGGTGGCCGAACGCCGCTTCGACGGCCTGTTTGAGCTCGCTCCGTGTCACTCGCTGGCCGTTCTGGTAGAGATTGACGTGGAGGACTGTCAGGTCGGCGTCCTCGCTCTCGGCGACTTTGATTGCTTCCGCGAGCGTCGCTCGTGAGTTCTCGGAGAGGGGATACCGAACCGGGACGACGACCTGTTGCATCGAGTGGAAATTGGCTCCCGGTGTTTATATTCCTAGCGACAGAGACATCTTCTGCTGTGCTTTCACGAGGCCGTCACAGCGCGTCCGACGAATCGGCCGGAGTCGCAGCACCTTAGCCGATAGCCCGCCTCCGGTCGAACATGGACGCTCACGACGGGCCAGAGGGGCTCACACTCTACGTCGACCGCACCGACTCGGATATCGGGACCAAGGGACCGTTCTTCGTGGTCTACGCGGACGAGGACGGCACGCGGCGGTGGGGCTACTTCTGCAGCAACTGTTCGACGTTCGACAACGCGATGGACTCGATGGGACGTATCCGGTGCAACGAGTGTAGCAACCTCCGGAAACCAGACGAGTGGGACGCGGCACACGAGTGAACGCGACCGGGTAGCGAGTGGGTTCGTGTCAGTAGGAACGTTTATATCGTCACCCTTGGTACTTGTTGTCAGATGGGGGCTGTTACCACATCCCTAGGCGAGCAGGCTCGGTCGATATTCGACGAACTCGGTTACACCGTGTCGCGCACTGGCACAGAAATCCGCGCGGAGTACAAGTGGCGCACAGTCACGATCTCCGTCCTCGAACCGGACGAGAAACCACCGGAAACGGGCGAACTCCGGTGTTTCGTCACACGGGCCGGTGAGGTGACACGCCTCTATACCCGGTTGCGGACGATGGACGTCGAGTACGACTGGGCGGTCATCGGTATCGAAGACGACGGAACCTACGAGGTGTTCCGCTCGGACGCCAGACCCACATTTTAACCCCGTTACGTTCGTCTCGCTTGCGTGCAGATAGACATCCTCAACAGGGCATTCGAGCAGATACTCGCGAACGTCACCGACGCGCTGCCGGACCTCATCACCGGCATCGTCTTCCTCGCGCTCGCCGCAGTGCTCATCAAACTACTCATGGCGGTCGTGCGGACGGCGCTCGACCGGGGGCTGCCGGGCGAATCGCCGGTGTACAGACAGTTCATCGCGGTCATCGTCCTCGTGTTCCTGTGGTTCGCCGTGGTGCTCTCCTTTCTCTCGATCGTCGGCCTCACCGCCATCGCCGCCTCGCTGGGAACGGCCACGGGGTTCCTCGCTCTCGGCGTCTCGTACGCACTGTCGGGGATGATAGCCGACGCCGTCGCCGGTGTCTACCTCTTGCGGGACCCCGATTTCAACCCGGGCGACGTGGTGACCGCCGGCGGCGTCACCGGCGAGGTCGTGGCCATCGAACTCAGAAAGACCCGGTTCCGGGTCGAGGGAAACACCGTCGTCCGTGCCAATGCGGACATCGAGAAGCAGTGGACGAAAGTAGATACCACGTAGCACAGGGGTAGTTAAGACCTCTGAGTGCGAAGTTTCTCTAATGTTCGTCGGACACGGGCTGCTGGCGTTCTCCCTGATGGCCCTCGCTGCGGAGCGGTGGGGCGTCTCTCGAGAGCGTGCCGTAACCTTCGGCGTGCTGGCAGCCCTCTTTGCCACCGTGCCCGACGTCGACGTCGTCTACGCGCCGGTCGGCCTCCTCCTGCGCTCGGTCAACACGCTCGGACCGGACGTGTTCTGGGAGACGGCGAACGTCATCCACCGCGGCCCGACCCACTCGCTCGTGATGGGCGCACTCCTGGCTGTCGCCGTCGCGCTCTGGGTCACCGGTCGCGACGCGGGGCGCGTGCTCGCTATCGGCGTCGTCGGCGCGCTGGTCGTCGTCGCGACGGCGGCCAGCGGCGTCGTCGGCGGCCTGGTGATCCTCGTCTATGGACTCGGCGGCCTCGGACTGGCGCTGCTGGCCGAACGGCTCGCCGTCAGCCCGCGGCAGGCGCTCGCAGTCGCGCTCGTCGGACTGCTCTCACACCCCTTCGGCGACCTGTTCACCGGGTCACCGCCACCGTTCCTCTACCCGCTGGACGTCACGCTCGTCGCCGAACGGGTCCTCCTACACCCCGACCCGACCGGTCACCTGCTGGCCGCGTTCGCCGTCGAACTGGCGACGGTGTGGCTGGCCGTCTGGACCTACGCTCGCCTGACGGGCCACACGCTCCCGGGACTCGTCTACCCGCGTGCCTCGCTGGGTGTCGGGTACGCCGTCGCCGCGTTCGTGCTCCCGGCCCCCACGCTCGACCAGTCGGCGCACTTCGTGTTCAGCGTCCTGGCGCTCAGCGTCGTGGGCGCGCCGGTTCGGCCGTTCAGTCGGGGCGTCGACTGGTTGAAGACGCTCGTGACAGGCCTGGCCGCCGTCACCATCGCTGCCCTCGCGTACACGCTCGCCTACGGTCTGCTCTGACCCGAGCGTCCACATAGCCACGTCCATATCGCAGAACCGCTGGTTCGGTGCGTATCCGATAGCATTTTCGGGTTCGGGTCGCTTGCAGAGTGTATGGCACGCGACGTCACCGACCTCTTGCGCGACAAGCGGCTGAACGCGCTGGGTGGGTGGATAATCGTGGTGGTCCTGTTCGGCGTGGCGGTGACGAGTCTCGTCGGCGGGAACCTCCTCTGGACGGTGTTCGCGACGACGGTGACCGTCCTCGCCGTCTTACCACCTGTGTTGCTCGTCAACCGATACGCGATGTTACCGTGGGAGATTCTACTGCTTGCGGCCCTGCCCGTCGTTGGCCGCCTGTTCGCGACGGTACCGGTCACCGGCAACCTGGCCAGTTATCTCTCTGTGGCGGCTATCGCGCTTATCATCGCCGTGGAACTCCACGTGTTCACCCCCGTCCGGATGACGCCCCGGTTCGCCGTCGTGTTCGTCGCCGTCGCGACGATGGCTGCCGCCGGCGGTTGGGCTGTGGTCCGCTGGGGCGCCGACATCATGCTCGGGACGACGTTCGTCCTCGACCCGGCGCTGACAGAGCACGAGATAGAGGAGGCGCTGATGTGGGAGTTCGTGGCGTCGACCATCGCCGGCCTCGGCGCAGGCCTCGTCTTCGCGTACTACGTCCGCCGCCAGATCGGCACGAAGCGGATTCCGAGGGAGGTCCGACCCGACACATGAGACTTCGCGACCGCATCGGCATCGGGCGACACCGGCAACAACAGATATCCCGGGCTCTCTCGATGTCTCTCGTCGGCTTCTTCATGGTCGGCATCTGGACGGGCAACACCGGTGTCATCGTCAACGCCGGCGTCGGTGTCCTCGCCACCCAACTGGTCCCGATACTCGAACGGGACTACGGCATCGCACTCGACCCCGCGCTGACGCTCTGGATTACCTCGGCCGTCTTCCTGCACGCGCTCGGCGTGGTGGGTCTCCCGGGCGCCGAGGAGAACTTCTATCGTAGCCTCTGGTGGTGGGACCACCTGACCCACGCACTCTCGTCGTCGGTCGTCGCCGCCGTCGGGTACACGTCCGTCAGGGCGCTGGACCGCCACTCCGAACAGCTCTATTTCCCCCGTCAGTTCATGTTCGTGTTCATCCTGCTGTTCGTGATGGCTTTCGGCGTCTTCTGGGAGGTCATCGAGTTCTCGCTGGGCCTGTTCGCGTCGGCCACGGGGAACGGGACCATCCTCACCCAGTACGGCCTCGAAGACACGATGCTTGACCTAGTGTTCGACACCATCGGTGCCATCATCGTCTCAATCTGGGGCACGGCACATCTCACCGACGTCGTGGGATACGTCGAGGACTGGCTCGATTCCCGGACCCCGACCTGACCGTAGTTTTATGCTCTCCCCGGGAGACGCGACAACACGCTATGGTGTTCAAGAAGATTACACTAATCGGTACCAGTCCCGAGAGCTTCGACGCCGCCGCCGACGACGCTATCGAGCGCGCCGAGCGGACGCTCGACAACCTGAAGTGGGTCGAAGTGGAGGAACTGGGCGTCGAGATAGCGAGCGTCGAGGGTCGGGAGTACCAGGCCGAGGTCGTCGTCGCGTTCGAACTCGAAGAGTAAGCAGTCGGCAGCTCCGTCTTCTCTGACGTTGGGGTCGGTGTGGTGGTGGCCGGTCTGACTCGACGCATAGAACCCGACCCGCCGCTGCTGGATTCACAAGGTGTGGGAAAAAGCGTCAGCGCGTCGTGCTGGGGGTACTGTGTGCGCCGGTCAGGTCCGGAACGACTCGCCACAGCCACACTCGCTGACGACGTTCGGGTTCTCGACGTGGAAGCCAGCGCCCTGGAGGCCGCCCTCGTAGTCGAGCACCGACCCTTCGATGTAGTCGATACTCGCGCCGTCGACGAACACGCGGAGTCCGTTCCGCTCGAAGACGTTGTCGTTCTCCTCCGGTTCGTGTTCGAAGCGCATCCCGTAGGAGAGGCCGGCACAACCGCCCTGCTGGACGTACAGCCGGAGACCGGAGACGTCGGTATCCATTCCCTCGCTCTCCATCAGTTCGAGCGCCTCGACCGCGGCCTCCTCGCTGACAGTCACGTTCGTCCCGCCAGGTTCCGGCTTGCCGTCGTCGGCGGTGCTGCTCATACAGAACAGTGCGTTCCGGAACGTGTTAACACTGACGACGACTGCGCCGCTCGGCACTCAGTCCTCGGAGCGCTTCCGGACGCTCTCGGCGTGTGCCTCCAGCCCCTCTGCCTCGGCGAGCGTCGTAATCGTCTCCGAGAGGTCCCCGAGCGAGTCCTTCGAGAGGCGCTGGACCGTCGTCGAGCGGACGAACGTGTCCACGGAGAGGCCGCCGGTGACGCGAGCCGAGCCGCCGGTCGGGAGGACGTGGTTCGTCCCGGCGGCGTAGTCGCCGGCGGCGACGGGGCTGTACGGGCCGAGGAAGGCGGACCCGGCCGTCGGGATTCGCTCCAGCAGGGCCTCGTCGTCCTCGGCCTGGATGGAGAGGTGTTCGGCTGCGTACTCCTCGGCGAAGAGGACGCCCTCGCTCATCGAACGCGCGTGGAACACGCCCGACGCGTCGTTGTCGAGTGCGGCGCGGATGACCGCCTCACGTTCTCGGTCCTCGGCCTGGGACTCGATTTCAGCCACGACAGCCTCGGCGAGCGCCTCGTCGTCCGTCACCGTCACCACGGAGGCGTTCTCGTCGTGCTCAGCCTGTGCGACCATGTCGGCGGCGACGAACGCGGGGTCGGCCGTCTCGTCGGCGACGACCATTATCTCGGAGGGGCCGGCGAGGAAGTCGATGGCGACGTCGCCCCGCACCTCGGCCTTCGCGGCGGTGACCCAGCGGTTGCCGGGCCCCACGACGATGTCCGTCGCGGTGACCGTCTCGGTGCCGTAGGCCAGCGCGCCGATGGCCTGTGCCCCGCCGACCTGGTAGACGGCGTCGGCACCGGCGACGTGGATAGCCGCGAGCGTGACGGGGTTGACCGGGTCGGCCGGGGGCGTCGCGACGGCGACGTGGTCGACGCCGGCGACTTTCGCGGGGATGACGCCCATGAGGGCGCTGGACGGGTAGGCCGCCGTGCCGCCGGGCGCGTAGACGCCGGCGCTCTCGAGCGGACGGAACCGACGTCCGAGCTCGCGGCCGTCGAAGTCCGCCCGCCAGTCCTCGGGGACCTGCCGTTCGTGGAACTCGCGGATGTTCTCGGCGGCGGCCTCGATGGCGGCCAGGACGTCGTCGTCTACCTGCTCGGCGGCCCGCTCGGCCGCGTCGGTGATGTCGACGTTTCCGACTTCGACGTCGTCGAACTCCGCGGCGAAGCGCCGCAGCGCCACGTCGCCCTCCTCGCGGACCGCCTCGACGATGTCGCGGACGTCGTCGCGGACCGCCTCGACCCCGGCGTCGCGGTCGAAGAGCCCCGCCCGCTCGTCCGGAGTGAGGTCGGCCACGGTACGTACGTTCATAGCCGGGATTCGTGACGGGTGGAAAAACGGGTTTCCCTTTCGACGGCGTCGCTGTGGTGTCCGACCGCGCTCCAACAGACCCAAACTGCTGGGCCGAGTATCGTCAGTATGACCAACGCGACAGACGACTGGGCGCGGCGGCTCCGCGCGAACCGCGACGAGAAAGACCAGTTCCTCGCCGAGCATGCCCAGTCGCCGATACCCCCGGACGAACGCGACTCGTTCGACGGGCTGAACTACTACGACCCGGACCCGGACTACCGCGTCGAGGCGACGGTCACGGTCCACGAGGACCCGGACCCAGTCGAGATGGACACGACGGCCGGCCGGACGGTTCGATATCTGCGCGTCGCCACGCTCGCGTTCGACATCGACGGCGAGGCGCACGAACTCCAGGGGTATCGGCAGGCCGACGACGACACGACGTCGCTGTTCGTCCCCTTCCGGGACAAGACGACCGGGCAACAGACGTACGAGGAGGGTCGATACCTGGAGCTGGAAGCCGACCGCGAACTCGAGGACGGCGACACGTTCACCGTGGACTTCAACCTCGCGTACGCCCCGTTCTGTGCCTACAGCGAGACGTTCGACTGTCCGATTCCGCCCGAGGAGAACTGGCTCGAGACGACCGTCGAGGCCGGCGAGCGGAACCGATAGCTTCGGCGGGCCGCTATCGGGACAGACAGCCGAAGAACGAACTTTTTTCGTCGCTCCGACACTACGGTGGTTATGGAAGCAGTCTCCCGTGAACGACCGGCGGTCAGGTCGGCGGTGGCGCTCGTCGCCGCCGTCGGCCTCGGTGGCGGCGGTCTCTTTCTGGGGTTCGTCCTCGCCCTGGTCGCCGCGCTCGCCCTCACTGCGGCCGGAATCGAGGTGACACCCGTCCGGTTCCTGGTCCTCAGCCTGGTGTTCGTCCAGGGTGTCGGCTCCGCCGGCGTCGCCCTGACCTATCGGAAGTATCGCCCGCGACTCGCCCCGAAGGTTCGGTCCCTGCTCGGACTGACCGACGGGGTCTCGTCGCTCTCGCTCCCCGCGGCGGTCCCGTCAATCGGCCAGGTGGTCATCGTCGGTGTCGGCTACGTCGCCGCGCTCGGTGCCGCCATGGTCGGGGGGCTCGTCGTCTCGACGCTGGACGTCCAGACGGGCCAGAACGCCGCGGCGGAGCTCGGGATGCAGAACCCGGACGTGCTCCTGTTGCTCATTCCGGCGTCGATTCTCGTCATCGGACCCGGCGAGGAGCTGCTCTTCCGCGGCGTCGTCCAGGGGCGACTCCGTGAGGTGTTCGGCTGGAAGGTCGCCGTCGTCCTGGCGAGCGTCATCTTCGCCGGCCTCCACTGGTTCGCGCTGAGCGGCGGGTCGGCCACCGGGAACCTCGTCGTCCTCGGCGTGTTGCTCGGCCCGGCTATCGTCTTCGGCCTCGCCTACGAGTACACCGACAACATCGTCGTCCCGTCACTCATCCACGGTATCTACAACGCGACGCTGTTCACCGCGCTGTACGTCTCCATCACCTCCGGCATGATGCCGGAAGCGACGCTGCTGCTCTGAACCCCCTGGAGACGGTCACAGCGTGATACGGGAGACGGTCGTCCCGGCCTGTTCGAGGTCCCGCTGGGACGCGGCGGCCACTATACAGGTGTTCTCCCCGTACTCCATCTCGAGGCCGACCTCGAACTCGCCGCCGTCGGGCTCGACGAGCGCCGAGTCCACCGGCGTCTTCACGGCGACGAGCTCGCCCGTCGTCTTCCCGCTGAAGATTATCTCGTCGCCGCGGAACCGCGTATCGACGCGGAGCGCTGGACTCCGGTCCTGCTCGTGGACCTCGCGCTCCAGGTAGCGCTCGCGGACGACGGCCGGCGTCTCGACCGGCTCTCCGGCGTCGATGCCGTGGGCCAGGCGGACGAACTGGGCCATCGCCCACGCGAGCGGCGTCGCCGCACCCGTCCCTTCGCCCGGTTCCCAGTCGTAGTCGGTCGTGTACTGGCGGTCCCACACCTGCTCGGCCAGCATCCGTCCGGAGTTCGCGAACGAGGCCATCGACTCGAGCAGTTCCTGTGGGTGGTCACCGGGCGCGTGCTCGTCGGTGTGCAGTTCGTACTCGCCGCGCTCGCCGGTCAACAGCGGCCAGAGCCGTCCCTTGCCGTTGTGGTCGACCGACCACGGCCCGCCCTGGTCGCCCCGTTCGCGCTCCCCGTAGCCGTCGCCGTTGTACCGGTAGAACGCCGCGTTCCCGTCGAGGTCGACCCGAATCGTCTTGTCCACCTCGGCGATGGAGTTCCTGACGACCTGGTCGTCCCAGGGCTTGATGCCGAGGCGGATGAGTTCGAGGAATCCCCCGTCGATGATGTCCCGTTCGTCGAGGGTGGGACCGTCGTTCGCGAGCGCCCGTTTCGTCCCCGACTCGGGGTCGCCGTCGCGGGTCACCCGGACGTAGTACGGCGTCCGGTCGTGTTTCTCGGTCCCCGTCTCCGTCGCGGTCCAGGACTCGACGACGTTCGTCCACTGGTCGGCCAGGGCGAACCACGAGAGCGCGTCCGCCTCGTGTCCGGTGTCCATCGCCACTGTCCCGGCACAGACCAGACCGGCGATCTCCGCTGCGATGGTCGACGGCGAGTAGCCCGCCTCTTCCTCCCAGCGCTCCTGGGAGGTCGCGGGGCCGTTCTGCGCGACGTAGTCGGCCGACAGCCGCAGGTTCTCGAAGTCGTAGGCCACGTCGTCGAAGGTCACGCCGCGCTCCCAGAGGTGGTAGGCCATCACCTGGGGGAACGAGACGTTGTCCATCTGCTCGCCCACCCAGCGTGTCTCACCGTTGACGTACGTGTTCTGGGGAACGAACCCGTCCGGTTGCTGCTGGTACTCGTAGATGAACTCCAGGTGCTCGATGGCCCGGTCCAGCCCGTCGACGGCGTCGAAGACGGTGAAGACCTGATAGAGGTCACGCGACCAGACGAAGTTGTACCCCGTCCCCTGGGATTTCGACGCTGTGACGACCTCTCCCCAGGGAACCGAGGGCGACGCGACCGACGCCCCGGCGTAGCCCTTGTCTTCGACGGCCAGGAGCGTCATCAGCGCGCTCCGGTACTGGGCGGCGAGTCGCTGGTCGTCGCTGACGGATGCCGGGAGCGCCTTGTCGGCGAGGAACGACTGCCAGCTGTCCCGATAGCCGGTCCGGATGGGGTCGTACCCGGTCGCCAGTGCGCCCTCCGCTTCGCCGAGCGCCGCCGCGGTGTCGGCCTTGCCCGCGAATCCCAGCGCGATGCGGGTGTCTGTCTCCGTCCCGCTCCCGAGGCGGCCGACGAGCACGACGTGGTCGCTCTCCACGGTGTCCCGGCCTTCGGGGAGCGCGTCCTCCGAGAAGACGGCCTGCAGGTGCTCGTCGCCGGCGACGCCGACGGTCGCCCAGTCGAACCGCTGTTCCGCTGCGAGTGCGAGGGCCACCGAGTATCCCTCGTCGTTCTCGTCGACCAGCAGTGGGGGGCTCGGGGACTGGGTGTACGCCGCTGCGGCGCGCGCGACGAGGTGGTGCCCGGTCGACCCGGAGAGGCGCAGGCCGCGCTCCCCCTCACCGGTCGTGCTCAGGGCGGTGTCGGCGACTGCGAACACGTCGTAGGACTTCCCGTCGTGCGCCTCGAACTGGACGTCGGCGACGATAGCGTCGTGTTCCGGGTCGGCGGCGTACTCGACGGTCAGCGACCACTCGTGGCCGTGGCCGTCGCTCTGTTCGGTGATGACGTGCTTGAACAGCAGGGCGTCGTCGGCCGTCGGTTCGACGCGCCGGTCGACGGTGTCCGTGCCGCTCCGGCGGCGGTTCTCCTTGTGTGTCCTGACGACGTACTCCTCGTCCCGACACCTGACGAGGAAGTCGAGCGTCCGGAGGTTCATCAGGTCGATTCGCGGGAACCGTGCCTCGGTCAGTGCGCCCTCGGTGAGCGTGAACCACACCCGCGAGGGGTCGGGACTCCCGTGGTCCGCGACGGTCCCCAGGCCGTACTTCTCGCCCGTGGTCCACCGGAGTCGCTCTTCGGGCCCTGTCGGGGCCGGCGCCGTCGGGAGGGCGTTCTGTTCGCCCAGAATCGTCGTCGCTCGGAGTCTGAAGACGTGGGCCGTCCCCAGCGGGGTCGCACCGTCGAGCGTGCCGTCGTCGAACACCTGGGCCGCGAGGTAACCGACCTCGCTCGTCAGCGGGCCGTCCGCGCGCAGGAGGTTGTACAGGTCGCTGCCGCGCTTGAAGAAGGCCTCGCCGTTTCGGCCGTACCCCTCGAGGAGTACCCCGAGCTCGGCGGCGGCCGCCGCACCCATCGCCGTCGTGAGCGTCCATATCTTCTCGGCCGGCTGGTCCATGGTCCGCCAGCGGTCGCCCTCGAACCTGACGAGGCCGCCGACGGGGTTCCCCGGCGGGTTCCGGTACAGCCCGTTGAGCAGCGAGCCGACGTGGCTCGTCAGCCGGTCCAGGTCCGCCTCGGAGAGCGTGACGTCGTCGAGTGAGGCGTAGGCCCTGAAGGCGTCGACCAGCGCGAACGTGGAGGCGTCGAGACGCCGGTCGGGAATCCCGTTGCCGTCCAGCCGCTGGGCGAACGACCCCGCTGAGTCGTCCCACAGCTCGTCCAACGACGCGAACAGCTGTTCGGCCCTGACCGCCGCAGTCGACTGCAGTCCCTCGCCGACCGGCGCTCGACTGACCTCGGCGTAGGCTTCGATGTATCTGGCCGCGGTGTGGGTGAACTGTCCCATCGCGTCCTCCCAGAGGTTCTGACAGAGCTCCGGCAGCCCGTTCTGGTCCAGCGAATCGTCCATGGCCGCGACGGCGTCCTCGAGCGTCTCCCGTATCTCGCTCCGGAGCGTCTCGGAGACGTCGTCGCCCCGTGTCCGGAGGTACCTTGCGAGGAAGGTGGTCACCTGCGCCGACTGGTGGGCCTGGTACTCGCCGGACGTCTCGTCGTGTTCCACTCTGGCGTTGGCCCACCCCGGCGCCAGTTCCCCGTCCGACGCCCAGACGCGGTGGGGCCAGGTCCCGTCGGGTAACTGCCCGGCGCAGTAGAACGCAGCCTTCTGGCGGAGTCGGTCGGTGATGTCGAGGCCGACGCTGTCGTCGACGGCCAGCAGGTTGCTCGCGATAGTGGCGTCCTCGCCGAACCAGCAGTAGCCGTAGCCGCCGGAGTTCACGTAGAAGGGGTCGAAGTCGGGCGCCGAGATGTGCGCGCCGGTCGGGGCGAGCAGGAGGTCGAGCACCCGCAGGTCGGTTCGGACCAGCGAGGGGCGTGGCGACTCCTCGGGCACGCTCACCGACGTCCGGTCGCGGGCCGCCGCCCGGAGGTCGTCGGACGTCTCGTGGGCCGACACGCAGTGTCTGAGGTCCGCGAGCGCGTCCTCGCGGTCTATCTCGTCGTGGTCGGACAGCTGGGTGACGAGCGACGTCCGCGCCGCTCGCCCGGTCTGTTCCAGCGGCGCGGTCACGAGGATGTCGCCGCTCAGGTGCGTGTCCTCGTAGCGCCTGGAGGCCACGTCGCGGGGGAAGGTGAGTGCCTCGTCGTCGAGTATCTCGTCGAACTGTTCGGGGACCTGGCCGTGGACCTCGTCGAGCCCCGTCGAGGCGGTCACGTAGTCGTGCTCGTGGTGGTGGAACACTTCGACCGCTTTGCTCCCGCTTGGCCCACCGTCCTCGTGGATGAGCCGGGCGACGCGTGCCTCCTGGCCCTCCGGTGCGAGCGTCATGAACGCGACGAGGTGGGCCTGTGACGGAATCGCCCCGCGGAGCTCCACGTGCGTGACGTGGGCCCGACCCAGCGTCAGGTCGTACTGGTGGACGGTGAACTCGCCCATGTCGTACTCCGTCTCGACGAGGTTCGTCTCGCGGTAGTAGTGCTGGCGTATCGTGTCGAGGTCGTCGAACCAGTAGGTGTCCGTCTCTGTCCTGATACCCAGCCGAGAGCGGTCGATGCCGTACAGCTCGGATAGCGGGGCCGAGAAGTCGCGGAGAGAGCCGTTCGGGTCGACGTGTACCAGCCGGTCGCCGTGGCCGGAGAAGGCACCCTCCACAGTCTGCCGTTCTCCGGGGTACCGGGCGGGGTCCGACCGGTCGCGCTTGTAGTCGTTGAGCGCTGTGCGCAGCCGCATACCCCTTGAGTACAGCCCGTCCGGTATAGTAGATTGGGTGTGTTGGCCCATCGCCGCTTCCGGCAGGAGAATACATAAGGGGCACACACGCACAGTGTCCGTATGGACGACCCAACCGACACCGCCGATACAGGGGCCGAGGTGGCGGACGAAGAGCCCGTCTCCTTCGAGATGGACATCGTCGACGGCGAGACGCGCATCGTGGTCTCGGGCGACCGGGACACCGCCGTCGTCGTCGTGTCGGCTTCCGGCGAGAAAATCTACCTCCCCCCGGAGGACTTCGAGCGCTCGGCCATCGAGGGGCGCCAGACGCCCTACGATAGCCCCTACCAGTCGCGCAGCGGGAGCGGTGACAGCCCGTACGACTCACACCCGGACGCCACGTCCGTCTCCGGCCTCGAACCGACCGCTGACGGCTACATCATCCAGCATCCCGAGCCGGTGCAGGACGTCAGATTCCTGCGCTGACTCACGCCGCGTCGTCGAGGATATCGTGGTAGAACGCGACGTGTTCCTCGCCGACGTCGTCCCAGGTCCGCTCCTCGTACTCGATCGGCGTGTCTATCTCCAGAGCGTACTCGATACCCTCGGCGATGGAGTCCGAGTTGGGTTCCACCTCGATGACGCAGTCGTCGGGCAGAATCTCGCCGGCACCGTTCTCACAGGCAAGGACGCGCGTCCCGACCGAGAGCGCCTCGACGTAGGTGATACCGAACGGTTCCGCGAGCGACGGCGAGACGAAGAGGTCGGCGTTCGCGTAGTAGTCGCCCAGTTCCTCCTGGGGGACGTACCCCGGGAACCGGACCTGGTCTTCGACACCGAGGAGTTCCGCGAACCGCTTGAGCTGGTCGGTGAGGTGGCCGGAGCCCCCCAGCACGAGCGTGACGTCGTCGCGCTTGAGCTTCGTGAGGGCGTAGAGGAGATAGGAGATTCCCTTCTGGTCGGTGTGGCGCCCGACGAAGAAGAGCATCTTCCCGTCGATGTCGAGTTCCGCCTTGATGTCCCGGCCGGTCGACTCGACGGAGGAGAAGCCGTTGTAGATGACCGTCGAGTCGGCCCCGTACTCGGCCTTTATCTTGCCGGCGGTGAAGTTGCTGACCGCGATGAGATGGTCCGACCGGTCTGCGACGCGCTGTTCGGTCTCGACCTCGCGCTCGGGGGGGTTGACGTTCCGGTCCGACGACAGCGAGTGGAACGTCGTCACCCACTCGACGTCGTGGGCCGATTTCGCTCTCGACCCGGGGTTGTACCCGAACCAGTCGTTGGTGTGGATGATGTCCGCGTCCTCGGCGTGGTCGGCGAACGCGCCCGCCAGGCGACCGATGCGGGTGATGATGTCTCCCTTCCCGGTCGGGACGCCGTGGATGTTCTCGCGCCCCTCCGGTGCGTACTCGTCGGGCAACACCAGTTCGAACTGGACGTCGTCGCGGGGCTGCATCACTTCGAACAGTTCGCCGATAGCCGTATCGAGGCCGCCGGTGATGTTCGGTGGGAACCCCCAGCCAAGCATCAGCACTTTGGGTGGCATGTTCGGTTACCCGGGTTGATGGCCGATGCGGTTATGTAACTTTGGGGCTTCGGATGGCGCTCGACCAGCAGTTCCGAACCTGTGGGCGGCCGGAAAGTATCGGACCGTTGAAGGGGGAGTCGGCTGAAACCCTCTTCTATGAGATTCCAACGACAGAGTGGACTCTTCCTCCACCACACGTCGCTCCCGAGCCCGCACGGGGTCGGGGACCTGGGGGCCGGCGCTCGCCGGTTCGTCGACTTCCTCGAACGGGCCGACCAGTCGCTGTGGCAGTTCTGCCCGCTCGGACCGACGTCGGCCGAGCTCGGTAACTCGCCGTACCAGTCGTTCTCGGCGTTCGCCGGGAACCCGCTGCTCGTCGACCTGCGCGACCTCGGCGAGCGGGGGTACCTGACCGACGGCGAACTCGAACCGCCCGGAGGCGTCTCCGAACACTCGGTGAACTACGAGACAGTCGGCTCGTTCAAGCGCGACCGGCTGCGGACGGCCTTCGAGCGCTTCGACGAGGACGCGACCGGGGCCGACCGCGAGTCCTTCGAGGCGTTCCGTGAGCGCGAAGCAGGGTGGATCGACGGTTATTCCCTGTTCATGGCGCTCAAGTCCCACTTCGACGGCCGGCTCTGGACCGAGTGGCCCGATGCGGTCAAGACTCGCCAGCCCGACGCGCTCGACAAGTACCGCGAGGAGCTGGCCGACGAGGTGGGTTACCACGAGTTCGTCCAGTGGGTATTCGACGAGCAGTGGCAGGCCCTCTACGAGTACGCCAGCGATGCCGGCGTCAAGCTCGTCGGCGACCTGCCCATCTACGTCGCGCTGGACTCCGCCGACGTCTGGGCGGCGCCCGAGGCGTTCCAGTTGACCGAGGAAAACGACCCCGCCGTGGTCGCTGGCGTCCCGCCGAACCCGGACGACAGCGGTCAGCGCTGGGGGAATCCGCTGTACGACTGGGACCGGCTGGCCGAGAACGACTACGACTGGTGGATCGACCGCCTCGAGCGACTGTTCGAACTGGTCGACATCACGCGCATCGACCACTTCAAAGGGTTCGACGAGTACTGGGCCATCCCAGCCGAATCCGACGACCCCGCCGACGGCGAATGGCGTCAGGGTCCCGAGGCGGACTTCTTCGAGACGGTCGAGGCCGAACTCGGCGACCTCCCCTTCTTCGCGGAGGACCTCGGCTTCATCGACGAGAGCATGATATCGCTGCGCGACCGCTTCGAGTTCCCCGGTATGCGCGTCCCGCAGTACGCCGACTGGTGTGAGGGCGGCCACATGTACCAGCCGATGCACTTCCCGGAGAACGCCGTCGGCTACACCTCGACGCACGACACCGACACCGTCGTCGGCTACTACCGGGACCTCGACGACCGCCAGCGCGACTGTCTCCACTACAACCTCGGCACCGACGGGAGCGACATCAACTGGGATATCATCGAGGCGGTGTGGAATTCCAACGCCGTCGTCGCCATGACGACGATGCAGGACCTCCTGGGACTGGACAGCGACGCCCGGTTCAACCTCCCCGGGACCGCGACGGGCAACTGGCAGTGGCGGGTCACCGAGGCGGCGTTCGACGAGGACGTCGCCGAGCGCCTGCGCCAGGTGACCGACCGGACGATCCGGTAGTCCGACAAGGGCTTTCTCCGGGCCGCCCGAACCCGGCGTATGGACCTCGCGCTGAACTGTTACGCCTGTGGTTCGGACGGCCAGCTCGCCGACGGCACTCGCTGTGCCTGCGGCGAGCCGTACTGGCTCGAGACCGACGCGAGGGGCTTCGAGTGGCCGGACACCGCGGAGCGCTCGCTGTGGCGGTACCGCGACCTGCTGCCGCCGGTCGACCCCGAGAGATTGGCCGCGGTCGCCGGGGGGACGCCGCTGGTCCGGGCCAGCCGACTCGACGACGACGTCGGTGCCCGCGTCCACGTCAAGTACGAGGGCGCGAACCCGACGGGGACGTTCAAGGACCGCGGCAGCGCCGTGGGCGTCGCCGTCGCCGAGGCGTCGGGCGCGTCGGCCGTCGGCACCGTCTCGCACGGCAACATGGCCCGGTCGATGGCGGCCCACGCGGCGAGCGCCGGTCTCGACTGCGTGGTGCTCGTCCCGGCGGACATCCCGGCCGAGCGCCTGGGCCTCATCGCCCGCTTCGATCCGACCATCCTCCGCGTCGAGGGCGGCTACGACCGCCTCTACGGGGCGTCGCTGCGGGTCGGGCGCGAGCACGGCGTCCGCTTCGTCAACTCCGACACGCCGCTCCGGGTCGCCGGGCAGCAGACGACCGGCCTCGAGATTCTGGAGGCCTTCGCGCCCGACGGGCCGGACGCGATCGTAGTCCCCGTCTCCAGCGGCGGCCACGCGAGCGGGCTCTGGAAGGCAGTCCGCGAGCTGGAATCGGCCGGGCACCTCGCCGACCCACCGGCGCTGTACTTCGTTCAGGCAGCGGCGTGTGCGCCCATCGCCGAGGCGTGGGCGCGGGAGGCCAACGCCGTCGCGCCCGTCGAAGCCGGGGAGACGGTGGCGTACTCTATCGCGAACACCGACCCGCCCAGCGGGAACCGGGTGCTCGCGGCCGCCAGTGACACCGGCGGTGCCGTCCTCGCCGTCGACGACGACGCCATCCTCGCGGCCCGCCGGACGCTCGCCGAGCGGACCGGTCTGTTCGTCGAGTCGGCCTGCGCGACGGCGCTGGCCGGCGCCCGTGACCTGGCGGCCGCCGGGGCGTTCGTGCCCGAGGACGACGTGGTCTTGGTCGCCACTGGCACCGGCTTCACCGAACGCGACGTCGACCCGGTCGGCCCCGCCCCCCGAACCGTCCACGTCGACGCACTCGACGGGGCACTCGAGTCAGTCCTCTCCTGAATCGGCGCCAGTGGTGGCCGGAGCAGGGAACCCGGGCATACTTTTGCCCGTCGTCCACACACCGCTGGTGATGTCGTCACCCGGTCCCGACGCGAGCGCCCTCTGCTGGACCGTCCCCGAGGTCGTCGGTCTCACGGCCGTCGGCATCCTCATCTCGCTGGTCGCCGGCTATCGCCGGATCGAGCGTCCTCTTCGGGTCGGTGCACCTGACGAACTTCACCGGGGCGCTCCCGCCCATCCTGGCGACCATCGGCCTCCTGACCGCCGTCGGTGCCGTCTTCGGCGTCGCCTACGAACGGACGGGCAACCTCGCGGTGCCCGTCGCGGTCCACGGTCTCTACAACCTCGTCCTGCTGTCGGTCTCGTTCCTGTCACTGTAGTGGGAGGCGTTTATGAAGACGGCGTCCATTGTGGTCGTTATGGCCGGTTCGACCGCCGGAGGACACGCCCCCGAGAGCGAGCACGAGGGAGGACACGAGCACGCGAGTCGTTGGCCGCTCGTGGCCGCGATAGGTGCCGGCGCGCTGTATCTGGGGGTCGGCCTCGCCTTCGTCGGCCTCGACCTCGTCCCCTCGGCGATACCGCTCGCGCTGGGCGGCCTGGGGGCGGTTGGGCTGGTCGCGGGCCTCGCGGGCTGGGCCAACGAAGCGTTCGTTCGTGACTACCGGGCGGGTCGTGGCGCGTCGGGGTCGCTCTACGACACGACGATGGTGCTGTTCCTGGTCTCCGACGTGGCCACCTTCGCCGCGGGGTTCGTCTACTACGCGTTCGTCCGCGCCGGCCAGTGGCCGCCCGCGCACCTGCCGCCGCTGTTGAGTTCGCTCGTGCTCGTCAACACCGCCCTGCTGCTGGCCAGCAGCGTCACGCTGCACTACGGACACCACGCCCTCGAACGGGGCGACCGACGGCGGTTCCTCGCTCTGCTGGGCCTGACGGTGGCGCTGGGCGTCGTCTTCGTCGCCGGACAGGTGCTCGAGTACGTCGAGTTCGTCCTCGGCGAGGGCTTTACCCTCTCTAGCGGTGTCTTCGCGAGCGCCTTCTACGGGCTGACCGGGCTCCACGGCCTGCACGTCAGCCTCGGGGTCGTCCTGCTGGGCATCGCGTTCGCTCGCGCGCTCCGTGGCCACTACTCCGCAGAGCGCGACACCGCGATCCGGACGACGGCGCTGTACTGGCACTTCGTCGACGCCGTGTGGGTATTCCTGGTCGTCGTCCTCTACGTCGGCGCGAGCGTCTGAGAACCGGCCCTACCGGGCGCGGCGGTCCAGCGCCACGAGGCGCTTGTAGATGGGCGGCGTCAAGATCAGCACGACCCCGAGCGCGATGGCGAACACACCGAGCGGGAACTGGAGCGGCGCGGCCTGGAAACAGGGGTTCTCCGAGACGGTGGTGACGTAGTGTTGCTCGCCCTGGTACGCGACGAGCGACCCGTTCCTGAACGCGGCCGCGTTGGGGAAGTCACCCGCCACGTGGGCCTCGTTCCTGGGTGCAGTGAGCGCCTCCCGGAAGGCGGCCTGTTCGGCGGGCGAGAGGGCCTCGAACTGGGACTGTCGGAGGGCCGGCCCGTCGTCGCCGAACCGGTCGGCCGTCGCGTCGGGCCCTTCGACGGCGATGGTCGGTTCGCCGCAGTTCAGGACCGGCCCCTCGAGGATGGCGTAGCCGCCCGGGACCGCCGCGCCGATGCCGATGGCCACCAGCAGGACGCCGGCAAAGGGCGCGACGTAGGTGAACACCACTGACCCGCGGTCCCTGTCGCCGTCAGTCATCCGACTCGACACCCCAGAAGCGCGCCTGGCGCCGCGACTCGAGGTACTGGTAGGTCACGCTGAGGCCGAGGCCGTACGCCCAGTGGGCCACGAGGACGAACCCCAGGTAGCCCACCAGCGCCAGGCCCTGCTGGCCCGTGTAGAAGGCGACGGCGAACCCCGTCGAGATGACCGTGGCGAACACGAGCCCCGTCTCGAACAGCAGCCGCCCCGGCAGGTACTCTGAGAACGCAAGGAACAGCAGCGGCCAGGTGACTGTTCCACCGACGAGAAAGAGGACGACGCCGAACAGCGGGCGGGCGGGCAGTCCGACTATCTCGGCGATTTCGCCGAACGACGCCGGGTCGAGCACGCCGACGAGCCAGGCGGTGCCCAGGCCCCCAGCCATGAGGACGGTGCCGACGAAGCCACCGATGGCTGCGAGCCCCGCGTTCCGGGTGACTGTCTGGGCGACGTTGCCCACGCTGCCCTCGGTGAACCCCTTCGGTTCGCCCTCGGGGGCGTACGAGCGGCGGGTGCTCGTCGGTTCGGTGGGTTCGATGTCGTACTTCTCGACCAGTCGCTGCTCGAACCACCGCCACTCGCGGGTGAACTGGTTCGTCGCCTTCAGGTCCCAGGGGTCTGTCGTCTTCACGACGTCGCCCTGCCAGTACGACACCAGCATGTTGTAGAGCCACAGCAGGGCGCTCAGCCCGATGACGTAGGCGCCGATGGTGGCTATCTGCTGACCGAACTGGAGTTCTGGCGGGTAGACGGCCTGCCGGCGCGGGAACCCCAGGCCGCCGATGACCGTCAGCGTGACGAAGGTGACGAAGGAGCCGAAGATGAGCAGCACGGCCTGGAACCGTGCCAGGCGAGTGTCGTACCAGCGGCCCGTGATGAGCGGGTACCAGTAGTAGCTCGCGGCGATCATCAGGAACGGGATGATGCCGACGACGATGAGGTGGAAGTGCCCGACGACGTAGTATGTCCCGTGATAGAGGATGTCGACGGGGATGACCGCGAGAAAGACGCCGGTCACGCCACCGATGATGAACGTGGATATGCCGCCCGCACAGAGGATGAAGGGCGCGGTCAGGCGGATGTCCCCGTCCCATATCGTCGTGATCCAGTTGAACACCTTGATGGCGCTGGGGACGGCGATGGCGATGGAGATGGCCATGAACGAGGCCTTCAGCCGGGGGTCGACGCTGGTGGTGAACATGTGGTGGGCCCAGACGCCAAAGGAGAGGACGCCGAGGCCGAGCGTCGAGTAGACGATGAACTGGTAGCCAAAGAGCTTGCGCCCGACGAACTTCGGGAGGATGGTGCTCATCAGCCCCGCTGCCGGCAGGAAGAGGATGTACACCTCGGGGTGGCCCCAGAACCAGAACAGGTGCTGCCAGAGTATCGGGCCGCCACCCTCCGTCGCGAAGAAGGTCGTCCCGAGGTTACGGTCCAACAGGAGCATCACCAGGGCGCTCCCCAGCAGCGGGAAGGCAAACAGCACCAGCCCGCTCGTGACGAGCATGTTCCACGAGAAAATGTCCATGTTCGCCCAGGTGACTCCCTCCTCACGCTCGTAGACGATGGTCGCGATGAAGTTGATGGCCCCGACCGTCGTCGCGATGCCCGAGAGGTGCAGTCCCAGCAGGAGCAGGTCTATCTGGGGGTTCGGTTGCTGGACCGACAGCGGGGCATAGAGGGTCCACCCGACGCTCACCTCGCGGACGGTCAGGAAGAACTCGATGGCCTCGGGCGGGAAAAAGAGGGAGAGAATCTGTCCGCCGACCTGTACCAGCAGCCCCATCCGGGCCATCAGGAGGGCCGGCGGGAGCATCCAGAACCCGACGGCGTTGACCCGCGGGAAGGCCATGTCGTCGGCGCCGATGAGCAGCGGGAGGACGTAGTTCCCGATGCCGTAGAACACGGGGAGGACGAAGAAGATCAGCATCGTCAGCCCGTGGGTGGTAAAGAGCGCGTTGTACGTCTCCGGCGTCCAGATGTCCGCCGGCGGCGTCAGCAGTTCCGTCCGGAGCATCATCGCGTCGACGCCGCCCCACAGGCCCGCAACGGTGCCGAAGGCGATGTACAGCAGGCCGATGTCCCGGTGGTTCGTCGTCGTCAGCCACCGGTACAGTTCGGACCCCACCCGGTCGACCTCGTACTGGAGTCCCTCGCGGGTGATCGTGCCCCCGTCGCTCTCGAGGCGCGCGTGCCAGCGCGAACGCACCCACAGCGCTAGCACGGAGACCGCCAGGAGGCCCAGCGCAGTCCCCTCGACGACGGCGCGGTTCACCGGTGCCCCTCCGTGTGGCTCGTGACCACAGCTCGAATTTCAACCGAGAGACACATTTACCGACCCTGAAAGCGGCTCGATAATAAAACTACGCGACGGCGGCCTGGCGAAGATATATGACAGCCCCACTACAAACGTGTGCCAATGCGTCGCATTCGGGTCCTGTCCTGGTCGCTGCTGGCCGTGGTGGCGCTGGGCGCGCTCGCCTCGCCGGCGGCGGCCCAGTCGCTCAACCGGGCGGCCATCGACGAGCTCAACGAGCAGTTGCTCTACGTCGCCCTGCCGCTGACGCTGTTCGTCGAGCTCACCCTCGTCTACGCCATCTACCGGTTCCGGAACAACGACGCACCCCGGCCGACCGTCGACGACCCGGCGCTGGAGGTGACCTGGACGGCCGCGACGGGGGCCATCCTCGTCTTCGTCGGCATCTCGGCGTTCTTCGTGCTCGCGACGCCCTATATCAGTCCCGCCGCGGCGACGCCGGCCGACGGCGGAGCCGCCGACATGGAGGTCGAAGTGGTGGCCTACCAGTGGGGCTGGGAGTTCCACTACCTGGACTCGAACGTCACCACCCAGTCGCGTCTCGTGATCCCCGTCGACGAGGACGTGCGGTTCCGACTGCGCACGGTGGACGTGATACACTCCTTCTACGTCCCGCAATTGGGCATCAAGCAGGACGTCTTCCCCGGCCAGGAGATGGTCGCCCGGACCCACGCGACAGAGACCGGGTCGTACCGCCTCCACTGTGCCGAACTGTGCGGGGCCGGCCACAGCCGGATGGACGGGACGGTAGTCGTATTGAACCAGAGCGAGTACCATCGGTGGGTCGCGAACCGGACCGCCGAGTCCTGACTCGTGAGAACGGGGGAATTAAACCGCGCCCTCCCGGAACGCAATCTATGGACCTGTTCGGGACGGCCGGCATCAGAGGCCCCGTCGACGCCGACGTCACGCCAGACCGGGCACTGGCGGTCGGCCGGGCCGCCGGCCGGGACGGCGGGACGTTCGTGGTGGGCTACGACGGTCGAGTCACGTCGCCGGCGCTGGCTGACGCCGTCGCGTCCGGCCTCGCGAGCGCCGGCGCGAACGTCGTAAAACTGGGACGGGTACCCACGCCGGCGCTCGCCTACGCCTCGCAGGGCCGACGAGGCGTGATGGTGACCGCGAGTCACAACCCGCCGACGGACAACGGCATCAAGCTGTTCGTGGACGGCGAGGAGTACCACGGTGACGCCGAGCGCCGACTGGAGGACCGCGTCGCGAACAACACTCACCCAGCGTCATGGGACCAGTGGCGTGCGACCGAACGCGAGGACGTCCTGCCGGACTATCGGGACACCGTGGCGACCTACGCTCACACGCTGGGAGCGGCCCCGACTGACCTGACCGTCGCCGTCGACTGTGGGAACGGGATGGCGGGCGTCGCGACACCATACGTACTCAGAGCGCTCGGCGCCTCAGTAATCGCGACCGAGGCCAACGTCGACGGCCACTTCCCCGCACGCGAGAGCAAACCCACGGCGGAGTCGCTCACCGCCCTCCGGTCGCTCGTCGCGAGCACGGACGTCGACGTCGGTATCGGCCACGACGGCGACGGCGACAGACTCGTGCTCGTCGACGAGGAGGGCGACGTCGTCCACGAGGACACGGTGGTCGCGATGCTCGCCGAGACATACACCGCCCGGTCGAGCGCCGAGGACCCGGTTGTCGTCACCACGCCCAACGCATCGGGTCGCATCGACCAGCGCGTCGAGGAGGCCGGCGGCCGCGTCGAACGCGTCCGTCTGGGCGCACTTCACGAGGGCATCGCCGACGTTCGCGCCGACGCCGGCCCGGACACCGAGGTGGTCTTCGCCGCCGAACCGTGGAAGCACGTCCACCCGGCGTTCGGTGGCTGGATAGACGCCGTCGCCAGCGCGGCCGTCCTCGCCAGACTCTTCGCGGCGACACCGCTCGCGGAACGCCGGGCCGTCGTGGACGAACGGCCCTACCGGAAGGTGAGCGTCCCCTGTCCGGAGGCGGCAAAGGCAGGGGCGATGGAGACGCTCGGCGAATCGCTGCCTGCGGCCTTTCCCGAGGCCACGGTGTCGACCGACCACGGCGTCCGATTGTCGTTCGACGGCGGGGCCTGGGCACTCGTCCGCCCTAGCGGCACGGAGCCATACGTCCGCGTCTACGCGGAGAGCGAGTCCGTCGACGACCTGATCGACCAGGTGGAATCACTGGTCCGCTCCGCCGTCGACGACGCGAACTGAACCGAGCGATAGCCCCGTTGGCCCCGGCGGTGGGTATTTCACCCGGCCAGTCCACCCGTGACCATGGACGACCTCATGCAGGCCGCACGGGACGCCATCGACGCGTCGTACGCACCCTACTCGGAGTACCGGGTCGGCGCAGCCATCGAGACGGCCGACGGGTCGGTGTACACCGGCTGTAACATCGAGAACGCCAACTACAGCAACAGCATCCACGCCGAGGAGCTGGCCATCGGGTCGGCGGTCCGCGACGGCCACGACGAGTTCGTCCGCCTCGCCGTCTCCTCGGACAAGCGAGACGGCGTCACACCCTGTGGGATGTGCCGCCAGACCCTCTCCGAGTTCTGTGACGAGTCGCTCCCGATTGTCACTGACGGCGAGGACGGCACCGAGTACACCCTCGGCGAACTCTTGCCCGCGACGATATCTCCGGCACACCTGGGCAAATGACCGGCGACAGCGAAGACCCGAACGACGACGTTCAGTACCACCTCGAGGTGGGACCGGGAGACGTCGCCGACAGCGTGCTCCTGCCGGGCGACCCCGAGCGCGTCGAGAAGGTGGTCGCCGACTGGGACGACCACGAGCTCGTCGCGGACCACCGCGAATACCGCACCGCGACCGGTACGCACGAGGGGACGCCGATTTCCGTGACGTCGACCGGTATCGGGTCGCCCTCCGCCGCCATCGCCGTCGAGGAACTGGCCCGCGTCGGCGCCGAAACGCTCCTCAGAGTCGGGTCCTGTGGCGCTATCCAGGCGGAGGCCAGCGTCGGCGACCTCGTCATCACGACGGGCACCGTCCGACAGGAGGGGACCAGCAAGGAGTACGTCCGCGAGGACTACCCGGCCAGCGCGGACCACCGCGTCGTCTCGGCGCTCGTCGCGGCCGCCGAAGAACTGGGCTACGACTACCACCTCGGCGTGACCTGCTCGACGGACAGTTTCTACGCTGGACAGTCTCGCCCGGGTTTCGGCGGTTTCGAAGCCCGGGGAAGCGATGGTGACCTCGAAGCACTCCAGCAAGCCGGGGTCCTCAACTTCGAGATGGAGGCCGCGAGCATCCTCACCCTCGCCAGCATCTACGGCCTCCGGGCTGGGGCGGTCTGTACGGTCTACGCCAACCGCGTCACCGGCGAGTTCCGGGCTGAGGGCGAGCGGAAGGCCGCGAAGTGCGCGAGCCTCGCGGTGACCTACCTGAAGGAGATGGACGAGGCAGTCGAGGCGAGCGATAGCGACCATTGGCACGCTGGATTGAGTATCGAGCAATAGCGGGAGGTCAGGCCGGGAGTGCGCTCCGTCGCACGACCCGGGGAAAGGCAGGCCGACTGAGAATAGACCGGAACGGAGATTTCAGAGGACCGTGTCCGACGCCGAAGGCGTCGGTTCACCCGCAGCGCGCGGACTGCCGCGCGGCGCAGCCGCGCGAAAGGAGCACGCAGCGATTTTTCCCCAAGTTTTTGCTCGACTGAGGGCGCGGAGTGCCCGAAGGAGATGCAAACAGTGGGTTCACATATCCGGCCACGCCTTCGCGGCGCGACCGATGCTGGTGACGTCGGCGATCCAGCGGGCGGCGATACCCTTCTTGAGAATCTTCGCCGGGAGGCCACCGAACGTCGAGATCGGGACGCCCATCACGTCGTGGGCGACGGCTTTCTCGCCGACGGAGATGACGGTCCCCTTGTCCTTGTGCGTCCACGTACTGAGTGGCTGGCCGCGCACGGCACGAGCGAGGTTCTCACCGGCGACCTCTGCGGCCTGCCAGGCGGCCTGGGCGGTCGGCGGAGCGGGCTGCTCGCCGGGCTGGTCGATGAGCGCGCAGTCGCCGATGGCGAAGACGCGCTCGTCGTCGGTCTGGAAGTCACTCTCCGCGTGGATGCGGTGGTTGCGGTCGTCCTTGTCGAGCTTGACGTCCTGGACGGCGTCGCGGCCGGTGATACCGCCGGTCCAGACCAGCACGTCGTAGTCGAGTTCCTCGTCGTCGCCGATGTAGACGGTGTCCTCGTCGACCTCGCCGATGAACTCGCCGCACATGATCTCGACGTCGCGCTCGACCAGGCGCTTGCGGAGCGAGCCCTGCAGTTCGGGGTCGTTGCCGGGGAAGATCTCGTCGAGGCCCTCGACGAGGTGGATGTCGATCGGCGCGTCGTGCAGGTCGCGGAACTCGGCGACCTCGCCGGCGGTCTGGATGCCCGAGAGGCCGGCGCCACCGATGACGACCTGCGCAGGGTCGTTCTGAGTCGCCTCCCGGGCGGCGGTCTGGACGGCCTCGTGGATGCCCAGAGCGTCGTCGAGACTCTTCAGCGTGTGGGCGTGTTCTTCGAGGCCCTGGATGCCGAAGAAGGCGGTCTGCGAACCGAGACAGACGAGGAGGTAGTCGTACTCGACGGCGTCGTTCGCAGCGAGTTCGACGCGCCGTTCGTCGGTGTCGATAGCGACGACCTCGTCTTCGATGAACGACGTGGTCGGTTCCTTGATGTCGTGGACAGGAATCGAGATTTTGTCCTGGACGGACGGGTCACGGATGCAGCGGTGGGATTCGTGGAGAACGAGGTGGAAATCAGTGTCCGAGATCCAGGTCAGATCCGCGTCACCGTTCAGTTCGTTTTCAAAACTCTTGACGGCGCCTGCACCGGCGTAGCCAGCACCGAGTACGACGACCTTATCAGTCATATCTCGACTTGAGGAGTGGTGTGATACAAAGGCTTTGAAACGCGCGCGACAGCCCTCGTTCTCCGGATATTAATCATCCAGAACTGGAGCGGCGGTGTTGCTCGTCGCAGCGAGCAGGGAGAGAACGCGAAGAGAAGATCCGGAACTAGTGTTCGGGCTCGCCGGCCGGCGCTCGCATGTCGTCGATAGTCAGGATGAGCTTGTTGTTGGTGTCGTCCTTCCCTTCGAGCGTGCCGATGATCTGGAGTTTCGAGAGCGGCGTCGGCCCCACGGTGACCGAGTCACCTTCGTGGTACCCGGAGATCGAGCCCTGGAGCTGTATCTCCGCGCGGCACTCCTCCGGGTGGTGGACGCTGGTGAGGTCGATCTCCTCGACGTTGGAGTGCTCGACCAGTTCGCCGTTGTGGCGAAGGGGAACTTCGGCGGCCTGTTCCATGTCCTGAATCTGGAGGGCGTCGTACGCAGTCGCTGTCGGTTTGTACCCGCCTTTGGGGCCGGGGACGCCCTCTACGAGCTGGAGGGCTTTCAGGCTCTGCATCTGGTTACGTATCGTCCCGGGGTTGCGGTCGACTTCGGCGGCGATGTCTTCGCCTTTGACCGCCGTCTCGCTCTCCCGGTACAGGTTGACGAGCTCCTGGAGTATGTTTTTCTGGCTCGGGGTCAGTTCGATTGATGACATAATGTCTCGTTCGGTATAACCGTCCTTAAACCCGGCGGTGAGACCCCCCACAAATCCACGCTGTCCGGTAACTTTCAGCGGAAAGCGACACCACTATTGTACGCCCTCGTGGCTACATGTGTATGAACGGACATCGCGTGCTGGTGACTGGCGGCGGCGGATTCATCGGTTCGAATCTGGCCAACGAACTGGCCGAGGACAACGATGTCGTCGCGCTGGACGACGGCTATCTCGGGACGCCGGCGAACGTGTCAGACGAAGTAACGTACGTGGACAAGAGCGTCCTCGACGACGACCTGCCGACGGACGTCGACGTGGTCTTCCACCTCGCGGCGCTGTCGTCCTACGCGATGCACGAGGACGACCCGACACACGGGACCCGCGTCAACGTCGAAGGGTTCGTGAACACCGTCGAACAGGCCCGCGACGACGGGTGTGACACCGTGGTCTACGCCTCGACGTCGTCTATCTACGGCAGCCGAACTACTCCCTCTCCGGAGTCCATGGATGTCACAGTGAACACGGGGTACGAGGCCTCGAAGATGGCCCGCGAGACGTACGCCGAGTACTTCCACAACCACTACGACCTCTCACTGGCCGGGATGCGCTTCTTCTCGGTCTACCAGGGCTACGGTGGCGCCGAAGAGCACAAGGGCGAGTACGCGAACGTCATCGCGCAGTTCGCCGACGACATGGCCAACGGCGACGCGCCGGTTCTCTACGGCGACGGCACTCAGACGCGCGATTTCACACACGTCAACGACATCGTCCGCGGGCTCGTCCAGGCGGCCGAACACGAACTCGACGGCATCTACAACCTCGGGACCGGCGAGGCATTCGACTTCCGCACGGTGGTAGAGATGCTGAACGACGAACTTGGCACCGACATCGACCCCGAGTTCGTCGAGAACCCGATTCCCGACGACGTCTACGTCCACGACACCTGTGCCGACGCCTCGAAGATGAGGGCGGCGACGGGCTGGGAGCCACAGATCTCGTTCGAGGAAGGTATCGAACGAGTCTGTCGGCAGTACAACTGACGCGTCGTCGGCCTCACAGCCCCCCGTTCTTTTCTCGGCTGGCCGAGAAGCCATCGTATGAAGCGCAACGTCCGTATCCTGGGTGTCCCGATGGACCTCGGCGCGGACCGGCGTGGCGTCGACATGGGGCCCTCTGCCATCAGGTACGGCGGTCTCGCGGGCCAGCTCGAGCGACTCGGCTACGACTGCGTCGACGGCGGGGACCTCGCCGTCCCCAACCCAGAGGAGCGCGACCCGGATTCGACGGTACTGGAGCGCGGCCGGGCGAAGTACTTCGAGGAGACCAGGGACGTCTGCGACGACGTCCGGACAGCAGTCGCCAGTACAGTCGCTGACGGCGAGTTCCCCCTGGTGCTGGGGGGCGACCACTCCATCGCTATCGGGACTGTCGCGGGGATAGCCGGCCCCGACGAAGACGTCGGCGTCGTCTGGTTCGACGCCCACGGGGACTTCAACACGCCCGCGACGTCGCCCAGCGGCAACACCCACGGGATGTCGCTCGCGGCCATCCTCGGCACCGGGGAGTTCGCCGACCACGACTGGGCCCACACGTCTGCGGTGAAGGAATCGAACGTCGTCCTGGTCGGGCTCCGGGACGTCGACGAGGAAGAGCGCCGGCTCATCAACGAGAGCGAGGTCACCGCATACACGATGTCGGAGATCGACACCCGCAGCGTCCCGGCCGTCGTCCAGGAGGCACTCGACGTCGCGACGGACGGCACCGACGCCATCCACGTCTCGCTGGACATGGACTGGCTCGACCCGACGGAGGCACCCGGTGTCGGGACGCCGGTCCGCGGAGGCGTCTCCTACCGCGAGGCCCACGTCGCGATGGAGTACGTCGCAGACCGAGGCGATGCGCTACGCTCGATGGAACTCGTAGAGGTGAACCCCATCCTCGACGACCACAACCAGACCGCCGAGCTCGCCTGTGAGCTGGCCGCGAGCGCGTTCGGGAAGCGGACGCTCTAATCGCTCAGATACCGGTCGAGTCCGGGGTAGTCAGCAATGAGTCCGTCGGCGCCGACGTCCAGTGCACGACGGGCTTCCTGCCAGTCCCGGACGGTCCAGACGTTGACAGCAGCGCCCAGGTCGTCGGCGAGGGACGCCAGGGTCGGGTTGTCCACCTGTTCGAGCGGGACGTGGAGTGCCTCGACGTCGTAGCGGCGCGCGATAGTCGCACCGGCCTCCCAGTCGCGCCGGCCGACCAGCGCAGCGAGCGACGCGTCCGGCCGCTTGCCTCGGACCGCGGCGAGCGCTCCCTCACAGAACGAGGAGAAGAGGACAGGCGTCTCTGACGCGTCGGTCACCGACAGCACCCTGTCCACGAAGGGCGTCCATCGGTCGCGAGCAGCGCTGCGGTCCGCACCGTCGACCGCCTCGAACGGTCTGATAGCGGTCGTGCCGGGGTTCTTCAGTTCGACGTTGAGGCCGACGTCCGCCGGGAGGACCTCCAGCACCGATTCGAGGGTTGGCACCCGCTGCTCGGTGCCGAGGACCCGTGCATTCGTCACGACGTCCGTCGACCGGTCCCAGACGCGGCCCTCGCGGTCTGTGACGCCCCTGCTCTCACCACCGTCGTCGAGTCGCTCGTCGTGAAAGGCGACGACCTCACCGTCCGCCGTCGGGACCGCGTCGACCTCGACCATGTCGGCACCGCTCTCGACGGCTCCTCGAACCGCAGCGAGGGTGTTTTCCGGATACAGTCCGGCGAACCCGCGATGGGCGATCGCCGTCGGGACATCGGCCATCCTTCGAGGCGTGGTTACGACTCGTCTACGGCCGCAGGAACGACGGTCACGCTCGCGACCTGGTCACCGGCGTCCAGGCCCATGATGGTCACGCCCTTGGTGTTCCGGCCGACCTGTGAGACGTCACCGGCGCTGATTCGCATTATCTGGCCCTGTTGGGACATGATGACGAGGTGGTCCTGCTCGGTGACGGCTTTCGCCGTCGCCACCGGGCCGTTTCGCTCGTCGGTCTTGATGTCGATGAGCCCCTTCCCGTAGCGGGACTGGCGGCGATACTCGCCCAGTTTCGTCCGTTTCCCGTAGCCGTTCCGGGTGACGGTCAGCAGCGACCGCTCGTCGGCGTCGTCGGTGGCGACCATCGCGGCGACCTTGTCGTCGCCCTGGAGGTCGATGGCCCTGACCCCGCGCGCCGACCGCCCCATCTCGCGGACCTCGTTCTCGTCGAAACGGATGGTCATCCCGTGTTCGGTGGCTACGACGAGGTCCTTCGTTCGGTCGGTCACCTCGACGTCGACGAGCTCGTCGCCGTCCTCGAGTTTCGCCGCCCGGATGCCGGTGGTCCGGATGTTCTGGAAATCGGCCGCGCAGGTGCGCTTGGTGTACCCGTCCCGGGTCACCATCGTGATGCACTCGTCCTCCTCGAAGTCGTCCGTCGAGACGACGGCAGTTATCTCCTCGCCGTCGCTGAGGTCGATGACGTTGATGGCCGACTTCCCGCGGGCGGTTCTGGACATCTCCGGAATCTCGTAGGTCTTCAGTCGATACACCTGCCCCTGGTTGGTGAAACAGAGCAGGTAGTCGTGGGAGTTGGCCCGGAACACCTTCGAGACCCGGTCGCCCTCCTTCGGGTCCGAGCCGATGATACCCTTCCCGCCCCGGCCCTGTGGGTCGAACGCGTCGACGGGCATCCGCTTGATGTAGTCGTCCTCGGTGATGACGACCACACAGTCCTCCTCCGGGATGAGGTCCTCGTGAGTGACCTGGCCCTCGTCCTCGATGATGGACGTTCTACGGTCGTCGTCGTACTCGTCTTTCATCGCCTGGAGCTCGTCGACGATGACGCTGTCCAGCTTCGCGCGGCTATCGAGGACCGATTCGAGGTAGTCGATGGTCGCCTGGACCTCCTCGTACTCCTCCTCGATTTCGGTCGTCTCCATCGAGGTCAGCGAGCCGAGTTGCATCCGGACGATGTGGGCCGCCTGGTCCTCGGAGAAGTCGAACTCCTCGTGGAGCCCCGCGCGGGCCGCGTCGCGGTCCTCGCTGTTCCGGATAAGGTCGACGACGTCGTCGACGTTCTCCAGGGCCTTGAGACGGCCTTCGAGGATGTGTTCCCGGTCCTCGGCCTCTTCGAGGTCGTGTTCGGAACGCCGGCGGACGACCTCGCGGCGGTGGTCGATATAGTGCTGGAGTGTCTGTTTCAGCGAGAGCACCTTGGGCTGGCCGTCGACCAGCGAGAGGTTGATGACACCGAACGTCGACTCGAGGTGGTGGTCCAGCAGGCGGTTCTCGACGACGTCGATGTTCGCGCCGCGCTTGAGTTCGACGACGATACGGACGCCGTTCCGGTCGGACTCGTCGCGCAGGTCGGCGATGCCCGCAATCTTCCCCTCGTTGACGTCGTCGGCGATTCGCTCGACGATGCGGGCCTTGTTCTCCTGGTAGGGCAGTTCGCTGATGACGATCCGGCCGTCTTCGCGGTCGACCTCGTACTCGGCACGGACCCGCAGTCGGCCGCGACCGGTCGTGTACGCCGAGTAGATGGCGTCGCGGCCGACGATGTTCCCCCCGGTCGGGAAGTCGGGCCCCTTGATGTGCTCCATCAGGTCCTCGACGGTGGCCTCCGGGTTATGAATGAGTTCGGTGGTCGCGTCGACGAGTTCGCCCAGGTTGTGCGGCGGGATGTTCGTCGACATCCCGACGGCGATGCCCGACGATCCGTTCAGGAGGAGACTCGGCACCTTCGCGGGGAGGACGTCCGGTTCCTGCAGGCGGTCGTCGTAGTTGCTGGAGAAGTCGACGGTGTCCTTCTCGATGTCTTCGAGCAGTTCCTCTGCGATGGGGGCCATCCGGGCCTCCGTGTACCGCATCGCAGCGGGCGGGTCGCCGTCCATCGACCCGAAGTTCCCCTGGCCGTCGACCAGCGGGTAGCGCATCGAGAAGTCCTGGGCCATCCGGACGAGCGTGTCGTAGATTGCGCTGTCGCCGTGCGGGTGGTAGTCACCCATCGTCTCGCCGACGATGGACGAGGACTTCCGATGGCTGGACCCCGACGAGATACCCATCTCGTGCATCGCGTAGAGGATGCGCCGGTGGACCGGCTTGAGGCCGTCACGGACGTCCGGGAGCGCACGCCCCGCGATGACCGACATCGCGTAGTCGATGTAGGACTGCTCCATCTCGTCCTCGATACGGACGTGCTGGATGCGCTGTGCCGGTGGCGCCGCGTCCTCTGGCACGTCCGAGCTCATATGTCGACCCACTCCGCTTCAGGGGAGTGTTCCTTGATGAACTCCTTGCGCGGTTCGACGGCGTCACCCATCAGGATGTTGAACATCCGGTCGGCGGCCGCCGCGTCCTCGATGTTTATTTGCTTGAGGATGCGGTTCTCGGGGTCCATCGTCGTCTCCCAGAGCTGGTCGGGGTTCATCTCGCCTAAGCCCTTGAACCGCTGGACCTGCGTCGGGTTCCCGTCGCACTTCTCCTCGACGATACGGTCGCGTTCCGCCTCTGTCATCGCGTCGTACGTCTCGCCCCGGTACCGGATGCGGTACAGCGGGGGCTGGGAGGCGTAGACGTTCCCGGCTTCGATGAGCGGCTTCATGTGGCGGTAGAGCAGCGTCAACAGGAGTGTCCGGATGTGGGCCCCGTCGACGTCCGCGTCGGTCATCATGATGACCTTCTGGTAGCGCAGGTCGTCGATGTCGAACTCGTCGCCGATGCCGGTGCCGAGCGCGGTGATGAGGTTCCGGATCTCGTTGTTCTCCAAGATGCGGTCCAGGCGGTGTTTCTCGACGTTCAGGATCTTCCCCTTGATGGGGAGGATGGCCTGGAACTCTGGGTTACGACCTTGCTTCGCGCTCCCGCCCGCGGAGTCGCCCTCCACGACGAACAGCTCGGCCTCCTCCGGGTCCCGGGTCTGGCAGTCGGCCAGTTTCCCGGGGAGCGCCGTCGAGTCCAGCGCCGACTTCCGGCGCGTGAGCTCCTCGGCCTTCTTCGCGGCCTTCCGTGCCTTCGCCGCCTCGACGGCCTTCCCGATGATGGTCTCGGCCGTGTCCGGGTTCTCCTCGAAGAACGTCGCCAGGCCGTCGTGCATCGCCGACTCGACGACGCCCCGGACCTCGCTGTTGCCGAGCTTGGTCTTGGTCTGCCCCTCGAACTGCGGGTCGGGGTGCTTCACCGAGATGACGGCGGTGAGTCCCTCACGGATGTCGTCGCCCTTCAGCGTATCGTCAAGGTCCTTCAGCAGTCCGTTCTCGGCGGCGTAGTCGTTGACCACGCGTGTGAGTGCGGTCTTGAAGCCGGTGAGATGAGACCCCCCTTCGCGGGTGTTGATGTTGTTCGCGAAGGCGTGGATGGAGCCCTGCAGGTCCGCAGTGCCCTGTAGCGCGATTTCGACCTGGACGACCCCTTCGCCGATGTCCTCCTCGTCCTCGAAGTAAATGACGTCGGGATGGAGGGGCTCTTTCGTCTCGTTCAGGTACTCGACGAACTCCCGGATGCCGCCCTCGTACTCGAAGGTGGTGGCCTCGCCGTCGCGCTCGTCGGAGAGCGTGATGGCGACGCCGGAGTTGAGGAAGGCGAGTTCGCGAAGCCGGGACTCGAGCGTCGAGAAGATGAACTCACCCGTCTCGAAGATGTCGTCGTCGGGCCAGAACCGGACCGTGGTCCCGGTCTCTTCGTCCGGGTCCAGGTCGCGGATGCGTTCGAGGTCGTACTCGGGTTCGCCGTGGTCGAAGCGCTGCTTCCAGACCGCGCCGTCGCGCTTGACCTCGACTTCGAGCCACTTCGAGAGGGCGTTGACGACGCTGACGCCGACGCCGTGGAGGCCACCCGAGACCTGGTAGGACTTGTTGTCGAACTTTCCACCCGCGTGGAGGATGGTCATCACGACCTCGACGGCCGGGACCCCGTGCTCTTCCTGGATGTCGACCGGGATGCCACGCCCGTCGTCGCTGACGGAGACCGAGCCGTCGTCGTGGATGGTCACCTCGATGGTGTCACAGTAGCCCGCCAGCGCCTCGTCGATGGCGTTGTCGACGACTTCGTAGACGAGATGGTGGAGACCTCTGGCATCGGTGGAACCGATATACATCGCAGGCCGTTTCTGGACGGCCTCCAGCCCTTCTAGGGTCTGGATTGACTTTGCGCCGTACTCATCAGACTCTCCTGACATAGGAACTTACTCTGGTTAGTAGGGGCACCCTTATAAAATTCCCGCACGCGCGTGCGAGAATCGGCCCGAATCCACCCGAGAGAGGCGTTTGAACGGCCTAACTCCGTAACCTGCTGACAGAACAGAGCCGCCCTGAACGCCGTCGTCAGACCGCTTGAATCACCGAACCGGTTCCCGAACAGTGGACTGGTTCGAACGCATCTGTTCACTTTCACCGCCCTGGCGAACACCTTTTAAGCTCGACGTTAGTACCTTCCCCCACGTCAATGACCTCGTTTCAGTCGCAACTCGGTGAAGGCGAGGGAATCGCCGAGGAGCTGGCCCAGACACAGCGGGCCATCTCCATCGCCGAGTTCTTCGAGAAGAACAAGCACATGCTCGGGTTCGACTCGGACGCCCGGGCGCTGGTCACGGCCGTCAAAGAGGCCGTCGACAACGCGCTCGACGCCTGCGAGGAGGCCGGCATCCTCCCCGATATCTACGTCGAGATACAGGAGGCCGGTGATTACTATCGCCTCGTCGTCGAGGACAACGGTCCCGGCATCACCAAGGAACAGCTCCCCAAGATATTCGGGAAGCTCCTCTACGGCTCCCGCTTCCACGCCCGTGAACAGTCCCGCGGTCAGCAGGGTATCGGCATCTCTGCGGCCGTCCTCTACTCCCAGCTGACCTCCGGGAAGCCCGCGAAGGTAACCTCCCGACCCAAGGGCCAGTCCGAGGCGCAGTACTTCGAACTCATCATCGATACGGACACCAACGAGCCCGAGATCAGCGTCGACGAGACGACGACCTGGGAACGCCCCCACGGCACCCGCATCGAACTCGAGATGGAGGCGAACATGCGTGCCCGCTCGAGTCTCCACGACTACATCCAGGACACCGCCGTCGTCAATCCCCACGCTCGCATCGAGTTCATGGAGCCGGGACTGGACGAGCCCCTGAAGTTCGAGCGCGTCGAGGACGCTGGTCTGCCAGCGGAGACCTCGGAGATTCGACCCCATCCCCACGGCGTCGAGCTCGGGACGCTGCTGAAGATGCTCGCCGAGACTGACTCGTACTCTGTCTCGGGGTTCCTCCAGGCCGAGTTCACCCGCGTCGGCGCGAAGACCGCCGACAAGGTCATCGCGAACTTCAACGACTACCACTACGGCCGCGGGATGGCCTGGCAACCCCCACAGGCCCACGCGGACGAGAGCATCGAGGACGCCGTCGAGGCAGCCGTCGCCAACAAGGGCGCCGACGCCACGGCAGCGTTCGCGAAGGCAGTCTCCGACGCCATCCACGACAGCGACCGGGTGGCACACCACGAGATAGCGGCTATCGTCGACGAGGCGGCCGACGACATCGAGGCCGAGTACGGGACGACCTTCGGCGCGACGGTCACGGAGAACGCCGTCGAGGCGGCCTGGGACGCCGTCGTCGCACAGCGCCAGAGCGACCTCTACGGGCTGGTCGACGACGCGACGTCGACCCGGAAGGACGACGCCGCCGTCGAGGGACTCGCCGGCCGACTCGTCGACAAGTTCGGAGACAGCCGCCACCGTGTCACCAGGAAGGACCTCCGGGACTACGTCGACCGGGCCGCCGACATGACCGAAGAGCACGACGACGCCACCTTCGGTGAGACCGCCCGCGAGAACATCGTCGACGCGCTCTGGGCTGCGGCCGTCCGGGTCCCCGACGACCCGCCGAACGTCTCGGCCGTCGCCGACGACCGGGACACGGCGAGCGACCTCCTGACCGCGATGCGGGAGACGGACATCATCGCGCCGCCGACCGACTGCCTCTCGCCCATCACCGCGGAGCTCGTCGAAGAGGGGCTCCGAAAGGAGTTCGACGCGGACTTCTACGCCGCGTCGACCCGCGACGCCGCAGTCCACGGCGGCGACCCGTTCGTGGTCGAGGCCGGCATCGCCTACGGCGGCGACCTCCCCGCCGAGGGACCCGTCGAGGTGATGCGCTTCGCGAACCGCGTCCCACTGGTCTACCAGCGCGGCGCGTGTGCGACCACCGACGTCATCAAGGGCATCAACTGGCGCAACTACAACTTAGACCAGCCGGGCGGTTCCGGCATCCCCAACGGCCCGGCGGTCATCATGGTCCACGTCGCCTCGACCAACGTCCCCTTCACCAGTGAGTCGAAGGACGCCATCGCCAACATCCCCGAGATGGAAGACGAGATAGAACTCGCCATCCGGGAGGCCGCCCGCGAGCTCAAAAGTTACCTCAACAAGCGGCGGTCGATGCAACAGCGTCGGAAGAAGCAGAACAAACTCGCGACCATCCTCCCGGAGATGGCGCGGAAGCTCACCGAGGTCACCGGCAACGAGGAGCTCGTCATCGACGACTCGCTGGCCCGCATCATGAACAACGTCCTCGTCGAACGCGCGGTCGAGGACGGGACGGTCAGACTCGTCGTCGAGAACAACGACGACACGAACGCCGACATCGAACTGACGGATATCGTCACCGCAGAACCAACGGACACGAACGGCGCGACGGTGGTCGAGATGGACGGCGAGTGGTTCGTCAAGTGGTCACAGACCGTCGGTGCGGGCGAACGGGCGGTGCTGGAGTACAGCGTGGCAGACGAGGCCGAGTTCACCGTCTCGGTCGACGGCGTCGAGGACGAGAAACTGACGGTGAACGCCTGACATGAGCTCAGAATCAGACACCCCACAGCAGTCCGAGGAGGCCCGCGAGAAACTCATCGACCTCGCGGCGGAGTTCTACGACCAGTTCGCCGGCGGCGAGGTGCCGTCGATGCAAATCCCGACCCGGACGAAGTCCAACATCGAGTACGACGAGGACAAGAAGGTCTGGGTGTACGGCGACCGCCACTCCACCCGGTCGGCGAAGTCGGTCTCCGGTGCGCAGAAGCTCTTGAAGGCCATCTACACCATCGACTTCCTCTCGAAACAGCTCGACGAGGACCGCTCGTCGACCCTGCGTGAGCTGTACTACCTCTCCGAATCGTGGGATATGGAGGACGCGCAGTTCAACGACCAGGACGAGTCCAACCAGCTCGTCGAGGACCTCGAGATCGTCTCCGACGTCACGCGCGAGGACTTCCACATGCGTCCCGAAGAGTCCGGGGCGACCATCATGGGGCCGCTGAAACTCCGCGAGCAGACCCGCCGGGGCGAACGCGAGATTCACTGCCAGAAGGACGTCGGCGAGGGCGGCTACCAGATTCCCAACAACCCCGACACCATCGAGTTCCTCGACAACGACGCCGACTTCGTCCTCTGTGTGGAGACCGGCGGGATGCGTGACCGGCTCGTCGAGAACGGGTTCGACGAGGAGTACAACGTCATCGTCGTCCACCTCAAGGGCCAGCCCGCCCGCGCGACCCGGCGCATCACCAAGCGCCTCCACGACGAACTCGACCTGCCGGTCACCGTCTTCACTGACGGCGACCCCTGGTCGTACCGCATCTACGGCTCAGTCGCGTACGGCTCTATCAAGTCGGCGCACCTCTCGGAGTATCTCGCCACGCCGGAGGCACAGTTCATCGGCATCCGGCCGGCCGACATCGTGGAGTACGACCTACCGACGGACCCGCTGTCGGATTCGGACATCAACGCTCTCGAATCCGAGCTCGAGGACCCGCGGTTCCAGACGGAGTTCTGGCGCGAGCAGATCGAACTCCAGCTGGACATCGGGAAGAAGGCCGAACAGCAGGCACTGGCCTCCCGTGGCCTGGACTTCGTGACCGACACGTACCTGCCCGAGCGACTGACCGAGATGGGCGTAATCTGAGGTCGGTACGGAGCGCGGTCTCGCGTGCTCGCCAGTCGGACCGCCGCTGACTCAGTCGCGGTCCAGCACGACCGGGATGTGCCGGCTCGCGACGTCGGCCGCGAACGCCTCGTCGTCGGCGGCCAGTGACTCGAACGTGTTGTAGTGCATCGGGAGCACGAGGTCCGGGTCCATCGCCTCGGCCAGGTCGGCAGCCTCGTGGCGGTCCATCGTGTCGTTCGGTGCGAGCGTGGGGACGAACAGCGAGACGTCGAGCTCGGCGTGCCCGTCCAGCACGTCGCTGTCGCCCGGCCAGAACACCCGCGTGCCGTCGAGCGAGACGAGAAAGCCACAGCCGAAGCCCTTCGGGTGGATGGGCGTCCCGTCGGGACGCAGGTTCGTGCCGTCCTCGCGGTTGTAGGCCGGCACGGTCCAGACGGGGGTGTCGCCGACCAGAATCTCGTCCTCCATCGAGACCTCCCGGACCTCGAACTCCAGGTCGGCAAACCGCTCGAGGTCGCGGTCCGACTCGTGGACGTTGATGCCCTCGAAGGCGACGACCGTCGCGTCCGGTTTAGCGACACGACGAATCCCGTCCGGGTCGTAGTGGTGGACGTGGGTGACACAGACAATGTCCCCGTCGCGCGCCTCGTAGTCTCGCGGCTCCGGATGCCGGACACCAGGCTCGTGCGGTTCCCACTCACCGGTGAGCACGCCGTATCGCCCCGGGTCGAAGTAGACGACGGCATCGCCGGTTTCGAGCCGGAGCGTCGCGTACCCCAGCCACTCGGCGGTGACGTTGTCGTGTCGAACTGTCATATTCGTCCCTACTCCGACCAGTCTGAAAAGGTATCGGTCGCGCCGGTCACTGTTCGTCGGCGAGACGTTCGACCCGCGAGAGCGAGTCGGCGTCGGCCGGCGCCTTGTCCTCGCGGACCGCGAGGAACCGGGGGAACCGGAGGGCGTAGCCGGAGTCGTAGTTGGACGACGACTGGATCTCCTCGTACCCCACCTCGAAGACGACGGCCGGGTCGAGACGCACGTGCTGGCCAGACGTTTCGACGACCAGCGGTTCTAGACGCTCGGTCAGCGAGTCAAGTTGCTCGTCGGTGATGCCCGTCGCGACGTTCCCCACCGTCTCGAACCCGTCGTCGGTCCGCACCGACAGCTCGAACGTACCCAGGACGTTCGCGCGGCGACCCTCGCCCCACTCGGCACCGGTGACGACGCAGTCCAGCGTCTCGACGTCGGGCTTGCGCTTGCGCCAGCGTTTCCCCCGCTTGCCCGGCGTGTAGGCGGCCGTCGGGTCCTTGAGCATGATACCCTCCTGACCGGACGACAGCGCCTCGCGCTCGATGGCAGCGACGCTCTCGGCGTCGGACGCGAGGACGAGGTCCGAGACGGTGTCGCTGTCGGCCCCGAAGAGCGATTCGAGGCGAGCGTGGCGGTCACGGAGCGAGGCATCCAGCAGGTCCTCGCCGTCGACGTGGAGGCAGTCGAAGGCGTGCAACCGGACGGCGACGTCGGCCCGGGTCGCGGCGACGTCGTGTTTCCGACGGAACCGCCGGAGGACCTCCTGGAACGGCAGGGGCGACCCGTCGTCGTCGACAGCCACCACTTCGCCGTCGAGAATCGCCGGGCCGTCCAGGGCCCGTTCGACCGTCTCGACGATTTCCGGCAACGGGTCGGTCACCTCCTCCATGTTCCGCGAGAAGAGGCGGGCCGATTCGCCGTCGAAGTGGACCTGGACGCGGGCGCCGTCGTACTTCCACTCGACTGCGGCCGTCGCCCAGTCCTCGAGCGCTCCGGTGACGGTGCCGGCCTGTGCGAGCATCGCCTGGACCGGGCGACCGATTTCGAGGTCGATGGCCGCCAGTCCGTCGCGTCCCTCGTCGCGAGCGACCGTCGCGACGTACCCGTAGTCGTTCGACACCTGTAGCGCCCGCGCGACGTCCTCGACCGGGACCTCGAAGGCGGCCGCGATTGCGTCGCGGACCGTGCCAGTCCCGACGCCGATGCGCATCTCCGAGAGGACGAGCCGCGCGAGGTACCGCGCCTCGGTCGGCGAACAGCGGTTGAACAGACCGAACAGCGTCTCGACTTTCGTCGTCTGGCTCCCGTCGCCGTCGACGGCCGCCAGCGCGGCGAGGTCGGCCGCGACGCCGGCGACAGTCAGCCCCTCGCTCTCACCGGCACCGAACGCGCCGAGCCCCTGCTGTCCGCCGAAATCGTAACTCGCCGCGACGGCACCGATATCGCCAAGGTCGGCCAGTCGCGATTCGACGTCGTCAGTCGAGACGTTCGGTCCGGCCGCTCGACCGATAGCCTCGTAGCACAGCTGCGGCCCGACGTCGTGCGTGCGAGAGTCGTGGGCGGGGAACACGCGGCCCTGGACGAACCGCGCCAGGTACTCGAGGTCGTCGTCCGCGCTGGTAAACAGGTCGGTCACCGCCTCGACGATGGCCGTGTCGGCGGACTCCCCCTCGATGGCGGCGGCGGCGTCGGCGAAGGCTGCGAACTCCATCTACCCCGTCTTCCCCGGTGACGACCGTAAACCCAGCGTCACTCGATTGTCACGTCGACTGTCACGTACTCCGCGTTGCCCGTCGCCGCGTACGGCTGGTCCGGGCTCCCATCAGGCTGGTCGAACCGGTAATCCAGCGCCTCGTTCCCGTTCGTGTCCTGATGGACGACGAGCACCACGGACCTGCCGCTGCTCACCGACCCGTCGAGGGGAATCCGGAGGTCGCCATACGTGCCGGCCTGGAGATAGTCCGACGTGCCGAGAACTGGACCGTCGGCGTCCCCCGCGTGGACCACGACGAACCCGCCGTCAGAGAGCGAGGCCGACTCGACGGTCAACTCGCCGCCGTCGACGGGCTGGTCCGCCACCGTCAGCGAAGCGACCGGTGAGGAGAGCAGGAGGAACGCCACGTAGGCCACCCCGAGCAGGACGGCGGCGTGCTTCGCGCCGTCCTTGAGCGTCCCCTCACCGAGCTGGCCACCGATGAACCCAGTCAGGACCGCCTGGATAAGCGCCGTGTGGAAGAACACCAGCGTGTACGCCGCCTTGTCGACCTGGCCGAACCGCGCGAACTGGTCGACGCCGACGCCCAGGCGGTTCGCCGACCCCACGGGCGTCGGGACGTCCGACGGGAGCGCCGGCACGAGCACCTCCTGGACGGCGACGATGATGACCAGGAAGACGAGGAAGGAGATGTAGATGACCACCAGGTAGGTCAGCATCTGCTGGCGCCGTCGTTTCCGGAGGCGGAGCTCTGAGCGGGCCTGGGTCGCGGCGATGCGGAGCACCGGGCCCAGCTCGCCCGACGACCGCATCGAGTGAATCAGCAGCGTCACGACTCGGGTTATCGGCGTCGTTCGGATGCGCCGGCCGAACCTGACGAGCGCGTCGCCGACGTTCGCCCCCATCCTGATGTCGGCCCAGATTCGCGCCATCTCCGGCGTGAGCACACCGACGTCGTTCCCGCGGACCCGCCGGATGCTCTCGACGACCGACATCCCTGCCTCGTTCAGGCTCGCCAGCCGCTCGAGCAGGTCCGGCGTCGCCTGCTCGATGCGAGCGATGCGCCGCGTGTAGAGGAGTCTGACGAGGGCGAAAGAGCCCAGCACCAGCAGTACGGACTGAACCAGCAGGTCGTCGAGCAGTCGGACGTTGACCATCGACGTCTGGACGGCCGCCGGGACTCGGACGGCGAAGGCGAGCACGGCGACGGGGACAGCGACGTACAGCATCTTCGTCGGGTTCCAGACCATCGTCTCGACCGGTGACCGGAGCACGCGCTTCACCGTCTTGATGCGGTCGTAGAGGTCGAGTCGCGCCCAGTTGTCGTCCGTCCCGCTGACGTGGCCGCCGTCGGTGACCCGCGCGGTGGGTCGCGACGCGGGCTTCCCGAACGTCGTCGTCTCCAGTCGGTCCAGCGCGTCCGTCGTCCCGGTGTCGCTGATTCCCAGCGCGTCCATCTTCGACGACAGGTAGACCATGAACCCCAGGTTCGCCAGCGGGATGGCGAGATACGCCAGCAGCTGGAGGAAGGGGAGGGTGTCGGTGGTCGTGAGCCCGAACACCAGCAGGATGGTGATGAGGAAGAGGACGCCGGCGACGAAGACAGTCACGTACGCCTCCGCGACGGTGGCGAGGTTCTCGATGATGTCGGCCTGGCGCTCGGCGGCCTCCTCCTGGTGCCGTTCGTACTGCCCGTGGAGGAAGGAGGTGAGCGACTGGCCGCTCTGCAGGACGCTGGAGAGGTTCTCGGAGAACGTCTTCATCTTCTCGCTGGGCGTCCGTCTGGAGACGTGCTGGAGCGAGGAGATGACGTCCCGGCCGAACAGGTCCATCTCGCGGACGGCGATGGAGATCTCCCTGGACATCTCGCCGTAGATGTCCTGGTTCCGTCCGAGAATCCGCACTGTCTCGGGGAACGACATCCCTCCGCGCGCGAGGGCGTACATGAACGCGATGTTGCGTGGCATCCCCTCGTCGATGTTGCGGCGACGGACCGCCGCAGTGTTCTTTGGGAGCTCCCAGCGCAGCAGGTAGGTCAGTCCCGCCGTCCCGCCGCCGATGACGGTGCCCCCCGCGATGAGGACGACGAGCGTCTGTCTCGGGGCCAACACGAGCTCGAACTCCCGCAGACCGAGCGTCGCGACCATCGTCCGCGGGAGCCCCAGCATGAGGTCGACGATGGTCGGAATCGAGAGGAGCAACAGGCCGACGACGTACGTCCCACCGAGGGCACCACACAGCGCGGCGACAGCGGTAAGCAGGTACGTCCGGGCCGCGTACCCACGGTACGTCTCGCCGATGTAGGCCGACTCCAGGGACCGCTTTCGTTCGGGCGACGCCTTGACGTAGCGCCCGAAGAGGCGGCGAGCGAATCTGGTCAGACGCCGGTCGAAGGCATCGCTGACCGCACCGAGTCCGACGACGCCCAGCAGCGCGACGAGGACGACCAGCGGCGCGAGACCGAGTGGGTTCAGTGCCATCTACACAGACTCGCCGTCGATGCGTTCCATGACCCGGTCCTTGTCGGCGTAGTACTTGTTGACCATCGCGGTGAACCGCCGGTAGTCGGAGATGCCCTCCTGCCGGAGGTACTCTAGGAATCGGCGGCGGTTGCGCAGCTCGGTGAGCAGTTCCGACTGGCTCCAGCCGCGTTCGGTCCGTATCTCGTCGAGCAACTCGCTGTTGCTCTGGGAGAACTGGTCGGCGGTTGAGTTCCACGAGTAGGTGTTCGAGTAGTCCAGCTCACCGGTCCGCTGGTCGATGCCCTCTATCTCGGCGATGGTCTTGGCCCGGCGGACGCGTTCGTCGCCCGAGCGCCCGAGGACCTGCACACACAGGATGTCGAGCGACTGGACCATCGGTCGGGGCACGTTGATGGGTTCGTTCTCCAGGCGGTTGATGACGGTCTGGACGGAGTCGGCGTGGAGCGTCGAGAACGTCGTGTGGCCGGTGTTCATCGCCTGGAACAGCGTGATGGCCTCGCTCCCTCTGACCTCACCGACGACGATGTACTCCGGCCGGTGTCTGAGCGCGGACCGCAGGAGGTCGTACATCGTGATGTCGGAGTCATCGAGCCGTTCGCGCGTGACGGAGGAGAGCCAGTTGTCGTGGTACAGGGAGAGCTCGCGGGTGTCCTCGATGGTGAGGACCTTCGAGCGAGGTGGGATGAACATCGAGACGGCGTTCATCGACGTCGTCTTGCCGGCGGCCGTCCCGCCGGCGAAGATGAGCGACTTGTTCGACTCGATGGCGAGCCAGAGGTAGGCGAGCATCTCGATTGAGAAGGTGCCGTACTCCACCAGGTCGATGGGGGTGAACGGCTCGTCGGCGTACTTCCGGATGGTGAACGCCGACCCGCGCGGGGTGACCTCCTCGCCGAGCGCGAGTTCGATCCGCGACCCGTCCGGCAGGGTCGTCGAGACGACGGGGTCCGAGACGGAGACGTGGCGGCCCGCTCGCTGGGCCAGCTGGATGACGAACTCCTCCAGTTCCTCGCCCCCGTAGGTGACGTTCGTCTCGATGTCGGTGTAGCCGTCGTGGTAGACGAAGATGGGGAGGTCCGCCCCGTCACACGAGATGTCCTCGATGGCCGGGTCGTACATCAGCGGGTCGATGTAACCGTATCCAAGGAACGACCGGTAGAGGTAGTAGTAGAGCCGATAGAAGGTCTCTGGTTCGACGACGACGCCGTACTCCTCCAGGCGGACGCGGAGTTCCTCGCGGAGCGCGGTTTCGGGGTCCCGGTCTATCGAGTCGCGGTAGATGAGCGGGCCGCGGATGTCCTCGTACAGCCGGTCAAGGAGCTCGGCCTCGATGTCGGTCAGCGACGGTTCGACGACGTGGTACCGGTTCTCGTCCCGCTCCGGGTCGTGGTTGATGGAGACGAAGGCGAACGGCGCGTTGAGCCAGTAGCGCTCGAGTTCCTCGTACCCGTCCAGCCCCGAAAAGGAGACGAGCGAGTCGTGACGGCCCGGGTCGTAGTTCGACTCCGGGACGGCCCCGCCGCTGAGCATCGTCGCCGTGCGCGAGAGCCACGACTGGATGTGGCCCAGTGGGTCTCTGACGATGTCGCCGGGGTCGGGAGTCTCGGGATTTGACATCTACTCACACAGACCGACGCGTGACGCGTCGCCGGGTTTGTCGGTCATTGTTCGGCTTCCTATTTAAATTCGCTCGTCAAATTATCAGTTGCGACCATAGACCTGATAACCACGGGTCGGTCACGTCCGCTCTATCGTCAGGAGGAGATAGGCGAACAGCGCGGCCAGGAGCGCGCCGAGCGGGAAGGTGACGCCGGGGAAGTACCGGGCGAACAGCGCGGTGGCTCCGAGCGACGCGAGCGCCACCAGCCCGAGGAGAATGCCGAAGAGACGCACCGGGTCGAGCGGGAGGCGCGCGCCGACCCGTTCCTCCTCGAAGTAGTAGTAGAGACTCAGCACGAACGGCAGGACGAACAGGCCCAGCGCGGCGAACCCGAGCGTCCCGGCAAGGGTGAGTTCCGGCGACTCCTGGAACCGCGCGACCTCCCAGGCCCACAAGAAGGGGCGCTCGTTCTCGAGGGTCGCACCGAAGATGAACTGGAACCGAAAGGGGAGAAACCGGAGGGCGACGACCGTGAGGCTGGACACCTGGAAGACGGAGACGGACCACGGTGCGAGCGCGACCAGCCAGGTGGCCAGCACGGCCAGTTCGCCGGCGTACTCGGATTTGACCCACGCCATGACGTCTCCAGAAGGTGTGGGTGACCGTGAAAAGCTACCGGTACCAGCGAACTGGCCCGGTCGGACGAACACGGGGACGCCACCGCCGTTACGTTCATTGCATCCGGACACCTAGCGGGAAGTATCCGAATGAGGCGCGACTACTTCACCGTCGACGTGCACAGCGAACCCGCGGACGAAGGGACCCCTACGATCAGTATCGAGTACACCGGCCCGTCGGGCGGATTACGGGAGCGCCTCGCCGCGGAGTCCGGCACGCTGGACGCCGACGACATCGACGTCACACTGCGTCACCAGCCGAGTGACGAGGACGGCGTCCTCTCGCTTTCGAACCGCCTGACCGGTGAGTACATCCTCGAGGCGACGGTACCGACGGCGGCGATACTGAAACTGGTCACCGCCGCGGAAGACCGTGACGACGGCCAGTACGAGGTCCGACTGACCGACGCCGACGGGAAGTCCCTCGTCTACGAGAAGCAAACGCTGCTCGTCTACGACCACGACGGCAGCCTCCGGCGCAGCCAGAGCCTGATTCCCGGCGGCGTCCAGCTCTGATCAGCGGACGCGACAGACCAGCGCCGGAAGCACGGTCGTCACGTCCTCCCTGACGACGTACGCCGCCTCGCCGTCTCTCGGCGTGGGGTCGAAGTTGACGACGACGAGCGTGCTCCCCGCCCGGGTGGCAATCTGTGGCAGTAGCGACGCCGGCTGCACCGAGAGCGACGACCCGAGTGCGAGGAACACGTCGCTCTCCCGGGCGAGGTGCTGGGCTGTATCCATCGCTTCGTCCGGCAGCGACTCGCCGAACAGGACCACGTCGGGTCTGAAGACGCCGCCACAGTCACAGCGCGGCGGGAGGTCACCGTCCGCTGCTCGGTCGAACATCTCGTCTGCCGATACTCGGTCGCCACAGTCGTCACATCGCACCCGCTGGTTGGTGCCGTGAAGCTCGACGACGCGGTCGGACCCCGCCGTGTGGTGCAATCTGTCGACGTTCTGTGTGACGACAGCGTCCAGCAGCCCACGGGACTCCAAGTCCACGAGGGCCTCGTGTGCGGCGTTGGGGACCGGGTCCAGGTCGGCATACAGCTCCCTGCGGAGGTCGAGTCGGTCCAGCCAGAACCCCGCCGGGTCCGCGTCGAGCCGGCGCCGGTGGAACGCCATCGGGTCGAACTGGTCCCAGACCCCGTCGTCGCCGCGGAACGACGGGATACCGGACGCTGTCGAGACGCCCGCGCCGGTCAGCGCCACTGTCGAGTCGCCGTTCTGCATCGCGTCGGCCACGGCGTCGAGTGCCTTGTCCTCGGTCACGACCCGCGCTTCGAGCGCGGCGGAAAAAGCGTCGTCGGTGAGGGTCGGTCCGAGCCGACGATTTATATCCACACAGTTCCCAGTTTGTCCCATGTGTTACGACCGGTTGACGGACGAGGGGGTAGCCGAGATGCGGCTTCGGGACCTCGTCGCGTCTGAACTGCGGTGTTCGCTTCGGAACGGGGGGATGGCCGGGGTGATGGTGCTTGCAGTCCTGCTGGTCCAGGGAGCGTCCGCGCTGCTGCTCCTCGCGAGTGTGGTGGGCGCCGTCGCCCTCGGGGCAGTCCTCCACCAGTGCGTGTTCGTTGCCGGAGCGCTCGTCCAGCGTGGTCGAGTGCGGGTCGGCGGGAGCGCCGAGGACAGTCCGCTCGAATCGGCCTGAGACGGGGGTCAGGCCACACCGCCGAGCAGGCTCCCGACGGCGTAGGCGACAGCAGCCGCGAGCATGCCGACGACGAACATCTCGACGCCGTTGATGACCCACGACCGTCGAGTGACGAGGCTCCGGCGACGCCCGAGACGACGGCGAACGTCGTGACGATGCCGTCGTTCGCCCCGTAGATGACCTCGGCAAGGTACCGGCCCGACGATTCGACGTCGTCGCCGAGGAGCTGTTCGATCACGCCTGGGAGATACTCCAGGAGGTGTCAATTACCTTACGACGAGCCGACACGATACTTGCGGTGGACGAGGCGGAGACGGAGGGGGCTCCTCATGGCTGGTTCCTGGCAGGAGCCGGGGTACCGAGGACGGTTGGCCGGCCGGTGTGACATAGTCGGGTGCTCGTACGGCACGCCTCCCAGCTGCGTTCCGTTGGACCGACAGAATTGTGGGGGGTCCGACGGCTGACGTCCAGTCGCGTACAGACGGATTTAAATCGCCGCCCCTCTCCAATCCGTATGACATGCGATTGCACGAATATCAGGCGAAGCAAGTCTTCGCCGACGCGGGCGTCCCCACACCCGCATCGAGACTGGCCGAGACAGTGGAGGAGGCCGTCGCTGCGGCCGACGAGATCGGCTATCCGGTCGCTATCAAGGCACAGGTACACGTCGGCGGGCGTGGGAAGGCCGGCGGTATCGAACTCGTCGAGAACGCCGAAGAGGCCCGCGAGGCCGCCGAGAACATCATCGGGATGGACCTCAAGGGCTACCACGTCAGGACGGTGCTCGTCGAGGAAGCCGTCGACTTCGTCAACGAGCTGTACGTCGGCGTCACGATGGACCGCGGCGAGGGCAAGCCCGTCGCGATGGTGTCGACCAAGGGCGGCGTCAACATCGAGGAGGTCGCCGAGGAGGACCCCGACGCCATCGCGCGCGAGCACATCGACCCCGCGTTCGGGATGCACCCCTTCCAGGCACGGAAAGTCGTCTACGACGCGGGCGTCGACCGCAACCTCGCGAACGACGTCGCGAGGGTCCTGCAGACCCTCTATCAGCTCTGGGACGACCGCGACGGCAGCGACGTCGAGGTCAACCCGCTCATGATCACGAGCGACGACGAGGTCATCGCGGCCGACGCCGTGATGAACATCGACGACGACGCGCTGTTCCGCCAGCCCGAGCTCGCCGAGATGGGCGAGGAGGCCGCGGACGGCGACGAACTCGAACAGAAGGCCGACGAGTACGGCTTCGACTACGTCCGGCTCTCGGGCAACGTCGGCATCATCGGCAACGGCGCGGGCCTCGTAATGACGACGCTCGACCTCGTCGACCACTACGGCGGCGCGCCCGCCAACTTCCTCGACGTCGGCGGCGGCGCGAAGGCCGACCGTATCGCGAACGCGCTCGACATGGTGTTCTCCGACGAGAACGTCGACTCGGTCGTGTTCAACATCTTCGGCGGCATCACCCGCGGTGACGAGGTGGCCCAGGGTATCAACCAGGCCTTAGAGCAGTTCGACGAGATTCCCAAGCCGGTCGTCGTCCGACTGGCCGGGACGAACGCCGCGGAAGGTATGGAGATTCTGAACGAAGACCTGGTGACCGTCGAGCACACGCTGGAGGACGCCGTCCAGCGTGCGGTCGACTACGCCGGGGAGGTGGACAAATGAGTGTTCTAGTCGACGAAAACACGCGCGTGGTCGTACAGGGTATCACCGGCGGAGAGGGGAAGTTCCACACCGAGCAGATGCTCGAGTACGGGACCAACGTCGCGGCCGGCGCGGTGCCGGGCCGCGGCGGTCAGGAGGTCGCCGGCGTGCCGGTGTACGACACCGTCCACCAGGCCGTCGAAGCGGAGGACGCCAACGCCTCCGTCGTGTTCGTGCCGCCGGCGTTCGCCGCAGACGCCTGTTTTGAGGCCCTCGACGCGAAAGGGCTCGACCTCGTCGTCGCAATCACCGAGGGCGTCCCGACCCAAGACATGTCCCGCGTCTACCGCAAACTCCAGGAGACCGACACGTACCTCGTCGGCCCGAACTGCCCCGGCCTCATCACGCCCGGCGTCGCGAAGCTGGGTATCCTGCCGGGTAACATCTTCTCCTCGGGGAACGTCGGTCTCGTCTCCCGCTCGGGGACGCTGACCTACCAGGTCGTCGACAACCTCACCGACCGCGGACTCGGCCAGACGACCGCCATCGGCATCGGCGGCGACCCCATCATCGGCACCGGGTTCATCGACGCCCTCGAACTGTTCGAGGCCGACCCCGACACCCACGCCGTCGTGATGTGCGGAGAGATCGGTGGCGAGGACGAGGAGGAGGCTGCCCGATACATCGGGGCCAACATGGACACGCCGGTCGCCGGCTTCATCGCAGGCCGGACCGCACCGCCGGGCAAACGCATGGGTCACGCCGGCGCTATCGTCTCCGGGTCCGGCACTGGCACTGCTCAGTCGAAGATTACGGCCCTCGAGAACAACGGCGTCCCGGTCGGCGACACGCCCGAAGAGGTCGCGGACCACGTCGAGGACCTGCTGTAGACGGCGACGGATTCATATCCCCGCTTTTCGTACCGGCGGAGCGTGAACGAATCGGGTGAGCCACTGCATGTCGCCGTCGTCGGAGACGCCGCGACGGGGTCGGGGGGCCTCGGCACAGCACTCGACGCGGTCGCTGAATGGGCGACCGTCGTAGCAGTAGCAGACGTCGACGCGGTCAGTGACGACTCGGCCGTCGACGCGGTCGTCGTCGCCGACGCCCCGCCGTCGCGGGACGGGCTGGCCGACCTCAAGCAGATCCGCGAGGCCGATCCGACCCTGCCGGTGTTTGTCGCGACCGAGTCCAACGACCCGGACCGAGTCGCCTCGCTGCTCGAGGCTGGCGCGACCGACGTCACGGCACTCGGGGGTTCCGAAGACGTGGCCCGACTCGCCGCCCGAGTCCGAGCACGGTCCGCCTCGCCAGCGGGCGACGGGCGACGCGTCGCCCACCACTGGAGCGAGGTCGCGAGCACCCTCGCACACGACGCGAAGAACCCCCTGAACGTCGTCGTCGGTCGGCTGGACCTGATGGAGCTGGACCCGGTCCACGTGGAGTCGGTGAACCGGTCGGTGACCCGCGTCGACGCGCTGTTGAACGACCTCTCGGCGCTCGGAACGGCGGGACTCCCGGTCACGAACCCTGAAGCGGTATCGGTCGGTGAGAGTGTCGAACGGGTCTGGAACCACCTCGAGACGGAGGGGGCGTCGCTGACAGTCGATGGCGACGTAACCGTCTCGGCCGACCCAGAGCGCCTGCGAACGCTGCTCGACTGCCTCGTCGAGAACGCGCTGGTCCACGGGGGTGACGGCGTCAGTGTCACCGTCGAGGCCACGGACACCGGTTTCGCGGTCGCCGACGACGGCCCAGGTATCCCACCGGAGGACCGCGAGAGCGTGCTCGAACAGGGGTTCGGGACGACGAGCGACAGGGTGGGCTACGGCCTGTTCGTCGCCGCGACCATCGCCGATGCTCACGGGTGGTCCATCGACGTCGGCGAGAGCGAGAGCGGTGGCGCCCGGCTCGAAGTCCGGACCAGTCCGCGGTAAGGTGAGGCGAACCGAGCGACCGCGCCGGCGGAATCACTCCGACCAACCACCGGGAGACGGCGACCCGAGGCCGACTGTCGAGCCCGAAACAGACGGAGTAAGACGGCAGAACCGGCGCTCGTGAACGTTCCGGTGTAGATATAAGGAAGGAATTTGTATTTTCGTCTATGCCCCACACTTGCCGGAACTGCAAGCGGACGTTCGGAACGGAACTCGAACTCGAACTCCACCTGGACACGTGCTCAGCCGGCCAGCTCTACTGCGACGAATGCGGCGGGCGCTTCACAGAGCGGTCGGCGACAGAGGACGGGTGGCACTATCGATGTCCGAACGAGGACTGTGACGGCGAGGGAATCGGCGATGACATCCACAACGTCTCCGACGCGCGCGTAACCAACCAGTAGTCCTGCGGCCCAGTCCCCGGCACGCACCGAATATCCCGAGAGCGGACGCTCTCACGGTTCTGTGGTAGTGCTTTCGGCTGCGAGCGACGCAATCTTCCGGCACGCTCGGGCACAGACCGGCGCGTATCCGCCGGCGAGCAACGGAATCTCGAACACGACCCGTGAGCCGCCGGGCCACTCGTCCACCCGATGTCCAGTCGCCGGAATCCGTGCGACGTCCCACGTCCAGCGATACGGCTCACACGCGGTCACCTCGAAGGGCAGCCAGAGCCCCCCGACGGTCCGAACGCGGCCTGTTGTACCCGATTCGATGTACCGAGTCGCTGCCTCGACGGACGTTATCGAGGGTCCCCAGTCCGGCCACAGTTCCGTATCGGTCAGGACGTCCCAGACGGTGTCACGGGACGCGTCGACAGCGCGGCTGACGACGATGCGCCGTCCGTCAGGTGTCCGTTCGACCGAGACGTCTGTCTCATCGAGTGTGGTCATTATCAGAATCAATAGGCCGGCGCCAAGGTATAGGTTCGTGCCGTCACAACCCCCGCGCAGATGATTGACGCCCGTGACCTTCGCAAGGAGTACGGTGACTTCGTCGCCGTACAGGGCAGTACGTTCTCGGTCGACCGTGGCGAGGTGTTCGGTATCATCGGCCCCAACGGCGCCGGCAAGACGACCACGTTGAAGATGCTCGCCGGCCTGCTGGACCCGACGGGCGGCGAGGCGACGATCGCGGGGCTCGACACCGAGACGACCGAGATGCGCCGCCGCCTCGGCTTTCTCCCCGAGGAATCACCGCTCTACGAGGAGATGACGCCCATCTCCTACCTGGAGTTCTTCGCCGACCTCTACGACGTCGACCCGGACGTCGCCGAGGCGCGGATGCACGAGACGCTGGACGAACTCGACCTGGAGCACCGCGACCGGAAGCTCGGCGACATGTCGAAGGGGATGAAACGCAAGGTCGCCATCGCCCGCTCGCTCATCAACGACCCCGACGTCCTCATCTACGATGAACCGGCGTCGGGACTGGACCCGCTGACGACGAACTACGTCATCGAGTTCACGGAGCGACTCGCCGAGGAGGGCAAGACCATCGTGTTCTCCGCGCACAACCTCTTTCACGTCGAGTCCATCTGTGACCGTGTCGCCATCATGAACGAGGGCGAAATCGTCGCCCGCGGCGACCTGGACGAGCTCCAGGCGGAGTACGGCGAGACCCGGTACCACGTCTACACCACCGTCGACGTCCCGGACGCCGTTCGGGTCAACGGCAACTACGAACGGGTCGTCGAGAGCATGGACGCCGTCGAGGAGACGCGCGAGCAGGCACAGGCCGCGGGCGGTGAAGTGGTCGATATCCGGACCGAGGAGTCCAGCCTCGAAGAGGTGTTCCTCAACGTCGCCGACGCGGGGACCAGGGGCACGCGGTACGTCGAGGAGGACGCGGCGTAGATGGAGTGGGACAAGCTCCTGCGGGTCGCGAAGTGGGAGGTGACGAAGAACGCCGGCGGCGTCGACAGACGAACCGTCGCCATCATGGCGCTCTCCATCGTCGCGATGGGCGCCGTCGCCGCCATCGCCGTCAGCGGCGGCGGCGCGGCACTCGACGACGGCCTCTACCGCGTCGGGGTCGACGAGTCGAGTCCGTTCTACGACGTCGCGGCCGAGGACGGGACGTTCGTCGTCCAGGAGCCGGACCCCGCGGCTGTCGAGCGGCGGGACCAGGAGCTTCTCTTCCGTGGCCCCAGTCTGTTGAGTGTCCCACGGACTCCCAAGGAACGGGCCGCGCTCGACGAGTTCCGGTCGAGTACGGAGCGGTACAACGACCGGACGCTCGCCCGCGACGACAACCAGACGGCCGCGTTCCCCGTTTCGGTGACCGTCGTCTACCGGGAACAGTCCGGCACCGACGTGTTCGACCCGCGTGACGATAGCGACGGCGGCAGTGACGGCGGGGGCGACGGTGGCAGTGGCGGCAGCGACGGCGGGAGCGGTGATGGAGCAGCATCTGGCGGAAGCGGCGGACGTACCGGTGACGGCACCGCGGGCGGTGGTGGAGCGAGCCTGAGCGGCCTGGGTGCCCGGCTGACCGGTGGGGTGACCGGCGGCACGCCCTCCGACATCTCGCCACCATTCCCGTTCGAGTCGCTGGTCCTCGCCTTCCTCTACATCGTCCCGATGAACTTCGTCATCCAGGCCTACGGGTCGTCGATGCTCTCGGAGCGGTTGAACCGCCGAGGCGAACTGCTGCTCGTGACCCCCGCATCCCGGGGCGACATCATCGCGGGCAAGACGCTCCCGTATCTCCTCGGGGCCCTCGGGGTCGCGACGGTCATCACCGCGACGCTTCGCTTCGGCGGGCTCGCCCCCGGTGGGAGTCCCATCTCCGTCCTTGCTGTGGTCCCGCTCGCGATGCTCTTCCTCGCGGCGACGTTCTGCGGGGCGATGTTCGCCCGGTCGTTCAAGGAACTGACCTTCGTGACGGTCACCATCACCGTCTCGCTGACCTCCTACGCGTTCGTCCCGGCTATCTTCACGGACATCACGCCCATCGCGCTCATCTCGCCGTTGACGCTGGTCGTGATGGACCTCACCGGCCAGGCCATCAGCCCCGCAGCGTTCACCTTCTCGACGCTGCCACCGCTGGTGACGGCGCTCGTCCTGTTCGGCCTCGGGGCGGGGCTCTACCGCGAGGAGGACATGTTCACCCAGCGCCCCATTCCGCTGAAGGTGTTAGACGCGCTCTCGGGGCGCATCAAGTCCCGGCGGAGCGCGGCGAAGATGAGCGTCATCCTCCTGCCGTTCGTCGTCGTCGCGGAACTCGTCGCCATCGCGTTCCTCTTCATCCTCGACTCCGTGTCGCTGAACCTCTTTGGCACCAACCAGACGCTCGGCGTCCTGCTCATCCTGGGCGTCGTCGCCGTCGTCGAGGAAGTGGCGAAGAGCCTCCACATCTACGCTGGGTACGACGCCGCGCGGTACGAGCGGACGATTCGGTCCGCACTCGGCCTGGGCGTGCTCTCTGGACTTGGATTCTTCCTCGCCGAGAAAGGGCTGCTCATCGCCCGGCTGTCGAACTTAGAGAGTCTGCCCATCGGCGAGGCGGCGCTCCAGGGGGCGACGCCCCCTGCCGGCGTCCCGTTGTGGCTCGTGGCGTTACTGTTCTTGCTGGCCCCGCTCGTGTTGCACACGGTGACGGCCGCGCTGTCGGCCATTGGGGCGACGCGCGGGCGTACGGGGTACGTCGCCGGCCTCGGAGCGGCCGTCGTGGTTCACTTCGCCTACAACCTCACGGTGGTGACCAGCCTTGTCTGACGGACGCTCGCCGTGGCGCGACCCACGGCTCGTCGTCGCGAAGCGGGACGTCCTCTCGCTGTCTCGCGAGAAGACCATCGTGCTGGCGCTGCTCATCCAGCTGTTCGTCGCCGGGTTCTCGTCGTTCCTCGTGGTCGGCCTGACCTCGCTGTACGACCCCGGCTCGGTCGCCACCCAGGACGTCGAGATGGCGGTAACTGGCGACGCGAGGACCGAACTGCTCGAGGCCGCCGAGGAACAGCAGGGGGCCAGCGCGGTGGCCTACGAGAACCCCGACAGAGCCAGACAGGCGTTCCAGGACCGCCGAGTCGACGCTGTCCTCGTCGGCCAGTACGTCTCGGCGCCCGACGGCGGTGGGCGGACTGTCGACGTCATCGCGACGGTTCCCGAGGGGAGCATCCGCTCGACGCTCGTCGTCGTCGAGGTACGGCGAGTCCTCAACGCACTCGAGCGCCAGGAACGCGTCGAGCGAGCGGCGTCGCTCGACCGGTCACCGGCCCCGCTGCCACAGACCGTCGGTGCGAGTCCCTACTTCGGGTTCACCTACACGGTGCTGATTCCGCTCCTGTTGTTCCTGCCGCCGTTCATCAGCGGCTCCGTCGCCGTCGACACTGTCACCGAGGAGATCGAGCGCGGGACGCTGGAACTGCTCCGCGTGGCACCGGTCTCGCTCCTGGACATCGTCGACGGCAAGGCGCTGGGGATGGTCGTCCTGGCGCCGGTCCAGGCCGTGCTCTGGGTGCTCTTGCTGTCGACGAACGGTATCACCGTCGCGAACCTGGGGACGCTCATCGTGTTCGTCACGGCGGTGGCGCTGCTCGTGGTCACCTTCGGCGTCGTGTTGGGACTGGCGACGAAACGCCGGCGACCCGCACAGCTGTTGTACTCCGTGGTGACGCTGGTCGTGTTCGGTGCTGCGGTCTTGCTCCCCGAACACCCGGCGACGACGGTAGCGAAACTCGCCGTCGATAGCGCTACGTTTGCCACCTACGGCCACGTGCTCGCCACCGTCGCCGTCGCCGTCGGGGCGTACGCGGCCGCCCGTCGGTACGTCGCCACCGTCGACGTCGAAGGCCTCTGAACCGGGTTCTACCTTTTTGTACTCGGCGGCCCCGACGGGGGTATGGAGTACACTACACTCGGCTCGACGGGCATGGACGTCAGCCGCATCTGTCTGGGCTGTATGAGCTTCGGGACCTCCGACTGGCGGGACTGGGTGCTCGACGAACCGGAGAGCCGGGAGATAATCGAGCGAGCCATCGACCTCGGTATCAACTTCTTCGACACCGCCAACATGTACTCGCTGGGCGAGTCCGAGCGCGTCCTCGGGAACGTCCTCGCGGACTACGAACGGGACGCACAGGTCGTCGCCACGAAGGGGTTCTTCCAGATGGACGACGACAACCCGAACTCCGGCGGCCTCTCGCGGAAGGCCCTCGAACAGGAGTGTGCGAACTCCCTCGAGCGGCTTGGAATGGAGACGGTGGACCTCTACCAGATTCACCGCTGGGACTACGAGACGTCTATCGAGCAGACGCTGCGGACGCTCGACGATCTGGTGCGTCGTGGACAGACAAGATACGTCGGCGCGTCGTCGATGTGGGCCCATCAGTTCGCCGAGTCGCTGCAGACCAGCGACCGGGCGGGGCTGGAACGGTTCGCGACGATGCAGAACCACTACAACCTCCTCTATAGGGAGGAGGAACGAGAGATGCTGCCACTGTGTGACCGTGAGAATATCGGCGTCCTCCCGTGGAGCCCCCTGGCCCGGGGCTATCTCACCCGACCACACGAGGCGGTCGAGGCGACCACCCGGGGCGAGGGGGACGATTACGCGAGGGAACAGCCCTACTTCGAGGGCGCCGGTCGCGAGGTCAACGAGCGCGTCGAGGAGCTGGCCGACGAGTACGACGCCTCGATGGCTCAGATAGCCCTGGCCTGGGTCCTGGAGAAAGACTGGGTCGACGCCCCCATCGTCGGCACCACGAGTATCGAACACCTCGAAGCCGCCGTCGAAGCCCTCGATATCGACCTCGCGGCGGACGACGTCGAGTGGCTCGAAGCGCCCTACGAACCTGTCAGAGTGTCCGGACACGAGTGAGGTCAGCTATCGACATCGCCACGGAGTGGCGCAGGGACCGCTGTTGGTCGGCTGAAGCGAAAAACGCATATGAGTCGGTTTGACCGGAGAATTTTCTTATCCTGTAGAGAAATACTGGTACATAACTTTATTATGTACAATTACCTATCAAGGGCATGTACTCTGTTCCGTTCAGCACTGGCATCGACACCCCGTTCGCCGACAGCGTCGTGAGTGCCGCCCGGACGACGCTCGGTGATTCCCTTCGGAGCGTCATCTACTTCGGTGAACACGAGATGGACCTGCTGTACGTCCGCAAGGACCTCTACGAGACAGAACAGGGTGCGATGGAGGTCAAATCACGGCTCGTCGAGTTCGAGCGGATCGGCTTCGACGAGGCACCGATCCGCTCGGTGCTCTCGGTCCCCAACGACCCCTCGAGCATCGGGACCTACGAGTTCACGGTCCGTATCCACGACGACGGGTACGTCATCCGTATCCTCGGCGACAGCGTCGGCGTCCTCCTGACGACGGACGAGATGGACGTCGAGGCCTTCGAGGATGCCGCGGAAGCCATCACGAGGCTCCTGAAGGACCCCGTCGGCTGAGTATCGACACCCACAGCCATAGCGCGTGGGGAATCTTGGCTCAGTTGGCCCGAGGACCGGCTGGTGTCAACTATTATATAGGCCGGCCTCATCTGTTTACATGTGGTGTGTTAACTATGACCGCGTCACAGACAGACGAGCGGACGAGGTCAGCGCCGACGCGTAGTCCGGACGGCAGACAGGGCGTGCCAGTCGACCCCGTCGAGCACTACATCACCGGCTTCGTCGGCTTCACCGTCACGCTCGTTGGCACCGCGATGCTGTACCCTACCCTGGCGGCGGCCAGCGACGTCCTGCACTACCTCTCCTCGACCCTGCTGCTGTTCGCGTTCCTGGCCGCCTGGCTCCTCGTCTGGCTCTCGCTCGAAGTCCTGTGGGAGTGGCGCGCCGGACGGCTGACGGTGACGTGACGACAATCAGGGCACGCGCCCGCCGACTTCGCCGGGGGACGCCGTCCCCGCCTGCTCGTGGGTGTGATGGAAGAACCGTACCAGCGGGGCCCCGTCGTCGTCACTGACCGGTTGGAAACAGACGCGTCTGAACCGCTCGTTGTCGAGCAGGTTGACCATCAGTCCCTCGTCGTGCACCGAGACCGACTCGAAGTCGGCCCCGCAGACCGGACAGCGGACCGGACCGTCACGCCCGCTCTCGCCGGTCTGCCGTGTCTCCTCGCTCGACTGGTCCGTCACGCGTCGCGAACCTCGCTTGCGACGCGCCGGATGCGCTCGTAGTCCTCGTCCGAGTACGCGATGAGACGGACGTCCGAGAGTTTCGTGGCGTCGAAGTCGCTGATGGTCTCACAGATGATGCGGACACCCTCCTCGAAGTCGAAGCCCGCGATGCCACAGCCGATAGCCGGGAGTACGAGCGACTCACAGTCCAGTTCGTCGGCCTCGACGAGCGCGTTTCGCGTCGCGTCCCGGATACTCTCGGCCGTCGAGGACCCACCCGGCGGCATCGCCGCCGCGTGAATCACGTACGTCGCGTCGAGGTCGTACGCGTCCGTCGTCGCGACGCCGCCGAGGTCTACCGGCCCCTTCGAGACGGCCTCGTCGTTCAGGCCGGAGCCCGCTGCGCGTTTGAGCGCGCCGGCGACGCCGGACCCCATCCGGAGGCTCGTGTTCGCGGCGTTGACCAGTACGTCCGCCGACTGGACGGCGATGTCGCCCTGGATGACCTCGAACTCCATACGAGGGCTGTCGGCCGCCGGGCGCAAAAGGGTTGCCGAGGGTGTGGGGCGAAGTCTCACGACAGGACGAAAGTCCTGGAAGCCCAAGCGCACGTATGAACGTTCTCCGGATGCGCTGGCGCGACGTCGGCTTCCTCCACTGGCCGGTCGACCCGGCTGTCGTCGCTCGGACACTCCCCCCACCATTGACCGTGGACACGTACGACGGGAACGCCTACCTCGGGGTCGTCCCGTTCCGAATGGCCGACATCAGGCCGCGTGGCAGCCCGGTCGGGCGCTCGTTCGACGAGTTGAATCTGCGGACCTACGTCCGTGTCGACGGGCACCCGGGCGTGTACTTCTACAACCTCGACGCCGACGACGCGCTCAGCGTTCGGCTCGCCCGTCGGCTGTTCATGTTGCCATACTACCCGGCCGAGATGACAGTCGAAACCCGTGACGGGACCGTCGTGTTCCGGAGCGAACGGCCCGGTGGCGACGCCCCGACCGCCCGGTTCGACGTCACGTATCACGGCGACGACGACCCCTCGGCACCCGCACCACAGAGCCTCGAGCAGTTCCTCGTCGAACGGTACCGGTTCTACGCCGAGAGCACCGACGGGACGGTCTACTACGCCGATATCGCACACGACCCGTGGCCTCTGGAGGGTGGCACCGCGGACGTCCGCCGCAACGAGCTGTTCGACGTCAACGGGTTCGAGTACCCCGCGGGCGAGCCGATAGTGCACTACAGTTCCGGCATCGACGTGACCGCCGGCGTACTGCACAAACTGTAGCCCGCGAGCGCTACACTGATTGTCACGCTGCCCCAAGCGACTGTGTGGTCTCGGTCACTCCACTCCGGACGTCGCTCGTCGACATCTGTTTCTGTCACTGGCCGGTCGGCCGCGATGCCCTCGCCCGGGTCGTACCCGACTGGCTCACTGTCGAGACTATCGACGGCGACGCCTGGGTCTCGGCCATCCCCCACACTGTCGAACGCGTCGAGGCGTTCGGCATCGACCTCACGAGCCCGGCCCCCGCGGTCAACGTCCGGACGTACGTCCGTGGTCCGAACGACCAGCGCGGCGTCTACTTCCTCGCGCTGTACTCGGGCGACCAGTTCACGACGGAGACGGCGTCCCGCGTGCTCAGACTCCCCTATCGACGGGGACGGCTCGAAGTCCACGAGAAGTCTGACGGCGCTGTTCGCCGGACGCTCGATGTCGAGGGACGGCGTGCGATGGATGTCGAGTACAGTCCCACCGCTGGGGAAGGAACGACGGCACCACCGGATTCGCTCTCGGCCTTCCTCGTCGAACGGGACCGGTACTTCACGACCGGTGCCTTCGGCGTGAGACTCTCCGGGAGCGTCGGGCACGACCCCTGGCGACTCGCCCCCGTCGAGGCGACGGTCGACGGCGCGCTCCTGGAGACTATCGGCCTGGCCCGGACGGACGAGCGACCGCTGGTCCACTACAGCCACGGGATGGACATCGACCTCGCGCCGCCGACGCCCCTGGTCGAAAGTCAGCGCTGATGACGAACAGTTAACAGCCCGCGCCGAGTGGTGCCGACGCAATGAGCCCGGCCAGCCGGTTACAGACGAGCGTGGCGGCGGGACTCGCCTCGGTGGTGACGACCAACGTAGCGATTCTAAGTGCCGTCGTCGCGTCACCGTCGTTCAGCTGGTCGGAGAACGCACTCTCGAACCTGGGTCAGCCCGGGACGGCGGTCGCGACACCGGTGACGACGGCGCTGTTCAACGGCGGACTCGTGCTTGGCGGCGTGCTCGGCGTCGGGTTCACGGTCGCGCTCTGGGCGGTGGCCGACAACCACGTCCAGCGACTCGCGGTCCCGCCGTTCGCCGGTGCCATGGTCGCGATGGTCGGCGTCGGGGTCTTCCCTCAGTCGCAACCACTGCACGCGCCAGCGGCCATCGGTCTCTACCTGCTCTCGATGGTCGCGATGTCGTTCGACGGGACGGGCGCACTCATCGCCGGGGCCGTTCGACGCGGCGTCGCGACGCTCGCCCTGGTCGTCGTCCACGTCGGCGTCTGGTGGTGGTGGAGCACTGGTGGCCCGATTCTCAGGGCCGGGCTGGCGGTTCCGGAGATCGCCGGCGCGCTGGTCATCACCGGCTGGGTCGTGCTGGTGGCGCTGAGCGCGCGCGGGGACTGACTCGAACGAGACGCACTTTTCCCCGTCGGGCGCATACTGGCGCAAGATGACCTACGGGGGCGTAATCCTCGACCTGGACGGCACAGTCTACCGCGGCGACTCGCTCATCCCGGGCGCGACGGACGCGGTCGACGAGATTCGACGCCGAGACGCAGCGGTCTGCTTCTTCTCGAACAATCCGCTCCACGACGGCACGGAGTACGTCGAACGGCTGGACGGCCTCGGTGTCGACGCCCGTCCCGGCGAGGCGTGTTCCTCCGCCGTCGTCACCTGCGACTACCTCGATTCCACGCATCCCGGTGAGTCGGTGTTCGTCGTCGGCAGCGACGAACTCCGGACACACGTTCGGCGGACCGCTACGGACATCGTCGAGGACCCGGCGGCCGCCGACGTCCTGCTGGCCTCCTGGACCGACTCGTTTCACTACCGGGACATGGTCGCGTCGCTCCGCGCGATAGACGACGACACGGTGTTCCTGGGGACCGACCCCGACCGGACGTTTCCGGACGCCGACGGGAACGCCGTGCCGGGTTCGGGGGCGATTATCCGGGCGATAGCCGGCGTCGTCGAGCGCGAACCGGATACGATTCTCGGGAAGCCCTCCCAGGTGGCCGTGGACGCCGCACTGGAGCGCGTGGGTCGCCCGGCAGAGGAGTGTCTCATCGTCGGTGACCGACTCGACACGGACATCGCGATGGGCGAGCGGGCCGGGATGACGACGGCGCTAGTCATGACCGGCGTCACCGACGAAGACGACCTGGCCCGGAGCGACGTGCGACCGGACTACGTCATCGACTCGCTGGCAGACGTGGGGCGGGTCTTCGAGCGATAAATCATTTTCTTGATGATAATTCACCTCTGTCTTTATTTCTTCCGGGCGAGAAGGATAGTTCGGTGACACCAATGGGCAAAAACATCCTGATGATAGTCGGTGACTTCGGCGAAGACGCCGAGATATTGGTTCCGTTCCAGGCACTCCAGATGGTCGGCCACGAGGTCCACGCGGTCTGTCCGGACAAGGAAGCCGGCGAGAAGGTGAAAACGGCAATCCACGACTTCCGTGGCGACCAGACGTACATGGAGGCGCGTGGGCACGACTTCGAGCTCAACGCGACGATGGCCGACGTCGACCCAAGCGACTACGACGCACTGGTCGTCCCCGGCGGCCGGGCACCGGAGTACCTGCGGACATACGAGGAAGTCATCGAGGCGGTCCAGCACTTCTTCGAGGCCGACAAGCCAGTCGCGGCGCTCTGTCACGGCCCACAGATTCTCGCCGCCGCGGGAGTCCTCGACGGGTACCAGGCGACGTCGTATCCGGCCTGTCGCCCGGAGTGCGAGGCGGCCGGCTGTTCGTGGGTCGACGGCGTCGTCCGCGACCGGAACCTCGTCACCGGGCAGGCCTGGCCGGACCACCCCGAGTGGCTCGCCGAGTTCATGACGGTCCTCGGCGACGAGGTCTCCCACGGCGACGCGGCTGTGCTCGCCGACGACTGACCTGGAATCCGGGCGAAACGCCTTTTCTGACGCCGACCCTCAGTAGCCAGTAGATCACCCGTGTTCTCGCCATCGGCTCCCAGACTCGCCGAGGAAGGAGAGCGGAGCATGCGCATCTCGCTCGTCGTCCTCTTCGTCATCGCGCTCCGACGGCGGAGCTGGGGGGCCGCAGTGAACGCGCTGCTCGCGCTCGCGGGGACGTTCCTGCCTGGCATCCTAGAGTCCACCTACGACGTCGAGTTCCGCCCCTGGCAGCGCCTGTACGCCAGCTCGGCGATGGTCACACACGCCGTCGGGATGCTCGGACCGTACGACGACACCTGGTGGTGGGACCACCTTACCCACACGCACTCGGCGACGCTCCTCGGCGGCCTCGTCCACGTCGTCACTCGCCGCCGCGGGGCGGACCCGACGGTGAACGTCCTCGGCGTCGTCGGTGTCGCCGGGGTCCTGTGGGAACTCGGCGAGTACGCGATACACTACACGGCCGAGGCACTCGGCATCGAGCCGGTCCTGATGACCTACGGGACGCGGGACACGATATTCGACCTCTGCTTCAACCTCCTCGGCGCGCTGGTCGTCCTGGCGTTCGGTGACGAGTGCCTCGAGAATCTCATCGACCGGGGCGAGACAGGCGACGGCGAGGCCTGACTTACCCCTCGATGAATCGCTCCGGGACGTAGCCGTACAGCGGTGCCGGGACGCACTTGAGCGCGAGTCCGGCGAGCAGCGGGATCTTCCGGCGGACCAGCGCGTACGTCAGCGAGACGAGCATGGCCCCGACGACGAGCAGTTCCACCGACCCGTCTGCAACGACGAGCGATGGGACCGCGACCGCAGTGGCGACGACGGCGTCTTCGGGGGCCCCATCGTAGCGAATCCACCGTCGAGGGCGGTGCCAGCGGTTCCGGAAGTGGTCGTACACCGCCCGCTCCGACCCGGCCTCCCACGGCCGAAGCTCCAGGCCGCCACCGAAGATGTCCATCGTCGAGTGCAGGGCCGCGCCAAGGGTGAAGAAGAACAGGCCCACGGTGAAGGGGCTGCTCCCGACGAACACCAGTAGTCCGGAGACGGCGACGACCGGCCAGTAGTACGTCGGGAAGTGCAGCGTCTTCCGATGGCCGAAGTACAGGTCCAGGTCCGGGAACACCCCACCCGCGAAGGCCCCCACCAGCGCGACGCTCGCGGACTCGGGGTTGGTGAAGGCGAACAGCGACGCGACCGCCACCGCGACGAGCGCGTGTGTCGTTGCCATCATCTCTACCGAACGTAAGCCAATTCCGACGTAAAACCGTATCGGCAGACGTGGTAGCACACGGACCGGACGGACAACGAGCCGAGACTATCGACCGGTCTCCTGTTCTCACGCCCCGCGAATCCGATGGACCACGCCGCTGTCCCCGCTCACACCGCCCCCATCCGTCGTACAGACGAGCAGTTCGCCGTCGGGCATCCGGCCGAACGAGAGGACGTTCGACCCAAAGTCGTCGCCGTTGATCGGCACCGTTTGGACCGGCCACCGCTCTGACTCGCGTTCGCTCGCGACGAACAGCCGACCGCTCACCCGCCAGTCCGCGAAGACGTAGCGTCCCTGGAGGTCGGGAATCGACGCCCCGTCGTAGAGGTAGCCGCCGATGACCGACACGCCGGACACCTCGGCCCCGCCGTGCGGGTACTCGATTATCGGGTCCAGCAGCGGGTCGCCGTCCGGTGTCTCCGACGGACACTCAGACGCGTTGTAGCACTGTGTCGCCTCACGGACGTTCCACCCGTAGTTCCCGCCGCGTTCGACGACGTTCACCTCCTCGAACTCGTTCTGGCCGACGTCGGCGACGAAGAATCGTCCCGCCGGACCGAAGGAGAACCGCCACGGGTTCCGGAACCCCCAGGCGTACTGCTCGTCGAGGCCGGGCTCGTCGACGAGCGGATTGTCGTCCGGAATCCCGTAGGCGTCGCCGCTCGGCACGTCGTCGACGTCCAATCTGAGGATGCTCCCGAGGAGGTTGTCGGTGATATCCTGTCCGTTCCCGCCGTCGACGGCGTCGTACCAGTCGTCGACGTGTCCTCGGCCCTGGTCGCCGCCCGCGCCACCGTCGCCGACGGCTACGTAGAGATAGCCGTCCGGACCGAAGGCAATGGCCCCGGCGTTGTGGTTCGACTGGGGCTGTGGGATCTCGAGTACCGTCCGTTCGCTCGACGGGTCGACGGTGCCCTCGCTGACCTGGAACGCGGCCAGGACGAACGTGTGGGAGTAGTTCTCGGGCGTCCCGTCCCGTCGTGGAGCGCTGTACCTGACGAACAGTCGCCCGTCGCCGTCGTAGTCCGGGTGGAGGGCCAGACCGAGCAAGCCCCGTTCGTCGTAGCCACCGACGGTGACCATCCGGTCCCGGACGTCGAGGACCGTCTCTCGCTCGCCGTCGGAACCGATTCGCGAGACGGTACCGGCCTGGTCGGCGATGAAGTACTCGGTGGGGCGTGGGACCGCGACGTCAACGGGTGCGGTGAGCCCGTCGGCGACCGGTTCGGTCCGGAGTTCGAGTGACTCGAGTGATTGGTTCGACTGTCCGTCTGTGGGGCCCGCTCTGGTTCCGTCGCCGGAGTCTCCCGCTGCATCGGGGGACGCTGAACCGCTGGGCCCGACACACCCTGCCAGGCCACCCAGTGCGAGTACGCCGGCGCGAAGGAACTGCCGTCGACGCTGTGGGACCATAGCCGTCGTTAGGGACGGAGGGACAAGAACCTGAACGACGCGAATAAACTTCCAACAACGGAATAGTGTCGCGTCTTCGAACCTTTTATGCAACGTGTGGCGCTACAGTGAGACGAACAATGGTAGACAAAGCAGACCTCCGAGAGCAGTTCGTCGAGGCGTTCGAGGGCGCAGACTACCCCATCTCCAGTCCGATGGACCTCGTCCCGGCCCTGCCGGGCGGTCCGTCGACGAAGTTCGAATCGGGCGACTTCTCGATGACGGCGATGGAACTCAACACGAAGCTCGACGGCGAGTTCCCCTACGAGAACGTCGACGAGTTCGTCGACGACGTGATGACCTCCCTCGAGGACCAGGACCTCATCTGAGTGCCCTCTCGGAGCCATCTCGTATCGCCGGTCGCCAGTCCCACCTATAGTTACCGGACCGACTCCCCGCCTCGCCGTTTTATCACTACCCCGCCCTAACTCGGGGTATGTTCGTCACCCCGCTGGTCGATACGCTCGTCAGCACCTTCGGGCCGTTCCTGATTCCGGCGACGTTGTTTCTCCTCGGCGCTATCGGCTATCTCTTCCTCTATCTGCTGACGCGGACGCGAACAGAGACCTACACTGCCGACGAGTGACTAGCGCGCTCCCGTGTCACGACGCGCGACTCAATACCACCATATTTTTGAATTAGACGCGTCTAATTCGCGGTATGCTGAGCGCGAAGATGGAGGACTATCTGAAGGCTATCTACCGCCTGGAACGGGAGGACGGGGGGGCGGTGTCCACCTCCAGACTCGCCGAGACCCTCGACGTGACCCCGCCGACGGCGACGAGCATGGTCGAGAAGCTGGCAGAGCGAGGACTCGTCGACCGCGAGAAGTACAAGGGGGTGACGCTGACGCCGGAGGGCGAGACCGTCGCCCTGGAGGTCATCCGCCATCACCGCCTCATCGAGACGTTCCTGAGCGAGGAACTGGGCTACGACTGGGCCGAGGTACACGAGGAGGCCGAGATTCTCGAACACCACATCAGCGAGGAGTTCGAGCGTCGCGTCGCCGACAGGCTCGACCAGCCGGCCGTCGATCCGCACGGTGACCCGATTCCCAACGACGCGCTCGAACCCATCGACGACGCGGGCGAGTCCTCGTTGGCCGACCACGACGAAGGCGACCACCTGGAGGTCGTCCGGGTCCGCGACCGGGATTCGGAGGAGCTCACCTACCTCGACAGACAGGGCATCACTCCGGGGACCCGGTTCACCGTCGAAGAGGTCGCGCCCATCGGGATGATGACGGTCCGAATCGACGGCACCTCGACCGTCTCGCTCCCCGACCACATCACCGAGGCGATCCAGGTTCGGCCGCTCGAAGCGACCGGCGCGGATACGGTCAGTCGCGGCCCCGACGAACGCTCACAGACATGACGGAAGCCACCTGGCTCGGCGTCGCCCTCATCGCGGCAGGCGCCCAGCTGGCCGTCCTCCCGGGCGAGAAGGTCCAGTTCATCATCGCTGGCCTCTCGACGCGGTTCAGTCCGGCACTGGTCGTCGCCGCCGCGGGGAGCGCCTTCGCCGGCTGGACGGCCGTCGAAATCTGGCTCGGTCAGCGGGTTACTGAACTGCTGCCAGGTATCTATCTGGACGCCCTGACGGCGGTCTTGTTCGTGGTCTTCGCCGTCCTGCTCGTCCGGTCGGCCCCCACTGCGGGAGGGCTCGAGGGCGACAGTCCGGCAGGATACCTGACTGACGGTGGTGAAATCGACGTCCGACTCCCCGTCGTCGACGTGCGCGTCCCGAACAGACTCGGCGGCTTCCTGCCCATCTTCGCGATGATGGCCTTCGGCGAGTTCGGCGACAAGACGCAGATGATTACCATCACGCTCGCGACGCAGTACGCCGCGCATCCGACGGCGCTCTGGACTGGCGAGATGCTGGCGATACTCCCGGTGAGCATCGCGAACGCGCTGTTCTTCCATCGGTTCTCCAACGCGTTCGACCTCCGGAAGGCCCACTTCGTCGGCGCGGCCCTCTTCCTGTTTTTCGCGCTCGACTTCGCCCTCTCGGTGACGGTGGGCGTCTCGCTCTGGGAGACTGCAGTCGGTCTCGCTGCCGAGCAGATACCGCTGTGAGACACCCCGTAGAGATTACCCCGTTCCAGTACACTCATCTGTCACGCGCCCCGAACCCACGGTAGTGAGTGAGTCCGCCGGTGCAGGAGAACGCACGTCCTCGAGCGCCAGCACCCAGCCGACCGGACTCAGCGTGACGCTGCGGGCGCTCTGGCGGACGGGCGTCATCGTCTGGCAGTTCGTTCCGCTGGTGCTCGCCTGGGCCCGCGACAGGCGGCGGTTCATCTTCTTCGGTCGGTCGCGCTCCGTCTCGTCGACCGAGCGGACCCGCCGCGCCCGCGAACTCAAGACCACCTTCGTCGAACTCGGGCCGGCGTTCATCAAACTGGGCCAGATGCTCTCGACCCGGCCCGACGCGCTCCCGGAGGAGTACGTCGAGGTCCTGGCCGAGCTCCAGGACCGGGTTCCCCCCGACGACTGGGCCGACATCGAGCGCGTCATCGAGAGCGAGCTCGGCCCCATCGAACAGCACTTCGACGAGTTCGAGACGACGCCCATCAGCGGTGCGTCGCTCGGGCAGGTGTACGTCGCCGAGTGTGGTGGCGAGACGGTCGCCGTGAAAGTGCTCCGGCCCGGTATCCGCGAACGGGTCGAATCCGACCTCCGGGTGCTGTCCGTCCTGCTACCGATCTTGACTCGCGGCGCGCCACCGGGACAGGCCTTCACCCTGGAGAACGTGGCCGAGGAGTTCGCCGCGACCATCCGCAGGGAGATGGACTACGGGCACGAGGCCCGGATGCTTCAGACGGTCGGGAGAAACTTCGCAGACAGCGACGACATCGCCATCCCGTCGGTTCGTGAGACCCACAGCACCGGTCGGTTGCTGACGATGACGTACGTCGACGGGGTGAAGATTGACGAGGTGGAACGGCTGGACGAGCTGGCCATCGACCGCCGGGAGGTGGTCCGGCGCCTGGAGGAGGTGTACATCCAGATGATCGTCGAGGACGGTGTCTTCCACGCCGACCCGCACCCGGGGAACCTGGCTGTCCAGCCCGACGGGACGCTCGTCTTCTACGACTTCGGGATGACCGGCTCTCTGGGTCCCCAGACTCGGGAGCAGTTGATGGAGTTCTACATCGCGCTGGCGGCCGACGACGTCGAACGGGTGATGGACGCGTTCGTCGCGATGGGGGCGATGGACCCACACGCCAACCGCGAGGTGATGCGGGAAGCGTTCGAGATCGCCATCGAACAGTTCCGCGGCGAGGACATCAGCCAGTACCGCATCGAGGAGCTCGTCGGCCAGTTCGAGGAGCAGCTGTACGAGTTCCCGATGCGCCTCCCCCAGGACCTCGCACTCGTGGTCCGCGTGACGACGGTTCTGGAGGGCGTCTGTCGGACGCTGGACCCCGAGTTCGACTTCATCGACATCATCACCGAGTACGTGATGGAGGAGGGTGCGGCGGAGGCCGGGACGGCCGTTCGCGAGGAACTCACGAACACCGTCCGGGCGACGAGTCGGGCACTGGTTCGCGTGCCGCGAGGCCTCGAAACGGCGCTCGATACCGCGAGTCGCGACGACCTGCTCGTCCAGGCGCTCATGGAGGATAGCGGGGGACTAACTACCCGCATGGCTCGCCGACTCCTGCTGGGGCTCGTCCTGAGCGCCGGTGTGCCAATCGTCGCGTTCCTCTACACCCGCGGGACCCCGGTCGCACTGTGGACTGCGGTGGCACTGACGACGCTCGCTGGCGGGACACTCCTCCTCTCGTTCCGACGCCAGCGCGGGCCACGGCTGTCACAGCCACAGTTCACCCGTCACGAGCTCCGTCAGCGGCGACAGACCGACCCCGAGGAGTGAGTGCTGGTCCGGTGGGGCCTAGAGGTCCCCGCGTTCGGCCTTCGACCGGACGTCGTCGGCGCGCTCACGGATTGCCGCTCGTTCCCCGTCGTCCTTGTTGTCGAGGTGATTGTAGACGAGCCCCATCCGGTGGTTCGACCGGAGTCGGTTCTCGTTGCGGTCGAGGAACTCCCAGTACAGCGCGTTGAACGGACACGCACCCTCGCCGGTCGCCTTCGTCTTGTCGTAGGGACACCCCGAACAGTAGTCGCTCATCCTGTCGACGTAGTTGGCCGAGGCGGCGTAGGGTTTCGTCGCGAAGACGCCGGCACCGAACAGCCCCATCTCGACGACGTTCGGCGTCGTCACCCAGTGGAAGGCGTCGACGTACCCCGCGTGGAACCAGCGGTTGAGCTGCCGCGGTTCGACGCCGTAGACGAGCCCGAAGTTCGAGAGGAGCATCAGGCGCTCGATGTGGTGGGAGTAGCCGCGTCTCCGCACACCGTCCACGACGTCTGACAGGCACGCCATCTCCGTGTCGCCGGTCCAGTAGAACGCCGGCAGGTCCTCGTCGGCGCCGAGCTGGTTCGCCTCGGCGAGCGCGGGCATCTCCCGACGATAGACGTGGCGGAGGAACTCGCGCCAGCCGAGTATCTGTCTGACGAAGCCCTCGACGCTGTAGAGTGGCGCGTCGCCGTCCTCGTAGGCGGCAATCGCCCGCTTGATGACCTCTGCCGGACCGAGCAGGCCGAGATTGAGCGACGTCGACAAGAGGCTGTGGCCCATCGCCCACTCCGACCGGCGCATCGCGTCTTGGTACGGGCCGAACTCGGTCAGCCGGTTCTCGACGAAGTCGTCGAGCGCACGGACGGCCTGCCGACGCGTCACCGGCCACCTGAACGTCTCCGGGTCGGCCCAGTCTCCGCCGTAGGGTTCCGCGTCGTACCCGCCGGCGAACGTCTCTCTGACCCACGCTGCGGTGTCGCGGGTCAACTCGTCAGGCTCGAAGTTCGGTGGTTCCGGGGCCGTCCAGTCGTCCGGCGGCGTCTCTCGGTTCTCCTCGTCGTAGTTCCACGACCCGCCGACTGGTTCGCCGTCGGCCATCAGATAGCCAGTCTCGCGGCGGAGAAACCGGTAGAAATCCTCGTGCCGGTATCCGTCTGCGTCGCCGGCCCACTCGTCGAACATAGCGCGCGAACAGCAGAACCGCTCGTCGGCGACGAACTCGACGGACCCACCTGCCGACTCGACCATCGCTTCGAGCCGCGTTCGTTCACTCGGCGTCGGTGGCGACGGGGTCACCAGTGTCTCCCCAGGATACGCCTCGAAGTACGCTTCCAGGCCTTCCCTGAAGCTTCCGACCGAGTAGTACTCGACACGTCGGCCGGCCTCGCGCAGCTCGTCGCGGAAGTGCCGCATCGCGCTGAACACCAGCGTGAGCTTGTGGGGGTGGTAGGGGAGCTTCCGTCCGAACGATTCCGACTCCACCAGCAGGACCCGGTCGTCCGGCCGGTCTGCGAGCGGGCCGCGCCGTCGCACGAGGTGGTCACCGCGAAGCCAGACGGTCACGGTTCAGCGCTCCAGTTCATCGGCAGACTATAGGCCTCGACAGGCATCAATCCTTGGCTCGGTTCGGTTAGTAACAGGAGTGATACATCCAGGAATAATCGTGACTGATTCCTGCATAATTCGCCGATTACGGCAGTTTACCGCCTTCTGACGCGGTTTGAAAACGACCGCCTTTTATGTCTTCAAGGCCAACAGATACGTGTATGCAAACCAACCTGGATCGACGGACGTTCCTCCGTAGTACCGCCGCTGTCTCGGTCGCTTCGGTGCTCGCTGGCTGTGGCGGGTCCGGTGGTGACGGCGGGGACGGCGGCGGTGACGGCGGCGACGGCGACAGTGACGGGAGCAGCGACGGTGGTTCGGGTGGCGACGGCGGAAGCGGCGCCAGCAGCGAAGTCCAGGAGTACCTGAGCGACACCTCGAACTTCGACGGGCAGGTCCAGGACATGACCGGCCAGGACGAGGTGTCGGTCACCGTCGGCGCGGAGGGCAACGGCGGGGCCTTCGCCTTCGGACCCGCAGCCGTGTCGGTCTCGACCGGCACGACGGTGGTCTGGGAGTGGAACGGCGAGGGCGGCACGCACAACGTCGTCGACGAAGACGAAGCGTTCGACTCCGGACCCGCCGTCGCCGAGGAGGGGACGACGTTCGAACAGACGTTTGAGGAGTCCGGGACCTTCCTCTATCAGTGTACCCCCCACGCGACGCTGGGGATGAAAGGCGCCATCGTCGTCGAATAGCGGTCGCCGGAGTCTCAGTGATCGATTGCGAGCCGAGCGCCACCTTTGGCGACCACTGATATCAGTGTTCTGAGCGATAGCGTCACTATCCTGAGACTGAGTACGCCGAGTGGGCTGCACCGGTCATAGTTCCTCACCGATTCTGGTCCAGAGGCGTGCGAGGCGCTCGGACGGTGATTCGCGGTCCGCGAACAGGTCGACGTCGAACTGCTCGTCGCCCTCGATCGTGACGAAGATACCTGCGCAGTCCCGGACGTACGTCGTCGTATGGTGCCCGTCGGACCGCAGTTCCGTCCGGTCGTCCACCAGTCCGGCCTCGCACAGCTGCTGGAGTTTCCGGTACGTGGTGGTCTGGGGCAACTCACACGCGTTCGCGACGGCCTTCGCCGGCAACGGCTCGTCGAGTGTCGCGAGGATGCGGCGACAGTCGCGGTCTGCGAGCGAGTCGAATATCGGCTGCTGATCTGGCTGCTCCTCTCGTGACACGCGGGGACACTCCTTGTCCGAGGGGCGGTGGTGGGGGCTGTTTGGGGGCGATAGCGGACGAAGCGGCAGTTCAGGGCTGCTATCTCGGACCTATCACGCGGAGGACTGTCAACGTGACGGTCAGACTGGTGCCCGCCCGGCAATTCGTATTCGAGTCGAAACTACCTGTACAGTAAAGGGTGGTCGCCGATTTTCAGAGTCTGGAAAGGAGGGTGCCCCTTTTCGACTGCCCGGAGACAACCATTGCCCTGCAATGCGACTCCCCACCTGTCCTCCGCGTCCGGACGGGGACGACCGTCGTCTGGGAGTGGACCGGGAACGACGGGGGGCACAACGTGGCGTTCGATGACGCCGATATCGAATCAGACGACGTGAGTCCAGAGCAGGGACGCACCTTCGAGCACACGTTCGACGCGGCTGGGACGTATCGCTACTACTGTGCCCCGCATCACGCCCTCGGGATGCGTGGGGCGATTATCGTCGAGGAATAACCGCCTGGTCACGGGCCGGATATTCGGCGGTTCCGAATCGGACCAAGAAGTGAGCCCCCTCCGTTCGGGGCTGCGACTGACAGAATCTGAATCTCTCCCACCTCGTTCACTGGTGGTTGGTGTTGGGCGATAGCGTGGCGGGATTGAGCGAATCCGGATCTTTCGGGATATTCGTCATGGCCGCAAACAAGCGACGCGAGTGAGCGGGCGTGGCGGGATTCGAACCGCCTGAACTTCGCTCACTCCATTCGCTCGTTCCGTGCTTCGAATCTCCGGTCTCCCTCCGGGGTTCGCTATCGCTCATCCACTACGGGCGTGGCGGGATTCGAACCCGCGGTCTAGGGGTTAGGAACCCCTCGCCCTCGTCCACTAGGCCACACGCCCTACTCGGTGCTCGTGCAGCGCGTGAAAAACGCTTTCGCTCCCGCTAACGGAGCGCAAAACGGAGGAAGATGGGGGAGAGTTACTTCTCGGTCTCTGTCTCGGAGTCGACAGTCGACTCGGCTTCGGCGCTTGGCTCGGTTTCGGTGCTCGGCTCGGCGGCCTCACTCTCGGCTTCGCCGGTGGCGCCCGTGCGCATCTCTTCGAGTTCCTGCTCGACTTCTTCGCGCCCTTTCTGGAACTCGCCCATCGCCTCGCCCGTCGAGCGTGCGAGTTTCGGTATCTTGTTCGCTCCGAACAGGAGGACGGCGATGAGGAGGATGACCATCATCTCCGTCGTCCCCGGCATCCCGGGGAACAGTGGTACGAATGGTGCTGCCATTGTAATCTGAGTTTACGTGGTTGTTATTATAGTCTTTTTGCAAAAGTCCCGTTCCAGGGCCGCCGTTAGCGGATTTTCAGCCGTTGCGTCGCTGCCACCTGTCAGGCGAACACGACCGACTCACCTCCCCGCTGTCCGAATCTCGCAAGGGCTATCACGGGCCACTGCAAAGGCCCGGAAGACATGATTTCGACTGGCGACACTGCGCCCGATTTCACCGCCCCGCTGTCGAACGGTGCCGTTGACCAGTTCACGCTCTCGAACGCTGCAGACGACGGGCCGGTCGTCCTCGCGTTCTTCCCCGGCGCGTTCACGACGACGTGCAGGCACGAGATGAACACGCTCCAGGACCGCCTCGACGAGTTCGCCGATGCCGGCGTCTCGGTGTACGGTATCAGCATCGACACGCCGTTCGCGCTCAACGAGTTCCGCGACAAGCTCGGTCTGGAGTTTCCCCTCCTCAGCGACACGAACCGGGATATCATCGACGCCTACGACATCTCGATGGACTTCGAATCGAGCGGTATCCGGAACCTCGCGAAGCGGGCCGTCTTCGTCGTCGACGAGGACCGGAGGGTCACCTACGCCTGGGTGAGCGACGACCCCGGCGTCGAACCGGACTACGACGAGGTCGTCGCGGCCGTGCGCGACGACTGACACCGGGAAGCGCTTTTTGCAGTGGGCCGCCTCTCCGAGGGTATGAGCAGCGACGATGCCACGCACGGCGGTCGGCACTACGACGAGAACGCACCGCACGCGTTCCCCGACGAGCGCGTGAACGCGGTCTTACACTCCATTGCGGAGAGTGAGACCATCGCGACCTACCTGGACGCACAGAACGTCAATCCGGTCACCCGGATGCGCTACAACGACCACGGCGCGAAACACATCGACATCGTCCGTCACAGGGCGCTCTGCCTGTACGATCTGCTCAAAGGAGGCGGCGTCGAGTTCAACGGCGCCAGCGACCAGAGACTCGAGGAGGCTGACGAAGCCGTCATCATCGCCCTCGCGGCCACACTGCACGACATCGGCCACGTCGTGCACCGCGACTCCCACCCGTACTACTCCATCCCGCTCGCGGCCGACGTCCTCGACGAGTTCCTCCCCGAGTTCTACGACGTCGCCGACGCGATTCGCGTCAAAGGCGAGGTGCTCCACGCCATCCTCTGTCACCACACCGAGGAGACTCCCCTGACCCTCGAAGCCGGCGTGGTCCGCGTCGCCGACGCGCTGGACATGGAGCGCGGCCGCTCCCGGATTCCCTACGAGAGCGGCGGTCGTGGCATCAACACCGTCTCCAGCCAGGCCATCGAACGGGTCGAGCTGAGTGCCGGAGACGAGTTCCCGGTGCTGGTCGAGATCGCGATGAACAACGCGGCCGGCGTCTACCAGGTCGACAACCTCCTGAAGGCGAAGCTGAACCAGTCCGGGCTCGAGAACCAGGTCCGAATCGTGGCTATCAACAGCCACGAGAACGGCGACCAGATCGTCGAACGCATCGAGCTCTGAACGCGCCCGCGTCACAACGATTTTGTAGCCCGGTACCCAACCTCTGGGTATGAGTGTCACACCCAAGGGAGGGGGAAAGGGTGGGCACGCAATCACGGGAACCAAGGCGGAATCGAAGTCGCTCAAGCGACGGGTTCTCGACGGACTGGTACCCGTACTCCGGCGCATTCCGTTGGCTCGACGAATCGTGCCATCGAGCAGCGGGGAGTGCACGAACGCGACACCGACCTCCGCGCCGACGGACGACATTGCCGACCATCGGGAGGGGGGTAGCGTCAGCGGCCTTCCCGACCGGCGACGGCCGTTCACCTATCCGACCCGTGACCGTCCGGAGCGCAACCCGGTCGACCTCGTCGGCGAGACGCGCCAGGATACGCTCACAATCACGCACCCGGACAACCCGGATGCGACGATCACCTCAGACGTGTGGGACGACGTCAGGCAGTAATCCCGTCGACGACAGGTGTGGCACGGCTGTCTCTAAGTTACCGGGTACTCGCTGCCGGTTTCGTGGCCGAGCAGACGCTCACCACGTTTGTTCCTCGCAGGATGCGGCGGCCGGGATTTGAACCCGGGCCATGAGCTTGGAAGGCTCAGGTCCTACCACTAGACCACCGCCGCACGACGTCAGGCGTCCGTCCACGGCGTCGCCGTGACGCGAACGTAGCTGCCCATACCCGGGTGTCGGTTAAGGGCGTTTCCCTTCTGGTTCGACGACAGCGTAGCAGTTCCCGCTCGACAGCTCGAAGTCGACGACCCACAGCTCGCTCTCCGCTAAGACGGTACGGAACTCGGCGGGCGCATAGATGTGGTAGAACCGCGGGACAGTCTCACCGTCGGGGAGCGTCCAGTCGACGGTCGTATCGAATCCGACGGGAGCGTCTTCATCGACGTCGAACCGGTCGTGGGCCGTGCTCCAGACGCTGACGAGCGCCCGGCCCTCTGGGGCCAGCACGCGAGCGAGTTCGTCCAGGCTAGCGGCTCTGTCGCGCTCTGTCGGGAGATGATGAAGCGTCGCGACGTAGACGGCGAGGTCGACGCTGTCGGTCGCAAGCGGGAGCCGCGAGGCGTCGCCCTGAACGAGGTCGGCTCTGTGACCGACCCGCTCCCGGGCCGCAGTGAGTAGCGCGCGACTCGCGTCGATACCGATGACTCTCGCGGCGACGTCGGCGAGCAGGACTGCGTGTCGTCCGTTCCCACACCCGACGTCCAGCGCGGTGTGGACGTCCCTGTCGGTCCCGACGAACGCTTCGACCTCGGGCCAGGCGTACTCGCGGGTCTTCGAGAAGTGCTCGCCAATGGTCTCGTAGGTCTCTCTGACGCCGAGGCGGGACCGCTCGTCCATGTCTCCGAGTGGGTGAACCGGCGGGTTATCGGTTTCGACAGCGAACGCGTGGGCCGAATCGATCGGTCGCTATTCGCCGTACGTCTCCGGGTACGCTTCGGCCAGCAGGTCCGTCTCGTCGGCCAGTCGCTCGCGGACCGGATCGATGACGTCGGAGATGGCAGCCGCCGCGGACGGCTTCAGGTCGGCCGGGTGGAGCTCGCCGCTGAGGAAGTCCGCCTCGACGGCGTCGTAGTCCTCGTAGACGAGGTCGCCGCCGTACTCTTCGGGCCGTTCGACGACGAAGTCTTCGCCACGCTCGTCGAGCACCGGGAAGACGAGGTGGTCGAGGTACTCGAGGACGCCGTTGTCTTCGAGTTCGCCGGCCGGACAGTAGGCTTGGCCGATCTTCTCCTCGACTGCTTCGGGGCTGTCCGTGAGGTTGACCTTCGAGGCTGCCTCGGAGGCGCTCATCTTCCCGCCGGAGAGGCCCGACAGGAGCGGCGCGAACAGGCAGACCGGCGACTGCCCACCGTGGTCGGGGAGAATCTCGCGCGAGAGCATGTAGATGCCGCGCTGGTCGACACCGCCGTAAGCGATGTCGGCGTCGAGTGCTTTCACGTCGAGGGTCTGCATCAGCGGGTAGAGGAGTCCACCGAGCTTCGGACTCTCAGACTCGCGGACGACCTCGCTGGCGGCACGCTGGGAGCGAGAGATGGTCGTCTCCGCGGCCATCCGGTACATCTCAAGGGTGTACTCCTCGTCGAGCTGGAACTCCGTCCCGCGGACGAACTCGACGTCGTCGGGGTCGGCGCCGGCTGCGGCTATCATCGCCTCGATGGCGACCTCGTAGTACTCCGAGCGAGCGTCGAGCAGGTCGAAGGGGCTCTTGTTGTCGTCGAGGTGGGCGTGGAGGTCCGCGATGAGGACGGTCACGTCGACGCCGGCCTGCAGGAAGTCGGCAAGCTTGCGCATCGTGGTGAAGTGGCCGATGTGCATCTCGCCGGTCGGCGCGTAGCCGATGTAGGCCGACGGGTCGTCGTCGAGCAGTTCGGTGAGTTCGTCTTCGGTGACGACCTCCTGTGTGTGTCTCGTCACCAGGTCGAGTCGCTCGGCCGTATCCATACGCTCCGGTCCCCGCTCCGGCGAGTAAAGCGTTCCGTGTCCGCCTGGAACGTATGACTCTAGCAGACCACTTCTCGCTGTCTGAACGGCTGTCACGCAGCGCCTTTGGGACGTCGACTGTGGCCGCCCTGTGTCACGGTGGCACGTCACTGCTCACTAGATAGGCACTGGACCCAAGTCTGTGCGGTCGAAGGGAGGGACATGTACACGGGGAAGACGGAGACCGCGTGTTGCCTGTGCGGGAACCCGGATATCGAGACGCGTATCGACCTCCCGCCGCGGGCGGTCCCGCTGCTGAAACACTCGGAGGCCATCGCGTGGCGAGACATCGTCGGGGAGGTGTCCATCTACTTCTGTGAGAGCGACTGGGAGACGGTCCGCGACCTCGTCCTGGAGACGGGAATGAGTCCACTCTCCCGCTGTAACGTCGCCCACGCTTCGTTCGACCTGCGCGAGGACTTCGAGGCCCTGCTGAACGACATCCGGGACGAGCCCGACCATAGCGACCTCGAACGGGAGATGCGCGAGTCGGCGACCAAGACCCTCTCGAACCCCGAGGACCCCTACGTCGACGAGCGGGACCTGGTGGAGGCGCGCGTCGTCACGTGGGCCTTCGACGACACCCTCGTCGAGTCCGAGACCTGACGCCGAACTGATACTGGTCGGCGATACCCAAACTGCTTAGTGTGCCCGACGCAGACCGGTAGCACAATGTCTGTACGCGTAGGCGTTCTCGGCGCGACCGGTGCAGTGGGACAACGACTCATCCAGCTGCTCGACCCACATCCCGAGTTCGAGATCGCCGCACTGACCGCCAGCGAAGCGAGTGCCGGAAAGACCTACAAGGAGGCCGCCAAGTGGCGCGTCAACTCCCCGATTCCAGCGGACGTCGCGCAGATCGAAGTCGGCGCGACGACGCCCGATGACGTCCCCGACGACGTCGACCTCATCTTCTCGTCGCTCCCCTCGAGCGTCGGCGCCGAGGTCGAACCCGAGTTCTGCGAGGCCGGCTACGTCGTCTCCTCGAACTCCTCGAACGGTCGGATGGACCCGGACGTCCCGCTCACCATCCCGGAGATCAACGCCGACCACGTCGACCTCATCGAGGTCCAGCGCGACGAGCGCGGGTGGGACGGCGCACTGCTGAAGAACCCCAACTGCTCGACCATCACGATGGTCCCGCCGCTGGCCGCGCTGGATAAGGCGTTCGGACTGACCGACGTCAACGTCTCGACCCTGCAGGCCGTCTCCGGCGCGGGCTACTCGGGCGTTACGTCGATGGAGATCATCGACAACGCCATCCCGCATATCGGCGGCGAGGAGGAGAAGATGGAGACCGAGTCCCGAAAGCTGCTGGGCTCGTTCGACGGCGCGGAGGTCGACCTCCACGATATGGACGTCGCGGCCTCGTGTAACCGCATCGCGACGCTCGACGGCCACCTGGAGAACGTGTGGGCCGACACGGCCGAAGATGTCACCCCGGCGGACGCCGTTGACGCGATGGCCGAGGTCACCGGGGTCGACCTCCCGTCCTCACCGGAACAGCTCATCACCGTCTTCGAGGAACCCGACCGACCCCAGCCTCGACTCGACCGGAACATCGAGAACGGGATGGGTGTCGCCGTTGGTGGGTTCAAAGAGACGACGAAGGGTGTCCAGTTCAACTGCCTCGCGCACAACACGATGCGCGGTGCGGCCGGTGCGAGCGTCCTGAACGGCGAACTCCTCCAGCAGCGCGGGTACCTGTAACCGCGCGTTCGGTGGCTGGTTCTTCCAGCACGTTCGGTCTCCGTTCGAGCCTCGGACTCGCTTCTCAGAGGTCGACCTGGTTCCGAAGCCCTTCCCAGCCCCCAGTCTCCTCGTGACGGCGGATGTTCTCGGCGACGATGTCGGCGAGCCGCTCGAAGTACGATTCGGTGTGGCCCGCGTTGTGCGGCGTGATGAGGACGTTGTCGAAGTCCCAGAGGGGATGGTCGTTCGGCAGCGGTTCGGGGTCGGTGACGTCGAGGGCCGCCCCGGCGATGTTGTTGTGCTGGAGCGCGTCGACCAGTGCCGGCGTCTCCACGACGGGGCCGCGAGCGACGTTCGAGATGACGGCAGACGGGCGGAGCGTATCGAAGACGGCCTCGTCGAATAGATGGCGTGTCGCGTCGGTCAGCGGGCACGCGATACCGATGTACTCAGCGTCGACGACCGCCTCGTGAATCTCGTCGAACCCGTACACGTCGTCGGTCGACCCCCCTTTCTCCGGCGAGTAGCGCACACCGACGGTGTCGACGTCGAACCCGCCGAGGCGGTCGACGATAGCCTGGCCGATGGCACCGAGGCCGACGATGCAGACGGTGCTCCCCGCGAAGTCCGTCGAGGGGAACGACTGCCAGACGTGGTCCGCCTGCTGCTCCCGGGCAGTGAGGAAGCCACGGGCGAACGCAAGCCAGTTCCCGATGACGTGCTCGGCGATGTTCGGGCCGTGAACGCCCGACGCCGTCGTCAGCGCGATGTCGTGTTCGGCCAGTTCAGACAGCGGGAGGTGGTCGTATCCCGCGTAGATGCTCGCGTACAGTTCGAGCGAGTCGGCCCGCGCTAACAGTTCGTCCGGGAGTTCGACACCGGTCAGCACCGTCGCATCGCCGACCATCTCACGGCCCGCTGCAGGTGTTCGCGCGACGTCGATATCGTAGTCCGGCAACCGGTCCCTGAGCGCGTCGACGTAGCGCGAAATCGGGATACCGTGGATGTTGTGCCGCAACACCAGGATGTCTGTCATCGTCCCCTCCGTGGTTCGAGCCAGCGCATACCAGGGGGTGCACACCGGACTGGCAAAACGATGTCGGGGGTGGACCGTCGCACCAATCGGGTCAGGGGACCGGTCCGAGACAATAAGTTTTAGCCACCGGGGCGGCACGACTGTGCGTATGGAAGACGTAGACGTCGCTATCGTCGGGGGCGGTCCGGCCGGGTCTTCGGCGGCCAGAGCCGCGGCCGACCACGACGCCGACGCAGTGGTCCTGGAGAAGGGGGTCCCCAGGGCCGACCGCGAACGCCTGGGGCCAGATTCGACGGACGCTGCCGGATTGCTCGATTACTGGCTCGACATCATGGAGTTCGACCCGGGCGAGTTCCCGGACGACGTCGTGTTGAGCGAACTCGAAGGCGCGAAGTTTTACGGTCCCGACAGCGAGCTCGCGCTGACCGAAACGGGCATCGACGCGACGTACGACGGGTTCGGGTTCACGTTCCACCGCGCGAGGTTCGACGACTGGCTCCGGGAGCGGGCCCTCGAGGCAGGCGCGGAGTACCGCACCGGGGTCAGTGTCACCGGCGTCGAGACGGACCTCACGAGCTCCCCCCGACACACCGTCACGCTCGCGAAGGGCGAGGACATCCGGGCCGACGCCGTCGTGCTGGCCGACGGACCCCAACGGACCGTTACGAGCGGCACGCTCGACCAGTTCCTCCCCGAGGACCGCTCGATGTCCGAGATTCTGCCCTCGACGTCGGCTAACCACATCGCCTACCAGGAACACCGGCGGATGCCGGAGGAGCTGTTCGACCCCGAGTTCATCGAGTTCTGGTGGGGCATCATGCCCGGCCACACGGCGTACCCCTGGATATTCCCGAACGACCCGCCAGTCGCCCGCATCGGCCTGACGATGCCCATAGGCCTCGATATCGACAACTACGACGTGGCCGAGTGGGACCTGCTCCGGCCGGAGGACGAGGGTATCCCACGCGGGAGCGAGTACGTCGAACGCCTCCTCGAACGGCAGTTCCCCGAGTACGACCTGACCGACTTCCCGCTCGTGGAAGACCGGGGCAAGTCGAAGGGCACCGAGACCTACCCCATCTCCTCGACGCGGCCTATCGAATCCCCCTGTCGAGCGGGCATCGCCGTCACCGGTGGCGCGATGGGTGGGACCTCCGCGTTCCACGAGGGTGGTGACCACGTCGCCGTCAGGACCGGGAAGATCGCCGGGCAACTCGCCGCACAGGGGCGTCTCGAGCGGTACAACGAGGAGTGGCACGCTGCCATCGGCGACGAGGTGCTCCGGAACGTCACCTTCGCCGACATCGTCCGCGATTGGGGCCCGTCGGACTGGGACCGCGCCTTCACAACCGCCAACGATCTCATGGACGCACGCGGCATCAAAGCCGACGCAGCGCTCAAAGGCGGCTACTACGGACTGAAGATGGTCCTGACCTACAAGTGGAACAAGTTCGGCTACCGGAACGGTCGATACGTCCAGTTGCGCGAGTCCGACTACACGATCTGAGGCCTGTTCGCTGTCGCTCCAGTCTTCGGTCCTTTGTCCTCGCTGAAGTGAGTTGCTCGGAACGTCACGCTTAGGTTCGGGAGGGTTCTATCTATCGATACGTGCCTTCAATCCCCGGCCGAGGCCCGACATCGGGACGATGACAGACCGGAGAACCCGGGCGCGTGACACAGCGATCCGTCGCCTGACGGCGACCGTCTCGCGGGACATCCCGCGCGACACTTGGTGGACCCGTCCACCCGCCCGGCACGAGGGTTTGTCGGCTGACCTGGCACACCGCCCAGGATGATGCCGGACGTTAGTGTTCCGGGCGTACATTTCGACCGCATCGAGCGCTTGCTTTGCACGCTGTCCGCTTGCGAACCCCCAGCCAAACACTCAAGAATCGTGTACACGTATCTCAGGTATGGCGACGATAGAGATCGACGACGACGTTTACGAGGCGTTACAGCTCCCGGAGGGGGAGCGCTCACCCGCGATGAAGCGGGAGTTGGCGGTCTCGCTGTACGCCCGCGATATCCTCTCGTTCGGGAAAGCCCGTACGTTGGCGGAGATGTCGAAACGGGAGTTTCAGGAACTCCTCGGCGAACGTGAAATCGCCCGGCACTACGACGAGCGGGAACTCGAAGAAGATCTCGACTATGCCGGATAGCGAGCTGATCGTTTCTGATACGTCGCCACTCCTTAATCTCGCGCTCATCAGCGGCTTGAGCTCCTCGAATCGCAATTCTCCGAGGTCACGGTTCCACAACAGGTCTGGAACGAACTTACCGATGGGGAAGATGGACTGGAGGGGCTCCGTGAGTTGCGCGACGACGGACTCCTATATCTCGTGGAGGTGGAACGCTCGGACTTGTTCGTGGAGCTCTTCCACGAGCTTGACCTCGGTGAGACAGCAGCGATCTGCTATGCCGTCGAGCAGAATGCCGACCTCGTTCTACTCGACGATCGCGACGGACGGCGCGTCGCCCGCAGACACGACCTGAACGTCACGGGCGTGATCGGAATCCTGCTTCGCGGAGCGAAGACCGGCGTAGTGAACCTGGAGCACGAACTGGAGGTCCTTCGTGAAGCTGGATTCTGGATTTCTGACGACCTCTACGAACAGATACTCTCCAAAGCCGATCCGTAGCCTTTCCGACGGATAGTTCGCCGCCACCACCCGATTTCACTTCCGTCGAGTCTATCAGTAGATTCGCGCCCGGTAGCGTTCCGGGCGTACATTTCGAGTTGGCTATTAGAACTATTTGAAAATAATATCTATTGCTTCAGGTACGGTCTACCGTTGAGGTCGATCCTTCCGAAGTACCGCTCTTCCTACCGGTTTTTGGAACCAGCAGATAATGACGAGCCCGGGATGAGGTCGGCCGGGAGTACTGACATCTGTCAGGTTTGGATGACCGTGCTGCATAGAGGGTACGTATCGGTCAGTACAGGTGACTCACAGACCAGCGTCGGTTTACACCTCTCACCCCTGTTAGAAACACCCGAGAAACCGCAACCCAGTGATTACCGCTGGTCGTCTGTGATGTACCGCTCATAGACGTATCCTACAAGCGCACCGAGTGGGGCGATGATGGGGGCGGTAATGGCACCACCGAATACAGCGATTAAAACAGTCAAGAACAGGAACTCGGAGATACCACCAGCGAGCGCGCCAGCGGAAACCCGACTCAGAGAGAACACGAAACCTATCGAAGCCGCGAATACGAACAGCGTACCGAACGCTGAAACGACGCCTGCTGCGGCGCCGTAGAGTGGGTTTGGCTCATCCGGCATCATCACGCGCCAGACGACAATCCCGACGAACACAGCGATAATCGGTGCGAAGATACCCCCGAGGAAGATGATCCCACTCATCCCTCGTGAGTACTCCGCTATACTGGCGGAATCGAATCCTTGGGCCCTGAACGTCTGGAAGAAGTTCCAGAGGTTAATCAGGACGGCACCAAGGAGGGACGACCCGCCGGCAGCGAGGCCTGCCCCGACATCCCGCCGAGACACACCCAGATAATGGGTCATGGTCCGATCAATGAACCTTGCGGTCGTTCGATAATAAAAGAGGTGTGTCTCTGTTACTGACGTTTGTACACCAACCAATACGAGAGTGGGAGTGTAATCGTGAGGATCACGACCGTCCCGAGCACTTGACTATAGACGTCTGGGGGCGAGATCTGGGCGGCGATTGCGAATCCGAGAATAATAAGGAAAGACTCGTAGATGACGAAACGGGAACGGCGTGATAAGTTCATACCGTTGGTTCGTGGAGTCCTACGAATAACTCCACCGACAACCACGCTCTGAGTCGGTCACGCCAGTACTGATAGACACTGAGTTGTTGGCAAAGGGGTACTGCAGACAGGCGCGTATCTCTCGGTGAAAGATGTGCATCTAATAACTACCAGTACCTGTCAGTCGTCGTTATCTACTTCAAGACCGTATCTCTTCCATGTCTCCAGCAGAGGGTGTTACAGGACACCAACAGCCGAGCGGAGGATTCGAGCGTGGAATCGCAGCGAAGGTCCAGCAGATCCGTCCCTCCGTCCAGCCCTCTCCGATGCAGGGATACGAACACGTGCGGGGCTTTGGCATCTATGCACTGCCGTTTGATTCTGGCCACGTGCTCGCGCTTCGCGTGTTTCCCGAGAACGACTTTGCCCCGTACACGACGGTCTGGCATCGGACGCCTGACGGGCGCTGGTCAATCTACGTGGACGGGCCAAGCCACAATACTGCCTGTCCTCGGTACTACGGAACTGCGGCGGACTACGTGCAGACAGCGACCATCACGCTCGATTGGACCGGACCGATGGAGCTCCAGGTGCGAATGGATGACCCCGAACTCCGCTTGACCATCCGAATGGACGCGCCCCTGACTGCGACGATTCTGAATGCTATCGGCGCTCGCTTGCCGGCCACGATCTGGCGCATTCCGGGAGTTGCATCAGTGTTCGCTCGGGTGGCCGATACCGTGTTCGATATCGGTGATGTGACGCTGATTGGCACCGCTCCGAACGGCCAGCGTGCGATTCTGATGCCTCGTCAGATGTATCCCATCGAATCTGCTGTCGCAATGCTCGATGGTGACGATTTGGGTGAGCCGATTACGAGCAAGACAAACCCAACTATGGGAGACGTTGCGTTTCCTGCCCGGCCCATGCTGGCAATCGGCGAGGCGTACTTCGAAATCCTTGACCAATCCGAGCACGATGAAACGTTCATGGAACTGAACGAAACCAGCGTATCGTACTGAGTATATTCTCTGGATCGCTCACGACGTTACTGACAGGTTCCGAGTGGTTCGGTCGGACCGTGCTGCATACGGAGCGCGAATTCCCCAACTGGGGAATACCGGTAGGAGGTAGTGGTTGGAGGGCGGTCCTCGGTTGGTTTCGATCCAACCGCGTTTCTCAAGCCACCGTTGCGGTGGGGGCGTCCGCAGTCTCCGGGTCGCCGTCCTGGCCGACGGTCTCCCCGGTCTGCAGGTGGGTATCGAGTCCCGAAAGGATGCCCTCCGCTACGTCACGGAACTGGCCCTTCATCATCACCTTGGCCATCAGCCAGCCCACTGGGCCGTACTTCGGCACGAACGACATGGTAAACGTGACGTCGGTGCTGTTCTCGTCGATCGGTTTGAGGTCGAAGCTACCGACCATCTCCTTTAGCGGGAACGAACCGAGGTCGTACACGTTACTGACCTGTCGCTCTTCGGGGATCCTCTCGACGACCTCTTCGCGGATGACGCCGCCGTTGTAGAAGTCGCACTGTCGCTGGACCCCTTCGCCGGTCCCAGCGACGTTGATGCTTTCTGAATGTTTGACGTCCGGGTGGAACCGGTAGACGTTCCCGAAGTCGTCGATGGCGTCCCAGACGGTTGCGACGGGCGTATTGATAGTTCGCGTTGCTGTTACGGTGTGCATGTTTTTTCTATGAGCCTCAGAGAATCTCTTACTGGACTTCAAGACGACGCTGGCCAAGTGAGGGGGGACTCGGAGAGTCGTGACAAGGTAGGACTCACAAGGGGATAAACCCACCCTATTAATAATTAAGTATCCCTGATTTCCACGGGTTGACCCAGTCATTGATTGATTCAAGGAAGGCAGATGTCCGAATCCCGGCGCGAAGCCGGGGAGGGTCAGTCTGTCGAAATCCCCCGGTCTGAAAGATGTTTGGAATTGGTATCTGCTAAATATCACCTGCTGATGAATGCACCCTCAGTAGGTTGCACGTGACTTCTAACAGTGTTCGGTGAGGTTTCTGTGAGCGTCCGCATACAGCGCGCATATCCTCCGTAGAGTCAGTTCCGGCATTCAGGCAGGCGAACTGTCGGTATTTGTCGTGTAGTCCTCAGAGAGAGTTGATAAAATCGCTGAGTATTCGATTGAACCGTTCGGGCTCCTCAACCGTGATGCAGTGTCCGCTGTCCTCAAACAGTTCGAAGCTGGACTCTGGGAGGATTTCCGCTGCGTATTCGACGGATTCCACACTTCGCCATTTCTCATCTGCTCCAGCACACACTAATGTCGGGACGTCGATCGTAGAAAGTATGTCTCGGTAATCGCGCAGGTACAGTAATCCGAACATGAGAGTTCCCTGAATCGCCGGTGGGGTTTGAGATCCTTCGTCAAGGATGAGATTGCGAAGCTCACGCGATGGCTTCTCTTTGAGCATTCCCGTTGCTTGCTCTTCAAGGAGACCAAGCGGATCAGTTTGAATCTGGTTGATCGTTTGTTCAAGGTCATCACGCCCGTAACTCCCGTATTCGTAGTCGTCGCGTTTCATTGGTGAGGGCTCCATATCGACATCGACCATAGCCCGAACCCGGTCGGTCCCGAACTGATCGATGTATTCCCACGAAACGATTGCCCCCATCGACCACCCTGCGATGACGACGTCATCGAGATCGAGCTGGCGGAGAAACTCATGCACATCACGGGCGTACTGTGAGAGCGTGTGACCGAGTTCGGTCTTCTCCGAGCGTCCGTGGCCTCTGAAATCGACGGCAAGGGTTCGGTATTCGTTCGACAGACTGGCCAATTGTGGTTCGAAGTACCGGAGGCCAGCCGTTGCTCCGTGGAGGAAGACGATGGGATCTCCCTCGCCGTGGTCTTCGTAGTAGAGTTCCGCGCCGTTACACTGGATGGTAGGCATTATGACATAGTTGAGCGTGCTCGTCGTTAAGAGTATTCAACAGGAGATTGATGTCAGATGACTATAACGTCCCTATCTCGCACGCAGGTCCTTCGACCTAAATAGTGTTAAGAATCCTCGATGATGTTTGCCACCGTAATCTGTAGTCCCTGACTACTATGCTGGGGGCACGATCTGGTCAGACAGGGGCTGTTCGGTTCGCGGATTCTTTTTCGAGGGTCATACACGTTCCAGAGAGGCGTGCGACGAGATCACCCTCTTCAGTCGTAATATCACACTCTGCGAGCCCGATCCTTCGGCCCTTGTGGACGACCCGCCCGACCGCCTCCAGTCGTCCACTCCAGACGGGTCTTAGGTAATTCACTGTCAGGTCGACCGTCATGAACGATTCGTCTGGGTTGACGGTGCTCATGTACGCTGTGCTGAGTGCTGCATCCCCAAGGTCACAGAGTACCCCACCGTGGATGGTCCCCATCGGGTTCGCGTGTTCCGGGCCCGCTTCGAGCACCCATTGCGACTTGCCATCACCCATCGAGCGGAGTTCGAGTCCGAGGAGGCATCCAAGCGGCCACGTCGGATACTCTGGATCCAGGATCTTGCTGAACCCCTCCGGGCCCTGGAACCCTCCGTCTTGAGTGAACGCAATCGACTCCAACAGTTCGAGTCGCTGTATCGCTGAGTCGTAGAGCAACTCGGCTGGCGAATCAGACACCTCCCTGAGTCGGTCATACTCGTTCTGATCGAACTCGATAGTGACTGTTGGGCCTCTATTCTCGCTCATTTTGCCCCCTAAGGTATGTGTAGACATAACCTTATGTTCAAACTACATATCGCCCTCTGTATCGGTCGTACTGTTACTGACAGGACCAGAATAGGTAGCAGAGCCATTGCTGCATTAAAAGAGCGAGTGCAGCACTGATTGCCAACACCAACTGTCAATCTCTACTGAGTGACACGCCGCACAAGCTTGCCAACAGCGCGAGCCCAATCCCAATCGAATTAAGGAGGCTGTGAATGATACTCACGATGAATAGACTTTCTGTCCGTTCGTAGATGGCACCGACAACGAATCCACCAGCTACGATACCCAATAGTGCACCCACAACAGAGACTGAGGTTCAAGGTGAGCACGAAGCGTTCTCGCGGAGCGATTCTGCCTGTGAACGCTCGACACCCGAACGTGTTCGGCGTAACTCCTGGGGAGTCGCCAGCGGTATGCCCTTGTGAAGGCATGTACGACAGCAACAGGAACGCGACCAGACGGCGTGTAGTCGCGGCGACCGTGACAACGCTGCTCGGGGCATCGCTCGCGGGCTGTTACGGCGGGAGTAGCTCCGGAGATGGCGGCTCATCGGGTGAAACTGAAAGCGGCAGTTCCTCCGACGGCTCGTCAAGCGAGAGCGGGAGTGACGACACCTCCGGCGAGTCGTCCGGCAGCTCGTCGGACGGCTCGAATCCCAGCTTCGGTGGCTGGTTCGAGGACGTCTCGAACTTCGACGGCGTGGTCGACGAAACCGGGTCGGGCGAGGTAACCGTGACGGTCGGTTCCTCGGCCAACGGCGGTAACTTCGGCTTCGGTCCTGCGGCCGTCCGCGTCGACACGGGAACCACCGTCGTCTGGGAGTGGAACGGCAAGGGCGGGTCGCACAACGTCGCTGCCGATGCTGGGGCGTTCGAGAGCGAGCTCGTCTCCGAAGACGGCCACACGTTCTCTCACACTTTCGAGGAGGCAGGGACAGTCAAATACGCTTGCACGCCGCACGAGACAGTCGGAATGAAGGGCGCCGTCGTCGTCGAGTAGTCGGGCGCGCTGGTATTCGACGATTGTCCACAGAAGACGAACAGGAGCCCGAAAATCACGGCTCCGCTGGTCCGGGCGGCACGTATGCTGAGAGGTCGCCGCAAGAGATACATAGATTGATATGCTAACCGAGAGTTCATTTTCTCCGGCCGTGTTGGGGTAGACCATGTCTGACGCCGTCGGCGGACCGGGGTCGCAGTCCGACTCACTGACCGAGGAGCTGAACCCCGAGATCGGCCTGATCGGGTCGCTGGCCATCGGGGTCGGGACGATGATCGCCGCCGGTATCTTCGTCCTGTCCGGCCTCGCGGTCACGAACGTCGGTGCCGTCGCTATCGGCTCGTTCCTCCTCGCGGCAGTCATCGCGGGGTTCACCGCCGCCGCCTACGCCGAGTTCTCCTCTATCCACCAGGAGAGCGGCGGCGGCTACATGTTCGTCGCCAACACCTTCGACAGCGACGTGACCTACATCATGGGCTGGACGATGATTTTGGGCTATCCCGCCAGCGCGGCGTTCTAACTCGCGAGTTTCTCGGAGTGGTTCTACCGGTTCATCTTCCCGGTCCTGAACGTCCCCGACGCACTCCCGTTCTGGATACCCGGTATCGGGATTCTGGTCCTCCTGGTCCTCATCAACCTCAAGGGGACCGAGGAGTCCAACCAGTTCCAAATTATCGTGACCCTCCTCAAAGTCGTCCTGCTCGTCTTCTTCCTCTGGGGCGGCCTCCAGACGTTCGACTCGGCGGTCGTCGTCCAGTCGGTCGCCGAGAACATCGACAAGGTGGCCCAGATCGGCCTCACGAGCGCGCTCGTCTTCATCACCTTCTTCGGGTTCTCCGCCATCACGACCAACGCCGAGGAGATAAAGGACCCCGGTCGCACCATCCCGCGCGCCATCTACCTGAGCATGGGTATCGTGACGGTCATCTACGCACTGGTGGTGCTCGTCATCGTCCTGGCGGTCAACAATCTCGAGTTCCTCACCTTCCTGGCCCAGAACGTCGAACTGGGCGGCCTGGACGCGACGGAGTTCGTCGCGGAGAACGGCGAGGTGTCGATGGGCTACGCCGCCCAGTACTTCCTCGGGCCGGTCGGGTTCAATGTCATCATCGTCGGCGCGCTGTTCTCCATGCTCTCCGCGGCGAACGCGACCATCATGGCCGGGTCGCGGGTCAAACTCTCGATGGCGCGCCGGAACCACCTGCCGAAGGGGTTCGAGGACATCCATCCGGACTTCAACACGCCGTACAAGGCGGTGTTGCTGACAGGGTGCCTCATCTTCGTCTACATATTCGTCTTCGCAGTCATCTTCGGCGAGTCGGCTGGGACGGAACCACTCTTCGGCTTCCACCTGGGTATCGAGGGACTGGCCCAGTTCGCGAACTTCCTGCTTTTGAGCGGGCTGAGCCTGGTCAACGTCGCGCTCATCCAGTCCCGGCGGAAGTTCCCCGACATCGAGCGCGGGTTCAAGGTCCCCCTAGTGCCCATCGTCCCGGCGCTCGCTATCGTCGCGAACGTCGGTCTCCTGCTGAACGTCGGGCTCGTCGCGCTCCTCATCGGGCTGTTCGTCGAAGCCATCGGCGTGGCCGTCTGGTTCGCTTGGAAGGGGCGCAAGCCGCCGGTCGAACGACTCGAGAAGGAGACGCCGACCGCAATCGCCGAATACGCGGGACCCAGCGACGGGTATCAGATAGTCGTCCCCATCGCGAACCCGCGCAACGCCACCCAGTTGATGCGCACCGCGATGCGCATCGCGGAGGACAAGGACGGCGAGATTCTGGTGATGAGCGTCGTCACCGTCCCCGAGCAGACGCCGCTCTCTCGCGGCCGCGAGCAGACCGACGAGAAACGGGAGATACTGGACCGCGCGATGAGTCTCGCCGAGGATGCAGACGTCCCGGTCAGTGGGACCATCCGTATCAGTCACCACGCGGCCAGCGCCATCCTCAACACCATCACCCAGTACGACAGTGACGCCGTCATCGTCGGGTGGAAGGGGCGGCGGACCCAGCGGCGCGACGCCGTCCTCGGGTCGAACGTCGACCGTATCGTCAAGGAGGCCGACTGCGACGTCTACGTCGAGAAGTTCGGCCTGGAGATGGACGGACGCGTCGACTCGATTCTCCTCCCCACGGCGGGCGGACCACACGCGGCGCTGGCCGTCGAGACTGCGGCTGCTATCGCCCGCTCGACCCGCGCGACGCTCTACCCCGTCTACGTCCTCGGAACCACCCCGACGCGAGAGGAACGTGAGCAAGGCGAGTCGTTGCTCGCGACGGTCAGTGAGACGGTCGACGACGTCCCCATCGAGACGCGCCTGCTCGAGAACGACGACGTGGTCGAGGCGCTGGTCGACGAGAGCGCGAACCACGACCTCACTATCATCGGCGCGACCCGCGAGGGCGTGTTCCAGAAGTTCCTCTTCGGGACGATTCCGGAGACTGTCGCGGAGCGTGCGGCCACCTCGGTCATCATGACGAAGGCGTCCCTGGAGCTGGGGACGAAACTCCAGGAGTCGGCGAAGAAGCTCGGCGAGCGCGTGACCGGACGGGCGAACCCGCTCGAAGAAGACGAGCTGAAATAGTGGGCCGACGGAACGCGGTTACAGGAGTTCGTCGAAGTCGTAGCCCTGGATGTCGACGCCCTCGGCCGTGACGTCGGCCAGGTAGATGCCGTTCCCGGACCCCGTGTCTCGCTCCGCCGCGGCCTTGATGGACGCTGCGGCCACCTCACGGGCCTCCTCGTTGCTCATGTCGTCCTCGTAGCGGTCTTCGAGGGTCCCGTACGCGACCGTGAGCCCGGAGCCGGTGACCGTGTAGTCGTCTTTCATCACGCCGCCGGCGGGGTCGATTGAGTAGACGTGGTGGCCGTCTTCGTCGACGCCGCCGAGAATCGGGTTAATAGCGAAGAAGGGACCGCCGCGGGCGAAGTTACCGGCCAGCGTCGAGAGCCCTTTCATCGTGATGTCCTCGCCCCGGCGGGCCTCGTAGAGGTTGACCTCGGCCCGGAGCGTGCGGATGAACGACTGGGCGCCCCCGACGCTACCGACGAGGGTGAGCGCCCCGGTCGGGTGGATCTGTTCGACCTTCTGGACGTTCTTGTTGGAGACGAAGCGGCCACCGAGCGAGGCGCGCATGTCCGTCGCGATGACGACACCCTCGGCGGTCGTGATACCGATAGTCGTCGTCCCCGTCTTGTTGACCTTCTCCGCGTCCTGTGCGGACTGCTCGGGGAGCGAGCCGACCTCCGGTGAGTACGGGTCGCTCTGGAACTCGTCCGCGCTCGGCGGTCGGGAGAAATCGGAGCCGGGAATACTGTCTCGCATTACCGACCGGTACCAGTCCAGCGGTGATAAAACCTCTTTTTGTGGTGAGCCTGACCGCCTCCAGCCGGCACTCTCACCGAGCAGGGAGCCCTGCCCTCACGCGCTCGCCTGTTCGTAGGCGTCGTTGAGCCGCGTCACGAGCCGTTCGACGGGGAGCCTGATGCCGAGTCGCTGGGTCACGACCGCGACCGGGAACAGCACGATTCCCAGCACCAGACTGAGTTGATACAGTGCGAGCAGCGTCGTCTTGTACAGTTGGGATTCCATCGTCCCTCGCTCGTGGAGAGGAAAACGGTAGTATAAAACGTTTGCTACCGAAATTCTTGCATGTTTTAACGTTCGTGTAGAATAGCAACGCCGCAGTCTTGCGGTTAAACTCTACTTGCAGATAGTCCAACTGACCGAGCAGTCCGAGCGGTTGCGGGCGTAACTGGGGTGTGAGGGAGAGCCGGGATTCTGATAAGTTATGACAATAGTAGCGGTGACGTGCGCACCACGAGCGAATCAAAACTAACGAATAGTCGGGCCACATTGGACGGGGTATGAACTATCTCGTAGCGATGGAAGCCGCCTGGTTGGTCCGTGACGTTGAAGACATCGACGACGCCATCGGGGTCGCCGTGAGCGAGGCCGGCAAGCGCCTCAACGAAGCCGAGATGGACTACGTCGAAGTCGAGGTCGGCGCGACGGGATGTCCCGCCTGTGGCGAACCGTTCGACTCGGCGTTCATCGCCGCGGACACGGCGCTCGTCGGGCTCGTCCTCGAGATGGACGTGTTCAACGCGGAGTCCACCGAACACGCACAGCGCATCGCGAAGAGCGAGATCGGCGGCGCGCTGCGGGACGTCCCGCTGAAGGTCATCGAAGTCTTCGAGACCGAAGCGGACGACGAGGCCGAAGCAGAGGCCTGACCCGCGGTCCCTCGGTGTTCCTGAACCGACTTACCGCATAGCCGATGGCTTTTTGTATAACCTCTGGTAATACGGCCTATGGAACTGCCGACGCCCGAGGACCTTCGGGAGCGACGGAACGAGCTCGGACTGACCCAGAGTGAACTGGCCGAACAGGCCGACGTCTCCCAACCGCTCATCGCGCGCATCGAGGGCGGAGACGTCGACCCCCGGCTCTCGACGCTCCGTCGCATCGTCAACGCGCTCGAGGAGGCAGAGGGCGGCATCGTCAGAGCGGCCGACCTGATGAACTCCCCGGTGGTCTCGGTCGCACCGGACGACTCCGTCCACGAGACGAAGGCCCTGATGGACGAGAAGGGGTACTCCCAGGTGCCGGTCATCCGTGATGGGTCGCCCCAGGGGCTCATCGGGAACTCGGACATCCGCCAGCGCTCCGAAGAGAACGTCGGTGACCTGCCCGTCGCCGAAGTGATGCACGAATCTATCGCGACGGTCGAACCCGACGCGACCATCGACGAGGTCGACGCCTACCTCAACCACAACGCGGCCGTGATGGTCGTCGAGGACGGCCGGACAGTCGGTGTCATCACCGAGGCCGACATCGCACGGACGGTCAGCTGAGGACGTCGAGCGCCCTCAGTCGCGAAGTTCCAGCCCGCGAATCGACACCGTCTCGTCGCCGTCGGCGACGGAGCCGACGATTCGTGCGTCCTGCGACGCTTCGACGACCGCTTCTGCGTCTTCCTCGGGGAGCGCAGCGACGAATCCGGTCCCCATGTTGAACGTCCGGTGCATCTCCTCGTCGCTCACGTCGCCCTCGTCCTGGACGAACTCGTAGACCGGCTGCGCCTCGAACGGGGCGTCGATGTCGTAGTGGAACGCCCCCATCCGCGTGAGGTTCGTCCAGCCGCCGCCCGTCACGTGGGCCGCGGCGTGCGTTTCGTGGTCCCGGAGGACCGGCAGCACGTCGCTGTAGATTCGTGTCGGCGTCAGGAGCTCCTCGCCGATGGAGACGTCGTAGTTCGGCGGGAACGGGTCACTGTACTCGTGGTTCCGTGTCACCGCCTCGCGAGCGAGCGTCAGCCCGTTCGAGTGGATGCCTGACGAGGGCCATCCGACGATAGCGTCGCCCGCCACTGCTTCGCCCGGGAAGACGCTGTCTTTCGGCGCCAGACCCGCACAGGTGCCGGCGATGTCCAGTCCCTTGATGACGTCGGGCATCACGGCCGTCTCGCCGCCGACGAGCGCGACGCCCGCCCGCTTTGCGCCCTCGCGGAGGCCCGCACCGATTTCCTCGCTCGTCTCTTCGTCCGGAGCCTCGACCGCCAGGTAGTCGACGAACGCGACCGGTTCGACCCCCGTCGCGACGAGGTCGTTTGCGTTCATCGCCATGCAGTCGATGCCGATGGTGGAGTAGTCATCCATGGCCTCGGCGACGAGCAGTTTCGTCCCGACGCCGTCCGTCGCGAGCGCGAGGTACTGGTCGCCGATGTCGACGAGGCCAGCGTAGTCGCCCTCGAACTCGCCCGCGGCGCCGATGAGCGCCTTCGTCGCCGCCTCGCTGGCGTCGATGTCGACGCCCGTCTCGGCGTAGGTGAGTCCCTCCTGCTCCGACTCCTCCGCTGGCTCGTCCTCGCGCTCGTCGGTCATACCCGAGTGGGGACGTGGCGCGGGCAAAAACGCATCGTTCCGTCAGAGGACGAACAGCGCACCGAGGCCGAGGAGAATCGAGGGGACGGCAACCACGAGGAAAACGAGCGTGCTCCACTCGCGGACCTTCCGCCCGTCGAGTGGGCCGAACGGAATCATGTTGAAGCCCGCCAACAGGAGGTTGATCTGGACGCCCATCCGTGCCACTTCCCAGAGGAACCCGCGGATGCCGCTGAGCAGGGCGAATACGAACGGGACGAGAAACACCACTGCGAGAGCGAGGTTCGTCACCGGGCCCGCGAGTGCGATGAGGCCGCCCTCGCGTTCCGTGATGCGCCCGCGGTGGACGACGGCCCCCGGCGCGGCGAAGAGGAAGCCGGCCAGACCGCCGATGATGGCGAACCCGAGCATCCGGTAGTCGGCTTTGAACGCCGCCAACTGGCCGAACCGGACCGCGACAACCTTGTGGGCAAGTTCGTGGAGCAAGAATCCCACGCCGACCGTCAGCAGACTCACGGCCAGCACCGAGACGACGCCACCGACGGTCAGGCCGGCGATGTCGCCTAAGAGCGCCATGCGGATGTCGCGTTCGAGGAACAGCGTGAACGCGACGCCCAGCGCGAGCCACGCGACGAACAGGTCCTTGACCTCCGCGTCGCTGAAGGTGATGTTCACACGACCAGCCCCCAGATGAGGTCGGCGCTGTTCTGGGCGCCCTCGATCATCTTCGAGACGACCCAGCCGACGTCGCGGTCCTGTGAGGCGAGATACGGCAGCGCCACGACGGGGAAGAGGAAACTGGCGATCATGCTCCCGATGTTGGTCATCGCGACGATGAGGATGAGCCTGAACAGCGGGACGGCCCGCATCCGCTGTACGAGGTCCAGAATCGGGGACTCCTCGTCGGCCAGAATCTCGTTGAGCTTCCCGATGTCGCCGACGTTGACCGAGAGGTAGCGCAGTTCGACGTAGCCCGCGAACCAGCCCGGTGCGAGCAGCGGGTTGACGCTCGTCATCCAGGCGACGCCGCCACCGACCAGCGAGCTGCTCCAGTGGGCCCCGGCCAGACGCGCCAGCCCCGCGGCGACGATGCCGTTGATGAGGAACCAGGCAGCGAACACCTGGAGCAGGAACGTGTTCCGGACGCCGGCCATCGCGAGCAGGACGAAGAAGGCGACGAACGCCACCGTGATGCCCCATCCCACGATTTTGTAGATGGAGAACCGACTGCCGGTCTCCTTACCGACCAGCGACTCCATCGGTGGGAGGCTTTGTGGGTCCTCGAGGTACCGCTCGATACCTTCCCGGTGGCCCGCCCCGACGACGGCGACCACGTCGTAGCCCGCCTCGCGGAGGCCGACCAGTCGGTGGGCGATGAACGCGTCGCGCTCGTCGATGAGCGCCTCGGCGCCGCCCGGCGAGAACCGGCGGAACTCCTCCATCATCGCCGTGACGACGTCGGTCTCGGTCAACTGTTCGAGGTCGAACTCGTCGATATCGTCACCACCGCGCTGTCGGGACAGCAGTGCTGCGATGGTCACGCCGAGAACGACGGTGACGACGACGCCGACGAGCACCGAATCGAGGATTCCAACGAGAGACCCACCCAGGCTACCGGCGAGCGCACCGGTGACCGCCGACGGGACGATGAATGGACCGCCGAGCGCCGACGCGACGACGACAGCGGAGATACCTACCACCGCGCCGACACTCAGACCGACGGTGAGCGGGGGACCGAGTTCCGCGAGCAGGCTCCCGACGAGCGTTATCTTCTCCCGAACGGTCAGCCGGGCCCAGAACCGCTGGACCGTCGTCTGGATGTCACGGTCGACGAGGGCGACGCCGATTCCCAGCCGCTCTGCGGTGTCGATCGCGGCCTGCATGTCGGCGCCGGGTTCGATGTCGAACTGCTCGCCCAGACGGGTCTGGATGTACGAGAGCATCCAGTACGCCAGAAACTGAAAGACCGTGTTCCCCCTGAGCAGGTCGCTCGCGTCGAGGTCTTCGGGCGTCTCGCCCTGCATCTGTCGGTACCGGCCCTCGTCGAGTTCGACGGCGACGATGTCCGGCCGTGAGGACTCGAGTGCCTCCTCTACCGCTTCGACGCTGTGTTCCGAGACGTGGGCGGTTCCGACGACCTGGACGGACCCTCGCCCCGACGGTTCCGGGAGGTCGCCCGCCGCCGACTCCGCGTGTTCGGTCATCATCCGCGTTACACAGTCACCTCCTTTACCGTTGTCGGGTACGGTCGACACAATCCTGCCGCCAGAACCGAATCGCACTCACAACTTCCACTGGCAGCTACTCCCGGAAAATGAGAGTCCCAAACGAGCTCACCGCCAGCGACACCGGCGATAGTGGTTGTGGAACAGGAGGTGTGCGAATCAACGGTGAACATCGGGGAGTACGGTCAGATTACTGGCACAGAGAACTGTCGTTACTGGCCGCTACGAACTTACTTCTGGGTTACCTGCTCACTCGCTGATTAACAAGAGTGATATATGTTGGATACGGTGGACTATCTATAGGTTATGCACGACTTGACTGGTTTCCAACGGGACTTGTTGTACGTCATCGCGGGACTGGACGAACCCCACGGTCTGGCAATCAAAGAGGAACTCGAACAGTACTACGAGGGTGGCGTCAACCACGGCCGTCTCTACCCGAACCTCGATACACTGGTCGAGAAAGGGCTCGTCGAGAAGGGACAGCTGGACAGACGGACGAACTTCTACACACTGACCCAGCGTGGGGTCCGCGAGCTCGACGCCCGGCAGGACTGGGAAGCGCAGTACGTCTCGGCGTAAGCGGTCGTCGAGCCACGCGCAACGCGGGCGGTCCTTCTCACACCCCCGGTTTTCCTCACGCGTTCCGCTCGCTTCGCCAGACTGCCCGACTTTATGCCGGTCACTTTCCTAATGCCGCTATGGGACTCGACGTAGCGACGCCCGACGTACCGGAGCTCGAGACCGGAAAGTCGGCCGACGAGTACGAGGACGCGGACGTTCAGGGCGACGAGTACAGACGAGCGGAGTTGCAAGTAGCGCTCGAAGACGGCGCGTGGGCCGACGCGTTCGAGGAATGGACGGCCCAGACGGGCCTCGAAGAGCGAGCGTGGGATATCGTCACGGACCTCGGCCTGGTCCGGGAGTTCGACTTCTTCTGGGACTCCTTCGCCGGCCGCGTCGGTTACCACGCACCCGGCTTGCCCGAGGACTGGCGAGAGCGGAACATCCACCCGGCGATTCAGTCCTGGGAGACCGTCTCGGGAATCAACGCCGGTCTGACCGAATTCGGCCAGGTGGTCTGTGACGTGCTGGCCGACGACTACATCGACTGGGAGGCCGAGGAAGTCGACGCCGACGACCTCCCGGACTTCTGAGCCGGGCCACCGGAATCGACCGGCACGCTGATAGGGGCTCACGTACTTCGACCGGATATGGCAGAAATCGTACCCCCGCGAGAGCGCGTCTGTGAACGGTGTGGGCGGCATGACGTGTGGGACGAGGGCAAGAGCAGCTGGATTATCGCCAGCGCGGAGGGCGAGAAGGAGTTCGGCAGTCCCTACTGTCTCCACGAGTGGGACATCAGCGGTACCTACAATCCGCTCGCGTGAGTACTCGGGAGAATCGGTGCGCTCACGGTACTCAGACCACCTCATCTTCTCTGTTACCTGTTCCACCCTGCTAGAGAGTTCGACCCCGAGCGACCGGGGCTACCCGAGACGACGAACAAGAAGACGTCAACATCCAGAACTAGCAGAACCCTCGACGTCGTTCAGGGTGTGACCGCGACGGACTCGCTCGCGACCGGCGAGAGTGACCCGGACGTGTTCGTCGAGGAGTCGGTTCCGCTGGTCTCGTTCGTCGTGGTCCCGTCACCGTCTCCAGCCGTGGCGTCGTCGGTCGATCCGTTCTCGCTCTCCGCGGTGTCGTTCGTTTGAATCTCGAAGGCCGGTTCCAGCGTGACAGTGGCCGCCGACTCGTTCTCGCCGATGACCTGTCCCTCGGTGACGTTGGTCGTCGCCGCGAACGGTAGGAGCGTGCCCGCCTGCTCGCCGGTCGCAGTCAACTGATAGCTCGTCTCCGCGCGGACGCTGACGTTCGTGTAGCCCGCGTCGGTGCCCCACTCGTCGTACCCGGTCGTCGAGTACGGGACGGTCATCTCGAAGTCCCCACTGGCGTCGGTCTGGGTCTGCTGGCGGTAGACGAACGTCTCGTTGGTCTGCTCGTTGCGCATCCGGACGGCCGCAGTGACATTCGAGTTGGCTGGGCCGGTTCCTTCAATCGTCGCACCCGGGACGCGCTCGAACGTCTTGGTCCACGCCGGGTTGTTGACGTGCATCTGAGTAGCGTACGCATTCACCAGACACCGAAACACCTGATTTGTCACAGCTCGGGGATTATACCCACACGACTCCTTATCGGTGTCTGACAAGACACCCACTGCTTCTTGATACATCGCTACGTTGTGACTGAAGGATTCGTAGGCGCTCATCTCGCTGGAGCCAACGTATCGATAGTGCTCCATCGCCGGGACCCGATCGCTCGGGTTCGACCCGAAGCCGCCCACCTGTGCTGTGCCGTCATCACGGACATAGGAACGGGCCGCAGACATGTTCGGGAACTGTTTGAGTGTCTGGCCATCGGACGGAGTAACGCGCCCTTCGCCAGGCTCGCGTTCCCAGTCGAAAACTATTGGCTGTGCTTCGATAGCGCTGCCGTGGAACTCGTAGAGTCGTACGACAGTCGTGTCGTAGTACGCCTGTGTGCGGTAGTAGAAGAACTGGTTGGTCGATTCGCCGTTTCGCTGGACCCGAACTGGGCGGTAGTAATCCGACGAAGTTGTGTTGTACTGGTCTTCGAACCGTGGCGGCGCGAAGAACTTCCCTTGACTACCTCCGTAGACTTGCGTCATCTTCCAGTCGACGGCGACGTACCGGGTGTGCGCGTCGTCCTCGTCGGCACTGTCGAGCACCGAATTCGCTTTCACCTCGGTCGGCGCTAACAGGAAGTTCGCCGCGAGGTCGGAGCCCTGCTGGAACGGGTTCGCGTTCGGTATCCGTTCGGCCTGTGTCGTGATCCAGTGCCCGTAGTCCCACCAGGAGATGACGCCGTACTCGCCCTCACTGTAGTCGAAGTCGTCCCGAATCTGGTAGGTTCCGTAGTACTCGAGCGACTGGTTTCCGCCGGTGCCGTATGCACCTTCCTCTGGGGTGTTCCCCTGCATCCAATCGAGGTTCTCGTCCCAGCCCTGAACCGCCTGGCCGGGGTCAGCGGATTGGCCCAACTGCAGCGCCGTCGGTGCGACGAACAGCAGCGGCCCGACGACGACGAACACGACTGTAATGACAGCCAGCACCTGGTACGTGTCGACGCCATCGTCCGGCGAGAGGTCAATCCAGTCTACGGCCTTTCCGACGACGAGACCCGTGAGCGTCGCGATGGGGAAGACGACGTAGATGCCGAATCGTATCTGCGTGAGCGTCGCCGCGAAGATGAACGCCGTCCAGACGACCACGAAGAACTCCTCAGCCGACTGGCGCCGATCGAACAGCTGCTGGTAGATAATGTACAGCGCACCGATGATAGCGAGCAGGAGCGCCAGGCCGTACTCGTTGTACAGTCTGGAGGGGTTCCCGAGCGGGTTGGCTTCAGCGACCGACGTCTGCGTCGCGGATGGACTCGCCGTGAACCCGATGACCCGGAGTATCTGATTGACGAAGTAGCTGAAGACGTCCGGAAGGATAATCGCCATGAGTACCGCCCCAACGGCGATGATGCCGAAGACCGTCACCGGATACAGGTTCCGGTCGAGTGATTCGGCCTCGATGTACCTGGCGAGCCACGCCATGAACGCGCAGCCGAACGCGATGGTGAAGGCGAGGAATGGCTGGAGGATAGAGTGGTCCGTCGCCGTGAGTGCGAACGTCTGGAGCGACCCAAGCGCGAGGACGCCGACGGTGCCCATCATCACTACGCCGGCGATGGCCGTGTGGTCCGGACTCTGACCGTGCCAGAACTCGAAGACGAGTCGGAGGAGGAAGAAGGCGCCGAGGATACCGATGAGGAGGACGCCGGGCGGCCAGGTCCACAGGTACAGCGAGACGCCGAAGCCGGCCAGGATGGACCAGCCCACCGTGTCTCGAAGCGCGTCGACGTCGCGTTCGAGGAACTGCTCGTATATCGGCCGGTCGCGTTCGGCCACGCTCAGTGCGACCATCACGCCGAGGACCGCAGTCACCTGGAGGAGGCCCTCGGCGACCTGGTGGTCGTAGACGCCGACGAGACTCCGCTGCATGAAGGTCCCCGCAGAGAGTGCGAGGACGATGACGGCGGTGAGGCCGCCGAGGCGACCACCCAGTCGCTTGCCGACGTAGTATGTCGGGATGGCTGCGAGCGCGCCCATCACCGCGGGGGCGAACAGCGCCGTCATCGCGACAGTGTTCTCGGTCGGCGAGCCAAGGCCGAGAACCAGCGCTACTGTCCCGACGACCTGGTCCATCAGTGTCCCGAACTGGCCCGAACGTGTCCCGATGGGGAACCGGGTCCAGGGGTCGAAGGGCATCGTCGCCGGCCAGTTTCTGACGACGTACATCGTCGAGCGGAAGTGGTAGTACGGGTCGTTCCCGCTGAAGAACACTTCGCCGTCGACGACGAAACTGCGCCAGTTCTGTACGCGGTTCCAGAGCATGAACCCGATCAAGACCACCAGTATCGGGACGTGGTACCACCGCTCGGCCCAGTCCAGGGCAGCGTCGAGTTCCGGGTTGTCGTCAAAATAGCCCGACGATTGACTCATTGGACGGAGAAACTGGCAAGGCGCGCATAAGCCTTTTGACCTCTGGTCGGATGGACCGGATTTGCAGTACCTTCGCGTTGACGACACTCGGATAGATAGCCCTTACATGACGGATAGAAACGACTAACAGCACCCGTGGTCCATGCCCAGACATGCGAGTCTCGGTCGTCCTCTGTACGCATACCTTGGACCGCTACGACGACTGTCGTGCGGCGGCCGAGAGCGTTCTGGACCAGACGTACGACGACGTCGAACTGATACTCGTCTCGGACGGGGACGAAGCCGTCTACGAACGATACGAGACGGACTTCGGCGACCGGGAGAACGTCCTGACCCACTGCAACGACGAGAACATCGGGTTGCTCGAGAGCCGGAACAACGGTGCGAGCGTCGCGACCGGCGACGTCGTCGCGTTCATCGACGACGACGCCATCACCGACGAACAGTGGGTGACAGAACTCGTCCGCGCGTACGACCGCGATGACACCGTCGCCGTCGGTGGGCGCATGACCCCGGCATGGGTCGCCGGCAAGCCGTCTTTCCTCCCCGAGGAGTTCTACTGGCTCGTCGGCGTCACCCATCGCGGGTTCGGCCCGGACGGGAACCCCGAGGAACCGGGCGAAGTCCGCAACACCTTCGGCTCGAACATCTCCTTCGACCGCGAGGTGTTCCTCGACCTGGGCGGGTTCGACGACGACATCGGCGGTCGCAAAGGCGAGAAGAACCTCCAGGGCGGCGAGACCGAACTCTGTGCGAGGCTTCGCAGCGAGTACGACGCGGGCGTCTACTACACGCCGGACGCGCTGGTCGCACACAAGATATTCGACTACCGGACCGACCCGGGATGGCTCGTCGACCGCGCGTTCTGGCAGGGGTACTCGAAACGCGGGATGGAGGTGTTCGTCCCCGAGTCGACCGGCGAGGAGTCTGCCTTTCTCGGCGACCTGCTGTTCTCCTTTGTCCCGGACCGTCTCGGCGGTCTCGTGCGCTCGCCGTCCGTCGCGGCGCTGCTCCAGCTCGTCTTCCTGTTCGTACTGACTGGTGCCGTCGGCGTCGGCTACCTCTACGGGATGTACGTCTGGGGATGACGATGACTGGACCTGCCCTCCCCGATGTCTGTGTCGTCACACATCCGCTCGCGCCCGCGGGCGAGAACGCGACCCGCAGTCTCCTCGACATCCTTTCAGCGATCACCGCTGTCTCGCTCGTAACGGCCGACCTCCCTGCGGACTCCGAGATTCGCGAGCGACACGAACTGATAGAACTGACCCAGAAGGGGGCCGGTGAATCCGTTGTGGTCGCCGCCGTCAGGTTCCTGCTGAACCAGCTCCGGATGTGTCGCGTCATCGCCGAACGCGACGAGGAGGTCGTGTTGTTCTACGGCGCGACGTCGTACGTCCTCCCGATACTCGCCGCTCGCTTGCTTGGCAAGACCGTGCTGGTCGAACCGCGCGGGGACGTCCCCTTGACACTCCAGCTCAACTGGGAACAGCGGCTGCCGATTCCCGTCGCACGAGGCCTCGCGGGACTGGTCCGCGCTCTCGAGCGGGTCGGATTCGCGGCAGCGGATGGCGTCGTGACCTACACACCAGCGATGGCCCGACAGCTCGACCTGCAGCCCGAAGCCCCCGACGTCTATCCGCAGGGCGCACGGTACGTCCGGACCGACGAGTTCGATGTACACACGCCCTACGACGAACGCGGGCGAGTCGTTGGCTTTCTCGGGCGACTCGACGAGGAGAAGGGGATTCGGGAGCTGGCAGAGGTGGCCCGTACCCTCCCGGACGATGTGACGTTCCGGTTCATCGGCGATGGCGACCTTCGCGGTTGGCTCGAATCAGAACTCGCCGCCGAAATCGAATCGGGCACGGTCGAGATGGCGGGATGGGTCCACCACGACGAGGTGCCAGCGGAGTTGAACCGATTGGCGCTCCTCGTGTTACCGTCACAACCGACGGAGGGCCTCCCGACGACGATTCTGGAAGCACTGGCCTGCGGGACCCCGGTCTACGCGTCGCCAGTCTCTGGCGTCCCGGACGTGGTTCGCGACGAGGAGACCGGGTTCCTCATCGATCGCCGTGATCCGGCGGCGCTGCGAGTCGGCATCGAAGGGATACTTGCTCGGGACGACCTGTCGGAACTGAGTGCGAACGGGCGTGAACTGATAGAAACGGAGTACAGTTTCGAGGCGGCCTGCGACCGGTACCGCGAGATTCTCGCCGCAGTCTCCTGACTACTCCTTGTACCCGAGACGGCGGAGGCGTTCTTTGACGTCTTCGCTCATGTCCGGCCGTTCGACGTCCTCGGACGTCGTCGATTCGACGAGCTGTCGGTGGACGTCGAGTCGTTTCCTGAGCTGTCGTTCAACGTCCGGATGGTCGCCGAGTACGTTCTCGTGTTCGCCTGGGTCGTCGGAGAGGTGATACAGCGCGTCTGGTTCGTTCTCGTGGACGACGAGGTTCCACGCGGGGTCCCTGACGCGGATGTGTTCGCCGTCCTCGTCGCGATAGCCGCCGATGACGTCCGTGCGTTCCCACTCGCCGTCGAATACCAGGTCCCGGAGGCTGTACCCGAACCAGTTGTCCGGTATCTCCAGGCCCACACTATCGACGAGCGTCGACGGCAGGTCGGTCAGGCCGACGAGGTCGTCGTACTCACCATCGTCGTCCCATCCACTGACGAACAGCGGGACGTGATTTTTGACCTCCAAGAGGCGAGCCCCGCCGAAGTATCCGTGTTCGAGGAAGTGGTCGCCGTGGTCGGCAGTCAGCGCGAGCAGGTAGTCATCGCCCCACTCGTCTTCGACGACATCGAGTAATCGACCGATTTCGGCGTCGTTGAACTTAATCTCGGCGTCGTAGAGGTCGATGAACGTCTGGTACTCCTCGTCGGTTACGCCGTCGGGGTTCTCGATGAACTTCCGACGGAGCTGGATGGACTCGTCGTGGGACACCTGTTCGTCGAGGAACTCCCGCTGGTACTCTTCGGGTGGCAGGAACGGGTGGTGGACGTCCATGTAGTGGACCCAGGCGAACGTCGGGTCCTCAGCGGTATCCCTGACGAACTCGATGGCCCGGTCGGTCATCTCGTCTGCAGGCACGTGGTACGACCCGACGTTCATGCCCTGTGAAGATTCGAGGAAATCGTAGCCCTTCTTCAGCACGTCGAGGACGACCCCGTCCAGGTTGGTCTTGGCCCACTTCCGGAACTTCGACGTCGCCGACTCGTCGGGGGCCGAGTCGAAGAACTCGTCCCAACCCCTGTCGTAGCCGAACTGGCCGGATACGTAGAGATTCGAATGGAAGCCGCCGGTCCGGTAGCCGGCGTCGTGGAACACCTCGGAGAGAAGCGTCTGCTCGGCTGAGATCTGTTCGTGGCCGCCGTACATCATCGGCGTCACACCCGTCAGAATCCCCGGGAACGAGAACCGCGTCCCCCCCACGTGCGAATGAGCGTTCGTGAATCGACTGCCGCGCTCGGCGTGTTCGTCGATGGTCGGCGTCACGTCCCGCTCGTACCCGTGGTAGCCCACGTGGTCGGCTCTCAGCGAGTCGATAGTGACGAGGAGGACCTTATCCATACGATGACTGTCCAGTACTGGCGTAATTAAGGATTCCCATCGCAATCAGGGGTCGCTCAGGCGGCCCTGGGAACCAGCGAGAACGCCTTGGAGCGAATCCGGGGGGCAATCCCCAGTAACACCGCGAAATACACGACGCCTCCGAACCCGGCGAGCAAGACGGTCCCCACGCGACCACTCGGTGCGAATCCGACAACGGGGAACACTGCACCAGCCATCACGAGCGCTGCGACGACCTGGCGGGAGAGCTCGCCGAACGGGATGCTGACACCACCGAGAATGGACTCGAGGACCCAGTACCCGGCGACGGCACGGAGCAGCGAGGACGACGCCGTCGCGAACGCAGCCCCGAACCAGCCGATCTGCCAGACGAGCACGACGTTCAGCACCATGTTGACCACGATGAAGAGGCCATTGACCCGGAAGGCCGCGTCCGGTCGGTCGATGCCGTTGAGGACGTTCGTGAACTGTGAGGCGAAGACGTCGGCCAGGTACGCCAGGATGAGGACGAGCAGTATCTGGGTCCCCTGTCCGAACTCGGGGCGATAGAACCGAAGGACGCGTTCGCCGAGGACGACCGTCCCGAACAGGCCGGGGATGACGAAGATGGCGCTGAACGCCAGTGCCTCGTCGAGGTAGTGCCGGATGCGGTCGAATCCACTGTCCGTACTGAGCTCGCTGACCTCGGGGAAGAGCGTCTGGCTGATAGACCCGCTGGCGATGGCAAGCATCGACGCGATACCCCACGCAGCCTCGTAGATGCCGATGAGTGACGCGCTGACGAAAAACGAGAGGACGATCGTATCGAGCCATCCGAACACTCTGCCCCGTAGCGCGCCCGCCCACGCGTAGCGCGCATAATCTACCAGGCTCTTCACCTGGGCGACAGACGGGGCCGAGGGCCGGTACTTACTGAAGAGGAACCCGCCCACTGCAATCAGTGCGAGCGAACTGGCGTGCCCGAACGAGATGCCGGCGACGCCGAGTCCCAGAAGGAGTGCCCCGACTTGGAACGCGGTCCGTCCGATGCGCTCGCCGGCTTTCAGCCAGCCGGTCGCCGCGACGCGCTTCTGTCCCTGAAGGACCGCCATTGCGGTCTGATAGCCGATTGCAGCGACTAGTAGGGCGGCGATCTCGACGTCGTACTCGATGAGGACGATCATCAGCTCCCGGTTCCGGGACACGATTCCGCCGAGTAGTTCTCCGGCTGCGAGGACCAGGGCGACGAGGCCGGCGGCCAGCGCGAGATTCAACACGAGGCCGCCGCCGAAGAACGCCGCGGGCGACTCCTGCTCGCTCATTCGCTTCTTGATCGCCATCGCCACCGCGTTGGCCGGGATAACGAGCCAGAAGAAGCCCAGCGAGACCACGACCGAGTACCGTCCGAGCCCTTCAGCACCGAGAACGAACGCGATGAGCCACGTCGCGACGAACCCCGACAGCGTGACGACGACTTGCGAGACGAAGTGGGAGGCGGCGGTCTTTCCGAGTCTCATTCCATGTAGCCGAGGTCACGGAGCTGACGCGTCACCGCGTCCGAGAATTCGCCTTCCTGTGCGGCACCGACCGGCTGTCCGTGGCGGTCCATCCAGTCGTCGAGTGTCTCGTCGAGCGCGGTTCGTTGCTGCGGATACTCGGACGAGACGTCGGCATCTTCGTCGGGGAGTGCGAACAGCTCTTCTTTCTCGGAACTGCGCTGGTACTTGAACTCGGGCGTCCGGAGCGCGGTCAGCGTCTCCGTGTGGAATCGCGAGGTATCGAACGACGGGTTGTGCGCGAGCAGTTCCTCGAAGCTCGTGGGACCACGCTGCGAGACAGCGAATTCACGGGTCTGCTCACGGAGGTCGAAACCGATAGTATCGCCGGGGTCCCCGCCTGCGACGTTCAGTAGCGTCCGGAACACGTCGAGGTGTTGAATGGTATCGTCACCATCGACGGCCAGGTCGTCGTCGAGACCGTGGATTACCATCGGGACCCGCGTGACGGCGTCGTGGAGCACGTAACTGTGCGAGAGGAGCCCGTATTCACCGAACAGCTCCCCGTGGTCGGCAGTGACCACCACGATGGTGTCTCGGCCACGCATCGACTGAACGTGGTCGAACAATCTGCCGACCATCTCGTCGGTGTAGGCGACCTCTGCGTCGTACATCGCTTCGAGCGCGGCCCACTCGTCGTCGCTCAACTGACAGCCGTTCGCGACGATGTCTTCCAGGTTGTAGTGGACGTCCAGGGCGAACTCGGCGGCCTCCGTCCCCGACATCGAGAGGCCTTCGGAGAATGTGTCGAGGTACTTGCGGGGTGGATAGTACGGACGGTGCGGTTCGTTGTAGTGCAGGTAGAAGAAGAACGGGTCCTCGTCGCGCCGGAAGTCCGCCAGCCACTCCTTGGCCACTTCGTTCATCAGATAGGCCGACGAGTGTTTGGCCGTATCCGTAGACAACCCCGCAGAGTGTGACCGGAGGTTCAGCGCGTACGACAAGAGGGGTCTGAGACCGGCCTCGTGGAGCGTCGATGAGGAGAGCCACTGGAACCGGTCGAACCCTCTATCGAGGCCCGTCGCCGAACTGAGATACGAGTTCCGGGAGAGACAGGCCGTCGCGTAGCCTGCATCGGAGAACCGCTCAGGCATCGTGGTGATAGAGTCAGGGAGCTGGTTGCCGTCGACGCCGACGGTGTTGCGCGATGGTGGGTATCCGCTCATCATCGCGCCCGTCGACGGCAGCGTCGAGAGACTATGTGCGATGCAGTTCCGGAACGCGTGGCCGCCCTGGCCGATGCGTTCGAGTTCCGGCGTCGTCTCCCGGTGGTAGCCGTCGAGGGTGGTGTGATCCGCCCTGACGCTGTCCAGCGTGATCCAGACGATGTTGGGGCGCTCCATCGCTGCGTGAGTGGTCCGTTTCCGGGGCAGTAGTTTCTGTGTTCCGGTTGCCATCCGAAAGAGATTAGCGGCCGCCGGGGGTTCTCTGACACAACGATGGTCCTCGTCGTGCTCGGAATCGACGCCCTCGACCCGGAACTCGTCGACGCGCAGCGACACCCGAACCTCGTGCTGGACGCCCACGAGTCGATAGCGACGATAGACAGCGTCGAGGGCGAACCGAGCACACACGAACTCTGGCCGACGATTATCACGGGCTTGGAGCCCAGGGAACACGGACTGACCCTGGACGACGACGGCGTCGCCTGGGAGAACCCGCTGTTGAACGTCGGGAGTCGCCTCGCTGACTACGTGTTGCCCGACGCAGTCCAGACACGTATCGGCGCCTGGCTTCTGACGAATACGCGCGCCGATGCGTTCAGAACGCCCGCGGCCTACTACGCCGAGCGTGGCATCGAGACCGTCTTCGACACGGCCGACGGGACCGCAATCGGCATTCCGAACTACGTCGTCGACCCCGACGAGACCGACCGCGAGAACCAGCTGCGACAGAACATGGGTGACCTGTTCAAGCGGGACCCGGATGCAGTCGGCGGTCACCGGTCAGCGGACCCCGTGGCGTTCTACGAACAGTGCCTGGAGATGGTGATGATCCGCATCGCACGAGCCCGGCGGGCGCTCCGCGGCGGCGCGTCTGAACTGGTCTTCGCGTACACGAGCGGCCTGGACCTCGTCGGCCACGTCGCCTACCAGACACCTGGATTACAGCAGGAGGCGTACGACGAACTCGACGACTTCGTCGGGGAGGTCCGGGCGGACCTGGGCGAGACCGACGAACTGCTCCTCGTCAGCGACCACGGCTTGCAAGACGGCGTTCACACGCACGAGGCGATGGTCGCCAGCACCGAACCGAGCATCGTCGACCGCATCGCGAGCGTCCTCGACGTGAAAGCCGCCATCGAGGTGGAACTCGACAGAGTGGACCACCGCCCGACAGAGCGAACCGTCGAGACGGCGGGACCGGGCGACGCCGAAGCGGTCAGAGAGCAGCTCGAAGATCTGGGGTACATGTGACCGATGTCCGGTGAGCCAAACGTCCTGCTGGTCGTGCTGGACAGCGCCCGAGCGAAGAACTGTAGCCTGTACGGCCACGCCAACGAGACGACCCCGTTTCTGGAGTCGTTCGCGGCAGCTGAGGCGACCGTCTACGAACAGGCTCGTGCGCCTGGAGCCCGCAGCGTCACGAGTCACGCGAGCCTCTTCTCGGGCCTCCACGTCGAGGAACACGGCGTCGTGTCCGCGGGCCACAGACTGGACCCGTCCGTCTCCGTCTTCTCGTCGCTCCGCGAGGCCGGCTACGACACCGGCGTCTTCACCGAGAACGACTGGCTGACGGCGGTGGACGTGGGCCTGAAAGACGGGTTCGACACGATAGTCGGCGCCCGAAACGTCCCGTTCCCGGAGGGAATGAACCCCCACGAGTTCGTCTCCAACGAGGGGCAGGGGCAGTACAGCGCGTTCGTGAGGGCGGCGCTCGGAAGCGACGAGCCGTTCAAGTCGCTCGCCAACGGGGTGGCGACGAAGGTACAGTCGGATTACAAGCGATTCCTCCCTGACAGCGTCCGGTCTTCGACGCCGGCCGACGTCTACGTCGATGCGTTCCTCGACTGGAGCGAACGACGCGACGGGCCGTGGGCCGCCTGTGTCAACCTGATGGACGCACATATCCCCTACGAACCCACGAGCGAGTTCGACGAGTGGGGTGGAGCCAGAGCCCGACGCCTCCAGTCGTCGTTCGAGGACCAGAAGTGGTCGTTCAACGCTGGAGACCGCCCGTGGTGGCAGAAGCGAGCCGTCGAATCGCTCTACGACGGCGCGATACGACAGCTCGACGCCGAACTGGAGCGACTCGTGGGAGCGCTTCGAGAACGAGGTGAACTGGACGACACCCTGCTCGTAATCACGAGCGACCACGGAGAGGGGTTCGGCGAACCGAGTCGACTCCGACCGGGCGTCCGTGTCGCCGAGCACGGGGTCGCGATTCACGAAGTCCTGTTCCACGTGCCGCTAATCGTGCGACAACCCGGCCAGACGGACCCACGGCGCTTCGAGGACCCGGTATCGCTGACCGCCTTCCCAGACGTCGTCGGGGGGACTCGGGACGGCGATGCCGAACCTGGCGCGTTCGTGTCGGACGAGCCAGTCATCACGACGGCCGTCGGCCTCGACGAACCGTTACAGGAGCGAGCCGGCAAGTACGTCGACGACCTCTCACCCTGGATGGGGACGTCACGGGCAGTGTACGAACGCGAGGGTGACGTCGTCCACAAGTATTGCTCGAAGGGGGAGAGGGCCGCAACAATCCACGTCCGGGACGCACAGACGGGATACAAAGTATCGTCGGACGGCCTGGAGCGCGTCGAATCGGCGTTCGCCGGTATCGAACAACTCGACGTTCGCGAAGACGGGGAGGATTTCGACGAGCTGGACAGCGCGACGTACGACCGATTGGAAGACCTGGGTTACGTGTAGACGTCCCCCGACGCCTGACTCTCGTACTCCCAGACCAGGTCGAAGTACCGCTGCATCCCGGCGACGAACGACCCGTTGTCGGTCAACGCGGCCTGTCGCATGTGGTTCGGGACGTCCGGTTCCTCGACTAGCAGGATGGCTTCGCCGCCGTCGTAGTCCATGCTCGGGTCGACGACGGTGCCGCGCCAGGGGAGCTTCTGGTCGCTGAACCGGAACTCGACGGCAGTGAACTCACGCCGGAGTCGCTCGACGACGTCGGCCTGCACGGCGGCCTTCTCGGGGGGCAGTCGGTCGGGATGGAGGAACAGCACCGCGACGTCGGCGCCGGCGGCCAGCGCATCTTCGAGTGCTCCGGCGACGCTATCGAGGTAGGCAAAGCTGTTCGTGATGATTCGGAGCGTCTCCCCCGCGTCGCGGTAGAGCCGCCTCGTCTCGCGCTCGCTCGGTCCGCCGACGTCGACGACGTGGAACAGTTCGGCGGTCGGTGAGATGTCCTCGTTCGCCCGCTCGTAACGGGGCCGGTACTCGGAGAGGAACGCCTCCCGGTTGGCGTCGATTTCCTGGGTGAACCCCTCGAAGGACTGCCGACGGTTCTCGACCGCGCGGTCGAGGATATCTTCGGGCGCCTTCGGCTGGTACTCCTTGGGACGGCCGGGGACGACCTTGACGAACCCGCGGTCGGCCAGCGCGTCGAGGACGCCGTAGATTCGGGCCTTGGGGATGCCGGTGGCCGACGCCAGGTTCGGCGCCGTGGTCCGGCCGAGCGAGAGCAGTTCCTCTAACGCCGTCGTCTCGTACTCGGTCAGCCCGAGGAGGTCGAACACGTCCGACGGGTCGGCCATACCAGACCGTCCAAGGCCACGGTAGTAAAAGGCGCGAATCGGGGGCCACTGCCGCTTTCCCGACAGGGACGCGGCCATGGGTACTACCCGTGATTTATTTCAGTGCGCGTATCGGATGGTCGGACAATGGCCGACCGTGACGACGTCTGCGTGCTCCTGCCGACATACAACGAGGCAGAGACTATCGAATCCGTCGTCACGGGCTTCCGCGAAGCCGGGTTCGAGACCGTCCTCGTCGTGGACGGCGGGTCCGCCGACGACACGCGTGAGATAGCCGAACGCGCCGGCGCTCGCGTCGTCCAGCAGTCCGGGACCGGCAAGGGACAGGCGATACGCGAGGCGGTCCGGCGGTGGGTCGACCAACCCTACGTCCTGATGGCAGACGGCGACGAGACCTACCGGAGCGAGGAGGCAGACCGGATGCTCGACCCGCTCCTGTACGGCGACGCCGAGCACGTCATCGGCGACCGCTTTGCCAACATGTTGCCCGGAGCGATGACGCGGCTCAACATGGTCGGCAACCGCTTCATCAACCGGGCGTTCGCCGTCATCCACGGCCGTGACCTCGGGGACATCCTCTCGGGGTACCGCGCGTTCACGACAGACTCCTTCGAACGGATGTCGCTGACCGCGGACGGCTTCGGTATCGAGACGGAGATGGCCGTCGAGTGTGTCAAGCACAACATCCGGACCGACGTCGTGCCGATCACCTACGAGCCGCGGCCCGACGAGTCCGACACGAACCTCCACCCGCTCCGCGACGGTGCGACCATCATCCTGACGCTCTATCAGATGGCCAAGACGAACAACCCGCTGTTCTACTTCGGGAGCGTCGGCCTGGGCTCTATCGGCATGGGCGCTGTGCTGGCGGCGTACGTCGCCTACGACTGGGTTGTCAACAGCATCTCCCACGAGGTCATCGCGATGGTTGGCGGGGTCGCCATCCTCCTCGGCCTCCAGTTGCTGATGTTCGGCGTTCTCTCGGATATGATCGTCGCGGTCAATCGCGAGCAGACGCGTCAACTCGAGGACATCGCTCGCAAACTGACCGACGACGACCGGTCGGACCGACGGTCGAGAGCGACCGAGACAGAGGCGACGGTCACGTCCGGCGAGTCCGAAGACTGAGTCAGAAGGGGACGAGCGACCGCAGCTGCGAGAGGAGACTGGTCCCACCGGAGAGCCGTTTTCGCTCGAAGACCGGATGGAGCGCGTTGAGCAGGTCCTGCTCGGTCTCGAAGTGCCGCTCGGTCGACTCGTCCAGCGCGTCTCCCACCGTCATCGTGTGTCCGGCCGGGTCGTACGGGACCTCGATGGTGCCGGCGAGGTCGCGAACCTCGTCGGCGGTCGCTGGGTACGTCAGTTCGTCGCTGGGCAGTTTGCCGTCCAGCGCTGCGATACCGAACTCGATGACGTCTGGTTCGTCGTTGTCGTCGCTTGGTGGCCGGACTCCCATTGTCGTAGTGTTCGGACCGGGGGGTGGAAAATCCTGTGTTCCGTCACTCGGGGCCCTGGGCGAGCCACTCGTCGGCCCAGTCCTCGATCTCGTCGAAGACCGGACAGAGCGAATGTCCTTTCGGGGTTAGCGTGTAGTAGGTCGCCACTGGCGCGTCTTCCTCGAGCCGTCGCTGGACGAAATCGGTCTCCTGGAGGTCGTCGAGGACGCGGGAGAGCGTCCGCGAGCTCGCGTCCGTCGCCCGTTTGAGTTCGTTGAATCTGCGCTCTCCGTTCTGGAGTTCGTGGAGGACCACGAGTCGCCACCGGGACCCGATCTGTTCGAGCGACTCGACGACCGCACACGGGCCCGCTTCGTCCTCTACCGCGTCTGAGAATACTTCTGATGACATCGGTGCTACCTGGTATCGTCTATGTCCGGGAATCGATATATAGGTTCGGATTCGAATCAGGTAACGTGATGAAACCACCTGTCAATCACAGATCGATTCGCTCGGCGACCACTGCGACCCCGGCGGTGAGCGCCTGATGGCGTTCGAGACTGCGGGTGCGCCCGAGGCGTTCCTCGTCGGCCGCGTGCTGTTCGGTGGCCTGCTGGCGTTCATGGGCCTGAACCACTTCCAGAACGGCGAGCAGCTGATTCCCTACGCCGAGATGAAGGGGCTGCCCGCCCCTGGACTGTCGGTGTACGTCAGTGGCGGGCTGCTGGTGTTCAGCGGCCTGTTGCTCATCCTCGGTGCCTTCCCCGTCGTCGCGGCCGGTGCGCTCGCGACGTTCCTCGTCGTGTCGGCACTGACGATGCACGACTTCTGGGCCGCGCCCGAGGAACAGAAACAGGACGAGATGACCCAGTTCCTGAAGAACGTCGCGATGGCCGGCGGCGCGTTCGTCCTGCTCGCCGTCTCGGGGACGGCCTGGCCGTACAGCGTCGGCATCGGACTGTTCTGACGGCGCGAGAGCTCGGATTTTCCGCCGTGCGTGGCGTCAATGCTAAACCGTCGCCGGTCCCAGTGCCACCTGAATGATACAGGCGACGCCGGAGTTGCCGAGCGTGATCGCCGGGCTGCCGCTCCGCGCGGGTGTCGTCGTACTCGTCCTCCTCGGGACGGCCGTCGGGTTGCGACGGTTCGCCGGCGTCACTGTTCCGGATGCCGTCCGCGCACGGCTCCTCCTGGGTGTGCCGTGGGGGACGCTCGTGACTATGGCCGGCCTCCTCGCCGTCTACTTCTTCGTCCAGGGCGCGTGGTGGCATCCGCACCCGCTCGTCACCCCGTTCCGGACGTGGTCCTACTTCTACCCGCTCGGGATACTGACCAGCGCGTTCACGCACGACGGGCTGGGCCATCTCATCGGGAACCTGCTCGGGACGCTCGTGTTCGGAACCGTCGTCGAGTACGCCTGGGGCCACTATCCGACGCGGCGCGGTGTCCAGACGTTCACGTCGCTGCGCACGAACCCCTTTGCCAGGATACTCGCGGTTCCCCTGGCGGCGGTCGCCGTCGGGCTCTTCACCGCGCTGTTCGCCATCGGTCCCGTCGTCGGGTTCTCCGGGGTCGTCTTCGCGCTGGCTGGATTCGCACTCGTGGCGCGGCCGACGCTCTTCCTGGCCGCACTGCTCGCGAACCGAATCGTCGACCTCGTCGTCGCGACGCTCAGATTCCCTGAGTTCACCGCCAGGGCCCGCCAGCAGTTCGTCTCCCCGTGGTGGGCCGACATCGCTATCCAGGGCCACGCCGTCGGGATGGTCGCCGGCGTCGTGCTCGCAATCTGGTTGCTCCGGCGGCGAGAGACCCAGCCGAGGGTCCCCCGCGTCTTCTTCGCCGCACTCGTCTTCGCCGTCTTCCAGGGACTCTGGGCCATCTACGTCCCGCTCGGCGGGGGCCGGTTCACGCTGTTTCGCTGGCTCGGGACGGCCGGGGTGTTCCTGCTTGCGCTCCTGGTGGCACTCGCCGTCTCTGACGTCGACCAGCCACTCGCAGTCGGGTTCGAGCGACCGAGCGCCTCGCTGGCAACCCTTGCACTCGTCGTGGTCCTCGGTGCGCTCGCGCTCGCGGCCGTCCCCACCAGCGTGGTCACAATCGGTCCCGAGCAGGTTCCCGACGACGGAATCACGGTTCGGGACTACGTCGTCACCTACGACGAGAACGTCCGGAACGAGTACGCGGCGGGAATCTGGACACCGGTCGAGACGGACCGCACCCTGGTCAGCGAGAGTGGCATCATCGTCGCGAGCGACACGCGGGACACGTGGCTGCCAGTCGTCCAGAAGGGACGGCTGGCCCTGAACGGACGGGCGACGGTCATCGTCGGCGGGCTGGGCTGGCGCGAACGCATCGTCGCGAACCGGACCGGATGGGTCGTCCTCGGTAACGACACGGTCTATCGGGTCCAGCTCCGTCGGGAGGGGGGCGAGCCCGAGCCGGTGTTCGAATCGCCCCCATCGACGCCGGCGGCGACCATCGACGGCCGGAACGTGACCGTCCAGCCGACCGAAGAGGGGTTCCTGCTCGAAGTGCGGCGCGGTAACGAAACGCTCGGTGTCGGACCGGTGCCGACGAACACGACGACGGCCGACATCGGTGGGCTAACCTTCGAGCGCAACCGGTCGCGACTCTACGTCTCGCAGAACGGGACGCGCGTGAACATCGCGCGCTATCAGACCGACCAGCGCCCGGAGTGAGTCACTGCCAGTCGATGCGGAACACTTCGGCCGTGATGACCCGCCGGTCGTCGTCGTGGAAGTCGAACTGCCGGGGCAGTTCGAACTCCGTCTCGAAGGCGTGGGTCACCTCGCCAGCGTTGTCGGCGGCGAACGCCTCGACGAACTCCCGGCTCCCCTCGTTGTGGACCGAGTAGGAGACGCCCGAGAGTTCGGCGGCCGTCTCCAGGAACTGCCGGTCCGCGTGCTCGTTCCCCGACTGCGCCCCGAACGGCGGGTTCATCACGACCGTCGTCTCCTCGACGGGCGGACAAAGCGGCGCCGCGGTGGCGTCCCCGCGCACCCACGAGACGGAGGTGGTCGACCCGACCTTCCGCTCGTTCTGTCGTGCCGTCGCGAGCGGGGCCGGGTCGATGTCCAGCCCGACGACAGTCTCGGGCGACCGGAGCGCCGCGCCGAGCGCGAGCATCCCGGTTCCACAGCCGAGGTCAACGACGGTTCGGCCCTCGACGTCGCCCTGGAGGTCCGCCGTGTGGACGAGGTGAGCCGCCAGGTCGGGTGGCGTCCGATACTGTTCCAGGCTGGCCCGTGGGTTCTCGAACCCGGCGACGACGGCGAGTTGCTGGGCGAGGGCGCTCTTCGTCGGCATCAGTTCAGATACACCTGATTCATGCAAAAAGGTTTGGGAATGCGCATCGGTAATACACTGGTACGGTCGCTGCTTCGAAGGCCGGAACGAGGAGCCGAACAGGAGTCGCTACCAGGTCCCGTGGAAGGTGTCGAACTCGAGCGATTCGAGCGGTTTCTCGCCGATGGCGATCTCGTACTCGCCGGGCGTGAGCATCGGCTTCTTGAACTGCGGCCCGTCGTCGGTCGTGATGCGCGGACAGCCGGTGTTGACGTAGGCGTCCATCCCGAAGTTCGTCAGACGGTCCGGGGTCACTTCGTCCATCGTGATGATGTAGGCGTCGTCGTTGTTCTCGACGATCTCCTGGGCCTGCTCCCAGCGACCCTGCCCTATCTTCGTACAGAAGATGACGCCCCACGTCTCGGCGTCCATCGCCTTGTGGACCGAGGCGTAGCGCTGCTTCATGAACTGCTCCGTGTCGGCGATGGTCAGCGCGTTGTTGACCGGGTCGGCGATGATGACCTTCTTATCGGGGTGTTCCATCGCGAGGCCGAGCGGGTGGAACTTCCCGCCGCCGACGTAGAGAATCTGGTCGGCGTCGACGTCGGCGGAGGCGTAGTTACAGCCCAGCACCTGTCCCTCGTGGGTGAGGCGGTCGTCACCCTTGCGCGTGTGGACCTCGTAGCCGCGGTCTTCGAGCCACTCACGCATCTCGCCGAACTTGTTCATGTGCTGGGCCGTGGTCACCAGCCCCACGTCGGGGTCCTCCTCGGGTGGTGCGAGTTCCTCCGCGTGGGCCTGCTCCATGATGGGGAAGACGTCGACGTTCGAGAACAGCGGGACGTAGATTATCTTCTCGGACTCCTTCATCGGGGAGTGGCCGAAGTGGACGAACACGTCGGTCCGTCGCATCAGGTAGGTGTCGAGATCACAGGCGCCGTAACACGGCTGGCCCGATATCATCACCTGCACGTGGTCGGGAAGTTCCGCCCGGAGGTCGTCGGCGACGGCCGGACCCCGGCGCTTCAGCCCCTCGGGGAACTGGAGGCCGACAGTTGCAGCGTCACGCTCCTGGACCGCGTCGACGATGCGGTCGAGTTCGTAGTCCCACTCGCGGTCGTGCTTCAGCGAGAGGCCCGTGTTGCGGAGGTCGCCCTCGGTCCGTTCCTGGCTCATTAGCCACGGATACCGGCTGGGGGCGTAAAACCTCCGCGCTTCGGACCGGTGGCCGTGTCTCGATACCACACGGCTTCGGCAGGTTCATACAGCGCGAGTCCCAAGCCGCCGGTAATGAGCATCGAGTCCGATACCCCGACCGAAGCAGACGGCGACCGGGTCGACCAGCTCGCAAGCGAGTTCGGTGAGGCCATCGCCGAACTGCCGGTGTACCAGCGCTACCAGGAGGCCAAGGCGGCGGTCGAAGCCGACGAGGAAGCGCAGGACGCCATCCAGGAGTTCGAACAGATCCGCGAAGAGTACATGCTCGCCCGACAGACCGGCCGCGCGTCCCAGGAGGACCTCCGGAAGGTGCAGTCGGCCCAGGAGGAGCTGCACGGGATGCCCGTGATGAGCGAATATCTCGAAGCCCAGAACGAGCTCGAACTCCGCCTGCAGGAACTCAACGAGCTCGTCTCCGCGGAACTGACCGTCGACTTCGGCGGGAAGGCCGGCGGCTGCTGCCAGGACTGATTTTCGGCTACTCCCCCACGTCCGGACATCCGACTGCCCGGGGTCCGTAACGACTTAACCCGCGCCGCGAGCAGTCAAGCGTATGCCCGTAGACTCCGACTGGGACGACTGGCTCCCCCGTGCGGTCGAAGACGCCGACCCCGACGGACTGGCCATCTGGTACCTCGGCTGTAACGGCTTCGTACTGAAATCCAGCGGCGGGACGACGGTGTTCGTCGACCCGTACCTGGGCATCGGCGACCCACCGCGTACCGTCCGGATGGTCCCGGTGCCGTTCAACCCGGAGGACGTGCTCGAAGCCGACGCTGTCCTCGGAACCCACGAGCACACGGACCACGTCCACGGGCCGTCGCAGGCACCCATCCTCGCCGGCACGAACGCCGACTACTACACCACCGACAGCGGCCACGACGTCATCAGCGATGAAGCGTGGCTGGACAACTGGGCGGTAACCGACGACCAACTGCACGAGGTCGCGGAGGGCGACACGCTGGAACTCGGCGATCTGACGGTCCACGTCGAACCAGCCAACGACCCGGACGCCGAGCACCCGGTATCGTTCGTCTTCGAGCACGCGTCAGGAACGTTCTTCCACGGCGGCGACGCCCGGCCTGGGGCGTTCGCGGACGTGGGTGAGCGGTACGACATCGACCTCGGCGTCCTCGCGTTCGGTACCGTCGGGATGATTCCCGACAAAGAGACCGGCGAGCCGACGCGCACGAAGTGGTACAACGACGAGAACATGATTATCGAAGCGGCTAACGAGCTTCAGCTCGACACGCTGCTCCCCACTCACTGGGACATGTGGAAGGGGATGACCACCGAACCGACTGTGCTCCACAACCACGCGAACAGCTTCGAGTATCCCGGCTCGCTGGAGATCATCGAAATCGGCGACCGAGTCGACCTGTAACGGGGCGACCGCCGTGCTGCAATTCTCTTTTCGGAGAATCGGCACGTAACTTTAAGAGCGTTGACTTACGCAGTAGCACATATGAGCGACTCGCAAACGTACGAGGAGGTCACCGCGTCCTCGGACGGCGTGACCGTCACGAAGCGGTTCGAGGAAGACGATTTTCCGGTACCTGCAATCGCGTTCAACGTCGTATCGAACCGAACGGAAGCCGTCACGATTCGGCTTGTCGACACCGTCCCCGAGGACGTGGCCGTCGAGGACCTCGGGTTCCACCCGGAGTACGGCAGCGAGTACTGGGACATCACGGACGACCGGATAACCTTCGAGAAGGAGCTTGAACCGGAGAGCGAGTACACGACAGTCTACGGGATTCGAGCGACGGGCACGGACGACATCGAGAAGTTCCTCACCGAACCCACCATCGAGAACGTCGACCCACCGTTCGACGGCGACGAAGACGCAATCGTCGGGAGTACCGACGACGCCATCAAGGACGTCATCTCCGGGGACTCGGAGAACATGCCGGGACTGGAAGACGAGGACGAAGCGGAGAGCGAAGACGACGAAGACGTCTCGACGCTCGAGCTCGCGGACCCGAGCGGGAACAGCGAACAGGTAGCCGAAGCAGAAACGGCAACGAGCGAGGACGAGGACGAGGGCGAAGCGGAGGGAGCGGCGGTCGACGTCGAAGGCGGCAGCGTCGTCGCCGCGATGGCAGCGGAGATCCGGCAGGACAACGTGTCGGCCGACGACGTCAAGATGCTCAAGCGAGCGCTCGACGCCGTCTCCGAGGACCAGTCGAGCGGCGCGAACACCGCCCGCATCCAGCGCATGCAGACCGACATCGCGGACCTGCGAGCCTACACCGACGCCCTCGAAGAGTTCCTCGAGGAGCACGGGACCGGCGAGGAACTGATAGCGGAGTTCAGCGAGCGACTGGACACCTTCGAGTCCGACCTCGAGGAGTACGAGACGGAGATTCAGGCGGCGAAGTCGACAGCCGAGGAGGCCAGGAGCACGGCCGACAGCACGTCTGGTGAGGTCGCCGAGGTGAGCACCGAGCTCGACGAACTCGAGGAGTCACTCGACGATATGAACGAGTGGGTCGAGTCGGTCGAGGCGGACATCGAGGAAGTGCGCGACGAGATCGGGGAGGGCGAGATCGACGACCGCCTCTCGAGTCTCGAGTCCGACATCGAGGAGCTCAACGAGTGGCGGGAGCAGCTCTCGTCTGTCATCGGCGGCAACTAGCAACCGAACCCGTTTTACCGACCCCCGCTCTGGTCTCGACAATGACGACGACCAGAGTGGCCGTCCCGAGGAAGGGACGCCCCCTCGAAGCCGTGCTCGAACGGCTCGCCACTCGGACCGGGGAGACCGAGCTGGCCGACGACATCATCTCGACGCTCCAGTACGAGAAGGCGGTCACGAAGGACAAACAGACCGCCCCCGACCCCGTCTACCAGCGACTCGCCGAGTACTCCTCGCTCGACGACCCGTCCGAACCGGAGTTCACGCTCCTTCGAGACGACCGGGACGGGATGCCCCGGCGTGTCGTCTTCGACAGCGTCACCGTGCCGACTGAGCACGGCGACGTCCAGCTCGTCGGTCGGGAGGAGCCGTTCCGGGCCCTCCGGACCCACGAGTTCGCGCTCGGGTTCGACAGCGCGGACCTCGTCCTCGAAGAGGTCGTACAGCTGCGTCCGGAACCGCTGACCAGCATCGCCGAGATAAACGACCGAATCGACCCACTCGACACCGACGTCCGGGTCGTCACCGGACTGGGAGACACGGTCTATCACACGCTCCTGGCGACCCCGGAGATCGTCGACTCCCAGGACCGACCGCTGGACCGCCAGTTCGTGGCCGACTACGCCGGCGAGCTGTGTATCTCGCCGCGCTACGAGCGCCTCGTCGAGGCCGTCCTCGGGACGGAGTCACTCGACGACATCACCTTCACCTACCCGAACGGCGGTCGGGAGGAGGAGGCAGACATCGCCGAGACAGGGCTCGGCGTCTACCTGACCGTCTCGGGGTCGACGGCCAGAGACCACGGGCTCGAACTGGGCGAACGGCTGTTCCCGAGCGAGACGGTGCTCCTGGAGAACGAACACGAGCGGACGGAGACCACGCAGGAGGTTGCAGCGCTGTTCGAGCATCCGGACGAGACGGCCCTCCAGTCGGTCTGACCCGGTGGGTCTTCCGTCGTCATCGCGCTGTGAACCACGATTCTAACCAGGTCACGGAATCGGGCAACAAAAGACAGTTTCGAGGATATTTCGGCGGCGCATTCGATTTTGCACATCTAATAAGACATACTGGGCTTAGAAGAGAGATTCCATAATTAATCTGGATAATATAGAACTCAAGTACGCCTATATAGTACAAAATAACCGAAATTCGTAGATATATAATATCCATTGAACAGAAATACGGATAGATGCACTTCTTGAAATCGATTCGACGACAGAAGGGAGACGAACAGATAGAAATACACAGACTGTCGATAGGCGATGGCTCGATAACGCGACAAGCCCGTTCGACCTAAACCCTCACCGGCGACGGCGGAGTCGGGAGCCACAGAAGAGGGTCCTGAGCCCTGTTCGGGCCGTAAACAGTACCTAATAGTCGTCAGCATGTCAATAACGATGTCGTCAACGAGAAGACACTTCGACGAACAAGAATGGCACAGTTTGACACGGATGGGGACTCGAACGGAATCTTCGAAGCGGAGGACGTCTGCAGGACCATCATCGAGCGCTCGACCGACCGACCGGACAGGTGCACGATCTACGACACCGACGTGAGTGGGAAGATGAGTGCGACTCGCTGGGTGGCCGCGGCAGAGGGGTCGTTCGTCTTTTCCGAACTGATGCGGTGAGTCGAGGGTTCGTTTTCCGTGCATGTTCTCCACCCGGCATAGCGTCGTCGTCGTCGAGCGACTCCGAGCCCGTCTCAGTGGGATGGGACGTTGTTCGCGTTCGTCTCCAGACAGCTCTCAGAGCGCTCCGGCCACGGGTACTCGACAGCCTGTGCTCCTCCCGTGCTGGACGGTAATCCCGGTAGTATTCACAGACCTGAGAGTTAAGCCCCTTTTACCCGACGCCCCTCAGGTAACGTAGTTGTAACAATGCATTACCCGAGGGAGAATACGGATAGCCACTGACTCAGTACCGACCGGCTCAGGACGGCAAGGAAAACTTGAAAAGAACCAATGGCAACTGATAACCAGGAACTCTCGCGCGACCGCGTCTTCGACATACTCAGTAGTCCGAGACGACGCTACGTGCTCCACTATCTGCGGACTGAGGAGAGTCCCATCGAGCTGACGGCACTCGCAGAGGAGGTCGCAGCCTGGGAGAACGACACGACGGTCGAGAACTTATCCTCGCAGGACCGGAAACGGGTCTACGTATCGCTCTATCAAACGCACATCCCGAAGCTCTCGGAGGCAGGCCTGATCGAGTACGACTCCGAATCGGGTAACGTCGCGCTCTCCAGCCAGGCGTCGGAGATAGACCCGTATATGGGGACACAGCCCGACGAGCGGCCGTGGTATCTCTACTACATGGCGCTCGCGGCCGCGAACGTGTTGTTGCTCGCGCTCACGAACCTGGTGTTCACAGGAATCGGGGAGACGATAGTCGCGTTCGTCGTCGTGGCGTCGTTCCTCGCGCTCACGGCGGTCCACGCCGCCACGCACTACCGCAACCGGGACGGTAGTTCGGGCGGCATCGAAGAAACGTAAGTTGGTATCATCCGGTCGCCGCTGTCCCACCTATGAGGTTAGTCCTCGTCGTCCGTAGACCTCTCGGGCATGAGCTGCTCGGGTTTTCGCATGTAAACCGGGGTGTTTGCGAACTCCGCCATCCGTTCCAGGTCGCTCTCCGAAATGAACTCTGGCATCACTACGGAACACGTCATCACATCCCATAGTAATTCAGTCCGTATTTTCGGGTAGTGGCTCTGTTCCCGGGTCGAAGTAATTTATCTGTTCCCGGGTAAACAGTGTCACTGCCGGCCGGAACGGTACGTATACCGATATCGCGGACGTAGTTTCTCTATAACAACCCACTCGCCGGTGGTGTGACGACTGTGAGTATGGCAGACCTGTTCGGAGAACCCGGAGTGACACGCTGATGTGGCCCTGGGAACACCTGGCCGTCGGCTACATCGCGTTCTCCGTGATGCAGCGGGTCGGCGGTAGGCAGGGGGTGCCGACCCCAGCGGCCGTCGCGCTCGCGCTCGGCACGCAGCTCCCGGACCTAATCGACAAGCTACTCGGCTGGGGCATCGGAATCCTGCCGGGCGGCCGGTCGCTCGGTCACTCGCTCCTGTTCGCGCTTCCGCTCGTGGTCCTGGGATATCGTATCGCCAGAAGACTCGGTCGCCGAGACGTCGGGGGTGCCTTCGGCGTCGGGTATCTGTTCCACCTGCCGGGCGACATGGTGTATCCGGCGCTGCTCGGTGGTGACGTCGCGTATCGGTTCCTCTTCTGGCCCATCGTCCCGGCCCCCGAGTCCGAGCCGGTGACAGTGCTGGGCCGGACCGTCGAGCTGTTGGCCTACTTCCTTGCAGAGCTGGCAACCAGCACTGGCCGGTTGTACATCGCCTTCGAACTGCTCCTGCTAGGGACGGCAGTGACACTATGGGTTCTCGACGGCCGACCGGGCTTCCCCAACGGTGACCGGCAGCGAACGACTGACGACCCGGAGACACCACGATAATCTCGGATACTATCCAGTCAGTATCAGGTTACTCAAAGATTATATACTGCCTGATACTATAGAGTACTACTGGCAGGACCAGTAAGACACTATCATGGCCAACACAGAACACAGTGTAGACTATCGCGAACGGAACCCCAGAGAGTACCACGGCCGCGTTCCGAACGGCGAGCTGGCGACACAGACGGTCGTCCACATGCTCGCGTCGATAGAGAACTGTGACCCGATCGACATCGGGCCGCTCGCGGACTTCGTCGATACGGACTCGCTGAACAAGCTCGTCGACCAGACGTCGGACGAGAACCTGGAGATCAGGTTCACGATCGAGGAGTACACGGCACGCGTGTCCGGTGACCGCTCCATAGTTCTCGTCGCGGAGTGACGGTCAGCTCGGTGGTCGAAACACGGAGATCTCCCTGACAGCAGTGTTTTAACCAGGGATTACGTTTTGATTCTATCGGTACTGAGTTAGTTACCTTGTAGCATCATGTTAATCTGTCTGTATGTCCGACGAACGCGGGTCCGCGAACGTAGACTGGTTCTACGCACCGCTCTCTGTCCGGTGGGTGGGCTCCGTGGACCGAGTACTCTGGGCCCTCGTTCTCGGCGGTGCTACGGCAGATACCATCCTCACCCTCGTTGGCCTCCAGCTCTGTTTCGTGGAGGCCAACCCCGTCGCCGCCTGGGCGCTCGAACGGCTCGGTGGCCTAGGGCTGATACTGTTGAAGACCGGGGCACTCGTGGTTCTCTACGCGGTGGTCAACCGGCTCCCCCGACGGTATTCGCTCGCCGCACTTCTGGGATTCAGTCTCCCACAGATGGCCGCATCCGTGATGAACACCGTGCTCATTGTTACGCATGCCTCCAGCTGCTTCGCGTAAAGATACGGGGCCTCACTCTGTGGGAAGCGTTCCAGGGAGGTGTTCTTGGGACGCCTCGGAGCGCCGCCCGACTTGCTCCAACGCGTCGCGGACGGTGTACGATTCGCCGTCGATGATACACGGGAAGACGCCCACGAGTTGCTCCCCCTCGTACATCGCAGTGCATCTGCTCGGTGGGACGATACTCTTGAAGGACTGTCCAGACATGGACGAATCGACGTCTCTGACCCGGAAGAACGGAGAGATGGTGACGCCCTCGTCCGCAGCGAACGCGAAGAACTCCCCGATGCTGTCGACGATGTGCTTGCCGCTGTCGAGCCCGGAAAGCGCCCCTTCGGTGCAGATCCGCGACCCCCAGACCGTCACGCTGACGTCTCCGAGCTGCTCGCGCTCCCGGAGTTCGGTGAGCAGTTCGACGAGCTGCCCCTGGGACTCGTAGTTCTCGGTGGGGGCGAGGGTCTGGACGAACAGCTCGATTCGGCTCTCGGGCCCCAGCGATGGAAGATACGCTCCCAGTGCCGATTCAGTACCGCTGTGAGTACCATGCATCTCTGTCGTCAGTTTTGCCGGTGTTGATAAAACAGTAGTAGACCGTTTCGACGGTAATGCCGACGTGTTCTGACGGTCGTGCCAGTTGCCTCGAATTACTTGCGACGCCGCTCCGTGACCGACTGTAGCGGGTCGTTCCGGTGCAGTCCATGCGTGCGGGAAGCAGCGACGTAGGTGGTCCTGGAACTCGTCTGGAAGCCGATCAGTGCTGACAACTGCCACGGCAACTGACCAGTGAACCAGCGGAGATTACTACGTCGATACTTGCCTGAGGTCCGGTGCTCCTGAGACTGGCTGTCGCGACGGCGCGGCACCTTGGGTCGTGCGAGGAGTACGCGAGTAATTCCGCCTTATCCAGGTTTCTCACGTTGAAACGAACCGTATGCTCCGGCAATCCGCAACACGTTCCGTGAGACGGTGGTCGCAATTCTGGTACGTATCCTGTATGTAAATTGTATTTAAATGAACGTTCTCGGCTCGTACATCGACACAACCCCTTTTTGAGTAGTATGTCCTTTCCGCGATATGGACGAACTGCGACGGGACGGTGGGCGGGAGAAAGTTGGACTTACCAGTAGACAGCCACGGCCTCGTTCGAAGCGACGATGGAGGGCCTGAACCGATGGAGCAGCTCGGAGAGGACTCAGAGTGGGACGACGTCCCGGACGACCCGCATCCGGAGAACCACCTCGGGTACGAGATGGAGGAGCTGACCGTCATCGAGTCGGCGACAGACTCGAAGTACATCTTCCTCCCCGCGGACGAATCGCAGCTGGGCGAAGAGGAGTTCATCGTCGTCGGGGAACAGGCGCTCTGCGAGCTGGAACAATAGCCCTACCGGCCGTCCGCCGGTGGCCGATACGCACTGAATAACAATACCTCGGTTGTCCGTAGCCATGGTCATCAGTTCCTCCCTGGGGGACTCGACGAAACGATGACTTACCGAGATTATATGCGGGGCGACGAACTGATTCTCAGCGTCGCACCGACCGGCAATCGAGAGCCAGACGACCAGACGACCTACCTCCCGGTCAGTCCCGACGAGATAGCGACTGCCGTGTACGAGGCGCAGGTACAGGGCGCCAGCATCGCGCATCTCCACGGACGGCGCGACGACGGCGTTCCGGAACCGAAGCGGCTCCCGGCGGTCGCCCGCGCAGTCAGAGAGCAGGCGACCGACGTCCTCGTCGAGTACGGTGTCGGGCCAGACGATGCGCTCGGCGACTACCTGGACGTCATCGACGAGGGGCCGCGCCCGGACCTCGCTCAGGTTCGAGTCGGGCCCGAGCAGTACGGCCACCGAGGCGTCAGTAGCGTCAACCGTCGGGACGTCGACCGGTTCCTCGAAGAACTGGACGACCGGGACATCAAACCGAACCTGCTGGTCACGAGCGGCCGTGACCTCAACGAGGTGGACCGGCTCATCCGGTCGAAACTCGTCGCACCGAACCCACTGCTCACACTCAAGCTGGGGGCGAGCGCGGGAACCGTCGCGACGCCACAGATGCTGCTGGCGCTCCTCGACGCCGCCCCGTCCGAAGCGACAGTCCTCGTCAGCGCGTCGGGACCCAACCAGTACCCCCTGACCTCGCTCGCCGTGTTCTACGGCGCACACGTCAGGACCGGGATGGAGGACAACCTTTATCTCAACCGCGAGACACCGGTGCAGAGCAACAGCCAGCTCGTCCAGCGAGTCGGTGAGCTCGTCTTCCACTCCCAGCGGGAGTTCGCGGGGCTGGACGCTGCGAAAGAACTAATCTCTCTCCCCGACCGACAGCGGGACATCAGCGTCTGACCGGTCCCGTAAGCGGACGTATACTTTATATTCTACTTCCGGTAGCCAGCCTATGGATGCAGTGATTCTTGCAGCCGGAGAAGGGACCAGATTACGGCCGCTGACGAACGACAGGCCGAAAGGGATGGTCGAGATCGACGACCGGCCGATACTGGCCGACTGCTTCGACCAGTTGCGTGCACTCGGCGCGGACGCCTTCCACGTCGTCGTCGGCTACCGGAAAGAGGACATCATCAGCCACTTCGGCGACGAGTACGCCGGTATCCCGATAACCTACGCCCACCAGCGCGAGCAGGCCGGGCTGGCTCACGCACTGTTGACGGTCGAGGACCGCATCGACGACGACTTCATGCTGATACTCGGCGACAACGTGTTCCGCGCGAACCTCGAGGACGTCGTGATGCGCCAGCACGAAGACAGGGCCGACGCGGCCTTCCTCGTCGAGGAGATTCCCTGGGAAGAGGCGAGCCGGTACGGCGTGTGTGATACGAACGAGTTCGGCGAGATAACGGCGGTCGTGGAGAAACCCGACGACCCCCCGTCGAACCTGGTGATGACCGGCTTCTACACGTTCTCGCCGTCGATATTCCACGCCTGTCATCTGGTCCAGCCGTCGGACCGCGGCGAGTACGAACTGTCCGATGCCATCGACCTCCTGCTCCACTCCGGCCGGACCATCGACGCGATCCCGATCAATGGGTGGCGAATCGACGTCGGCTACCCGGAAGACAGAGACGAGGCGGAACGGCGACTGCGGACGGCTTCGAAGCCGGAACAGTCCTGATTCGCTCGTTGGCCTTATCCTGTGGTGTTCCCGTCGCTTCTGCTCCTGTCCGCGTTAGTTCCCTGTGACGCCTCGAACGCCTGGGACGTACACTCCCCACTGTGGGTCAGCTCGTCGATGTTGACAGACGAGGCCACTTGCGTGACGTCCGCCCCTTCGACGTCGATGTTGATGTTCCGGATGGTCGTGTTGTCGGATTCGTTCACGATGATGGCGTCGCGGAACTGACTCCACAGGATGCAACCGCCCTCGATGAGCGACCCCGGACGACCGTTGATCTCGATGACCGGCTTCCCGAACGAGTTGCCGACCGCGACCACGTTCCGAATCGTCGCGTTCCAGGGGCGTTCTGCCGTGACACCGAGTCTCGGGTCACGGGGGTCGTCGATTCGTATCGCCTGCACTCCATCGGCGTCGATTTCGAAGCGACAGTCGACTAGTTCGAAGGAACCGGCGGAGCCGTCGGCCCACACTGCGGCCTGCGTCCGTTCGGGGGAGTTCCGGACGATGAACTCGCAGTTCTCGATTCGACCACCGGTCATCCCGAGTCGCCCGGTCTCCCAGATGATTCCGTGGGGGTTGATGAGAGAGCCTTGGTTGTCCGGGTGAACGGTCTCGGTGTCGATGACGAACCGGCAGTTCTCGACGACCGACCCCTCACCGCCGACGCGCAGACTCGTCTGGTTGTTGTTCTCGAACAGGGAGTCGGAGATATGGACGCCCCCACGGGTTCGCGACGCGTAGATAGCGTTCGTCCCCGTGTTCGCGATGTGGCTGTTCCGGATGTACAAGTTCCCGACGTGGCGTTCGCCGAGCCAGATACAGCCGGCGTTCGCGTTGTTGTCGAGGTGCCCGTGCGAGACGATGTCCGTCGGACCCGTTCGGACGAGCCCGTCGACGACGGCGGTGCCGTCGGGGTCCAGCGCCATCGGCACCAGGTTGTCCAGCGCGCCGCCCTCGACGGTCGGGTTGAAGCCGACGAACTCGACGTCCTGGACGTGTATCTTGTCGGTCGCACGCATGATGAGGCCGATACTCCCCTCCGTCGAGTCGCTGTAATCGAAGGCTACGTTCTCGACGAGCTGGCCGCTGCCGCCGTCGGAGTTGAGGAGATTCCGCCCCTCGCCCGGCGTCGTCACGAAGCGTACGTCGCGAGGTTCCGTTCCGAGTCCGAGTACCCCCCAGTTAGTTACGGGCTGGGGCTCCGGTTCCGACTCGAAGAGGTATCTGCCGGGCGGGAAGGCGACGAGCACGTTCCCCTGTTCGAGAGTGGCCTGCAGTTCGTCGTCGATAGGCTCCTGGCCCGTCGGGTCCATTCCCAGGTCCTCGACAGCGTTGACGACCGTCCCGAACGAGATGCCGTGCCGGGGGCTCAGCGAGTCGCTGGTGTCGGGGGTGGGGGTCTCCTTGGACGGCGGCTGCTCCGTCTGTCCCGAGGGCGGGGATTCTGTATCGGGGTCCCGGTTGGTGGAACTCAGCCAGGAGCACCCACTAAGAGCCCCGACACCAGCGAGTACCGCACTCTTAGCGAGAAAGTCGCGACGATTCACGTTACTCAATGATGGGCTCGGTCGTGCAAGGTTATTGCTTTCTTACTGACGACTTAGGATGGTGCTTGCCACCGCGACGCGGTGACGGTCGACCGGAAGGCGAGGGCAAACTGCCGGCCAGCCATCATTCATCGATGTAGTAGACGCCGACGTCCCCGTTCGACTGGATGCGATGGATGCCGTTCGTCGTCTGCAAGCGCTCGAAGCCGCGTTCGTCGAAGCGGAATCCGTTGTACACGTCTAACTCCTGGGTCCGGTCGTACTGACTGACGACGAGATACTTGTCAGTATCGTAGACCCCTGACAGCCCCTCGTTGAACGTCGTCCCGTTGAACATCACCGCCCGCTGGTCGCGTCCGTCTTCACTGTACTGGAGGGCGTCGATGAACCGCCCCGCATGGCCTCGTAATCCGCCGAACACGCGAACGTCCCTGTCCTGGTTCTCCAAGAGCGTGTCGTACCCGTCCATCTCCGTCTCGGTCACCTGCGCGTTCGGCAGCAGGATGAACGGCGAGGAGAACGCGATGAGGAGGCCGGCCGCGAGGACGACCACCGTCGCGACACCCAGCACTGGGCGCCAGTCGCGCCGGAACGGCGTCGACGAGACGTGAAAGAGCGCGATGGCACCGAGGATGGTCACGAGGACCATCCCGAAGCCGAACTGTCTGAAGAGGTAGGCGTCGATATCGCCCAGGAAGTGGAGTCCCACGAACGGAACGAGGACGAGCCCACCGTAGGCGAAGTAGATGACGACGCCGTCGGTCTTCTGTGACTGGGCCTGGAAGCGCGAGGAGAGCACGCTCAGGATGAGTCCACCGGCGAGCAGCGAGTAGATCGTACTCACGCCGAACAGCTTCACGAACATCTCGGTGAGGCTGGTACCGACCGCGACAGTCGAGCTGCTCCGCTGCTGGATGACCTCCCCGGCCTCTTCGTTGCCGGTGATGGTCTCCTGGACACCGGTTATCATGAGATCGAGGACCCGGTACGTGTTCTCGAACTGGCCGGCCCAGAGCGCGAACACGATGGCCAGGAGAATGAACTGACCGTAGATGCCACGCATCTGTGAGACGGCGTGGTCCTTCGAGCGGAGCCGGTAGACGAACTGGACCAGGGTGATCGTCCCGAACAGGAGTAACACGTTGAACGCAGCCTGGGGGTGGAAGAACACCACGGCGACGAGAGCAACGGGCAGTAGCATGCCAGTCGGCGAGATGAGTCTCGGAAGGGACTCGTCGACGTGTTTCTTCGTGACGTGGGCGAACAGCAGGTAGTACACGAAGACCGTAAACAGCACTGTCATCGAGAACGTGTGGAAGTGCTCGTGGGTGCTGATGTGGTTTATCGGCATGAGGAGGAACCCGGAGAAGACACCGATGAAGATGGCTTTCCGGTTCGAGTACAGCACGTACAGCGTGAGCGGGACGAACACGACGTAGAGGAGCTTCACCAGGAGCGTGACGTACATCATCGTCAGCGGCATGTCGATGCCGCCGAACTTCGAGAAGAACACCGAGATCATGTGGAAGCCCGGGTAGATGATGTCTCGCGGGTCCAACACGCCGTCGGCGATGTCTTTCGCCCAGCCCAGGTGGTGGAGCGAATCGCCGTGCCCGTAGAAGAAGTACCCCCGTATTATCGGGAGCGCGAAGATGCTCAGGACACCCATGACTGCGAGGACCAGCGCGAGGGTCCCCAATCGGTTGTCGTACGCCAGTATGGACACGGCGATAGCGACGAGCAGGGCCACCGAGAGCGCGACCCAGTAGAGCAGCGGGGACTGCGTGTACACGGAGATCTCGTAGCCGGTCGCGGGGTTGTTGTGTGCCGTCAGAAAGGCGAAAGCAAGGGCACCAAAGCCGACGATGAGGGCGAGCTTGAGCCCATAGCGCCGGCGGTTGCTAGTCCGCGTCCCACTCACATTCATGATGCCATCTTGCTTCCCGTATACGGTGTTCACAGATAGTTATCGTGAGAATAACGCCCCCACTGGAGTGTTCCGTACGCGATACGTTCCGCACGGGTTATAGATAGCCGAGCGCCCTGAGCCGTTCTTCGGCGTCGTCTTCCTCGTCAGGACCTGCCTGCCGGTCGCCGACAGCGGCTTCCTCGACGATTTCTCGACGGGTCTCGCTCTCGACGACCAGCCAGGGGACCGTGACGAGCGCATCGGCGTAGACGGACGGCGGGTGGCCGTACAGCTTGAACGGGACCGGGCAGGGTGTCGGGCGCTCTCCGACGAGGTTCCCGTGGTCCGAGGTCACGACGGTCCGTCCGACGAGTTCTTCGAGCAGGTCCTCGACGTGGTCGAGCGTCAACTGCAGGTTCTCGTTGTACCCCTTCCACAGGTCGGCCTCGGTGATGACGCCCTGCTGCAGCAGGTCCCAGACGTTGTAGTGGTCGCTCTCGGCGGTCTCACCGGTCGCCTGCCGCTTCGAGAGCTCCATACCTGCCTGTTCGTCGACGAGCGTCCGCCCGAACTCGCCGATAAAGGGGTAGTGGGGCTGGACGAAGTGGCTGATGATGCGTTTGTCGGGGAACCGCTCCTGTGCGTCGATGGTCGCGTCGACCATCGCCTCCGGCCGCACCGTGTTGAACGCCTCGTCCCACTCGTCCCGCCAGACGGAGACCGTCTCGTGGAAGGGGGTCTCGAGGTTGACGTCGACCTGGGGGTTCGCCGTGACGTAGACCGTGTCGTCGAACGTCCGGCCGGCGAAGTTCTGCTGGAGGAACTCCGTCGTGTTCGACCCCTTCGAGACGCGTCGCTGCAGGTCGCCGTCGAGCGTGTTGTGCGCGGCGAACATGTCGTAGCGACACGCGTCGAGGATGACCAGCGTGTCCCACTCCTCGGCCATGACGTCGATGCCCTCGTTCTCGTGGACGTACTGGAAGTACGGTTGGACAAGCGTCGCCCGGACGGCGAAGGGCATCACTATCTTGCGCCACCAGCCGGGGTCGTTCCAGTGTCTCCGGAGGTTCGAGGTGAGGATTTCGAGGTCCATCAGGTGCCTCCGTCGAGGTGGCGTTCCTCGAGATACACGGCCAGCGCGTAGGCCATCCAGGCCTGGCACCAGCGCATCAGCGTGAACCGCTTGGTGTAGAACCGTCGTTTCTGGTAGTAGAACTGTCCCTCGCCGGCATAGAGGTTCGCGAACACCCAGTCGATGATCTTCCGGGCGAACGTGAACTCGCCGGCCTTCGAGAAGACGATGATACCCTGGGTGGCCGCGTGGATGTCCTTCGGATACGCCTTCTGCTCGTCCCAGTTGGGCGCGCCGTTCGGGTCGAACAGGTACTCGCGGTGGAACTGGAGGGCCCGCTCGACGGTGTCGCGGTACCGCTCGTCGCCGGCGACCTCCTGGTAGCGGAGGTACGACTCGAGGACGAACCCGTTGTGGTGGTTGTCCATCGAGAGGTGGGACGCCGACGCCGGGTCGCGGTACATCCAGCCGCCCAGGTCGGTCTGTTTCGTCGCGATGTAGTCGAGGAGCTTCCGTGCTCGGTCGAGGAACGCCGGGTCGCCGAACTCCTCGTAGAGGTCCACGTGGAGGCGTGCGCCCACGGCCCCGCCGTTCAGGGTGTAGAACTCGCCGTCGAAGTACGGCTGGTAGACGATGCGCGCACCATCGTCGAACTCCCTGTACTTGAGGTCCTCGTCGACGAACGCGGCCGCCGTTCGGGCGACAGTCGCGTAGTCGCCCTCGTACTCCGCGGCTCGCAAGAGCGCCTTGACGCCGTACGAGGTGGGGACGACGTTCGGCGTGTTCGCCGGCCGGCGCTCGTCCAGTTGCTGCATCTCGTGGGTGTGGCCGCCACAGAACCCGGCGTACCCGTCTGCCCGGTTGTCGACGAGCCAGTCCGCGAGTGCCCGTGACTCCTCGCGATACATCTCGTCGCCGGTCAGCGAGTAGGCCGTCTCGTTGGCCATCGAGAACAGCGCCGTCCCCTTGAAGTTCTGGCGCTGTTCGACCAGGAAGTACGGCCTGACGTTCACCGGGGCGCGCTTGATGCTCTCCTGGACGGCGATGTTGACCCACTTGTTGTCGACGGGCAGCGCCCGGAGGACGCGGCTGCTCATCCCGTCGAAGTAGTCGTACCCCGTGTAGTCACGCTCCCGGGCGTATTCAAGCGTTTCAAGCATCACTTGGAGCAGGTAAGCCTCGTCTACCGGCAGGTCGCGACGTTCCATGGCGGGCCTGTCGGCGCTCATCTGCCCATGGCCGTTCGACCGCGCCGACGGTTCGAGTCCCTCCCGGCTCATCGGTCGGCCTCCAGGTCGTCGATGAGGCCCTGGGTGAGTGAGACGACCTCGTCTCTGACCCTGCGGGCCCGTTCACGGCTCGGCTCGGCGTCAGACGCGTCGATTCCACTGAGGTACTCGCCGATAGCATCGACGTCCCGTGAGTGGAACACGCGGCCCTCGTCGACCAGTTGCTGGTCGACCGAGAGCAGCGAGTTCGGGAAAAAGGACACGGCGGGCGTCTCCATGCAGGCAGCCTCTCTGGCCATCGTACCCGACCCCGTCAGGACACACTGGGCATACCAGGCCAGGTCGAGCCCGTTGAGCGCGTTCGGCGGCGTGTACACCCTGTCGTCGGGGAACTCCGCAGCGTACGCCTCGTCATCTCGCCAGCGGGGCAGGTACACCACGTTGAGTCCCCGGTCGACGATTTCGGCCAGCAGTCGCGGGACGATAGACTCGTCGACGTCGACGTAGGCTGCGGTCATCGCCTCGGGGCGGACGACGACGAACTCGTCGAAGGGGAGCTTCTCGAGGAAGTCGGGGTTCGGTTCGAAGTCCGCGACGTAGACGTGTTCCTTGAGGCCGTCGTACGTGTGAATCGAGCCGCTGCTGGCCCCCCACCGCTTGAGCTCCCAGGTGTCGAAGGCCGCGGGGACCACGTTGTGCGTCGCCATCGCTTCGAGTCGGTTGTACAGCTCCTCGGCTCGAAGGCCGTCGACGTACGCGGTGATGTCGTTGTCGGTGAAGTGAATCGACGGAATCCCTCTGACCTTCGCCGCCAGGATACACATGGCGTTGCGCGAGCAGAGCGCGACGTCGGCGTCGGGGGCCTGGAGGCCCAGCTGGGCCGTCCGGAGGGGAATCCCGAGCTTCCTGAGTGTCGGGTTGTCGAAGTCGCGGCCCACCGTCCTGACGTCGAAGCCCACTTCGCGTGCCAGCGGGACCGTCTCAGTCTTCTTCCGGACGGTCACCGTCGCCGTCACCGACTCGAGCCCGTCCACCAGTGCCCGGAAGAAGAACGGGTGCGACGGACTGACGAGGTCGACCCACGCGGCCGTCGTCCGCGGGACGGTAGCGGTCGCTACCGCCTCAGTCGCCATCTATGCCTCCAGTGGTCCGGGCGAACCGACCGCGCACCTCGGACGGGTGCGATGTCTCGCCAGCCGGTTGTGTTCTAGCAGGGCCCACCCAGCGATCTCGGTTCACATGTTGCCTGTTCGCTCTCATGTCTCGGATGAGTCAACAGGGACCTCGTGTGGGCTTTGTTATGGCCGGCCTGTGCAGGGCGACGGTACCGACCTGCGACAGTAGCTACCGGCAGCATGCGCGTCGTCGACTCACGGTGAGGTCCACGTTGCCGCCTCCGGACAGGTAGGGACTGAAGTCGACTCACACCTCTGGCGAAGTGCGACCGAGGACCAACCGCGCCGGGGCGATATCCGCAGACGTCGGCCCGGTTCTCGGCTCTCAGCGGCCGGACGCCGCATTATCCTAACCATAACAATACTGCGGTCGTTGAAAGGGAGTCTCACATGGAGACGAACCCCAGGTCAAGCGGGTCGCCTGCCGGTTGGCAGGCGGGTCGCTCGAAGGGTCACTCGGCGAACGGATTGTTGAATCGCGTGCGGGTACGTTCTGAATGCTCACTGCACGACGGAGCGCTGAATCGACTGTCGACGGACGCCGGAGTTGGGTGCCACAAACACCGCCAGCAGTCGGTGAACAGGCGTCTGCCGACCGAGTGGAGGGACTGAGATGGGACCCAAATCCAAGATACAGCGTCTCATCAAGCGGCTCATCCCCAGTGGCGGCGTTGCCGAGCGGGCCGTCAAGAGCGGGATCTGGATGGCCGGACAGAACGCCTTCGGTCGGGTTCTGCAGCTGGTCATGCTCATCATCCTCGCCCGGCTCATCGGGCCCTCCGAAGTCGGGCTGATGGGTATCGCCCTGCTCACACTGAGCGGGGTCCGGAAGTTCACGAAGATGGGGCTGAACTCCCAGTTGATTCAGCAGGTCGATTCTAACGTCGACGCGTATCTCAACACGACGTGGCTCCTCGAAATCGCTCGCGGTGTCGTCATCTTCACCGTGCTGTTCGTCGCGGCCCCGTTCATCGCCCAGGTGTTCGATACGCCCCGAGCGACCGACATGATTCGGGTCATCGGGCTCTCGCCGCTCATCCTCGGGCTGCAGAACCCGGGCGTGGTGTACTTCTCGAAGAACCTCGACTTCCACAAGCGGTTCGTCTACTACCTGTCGGGGCAAGTGGTCCAGCTGACGGTGGCCGTCGGGTTCGCACTCTACGAACCGACGGCCTGGGCGTTCATCCTGGGGTTCGTCAGCGGCGACCTGATGATGCTGGTGCTCTCCTACGCCCTCCACGAGTACCGCCCGTGGCCCTCGTTCGACCGGTCGAAAGCCGGCGAACTCATCAACTACGGCAAGTGGCTCACCGCCTCCTCGATTCTGTACTGGCTGTACAGCGAGGGTGACGACGCGTTCATCGGCTGGCTGCTGACTCCGGCCGCGCTCGGGTTCTACCAGTACGCGTACCAGTTCTCGAACGCGCCGGCGACGGAGATCGCTCAGGTCGTCTCGAGCGTGATGTTCCCGGCGCTCTCGAAGCTCAAGGAGGACACCAGTAAGCTCCGTGAAGCCTACTTACAGACGCTGCGTGTCACCGCATTCGTCTCGTTCCCCGCTGCAATGGGGATTCTCATCATCTCGCCGAGCTTCGTCCAGGTGTTCCTCGGCCCCGAGTGGGAACAGATGATTCCCGTGATGCAGATACTGGCCATCTTCGGGCTGCTGCGTGCCATCTCGAAGACCTTCGGTCCGCTCTGGAAGGCCATCGGTCGACCGGACTACATCACGAAGCTCAGCTTCATCCGCGTGGTGCTGCTCGCGATATTCATCTGGCCGGCGACCGAGGCATACGGTATCGTCGGCACGGCCCTCGTGGTGACCGGCATCTTCATCTTCCCGATGATGCCGATGGACATGTACCTGACCGTCAAGGCCATCGACGGGACCTTCACGCAGGTGCTCCGCGAGCTGGTCTACCCGCTCTTCGCGAGCGGTGCCATGGCGGCCGTCGGCTGGTACACCGCCTCCCTGCTCGACGTCCCGCCCATCGTGGAACTCCCGCTGCTCATCGTGCTGGGCGTCGTCGTCTACGGCGTTCTCGTCCTCTTCCTCGAGTCCCAGTTCAACTGGGGCGTCAGACAGAACTTCGAGACAGTCCTGTCGAGCATCAGGGCCTGAGCGGCACGTCTTTCTCGCCGAATCGGGGTGGTAGTCACCATTGAATTAAACCCGTCGACGGGCTCCTGTGTATCAATGGTACAGCGAGACATCATCTGGATTTCCCTGGAGAGCGTGCGACAGGACCACACTACGCTCGGGGGCCACGAGCGTGACACGACTCCGAACCTGGCACGGCTCGCTGGCGAACCGGGCGGTGCTGTGTTCGAGAACTGCTTCTCCCACGGCATCTGGACCCGGACGTCGAGCACGTCGATACTCACGGGCCGAGCGCCCAGCGACCACGGCGTGCTCGCCTTCGATTCGAAGCTGGGTTCGGACGTCGAGACGATTCCGGAACAGCTCTCTGCGCAGGGCTACCGGACGGCCTGTATCTCCCCCATCGCACAGGTGAGCGAGGCAACTGGCCTCGACCGTGGCTTCGACGACTTCCACTATCTCAACAACGACACCCTGCTACAGGAGGCGGGCCCAGCGACGATGGCGAAGTTCCTGCTCAACATCAACCGGCACTCCGCCGGCCTGACCACGGACACCAAGAAACACTGCATCGGCTATCTCGGGACGGAGATCGCGAAGCGACACATCCGACAGGCCGAACGGTCCGGTGACCCACTGTTCCTCTATACGCACATCGGTGACAGCCACCACGCGTACTATCCGCCGAAGGGCTGGCGGACCCAGTTCGAAGCCGACCTCGAGCTCTCACTGGAGGAGGCGCTGGCCGTCTCGCTGGACATGTCTGACCGGCTCGTCGAACACATCGCGAACGGAGCGTCGTTCACCGACGCCGAGTGGAACGCCATCGAGGTCATGTACGACCAGTGTCTCCTGTACGTCGACCATCTCGCGGGGGCCATTATCGACGAAGCCCGAGCCCGACTCGAGGACCCGATCATCGTCGTGACCTCGGACCACGGCGAACTCCTCGGAGAGCAGGGGCTCCTCGCCCACATGCTCGTCACGAACACTGCCGTGTCGAACGTTCCGATGGTCGTCTACGGTGTCGACGGCCTCAACAGCAGCGACGAGTTGATGCAACACGCCGACGCGATGCAGATGGCGCTCGCCGAATGTGACCTCCCCATACCGGTTCCAGCGGGGATAGACCTCAGAGAGAGCGAGCGTCCGTTCGCGGTCACGCAGCGAGGGGGAAAGCGGGCAGCGAAGAAGGTCCGCCAGCTGGAAGAGTACCGACCCGACTTCGACCACACGGCGTTCCCCGAAGGCGACCTGACCAGCATCAGGACAGCGGAGTTCCGATACCAGCGGACAGACACCGAGGAAGCGCTCTTCTCGCTCCCCGACGAGCTGGTCGACGTCTCGTCGGACTACCCTGAGGAACTCGAACGGATGCGAACACTCTGTGAACAGTGGCTCGAGGAGCACGCACAGGCGCGAGCCATCGAGGAGGAAGCCACCTTCTCACGGAACATGGAGCGCCAGCTCAAAGACCTCGGATACCTCTGACCCGTCTTGGCTTCGAAATCGACTTTCGAGGTGCGCTGAGTCACAGTAAGCACGTCTTATCCGCTTTCTAAACATCCTCGAACCGGGAACGGTCGCCGTGTTTCGCCCGTACGCTGCTTTCTCGGGTCTGTAACTGGTACGTAAACGAGACTACCTGATACTAGTACTCGGCAAACTCGCTACTGACTGGGAACAACGTCTAATTAAGGACCTATTAACACTCGGTCACAGCGATGGACGAAGCGAACGACCCGGAGAAAGACGACCTTACCGGCGCACAACGCGACGAAACAGAGGCTGACGTCCCTCCTGAAAAGGGTGGTGTCTCCGTCGACGACGGGCCGAACTCGGCCGATGCAGCGGAAACGACCGACGAGAACCCCAACCTCAACCGGCGGGATTATCTCAGGCTCGGGGCCGCCGCAGTCGCCGTCAGTTCGACTGGCCTCGTGGGGAGTGTGGCCGGTGCGACCGAACGGTACGGTATCTCGTTCGACACTGTCGTCGACGCGGTCGACGATCTGGGGATGGACCCCAACGGCAACGACCCGATAGACGGGAAACTGGAGAACACGCTCAGCAAGGGGAACGTCCTCATCGAGTTCCCTCCCGGCGAGTACTACTTCGACAGCACGAACACCTTCGGCTCCCCGAACAACTGGGGCATCCGGGGACTGGGCGATACGCCCGGTGACGTCCGGTTCCGGACCGCGGCCGGCGAGGGGAAGTTCTTCCTGAAGACCAACGGCGGGAGCGGTCAACTCGTCGAGAACGTCACGCTCGACTACAGTTCGGCTCACGACGGGAGCCTCGGCATGGTTCTGCGAGGGCCGGACGCCATCCGGGTTCAGGACGTCCACTACGTCGGGTTCAACCCGACCGACGCGGCCGGCGCGGTGAACAACCTGGTCCCTATGGCGACAGACCCGAACGGGACTGCTATCATCGACGGCGTCGAGCGCACGGGCCCGACGGATATCGTCTCCCACGGGCATCTCGACGGAACCTCCAACGAGGGCCCCGTCTGGCTCGGTGGGCGACACGAAGGGGCCATCCACTTCCGGAACTGCCACTTCGCGAATACGGGGACGAACGCCGTCTACGCGTCCAGGACGCCCGGGTCCGTCCACTACGACAGCTGCCTCTTCGAGAACAACAACCAGGCGTCGATCCGTATCGGCGGCGGTGGCGGCGACCAGAACACGATTCGGGACTGCACCTTCCTTATCGACACCGAGAACGCGCACCAGGACATCGGGGGCGAATACATCAACCCCCACGGCGTCATCTGCGAGACGAAGCGAGTGACTCCGGGGCCGATTCTCGTCGAGAACTGCGAGTTCATGTACAAGTCCGGCCCGGACCGTGGCCGCCTACTATTTGTCGACGGGAACGTCGGTCCCATCGAGGTTCGGAACAGCCGCGTCCGTTCGGAAGTGTCCGCAGTCAACGCCGTCTTCGCTCGGACGGACCCGAGGTGGGGCGACCCCGCACCCGACCAGAGCATCGACATCATCGACAGCCAGTTCTCCGGCGCTGGCGAGCTCGAGGTGGTCGGCGGCCGGCCCGCCATGATGGACGGCGGCTGTCTCTCCGCTCCCGTCTCGGGCGTCGACGTCGCGAGCAACGTCTCCCGGGACTCCTGTGCGATCCCCGATACTTCGGCACCGGCCGAGTCGACCGAGGACACCACGACCACGACGGAGGAAGACACCACGACCACGCTCGACAACCAGATTACCGTCACCGGCACCGGGACGAAGACCAACTACGTCTACGAGGTCAGCGGGACCGTCGAGGCGACCGGGGACGTCGAGGACTGGGACGACGTCTCCGAGTCGTCCGTCGACGCCTGGGTCACCAGCGACGGGGCCAGTGACACCTACACCTACTCGAAAGGGCTCGGGAGCGTCGACTTCGTCGAGGGCGAGGCGGAGGTCTCCGTCAACGGCGTCCAGGTCGACCCGGCGACGCTGAGCGCTGACTCGGCGTACCCGAACACGCTGCAGATAGTCGGAAACGGCACGAAGACGAACTACGTGGCGTCGGTCTCCGGCGAAATCGCCGACCACCCGGCCTTCGGAACCTCCCTCAGCCAGTACGACACGGTCGACAGCGGGACCGTCGACGGCTGGGTCACCGACGAGATGGACGGCCTCCAGTTCTCCGGGCAACTCGAGTCACTGGAGTTCGTCGAGGGTGGGACCAACGTCCTCCTGAACGGCACGCAGATAGACCCGACAAACTACGACGGTTCGACCACAGAACCCACGCTGACGGTGACCACCGACGGGGTGAGCGGCGTCGGGAGCACGTCCGCGACGTTCAGTGGAACGCTCGCTGAACTCGGCGGCGCCAGCTCGGCCGACGTGGCCTTCGAATACCGACCGGTCGGCGGGTCCTGGACCGCGACGTCGGGCCAGACGCTCTCGGCCGCCGAGTCGTTCACGGCGTCTGTCTCCGGCCTGAGCGGCGGGACGGACTACGAGTTCCGGGCCACCGCGGCCGCCTCCGACGGTGACACGGCAATCGGTGGCACCAAGACGTTCACCTCAGGTGAGGCAACGACCGATTCGGCCCCGACGATCAATCGGTTCAACGTCTCCGAGGCGGGTCGTAAGGACCCGCACGCCGAGATTACGGTCAACTGGGACGTCTCGGACGTGGACGACGACCTCGATACAGTGTCGCTCGATATCCTCGACGACAGCGGGTCGACGGTCCGGAGCACGTCGTGGACGTTCAACGGAGTTGCCGCGGCCTCCGACACCGACGAGTATCGCTTCAGGAAGGGCGGCGGCGTCGATTACACGGTGTCCATCACTGTGACCGACCTGGCTGGCAACTCGGTCTCGAGCAAGAAGGTCGTCTCGTCCTGAGCGGCCGGGTTCACCACGTCCGCCGGTTTCGTGTGTGACGGCAACGCCGCTGCAGTGGTGAAACACGGACTCCGGACGGCAACAGCCCCCATCGCTTCGGGCGTCGTTCTCAGAGATAGCCCAGGTCTGCCAGCCGTTCCTGGACTGCTTCCTCGCTGACGTCGGTTTCTTCGGTCGTCGACGAGTCAGCCGAGATCTCCCGACGGGGGCCGTTCTCGTACACGAGCCACGGGACCTTCACCAGCTGTTCGGTGTACAGTCCCGGCGGGTGGCCGTAGTCTCTCACTGGAAGCGGCGAGGAACGCTCGCCGATCATCTGCCCGTGGTCTGCCGTGACGACAGTTTTGCCCTGTAACTCGCCCATGAGCGCCTCGACGTGGGGGAGCGCCACGTCGAGGTTCTCCCGGAAAGCGGCCCACAGCACGTCGTCGGAGATACCGAGGTCACCCGTGAGCGCGCCATCCCACTCGAAGTTCAGCTGGTCCAGGTCGAAGTGGCGTCGGCCGGTCGGGCCGATGAAGGGGTAGTGTGGCTGCAGGAAGTGGACGACGAGTCGTTTGTCCGGGTACTGCTCTGCAGCGTCGAGGGCGAGCTCGCGGACCGTCTCGGGCAGCACTGTCCGATACTCCTCGTGCCACCCGAAGTCCTGCCAGATGTTGACGACGTCGTGCAGCTGGGTGTTCAGCCGCTCCCGGTTGCGGTAGTACATCGGACTCGCCGTGACGTACACCGTATCTCTGAGGTCGCGGTCGGCGAAGTTCGACTGCAGGAACTCGCTCGTGTGCGAGCTCTTCGAGATGCGGGATTCGAGCCGGCCCGGCAACGAGTGTTGCTCCTCGAACATGTCGTAGCGGCAGGCGTCGAGGATGAGGAGGTTGTCCCAGTCCTCCTCGAAGATGTCGATGCCGCGGGGGTTCCCGGTCTGCCGGCCGAGACGGGTGTGATAGAGCCGATTCACCTCACGGACGGCCAGTCCCGGGTTCGCCATCCCGCGCAGTAACTGCCGAAAATCGTACATGGGCCTCCTTTCCAGTATCTATGCATTGTTATTGTCTCAATACACGGGCACATTCCCGTACCCCGAGCGCACGTGGCTGTTTAGTCTGCCGATAACAATGCTTGGCGACGCCAGTACAGCAGGTACCACGGAGTGAGCCGATTCGTACGGTTCGTGACGCGGACGCACTTTACCATGAAAATCCGACGGACACCCTTCTTGAATCTGATCGCGCGGACCTCGACGCTCCACGGCTTCGGAGTGACCCACGGACGTACTGCTGCCCCCCACGGGCTGGACCGTCGTCGAGAGGGGAGTGGTGTATGACCGGGCTAGCCGGCGGCACGACCAGTGTGACGCCACTCTCCGAGCTCCTCGAACCGATGCACTCAGAGCCCTGGTACGAGGTGGATTCCGTCGAACGTGGCAGGCTCGGGCTCGCTCACGTACACCACGGACAGAAAGACCCCGGTGGGCGGCTCTGGTGGACGGACGAGAACAGGGCCGGGACCGTATACGGCGCGGTGACGAACCGCGACCGACTCGGACTCTCGACCGCAGCGCTGTTCGAAGCAGTACTCGAGCGACCGGACGAGACGCTCGCGGCGCTTGACGGCCCGTTCTTGCTCGTCGCCATCGACCGGGAGTCCGACCGGGTGGTCGTCGGGACCGACAAACTCGGGACGAGGCAGTGTTTCTACACCGCAGAGGGGCCGTTCGCGTTCGGCTCGAACCTGGCAACGCCTCTCGCGGCTGTCGACCACCCGACGGTGGATCTGCAGGGCCTCAGCGACATGCTGCTTATCGGTCAGGTCTGGGGCGAGAAGACGCTCATCGAAGAGCTATCCGCGCTCCCCGCAGCATCGGTGCTCGAGTACGACAGCGATGCCCGCGAGGTCCGGTCCTACTGGCAGTTCGAGTTCGAGACCGGCCCGCAATCGGACCCTCTCACGCCCATCGTCGAGGAGTACCGGAAGGCAGTCGCCGAAACGTCCGAGACGATGGACGGCTCGGTCGGCCTCTGGCTGTCCGGTGGCCTGGACAGTCGGACCCTGGCCGGTGAGCTGTGCAACAACTTCGAGGCCATCACGACGTACACGTACAACGCCAATCCCTCGAACGGTGGCAACAGGCGCATCGCGAAACAGATCTCGGACCGGCTGGGCGTGCGAAACGAGACAGTCCCCCTGACGCCGGACCGGTTCGTCGACGTGTTCGACGACGCAGTCACACTCACCAGCGGCATGTTGACCTGGCGGACGTTCCTCAATCTCACCGCCGTGTTCAACATCGAAGCCCCCGCCGACATCATCCTCGAGGGCTGTGGCCAGGGGACGATGATGGGTGGCGGTCTCAGCCAGGACGTGATCGAGCGATACGACACGCCGGAAGAGTCCCTCTATCAGGAGAAACACCAGAGCAGCCGGGCGGACGTACAGCGCCTGTTGACAGCCGACGTCGACCCGATGGCGACCTACAGAACCGTCGTCGCCGGGTCGAGCGCCGACGACTCCGTGGGCAAGACCCTCGACTGCTACTACCGGAACTACATGGCACGCGGCGAGTTCGCCAGTAACCCGCTCGCCGAGAGCCAGGTCGGGAACCGTATCCCGATATGTCATCGCGGCTTCCTGGACGCAGTGAGCAAACTCCCTCTCCAGTACAGGGGCGACACCATCCCGTTCACCGGGGGCAAGATACCGGCCGGAACCTCACGCGGGAAGCTCGAACTGGCGAGACGGCTCGATTACGGCCTGAACGGCATCGACTACGAGCGGACCAAGATGCCGCCGAGCCGGCCCCACTGGCTCCACGTCGTGGGGTTCGTCGCCGACACGGCCACGAAGCGGTTGCTCGGAAAGCACGCTTACGGTGGACGACGGCTCCAGGAAGCCTGGTACGAGGACCACGACGAGATGCGGTCGCTAATCGACGGGCTCCTCGACGACGCGGCCGAGCGAGCGGTGTTCGACGCCGATGCCATCGCCGACCTGCGGGCGTCCCACGAACGTGGCGACGCGAACAACCTCGGTCCGCTCGCCGCCCTCTCGACCGTCGAACGCTGGTTCCAGCTCCACCTAGATTCTAAAGAAGCCACTCACGACGGCTCGCTGCAGCCCAGCCCCAGCACGGCCGAGTGACCGGTCGAGGCGGTCTCTTATCCGAACGCAGTCTGTAGTCTCCGGCGGATACCCCTGGCTGGCTTGTACGTGAACGGCCCGCCGAGCGCCAGCAACAGGTAGAGGTAGGCCCTGGGTATCAGCGGGTCGTATCGAATCGCGCTGAGGAACGTCCGAATGGCGGTCGCGTAGTACCCGTTCCGTAGCGCGGAGAACCCGAGCGTGACCGTCAGTGTCGCGACGAACCGTCGCTCGGTCTTCGTCCCGAACTCGGCCGCCAGTGGACGGTGCTTCTCGAGCAACACCGGGTATGAGACGTCACGCTTCGCTTCGAAGTCGTCCGTAATCTGGTCGTGAGACGTGACTCGTCTGACGACGACCGCCTCCCTGAGGGACGCGTACTGACACACCGTCGAGAGTCTGATATGCCACTCCAGGTCCTGCCAGCTGGGCAGCTGCTCGTCGGGGAGCCCGGCGGCCTCTATCGCACTCCGCCGGACGGTAAAGCGAGAGAACGAGCCCGAGCGGACCGTTCCACGGAGAATCTGCTCGGTCACGTCTCCGGTGGCGTCCGGAATGACCACCCCGAGCTCGGTTTCGTTCTCGTCGACGATTCTGGTACCGGCGATGACGACGCCGACGTCGGGCCCCGATTCACGAAACGTCGAGACCACACGTTCGACGAGCGTCTGGTCCCAGTAGTCGTCGTCGTCGAGGAAGGCGACGAACTCACCCCGTGACCGTTCGATACCGGTCCGGCGAGCGGCGTTCCCACCCCTGTTCTCCTCGTGTCGAACGACCTCGGCGTGGGCCAGGTCGTCGAAGGGGACATCCGCGAGCAACGGTTCGACCGGTTCTGGGGAGTGGTCGTCGACGACGACGAGCTCGACGTTGGGGTAGGTCTGGTCGACCACACTCCGAACGGCGTCCGTGAGGAACTCCGGCCGGCCGTACGTCGGGATGACGACGCTGACCAGCGGTGAACCGGTGTCAGTCTTCATTACCCGTCAGTTCCCCACGAACCTCTTTGTTATGACGAGTCTGTTCGCCGCCGTCCCTCGGTTTTCCGTCAGTTTGGTTCGGCTGAAGAATCGGTCAGTCGGAGAGGGACTGCAGCTCCCAGAGGTCCGAGGTCGTGAGGACGCGGAGTCCCAGGTCGTCGACGAACCGCATCGTCTCCTCGAACCGCTCCGCGGTGATGTGGTCCCGTGACTCCTCACCTACGGTCTGATACATGATAGGGACGACCTGTCGGTACTTCTGTGCGAGTTCGACGATCTGTGTCGTCGTCCCGACGTCGGCGCCGTTGACCCGACCGACCGAGAGCGGTCCGGTCAGCCGACCACTCGGACAGCGGCCGCTCCAGAGCCCGAGGTAGTGGTACTGTGCGGCGATGTCGAACGTCGTCTTGGTGACCGTGCCGAAGGGGAACAAGACGAACCGCGACCCCGACTCGAAGCCGTTGTCGGCGAGCCACCGCTTCGAATCGAGTATCATCGAGGCCTGTTCGGACCTTACGAACTCCGAGAGTGGCGTCTCGTGCTGCGGGTAGCTCACGACGTCCCACCCCTTGTCCTGCAACGCCTGCAGCTGAGCCAGGTTGATCCGCCCCTCGTTCCCGACCAGCCGCGGGATGACGCCGGCGACCCCTGGGAACCCGAACTCCTGCATCACCGGGAACGCGTTCTCGTACTGCGAGAGCGACATGTCGTCGAACGTCACCACTACTGCGCCCTCGTCGAGCTTCGGTGTGAGTCGTATCTCGTCGACGTGGAACTCTGCGGCGCGTTCGGCTCCGATCCACGACTGGACGCGGAGCTCTCGGACGTCGGTCAGGTCCGGCGAGCCCACCTCTTTCGTCGGGCCGAAGTCGAGTCGCAACCAGCCGTCCGTCGGGTCGAGCGGACGCCACATGTCGAGTCGGTTGGAGCGGTCGGGAGCAAGGAGCTGCAGGCGGACGTTCGAGACACTGGCCTCCCCGGACCCCGGGTGGACAGCCATGGAGAGGTCCCAGTCGCTGAGGTCGATGCCGTCCTCGAACCGCCGGGTTATCCAGGCTCGGCTCTCTGATTCGCTCGCGGTGAGGCGAGCCGACTGGCCGGGGTAGGGGGACTCCCCACCCGAGAGCGAGCCGTCGAGGACATCCCAGTAGGAGAGGTTGCTGAAGTCCTCGAACAGGCGGCCTCGGCACCGGAACCGGTCCCGGCTGTCGAAGTCGACGGTCAGTGGCCCCTCCGGCGCCGACGTGTCCGGGGAACAGTCGTCTGCCACCCCCGGGAGCTCGCTTTCTGTCGCTCCGTCGGTCGGGTCTGGACGCTGTTCGGCGGGTTCCGGGTTCGAGTTCGCCGGCCGGACGAGACACCCCGCGAGCCCCGTCAACGTGACCGCCCCGAGTTTGATGGCGTCCCGCCGCGAGAGAGGAGACCCGTTCATTTGGTGTCAGATACGGCTCGCGACGGATTGTACTGACCCTGCTAACGCCCGGTAGGCCTACCCTACACTGGTATCTCCGAGCCCGGCGGCTGCTGAGACAGCGAGCTTGGGGTAGAACGACCGAGATACCTCGCTACGTTCCCGAGTGGGCCTGGTCTCGGAACCAGGAGAGAACCAGATACCGTCCGAAGTGGCCAGTCTCACGTCCTAGTACACCAATAACAAAGCCTCGTATCTCGTAACTAGGGTATAAGATGGTTATCGAAGCTTTCGGCGGGACCGGTGGGGCCCGCGACTACGAGTACGAGACCGGCGGGCACTCCCGACCGGGGAGGACTCCGTGACGGACGGCGTCCGGTCGCTCGTCGCGCAACTGGCTGACGTCTGGGCGGTTCTCGCCCTCCTCGCGGTGGGAAACGTCGTGCTGCTCTTGCTCCCGACACCCGTTCGATTGGTACTGGCGGCCGTCTTCCTGTTCCTGCTTCCCGGGTACGCCCTCACAACGCTGGCGTTCCCGGCCCGGAGCGGTCGGAGGGCGACCAACCCCTTCAAACCAGACCTGAACGACGGCGTCCTCGGCGAGGGCGAGCGCGCTGCCCTGTCGCTGGGGCTGAGTTTCGCGCTCGTCCCGCTTTTCGGCATAGCGATGGCCTTCGCAGAGGTACCGTTGACCCTCGAGAACGCACTTCTCGCCGTGACGGCGTTCGTCCTGCTCGTCCTTGGCGGTGGGACCGTGCGACGCCTGCGCACGCCGACCGACTCGCGTTACAAGGCGCCGTTCTTCTACTGGCTGGGTGAGGGAGCCCGGTCGTTCCGGGGCACGAAGGTAGACATCGTCCTCAACGTCGCGCTGGCGGTGGTACTCGTCGCGGCGATGAGCACGTTCGCCGTCGCACTCACGGCCCCACAGAACGGGACCACGTACACCGAGGCCTCGCTGCTCACGGAGACGCCCGACGGCGAACTGGTCTCCGGCAACTACCCGACCGAGTTCGGGCCGGAGGGCCAGGCAGACCTCGTCTTGCGCCTGTCCAACCACGAGGGTGAGGCCGTCGTCTACACCGTCGTAGTGCAGATACAACGACTCGAGGCCGACACCGAGGGGCCGCGAGAAGTCACCGCTCGCTCCGAACTGTTCCGTGAGTCCCAGCGCGTCGCGGACGGTGAGACCTGGGACCACGAACACACAGTCACGCCGACGTTCTTCGGTGACGACCTGCGCGTCGTGTATCTCGTCTACGCGGGAACGCCCCCGGAGGAACCCACGACGGAGAACGCGTACCGGTACCTCTCGTTATCGATAGACGTGACCGAACCGGAATAACGACGCTCGTCCGGCCGCAAGCGTAATCGGCAATCGTTTTCAGTGGTCTAGTTGGCTCCCAGAGACGTGGCACGACACGAACGGGCACGTCAGCAGATTCAGTAGAGGGGGACGTTCGGAACGTAGAAACAGCCGTCAGGCCGGACGCTCAGTCGGCCAGCAGCTCGCCCTCTTCGACCATCGATTCGAGTGGGTTGTCGGCGATCTCGAGCGGGAGGTCGACACGCGTCCGTCGCCGCGCGGACTCCCAACAGGCGAATATCAGTTCCGTGGCCTGGAGCGCGTTCGACGCACAGAGCACGGACTCTGTGTCCGTCTCGACGGCGTCGACGACGTCGGCAATCGCGCGGTCGATGAACGTCGCCGTCCGCGCCCGTTCGGCGCTCAGCATCGGGACGCGCGCCGCGACGCGCTGTTTCGCCGCCTCGACCAGCGACCCCTTCGGGCCGTGGACGGTATCGCCGTCGGAGTCCAGCGTCCGCCACTCGCCGCCGACCTGGGCCCGGAGGGGTTCCTCTTCACCGCCGATTTCGAGCACGCCGTCGCTACCGACCAGCCGCAGCATGCACGAGAGCATGCCCTCGTCACCGGTGGCAGCGAGACCGTAGACGCCGTTCTCGTAGCGCCACTGCGCGATAGCCATGTTCTCGTTGTGGGCCCCGAACTGGATGTTCTCCTCCGAGTAGTCGATACCGGCCAGCACCCACTCGGCCCGCGACTGGTCGGTGAAGTACCCACAGAGGTCGAAGAGATGCGACCCGAAGTCGAAGAGGTTGTCGCCGCCGAGTTCGACGCGCTCCAGGGTCCCGATAGTCCCCGAATCGAGTTCCTGCTTCGCTCGCGTGAATGGGCCGGCGAACCGTCGCTGGTGGTTGAACGTGAGCTTGACGTCCCGTTGCTCGCACAGCTCCACCATCTCACGGCAGTCCTCCCAGGTCGTCGCCATCGGCTTCTCGCAGTGGATGGCCCGCACGCTCTCGCCCCTGGCGACTTCCATCACGACGGGCGCGTGGACGTGTGGCGGGACGCAGACGCTGACGATGTCCGGCTCAACCGCAGCGAGCATCTCCCTGGTCTCCTCGAAGACGTTGGCCGCGGGGATGTCCCAGCGCTCGGCGAACTGTTCCGCGTTCTCCCGGACGATGTCGGCACAGCCGACGAGTTCACACGAGTCGAGTCGGGTGTAGGCGCCCGCGTGTCGGTACGCCATGGCGAAGCCCTCGGCGTCCGGACTGTTCGGGTCCGCACCGGTCCCCACGATTGCAACCTTGTAGGTCATCGTCGAACCTGTGTGTCCGGAGTCACAAGAGTAGAAGCCGCGTACCCCCAAACCACGCGGTATGTCTGCCGGCGGTCACGACACTGCGGGTGGCGAGAGTAGCTAGCTGGCCGACAGGGCGCACACTCCCGGGTGGCTTGCGGGCTGAACTGGACGGTACGCGCTGGCTATTTATTTGCCCTCGCTGCCCACAGCCACTACGAAACGGGACTCGCCGGACACGATACCGTCTCGCGCGACCACTAGGCCGGTGCATCCGCCGACCCAACGTCGCGCGGCAGTCTGTCCAGCGGCTTCAGTGATGTACCATGAGCGAACCCGAACCACAGCAATCCCGAACGACGTTCAGACACGAACAGATAGACGCGAACCCCCCGTGTTCCCGGCTGGGCTTCTGTCTCACGACAGACCTGACCGGTAACGGCCTCCCGGACGTGATCGTCGGCGGCGCCGGGAAGGGGTTTCCCGGCCGCGACCTCGCCTGGCAGGTAGACCGATATTCGCCGCTCCCGGTGCGAGGGCTGCTGGACGCGCTGGGCAAGGAACACACCAACCTCTTCTGGTACGAGAACCCGGGGTGGGAGCGCCACGACGTGGCGTTCCTCCCGAACCTGGACGTCGGCGCGACACTGTGTGACGTCACCGGGGACGGCCGGCCGAACGTCGTCGCCGGGCAGGGCATCAGAAACACGGACGTCTACTGGTTCAAGATGCCAGCGGACCCCAGAGAGCGGTGGACGCCACACCTGGTCACCGACCAGTTCGAGAAGTACCACGACCTGGAGGCCGGCGACGTCGACGGCGACGGACGGGACGAGATTGTCGGGCTCTCACAGGAGTCTGAGACCGTCTTCTACTACGATATCCCGGAGGATCCGACCGAGACGCCGTGGCCCGACTCGTGTCTTCACATCGTCGACCGGGGTATCGAGATCGAGGGGCTCCGCATCAGGGATATCGACCACGACGGGCAACACGAGATGATCGCTGGAACGTACGTCTACCACCGTGACAGCGGCGCCGCGACGGGATGGCGCCGCGATCCGGTCGTGACCGGGTGGGACGATACCCGGGTCGAACTTGCGGACTTCGACGGCGACGGCGACCTCGAGATCGTCTTCTCGGAGGGTGACTCCCCGCACTACGGGACCCATCCGGGACGCGTCGCAGTGTTCGACGGTCCGGACTGGTCCGAGACGATACTCGAGGACGACCTGTTCTGCCCGCACACGCTCCAGGTCGCTGACTTCGACGGCGACGGGACGCCGGACATCTACGTCGCCGAGATGGGACTCGGGGAGAACGACGACCCGGTCCACCTGCTCTTCCGGAACCGTGGTGACGGCACGTTCGACCGCGAGGTCGTCTTCGAGGGTATCGAGACCCACGAGGCGGTCGCCGTGGACCTGACTGGGGACGGCAAGCCAGACCTCGTCGGGAAGTCCTACGCACCGGACCACCACGTCGACATCTGGTACAACGAGAACTGAGAAGGACCGACAGCCGAACGAGCGCCGTTATTCTGTGGTCGTCGTCGGGTTCGCTTGCGCTGCCGCGTTCTCGAACGACGGGACCCCCGAATCGAGTGTCGCAGAGTCCTCCCCGAGCAGACCGAAGAGTCCCTTGATGCGGCCGGCAGTCCTGGCCAGCTGTGCGCCGGCCTTCACGAACGACCCGGTCACACCGCGGACGACGTAGCACTTCGGATGTAGCGCCCCCACGAGCGTCATCGCGACCTGCTGACGCAGCGAGTACCCGATCTTCCGCCAGTAGTACGGGTGCTGGGTCTCGAGCTTGTATATCTTGCGCCAGTAGCCGGGGACACTGTCGGCGTAGGAGTGCGTGACGACCAGCTCGGGGTCGTAGAGGATGTCGAACTGCGACCGGACGCGCGCGGCGAGCTCCTTCTCTTCGTGTCCCCAGCCCATGTTCTCGTCCCAGCCGCCGACGGCGTCGAACACTTCCCTACGGACGCCCATGTTGTTCCCCCAGAACGTATCGACGTGCCGGGGTTCGTCGCCACGGTCGTAGTGGGCAGTGAAGTGACGTGCGAAGACGTCCGACCGTGGGTGAATCGTGCGGCCCGAGTACGCGGGCGCTCGTTCGAGTGTCTCCACGGCTCGCTCCAGGTAGTCCGTCCGGGGACGCGAATCGTCGTCGAGGAACACGATCTTGTCGGCCGACGCCCGCTTGATACCCTCGTTTCTGGCCTTGCAAACCGGATAGTCGTCGCGGACCACGACCTCGTAGTCGTCGTACGTCCCCCGTTCGAGAGACTCGACGACGTCTAGCTCGTCGTAGGGGAGCAGCGTCGCCACGACGACACTTACGGAAACCATTGAACCTTCGACCGAACCGTCGAGCCGACCGATATTTATTATAGGCCCCTTTCCTCATGATATCCAGTTGAAAATTTCGCCGGGGCGGTCACTGACATGTACTCATTAACAATACGTGGAGCTCCAGTAGCAGGTTCCAATGGCAGATTCCTCGCCCGAGTCGCTCCTCGTCGTCGGGCCCTGCAGACAGGAGACAGGTGGTATCTCACAGTTCATCCGCGGGCAGGCCGAGGAGCTGGGTGACCGACTGGACGTGACCGTCTACAATACCAGCACGCCCCCCGAACGGGGTGCGCTGTCGGCGGGCGGGCTCGCGAAGGTGCGCTGGCTGGCAGTCGCGGCGCTCTCGGCTATCGCGAGAGTCGTCCTCTTCCCGCTGTACCTCGACGCGGACGTCGTGCACGTCCACGCATCCTCGCGCGTGTCGTTCTACCGCAAGTCTGTGTACATCATGCTGGTACGCCTCCTCCGAGACGTCCCCATAGTCATCCACATCCACGGGTCCGACTTCGACGCGTTCCTCCAGGAGGCGGGCCCACTCCGGCGTGCGTACATCCAGACCATCTTCGACCAGTGTTCGGGTGTCATCGTCCTCTCGGAGTACTGGGCGAACGTCCTCGAGGCAGAGCTCGACGTCAGTTCTATCAGTGTCGTCCCGAACCCGGTCGACGCGGAACGCTTCGTACCGGTCTACGACGTCGACCCGCCCCGAATCGTCTACGTCTCGAACCTCATCGACCGCAAGGGCGTCGAGGAGTTCGTGACCGCGATTCGGCGACTGCTGAGCTGGTCTGACCTGGAGTTCACTGTCGACATCGCGGGCAGAGGGCCCCGCTCGGACCTGGTCACCGACCTCGCGGCGGAATTCGACGCGGTCGAGTACCACGGCTTCGTCAGCGAGGCGGAGAAACGGGCCCTCCTCGACGAGGGGTCGATATACGTCCTGCCGACCTACGCCGAGGGGCTCCCCATCTCGCTGCTGGAGGGGATGGCCGGCGGGAACGCCATCGTCTCTACGACAGTGGGAAGCATCCCAGAAGTAGTCGGCCCGGACAACGGCCACCTGGTCGACCCGGTCGACGTCGACGGTCTCGTCGAGGCACTGGGTGCGCTCATCAGGGACGACGCCAGGCGGCAAGCGATGGGCAGAACGAACCGAGCGGCTATCGAGGCCGAACACACGTGGGCCCACATCAGCGACCGATTGCTAGAGACCTACGGTGGACTCACCGACGGTGACGACCCGGCGCCAGACCGAGTCGCCCTCGGCGCTCAGATGTCCGACTGAGCATCCTGGCTGCTGGTTCGCGCACAGCATCGCCCGGAGAAGGGACCGATTATCGTGGTTCGGTGTTACTAACCCAGTGCTAAACCGGTCGGCTGTCGACCTGGCCATACCTGAATCCGAGTGACGAATCTCGCTCTACTCCAGAGTGTACGGTGGATTGGGCCGTCTCTTCTGCGCGGCACGCTGGATCGCCGTACCCACCTCGCCGCCGCTCCCTGCCCCACTGACGGGGTCGATGACCAGTCAGCTATCCAGCGCCAGGTAGTAAGGAGCGAACCGGTGAAACGCCCTCCTTCCGAACTGACGTTTTTCAAACCTAATTCGATAAGAAACAATTTACAAAGCAGATTTGCGGGTTCTACACCTATGTGAGCACCCATATCGCGTTCGTTCTCGGGACCAGACCCGAGATAATCAAACTCGCCCCCGTAATCAGAGCATGCGTCGACGGGGACGTTCCGTTCACCGTCGTCCATACTGGACAGCACTACTCCGAGAAACTCGACGAAGTGTTTTTCACCGACCTCCACCTGCCCGAACCCGACTACAACCTCGCCGTGGGGTCTGGGACCCACGGCGAACAGACGGGGAGGATGCTGATCGATATCGAGCAGATTCTCCTCGATGAGGACCCGGATATCGTGCTCGTGCAGGGAGACACGAACTCGGCACTGGCCGGCGGTATCGCGGCGATGAAACTCGACGCGAAGCTCGGCCACGTGGAGGCCGGGCTCCGGAGTTTCGACCGTGAGATGCCCGAGGAGCTCAACCGAATCCTCGTCGACCACGGTGCAGACCTGCTGTTCCCGCCGACCGAGGACTCCGCCGCCCGACTCCGCGAGGAGGGTATCCCCCCCGAGCGAGTCACCATCACGGGAAACACTATCGTCGACGCAGTCCTCCAGAACCGGGACATCGCCGCGGAACACAGTGACGCGCTCGAGGACCTAGACCTCTCGGCGGGCGAGTTCGTCCTGCTGACAGCCCACCGCCCCGGGAACGTCGACGACCCGGACCGGTTCGCCAAACTCCTCGAGGGCGTGAACCGGTACGCCGAACTGGCGAACACGACGGTCGTCTATCCGATACACCCTCGCTCAGCGGAGAAACTAGAGGCGTTCGACCTGACCGTCCCCGAGCGAATCCGGTGTGTCGAACCGCTGAACTTCCTCGACTTCCTCCACCTGGAGGATACGGCCTCGCTCGTGTTCACCGACTCCGGGGGCGTCCAGGAGGAGACGTGTATCCTCGGGACCCCCTGTGTCACGCTCCGTGAGAACACCGAACGCCCCGAGACGCTCGACGTCGGATCCAACGTGCTCGCAGGCCCTGAACCGGAGAGCATCGTCGTCAATGCATTCGAGATGCAGACGAAGTCCACCGACTGGGAGCTGCCCTTCGGCGACGGGAACGCTGCTGCCCGCATACTCGCGCAGTGTGGCGTCGAGTCTGTCGTCCCGACAGAGGCACGATCGTGACGTCCGTCTCCGTCCACGGCCTCGGGTACGTCGGCTTGCCGACTGCGGCCCTGTTCACCAACGAGGGCTTTACCGTCATCGGCGTGGATACCGACTCGGAACGGATCGAACTCCTCCGCGAGACCGGACCGACCTACGAGGAAGTCGAGCTCGAGGCGTACGTCGACCAGGCACTGGAGTCGGGCCGGCTCACGCTCACGACGACGGCAACTGAGAGCGAGTATCACCTCATCTGTGTCCCGACGCCGTTCGACGAGGAAGCGGGCCGGGCCGTGCTCACCTACGTCGAGCAGGCCGCTCGGAATATCGAACCGCATCTCCGCGAGGGCGACACGGTCATCCTGACGTCGACCTCACCACCGGGGACGACCGAACACGTGGTCGGTCCCGCGCTGGAGCGAGGCGGGCTCCGCGCTGGCGTGGACTTCCACCTGGCACACTGCCCGGAGACCATCCTGCCGGGCTCGATACTCCACGAGATCAAACACAACGACCGCATCGTTGGGGGTATCGACGAGGACTCGACTGCGTCGGCCGCCTGGCTCTTCGAGACGGTGACGGAGAGCACGGTCCACCGCGCCCCGGACCCGTCGACGGCGGAGTTTGTCAAGCTCGCACAGAACACCTTCCGCGACACCAACATCGCGCTGGCGAACGAGCTCGCAAAGGTGGCCCGGGACTACGACGTCGACGTCCGCTCGAGTTTCGCGCTCTCGAACACCCATCCCAGAGTCTCGCTGCTCACCCCTGGCCCGGGCGTGGGCGGACACTGCCTCCCGGTCGACCCGCACTACCTCGGCCAGAACTCAGACTCCGTCGAGCTCATCGAGTGCGCCCGGGACGTCAACGACGGGATGGTCGACTACGTCTCCGAGATGCTTCGAGAGGCGCTCGGAACCCTGTCTGGGTCGAAAATCGCAGTCTTCGGCCTCGCGTACAAGGGTAACGTCGACGATGCACGCAACAGCCCCGGGGAACGGTTCGCGGAGACGCTCCTGGAGGAACCACCCGAACTCACCGCCGACGGTGGTGAACAGGACATCGAGGTCAGTGCCTACGACCCGTACGTCACCGATTCCGAGCTGGAGCTGTCGGATTACGAGAGCGCCCTCGCGGACGCCGACGCCGTGGTCATCACGACCGACCACGACGAGTTCGCGGACCTCGTTCCCGACGACTTCCGCGACCGGATGCGAGGCAACGTCGTCATCGACACGAAGTGGATACTCGACGCGGACGAGTGGGCCGAACACGGCATGCGCGTCGAACAGCTGTAAAGTGGTGAGTTTTTCCGGCAGACAAGTAGTGTAGAGCGGCAGCCTCCCGTCGGGCACTGGTCTGTCTCTGGCCGACTGAAAGACGGTTCTACATCGTCGGTAGCTCGAAAATTAGGAACGCGATGGGGACGGTACCCGAACGGACCGCCTGCCTGAGTCAGGCCGCGGTGGCCGACGGGTCGGGACGGTCGACGTACTTCGTCCAGAGCCGCCAGATGAGCCCGCGGAACAAGAGGAGCGAGAGCTTCGGAACGAACGACCCGTACCGGATGCCGCTCTCCTCGTCGCCGTACAGCGCGTCCATCGGGACGTCGACCACGGTGAAGTCGTGGACGTTCATCTTGATGAGGAGGTCGTTGAGGAACCCGTAGTCGTCGTAGAGGTCGTCGAGCGTCAGTCGGTCGAGTGCCTCACCCGAGATAGCCGTGTACCCGTTCTGTGGGTCACGGATACGCCAGTGGCCGCTGGCGACCATCGTCAGTCCGGTCAACAGCGTGTTGCCGAAGAGCCGCCAGTTGGACATCTGTCGGCAGTGGTCGAGCGACACCAGCCGGTTGCCCTTCGCGTAGTCGGCCGTCCCCTCGACCACGGGGTCGATAATCCGGTCCAGGATGTCCGGGTCCATCTGGCCGTCGCCGTCCATGACCGCGACGACGTCGAGGTCGTTGATCATCGCCAGGCGGTAGCCGGTCTTGACGGCCGCACCGCGTCCGCTGTTGACCTGGTGTCTGACCGGGACGAGGCGCTCAGCGAGGACGGATGCCTCGGTGAACGGCTGGCCGGAACCGTCCGTCATCGCAGTGTTGCCAGCGACTTCCAGCTCGATGTCCTCGGCCGCCTCCGATGCCGTCTCGGCGACGTACTCGGTGATGACGGACCACGTCTCGTCGGTGGACCGGTCGTCGATGACGAACACTTTGTCGACAAAACTGGGCACCGTCTCGATTACGTCGCCGATGAACTCCGCCTCGTTGTAGACGGGGACGACGACGCCGACTGACGACCCTCTGTACACGCTACCCCCCACCTCCGAGGTGTAGTTGTGTCGCCGCCCGCGTGTCGGCGTGCCGTCGCCGGTGCTGGCAGTTCTCGTCGCGTGGGTCGCCGACCGTGCCTCCGTCGCGGGTTCGTCCGTGGGTACTGTCTCTAAGTGTCATGCTACGTCAGTTCCGGGACCGTCGACTGTCGGTCGACCGACCCGTTTCCACTCCTCCCTTACCGTGAACGTCGCATTGTTATTCCTTGCTTTCAGCTGGTAGTACCGGTATTCGGGGCGTGTGCGCTCGAGATAAGATTCGAAGCGCACCCCGTGGGCAGATTAGGACTCGGCTGCCGCTGGCCGGGCGCGTCTGACACCTGCTCCCTGAGGTAGCAAGCCGCTGACGGCAAACAGAACGGCGCAACGGAGTATCCACTGCAGTGTGTGCAGTGATTGAGAGAGGGCTCGCTGGCCGGTCGGAATCTCCCAACTGAAACACAAACAGAAAGCGAGTGGACGGCGAACGAACCGCCCTATTCGAACTGGTCCAGGTACGCAGCCCGGATCTCTTCTTGTTGCTCGTCGGTCAGGCTCTCGTAATCAGTCCCGTACTGGGCCTGTGCGAGTTCATCCCACGATTCGATGGTGTCACCCTCTTGAGTCTGGAACTGCGCGTCGTACTCGGCCTCGATGGTCTGCTGGAGGTCCATGTCGAGCGAGTCGAACTCGAAGTCCGCGGAGCGTGGGACGTTGATGTCGTACTTGATTCGCGCGAACTCCTCGCGGGTGTAGATATCAGTGATGTCGAGGCCGTCGGCGAACGGCTGCCGGGCGAAGATCTCGTCGATCTGGTTCGCGGTCTCGTCACTGAGCTCGTCGTAATGGAGATTGGTCTTGGCGACCGAAATCTCGTCGAGCGTCGTGTACTCGATATCTTCGCTCGCATCGCCGGTTCCGTCACCGTTGGTTTCGTCGCCGGTTCCATCACCGTTCGTGACGTCGCCAGTTCCGTCGTCAGCCGAGCCACCAGACCCGGAGTACGGTGGCCATTTTGCGACGAAGACAGCGGACATTTTGGAGTCCTCGGCATGGACGCTGTAGATGAACGTCCCAGTGATGAAGTCCTCGACCGGGAACGGGTCTGGGTCCTCCATGTACGGCAGGTCGAAGACGACATCCTTGGTCTCGTTCGCCGCGAGAGTGACGTTCTGGGTGATGCCGTACGATTCGGGCTGGTCGTCGCCGTCGATGTCGAGTTTGAACTCGAGGGTCTGGGTGTCCGGTGCGTCACCGGTGTTCTTGACCGTGGCCGTGAAAACCATCGGGTCACCGATGTAGACCGTCTCGTTCCCCCGCAGATCGGTCACGGTGAACTCGCTGTTGCGGACTCGCAGGTCCGCCGCGGCGCTGTAATCAGACGATACGACGGCGTATGTGTAGTTCCCGCGCGTGCGGTTGGCCGTCGCCACGCTGAACTCGAGGTCGGTGGATTCACCGCTCGCGAGCGTGACGGTCCGGTTCTCGACGGCTTTCCCGTCGTGCATCAACGCGACGGTCTGGGTTCCCTCGACGTCGCCGACGTTCTCGACAGTGCCGGTGAGATTTGCAGTCTCGCCCCGGACCACATCAAGTGTGCCGTTCAGCTCGGTGACGTCGAACGTGGCTGGCTGGTGGATGGTGAGACTGCTGGCCGAAGCGTCGTCCTCGGTCCGCACTTCGTACGTGTACACGCCCGGGGACCGGTCGGCTGTGTCGACAGTGAACGAGACGGTATCGGTCGCTCCAGGGGCGAGCGAGAAGGACTTGCTGGCCTCTAGCGCCCCGTCGTCGACACTAGTCCCGTCGGACACGTAGAGTCCGACCGTCTGGACGCCCTGGAAGTCGCCGGTGTTGGAGACGGTGGCAGTGATGGTAGTGCTGTCGCCCTGAACGACGGGCGACTCCGCGTCCGTGTCGTCGACGATGAACGTCGTCGGTCGAAGGATGACGAACTGACCGCTGCTGGTGGGCTCGTCACTCGAGTCACCCGTCGAGATGCCGTAGTCGTAGGTACCGGGTTCCATCGACTCGGTCGACACGGTCAGTTCGACGGTTTCGGACTGCTCGCCGCCGAGCGTGACAGACTCTTCGGCGACGGTCGTATCGACGACACCGTCACCGTCCATATCGACTCTGAGGGCGATCTGTCGGGTCTGTTCCGACGACTCCGGGTTCTGGATTGTCGTCCAGACGGTCAGGTCCTCGCCTGCCGTGATCCTGTCGGAGTCGTCCAGCTCGCTGACTACGAAGTCGGCGCCGGCTGTCTCCGGTGATTGGTTCTGCGTTGAGAGTGGCTCACTGAACCCTCCCGTCACGGCACCGACCGTGACGATTCCGATGACTGTGACGCCGATCAGAATCAACTGCCTATGGGTGATAGCCATGTACCAGTAGACCGGATATACAGATATTGTTAGATAGATTGTAATAACGACCGTGTGCGTACCAGTTCAGACTGTAAGAGGCGGTTTCGGGGTAAGCGCTCACGAACGATTCGGGTAGGAACGCCTTCCGTCACTCGATAATCGATTTCGCATCTCCGAGTAGCACTCTGCTCGCGTGTCCAGCAGCTCGCCGAGTTCAGTAGATATTTATGACGGCTACCGAATGGTGAGGTATGTGGACAGAGGAAGAGCTGGGCTCGCCGGACGCGGGGCAGGACGAACTGACGGACGCCGCTCCGAGCACGGCAATCGCCATCAAACTCTCAGAGCGGCTCGGGAAGGACGTTACGGAACTCGAACCGGTCGGGCAGACGATCGACACCGACGCGCTGGACAGGCTCGTCGAGCGGAGCGCAAGCAGGGAGTTCCGGTTCGAGTTCCAACACGAAGGCTGTCTGGTCGAACTCGAGCAGTCTGAAGTCAGCGTCACCAAGCTCGAACAGCCCAGCGACTGAGGCGCAGTCGAGAACTACGTGGGGACCGGAGTCGTGTCGGAGACGCCGGTCAGGCCATGTTCTTCCGTTCGATAGTCTCCCAGACCTCGACCCCTTCGTCGGTGATGCCGTACACGCGGCCTTTCTTCCGGTCTTCGGAGACGAGAAGGTCAACGAGGTCCATCTCGCGGAGCTCCTGGAGCGCGCGAGAGACGTGTGCGATGCTGAGTTCCCTGTCACTCGCGATGAGTGACGGTGTCGCCGGGCCCTCCGACAGCCGACGAATCGTCTCGACGCGATACCGTGAACTGATCACGTAACTTACCTTGTCCCACTGGTCGAAATCTGCCATTATGCGTAGTTCGGCGCTGCAACCCAGGGACCGACCGTGCGGGTACGTCGGTCCGTGTGGTGGATTGTCACACCTATGTGTTGTTTCCCTTGGTTCGCGGATAACTCTTGTGCTCGAACCGAGCGGAGTTTCCCGGGCGATACTGAGCGTTCTGCGCTACTCACTGCCGGTCACCCGTAAGGACGGCGGATAACCGGATAGTTCGACCGGCAGTGTCCGGCTCTGCTGTCGGTGTTCGATGAACTGCCCGACAGCGCTGACTCCGACGCTCGCGACGAGCAGGAACGCAGCGAAGTACGCGAGCGACGTCGAGACGAACGGAGCGAGCGCCGCGAGACCGAAGAGAGCCACTGCGAATCCGGACGTCGCAGTCGTCAGGTAGTACCAGGGTATCCACCGGCTCTCCTTCGAGAGGTAGGTGTCGATCTCGTGAATCTGGTTCGTGGCACGGACGTTCTCACCTTCGTGGGTTACCAGTCCGACCGACTCGAGTTTCGGGATGTGCGTCTGGTACATCGAAACGTAGACACGCTTTCGCTGTCGACTCGTGAGGTCTGCCGGTCGAATCCCCTCCTCCCAGCCGGCGACTTGCGCCGCCAGCGTGGTCACTTCGATCGGACGGTCGGCGGTCCGAAGGATGTGGAGAATCGCTCTCCGTCGGGGGTTGCTGAGTACCTCGTACGCAGCATCGCGTGTAATCACTGCGGGGTCAGAGCCTATCATCGGCACTACTCCCAACGTTGTTCGTACGGGTTGCAAGTTACGTGGTATTCGATAGTCACAGTGGAAGATTTCGCCTATAAACGACTTTGTTACCTGGGTCATACCTCGTGTATCCGGTATCAAACGATGGCGTAGTCTCGGCAAAACTCCGGTAGTATCCGATGGTCTTCCCACGTACACACGTGAGAGATAGATACCCCTGCAGCACTCCTAAACGGTGGTTGCTGACGGGCGAGACGGGCGTCGCCAGTCGTAGCCTACGACGAGAACATCGAACCTACCCCGGCCGAAGGCGCCGCCGTAGTTCGATATTCGTATCGGCGGATACCGGGACGTCTGACCGGAACGGCGCGAAAACTATCGAACCTACCCGAGGCGTAGCCTGGTAATATCAACTTAGTGTCGCCTACTTAGCAGTTGCAAAGGATTAAGTACTTTCCATTCGATTAACAAGTATACCGATTACGCTCGGGTGGAGCCATCAGTCGCGGTAGCACTGGATGGCTACCCCGCCATCGGGAAGGGGAAACAAATGGGAGTCAAGGATCAAACAATGTCGCAATCGGAACAGAACGTCGAGGAACAATCAGTGACTACCAGCTCTTCGGAGCCGGTGGACGCCGAGGCAGAGACCGTGGTCGAGGCGGCAGCAGACACGCCGCCCGAACCGTCGCTCGACCTCATCTTCGAGATTCTGAAGAACAGTCGTCGCCGCGAGGTCATCAAGTACCTCCGTGAACGCGGCGAGCGGGTCTCGCTGTCGGACCTGGCAGAGCACGTCGCTGCCGTCGAGAACGGCATCACGACGGCCGAGCTGAGTTCGAGTCAGCGCAAGCGGGTCTACGTCGGTCTCTATCAGTGCCACCTGCCGAAGATGGACGACATCGGCGTCGTCGAGTTCAACCAGAACCGCGGCCACATCGAACTGACCGATCAGGCCGTCCACTTCGAGAAGTACCTCGACCACGCCGAGGCGGGCCCGTCCCGTCGCTGGTACCAGTACTACGGGGGCGTCTCTATCGTGGGTGTCCTCGTGCTCGCGCTCTCCGTGTTCGCCCCGGTCCCAGGCTGGGCGGTCATGGCTATGCTGGCGCTGGTCGTCGGTATCGCGGGCGCCACGTCCGCGCTGCACTGGGCCGCAGAGAACAGCGACGACTGACCACCTTCTTTCTCGCATCGATCCGTTCTGGTAATCGCCGAGTACTACCCAGAAGGAGTTCGATTACTACAACGTGAGACTGCCTTGCGGTGTGTGACTACCGCCAGACAGTCCTCACTATGATTCAACACACACCAGCCCCCGATTCCGCCCTCGAGACCGGCACGTGGGAGGACACCAACACCAACGCCTGCGCGCGCCCGCCTCAATGGAGCACCTGAACGATGTGTGGCATCATCGCCGCCATCGGGACCGAACCGGTACTCGCGAGTGTGCTGCGCGGACTGCAGAACCTCGAGTACCGGGGCTACGACTCAGCGGGCGTGGCCGTCGGACTCGACGACTCGCTCGCCGTCTGTAAGCGCGCGGGGCAGATCTCCGCGCTCGTCGACGACGTGCGCGCCGAGCTCCCCGACGGCACCAGAGCCATCGGCCACACGCGGTGGAGCACGCACGGACCGCCGACAGACGCGAACGCGCACCCGCACACGGACTGCACCGGCCGGGTGGCCGTCGTCCACAACGGGATTATCGAGAACCACGAGGTCCTGAAAGCCGACCTCCGCGACCACGGCCACCGCTTCACCAGCGACACCGACACGGAAGTCGTGGCGCATCTCGTAGAGCAGTGCCTGGAAGCGGGCGACGAGACGGGCGTGGCTGTCCGGCAGGCAATCGACCGGCTTGCGGGGAGTTACGCGGTCGCGATTCTCGTCGACGGCGACGACCGCGTGTTCGCCGCGCGCAACGGGTCACCGCTCGCGCTCGGCGTCGGTGCCGACACGTTCTATCTCGGGAGCGACGCGCCGGCTTTCGTCGAGTACACGGACGAGGTGGTGTATCTCGAAGACGGCGACCTCGTGACGCTCTCGCCGACGTCGTTCGAGGTGTCCAACGACGGCCAGCTGGTAACGCGCCCGGCAGAGACCATCGACTGGACCCCCGGCGACGCCCGCAAGGGGGCGTACGACCACTTCATGCTCAAGGAGATTCACGAGCAGCCGTCGGCTATCGAACAGACGATTCGGGGTCGCCTGACCGACGACGGCGTCCGGCTCGAAGAGCTCGAGGCACTGGACTTCGGTGCCGTCGAGGCTGTCCACTTCGTCGCCTGTGGGACGTCGTATCACGCATCGCTGTACTGTGAGCAGTTACTCCGCGAGCGCGGGGTCGACGCACAGACGTTCCTCGCCTCGGAGTACAGCGGGTCCCCACCACCCGTCGACGAACGGGTCCTCACGGTCGCCGTCACGCAGAGCGGCGAGACGGCGGACACGCTTGAGGCGGTACGCATCGCTCGCGCGGAGGGCGCGACCACCCTGGCCGTGACGAACGTCGTCGGGTCGACCGTGACCAGGGCGTGTGACCACCATCTGCTGATACGTGCGGGCCCCGAAATCGGCGTCGCAGCGACGAAGACCTTCACCTCACAGATCACCGCGCTCGTGTTGCTCGCCGAACGCATCGTTCAGGACCGCGGGACGGACATTCAGGGCTATCCGCTAGACGAACTTGCGGCTCTCTCGGACAACGCAGCACGGACACTCGAGAGTCCCCAGGCCGAGGCGGTAGCGCGGCGGTACGCCGACGCCGATTCGTTCTTCTTCATCGGCCGTGGTCCCTGCTACCCGGTCGCACTGGAGGGAGCGCTCAAACTCAAGGAGATCTCCTACGAACACGCCGAGGGGTTCCCGGCCGGCGAGCTGAAACACGGGCCGCTCGCGCTCGTGACGCCACAGACCCCAGTCATCGCGCTGTTCTCCGGAGAGAACGACAGGAACACGCTCAGCAACGTCAGAGAGGTCCAGGCGCGCGGCGCGCCCGTAATCGGCGTCGTGCCCGAAGGGAGCGACCTGGTCTACGAGGACTTCGACGACGTGCTGACCGTTCCGGACACGGCTCCCGAACTGACAGCGGTCCTCGGCAACCTCCAGCTCCAGCTGTTCGCGTACCACGTCGCCGACGCGCTCGACAGGGCGATAGACAAGCCCCGGAACCTCGCGAAGAGCGTGACCGTCGAATAACGACTGCGGTGCTGCAGGGGCGTCTTCCCGACAGCTCGTCGAATCGGCTTCTGTGTCTGTCCGGTACGGAGTCAGAGAATCGCATGCAGGTTCGAGGGGCGCCCAACTGTTCTTCTGGGGAACCCGCTTAGCGGTCAGGTTGGGTACGCCAACACGTGAAGCGCCCAGCCTCCGCTCGTTCGAATCAGCAGGACTACGTGGCGGAACTCGTCACAACACTGGGCAATAAGTAGGTTTTGGGGAGAGAGAAGTTGGGTGCGAGTGCCGAGAAGGCTCGGCAGTCGTCCCGATGCTTGGCCTGGGGGTGGGTGGGGTCGGGTGGGATGGCAAGGGATGTCGGCCAAATTGTCTGATAACTACTCTCCCCACTGTAGAGAGCGCTATCTACGAGTATTGTTATAATGGTGTTATCGACGGGTAATCGGAGATTGCGCCGACCGATATTCGTTCCTCTCCTGGCCGTAGCGTAAACTACGGCGAAACGCTGGAAGCGAGCCCCAGACCGTTCCTGGACATGGCGACCGAGTGATGCCGTCAGTCGGAGCCCCGCTCCGGAGACACGGGCGCCGCGACCACGAGTGTGGCTGTGCCGCAATCGGGCCTGCACGCGCCCGGCTCGTGCCGGTCGGTGACCCAGAACGGTTCGACACGCTGTAGTAAGCAGCGTCACGGTATTGTAAATCTCAGCCTAGCGGCCCGTACAACGGACGTATCTGACCCCGTAGGAGAACAAGCAACCGTGTGGAGATGCAGCCTAGGGGCGCTGAGCGGCCCCGCTTCCGAACAAGCTGGTCTGGAACGTTGCGATAAGTGCTGGTTACTCGTGGGACCTGGTCGGCCGCGGACTCAGAGTCAGTTTCTCGTGTCCGGCCACGATAAGGGGGACTATACTGATACCACAGTCAGCTCAGCGACACGGACTCCCGTAGCCGAGCGACGCTCGTCAGCACCGGGTACGTCCACTCCGCGCTCTCGTAGAGGTACGAACAGAAGTCGTGGTTGTCGAAGGTCTCTGTCCTGTCGTGGAGCGTCTGCTGGCGCGTGTCGGTGATCGCTCGGAGCTCCGCCTCGAACGTGCTCCGGTACCACTCAGGGAGGACGCTGCTGTCGATGGGTTCCAGGAGGTCCCGGAGGGCCGTCGACGCCCGCTCGACCGACTCCTGTTCGGACTCGACGCACGCGAGCAGTGACTGGCGCTGGTCGATCGACCGCTCCGTCGCAGCGAGCAACGCTTGCTTCAGGGCCGGCGAGAACTGGACCGAGTTCCCTGGCCGGAGCACCGACGCGAAGTCCCACCCGAACTCGCGCGCGATGCTCTCGACCAGCGAATCCCCGTAGACCTCCTCCTGGTGGGCCACGTCGAAGAAGGTCCGTTCGTAGGCCCCCCGCACGGTATCTGTCGCGCCAGTCGTCTTAGTCGGGGTCTGGAGAGCAGCTGGGGCTCGTCCTTGCGGCCCCTCTGTGTCGACGTCGACAACGATGTCCCGAAACGTTTCGAGGGCCTCAGACTCTGCTGTCAGTTCTCCGTGCTCGCGGTCCAGGGCCGTCAGGGCCGTCTCGAGGGGTTCCGCGACGTACTCGTGAAGCGAGTGGAGGTACCAGTGGGGGTTTTCCCGGGTGGGGGACGCTGACATGCGAAACAGTACCGCGTTAAGAACAATAAGTCTTTTACTTACCGACCGATATCGCCGGGTCTCGTGACGCTACTTATATATGTCCGATGAGGCGTAATCGGCCGACGCCGGGCCGGTTGGAGACCGTCCCTAAACAACAGGCCCTGACGCGGGTATTCGGGCCCACCACCCGGCGAAGAGGCCTTGCAAGCGCAAAACCGTCCGAACAGAACAAGATATCAATACTCGGATCGAGACTAACCATATATATTTAACGATAAATGATAGTGGTTTGAAAACAAATGCGCCTATCGCAGATGAATCGAACGCTCCGTATCGAGTTCGACGATTTCGCGGTGACTGCAGTGACACTGGCCAGGCGGTGGCGGCGCTACCCACGAACTCACGTCACAACACAGGGACTCCTGGTGCTCGACTTGATGTCGTCCGAGCGGTGCGAGCTATTTCTCTCGTGGGTACCGTCCGAACGAGACATGTAACAATTGTACATTCATTATGAGAACGCACTGCTCCGACCGTTTCCGTCGATTGGACCAGTTAATTTTTATAATGTACGTTCCAACCTGAGAGTAATGAGTTCATCGAGTCAAGTCTCCGACGTCGCTCGGTTCGAGGTCCAGAACGTCGGTGGTATCGGTAACACGCAGGTAGACATTCCACCCGGAGTGACTGTCCTCACCGGAAAGAACGCGACGAACAGGACGTCGTTCCTCCAGTCCGTCATGGGTATCATGGGCAGTCGACAGGTGACGCTGAAAGGGGATTCCGACGAGGGACAGATTCGGCTCGAACTCGGGGGCGAGACCTACGAGCGGACCCTCTCACGGGCGGGTGACGCCGTCAAGTTCTCCGGCGAGACGTACCTCGACGACCCCGAAGTTGCGGACCTCTTTGCCTTCCTCCTCGAGACCAACGAACCCCGTCAGTCCGTCGCCCGCGGTGACGACCTCAGAGAGATCATCATGCGCCCGGTCGATACGACGGCAATCAAAGAGGAAATCAGCCAACTCGAAGCCAAGAAGGAGGACATCAACGAAGAGCTCGCGACGATCGAGAACCGGAAGACCGACCTCCCGAAGCTCGAACAACAGCGGACAGACTTGCGCGAGCAGATCGAGGCAAAACGGGACGAGCTCGCGACGCTCGAAACGGAGATCGACGAAAGTAGTCGCAACATCGAGGAGAGCCGTCGAGAACAGCAGAAGCTCGAATCGAAGCTCGACGAACTCCGCGAGACCCGATCCGAGATCGAATCGATTCGCCGGAAGATAGAGACCCAGGAAGAGAGTATCGCCTCGCTGAAGTCGGAGCGAAACGAGGTCGAAGACGAACGCGACGCCCTCCCGTCAGCGCCGATGGGCGAACATGAAGACCTCGAGAACGAAATCGTCCGGCTCCGGGAACGGCGCCAATCGCTCAGTACGGAGATATCCGACCTCCAGAGCCTCATCCAGTACAACGAGGAACGACTGGAGGGTGAGGACTACGAGGTCATGCAGTCGCTCGAGCAAGCGAGCGCGGACAACGGCGAAGTGACCGACCGACTACTCGCCGACGACGCGGAGAGCATGGTGTGCTGGACGTGTGGCTCGACCGTCGACCGCGAGCAGATCGAACAGACCGTCGACCGCTTGCAGACGCTCCGTCAGGAGAAGGTCGGGGACCTGAACGACCTCAAGTCGGAGCTTGAGGACCTGAAAGAACAGCAGTCCGAAGCCGAGCGCAAGGAGCGCCGTCGCGAGCGGTTGGACGAGAAACTCGGCGACATCGAGGCGGAACTCCAACGACGGTCCGAGCAGGTCGACTCTCTCAAAGAGCAGCGCCAGTCGCTCATGAAGACCGTCGAGACGCTCGAATCAGACGTCGAAGCACTCGAATCCGAGGACTTCGAGGACATCCTCTCGTTGCACACTGAGGCCAACCAGCTCGAGTTCGAGATTGAACGCCTCGAATCGGACTTAGACGAGAAGACAGAGGAAATCGAATCGATCGAATCACTGCTCGACGAAGCCGAGGAACTTCGGACGGAACGCGAGGAACTCGGCGACGAGCTCACCGACCTCCGGACGAAGATCGACCAGATAGAGAGCCAGGCGGCCGAGGAGTTCAACCAGCACATGGACGCATTGCTGGAGACCCTCGAGTACGATAACCTCGACCGAATCTGGATCGAACGGGTCGAGAAGTCGGTCCGGGAGGGCCGCCGGACCGTCGACCGAACGATGTTCGAGCTGCATATCGTCCGGACCACCGAGAACGGCGCTGCCTACGAAGACACCATCGACCACCTGAGCGAGAGCGAACGGAAAGTGACCGGGCTCATCTTCGCGCTGGCGGGCTATCTCGTTCACGACCTGCACGAGGTGGTTCCGTTCATGCTCCTGGACTCCCTGGAGGCCATCGACGCGGACCGCATCGCCGCGCTGGTCGACTACTTCAGCGATTACGCAGAGTACCTCGTCGTCGCGCTACTACCGGAGGACGCCCAGGCGCTCGACGAGGAGTATCACAGAATCACGGACATCTGAGGGCGATACGTTTTTACTGATCTCTCCCGTGGGTGTATCCACTAGATGGTTGATGCGACAGAAGACCGCCCATCGAGCAAGGTGGCTCGGCTCATCGACGAGTACGACCTCGACGGGTTTGGAGCGGAGCTGGAAGCACGCTGGACGGGGACCGGCGAGGAGCGCCTGAGCCTCCGGGACCTCGCGACGCTGTTCAACAAGCGCCTCCTCGAGCAGACGCTGCTCGATGCGGGCATGAACGCGCTGGAAGCCAACGTCGACATGACCTACCGGAACCTCACCGACGAGGACGTGAGTACCGGTGTCCAGACCGACACGCGGAGTCGGCTCGAACGCAATGGCATCGACGTCGACGCGCTCCAGAGTGACTTCGTCACCTACCAGGCCATCCGGTCGTATCTCAAAGAGTGGCGTGGGGCGGCGTACGAAGGGCCTTCGGACGACGAGAAGATACAGAAGGACTTAGAGAGCATCCAGCGACTGATGACCAGAACAATGTCGGTCACCGAGGAACGCATCGAGAAGCTGCGCAACTCCGATCGGTTCGAACTGGGCGATTTCGAGGTGTTCCTCGACGCGCAGGTGCTCTGCCAGGAGTGTGGCTCGCAGTATTCGGTGTCGGAACTGTTCGACCAACGGGGTTGTGAGTGCCAGCGGGACTAGGAGACTACCTCTCGGGTACCGCAGTCCGGACAGTGACTGGGAGACCGGGCCCACCACTTGGACCAGGCCCACGCGATCGGTCGGCCATCGAAGCGGTGAGGGCGTATTCGTGAGCGACGGTGGCCATATCTAGAGACCATCCGTGTGCGGAATCTGGAGTGATAGAAACACTTTTGAAATTTCACTCTGAATAGGTCTGGTATGGACGACGAATCAGAGACAGAGAGCGATACTGTCGCCGTCTCACTCGAAATCACCGGTAACTACGACGACGTTATGGACAGACTCCAGCAACCCAGCAACGGGAGCCCCGGCCTCGACCCTCTCATGGGTGACCTCGAGACGCTGCTCGAGACGATCGTCCAGATGGACGGCGGGACGCGGAGTGCAATCGCCGACCGGTTGCCCGACGCGATGGCCGTCTCGTTCGACGCGCAGGCGGTCGTCGACACGCTGCAGGTGCTCGAACGATACGACCTGGTGACCCTCGAAGGGAACACCTGGAAGCCGGGTCCGAACCTCGACCGCGAATAGAAACGGCCGCGGGAGACGCACCTGGCCGGTCAGTACGGTGGTGATTCCGCTTCGATGACGCCGGCGAGGTTGTCGAGTTCGTCGGTCAGCAACACGACGAGGTCATCCAGTGTCAGGATACCCGACACGTTGTCCTCGTCGTCGACGACCGGCAACCGTCGGACCGCGTGTTCGAACATCTTGCTGGTGGCTTCGAACACACCCTCGGACCCGTTCAGCGTCACCGGTGCGTCCGTCATGATGTCACCGGCCGTCACGGCAGTCGGGTCACGCCGGGGTTCGAGGACCTCGACCACGAGGTCGCGGTCGGTCACGATGCCGACCGGCCGTCGCTCGTCGACGATGATGACGCTCCCGACGGATTCCTCTTTCATCACCGTCGCGAGGTTGCCGGCGGATTGGTCGCGCTTCGCGGTCATTACGTCTGCCCGTGCGATGTCTGCGACAGTCATTTTTCTTCAAGATAATTTCGGCAGGTTAACATATAATCGTACCACCTGATACTCCCGGCGCGGGCTGTTCAGGCCGTAACGTGGCCATCCGGGTCGGCTACGAAACCTCGGACTCGGTGGCCGGCATTCCATATAGCGATATACGATTTATCGGTCTGGCACCAGTCACCAATCGAAGTTACGAAGTAGACAACTGTCTGCTAGTTAGTCCAGCAGCCGATAGATATTCGCCTCGTACACCTGGCGGATTCGGTTCCCCCACTCGTGGGTGTACGTGTCGATGACGTCCTGCGCGACGTCCCCACGGAGATACTTCACGACGCCCCTGTCGCCGGTCCGGTCCCGGAGATGGGTGGTGAAGAAGTGCCGGAAGTAGTGTGGCGTCACGTTCTCTTCGGCACCGCCGCCCTCCCGGTACCAGCCATGCTCCCGCGCGTGTGTTTCGACCGCGTGGTGGACCATGTCGGGCGTGAGGCGCTCGCCCCAGCTGCCACTCGTCGACACGAACAGCGGGTCTGCGGGGGACCGTGTATCTGGACGTATCGCGAGCCAGCGGCGCAGTAGGCCAGCCAGCTCCTCGTCGACAGGAATCGTCGTCTCACGTTTGCGCTTGTTCGACGCCGTTCGTTCTTCGCCGTTGACGACGCTTCCACGGGCCGGTTCCGCAGCAACGTACAGCGAATCGGGGCGCCCGTCGAGGCCTGCTCTCACCGGCACAGACGGCCGTGGGCCCGGTTCGGCGAGGTGAAGGTCCCGGATGTCCAGATTACACAGTTCACCGACACGCATCCCGGTCTTCAGCAGCGTGACCACGACGGCTCGTTCGAGCGGGTGCGTCATCTCGGCGACGAACGACCGCATCGCCGGGAGTCCGATCTCGCGTCGCGTCGGGTCGGTGTTGATCGATTCGTCCATCTCTTCCATGACCAGCGTCATCGGATTCCCCTCGAAGGTTCCGACCTGGGTCATGTACGCGAAAAACCGGTGGAGGTAGGAGGCGTAGGTCGCCACCGTACTCTCGCTCTTGTCGCCTCTGAGGCTGTGTACGTAGGCCATACAGTCCCTGTGGCTGGCTTCTCCCACGGGAACGGGATGTCCACCCTCCGCGAGGAACGACTCGAAGTCACGGAGCACGCGCTCGTAGGACGACCGGGTTCGTTCGCTCTTGCCGTGGAACGTGATGTCGTCGAGGAAGTATCCCACTGCATCGTCGTCGGAGTCTGGGTCGGTTGTCTCGGAACTCATCTGTCGAGCACGTACCCTCCGTGTCTGCCGCTGTATCTGACCCGGCCACTGGACTGGAGCTCCTGCAGAGTCTCTTCGAGTCGTGCTTCGATATCGTCGGTGAGTTCGGTGAGCAACTCGTCCCAATCGTAGTGACCACCATCCGAGAGCGTTTCGAGCACCCGGTCTTCGAGGCCCTCACCCCCAGGGGTTGCGTCCTGAGAAGGTGGTTCCTCGGGCGTCCGTACCGTCGAGTCTGCCGCATCCACTGATTCGGGCGGTTCGAAGCCGCTGCGACCCGCCTGGACCATCGTGCGGACGAATTCGCTCTGACTCATGTCGAGGTCGTCGGCGTGGTCCTGCCACAGCTCCTTTTGATAAGCAGGAACGTACGTCCGGACGACGGCCCGCTCGCTCCCCTCGTCTGTCGACATGTGTTGGGCCTCTCACGGAGGCATTATCAATTTAATCCTACTCACCCGGATAAACACACTTATTCGGGAATATAGGTATGAAATTTGGCGAATTTTGAGCCTATATACTCAGATATAACTGCTCAGTTGGCATGACTCCGCTACCGATCGACTATACACACAAATATAATCCCTTACCGTGGCACAGCTTTCCGGCCGTTCAAACAGGCGCCCAGTGTGGTCGGACTCAATCCTCTTTGATAGCGACTCCGAGTCGGGATGTATCCAACGGGTATCAGAACCCCAGGACCAGATGTGAGATCAATCGAATCGGAGCGTCGCTTCACGACGCTCTCTCTGGATGGCGGTCCGCAGAATACACTGCGTTCTTGCTCCCCTCGCAGAATCAAGACGCACCGCAGTTCACTTAGCGCGACCCACAGCGGTGTTCTGGTGTCAAACGTCCGACCGTGCTAAGGAGACGCCGTGGTATCGCAGTAGCTCTCCTGCGTGGGAGAGGAAAACTCTCAATTGATTCCTGTAGCGGTTCGAATTGGCCAACAGATGGCAGTCGTTCCAATAGTCGCGTCGATAACCGGCCTGAGTCGAATCTACGGATCGCCCTGCGGCCAAACACGAACCGATAAAGTGGTGCTCGGAGGGGATGCAATAGTTGTTGCCACTTTTGTACGCGATAACCGAGATGCCCCCCGGAACGGGAAACAGACATCTATTCAGGGAATCCTCCTCTCGTGAGGCCTCTGGGCACTACGCAGCGTCACTGTCGGGTTGACCGCATTGGTAAGTACGCTGTCGGTGAGCCAATCAGGTGGCCGAACACCGCGAGAGACGGCAGGAGAACCCGATTCTACTTGTGCTCAGTGCCGAAGGACATACTCTTGGCGATGCCGATAGAAATGGGGTATATGCACCGCCAGAGGAGCCCCGCTGTTGATTACAGACGCCGGACGGATGGGTGGTAGCGATGGTGTCTGATCTCAGCTTGATGTTCATGGTGGTCATCGTGCTTCTGGTACTGGTCCTCAGCATCGTGGGCTCGATTTATCTTATGAAGTACCTCATGCGATACACGTACGAATCCTAGTGTCGGTCACAGAGGCCCAGGTGTGGCGTTTCGGTCTGTGAGTTCGAAAATTCCGGACAGGATAGAGTATGTACCATAGTTAGGCGCTCGAGTTCGACCAGATAAATCTCATTTCGCTATACAAAAGAGGGGCGGCTAGAACTCCCGTATCCTGGTATTCAGCCGTCATTCACCGAAGGGAAAGAGCGCGACACCAGTGACCTGGAATCTCCAGCACAGACAGCCCGTATCGCTTCACGGCGGGCTCACGGATTCTCCGGGATTTATACCAGCCGGGGAACGACGGAGTCGTATGGTCGACCTGGTCACTTTCGGCGAAACGATGCTCAGACTCTCTCCACCAGGTCAGGAGCGAGTGGAGACTGCAGACCAGTACGACGTACACGTCGCCGGAGCGGAGTCCAACGTGGCCGTGGCCGCGCAGCGGCTCGGGCTCGATAGCACGTGGGTCTCGAAGCTCCCGGACTCGCCGCCGGGGCGCAAGGTCGCCACCGAACTCCGGAGCCACGGCGTAGACACCGACGTCGTCTGGGACGACGCAGACACGGGGCGCGTCGGGACCTACTATCTCGAACAGGGGGACGTGCCCCGCGGAAACGACGTCATCTACGACCGTTCGGGCGCGAGCGTGACGACTGCCACAGTCGACGAACTACCCACGGGACTGCTCGAAGAGACAGCAGCCTTTCACACGTCGGGCATCACGCCGGCCCTCTCCGAGCGGCTCGAGGCGACCACGGCAGACCTGTTGGCTGCGGCCGACGAAGCAGGGGCGACGACGAGCCTCGACGTCAACTACCGCTCGAAGCTATGGACCCCGGCAGAAGCCGCAGAGGTCCTCACGGACCTGTTCCCGAACGTCGACGTGTTACTGACCGCCAAGCGGGACGCCGAGAACCTGTTCGGACTCTCGGGCCCCGCGTCCGAGATGGCGGTCGAGCTCACCGACGAGTACGGGTTCGACGTCACCGTCGTCACGCAGGGCGCGGAGGGTGCCGTCGCGGCCACGCCGGACGAACAGTTCGACCGTCCGGCCTACGAGGCGAGCGACGCGCATCCGGTTGGGTCGGGCGATTCCTTCGTGGGTGGGTTCCTCTCACAGTACGTCGAGGGAGCGCCGATTCCGCGCGCGCTCTCGTGGGGGGCGGCGACGGCAGCGCTGAAGCGCTCGGTCCCCGGCGACATCGCGGTGCTCTCGTCCGACGAGGTCGAACGCGTGATGCAGGGCGACAGTACCGAGATAGACCGATAGACCGACCGTACAATCGCCATATGACGGCGCGGCAGGCGCGTCAAACAAGTTTCTTATCCCCAGCCTGGGTACCCAGTCATATGATTCAACTCGCTCTCGGCGTATCGCCCGTCCGTGCGGAGGGACGGACCGATGCGTAACGCGAAAATCGTCTGTACGCTTGGCCCGGCTTCGGAATCGATAGAGCAGATCGCCTCGCTGGCGGAGGCCGGGATGTCGGTGGCCCGGCTCAACGCGAGTCACGGGTCCCCGGAACACCGGCGGGAGATGATCGACCGTATCCGGGAAGTCGACGAGATCGTCGACCAGCCGGTCGCCGCGATGCTCGACATGCCCGGGCCGGAAGTCCGGACGGCGCCGATAGACGAACCGATTCAGCTCGAGGAGGGGGCGACGGTACAGTTCGTCGTCGGCGACGACGCGACACCCGAGGAGGTCGGGCTCTCGAAGTCCATCACCGCCGTCCAGCCGGGCGACCGCGTCCTGCTGGACGACGGCCGCATCGAGACGACTGTCGAAAGCGTCGAAGACGGGGTCGTGCACGCGCGAGTGGAGAACGGCGGCGAACTCGGGTCGCGGAAGGGCGTCAACGTCCCCGGAGTCGAGCTCGACCTCCCGACCATCACGGAGAACGACGAGCAGGAGCTCGACGTCGCCGCGGAGAAGGAGCCGGACTTCGTCGCCGCGTCGTTCGTCCGCGACGGTGAGGCCATCTACGAGATCAACCAGGCACTCGAGGACCGCGGCGTCGACATCCCGGTCATCGCGAAGATAGAGCGCTCGGGCGCCGTCGAGAACCTCGATTCCATCATCGAAGCGGCGTACGGCGTGATGGTCGCCCGTGGTGACCTCGGCGTGGAGTGCCCGCTCGAAGACGTCCCCATCATACAGAAGCGCATCATCCGGAAGTGTCGCCAGGCCGGCGTCCCGGTCATCACCGCGACAGAGATGCTCGACTCGATGATCCACTCGCGGCGACCTACCCGGGCGGAAGCCTCGGACGTCGCGAACGCCGTGCTCGACGGGACCGACGCAGTGATGCTCTCGGGCGAGACGGCCATCGGCGACCACCCGACCCGCGTCGTCTCGACGATGGACCGAATCGTCCGCGACGTCGAGTCCAGCGAGGAGTACGCCGAGGTCCGCGAGCAGTGGGTCCCCGGGGCGGGCGGCAACCGGACCGATGCACTGGCCCGGTCGGGACGCTACCTGGCGCGCGACGTGGGCGCCACCGCGCTCGTCGCCGCGTCCGAGTCGGGCTACACTGCGCTCAAGGCCTCGAAGTTCCGTCCCTCGATTCCCATCGTGGCGGCCACGCCGAGCACGCAGGTCAAGCGGAAGCTCGCGCTCTCCTGGGGGATTACCCCGGTCACGACGGAGTACCGGAGCGAAGGGGCCGACGCCGTCATCCAGAGCGCGGTCCAGGCAGCGCTGGACACGGAGGCCGCGAGCGGCGGCGACACCGTGGTCGTCATCTCGGGGATGATGACCGAGCTCGAGGGCATGAACACGGCGAACATGCTGAAGGTCCACGTGGCCGCAGAGACGGCCGCTCAGGGCCGGTCGGTCGTCGAGGGTATCTCGACGGGCCCCGTCCACCGACTCGACACCACCGGGGACATCTCGGACGTCCCGACCGGCGGCATCCTCGTCGTCCCGGACCACTTCGAGGGCGAGTTCCAGGGCGATATGACCCGTATCGGGGGAATCATCGACGAGCACCAGGGGATGACGAGCTACGCCGCCATCGTGGCCCGCGAGCTGGGCGTGCCGATGGTCTCCGAGACGAAGCTCCCCGACTCCGTCACGGACGGCACGACGATCACACTCGACGGGGAACGGGGCGTGGTCTACAAGGATGTGACCGACCACGGTGCCGCCGACGGTCGCCCCCGTTGAGGAATCTGTGCAATTAAGTACTGCTGGAGCGACGCATCAAACAGCATGGCCGCATACGCAGGCGTCGACCTCGGTGCGACACATATCCGCGCCGTCGTCGGCGACGAGTCCGGGACGCTACTGGGGTCACACAAGTCAGACACGCCGCGTGGCCCGTCCGGTATCGACGTCACCGAGGCCGTCCTCGACACGCTACGGAAGGCAGCCGAGGCCGCAGGCATCGAGCCGAGGAACATCGAAGCCGCCGGTATCGCGGCGATCGGCCCGCTGGACCTCGCGCAGGGTATCATCGAGAACCCGGCGAACCTCCCGGACTCCATCGACCGCATTCCGCTGACCGGGCCCGTCTCGAACCTGGTCGGGAGCGACCGCGTCTACCTGCACAACGACGCCAACGCGGGCGCCATCGGCGAACGCTTCTACTCCGACCGGAACCCCGACGACATGGTGTATCTGACCATCTCGTCTGGTATCGGCGCGGGGGTCGCCGTCGACGGCAACATCCTCAGCGGGTGGGACGGCAACGCGGGCGAGGTCGGTCACATCACCATCGACCCCCAGGGGTTCATGACCTGTGGCTGTGGCCACGACGGCCACTGGGAAGCCTACTGCTCGGGCGACAACATCCCGGATTACGCCACTGCACTCCACCATGAGGACCCCGTTGACACGGCGCTACCCATCGAGACCGAGGAGTTCTCCGCCGCCGACGTCTTCGAGTACGCCGGCACGGACGAGTTCGCGTCCCACGTCCTCGACCAGATATCCCACTGGAACACCATCGGCATCGCGAACATGGTCCACTCCTACGCCCCGCTGGTCATCTACGTGGGCGGGGCCGTCGCGCTCAACAATCCGGATCAGGTGCTCGACCCCATCCGGAACCGCCTCGACGACATGGTGATGTCGAACATCCCCGATATCCAGCTGACGTCGATGGGCGACGACGTCGTCGTCAGGGGTGCACTCGCCTCGGCGCTGACGCGTGGCACCGGCGACCCGAGCATGCTGCAGTGACCCGTCAGGAGCCGAGGTCGTAGAGCTGTCTGAAGGCTGTCGGCGGGAACCGAGGTTCGACGCGACTCGGCGGTCGCCCCTGGCCGTTCCGCCGTTCTGACTTGACGCGGTCGACGATACCCGATTCAGCCATCTCGTAGAGGAACCGCTTGACGGTCCCCTGTGAGAGGTCGACCGCGTCGCGTTGACTGATGACCTCGGTCGTCCGGGTGACCGACGCGGTCTCGGCCTCGTCCATCTCGACGAGTTCCCTGAGAACGGCCTGTCGGTTCTTCGGTAGCGCGAGGACGCGGCCGAGGGAGACACACGGGTCGGGAATCTCGTCGACGGCCGACGCGACGTCGTGTTCGGTGATACGGGTCCGGTCGGCCGCTTCCGTGTTGACCGCGGCGACGAACAGCACCGAGAGGGCGTCGTGTGCGTTCCCGTCCGCCCAGTCGGCGATATGACGGGCGGTCGAGTGGGTGAGCGACTGCTGGGCCAACCCGTCCGAGGCCCGCGTCATCAGGACGTCGACCAGCGTCTGCTTCCGGTACGGTTCGATGGCGAGCGAGCGAGCGGTGTACTCCGTCAGCGGACTCTGTTCCGCCGGCGCTCTGCCGATAGCCAGCCAGCTCGTGTTGCTCGGTAAACCCGCGAACAGGTCGACGAGGTCCTCGGGGTCGAGCTCGTCCGCGTCGTCGACGTGGTCGACGGCGATGACGGCACCGTTGTTTCTCCCGCCGAGAATGTCGTGTAACCGCGACCGGAGCGTGTCGGTCCCGATACCGTACTCCGGAACGGTGTCGTCCGAGAGGCTGTCGAGGATGGCGTGATAGAACGCGAACTCGCTTTTCGTCTCGCGGACGTCGACGTAGATGAATGCGGGGGAGATGGCCGGCTCGGCGCGCGTGCTCGTGTGGATAATCGACCGGTCGTCGGTCGGCAGCAGGTCGAGACAGGAGAACAGCGCAGTGATGACCGCGGACTTTCCGGACCCCGCCGGACCGTGAACGTAGGCGTTTGGGGGGAGATTGCCGTCGAAGACGGAGTCGAGGTGATCCAGCAACCGTTCCATCATCGGACCACGACCGTTCGGTTCGTCGATGTGGTGGACCGGCGACAACGGCTCGTAATCGAGCACGAGCCTGTGACTGCTGTCACGTCGTTGTCGTCGTTTGATTCTCGACTCGATGTCCATTTTTGGAAGGATAGGCTACTTTTAAAAATGAGTTTTTCGTTTATACGAGACCCAGGTTCGGGACCCAGGACGTGCTCGGGAAGACGCCGACGATGGCGAGCACCACGATGGTGAACGTCGCGACGACGATAGCGGCCGCCGGCGGGTCGAAGTGGGTGTCCGAGTGCGCGTAGAAGATACGCTGGACGAGTTCACCCACGAGAGCACCGTAGACGCCGAACACGCCGGCGATGGCGATTGCTGCGACCTGGGTCATCCCGGTCGGGTCGGCAGCGAACGCGAGCGCCGCCGTACTCGCCGGCAACGTCATGTGGTGCGTGACCGGAATGTTCTCCACGCCGAGGTTGAGGAAGGTCAACAGTGCCGCGGAGATACCGAAGGCGAGGAACGGACTGCCGGTGGCCAGTGCGATCCAGCCGCCGAGCAGTCCGGTGACCAGCCCGATAGCCGCGACGTTCGGCCATTCGTACTGGTGTGGGAGCCACGGTTCGACGGCCAGACGGGTCGCCGTTTGGGTGCCACCGTCGGTAGCGACGTCTGAACGACCCTCTGGGGGACTGCGCTCCTCCCCTCTCTCGAAGGGAGACATGTCGAGGATGTCTCTGTCACCGGCCCCGATAATCGGGTAGCCGAACGCGAGGCGAGCCAGGACCGCCGAGACGACGACCATAATCGCAATCGGGTCCCACGGCAGGGCAAGGGCTCCGGAGATAGCAGTGCCCAGGGCCCCGATCATGCCGAAGATACCACCGACTGCGAGGACGTCCGGGCGCGTCCCCAGCGCGTACGCGATGTCCTTCGCGACGTGGTAGTCGCCGTCCTCGGGTTCGTACATCACCCCTTCTTTCCGTGCTGCGTAGGCGGCCGCTGCCACACCGCCGGCGAAAGCGACGTGTGGCCCGAAGACCGGCCCGAACGCTATCGCACCGAGGATACCGGGGGCGTCGAGCGCATCCGAGCCACCCGACAGGAGCCGAGCGCCTTCTGCGGCGAGCACGGCGAACCCGGTGAAACAGAACGCCGGCAGCGCCCCGAGCGCGGCGCCGAACGCACCACCGCCGAACGCCGCGATGAGCAATAGCAGCAGGTCCGCGACCGGCATGTCGACGATCGGAACCTGTAGGAGGAGGTCTGCGACCATCGGTTACTCCTCCCGAGCCCAGTCGAGGGACTTCTCGACGGCGTCGTCCCAGCGACTGTACTTTCTGTCCGCCTCGGACGCTTCCATCTCGGGCGAGAACTCCCGGTCGATCTGCCAGTTGTCGCGGAGCTCGTCGACTGTGTCCCAGTAGCCGACCGCCAGCCCGGCGGCGTACGCAGAGCCGAGTGCAGTCGTCTCGTCGACCTCCGGCCGGACGATGTCGGTCTGGATGATGTCGGACTGGAGCTGACAGAGGAAGTTGTTCTTCACCGCACCGCCGTCGACCCGGAGACTCGTCGTCTCGACGCCGGAGTCGGCCTCCATGGCCTCTGCGACGTCCCGCGTCTGGTAGGCGATGGACTCCAGTGTCGCCCGGACGATGTGCTCCTTCCTCGTCCCCCGGGTCATGCCGACTATTGTCCCGCGTGCGCGCCCGTCCCAGTGGGGCGCGCCCAGGCCGGTGAACGCCGGCACCATGTAGACGCCGTCCGTCGAGTCGACGGAGCGAGCGAGTTCCGCGGTCTGTGCTGCGTTGTTGATGAGGTCGACGTCTTCGAGCCACTCGATGGCGGCCCCGGTGATGAAGATGGCCCCCTCCAGCGCGTACTGGACGGGCTCACCGGACATCTGGAAGCCGATGGTCGTCAGGAGTCCGTGGTCAGACGTGACTGCCTCCGTCCCGGTGTTCATCAGGTAGAACGAGCCGGTTCCGTAGGTGTTCTTGGCGTCGCCCTCGTCGAAACAGGTCTGGCCGAACATCGCGGCCTGCTGGTCGCCGAGCGCGCCCGCGACGGGGACCTCTTCGCCGAGGAAGCCGTCGGGGTCGGTGTACCCGTAGTAGTCGTCGTCCGACGACGGTCGCACTTCTGGGACCATCGACGCGGGGACGTCGAACTCCTCGAGGAGGTCGTGGTCCCACTCCAGGTCCCGGATGTTGTACAGCATCGTCCGGGACGCGTTGGTGACGTCGGTGATGTGGTTACCGGTGAGGTTGTAGATGAGCCACGAGTCGATGGTGCCCATGAGGAGCTCCCCGGACTCGGCCCGTTTGCGGAGGTCCTCACCGCGACTGCTCTGCATCTTCAGTGGTTCGGCGTTGTCGAGAATCCATTCGGTCTTCGTCGCAGAGAAGTACGCGTCGGCCTCCAGCCCGGTCTTCTCACGGATCCACTCGACTTTGTCGGCATCCTGCAGTTCCTCGACGCGGTCTGTGGTCCGGCGGTCCTGCCAGACCAGCGCGTTGTGGACCGGCTTGCCCGTCTCTTTGTCCCAGACGATCGTCGTCTCACGTTGGTTGGTGATGCCGAGCGCTTCCAGCTGGCTCGCGTCCAGCCCGGCATCCTTGAGCCCCTGAGTGACGACGTCTTTCGTGTTTTCCCAGATCTCCATCGGGTCATGCTCGACCCAGCCGGGTTCTGGATAGAACTGTTCGTGCTTTTCGTACGCGTTGGCGACGACCTGCCCGCTGTGGTCGAATACCATGAACCGCGTGCCTGTCGTGCCTTGGTCGATCGAACCGACGTATGTGTCTGTCATAGTGTCTCTATGTTGGACGGGTGTTATGTACTGCTAGACCCGTCATGGTAGTAAACATCATAGTGTATCATTATAAAAGTTACTGATTGACCGGTGTCGAGAGTAAAGAATGGGAGACGGGTTGTCAGTGTTCGCTTCCCACTACGAGCGATCGAGCCAGGCGCAGAAGTTCGGTCGGACTGAGACGGCGGTCGTCCCCGAATACTGTGGGAACGAACGGAAGGACCTGAACCCGGCCACGAACCCGCCTTCGCTTCGAACGAACCGAACGTCGAGCGAGTCGGATATTGGTCTCTGAAGGCGTGAGACCCATCGACTCGCGATGGGGTGGCTGGAATCAGCTGGCCGTCTCGTGGAAGGTGCCACGCCTGGGAAGCCGATAGTCGAGAACCTTTGAGACCGCGTACCGACAGGTCCGGAACTACCCGCCAGTGGAATCGCGAACCGACGCTCCTCGGGACCAGTCGATTCGACTCCACCCGGCGCTCGAATTAGTTGACGGGTGGCCGACAGTCAGACGTAAATTACGTGTCGGAGTTGAACTCATCCGGGAACGTACCCGGACCGTCCGCAGCGTCAGACTCTGTCTGAGGACACTGAGCGCGTGTTCGGGCAGAGACTGGTGGTACCGGTGGTGAACTTGCGGTCGGTCACACATGATTACCCATTAAATTTACTGTAACCAACCACTCGGCGGTAAAATAAAGTAGATGCGCTTCAAATCGCCGGTATACCAAATGGCATCGACACCACACATCGCCGTCCTGGGCGGCGGTTCGACCGGCGCTGGAATCGCCAGGGACCTCGCGATGCGCGGCCTCGACGTGACACTCCTCGAACAGGGGAACCTCACACACGGGACGACCGGGCGGATGCACGGACTGCTCCATAGCGGGGGGCGGTACGCCGTCTCCGACCAGGCCAGTGCGACCGAGTGTATCGAGGAGAACCGGATTCTCAGAGACATCGCCAGTCACTGCGTCGAGATGACCGACGGGCTGTTCGTCAAGCGGCCCGAGGACTCCGAGGAGTACTTTCAGGAGAAGCTGCAGGGCTGTGAGGAGTGTGGGATTCCGGCCGAAGTGGTCTCACGCGAGGAGGCGCGCGCGATGGAACCGCACCTGGCGAAGGACATCGACAAGGCGATAATCGTCCCCGACGGCGCGGTCGACCCGTTCCGCCTCGTCGTCGCCAACGCCGCGAGTGCTCAGGAGTACGGGGCGCGCATCGAGACCCACTCGAAGGTCACCGACCTGCTGGTCGAGAGCGGGGAGGTCGTCGGTGTCGAAGTCGAACACACGTCTGGTCCCGGAAAGCGAGTCCACGGCACGCAGGGCGGCACCGAGGAGATATACGCCGACTACGTCGTCAACGCAACGGGCGCGTGGGCGGGCCGTATCGGTGACATGGCTGGGCTCGACATCGAGGTCCGTCCGTCGAAGGGCGTCATGACTATCATGAACGTCCGACAGGTCGATACGGTCATCAACCGCTGTAAGCCCAAGGGCGACGCCGACATCATCGTCCCCCACGAGACGACAGCCATCCTGGGGACGACCGACGAGGAGGTCGAAGACCCAGAGGACTACCCCGAGGAGCAGTGGGAGGTCGACATGATGATAGACACCCTCTCGGAGCTGGTGCCGATGCTCGAGGAGGCCCGGACCATCCGCTCGTTCTGGGGCGTCCGTCCCCTCTACGAACCGCCGGACGTGGGGAGCACGGACCCGACCGACATCACGCGGGACTTCTTCCTGCTGGACCACGAGGACCGCGACGACCTGCCGGGGATGACCAGCATCGTCGGCGGGAAGTTCACCACCTACCGGATGATGGGCGAGAAGATATCGGACCACGTCTGTGAGAAGTTCGGTCTCGAGCGCGACTGCCGGACTGCAGCAGTCCCGCTCCCGGGCAGCGAGGATTTCACCGTCATGCGGGACTACATGGAGGAGTTCGGTCTCCGCTCGCCCATCGGTCGCCGGAGCGTCGAACGCCTCGGCTCTCGTGCCGAGGAGGTGCTGGGGACCGACCGACCGAACCCCACGGTCTGTTCCTGCGAGGGCGTGACCAGGGCGGAAGTACAGGACGCCATCTCGCAGTCCGGCTCCGACCTCAACGCCGTCCGCATCCGCACGCGAGCGACCATGGGCAACTGTCAGGGTGGGTTCTGCTGCCACCGCCTCGCGAACGAGCTCCACGGTGACTTCGACCAGCGGGTCGTCCGCGAAGCGTGGGACGAGCTCCTCCAGGAACGCTGGAAGGGACAGCGCCACGCGCTCTGGGGCGACCAGCTCTCCCAGGCGGCGCTGAACTACTCGCTGCACGCGACGACGCAGAACCGCGATCACGACCCGGCAGACGGCGACCCGGTCGACTTCGCGGCGTTCGACGGCGGCCTCGACCACACTGGCGGGTCGGCTGCCACGGACGTCGCCGCCGACGGGGGTCGACATGGCGATTGAGTCTGACATCCTGGTCGTCGGCGGCGGCCTGGCCGGCCTGACAAGTGCGATAGCCGCTGCCCACGAAGGCGCGGACGTCCGCCTCGTCTCGTACAAACAGAGCACGCTCCGGAACGCATCCGGACTGGTCGACCTGCTGGGGTACACGCCCGACGGCGACGGGCCACTGCCCGACCCCTACGAGGCGATGGGGGACCTGCCCGAGGAACATCCCTACCGGACGGTCGGCGTCGATACGGTCCGCGAGGCGATGGGACTGTTCGACGAGGTGACACAGTACGAGGGGGGCCACACCGACACCAACGCCCTGTTGCCGACCCACGGCGGGACGGTCAAGCCGACCGCGCGGTATCCCAGTGGGGCCGCCGCCGGCCTCGCGAGCGACGACCGAGACATGCTCCTGGTCGGCTTCGAATCGATGACGGACTTCGACGCGCCACACGCCGCCGCCCACCTCGACGCCGTCGGGGCACCGTTCGACGTCCGCGGCGTCACCGTTCAGTTTCCGGGCGGCCTGCGCGCGGACGCGAAGGTGACCCGGTACGCGAAACTTCTCGACACGAACCGCGACGTCACTGTTCGTGGCCGGACGCGGCCCATCCGCGAGGCGCTGGCCGCGCGGGTGAACCCGCTCATCGAAGACGAGGCACGCGTCGGGTTCCCGGCGGTGCTCGGTGACGACCGTCCAGCGGAGATCCGGGCCGACCTCGGCCAGCAGATGGGCGCCGACGTCTTCGAGGTGCCCATGGGACCGCCGTCGTTGCCGGGGCTCCGCCTCGAAGACGCCCTGTTCGAGGCCCTCGACGAGAGCGGGGCGAGCTTCGAGACCGGGAACCCCGTCGTCAAGTACGAGGGCGACGGCACCCTCGAACGGGTCTTCCTCGAGAAGAACGGCGCGAGAATCCCCCTCTCAGCCGACCAGTACGTCCTCGCGACGGGCGGTCTCGTCGGGAAGGGCATCGACTCCGACCGCGAGCGCGTCACCGAACCAGTCTTCGACTGTCACGTCCCACACCCGTCGGACCGCTACGACTGGTTCGACACGGACGTGTTCGGTGACCACCCGTTCGCGGCGTTCGGCGTCGCGACGGACGAAGAGTTACGGCCCCTGGACGGGGGCGGAGAACCGGAGTTCGATAACCTCCGTGCCGCCGGGGGCGTCCTCGGCGGCTACGACTACGCGGCCGAGAAATCTGGAAGCGGGGTATCGATTGCGACCGGCTATGCGGCGGGCCTGCACGCCGCAGCGGAGGCACAATGAGCGACGCCGAAGAGAGTCCATCCACGTTCGACCCAGCTGCACCGAACACGGGGGAGGAGGTCGAACCGGTCGACGTCTTCCCCGACAGCGACGACTTCGACCTCCGACCCGGGTCGGATTCGTGTTACAAGTGTGCGACCTGCGACACCAACTGTCCGGTGGCCGAGGTCGACGACGAGTTCCCGGGCCCGAAGTTCCAGGGGCCCGAGCAGTGGCGCCTCAAGCAGTCCGACGACAGCTACACCGTCGACGACTCGGTGATGTCCTGTTCGAACTGCATGCGCTGTGACAACGCCTGTCCGTCGGGCGTCCCGCTCAGCCAGATGCACAACACCGCCCGCGGGGAGTACGTCAGCAAGCAGATGGACAAGCTCTCGGTCGAGTACGTCCGCAACCGAATCCTCGCGAACTACCGTACGTCGGCGTTCTTCGCGAGCAAAGTACCCCGCCTCGCGAACGCCGCGATGAACTTCGGCCCGGCCCGGTGGCTGATGGAGAAGACGCTCGGGGTCACCAAGGAGCGGGAGTTCCCCGAGTTCGCCAGCGAGACGTTCCGGGAGTGGTGGGCAGCGCGCGGCGGGGCGGATGCCTCGCGACACAACGCCCGAGAGAGTCGCGAGCGACGCGGCGAACCCACCGAGTCGGACAAGAAGGTGGCGTACTTCCACGGCTGTTACTCCAACTACAACACGCCCGAGGTCGGCAAGGCGATGGTCCGGGTGTACGAGCACTTCGGCTACGAGGTGGTCGCACCCGAACAGCGCTGTTCCGGGACGCCGATGTTCGCCAACGGGATGCTCTCGGACGCCAAACGCCACGCGAAGGTCAACGTCGCCTCGATGGCGGACCTCGTCGAACAGGGCTACGACGCTATCGCGTCCTGTACCTCCTGTTCGATGGCGCTACGCCAGGAGTACCCCGAGCTGTTCGACATCGACGGCATCGAAGACGTCGCTTCGAACACCTTCGAGTCAGTCGAGTACCTCCGCATCCACGAGGACCTCACCGGCGCGGTCCGGGAGGCCGAGGTCTCCGGCGACCTGGCAGAGGAGTTCGCGTACCACGCGCCGTGTCACGCCCGCAACCAGGGTCTCGACCGGCAGGCCGTCGAGCTGTTCCGCGACCTCGACGGTGCCGGCATCGAGGACGTCGGCGAGTCCTGTTCGGGTATCTCGGGCACCTACGGCTGGAAGGAAGAGAAGTACGAGAAGTCGATGGCCATCGGGGAGGAGATGTTCGAGCACATGGCCCACGCCGACGGCGAGGTGGGGATGACGGAGTGTCCGACGTGTGCCATGCAGATGGAACACGGGTCGGGCTACGAGATTTGCCACCCGCTGGAACTGCTTGAGGCGGCGCTGGTCGAGTAGTCCGGTCGCGGTTCGGCGCGGATATCGACCGAGTTTCGTCGCAGTCTCGGGGTGTCGCGACTACGAGTAACGGAGAGAACGAGAGAGTGTGCTCGGGCTTACTCGTCGCCGCGGACGAAGGTCACGGGACACGGCGCGTTCAGCATGACCTCCTGGGCAACGGAGCCGAAGACGGCCTTGCCGGTCGGGGAGCGCTTGCGGCCGCCGACGATGACGAGGTCGGCACCGGTCGTTTCCGCCAGCGAGACGATTTCGTCGCCGTGTTCGCCGACAGCACCCCGAGTGGAGTGGGGGACGTCGGCCGAATCGAGCATCGCCGCGATGTCTCGGACGTTCGTGTGTCGGTCGGCGACATCGTCGGGGTCGGCGTCCCCGGCCGAAGCGAACTCCAACCGCTCGATGACGTCGTCGTACTGGTCCTCGGTGAAGACGTGCGCGATCGTCACTTCGGCACCGGTCGGGCCAGCGATGTCGATGGCCGTCTCCGCGAGTTCCTCCAGACGGGTCTTGTCGGAGGGGCCGACTGCGAGCAGAATTGACTCGATAGCCATACCGAATCGTCCCGACGGTGGAACAGTAAATCCTTCGATACAACTACCCCTGTAGTAAACGCCGCGACGGGAGAGCCGCCGGCCTACTCGTCACCCAGTGTTCTTCATCCCGGCAGCGATGCCTTGGACGGTGAGCCGGAGGGTGCGCTGCTCGGTCTCGGTGAGGTGCGACTGGGCCAGCAGCCGGACCTGCAACAGGTTCAGCGGGTCCACGTACGGGTTCCGTCGGTCGAGGTTCTCGGCGAGCCACTCACGGTCGAGAAGTCCGTCACGGCCGGTGATTTCGCTGATGAGTGCCACAGCCTGCTCGTACTCGTCCTCGATGCGCGGGAAGATCCGTTCCCGAAGGTCCGCGTCGGCGAGGTCGGCGTACTCCCGGGCGATCTCCATGTCCGTCCGGGCCAGCGCGAGCGACGCGTTGTCGATCTTCGTCCGGAAGAACGGCCACTCGTCGTACATCTCCGCGAGTTCCTCGATTTCGCCGCCGTCGTCGAGGTAGGCCTGGAGCCCTGTGGCGATGGAGTACCACCCGGGGATGATACACCGGGCCTGGGTCCAGGAGAACACCCACGGGATGGCCCGCAGGTCGTCGACCGAGCGGTCCTCGCTGCGTGAGGCGGGCCGGGAGCCCATGTTGAGGTTCTCGATGACCGTGATGGGCGTGGCCTGTTCGAAGTACTCGACGAACCCCTCGGTCTCGAGGAGGTCCTGATACTCGTCGCGGGCGGCGTCGGATGCCGTCTCCATCGCCTCGCGCCACTCGTCGGGAATCTCCTCGACGGGGTCCTGCATCGCGTTGTAGCGCGCCCGGGTCTGCGCGTTGAGCATCTGTTCTAGGTTCCGCTCGGCGATGTCGTCGTTCGCGTACTTCTCGGAGATGGCCTCGCCCTGCTCGGTGAACTTGATCTGGCCGGTGACCGTCTCGTTTGGCAGCGCCAGCATCGCGTCGTTCATCGGGCCGCCGCCACGGGAGATCGAGCCCCCGCGCCCGTGGAACAGGCGCATCTCGACGTCGTAGTCGCTGGTGATGTTCGCCAGTCGCTTCTGGTTGTTGTACAGCGACCAGTTCGCGGCAAGGAACCCGTTCTCCTTGTTGGAGTCGGAGTAGCCCAGCATTATCTCCTGGACGTTGTTCCGGGCCTCCAGTGCCATCGAGTACGCCTCGTTCTCGAACAGCGTGCCCATGATGCGCCGGGCGCCCGAGAGCGCGTACTCGGATTCGAGCAGTGGGACGACGTCCAGCCCGCAGTAGCCGGGCAGGTCGACGATGCCGACCTGGTTGGCGAGGAAGAGGACTTCGAGGACGTGGCTCGGCTCCTCACACCAACTGATTGCGTAGGTGTCGATGGCGTCGACGCCGTACTCCTTCTGCCACTCGGCCGTCTCTCGGAACCGGCGCATGACCCGCTGCGAGTCCTCGGAGAGCGCTTCCGTGTCCGCCATGTCGATAGTCCGCTCGTCCTGGAGGATGGCCTCGGTCAGGAACTCGACGCGCTCGTCCTCGTCCATCCCCTCGTAGTCGATGCCGTAGCGGTCGACGGCCTCGGCGATGGCGTTGGTGTGCATCGCGCGGTGGTCGCGCAGGTCGAGGCTGGCGAGGGAGAAGCCGAAGGTGTCGACCTTCCGAACGAGCGGGTCGACCTGCGACTCCGCGATGACCTCCGCGTCGTTCTCGCGGAGGCTCTCGGCGATGGCGCGCAGGTCCTTCGCCAGTTCATTGGCCTCTTCGTAGCCACCTTGACGGACGTCGCTGACACGGACGACCGACTCGCGCATCAGTTTGAGCTTCTGTCGGTACGGTTCGTCGGGGTACCGTTCCTCCGCTTCGCTGGCGACGCCGGGGAGTCGTTCCTTGTGCGCTGCCAGGCGGGTGTCGAAGCGCTGGTCCGTGTCGATGTTGTCCGCGTCCTGGCTGAGGACGCCGGAGAGCTCTTTGAGTTTGTTGCGGTACAGCGGGAGGATGGTGTCACGCTGGCGTTCGAGCGTCTCTTCGGTCACTTCGGGCGTGACGAAGGGGTTCCCGTCCCGGTCCGACCCGGCCCACGACCGGAACTCGTAGAGCTTCGGGACGTCGATGTCTTCCTCGTACTCCTCGTCGATAGCGTGTTCGAGCTCGTCGTACACCTCGTCGATGACCTCGAACAGGACGTTCTCCAGGTACCACTGGACGTTGAGCGCCTCGTCGGTGACCTCGGGGCGCCGGTCGCGGACCTGTGGGGTCTGCCAGAGGCTCGTCACCTCGGCCTCGAGGTCGCGCTCGACGAGGTCCTTCTCGCGGTCGGTGAGGCGGACGCCGTCGAGCGTCTCTAAGTCCCGGGCGACGGCACGGAGCTTGGCCTTGACCGTCTTCCGCCGGGCCTCGGTGGGGTGTGCGGTGAACGTCGGCTGGATGAGCACGTCTTCCAGGACGCTCTCGACCGTCTCGGCGTCGGCACCCTGTTCGGAGAGCAGTTCGACGGCTTCGGTCACGCTGTCTTCGAGCACGCCTGCCTGACTCTCCTCGCGGATCTGTCGGACTCGGTGTCGCTCCTCGGCGAGGTTGATGAGCTCGAAGTACGTCGTGAAGGCTCGCGTGACGACGTCCTGTTCGTCGGGGTCGAGTCGGTCGAGCGACCGGCCGACGTCGACTCGCGTGTCCGCCTCACCCCGTCGGTACTCGATAGACGACTTCCGGATCTTCTCTACCGTCTCGAATGCGTCGGTCGACGCCTGCGCCTCGAGAACGTCGCCCAGGAGTTCGCCCAGTTCACGGACGTCCTGTTTGATATCTCTGGCGTGCAAAGTCATACCACTGTGTGCTAATGCGAGGCCTAAAACAGTATTGAATCGGACAGGGGGTGGGTGGTCGATTATGATAAATACGGACGATTGACCGGGTCCTGCGTCCGATTAGTTACTGGCGTCGAGGTCGCATCGAGGTCTGTGCTCACCCTGGTCTACGGGGAACGTTCATGACCGCCGGCCCCCACAGTGGGACCAACAGGACCGGGCACATGCAGTACGCAACGAACGACGGGGTCCGCCTCGCGTACGAACGGACCGGGCCGACGGACGCACCGACGGTCGCGTTCGTCGAGGGAATCGGCTACGGACGGTGGATGTGGCGCTGGCAGCGACGGGCCCTGGACGACGCCTACGACACTATCGTCTGGGACAGCCGCGGGACGGGTGACTCGGACGTCCCCGAAGGCCCGTACACGATGTCCGAGATGGCGAGCGACCTGGCGACCGTCCTCGATGCCGCCGGTGTCGACAGCGCACACGTGGTCGGCGCGAGCATGGGTGGGATGGTCGCCCAGCAGTTCGCTCTCGAATACGACCGGGCGCGCTCCCTGACGCTCATGTGCACGTCACCGGGTGGGCCCGAGGCCGCCCCGGTACCCGAGGCGACGAGAGAACGACTGTTCGACGTCCCCGAGGACTACGACGAACGCGAGTCGCGACGGTACAAGATGGCCACAGCGATGACGGAGTCGTTCATGACCGACAACGAGGCGCTGGTGGAGCGGATTATCGACTGGCGGCTCGAATCTGACGCCGGCGACCGGGCCCTCGTCTGGCAGAACGCCGCCGTCGAGGCGTTCGACGTCTCGGACCGGCTCCAAGAGATTCGGGTCCCGGTCCTCCTGCTGCACGGCACCGCCGACCGGGTCGTCCCAATCGAGAACGGCGAGTTGTTGGCGGCGGGGCTCCCGGACGCCGAGTTCGTCCGGTTCGAGGGCGCACCGCACCTCCTGTTCGTCGAGGCGGCCGACCGCGTGAACGAGCACCTCCGGGAGTTCCTGACCGATGACTGAGCGCGGCCCGCCACAGGACTGGGTCGGCGCGTGGAGCGAGAAGCGCGCCGCGCTGACGCCCGACCGGACGGGACTCGTCGACGCGACGACGGGCGAGCGCTACACCTACGCCGCACTCGACCGCCGAGCGAACCGGGCTGTGCGGCTGCTGGATGAGTACGGAGTCGACGCCGGCGACGCCGTCGCCGTCGTGTCGCGGAACCGACCGGCCGTCGTCGACCTCTTCTTCGCCACCGGGAAGACCGGGAGCGTCCTCGCGCCGCTCTCACACCGACTGGCACCGCCGGAACTGGGGGCGCTGTTGGCCCGCGTCGACCCGGTGCTCCTCGTCGTCGAAGAGCCGTTCCTGGAGACGACAGCCGAGGCACGGGACCGTGCCGACGTCGACTGTCCGGTGCTGACTCTCGCGACAGCGGCAAGCACGGGGACGGATTCAGTATTCCCGGACAGCGTGTCGTACGCGGCGCGGCCGGCCGACGGGAGTCCGGTCGAGTCGGCGCCGCTTGAACCGTCAGCCCCACACCTCTTGCTCCACACCGGCGGGTCGACCGGGACACCCAAGGAGACGGTCCTGACCCACCGCGGCATCGTCTGGAACTCGCTCAACACCATCACGGGCTGGGGACTACGGCAGGACGACGTGACGCCGCTGGTGTTCCCGCTGTTCCACACCGGGGGCTGGAACGTCGTCACCGTCCCGCTGTGGCACATGGGTGGCACCGTCGTGCTCGCCCGCGAGTTCGACCCCGAAGCGGTCCTCCGGGTCATCGAGACGGAGGCCGCGTCGGTACTCGTCGCCGTCCCCGCAGTGCTCAGGGCGATGACCGAACACGAGGCGTGGGCGGCGACGGACCTCTCGTCGCTCCGGGTGGCCAAGTCCGGCGGCGGCCCCTGCCGGGAAGCAGTGCTGGAGGCCTGGTGGGACCGGGGCGTCGACCTCTCGCAGGGGTACGGCCTGACCGAGTGTGGCCCTAACAACTTCGCGATGCCGACCGGATGGGACGCCGAGAAGGCAGACAGCGTCGGCCGTCCGGCCATGCACGTCGACGCTCGCGTCGTCGACGACGGGACGGTCGTCGACCAGGGGGAGATCGGGGAACTGGAGCTGCGGTCGCCCCACGCTGCGGCCGGGTACCTCGACGACCCTGACGCGACGGCGGCGACGTTCGGCGCTGATGGGTGGGTCGCCACGGGTGACCTCGCGCGCGTAGACGAAGATGGCTACTACCACATCGAGGGGCGGAAGAAACACATGTTCGTCAGCGGCGGCGAGAACGTCTATCCGGCGGAGGTGGAGGCCGCCATCGCCGACCATCCGGCCGTCGACGACGTCGTGGTCGTCGCAGTGCCCGACGAGCGCTGGGGACAGGTCGGACGCGCGGTGGTCGAGGGCGACGAGGACCTCACCGTGGACGCCCTCCGCTCGTTCCTCGACGGGCGCCTCGCACGGTTCAAACACCCGCGTTCGCTCCGCTTCGTCGAGACGATGCCGATGTCGGGGCCGTCGAAGGTAGACCGCGACGCTATCGTCGACCAGTTCGGGGAGTAATCGATATTTGCTACCTAAGTCTCTAGGTTAGGTTATTATCCAGCAGTCCGTGATAGGTCCTACTAGCAGGGATGCAGGGTCACTCAGTGGAGGTATCCCAGAGGTCAAACATATGACGAGCCCCGACAACGGAGATCGTATCCAACGACAGCAGCTCCAGGAAAGCGAACGGCACGAGCTACTCGCAGACGACGTTCGGCGCGAGGCGCTCTCGGTCCTTCAGCGAGTCGATGGAACAGTGACGCTGATGGATATCGCCCACACTGTGTGGGCCACGACGGCGGTTCGGGACGACCAGCCCGATATCGAGAGCGTACAGATACGTCTCCATCACGCCCACCTTCCGAAACTCGAGTCGTACGGACTCATCATCTACGACGCATCGCGGAAAGAAGTCGTCGAGAATCGCGTCGACGGCGACGTGCTCGCTCCGTGACGCGGCGAGCGCCACAGAGTCCAGTTTTCAGCCGGTGAAACCGTTCGAGCGAGCGTCGCCCGACCGTCCGACGGCCTCAGTCGTTCCGGTACTCGGTCCGGAACCCGCGGAACTCCGTCCGGTGCGCTTCCTCGTCGGCCAGAATCGTCACCGCGAGGTCCTCCGTCACCGGGTCGTTGGCGTCCTCCGCGGCCTCGATGAGGTCACGGTACGTCGCGATGGCGTCCTCCTCGGCGTCGAGGACGCCCTCGATGACCGACAGCACGTCGGTGGAGTCCTCCGGCGGCTGGAGCGACTCCTGGCGGGCCACGAAGTCCATCGAGCCCGGCGGCTGGGCTTCGAGTTGCTTGAGGCGCTGGCCGAGCTGCTCGGCGTGGTTCAGCTCCTCCTGGATGTCCGTCTGGAGGCTCTCTTTGATCTCCTCGGCGCGGACGCCGTCGAGCACGATAGCGTTCGTCTGGTAGTTCATCACGGTCTCGATCTCGTCGGAGTAGGCCTTCCGAAGCAAGTCTACGACTCGGGAATCTCCCATACCAAGACATTCGGTCTCGGGAACATAAATCAGGCGATTGTGACAGCAGCCAATCGGGTCCGACGTCTCGCTGCCACTGGGTTCGGCCCCGTCGGACGGGCGAGTGGCGTGTCGCGGCCGCGCGGTCTTGCTTACTCCGAGCCGGCGTAGAGGATGGCGACGTTCTCGACGGTTGCGTCACCGTCGGCCGCAGAGACGTCCTCGTCCCGGACCTCGTCGTACCCGTCGACGTCCTCGTCGGGGAAGGAGACGGTGGCCGCGTTGCCGCCGAAGTTCAGCGCGACGACGTAGCGGTTGCCCTCGTCGTCCTCGCGGGCGAAGGCCGTGACCATGTCGTCGTCACACTGGTACTGGACTTCCTCGTAGTCGCCCTCGTACTGCAGGGCGGGGATAGTGTTCCGCGTGTACGTGAGGTCCTGGTAGTACTCGCGCAGATCCTCCTGGGCGTGCTCCCAGTAGATGTGGCCGCGGCGGTTTCGCTCGCCGATCTCCTGGCCGGCGTACAGCATCGGGACGCCCGGCAGGGTGAACTGTGCGGCGGCGGCCGCTTCGAGCGCCTCGCGGCCGCACTCCGCGACGTAGCGAGTCTCGTCGTGGTTCTCGACGTAGAGCATGAAGCCGGCGTGGTCCGGGAAGCCCGTGACCGCGCGCTGTTCGAGCGCGTCGAGCACGTCGTCGGCATCGGCCTCGCCCCGGCCGATCTGGCGCATGGTGAAATACAGCGTCGTGTCGAAGTGGATGTCGAACGCGAGGTTGTGGAAGTCCGCGATGTACGGGATGGTCTCGTCCAACAGGACGAACTCGGGGTGGTCCTCGCGGACCCGCTCTCGAATCTCCTGCCAGAACGGCGTCGGGACGGCCCACGCCATGTCACAGCGGAACCCGTCGACGTACTCGGCCCACTTGTCGACGGCGTCGAGCAGGTGGCGACGGACTTCGAGGTTCGTGTAGTCGAAGTTCGCGATGTACTCCCAGTCGAAGTACGTCCCGGGAGAGCCGTCGTCCTGCCACTCGTACCAGTCGCGGTACTCGGGGTCGCCGGCCTGTGCCCGCTTGAAGAACTCGTGGTCCCGGGCGGAGTGGTTGAGCACGAGGTCGAACAGGACCTTCATCCCGCGGTCGTGGGCCGCGTCGACGAGGTCCGAGAACTCTTCCTCGGTGCCGAGGTCGTCGGCGACCGAGAAGAAGTCCGTGATGTTGTAGCCGTGGTCCCAGCCGTCGTGCTGGAGCACGGGCGTCAACCACAGCGTGTCGACGCCGTTGTCCTGAATCTCGCCCAGGTTGTCCTGGATGACCTCGAAGACCGACTGGTCCTCGTCGCCCTCCTTGTAGCCACGGACGTACACCTCGTAGAGGGTCATCTCCTTGCCCCACTGGGGCGGGTCGTTCAGCAGTTCGACGTCCCCGTCGGGGTGGACGCGGACGGCGTCCGGGACACTGTACTGCTCGCCGAGCGCGACTGCGTGGATGCGGAAGGGGTCGTCGACGCTGTCGAGTGGGGCCGTCGCCTCGCGGTCGCTCGTCTCGAACCCGTCGGGCACGGTGTCCCGGTCGTCGACGACGAACTCGACGTCGAGGTCCTCGTCGGCCGCGTCACTGGTGGGCGAGGTCTTGACGGTGGCCCTGACAACCACGTCGTCGCCCTCGACGCCGCCGCTGAGCTGGATTCGTGGTCGACCACGCTGGTCGCCGCCCTCGGACCCGGTCCCCGAACCGCGGGCGCTGCCACTGAACTGCCCGGACCACTGGCCGCTCTGGCCGCGGAAGCCGCTCTGCCCGCTTGCCCCACTGACACCGCTCTCGCCGCCGGCGAGGCCGCCGACGGCTTTGTCCGACGGGAACACGCGGACCGTCAGTTCGTGGTCGCCGGTCGGCCCGGAGAGGAGAACGGTGTAGCGGCCCGCCACGTCCGGTCGAAAAGAGAGGACCGCGTCGTCGCCGAGCGTTACGTCTGACTGTTCGGGTGCGTCGCCGATGCGCCACTGGTACGTCGCGTCCGGGTTCGGGTCCCTCGGCGCGAGCTCTATCGTCTCACCGACTGCCGCGAATCGAGGTTGGCCTGGATGCTTCATATGCATGAACCCTCTTCACGAGTTGAAGTTTCTTACTCATTGAGCTCGGAGTTCGCGTAGAAATCCCGCTCATTAATCCATTTCTTTACCGCTACTCTACCCCGGTTCGGCGCACCCGCAACGCGGCGTAAGGCCGATTTCAGACGGGAATTTGCCGGTTTCGTTGCCCCAACCGCCAATGTTTTACTCTGTCTGCCACGTTGCCCGACTAATGCGCCTTCGAACCGCCCTCAACGAATACAAGAGCCGTCTCGACGAGCCGTTTCCGGGCGAGGCACCGACCACCACCGGTGCGTTCTCCGGGTTCGGCGACCGCCTCATCTACGTCGACCGGGACGGCTCGTTTCGCGACTACTCTGCCGAACTGTCCGGCCTCCACGGCGTCGACCGCTCTCGATTCGGTATCGACACCGGCGATGCGATCCAGTGGTTCGACGACATCGACCCGATCCGCCAGCACTACTACCGGGAGACGCCGCTGGTCGAGACGGAGTACGACGCCGGTGCGTTCAGCGTCCACCAGTACGACCTGACGCTCGGCCGTGCTCACCTCACCCACGTCGAGCTCCGTGGCGAGGTCCCCGCGGACGCGAAGTTCGTCGCCTTCCTCACGCTGGCGCCGGAAGGCAAGGAGACACAGGTCAGTCGGCTCGTCCACGAGTCGGCCGGCTACAACGACGACCGCGTCGTCGAGGTGTACCACCGCCGCGAACACGACTACGTCGCGGCCTCGACGCAGGTCGAGATGGCAGTCGGCAACCGGGTCGAGACGATGGCGGAGCTGCTCGACGACGCCCCGATTCAGTACCCCCGTGAACGGCACGTCGGCAAGATGGAGCGCGGGTCGCTGACCGGTGACATCGTCGTCGCCGCCAACCTCGAGAAGGTCGGTCGCGCGGCCCAGACGACGCTCGTCACCCAGGTGTCGGACCACGACGAGACGACGCGCGAACAGGCCCTCAGCGACGTCACGCACGCCGCCCGGACCCACGCCTCCGTCGACGACATCCGCCAGGCCGCCCTGGACCGGGCTATCACGCCCATCCCCGAGGATACGCCCCAGAGCGACGAGGTGACGGCCGACCTCCGGGCACTGTCGCTCCTGACCGCCCCGAGCGGAGCCCGGCTGGCGGCCCCCGAGTTCGACCCCTTCTTCGAGCACACCGGCGGGTACGGGTACACCTGGTTCCGCGACGACAGCGAGGTGTCGGCGGCGCTCCTCGACGTCTCGGAGCGGATGGGCATCGACCTGGACGTCCAGCTGCTCGACAGCGCCCGTCTCTACTGCCGGACCCAGCGGGAGGACGGCACCTGGCCCCACAGAATCTGGGCGGTCGACGAACGCCTCGCCCCCGGCTGGGCGAACGAGCGCATCGAGGGCGTGGGCAGCGGGTACCAGGCCGACCAGAGCGCCTCGGTGACCGCGTATCTCGCGACCGTCCTGACCGAACGAGAGGACCTGCTCTCCGCCGAGGACCGGGCCCGAATCGTCGACACGATTCAGAACGCCGTCCGGGGGCTCGACGACAGTCTCGGCGACGACGGCCTCCCGCTGCCGTGCCAGAACGCCTGGGAGGACATGACCGGGCGCTTCACGCACACCACGGCGAAGTTCCTCGAAGCGTACTCGACGGTGGCAACGGCCCCGCTCGAAGGCGACCTCAGAGAACATGCCGCTGCACAGGCGGCCCGTCTCTTCGACGCGCTCGACGACCTCTGGAGCGCGGACCAGGAGCACTACGGCATCCGCATCCGGGACGGTAAACTCGACGACCGCGCGGACTCGGCGGCGCTCGAACTCGTCAGCGGCGTGAAAGCCTACGCGGAGATCGCATCTGTCGACGACGAGACCCTCGTCAGACTCGAGAAACACGTCGAGAACGTCGTGACGAAACTGTATCGCGACAGCGGGGACGGCGTCGCGGGCCTCGTCCGCTACGAGGGCGACCCGTGGCGGAGGCACGACCAGGCCGAGGAGAAGATCTGGTCGGTGTCGACAGCTCTGGGCGCGCGGGCCGCCGCGGAGCTGGGCATCCTCGTCGAGACGCTGGGATACGACCCCGACGACCTCCTCGACCTCGCTTCCGACCTCTACTCGCTGTTGTTGAACGACGGGCCCTTTGGCACCGACGTGGGCTTCCTCGCGGAGCAGGTGTTCGACGACGGCGAACCGGACAGCGCGGCGCCGCTCGGCTGGACCCACGCCGTCCGGTTGCAGGCGACGGCCACGCTCCGCGACCTCGGTGCGCTGCCGACGCCGGCGAAACCGGCCGGCCCGGAAGAACGGCCCCACTGGACGACCGGCGAGAAGTACGCCGTCGCGACGGTGGCCGACCACGACGACCCGGAGCCCTCGAAGGTCTGGTTCACGCTCACCGAAGGCGCGCTCACCGAGGCGCGCTACCCGCGCATCGACTCGATGAACCTCCGGACGATGGACTTCCTCGTCGTCGACAGCGACGGGGACTCCGACTACGTCGCCCGGACCCACAACGAATCACGCACCGACGACCACGCCGAGACTATCGAGCGACGCGCCGAAATCGTCGAGGAGGACGCGCTCTGCTTCCGGCACACGATCGAGGAGACTGGCGACGGCCACGGCCACAAGTGGACGCTCGAAGCCGACTACGTCACCGACCCCAAGCACGACGCCATCCTCACGAACGTCTCGTTCGAGGCCGACGACGACAACGAGTACGAGGTGTTCACCGTGGTCGACACGGCCCTGACGAACACCGGGGACACGGACCGTGGCCTCCTGCTCGGCCAGTCCGGCGAGTACTCGCTCGCGGCGCGTGACTCCTCGGCGTTCGACGTCTACGACGAGGAACACCTGCTCGTCGACGAGGACGGCGAACCCTACAACGTCGCGGTCGCGCTGACGAGCACCGACCGCTTCGACTGGGCCTCCGTCGAAGTCGCGGCTTCCGACCGCATCCGGAGCCTGTTCGTCGACGGCGAGGTGCCGGAGCCGCGAGACGAGGCCGCCGAGGAGAACGTCGTCCTCATCGGGCGCATCGGTACCGGCCAGTCACTGGCCGACACGGTCGGCATCGGCTTCGCACAGGAGTCCGACACCGCGGGGGCGCTGGGTGAGGCCGACGGGGCGCTGACCCGTGGCTTCCATACGGTCAAGAACGGCTACGTCGACTCCTGGGCGGACTTCCTCAGGGACAAGCACCTGCCGGCGTCGGTCAAGAACTACCCCGAACTGGCCGCACAGTACAAGACCTCGATGATGGTCATCCAGGCCTGCGAGGACAAGACGTTCGACGGCGCTGCCATCGCGAGCCCCTCGGTCCCGTGGGGCGACGCGGTCCCCTCCGACCAGCCCAAGAGTTACGGCTACAACTTCGTCTGGTCGCGCGACCTCTACCAGACGTTCACGGCCTTCGAGGCGATGGGGGACCTGGAGACGGCCGCGGACGCGCTGGCGTACATCTACGAGTACCAGCAGGAGGAGAACGGGTTCATCCCCCAGAACACCTACCTCCAGGGCCGGACGCGCTGGGGCGGCGAGCAGATGGACAACATCTCGTTCCCGCAGGTGATGGCGTACCACCTCGCCGAGCAGGGGCTCGACTTCACGGACGTCGACTACGACTACGAGAACGTCCGGCGCTCGGCCGACTACGTCGTCCGCAACGGCCCGGTGACGGCCCAGGAACGCTGGGAGGAGGAGTCCGGCTACTCCCCGAGTTCAATCGCAGCGGAAATCGCCGGCCTCGCCTGCGGGGCAGCCATCGCCGAGGACCAGAACAGCCTCGGCGACGCGCTCGTCTGGTACGCCGTCGCCGACCAGTGGGTCGAAGACGTCGAGTCCTGGACCGCTACGCAGGAGGGAAGCGACGGCATCGAGCAGACTCCGTACTACGTCCGCATCACGCGCGACGGGAACCCAGACGAGGCAGCGCGGCGCGCGCTGGCTAACGGCGGGCCGATGATCGACGAGCGGGAGATCATCGACGGCGGCTTCCTGGAGCTCGTCCGCCTCGGCATCAAGCCGTGGGACGACGAGGTCGTCCAGAACACCGTCGACGTCGTCGACGACACCATCCGCGTCGAGACGCCCAACGGCCCGGGCTTCTACCGCTACGTCGGCGACGGGTACGGCGAGCTGGAGCGCGACGACGAAGGCGCGCCGTGGCACCCCCACGAGGGCGACGGCAAGGGTCGCCTCTGGCCGATATTCACCGGCGAACGCGGCGAGTACGAGCTGCTCGCAGGCACCACGGACGGGGAGAACGACCCCCAGCGCCTCCTCGAGACGATGGCCAACTTCGCCAACTCCGGCCGGATGATTCCCGAGCAGGTCTGGGACATCGACGACCCGAGCGACTACAACTGGGCGTTCGGCGAGGGGACCGGAGCCGCCACACCGCTGGTGTGGTCGATGGCGCAGTTCATCCGTCTCGCCCACGGCATCGAAGCCGGTGAGCCGATAGAGACGCCCGACGTCCTTCGCGAGCGCTATCTGGGGAGCGAGCGTCCCGAAGGCCCCGAACTGTGGGTCGACACGGCCTACGAGACCGGCGGACTGGTCATCACCGTCCAGACCGACGGCGACCTCGTCGCCATCAAGACCCCGGCGGAGACCGTCGTCAGCGAACCGACCACCGGCGGGGAGTTCGTGGTGCGCGTCGCCGCGGCCGCCGGCGAGAACCGCGTGACGGTCGCCGCCGCCACGGACACCGACCTCGAGACGGCCGGGACGACGGTCGAGCGATTCACACTGTAAGCGCCGTCCAATCCACAGCGACACGGACCCGGTTTTACCGCTTCGAGATCCGATTCTCGCCCAATCGAGGGGCCGTAGTGTCTCCTCGCGCCCGGACGCCAGCTCGTCGGCCCCGGTCTCGGGGGAGACGCGAAGGCACTCGGGCAGGGTACAGACGCCACTGCCGGTCTCACGGCGACGTGGCCCACCTGGTGCTCAGAGCGTGACCGTCCGCGTCCGGAGGTAGCCACACCCGGGACAGAGGTGTCGGTAGTTGATTCGTCGCCCGTCGGCCACCGTCTGCCAGGACCCGTCGTCGTCTTCGTATCCGCACTTCGGACAGGTGAGGTCAGCGTCGTCGTAGCGTCGGGAGAGGTGTTCGAAGGGCGTCAGACCGCTACCGCTCCGTGCCATGTGTTATCGTTGTTCACCTGATACGATAAAGACTGGGGTGAGATGGATCCTCCGGATCGTCGAACCCCCCGAGACCGGTCGGAGAAAATCGCTACGCCTCGTCGAACAATACCGAGCAAAGCTCGGCAGGCTCGACGAGTCGTTTCACTCCTCGTCGAACGCCGAAAATCAGAGATTTTCGTGCTTACCGAGCTTACGCTTCGTCAAACACCGCTGAGCTTCGCTCAGCGAGCCCGACGAGTCGTTTCACTCCTCGTCGAACAGCGTGTCGCCGTCGACCATGTGTTCCTCGACGGCGTCGAGGTCGAGCGTCAGACCCAGGCCGGGTTCCTCGGGGATCTCGATGTAGCCGTCCTCGATGACCGTCTCCTCGACCAGGTCATCCCACCAGCCCAGTTCGTAGGAGTGGTACTCGACCGCCAGGGAGTTCGGGATAGCGGCGCCGACCTGCGCGCTGGCCATCGTCGCGATGGGCGAGGAGACGTTGTGCATCGCGACCGGGATGTAGTACTGGTTCGCGACGTCGGCGATCTTCCGGGTCTCGCGCATGCCGCCGACCTTCGGCATGTCTGGGGCGATGATATCGACCGCCTGGTTCTCGATGAGGCGGCGCTCCTCGGTGACCCGGTAGCGATTCTCGCCGACCGTGATGGGCGTCTTCGTGGACTTCGTGACCTCCTCCTGCACGTCGAGGTTCTCCGGCGGGACCGGGTCCTCGAGCCACCAGACGTCGTACTCCTCGATGGCGTCGGCCAGGCGCTTGCCCGACCCGCCGGAGAACGTCCAGTGACAGTCGAAAGCGACGTCGGCCTCGTCTTTGACCTCTTCGGTGACCTTCTCGACGATTTCGGCCTTGTGCCGGACCTCACCGGGGCGGAGGTGGCGGTTCGCCCGGTCCTTCTCGAAGCCGCTGGGGACGTCGAGGTCGAACTTCATCGCGTCGTAGCCGAGTTCGTCGACGACCCGCCGGGCCTCTGCGGCACAGGCATCGGGGTCGGCCTCGTCCTCGGTGTGGCAGTCACAGTAGACGCGCATCTTGTCCCGATACTTGCCACCGAGCAGCTGGTAGGCCGGGATCTCGAGAATCTTGCCGGCCAGGTCGTGGAGGGCGACCTCGATACCGGAGATGGCGGTGACGGTGACGCCCTCGACGCTCCCCTCGCCGGACATCTTCTGGACGAGGTGTTCGTAGAGGCGGTCGATGTCCAGCGGGTTCTCGCCGACGACGAACGGCTTCATCCGCTCGATGAGTTCCGGGACGCCCGCGCCCCAGTAGGCCTCGCCGGTGCCGACGATGCCCGCGTCGGTGTAGATACGGACCAGGGTCCACGGGAAGTTCCCGTCGACCATCGTCGTCTGGACGTCGGTAATCTCGACGTCCCGGCCGCCGCCGCGCTTGGCGGTGGTGCCCATCGTCTCCGCGGAGAGCTCGCGCATCGTGTACTCTGCGTTCGGGTCGTGCAGGTCAGCGTAGTCCACGTCGTTCGCGTTTCCCATGCACTGGACTTGCTATCCGCGTCACAAAAGTGTAGAGGGAACGGGTGCGGGGCCGTGAGAACGGCCCACAGAGCCGACATCGGGTACGCAGACGAATCCGGAGAGAGGAGGGGCGGGACTAGGGGCAGCTGTTATCACGGTCATCTTCGACTACTGAGTCATGCACGTCGGTGTGCTCACCGTCACGTTCCGGGAGCACCCGCTCCGACTCGGCGTGCTCCTTTGGAAACGGAACGCTTTGGCGGTGAACGTTTATACCGGATAGCGAGCAATGTCACACTGACCTGTCATGGATATCGAACTGACACACAAACCCGCCTACACGCACGTCGTCCTCGACATGGAGGCCGGCGAATCCATCCTCGCGGAACCCGGGGCGATGGTGAGTCACTCCTCGACTATCGAGATCAACACGACGACGAGCAGGGACGGCATCCTCAGCTCGGCGAAGTCACTGCTGGGCGGCGAGTCCCTGCTGGCAAACGAGTTCACCGCGACGGGCGGTCCGGGTCGCCTGACGCTGGCGCCGCCGGCACCGGGCGACGTGAACCACCACTCGCTCGACGACGAGACGCTGTACGCCGTCGACGGCGCGTTCCTCGCGGCCGACCCGGCCATCGACATCGACTCGGAGTTCGGCGGCATCAAGTCGCTGCTGGCCGGCGCGAGCATCACGCCGCTGGCGCTGAAAGGGACCGGCGACGTCTTCATCGAAGCGTTCGGCGGGCTGGAGTCCCTCGAACTCGACGCCGGCGAGACCTACACTGTCGACAACGAGCACGTCGTCGCCTGGGACAACTCGGTCGACTTCGACGCGCGGCGCGTCGGCGGCCTGAAGTCGACACTCTTGAGCGGCGAAGGCCTGGTGATGGAGTTCACCGGGCCGGGGACGGTGTGGTATCAGACGCGCGGGCTCGACTCGTTCATCGCGGCAATCGCCGAATCGCTCCCGGGGACCCAGAACAACGACGGCGGCGGCGCGCCGGACATGAGCGACTTCCTCTGAACGGGCCGACCGGATTTATTATCGCGCCTCCGGGATGACCCAGTATGACTCTCGAAGCGCGACTCGACGCGCACCTCGCAGAGAACGACCTTGCGGCCGTGTGGTTCGCGCGGCCGAACTCCTTCGCGTGGCTGACGGGCGGCGACAACGTCATCGATAGAACCGGGGACCGCGGCGTTGCGGCCGCCGGCTACGACGGCGACGGGGTGACGGTGGTCACGGACAACATCGAGGCCAGCCGCCTCCGCGACGAGGAACTGGGCGAGGACGTGACCGTCGAGACGTTCGAGTGGTACAGCGGCGGCCTCGAAGAGGCAGTCGCGTCCGTGAGTCCGACGCCCGCGGCCGCGGACTTCGACGTCGAGGGATTCGAGTCGGTGGACGCGACCGCACTGCGCCAGCCGTTGACCGACGCCCAGGCCGCCGCCTACCGTTCGCTGAGCGAGGAGACGGCCGTAGCCGTCGAGACAGTCGCGCGCGGAATCGACCCAGATGATACGGAACGCGGTGTCGCCGCCGCCCTCCGCGAGGAGCTGGAAGCCCGCGACATCGCCACACCGGTGGTCCTCGTCGGCGGCAGCGAACGCGCACAGCGCTACCGACACTTTACGCCGAAATCGGAACCGGTCGGCGACTACGCCCTCCTCTCGGTCACGGGAACCCGTGACGGCCTGTTCACGAGCACGACGCGGACAGTCGCGTTCGACCCACCGGAGTGGCTGGCCGAGCGGACGCGGAAAGCGATGCGCGTCGAGACGTCCGCGCTGGCAGCGACGCAGGCCGTGGGTCGAGACGGTGGCACGGCCAGCGAGGTCTTCGCCGCGATTCAGGCCGCCTACGACGGGGTGGGCTGGGACGGCGAGTGGCAGCACCACCATCAAGGCGGGGCCGCCGGGTTCGACGGGCGCGAGTGGATCGCGACCCCTGACAGCGACGCCCCTGTCGTGCTCCCGCAGGGCTACGCCTGGAACCCGACGATACGGGGTGCAAAGAGTGAGGACACCCACCTCGTCAGCGAGAAGGGGGTCGAGACGCTCTCCGTGACTGGCGAGTGGCCGACGAGACGCGTGCAGGCGGTCGGCTACGACCTCGAACTTGAGCGCCACGGCGTCCTCCATCTGTGAAACGCCACCCGCGTCGCAGGCCGCGGTCTCTATTTGAACGACAGCACTGAGACGCGCTTCGGGAGTCGTCGGGTTCCCAAGCGGACCGACGGCCGAAAGAGAGCCACCGTCCGACGCGAGAAACGGACCGCCTGCGGGACAGTGTCCCACTTCGCTGCTGTGGGTTACTCGTCGGCTTCGACGCGGATGACCTGGACGAGTGAGTAGACCGGCACACCCTCGATGTCCTCGACGCCGCGTTTGTCCGCCAGCACGACACAGGCGACGGGGTTCCCGCCCTGGTCTTTGATGGCGTTGATAGTCTCTGACATCGTCTTCCCGCTGGTGATGGTGTCGTCGACGATGAAGCAGTCACGGTCGCGAATCTGGGCGAAGTTCCGGGAGAACGAGCCGTCGCTCGTCGCGTTGTCGTCGTCGTCCCACTGGTGTTTCGACGGCGAGTAGGTCCCGAGGTCCGTCTCCAGCTCCTGTGCGACGGTGGTCGCGAGCGGTGCGCCCGCCTTCTCGATACCGATGGTCAGGTCGATGTCCTCGCCCTGCTTCGATAGCAGGTCGGCCATCGCGGCGCCAAGATGGTGGAGCCGAGCGCTGTCGCGGCCGATGGCCGACCAGTCGACGTGGATGTCGTGCGGCCCACCGGTCGGCGTCGGCGGCGTCGGTTTCGTGCCCGTGCCGCTCCGTTCGACCAGCCAGCTCGCCGTCTCCCGGGAGACGTTGAGCTCGTCCGCGATTTCGCCCTTGGAGAGGCCGCGCTCGGCGAGGTCCGAGGCACTCTCCACGAGGTCGTCGATGTTCTTCATGTACGTGTCTCCGCGTTGGACGACTTAATAGGCAATGCTCTCGGGACAAGTGTCTCCGGTTTTTTCAGTAACGCATCATCGGAGTCGGTAGAGAAAATATTAATTGTATTCCGTGTAATCATTCGAGATACATTTTCGGACGCCACACGCTCTCCGTCGAACCTGAGACGCTGTAGCGGTACGCGAGGGTCGTTCAGACGAACCTGGATGAGGTCCTCACACATAGATACGAAATCTGTCAAGACATGCCAGAGTATTTAAATCAAGGCTGTACACCAACGAACGAGGAATATCGCGATTTTACGACTTTCGAGCCCTAAATCGAAGCATCAGGAACCGGCGGCGTAACTAAAACGAACACTGTTGTCATACCGAAGTATTAAGTTTGAATCGTCAATACGACTTAACGAGGAACTACTTTACTCATGACTGACGAACCCTCTGACAAGCGGCTATCGAGACGCAACGCGCTCCGCATCGCAGGCGCTGCAGGTGCTGCCTCCCTCGCCGGCTGTGGCGGCGACGGCGGGAGCGGCGGTGACGGCGGCAGCGGTGGCGACGGCGGGAGCGGCGGTGACGGCGGCAGCGGTGGCGACGGCGGCGATGGCGGCGACGGCGGCGACGGCGGCGACGGACAGACTCAGACGAGCACACTCGAGGTCGCCCACTGGTGGGGCGAGGGTGACGGACTCGAAGCCATCCAGTCCGTGATGGACGCGTTCGTCGAGGAGTACCCGTTCGTCGACTTCGACGACAACCTCATCGCCGGCGGTGCCGGCCAGAACCTCCAGTCCAACATCCGGACCCGAATTCAGAACGGCAACCACCCGAGCACGTGGCAGAACTGGCCCGGTGCGGCGCTGCGGCCCTTCACCGATGCGAACCTGCTCGAGGACATCGGCGACTCCGTCTGGAGCGAGAACAGCATGGAGGACGCGTACCTCGACGGGCCGAAGGCAGCGGCTCAGCCGGCGGGGAACTACGTCACGGTCCCGCTGAACATCCACCGGATCAACAACCTGTTCTACAACGTCAGCGTCGTCGAGGACGCGGGTGTCGACCCGACCAGCCTCGAGACGCCCGCCGACGTGACCGAGGCCCTGCAGGCCGTCTCCGACGCCGGGTACACCGGCATGGCCCATCAGACCAACGCGCCGTGGTCGACCATCCAGCTGTTCGCGACGGTCTACCTGGGAATCACGGACGCAGAGACCTACGGCGCCACCTTCGAGGACGGCGAAATCGACGCCAACAGCGATTCGCTGGCCGAGGCGCTCGACATCGTCCGGGACTACAGCGAGTTCTACCCGAGCGACGCCGGGTCCATCTCCTGGACCGAGGCCAACTCGCAGGTCATCAACGGCGACGCCGCCTTCATCCACCAGGGCGACTGGGCGGCCGGGACGTACATCACAAACGACCTCACCTACGGCGAGGAGTGGGACTACGTGCCGTTCCCCGGCACCGCGGGCAACTACGCGCTGAACATGGACTCGTTCCCGTACCCGATCAACAACCCGTCGCCGGAAGCGACGACGCTGTGGTGTCAGTTCGTCGGCACGACGACGGCCCAGGAGATCTTCTGTCCGGGCAAGGGCGCGATTCCGCCCCGCAACGACGTCTCCACGGAGCCGTTCAACGACTTCTCGACGGACCAAATCGAAGACTTCCAGAACAGCGACGCCCAGCCACGTTCGCTGGCACACGGCCTGGCTGCGCCCCCGGAAATCGCGTCCGGTGTGAGCTCGGCAATCAGCTCGTTCATCTCCGGTGCGTCCAACGACGACGTCCTCGGACAGATGTCCGACGCCTACAGTCAGTAGACGCCCCGGTCCGACGCCGATTTTTTGCGTGCAGTCGCGTAGTCGTATTACCCTTCGAGGGACGATTCAGGCAGTCTGAGGGCTCTCTCGGGAGATAGCAGAACAATGATATACGCGGTGTCTCAATCACAGTGTACGCGATGGCACGACTGACACTCGACAACGTGACGAAGATTTTCGACGACGACGGGGACCAGATAGTCGCCGTTGACGACGTCGCTATCGACATCGAGGACGGTGAGTTCCTGGTCCTCGTCGGGCCCTCCGGCTGTGGGAAGTCGACGACCCTGCGGATGATAGCGGGGCTCGAAGACATCACGTCCGGCGAGTTGCGCATCGACGGGCAAGTCGTCAACGATGTGCCGGCGACGAAGCGGAACATCGCGATGGTGTTCCAGTCGTACGCACTGTATCCGCACATGACCGTCCGCGAGAACATGGCGTTCGGGCTCGAGGAGTCGACCGACCTGCCGAACGCGGAGATTACGCAGCGGGTCGAAGAGGCGGCCGACCTCCTGGGCATCCCGGAACTGCTCGACCGGGTGCCCGACGAACTGTCTGGCGGCCAGCAACAGCGCGTCGCGCTCGGCCGCGCTATCGTTCGGGACCCCAAGGTGTTCCTGATGGACGAGCCGCTGGCGAACTTAGACGCCAAGCTCAGAGCGGAGATGCGCACCGAACTCCAGCAGCTCCAGCAGGACCTGGGCGTGACGACGGTGTACGTCACACACAACCAGGTCGAGGCCATGACGATGTCCGACCGCGTCGCCATTTTGGACGAGGGTATCCTCCAGCAGTGTGCGACGCCGCTGGAGTGTTACCACGAGCCCAACAACCTCTTCGTCGCCGGGTTCATCGGTGAACCGGCGATGAACTTCTTCGAGGTCGAGCGCGAGGGGTCGACGCTCGTCGCCGACAACTTCGAGTACGAGCTCTCGGAGGAGACGCTCGCCGACCTTGGCGACGCCACCGAACTCACGCTCGGTATCCGCCCCGAGGACGTCGAACTCAAGTCGGCCGTCGGCTCGGACCACGACTACTACGCGACGGTCGACGTCGTCGAGCCGAAAGGCGACGAGAACGTCGTCCATCTCGCCTTCGAGGACGCGGCGGCCTCCCAGAGCGCACTGTTCACCGCCGTCCTCGACGGCATGCGCAGTGTCGATGCCGACCAGCGGCTCGTCGTCGGGTTCCCGGAGGAAGCCATTCACGTCTTCGACCGGGCGAGCGGAACGGCGCTCCGCAACCGGACGCTGGCCGATGCGAACGCGCCCCGTTTCTGAGGAGAGACTTTCGGGAAGGCGAAGTCTCTTTGTAGACGACTTGAGAGCTGTCCCACATGGCAAGTGACGACCTGGAGGCCGCCCTCGAACAGGTCATCTCCCGGTTCAATCTCGGCGAGTACGAGGTGGCGGCGTATCTGGCCACCCTGCAACACGGCGAACTGACCGCCTCCGAGATATCGGAGCACACCGACATCCCACAGCCCCGGGTGTACGATACGGTGCGGAGTCTGGGCGACGTCGGACTGGTCGAGCTCAAGGAGACGCGGCCGATGAAAGTGCTGGCGATAGACCCGCGCGAGTCGTTCGGCGACATCCAGTCGTCGCTGGACGACCTCGTCGACAGCCTCGCCGAGCGGTACACCGCCCCGGCCCGGGAGCCGGAGGCCGTGTCGCTGGTGAAATCCCGCCCGACGATACTCCGCTATCTCGAGGACATCATCGACGCGGCCGAGTACGAGCTCATGCTGTCGTTGACGCCCTCGCTGCTCCGACGACTCGAGGACCGCCTTCGGGAGCGACACGAGAGCGGCATCGCGACCGAGATCCTCGTCTCGCCGGCCAGTGAAGCCCCCGACAAGTCGGAGTTCGACTACCGTGGCGTCGCGAGTACCGTGCGCGCCCGGCGGGGCATCACCACACCGGTGGTCGCCATCGCCGACGGCAACTACTCGATGTACGCGACGCGAGAGAGCATCCGCGGGGAGACGGACCGCTACGGCGTCATCTTCAACCGCTCGGAACTGGGCTTTCTGGTCTCCGGATTCCTCAACACCGTCCTGTGGACGACGGCAGAGACGATATTCTCGAACGGCGACGAACTCGCCTTCCCGCGCCGGTACGGCACCATCCGGCGCTGTATCTCGGACCTGAGCAGCATCGAGGGCGAGTTCTACGCCACTATCGAGGGCCGAGACGTCGAGACGGGCGACAGCTGGGTCGTCGAGGGACGGGTCGCCGAAGCGACGTACAGTTCCAGTCGCGAGGTGGCGACACTCGTCGTCGAGACCGAGGAAGGGATGGTCGACGTCGGCGGCCAGGTCGCGACCTACGAGGACATCGAAGCCTACGAGATTCGCGTCGACCGCGGTAGCGTGCCGTCCATGTAGCCGCCATGAAAAGTCAACTCACTGTTACGATTTTTGGCGGACCTAAAAGTTCAAGAGGGGCGAGGACGGACCACTTGCTAATGAGCGTTCAGCGTACCGAAGCAGTAGACGGAGGCGCATTCACCTTCGACGACGTGGCCGTCGTGATGGGAACCTACAACGAGGAGCAAGCCATCGGCACGGTGCTCGCGGACATCGAATCGGTGACCGACGGCCGAGCCGAGGTGGTCTGCGTCGACGGGTCGAGCGACCGCACCCCAGAGATTGCACGGGAACACGGCGCGCGCGTCGTCGAACAGGACCCACAGGGCTACGGCGTGGCCGTCCGAGAAGCCGTCCTCACACCGGACCGCCCCATCGTCGTCACGACGGACTGCGACGACACGTACCCCATGGAAAGACTGCCCGACTTCCTCGCGGAGATGAACGACGGTGCGGACGTGGTCAGCGGCGACCGCCTCTATTTCGGCGCCGAGGAGATGCCACGGCTCAACCGACTCGGAAACGAACTGTTCGCACTGCTCGCGAGCGTGCTGATGGACAAGCGCGTCCACGACACGACCACCGGGATGCGAGCCTACCGACGTGAACTCCTCCACCAGATTCGCTGGACGGAGAACACCGGTCTCTCGGCGGAACTGCTCATCCGGCCGCTGATGCGCGGCTACGACGTCCGCGAGCGCCCCATCGAGTACGACGAGCGAGCCGGTGAGACCAAGCTCGACCCGTTCTCGGGCGGCCTCGCTATCGCGAAATCCATCGTGAAGGTGGCCCTCGAGGAGCGGCTCCGGTAGCGAGGGGACTCGGAACGTCGGCCGACGGCAGCTACTCCGGCGGGCGTTGATAACTGTCCGTCCCGCCGGGGTGACCCTGCGGATTCTCGATGCCGACGAGCCGCCCGCCGGTCGGCGAGCTGTACAGTGCGAACTGGAGTTCGTTGACCAGGTAGTAGCGGACGCGCTCTCGCGGGTCGCCCTCGGGGTCAGGGTCAGCGATGGCCACGCCGAACCCCCGCAGCGTCCCGTCTCGCTTTTCAGGGTCGAGGTCGACGAACGTCGCGTCCTCCCACTCCCTGGCGTACTCGTCGAGCGCAGCCACGGCCGCCGAGATGCCCCCTGCTCGGTCCGGGTCGGCGTCGACGCGGCCGGCGAGGAACCCGTCGACGAACTCCCGGACGCCGGACACCTCGCTCGGGTAGACGGTATCTGCGACGGCGAGGACCGTCTCGCGGTCGTGCGTCGAGAGCGGTGTTTCCCCCTCTTCGTAACCATCCCAGGTCAGTGCCGCCGCGCCACCGGCAACCGTGATACCTGCCGCGCCCAGTGCTTTCAGTGCGTCCCGTCGTGTGAGTTCGTAGTCGGTCATTCGGTAGTCACCTCGGACAGCGTCGCGTTCAGTTCGATGCCGTCACGGTGGGCCCCGGGGACGTACGCCGCCTCGCCGTCACAACGGCGCTGGTCTCGGCACATCTCCAGTCGGGGCGTGAGTGCACGGACCCCCGCTTCGGTGCGTTCGACGGGCACGACGACGCGGTAGGTGAACCCGGCACCGGTCCCGTAGTCGACGAAGGCGGAGAGCGCGACGGGACCGCGCTCGGGCGTCGGAACCGTCGCCGTCTCGTCGAGCCCTGGTCCGCTCATCCGGGTCTGCTCCTCGCCGACCCGCAGGGTCACGTTCAGCGTCTCGACTCCCCTGGCGGTCGCGTAGGCGTTCTCCCGGTCGTCGGTGAGCCGCAGCGAGACCAGTTCGGCTTGGGCAGGTATCGTCGCAGTGACGTCGGCCCCGACCGCGCTGCCCTCGACGACGTTCACCCGCTGGACGCGGGGTTCGACGGACTGCCCGAGGAACGGGGCCCACTGCCCGCGGTAGACGTAGCGGTAGTAGGCCCGGTCCGGATACGCGTCGACCACAGCGAACTGGCGGTGCTGCATGGCGTACACCGTCCCGTCGTCGAACCCAGGGTCGTTACGGAGCGCCTGGAACGGGTGGTTGAGCCAGTCGCCGTAGGGCGTCGGGAGGAAGACGACGGCGTCGTTGTAGCCGTCGTCTTCGAACGGCTCGTACGCCTGCTCGTACTGCCGGGTCACCTCCAGATTGTCGCCGACTGGGTCCGCAGCGGCGGCGACGGCGGCGGTCCCGCCCAGCGTCGCGAGGACGAGGGTGACGGCCACCAGTGCAGGCCGTACTCGAGCGGGGGCGACGCGCTCCTCGACGGTCGAGGTGACTGCGCGTCCGACAGCGATGACACCCACGGCTCCGAACGCAACGGTCGGCACCAACAGGTCGACGTGGTAGTACGGGCCGAGGAAGCGCACGAGCCCGTCGGTCGGGTCGGCCAGGTCGCCGAGCATGTTGACCGTCCCCCAGAAGTAGAGGTTCCCGAGTGTCACGGTGAGGAAGACACCCGCGAGCGCGCTCTGCCGACTGTCGAGTCCACGGCGCGTCGCAGTCCAGACTCCGACGAGCGCGACGAGCGTGCCCAGGGGCCCGGCGACCACCCAGCGGGTGGCGTACTTCGAGAGGAGTTCCACGTTGGCCTCGAGCGAGAGCGCGGGCGTGAACTCCCGCGAGTACCCCAGGATGGACCGGCGACCGAAGCCCAGACCGTCGTTCGGGGCGAACGCCTGGTAGGGGAAGACCAGCGCTTCACCCGTTACGACCGAGTTGTACGCCAGCGTGAGCCCGACACCGGCGAGGCCGAACAGCGCCGTCAGACCGACGCGGACGAGGACCGGTCGCTCGAACCCGCGGAGCGACCAGAGGGCGTGGAGAACGAACGGGGTCGCGAACAGGACGGCCGTGTAGGGCCGCGAGAAGAACGCGAGGCCGATACAGGCGCCGGCGAGCGAAGCGGTCCCGTTGTGTCCGGTCCGGTCGGCGTGGAGGTAGGCCGCCGCGAACCCGATGTTGAACAGCATCGTGGGCACGTAGGAGAGGAACACCGACGCGTCGACGAGGAAGAGCGGCGAGCCCAGCATGAGGACGCTGGCGACGACGCCGGTTCGCTCGTCAAACGCCTCACGGACGGTCAGATACGTCAGTGCGAGCGTACCCGTCGCGACCAGCGCCAGCGCGATTCGGAATCCACCGAGCAATTGGCCGACGGCGAAGACGGCGGCGGCGACCGGCGTGTACTTCGGATAGAGCCGGCCGCCGTCTTCGACGAAGAACCACGGGCGGAACGTCTCGGCGACCGGCGGACGGAGGAAGAGCTGGCCGTCGAGTAGCATCGCGGCCTGCTGGAGGTAGACGGCCTCGTCGTGGTTGGTGGTGTGGTACGGGAAGACGACGGTGGAGAGCGCGAAGACGACCAGCCCCCCGAGGACGGCGACCACTGCCGCCTGGACCGACGGTCGCCGCAGGGAGCTCATTCGGCGGGGTACCAGGCGAGTTCGTGGTCCGCCGCGAGGTCGACTTCGACCGGCTCGCCCGGTTCGAACGTCTCGACGTGGTTGTGCATGCAGTGGACGACGTCGCCGCTGTGCAACTCGACGCGGTAGACGAACGACGGGCCGTTGTACTGGCGGTGGACGACGTAGCCGTCGGCCTTCGGTTCGCTTGCCGGGACAGCCTGCAGGTCGTCGGGGCGGACGAGCACGTCGACCATCGCGCCGTCGTAGGCCTCGACCGGCCCGTTCAGCAGGTGTGTGCCGAACGAGCCCAGCCCCGTCTCGATGGTCTCGTCGACCACCCGTGCCGAGAGGAAGCTCGCCTGCCCGAGGAAGCTCGCGACGAAGCGGCTCTCGGGGTTCTCGAACACCTCGCCGGGGTCGCCGACCTGCGCGATGGCGCCGTCGTTCATGATGGCGACCCGGTCGCTGATAGACAGCGCCTCCTCCTGGTCGTGGGTGACGGAGATGGCGGTGACGCCGGCGCGCTTCAGAATCTTGCGGACCTCCTCGCGCATCTCGACGCGCAGCCGGACGTCCAGGTTCGAGAACGGCTCGTCGAGCAGGAGGACGTCCGGTTCCGGCGCGAGCGAGCGGGCGAGCGCGACGCGCTGTTGCTGGCCGCCGGACAGCTGAGCGGGCATCTTGTCGTGGTGGTCGGTCAGGTCGACCAGTTCCAGGAGTTCGTCGACCCGGCGGCCTGCGGCCGCGTCGTCCATCTCGGTGAGGCCGAACGCGATGTTCTCCGCGACCGAGAGATGCGGGAACAGCGCGTAGTCCTGGAAGACGATGCCGATGTCCCGCTCCTCGGGCTTGCGGAACGTCCCCTCGCCGGCCACGACGTCGTTTTCGAGCGAGATAGTGCCCGCGGAGGGCGTCTCGAGACCGGCGATCATCCGAAGCGTCGTCGTCTTCCCGCAGCCAGACGGACCCAGCAGCGTCAGGAGTTCGCCCTCCTTGACCTCGAGTTCCAGGTTCTCGACCGCGAGTTCCTGGCCGTAGTCCTTCGTGACGCCGTCGAGTCGCAGGACCGTCCGGTCCGGGTCCGATACCGCCGCGTCGACCGAATCGAACGCGGAGAGTCGCTGTGTGTGTGTTTGGTTGGACATTACGAACTACCTTCCCGTCGCAGGATGACGAGCATGGAGAGCCCCGAGACGCCGACGAGTATCAGCGCCGGGATAGCGGCTTGCCCGTAGTAACCGGCTCCCTGGACGAGCCAGATATACGTTACGAACGTCTCGAACCCCGTCGGTCGTAACATGAGCGTTGCCGGCAATTCCTTCATGGTCGTCAGGAACACCAGCGCCGCGCCGGCTGCGAGGCCCGGCGCGACGAGCGGCAGGACGACCTGGCGGAACGCCGAGATGGGGTTGTACCCCAGCGACCGGGCCGCCTCGATGTAGCTCGGGTCGACCTGGAGGATGGAGGACTCCGTCGTCCCGACCGCCTGTGGCAGGAACCGGACGACGTAGGCGAACACGAGCAGGATGACGCTCTGGTAGAGGAAGGGGACGTACGACAGCCCGAGGTATACGAGCGCCAGGCCCAGCACGACGCCCGGGACCGCGTAGCCCACGTAGGTCGCACGCTCCGGGAGCGCGCCGAGTCGCGTGTCGCTGCGGGCCGAGAGGTACGCCACCGGGAGCGCCGCGAGGACGCTGATGCCGGCCGCAACAGCGGCCAGGCCCACCGAGTTCCACGCGTAGGAGAGTTCGAAGACGAACCCGCCGCCGCTGTATCCGGTCCCCGAGCGCACGAGCCACTGGAGCAGGATACCGATGGGCAGGACGAGACAGAGCGCCGCGATGCCGGCACAGAAGGCCAGGGCCGGCGCCTTCCAGTAGCCCAGTCGAATCTGGCCGGGCTGGCGCGACCCGCGGCTGACGTACGCGCCCTCGCGACCGGCGTTGAGACGGGACTCGACGGCGAGGATTCCGAGCGCCATCACGAGCAACAGCATCGAGAGCACCGACGCGTAGTCCAGCCGACGGGCCCCGAACTCGTTGTATATCATCCGGGTGAACACGTCGTACTGCATGATGGCGGGCGTCCCGAAGTCCGAGAGGGCGTAGAGTGCGACGAGCAGTGCGCCGGCGGCGATGCCCGGCGCAATCTGGGGGAGCGTGACGCGCTTGAACGCCTCCCAGCGCGTGTGGTTCAGCGAGCGAGCCGCCTCGACGACGGTCCCGTCGAACGAGAGGAGCGACGCGCGCGTCGTGAGAAAGACGTAGGGGTACGTAAACAGCGTGAGGACGAGGACGGCGCCGGGAAGCCCGTAGATGGTCGGGAGCTGTTCGACGCCCAGCGGAGCGAGCAGGTCGGCCAGCACCCCGCGAGGCCCGAACGCCGAGACGAAGGCGAAGGCGCCGATGTAACTGGGGACGACCAGCGGGAGCGCCGCCGTAATCGTCCAGAAGCGTCTGAACGGGAGGTCCGTCTGGGCCGTGAGTATCGCCAGCGGGACGCCGATGAGGACGGAGGCCGCCGTGACGCCGACGACCAGCACGAGGGTGTTGAGCGTGACCTCGACAGTGGTCTGGCTGGTCAGCAGTTCGAGGGCGCGCGCGGGGGCTATCTCGCCGGCGCGGAGGAACAGCCAGACGAGCGGCGACAGGACGAACAGCGAGATGGCGAGTGCGACGACCGCGAGCAGCGTGGGGGCTGTCGAGTCACTGGATTCTGTCGACGTCTGCTCCCGGAGCTGCTCGAAGCGGTCGCTCGCGCTCATCTCAGAGGACACCAGCCTCCCGCAAGAGGTCGACCGTGCCCGCGACGTCCGCGAGCTCGGTCAGGTCGATGTCCGGCGGGTCGAGTTCGTCGATAGTGGGCAGCCCGCCGACGGGCTGGACGCCCGGAATCATCGGGTAGGCGAAGGTCCGCGTGGCGAAGAACTCCTGGGCCTCCGCCGAGAGAATGTGTCTGACGAAGTTCGCGGCGAGGTCGGCGTTCGGTGTCCCGTCGAGAATCTCGAGCCCGGAGACGTTGACGAGCGCGCCGGCGTCTCCCTCGGTGAACGCGAGGTCCAGCGGTGCGTCCTCCCGGGCGGACTTGACCCGCTGGGAGTAGTAGTGGTTGGCAAAGCCGGCGACGATCTCGCCGTCGGCGGCGGCGTTCGAGACGCGGAACTCGTCGGGGAACTCCGTGATGCCGGCGTCGAGCATCGCTTCGAGCCACGATCGCGTCTCGTCGTCCCCGCGGATGAGCCGCATGGCCGTGACGAACGACTGGAACGCGCTGTAGGTCGGCGCCCAGCCGAGGCTGTTCTGGAAGGCCGCCGTCTCGGGGAACGCCTGGACGCTCGACGGGATGTCGGACGCCGAGAGCTCGTTCGTGTTGTACGGAATCGCCCGCGCCCGGCCGGCGATACCGACCCAGCGTCCCTCGCTGTCCTGGAACTCCGACGGGACTGCCGAGAGCGCCTCTTCGGGGAGACCCGCCGTCGCGCCGGCGTTGGCGACGGCGCCGAGCGAGCCGGCGTCGACCGCCATGAACACGTCGGCTGGACTCTGGCCCGCGTCCGTCTCCTCGATGATGGTGTTGGCCAGGTCGCTGGACGCCTCGAGCCGGTGGTTGGTCGTGAAGTCGGGGTAGCGCCGTTCGAGCAGGTTGATGAGGTCGAGGTACAGGCCGCCCTCGCCGCCGCCGAGGTAGAGCGTGAGTTCCCCTTCGAGGGCTGGGAGGTCCTCGATGGACGTCCCCTCTGGCTCGGCCCGCTGGGCGACGAGCGGACCCGACCCGCGGAAGTCCGCGAGCGTCACCTGTCCGCTTTCCTGTTCGCCACCGAGTGAGAGTCCAGAACAACCGGCGAGCGCAGTCGCGGCAGCCGCACCGCCCAGCTGGAGGAACCGACGTCGGGACCGCGAACCGTCCGTAAGAGAGTCGTCGTCAGTCATGTTGTGTTGTAGTAGTTTTAGGTTTGCCTAAATGGTTTGCGTTTTAATCGTCCGCCGCGGCGGGGATGCGGTCGGGCTGTGGCCCTTCGAGTTCGGCCAGGCAGTCCAGCCAGTCGAGCATGTACTCCCCGCAGTGGTTGAGGAACGCACCGTTCTCCCAGTCGCTGAAGTCGCCCTCGGCCAGCGCCTGGCCCATGGCGTCGAACGCCTCCGTGTACGAGGACGCGTCGTCGCCGACGTCGTCGACGACCTCCCAGACGTGCTCGTTGAGTTCGAGACCGTGGACCTCGTTGGTGAGGTCGGAGAACGTCGACCGCGGGGCCTTGTTGTGCTCACAGAGCGGGCCGCCGTTGTAGATTTGCTTGTCCAGCAAATCGGCCGCCCGTTTGAGGAACAGCCCCGACCAGATGTCGTCGAACCGGCCGACGTCCCATTCGTTGTCGTCCATCGGCAGCTGGTAGAACGCTGGGACGACCTCGCGGCGGAAGGCGAGGTTCATCGAGCAGACGGTGAGGTAGTTGCCCTCGGCTGCGACGAAGTCCTCGCCGAAGTCCGACGCGGCAGTCCGGGTCTGGGCCTGTCCCTGCAGGTCGCCGTCCATCAGGATGCGGACCGCGTCGAGGTCCGGCACGTTCGTCCAGAGCCCCTGGGAGGCCACGACGTCGTCGACGTACGTCGCGTCGGTCTCGACCGACTCGTCCATCGCAGCGTAGGGGTATCCCCGAGGGTAGAGGCCGTGGTCGTCCTCGTTCTGGTAGAGGACGTTCACCCAGCGCTCGTCCGACCGAACGCGCTCTATCTCGCCCTCGTAGGCGAGATTCTCCATGTGGGTGCCGAAGAAGTCCACGTCCGCGTGGGGGAGCGTGTCGTCGTCGATGAACACGCCGTACTCGAACTCGTTGGCCCAGAGATACAGGAGCCCGAAGGACGTCTGCGCGTGGCTCGCCTCGGGGACGAGGTGGCCGTACTCGCTCACGCCGTTCTCGTTGAACCACGCTTCCCTGGCGGTGCCGTCGAAGACGGCTCCCGCGACGCCCTCGTCGTCAAGCATCCGTTCCATCGCCTCGGTGTCACAGAAGTCCTCGGTGACGAGCACGAAGAAGAGCCGGTCGAGGTCGAACCCGTGGTCGCGGGCGTTCTGGCAGTACTCGCGGAGACACTCGTGGTTCCGTATCGTCGGAACCACGACGCAGATGTCTGTAACCATCGTACTCCCCACTGTTTAGGCCTGCCTAAAGAGGCTTTCTGTTTTAGGCCGGCCTAACTGTTGGACGGGCGAACGGTACCCACGTGAATCTGTATATCAGTATGTACGTTCGGCTCCTGTGACAAGCTCATTATATTCCCGGTCGCCCGATTAACGAGCTATAAGGCGAACTATTATCTGCCTGTGCTTTGCCCTCTATGGTAAGCGATGAATGCACGAACCCACGGGGGTATCTCACCGGATACATGTATCTGAACGATCAGACCTGTGTGGTGACCGGCTCGTCACGGGGCATCGGTCGCGGTATCGCCGAGGACCTTGCCGAACACGGCGCCAACGTGGTCGTCAACTACCGGTCCTCGGAGGACGAGGCACGCGACGTCGTGGAGACCATCGAGGAGATGGACGGCGGCGAGGCAGTCGCCGTCCAAGCCGACGTGGCCAAGCACGACGAGGTGCTGGAGATGCGGGAAGCGGTCGTCGACGAGTTCGGGCCGCCTGACGTGCTCATCAACAACGCGGGTATCACCATCGACAAGAAGTTCGAACACATGACCCGCGAGGACTGGCAGACGGTCATCGACGTCAACCTCGGCGGGGTGTTCAACTGCACCGACGCGTTCTACGACGACATCCAGCACGCCGAGAACGGCCGGCTGATCAACATCTCGAGCGTCGTCGGCCAGCAGGGCAACATCGGGCAGGCGAACTACGCGACGACGAAGTCGGGCCTGTTCGGGTTCACGCGCACGCTCGCACTGGAGCTCGCCCACACCGGCTCGACGGCGAACTGCGTCGCACCGGGGTTCGTCCGTACCGACATGCTGGACGAGGTCCCGGAGCGAGTCCAGGAGAAGATTCTGCGGAACATCCCGCTCGACCGGTTCGCGACCGTCGAGGACATCGCCTGTATCGTCCGGTTCGTCGCCGGCGAGGAGTCCAGTTACATGACCGGGCAGGTGCTCGGCGTCAACGGCGGCATGGAGTGGTAACATGAGTAAACAGGAAGAACCCGAAGACGAGAGCGAGGAGCGAAGCGCCGTCGAGGAACTCCGCGACCGACGCGAGGAAGCGAGGCTCGGCGGCGGCGAGGCGCGTATCGAGGCACAACACGAGAAGGGGAAGATGACCGCCCGCGAGCGAATCGACTTCCTCGTCGACGACGGGTCGTTCAACGAGGTCGACCCCTTCGTCGAACACCGCTCGACGAACTTCGGCATGGAGGACAAGAAGTTCCCGGGCGACGCCGTCGTCACTGGCTACGGCGACGTCGACGGCCGCAAGGTGTTCCTCTTCGCCCACGACTTCACGGTGCTCGGTGGCTCCGTCGGCGAGGTCGTGGCCGAGAAGATCTGTAAGGTGATGGACAAGGCCATCGAGAACGGCGTCCCCGTCATCGGCCTCAACGACTCCGGTGGCGCACGCATCCAGGAGGGGGTCGACTCGCTGGTCGGCTTCGCGAAGATCTTCGAGCGCAACACGAAGGCCAGTGGCCTCATCCCCCAGATCTCGGCCATCATGGGCCCGTGTGCGGGTGGGGCGACCTACTCCCCGGCGCTGACGGACTTCACGTTCATGGTCCAGGACACCAGCCACATGTTCATCACCGGCCCGGACGTCATCGAGACGGTCACCGGCGAGCAGGTGTCCAAGGAGGAACTCGGCGGAGCGGGCTCACATTCCACGAAGTCCGGTGTCGCGCACTTCTCGTACCCCTCCGAGGAAGAGGCCCTGGAGAACATCCGCCGACTCCTCTCCTATCTCCCCCAGAACAACATGGAAGACCCGCCGCGGGTCAAGCCGTGGGACGACCCCGAGCGCGAGGTCCCGGAGGTCACGGACATCGTCCCCTCGGCCCCGCGAAAGCCCTACGACATGACGAAGGTCATCGGGAACATCGTCGACGAGCAGTCGTTCTTCGAGACCCACGGCAACTGGGCCCGGAACGTCATCACCGGGTTCGCCCGGATGGACGGCAAGTCGGTCGGTATCGTCGCCAACCAACCCCGTGTGAGCGCGGGGACGCTGGACATCGACGCCTCAGAGAAGGCCGCGCGGTTCATCCGCTTCTGTGATTCCTTCAACATCCCCATCGTCTCCTTCGTCGACGTCCCCGGGTTCATGCCCGGCACGGACCAGGAGCACAACGGCATCATCCGTCGGGGCGCGAAGCTCATCTACGCCTACGCGGAGGCGACTGTCCCGCTGCTCTCGGTGGTCGTCCGCAAGGCCTACGGCGGGGCGTACATCGTCATGTCCTCGAAGTTCCTCGGCAGCGACGTCAACTACGCCTGGCCGGGCTCCGAGATGGCCGTGCTGGGGCCGCGGGGCGCGGTCAACATCCTCTACCGGAACGAGATCGCCGAGGCCGACGACCCCGACGCCAAGCGCCAGGCCCTGATGGACGAGTTCCGCGAGGAGTTCGCCCACCCCTACGGCCCGGCCAGGCGCGGGTACCTCGACGACGTCATCGAACCGAAGGACACGCGCAAGCGACTCATCGACGACCTGGACCTGCTCCAGCGCAAGCGCGAGGACACGCCCCCGAAAGACCACGGCAACATCCCACTGTAAGATGGCGACACGCGAGGAGACAGCAGACGGACCGGGGGAGCGGACAGAGGGCACGGCGACCACGACGGTGACCGTCGACGGGACGGAGCTGGCGGTGTCGATTCCCGCGGACGCGAATCCCTCGCAGGTCGCCGCCATCACGAGCGCCGTCGGCGCACACGTGTCCGACCGACAGCGCGCTGCCGTCGCGGCCGCCGCGGCTGACGACGTCGACTACACGGACCAGTGGACGCTCGCCGCTCGCCTCGACCGCTTCGGGAAACGACATCGCCCGCAGAACGTCGAGCGTGGCGAGGAGTGGGTGGCCGCAGCGAGAGCGCAGTACTGACCCGGACAGTCAGTTGCCCGGCGACCGTTCAGTCACGGACTACGACCTCGAGCGCCTCGAGGTCGACGTCGACCGAGACGTCCGAAACGGTGCGGGCGTACTCGTTCTTGTGGTTCCCGTCCGCCCGGAAGCGAGTGTGTTCTTCGAGTAACCCCGCTTCGACGAGACAGTCGACCTTTCGGTAAAGCGTCGAAATCGGCACGTCCAGTTCGTCGTTGAGTTCGGTGACTGTCAGCGAGTCGGACTCGAGTGTCCGGAGGACGCCCAGACACTTCTCGTCCGTGAGGACCGACAGCAGGTCCGACTCGGCGAGTGCTGTGCGTTCGACCTCGTTCCGACGGCCGGGCTCGAATCGGTGTGCTTGGGACGACATGACGACTCACTGTGTCCGTGTAGACGGGACGGTGGCAGAGTGCAGGTCCCAACATATGCAGGGGGATTCATATCCCCTCGACTATCTCGGCGGTGCGTGAGATTTAGATAGGAGTGCTGCGAGATACGGAACGAATGGGGACCGGCATCCGAGCGGAAGTCCGGGTCGACCCGGGCGAGACCTGTCTCGTCGCACAGGCCGCCGCGCGAGCAGAGGCACACAGTCGGTCGATTCGGCGGAGCGTCAATGACAGCGACACCGACCGGACCACCGTCGAGTTCATCCTCGAAGGCGGCGACCCAGCCGACGACGTCGACGCCGAACTCCCCGAACGCGTCGCTCCGGTCTTCGACTACGGCGCGACCACGGTCTATCGCTACACGCGGGAGGCGGGTGTACGGTGCCCGTGTGACTGCGTCGAGACGTACGACTGTCCCATCGCCGACCGACACACCCGAGAGGGGTCGGTGTTCCTGACGTTCCACGCGCCGGACGTCGAGACGTTACAGGGCCTCGTCACCGACCTCCGTGAGTCGTTCCCGGAGGTTGACATCCAGCGACTGCTCCGGTCAGAAGGGGTCCGAGACGACCACGACCTCGTGTTCGTCGACCGCGCGAAGCTGACGGCCCGCCAGCGCGAGGCACTGCAGCGCGCCCACGACCTCGGCTACTTCGACCACCCCAAACGGGCGAACGCAGGCGACGTCGCGGCGGCGATGGGCATCTGTCGGGCGACGTTCAGCGAGCACCTCGCCGCGGCACAGTCGAAGGTGCTCGACGCGCTGCTGGTCGACTGAGACCGGTACCACCAGTATATCATCACGCACCGACAGTAGCAAGCGGTTCGAGTAGGGTATCGACAGTCTGCAGAACACGGCACTAGCCGGCCGGAAGCCGGTCGGAACGGACTGATAACTCAGTTACGTTCGAAGGCCCCAGGTGTAATCGCCGCCCCGCAGACGATACATCCGCTCTCCAGTATCGCCGCCTGCATCGGTTCGTTGACTTCGATGGTCTCGGCACACTCCGGACAGACGAACAGCAACCCGGCACTGTCGTTCATCGCGCGCGCCATCCCCCCTCGTGTCGCCGAACCACGACGGCAGCGTCACTTCGTTTCGGTTCGGACGAGTTCATGCCGCCGGATAGCTCCTCCAGAGGCATATAACCAAGAGCGGTTTTTCATCAGATGATAGCGTGCCAGGGTGGTGCTGGGCCGCACGTTCGCAGTTCGAACACAGCGTCCTGTCATCGGGGCTGACGACGAGCGCCGCTGCAACGATGTCACCAGATCAACGGGAGTGGCGAGGGCGGCCCGACGTGTAGCCGGACCGAAATCTACACAGGGTATCCCCGAGAGTGGCCGCACATGGGAGTCGCAGTAATCGGCGCGTCGATGACGAAGTTCGGGCAGCGTGACGCCTGGCTCCGCGAGTTGCTCTCGGAGGCCGGCGAAGCGTGCCTCGACGACGCCGGTGTCACACCGAAGGACGTAGAGCACCTGTACGTCTCGAACATGGCGAGCGGCGAGTTCGAGGGCCAGACGGGCGTGATGAACCTCCTGGCCCACGACCTCGGGCTCATGCCGGCGTACAGCGAACGGGTCGACCAGACCTCCTCCTCGGGCGGGGCCGGCATCTACGAGGCCTGGCAGTCGGTCGCCTCCGGCGCCAGCGAGATGACGCTGCTGGTCGGCGGGGAGAAGATGACCCACAAGACGACGGGAGAGGCGACGGACATCATCGCCTCCATCACCCATCCAGACGAGTACAAGCACGGCGTCACCCTGCCGTCGTTTGCCGGGATGACCGCCCGTCACTACCTGGAGCGGTTCGACGCGCCGCGAGAGTCACTCGCCCGCGTAGCCGTCAAGAACCACAAGAACGGGGTCGACAACCCCAACGCGCAGTTCCAGAAGGAGATCACCGTCGAGAAAGCACTTGACTCGCCCATCATCGCCGACCCGCTCCGACTGTACGACTTCTGTCCCATCACCGACGGGAGCGCGGCGATGATGTTCACGACCGAGGAACGCGCCAAGGAGATTACCGACGAGTACGCGGTCATATCGGGCATCAGTGGCGCGACGGACACCCACGTCGTCCACGAGCGCGACGACCCGACGATCATGGGTGGCGTCGTCGAATCGAGTCAGGACGCCTACGAGATGGCCGGCCTGGGCCCGGAAGACCTCGACGTCGCGGAACTGCACGACATGTTCACCATCCTCGAGTTCCTCCAGCTGGAGGGTATCGGCGTCGCCGACCAGGGGACTGCCTGGGAACTGGCGATGGACGGGACGACGGCGAAGGACGGCGACCTGCCCATCAACACCTCGGGCGGACTGAAGTCCAAGGGCCATCCGCTCGGGGCGAGCGGCGTCGCACAAGGCGTCGAGATATACGAACAGCTCGTCGGCGAGGCCGGGCCGCGACAGGTCGACGCGGAGACGGCGCTGGCCTGTAACGTCGGCGGCTTCGGGAACTGTGTCATCACCACCATCATGGAGGCAGCAGAATGACGCTGGTCGCAGGGGTCTGTCCGAACGGCCACGTCTCGTATCCGACCCACCCGCGCTGTCCGGACTGCGGGGAGCCACAGGAAGAAACACTCGACCTCTCGGAGCGCACCGCCGAAGTCGTCACCTGGACGACGTCGACGGCCACGCCTCCCGGGGTGCGCCAGCCGAACACGATGGCCATCGTCGAATTCGACCTCAGCGACGAGGGGCTGACCGACGACTTCGTCCGCGCGCTCGGCCAGGTCACGACCGAGGACGTCGAGACCGGCGACGAAGTCGAACCGGTCTACGTCGAGGAACTGCGTGACCCCGACGTCGGAATCAAAGAGCCCGAGAGCCAGGACTGGGACGGCTACCGCTGGGACCCGGTCTGACCGACTGCAGGACGACTCGCCCGCTCACGGAGACGAGTGCGACTCGGCTGTGGCCGCCGCTTCTAGCTTGTCAAGCCCGTCGATGACACTCTGATAGCCCGACGGCCCCGAGTGTGGATAGACGGCACAGATGTCGCCGTCGGCCAGGAACGCCAGACAGATGACCGGGAGCGACACGACGTCGTCCTCGGTCCCGGTAAACCAGTTCGAGCGGTTGTGGTGCTCGAACGCAGGCGTGAGCGAAACGTCGCAGTCTTCGGCCCAGGCCTCCAGCGCGACGACCGACGGCATCACGGGGTCCTCGTCGCTGTCGCGTGCTTGTCTGAACCAGTAGGTGACGGTGACGTCGTCGATGGCTCTGGCGTTTCGGAGCGCCTCTAGCCGTCCGAGAATAGTCTGTTGACGCTTCTCGGTCGCCATTGGCGCTGGCGTCCGGACGTACAGAGCTGCGCCGTCGACGTGTTGCATGGTATCATACACCGATGTTCGGGGAAGCTACGACGGCCGACGAGATAGCCATATCGATGCATCTCGCGTAGCGTCACTCCGCCATCGAGACGGAGGACGGGACCGTCGGAATCGAGTCAGCGTGCCTCGACAGCAGCTCGACGCACTCGGTGACGGACTCGGTGCTCCCGGCGTTCGCGTGTGGCGCGACGCGCACGAGTTCGCCGTCCTCGTAGACGGCGAGGGCCATCGTCGGTAGCACCAGCTGTGTCTCCTTCTCGCCGGTCGTCGTGCTGTAACACTCCCTCGTGTCAAAGAATGGCGCGAGCGAAGCGTGGGCCCGTCTCGCCCAGTCGGCGAACTCCGAATAGCGGTTCCGCTCTGCGGTGTCCTGCGCAGGGTCGGCTCGGACCCGCTTGTTCCAGACCACAGTCTCGACGTCGTCGAGTACGCCCGCACAGACGAGGTCCTGTAGCGTCTGTTCCAGTTCGGCCCGACGCTGTGCCGACGGCGCGGGCAGGTCGTGGCGGACGAAGAAAACGGCTCTCCGTGGTCCGGGGTACTCGGTGTTCGACATCTGTATCGGACAATGCAGGAGTAACATAATAAATCATTATGTTTTCGAGCGGTCCGCTCCGAACCCCGGACTGGCGCTACGACTCGTCGTCTGTGTTCGTAGACTCGTCGTCGGCGGGAGGGTCGATATCGTCCTTGATGGACTGCAGCTCGGCGTCGACGTCGACCGAGACGGAACTGAGCGAGTCGTCCGTGCCGTCCGCTGAACGTCCCTCGTCGACTTCCTGGAGACGGTCCGCGAGGTCGGCGCGGAGCGCTCTGGCCTCCTCGAGGAGCTCGCGCGCGTCCTCGTCCTCGGGCGTGCCCTCGACTGCGCGCTGTATCTCTGTCAGCGCGCCGTCCAGCCGACGGAGCGTGACACTGCTGAGTTCCGCGGCCCGGGCTCGGACGGCGTCTCCGGTCGAGTCCTCGGCCACGGGCCGTCGCTCGGCCAACCTGATAGCCCGGCGCAAAAGCTTCAACGCCTCGATGTTCGTCCGGAGGACCAGGATGGCGGCGGGAATCGTCACGTCGCTGGTGAACCGAAGCAGTTCCTTCGGTGTCGGTGGCCGCGGTCGGCCGCGCTCCGTGCGCGGTTCGACAGCCGTCTCCAGGTCACGCAGCGTGGTGACGAGGTCCGTCAGCAGGGCGGTGACGTCGTCACCGGAACTGTCGCTCATGTAATCCAGTAGCCGCGTGACCTACAAAAGCCCGCCGTCCGTGAGCGGGGGACGCGTTTCGGGATAACCCAGAACGTACGTGTCCGCGCGGTGGGACGGGCGGATCCCCGTATCGGTACGGGAGAATCGAAGTACTCACAGCGCCGACCGGAATACTCGCTGGCTGAACGAGCACATCGCCATCGGGAGACGGCGTCCGTCGCTGGCGAGCCAGGTCGCTACCCCAGACGCTCGACCTGGACCAGCGCGGCGGGCTCGTCCCAGTCGTAGACTTCCGGGGGTAAGTTGCCGACTCCCTGAATCCCCGGATGCGGGCGGATGACGTCGTCCTCGGCGATGTCCTCGTCGCTCTCGGCGGTCCCCTCTGGCTCGCCACCGATGATGAGCGTCTTGGCTGGGGGGACCATGTCGGCGAACAGTTCCGTGTTCTGTTCGGTGCCAACGTCGTAGCCGTTCGCGTAGTAGGTGCGCGACTCGTTGACGTGGCTCGGCAGCGGGACCGTGTCCAGGCCGACGATACCGTCGTTGGTGGCGATGAGCATACTGGCGAAGGTGAGGAACGTCGCCTCCTCGTCGGCGGTGAGATGCAACATCGTGTACCACGGGTTCCCGGTTCCAGCGGGGTCGGCCTGCGGGACGAGGGGCGCATCACCGACGGCGACGCCACGGACCTCGTCAGCCGACGTCGCCAGGTCGCTCAGGGGACCCAGGTCCCCGTTCTCCGCGAGCTGACGGGTCGGTTCGTTGGCCGGTTCGCCGACGGCGAACACCTCGATGTCGGCCGTGTGGGCCGCGACCGCCGGGGGCGTGAACGGTTGCCCAGGCGTGTTGTTCGCGATGGTCACTCTGTACCGCCGCGATTCGTCGTCGTTCTGTCCGAGTACCGTCGAGGTTCCGAGCGCGAGGCCACCGAGGGCCGCGCCGCCGGCGACGAGCGCTTGTCTTCGTGTGATGCTATCTGTTGGTTTTGGCATTTCAATCGTTCCTTGGTCGTTCCCGGCCGGTCGTTTGGTGGGTGACCGAGCTCCCGGCCGTCGGGAACGAGAAAGCCTTGGTAGTCTGCTGCATTGTAATGCGGAGCGTAGAAACGGCACTCGTTGAGTAATCCAGACTGATACAGAGGGAGGCCGAACCTAGCAGAATTGCCACCGGCCCGGTCAGTAGGAGACTGGACTGGGCGGGGACGATAACGTCGGCTTTCAGTCACTCGCCGGGCGGGCGACCACCAGCGGCACGAGTTCGGGAGCGGAAGTCAGCGCCTCTTCGGAGAGCGAGCGGAGGACCTGTTCTTGATGGACCGCCACGACGGCGCCCAGCATCTCGTCGCTCAGTTCCAGGAAGGACCCGAACTCCTCCCAGACCGACGGCTTGACCGCGACGACGTATCTGTCCGGAGTCCGGTCGAGCACCGGGTCCTGGAACTGCTTTCGCCACTCGTAGACGAGGTTCTCGACGCCAGGGTTGTCACGCATCGTCCGCTGGTGGTCCCGCAGCGCGTCGACGAGCAGGTCACGCTCGACGTCGTTCTCGGCCGCGACGGCGCGAATCACCTCGTCGTCGAAGGCCGCCAACAGGTCGGAATCAACCATCGACGGCGGTACTCGGGCGACGGACAAAAACGACGCGAAGTCGACCGACGCCGTGGATTCGCGGCTAAAGACGTTTCGATGCCGGGCGGGGTTCTCACCCGACGGGAGCGACCCCGCAGTTATATTCGCGCGTGGGGAGAAAGTCCGATAGAGGCATGGGACGACTATCGACGCTTTTCGCGCCGGAACGGGTCGCCGTAATCGGTGCGACCGACTCGGAGGGCTCTGTCGGTCGCGCTATCACGTCGAACCTGCTTGCATCGTTCGACGGCGAGATCGTAGCGGTCAACCCATACAAAGACGAGGCCCTCGGCCTGCCCTGCTACGATACCATCGGTGACGTCGACGACCCCGGGATGGTCGACGTCGCCGTCGTCGTCGTGCCACCGGACGCGGCGGTCCAGGCCATCAGAGAGGCTGGCCAGGCGGGGGTGAAGAACGTCGTCGTCATCACGGCCGGGTTCGGCGAGACCGGCAGCGAGGGCATGTCCCGCGAGCAGAAGCTCATCGAGGCTGCCGAGGAGTACGACCTAAACCTCGTGGGTCCCAACAGCCTGGGCGTGATGTCGACCCCCGGCGGGCTGAACGCCACGTTCGGCAACGAGATGGCAAACAGCGGGGACATCTCCTTCATGAGCCAGTCCGGGGCGTTCGTCACGGCGGTGCTCGACTGGGCCGCCGAGCGCGACGTCGGGTTCAAGGACATCGTCTCGCTGGGCAACAAGGCCGTCCTCGACGAGGGCGACTTCGTCGCCGAGTGGGGCGAAGACCCGGACACCGAGGTCATCCTCGGCTACCTGGAGGACATCTCCGACGGGACGAAGTTCGTCCGGACGGCCCGAGACGTAGCTCAGGATACCCCGATTGTGCTCGTCAAGTCCGGCCGGACCGACGCCGGTGCGAGCGCCGCCGCCTCCCACACCGGGGCGATGGCGGGGTCGGAGCGGGCCTACGAGGCGGGCCTCGAACAGGCCGGGACCCTCCGGGTCGAGTCGGTCCAGGAGCTGTTCGACTACGCACAGATTCTCTCGGGCCAGCCGCTCCCCGAGGGCGACGAGATAGCCATCGTCACGAACGCCGGCGGCCCGGGTGTGATGACGACCGACGCCGTCGGCGACTCGGACCTCTCGCTGGCGGAGTTCGAGGACGCGACGCTCGACCGGCTGAGGGAGTCGATGCCCGACGAGGCCAACATCTACAACCCGGTCGATATCATCGGGGACGCCCCGGCGGAGCGGTTCGAACTCGCCCTGGAGACCGTGCTCGCCGACGACAACGTCGCGATGGCCGTCGTCGTGGCCTGTCCGACCGCAGTGCTGTCCTTCGAGGAGCTCGCCGAAGTCGTCGTCGAGAAACAGGCGGCCTTCGAGACGCCCGTGGCGACCACTCTGATGGGCGGGAAGTCCGTCGGCGCGGGCCAGGAGGTCCTCAGCGAGGCCGGCATCCCGAACTACTTCGACCCCGCGCGCGCCGTCGACAGCCTCGACGCGCTGCGCGACTACCGCGAGATTCAGGCCCGCGAGTACGAGGACCCGGCGACGTTCGACGTCGACCGCGACCGGGCCGAGGAGATACTCCGGTCGGCCGCCCGGCGGGACACGAACCGGCTGGGCGTCGAAGCGATGGGACTGCTCGACGCGTACGGCATCCCGACACCGCAGGGTGCGGTGACACGGTCGCCGACGGAGGCCGAGGAAGTGGCCGCAGAGATCGGCGACGAGGTCGTGATGAAGATCGTCAGCCCGGACATCCTCCACAAGTCCGACATCGGCGGCGTAGAGGTCGGCGTCCCGCCGGAGGAGGTCCGCGACACCTACGAGGACCTCGTCGTCCGGGCGCGCAACTACCAGTCCGACGCGACGGTACTGGGCGTCCAGGTCCAGGAGATGGTCGACCTCGACTCGGGGACCGAGACCATCCTCGGGATGAACCGCGACCCGCAGTTCGGTCCCCTGTTGCTGTTCGGCCTCGGAGGCATCTTCGTCGAGGTGCTCGAAGACAACACCGTCCGCGTCGCCCCCGTCAGCGAGACAGACGCGAGAGAGATGCTCGACGACATCGACTCCGCGCCGCTGTTACGCGGCGCCCGCGGTCGGGACCCCGTCGACGAGGCGGCCCTCGTCGAGGCCATCCAGCGCCTCTCACAGCTGGTGACGGACTTCCCGGCCATCGTCGAACTGGACATCAACCCGCTCGTGGCCACCCCGGAGGGGGTTCAGGCCGTCGACCTGCGACTCACGCTCGACCAGGAGGAACTATGACCGACACGAACACGCTACTCGTCACGTCCACGGAGGAAGGTATCGGCAAGACCGCCATCACGCTCGCGCTTGCGAAGCAGGCCCAGGAGTCGGGACTCTCGGTCGGCTACATGAAGCCGAAGGGGACCCGGCTCCAGAGCGCGGTCGGCAAGACCCGCGACGAGGACCCGATGCTCGCCCGCGAGCTGCTGGGCCTCGACGCGGAGATGCACGAGATGGAGCCCATCGTCTACTCGCCGACGTTCATCCAGGAGGCCATCCGGGGGCGCGAGGACCCCACCGAACTACGCGAGCGCGTGGTCGGCAACTTCGAAGCACTCTCGGAGGGCGTCGACCTGATGGTGCTCGAGGGGAGCGACCGCCTGGAGACGGGCGGCATCGTCGACCTCACCGACGCCGACATCGCCGAGGCTGTCGACGCGAACGTCCTCCTGGTCTCCGGCTACGCAACGGTCGGTGACATCGACGAGGTGCTCGGCGCCGCCCGCACCCTCGGCGACCGGCTGGCCGGCGTGCTGTTCAACGGCGTCACCGACGACGCGATGGAGATACTCACCGACGACGTGATGCCGTTCCTGTCCGGGCGCGACGTCCCCGTCTTCGGGGCGCTCCCGCGCGTACAGTCGCTCGCCGGCGTCACCGTCGAGGACCTCTCGCGCAGCATCGGGGCCGACGTCCTCACCAACGAGGCCGACACCGGCGCCCACGTCGAGCGGTTCTCGGTCGGTGCGATGGGGGGGAGTGCCGCCCTGGAACAGTTCCGGCGGACCCGCGAAGCCGTCCTGATTACCGGCGGTGACCGCTCGGAGATTCAGACGGCGGCGCTCGAGTCGTCGGGCATCAAGGCGCTGGTGCTCACGGGTGGCCTTCGACCCGCGAGCGCCGTTCTCGGGCGCGCCGAAGAGGAGAACGTCCCCATACTGCTCGTCCAGTCCGATACCCGAACGACGATCGACCGGGTCGAAGACGTCCTTCGCTCGGGCCGGACGCGGGACGAGGGGACCGTCGAGCGGATGCAGGAGTTGCTGGTCGACAGCGGCAGTCTCGACTCGCTGCTGGAACCCGAGGAGTGAGGGCTCGGTTTCCATTGCGGTTTCGAGCGTCGAAACTAGGCTCGTTGGCGGGTTTGTACCAATATCTCCAGATGAAACGTACGTCAGACTTTTTGCGTCAGACGTTGAAAGTGAAAGTGGAGCCGGAAGGCTCCGTAGTGTCACACGCTACGGGGGCATCGCCCCCGAAAGTTCCCTTTGGTACCTGATTGTCGCCGAGCGACGCGTCTCTCGCGTCGGGTCGAAGGCCGAAGTGTCTCCAACCGTCGCGTACAACGGACGTCCTCAGGCCCGGCCGCGTCAGTTGTCGGATTGCAGGTCCGACGTGCTCTGTGCCGTACCGGCAGCGGTCTCTGAGCCGGTCGCGCCCTCGGTTCGCTCCTGGACGGCAGCCGGGTCGAAGTCGTTGACGTCGGTGTTCGGTTCGAGACCCGCCGCCTCGATTATCGCCAGGTCGTCAGCGGCCGACTGTCCCTCGGTCGTGAGGTAGTCGCCCGTGAGGATGCCGTCCGCACCGGCCTCCAGCGCGGCCACCTGTCCGTCCGTGTCGAGGTTGACCTCGCGGCCGCCGGTGAGACGGACGCGGGCCTCCGGGTGGAGGAGTCGGTACACCGCGATGGTCGCGAGTATCTCCTCGGTCGTGATGTCCGGGAGCCCCTGTTCTGCCAAGGGGGTCCCGGCGACGGGATTGAGGACGTTGACCGGAAGCGAGGAGACGCCGACGTCCTGCAGGGCGATAGCTGCGTCCACCCGGTCGGTCGGCGACTCGCCCATGCCGAGTATGACGCCGGCACAGAGGTCCATGCCGGCCGCCTTGGCCACCTCCAGCGTCTCCACACGGTCCTCGAAGGAGTGGGTGTCGACGATTTCGGGGAAGTAGGTCGGCGACGTCTCGATGTTGTGGTTGTAGTGGTTCAGTCCCTCGTCGGCCAGGACGGCGGCTTCCTCCTCGGTGAGGATACCGAGGCTCGCGTCGACTGCCACGTCAGTCTCGTCACGAACGAGGCGAATCGCCTCGACGACGTCCGCCCACTCGTCCGGGCGTTGTTCCTTCGAGACGCCCTTCTCGGCGACGACGATACCGAATCGCTGGGCACCGTCGCGTTCGGCGCGCTTCGCGGCCTCGAGTACTTTCTCCGGCCCCAGGAAGCCGTAGTCGTCGATACCCGTGTCGAAGTGGACCGACTGGGCACAGAAACCACAGTCCTCAGCGCAGTTCCCGGCTTTCGCGTTCACGATTGAACAGGCATCGACGGTGGCGTCGCCCAGCTCGCGCCGAACGTAGTCGGCCCCCGCCGCGAGCGCCTCGACCGGCTGGGCAAGGAGCGCGATACCGTCGGTGCGGTCGAGCCGCTCGCCGTCGAGTACCCGTGCCACTGCGTCGTCGACCGTTCGGTTACCCGTCTCGTAAACCACATTTCGGTTTCGAGTTGACGGTCAAATAAATATTCGGGTGGCGACGGCCGGTCAGTACAGGTCGTCCAGTTCCTCGGCCGTGTCGCTGTGTTCCGGCCCCGGGAAGTCGCCCTCCTGAACGGCGTCGACGTAATCGCTCACCGCGTCGGTCACTTCGCTCCTGACGTCGCCGAACTGCTCCGCGAACGGCGGACTCGAGTCGGCAAGGCCCACCACGTCGGTAAACACCAGCACCTGACCGTCGCAGTCGCCGCCGGCGCCGATGCCGATGGTCGGGATGTCGATGGCGTCAGTCACCTGGGCGGCGAGGTTGGCGGGGACGTGTTCCAGGACCAGTGCGAACGCGCCCGCCGCCTCGTGTTTGCGCGCCAGTTCGAGGATCTCCTCGCCCTCTTCGCGCTCGGTGGCCTGCTGGGTGTAGCCCGTCTGGTTGACGCTCTGGGGCGTCAGTCCGAGGTGGGCCATCACCGGGATGCCGAGATTCGAGAGACGCTCGGTCAGGTCGACGGTGTGCGGGCCCGACTCCAGTTTGACGGCGTTCGCACCTTCCTCTTTCAGCATTCGCCCGCAGTTCCAGACGCTCTCGGCCTCGTCGGCCCCGAAGGAGAGGAAGGGCATGTCGGCGACGACCAGGGCCTCGTCGGTCCCACGCGCGACGGCACCGACGCGGGAGGCCATCTCGTCGACGGTGACCGGGAGGGTGTCGTCGTGGCCGAGGACGGCGTTCCCCATGCTGTCGCCGACGAGGACCACGTCGACCCCACTGTCCTCGACGAGCCGGGCCGTGACGGCGTCGTAGGCGGTCAGCATCGTTATCGGCTCCTCGCCGGCCATCGCCTGCAAGTCCCTGACGGTGGTCATGTCCGTGGCCGGGTGCGCCGGCATATTACGTGTTCGGTTTGGGCGAAATCGGAAGCGGCATGGCACAGCCGTAAGAACGTCGACGCGTGCCAGCAGTCGAACAGACCGACCCCGACGGCGTCGACTTCGGCTGGGTGATGCAGGTCACCTTCCTGACGACCATCCTCGTCGGGACGCCCATCGTCGTCGCGCTCTCCGCGCTCACCACGCTCACTACCTGGTCGGCCCGGGCGCTCTTCGCCGTCCGCGTCGGGGCGGTCGTCTGGTTCCTCACCGCCGTCGGCGTCTACCTCTACGCACGGTACCGTCGCTGATCGAACGAGCGTGCCCACTCGAAGGCCGTTCCGGCGCGGCGAGCCGTCTCGGCGTCGCGTTCCGAATCGCCGACAAAGACCGTCTGTTCGGGTGTCGCGTCCAGCTGGTCGACGACGGCGAGCAGCCCCTCCGGGTCCGGTTTCGCGCTGCCGTAGGTGTCACGGCCCACGACGGGTCCGACGTAGCGCCCGAGTTCGTGGACGTCGAGCGCCTCTCGGACGGCCGCCTCGGCGTTGAGCGAGCAGACTCCCACCGGGACGTCGTGTGGGAACCCGTCGGCGAGTGCGAGGCGGGTCGATTCGCGGGCGCCGTCACGCTCGAAGCGCGTTATCGTCTCCTCGACGACGTCTCGGTGGCCCGTCTCGCCGGAGAGCTGCAGCATGTCCCAGAGGCCGCGCCCCTCGGTCGTGACACCGCGGTCGGTCAGCGCGTCGTCGACCGCGGCGGCGACCGCACCCCAGTCGACGGCCAGTTCGACGAGGGTGCCGTCGAGGTCGTAGACGACGGCGTCGTGAGTCATTGCCAGCAGTAAGACAGCGCCGGTCAAAGGCCTTCGCACCCGAAGCGGGCCGGGCTACTCCAGCAGGTCCCGTGCGACGATGTCGCGCTGAATCTCGCTGGTGCCCTCGTAGATAGTGGTGACCTTCGCGTCGCGGTAGAGCCGTTCGACGGGGAACTCGGTCATGTAGCCGTAGCCCCCGTGAATCTGGACCGCCTCGTTGGCGACGTCGACGGCGCCCTCGCTCGCGAAGTACTTCGCCATACTCGCGGCCCGCCGGGCGTCCTCGCCACGCTCCATCCGCTCGGCGGCGTCCCAGGTGAGCAGGCGACCGGCCTGGACGGTGGTCGCCATCTCCGCGAGTTTGTGCCTGATAGACTGGATATCCGCGATGGGGCCGTCGAACTGCTCGCGCTCCTGGGCGTAGGCCAGCGCCTCGTCGAGGGCGGACTGTGCGACGCCGACGGCCTGGGCCGCGATACCGAGTCGGCCACCCGTGAGAATGGAGAGCGCCGCCGCGAGTCCGTCGCCCTCCTCGGTCAGTCGGTACCGCTCGGGTATCCTGACGCCGTCGAAGGTCAGCGACGTGGTGTCGCTCGCCCGCAGCCCCAGTTTGTCCTCCTTCTCGCCGACCGACAGTCCCGCCGTGTCTTTCGGAACCAGAAACTGCGTGATGGAGTCGTCGTCTCCGAGGTCCGTCTTGGCGAAGACGACGACGACGCCGGACCGCGTTCCGTTCGTAATCCACTGTTTCTCGCCGTCGATGACGTATTCGTCGCCCTCGCGTCGAGCGACGGTCGCCATCTGGCGGGGGTTCGACCCGGCCTGCGGTTCCGAGAGCGCGAACGCCCCGACAGGTCGCCCAGAGGCCATGTCCGGGAGCCACTCCTCGCGGAGGGTCTCGTCGCCGAACTCGGCGATACAGGAGGTCACGAGGCAGTGCACCGAGAGCGCCGTGGCCACCGAGAGCGCCCCGTACGCCAGTTCCTCGTTGACGAGCGCGTACGTCAGCCGGTCCGCGTCGAACCCGCCGTACGCCTCTGGAGTGGTCAGGCCGGTGACGTCGACGTCGGCCAGGCCATCCCAGACGTTCTCGGGGAACGACTGGTCGCGGTCGCCCTCGCGTGCCGTCGGACGGATCTCCTCGACAGCGAATTCTCTGACGACGTCCCGAATCGCACGCTGGTCGGCCGAGAGGTCCATACCCCCAGTAGGGGCGGCGCGGAGAAAGGTACCGGGGTCAGTCTGCGACGAGTTCGACGTCGAGGAACGCCTCGAGCTTGGCGACCAGCGACCCGCCGACGCCGGCCTGTGTCGCGCGGCCCTGTTCGATAGCGAGCACGTCGGACTCCTCGGCGTCGAGCTCCTCGGCGAGATCTCCCGTCTGGAGCCCGGCCGCCTGTCTCGCTTCGGTCACGCGCTTCCCGTAGCCCTTGACGAGGTACGGGAGCTGGTCGTCGTCGTAGTCGGCGCCGTCTTCCCAGTGGGAGGCGTCGCCCTTCTGTGCGTCCGCCAGTCGGGCGGTGTTCTGTGCCGCCTTCTTCCGGCGCGACCGCTCGTCGTCCGCGTGCCCGCTCGTCTGTGTCCGGTCGGTCTCGCCGTGGTTCCGCGCACAGTCGCTACACAACTGGAGGGTCGCACCGGCGACCTGGGCGGTCTGGAGGTCACCGCCCTCGGCACCGCAGAGCTCACAGCTCCCGCCGGCGCTGTCCCCCCCGCTGCCGGTCGAGTATTTGGCCATGCGGTCGGTAGCGGCTTCGTCGTATTTGAAACGCCCGGTTCACGAGGGATGGCACACTGTAGCGGGGTCGGGCCCAAAGGAAAGCGCTTTTATTATGCCACGGGATACGAAATAACGCAGTAAGACAGAGCGAGCGTGGGTAGCCAAGCCAGGCCAACGGCGCAGCGTTGAGGGCGCTGTCCCGTAGGGGTCCGCCGGTTCAAATCCGGTCCCACGCATCGCATTGGCACGAGCAAACAGCGAGTGCCTGTCGATGCACGACCGGTTTGAACCCCGGCAGACGCAGCGCGCAAGCGACCGTCTGCAGACGGTTCAAATCCGGTCCCACGCATCGCCCGCGAGGGGCGTGCGACGCACGGCCCTCGGAACGAGGCGGCGAAGCCGCCGAGGTCGATGCAGGTGCTTTCCCTACATGGGTCAGCACCCACGCATAATTCCTACCGGTGCACTACTCCGAGCGACAGGTACTCGCACCGCCGTCGAGGTATCGACGACAGTGATGGCGGCATTATCAGAAGAGAAAATTGTGCAAAATCATTACATACCAGGCTAACCGAAGTACGAGTGGGCACTGGCGGAGTGCCTGATCCTTCACCCCTTTCCGTATCACGATTCACCCGCGAGAGCAGCGGCCGCAGCGTGTCCAGTCACACCATCGTACTACTCTGATGGAAGGGGCGAGAGTCGAACCACGCGGACCCATTTGCAGGTCGGTTACCGACCGAGTCAGACACGTCGGTCGCTCTACCACTGAGCCACCCTTCCTGGCCGGCGATAGAGACGGTGTGAAGAGGTATGTGGTGGAGAACCGAACGCTGACGGGAAGATAGAGAAAAACCGCAAGCGACGACTGCGGGGTCAGTACGAGCGGACTTTCGGCTCGTAGGTCTGTTCGTCGCCCTCGAGGATGACCGGCTTGTAGTAGAGTTCGGGGGTACCGTCGTTCCAGGCGAGCATGGTGTGTTTGATCCACTCGTCGTCCTTTCGCTCCTGGTGTTCCGCACGCCAGTGGGCACCGCGGAACTCCTCGCGGGCGAGCGCACCGAGCGTGATGGCCTCGGCCACGTCCAGGATGTTGCGCGTCTCGATGGTGTGGATGAGGTCGGTGTTGTAGGTGCGCGATGGGTCGGCGACGGCGACGTCCTCGTAGTCGACCCGGGCCTGCCGGATGTCCCGGAGAGCCTGTTCCAGCCCGTCTTCCTCGCGGAAGACGTTGACGTTGGCCGTCATCGTCTCCTGGACTTCGGCCCGGACCTCGGCGTGGTTGACGCCGTCGGATTCGAGGAGGGTGTCGACCCGGCGGCGCTCGTACTCGACGGCGTTCTCGATGACTGCCTTCGGTTCGACGGCCGCCCCGTCGGCGGCGACGTCTTCGCTCCCGGCGTCGACCGCACCGGGTTCGACCGGCGGGTGGACGTCGCCGGCCTCGCTCTTCGCGGAAGGGCCGGTGTCGATCTCTGCGGCCTTCATGTCCTTGCCCGCCGCGTGGTAGCCGGCGCGAGCGCCGAAGACCAGCAACTCGGGCAGCGCGTTCCCGCCGAGGCGGTTCGCGCCGTGCAGCGAGACACAGGCCGTCTCGCCGGCTGCGTAGAGCCCTTCGATGCACGTCTCGCCGTTCTCGTCGGTCTCGACGCCGCCCATGGCGTAGTGCTGGCCGGGCTTGACCGGCATCGGCTCGTCGAGGCCGTCGACGCCCTCGAAGTCCTCCGCGAGGTGGAGGATGTTCTCCAGGCGGTCGAGGATGCGCTCCTCGCCGAGGTGGCGCATGTCGAGGTGGACGTACTCGTCCTCGATGCCGCGACCCTCGTTGACCTCGGTGAGTTCCGAGCGCGAGACCACGTCGCGGGAGGCGAGTTCGCCGTCGTTGTTCGCGTAACCGTACTCGAACATCAGGCGCTCCTCGTTGTCGTTGTAGAGGATGCCGCCCTCGCCGCGGACCCCCTCGGAGATGAGGACGCCCGTCGACGGCAGCGTCGTCGGGTGGAACTGGATCATCTCCATGTCCTCCATCGGGACGCCGGCGCGGTAGGCCATCGCACAGCCGTCGCCGGTGTTGGCGACGGCGTTGGTCGTGTGGTCGAACGCCTGGCCGAGGCCGCCCGTCGCGAGGATGACGCCGCCCTTCGCGCGGAAGCCCTCTATCTTCCCGGACTTGATGTCGTAGGCGACACAGCCGTGACACTCGCGGTCCTCGGGGTCGTCGTGGTCGGTGACGGCGAGGTTCGTGACGTACCACTCGTCGTACACCTCGATGCCGCGCTTGACCGCCTGCTCGTACATCGTGTGCAGGAGGTGGTGGCCCGTCTCTGCGCCCGCGTACGTCGTCCGCGGGTACGAGAGGCCGCCGAACGGTCGCTGCGAGACGCGGCCGTCGTCCTCGCGGGAGAACGGCATCCCCCAGTGTTCGAGCTGGATGACCTCTTCGGGGGCCGTCTTCGCGAACGTGTCGATAGCGGGAGCGTCGCCCAGGTAGTCCGACCCCTTCATCGTGTCGTAGGCGTGGAGGTCCCAGGAGTCGCCCTCCTGGAGCGCGGCGTTGATGCCGCCCTCCGCCGCCCCGGTGTGACTGCGGACCGGATGGAGCTTCGTCACGAGGGCGACGTCGGCACCCTCTTCGTGCGCTGCGATGGCCGCCCGGAGGCCGGCGCCGCCCGCGCCGACCACGATAACGTCGTGTTCGTACATTAGTCGTTGATTCGTCTTAGGATTACCAGAACTTGAGGTTGTTCTTCACCGACTCCCGCTTGAGCGCCTGGATGTGCTCGGTCAGCGGGATGTCCTTCGGGCACACCTCGGTACAGGAGAACTGGGTCTGGCAGCGCCAGACGCCGTGTTCCTGTTCGATGATGCGCAGTCGTTCCTGCTTGCGGTCCTCGCCCTCGCGTTCGTCCATCGCGAAGCGGTAGGCCTTGTTGATGGCCGCGGGGCCGAGATACTCGTTGTCGCCGGCGGCGATGTTACACGAGGACATGCAGGCGCCACACCAGATACACCGCGTGGACATCTTCACTTTCTCGCGGTTCTCCCGCGACTGGCGCTGCTCTTCGAGGTCGTCCTCGGGGAGTTCGTCGGCGTCGAAGAACGGCTCGACAGCCTCCATCTGGTCGTAGAAGTGCTCCATGTCCACGACGAGGTCCTTGACGACCTCCTGGTGGGGGAGCGGTTCGATGCGGACGGGGTCCTCCAGGGCCGACAGCTGGGTCTTACAGCCCAGTCGCTGCCGGCCGTTGACGAACAGCGCATCCGAGCCACAGACCGCCTGGCGACACGAGTGTCGGAAGGTCAGCGACGAGTCGTAGCGGTCGCGGGCGTAGATAAGCGCGTCGAGGACGGTCATCCCCTTGTGGTAGGGCACCGCGAAGTCGTCGAAGCGGGGTTCCTGCTTGCCCTCGACTTCGGGGTCGTAGCGGAACACCTTCAGGTGGACCGTCTCATCGTCGTCGAGGGTCTCTTCCTCGGCGACGCGCTGTGCCTCTTCCTCGGCGAGGCGCTGTCGTTTCGCGGCGCGACGGCGCTCACCGGGTGATTCGACCTCCGGTTCGGTCTCCTGCTCTTCTGTCTCCGTCTCCTTCTGTTCGATTTGCGTGCTCATTGTTAGACGAGGTTGGTCATAGCGAGGGCGACGCGGGTCCCCTGCACGACGAGCAGGATGCCGGCGGCGCCGAGGAGGTACTTGACGGCGTTCTTCTGCGACCCGGTGATGCCCTGGTTGAGCAGGGCGTTGTAGACGCCGTTGACCCCGTGGAACGTCGCGGTGACGAGGAACAGCCACATCGTCACGAAGTATCCGACGCTGCTCATCCGGGCCTGCGTGCCCAGGAAGGTGATGTCGGCGGCGTGGTTCACGAAGTGAAGCAGGACGAAGTGGAACGCGAGGACGCCGATGAGGAAGACGGCCGTCAGGCGCTGGAACAGCCAGCGACGGCCGCCCCGGTCGAAGGAGGAGTAGTGTTCGGCCATTAGACGAGTTTCCCCCCGAGGAACGTCGGCACACTGGCGACGACGATGGCGCCGGTCAACAGTAGCGACGCGTAGAAGCTCTTGTCCTGCGATTCGAGACCGACGCCGAGGTCGACCATCAGCAGCCGGATGCCGTTGAGGATGTGGAAGACGGCGACTGCCAGGAGCCCGACCTCGAGGAACCGCACGATCAGTAGACTCTCCAGTCCCGCGATGGTGTTGGTATAGAGGTCCGCGCTCGACTGTGCGGCCGCCGGATCGACGTTAATCGCGGTGCTCAGGACCGCGATGTGGGTGAAAAGGTAGCCCACGAGCACCCAGCCGGTGAACTTGTGGAATATCCAGGCCCACATCCCGGCCGTGAACTCCCGCCACCGTCCGAAGTCCTCGACGGTGCCGCGATTGTAAGACTGACTCATACAGTGGGGGGTTGGACCGGGGACAAATAGTAGTTTCTACCGCGCGCGGGAATCGCCGGCTTTTACAGCGTTTTCCGGCAAGATGGGACGATTGTCACAGCGTCGCCCACGCCGAAGACGGGGCTGGGCGGGCCACTCTCTCAGTCGTGGTACAGTGTGGTGCGGCCGTCGATGTGGATGGCTGTCTCCGTGAGGAGCACGTGATGGGTCCCGTAGGAGAACTCGAGCGTGAACGGGGCGCCGTCGTGACGGAGGAGGTAATCGAGGGCGTCCGTATCGATAACCTCGTCCAGCCCCGGTTCGAGGGCCAGCGGGTCCACGCCCTCGAGCTCCGCGACCGCTTCGATGATGCGAACCGACGCCGGGACGGTGGTCTGCGAGGGCGGCGCCCATGGATCTAGCGCCATGGTTCTCCGAGGCGGCGGCTACCGGGGTATCGGCCGTCAGCCGAACGGCGGCTAGACGGGGACTGATATCGGCCACTGACAATCGAGTGTGTGAACATGGGCGCTGGCGGTGATACCAGAGCCGGGACAACTGCCCCGGCGCGTGGTGTCACTCGTACTAATAATTCTCTTCACAGACACATAGCGTTGCCGGTGTCCCGACACGATTCTGGCCGGTATTTGACGGCCGGGGCGGCCTACCGGTTCTGTTCGAGCGCCCGCCTCGTGCGTTCGTCGAGGTGGACGAGGTGACAGAGCGGGTTGCCGGGATACACGAGCGGGTTCTCCAGGACGCCGACGAGCAGGCCCGTGAACGGCGCGGTGACGTCCGTCGTCTCCGTCTTGAACGGGTTCGTTATCGTACAGATGGTCTCGCCCTCGTAGACGAGGCCGCCCCGCTCCTGGTGCATGTCCACCAGGCCGCCGGCATCGGCCCGGAGCCAGGTCTTGTCGCCCACGCCGTTCTCGACGACAGCGCGCCAGCCTGGCCACTTGACAGCCTCACTCTCGAGGACGCCGAACTCCGCGAGCACGGACCGGACGCTCTCGAGCGCGCCGTCGATGAGGCCGCGCTGGAACCGGTGGGCCTCACCCATCTCGATGGTGATGGTCGGCGTCCCGACGGTGCTGGCCTCCCGCCGTAGCGACCCCTCGGGCCCCTCCGAGGAGATGATGAGATTCGACGCGAAGGCTTTTGCGACGCGAGCCACCGCCTGGTCGGACATATCGGCTCGGACGTGAAGCATGTTGCTGCGGCCGCGCGTAGACGTGTGGAAGTCCATCCCCAGGTCACACGGTTCCAGGAAGTTCCGGAAGATCCGGTGGGCCATCCGCTTGGCGCTCGTCGAGTCGTGCTGCCCAGGGAACGAGCGGTTCAGGTCGCGGTCGTAGATAGGGAGGTACCGCTCCTGGGCGATGAATGCGGGGACGTTCAACACCGGGAGACAGACCAGCGTCCCCGCGAGTTCGTCGTGGTCCCACTCCTGGGCGACCTCCCGAACCACCTCGACGCCGTTGAGCTCGTCGCCGTGAGCGGCGGCGCTGAGGAACACGCTCGGTCCCGGTTTCGCCCCGTTGACGATGGTGACCGGCATCCGCACCGCGTCGCCCATGTACGTCTCGCTGACGGTGTACCGCACGTTCTGTATCTCACCAGGGTCCACCCGGCCGCCGTCGTACGTGAACGGCGTGGCCTCGTCCATGCCACGTACGAGCGGGTCCGGGTATAAAAACGTCACCGCCCGGTCATTGACATGATGTGTGACACGGCACGGGGACCAGCAACCCTTTTTTAGGGCCGCGAGAATGGCGTCCCATGAGCACTGACGACATCACCGTGGGCGTGTTGAGCCTCCACTCCAGCAAGGAGTCGAAGGCCATCCTGAACGCCGCCGACGAGATGGGCTACGACACGGAGTGGCTCCGTGCACAAAACACCAGAGTCGAAGTCGAAGACGGCGAGGCGACGCTCTATCCCGACGTCGACGTCATCGCCAACCGGCTCCTGCTGTCGAGCGACGAACACCCCGCGGAGGGTATCGGGCTGGCGCTGACCCTGGAACGCCTGGCCCCGATGCTGAACGAACCCATCGCCGCGACGCGAGCGCTCCACAAGTTCGCCAGCGCGACGGCGCTAGTCGAGGCAGGAGTCCCCATCCCCGACGCGGTGCTGGCGCTCTCGAACAGCGAACTCAACGCCGCCCGCGAGCGCTTCGGCGAGCAGGCGGTGTACAAGACGGCCATCGGGACCCACGGCGGGGGGACGTGGATGGTCGACCTCGACAACCCCGTCAACTCGCAGGTCGGGAACCGTCACGCCTTCCTGCAGGAGTTCATCGACCACGACGGAGACCGGCACCACGACCTGCGGGTCTACGTCGTCGGCGACCGCATCGTCGGTGCGATGAACCGCTACGCGCCGGAAGGCGAGTGGCGGACCAACGTCGCCCTGGGCGGCGACGTCGAGGACATGACCAACAGACTCCCGGGCCGTGTCCGTGAAATCGCGCTGAACGCGGCCGACGCCGTCGGTCTCGACTACGCCGGCGTCGACATCATCGAGGGCGAGGACGGCTACTACGTCCTCGAGGTCAACCCGACGGCCGGGTTCCGCGGCCTGTTCGAGGCGAGCGGTATCAGTCCCGCGCCGTACATCGCGAAACTCGCCGTCGAGCGCGCTGGTGGTCACGTCCCCGAAGAGGCCGTCGACCGCATCTCCGGTGTGCTTGACGACTCGCGACCGGACTGCATGCCGCGCGAAGAGCCCCAGCGCAAGGGCGAGCGCGTCACCATCGGCTACATCGAGGAGGTCCAGGTCACCGGGACACGGGGCACCGAGACCATCCTCGCGAAGTCTGACACGGGCGCGACCCGGACCAGCATCGACTCCTAGCTCGCGGCCGACATCGGGACCGGCCCCATCAAGGACATCGTCCGCATCAAATCCGGGAGCCTGAAGTCCGGTCGCTCCCGGCCCGTCGTCGACCTCGTGGTCGGTATCGGCGGCGAACAGCACACCGTCACCGCGAGCGTCGAGGACCGCTCGCACATGGACTATCCGCTCCTGCTCGGCCGAGACATCCTCACGCACTACCAGGTCGACGTCAACAAGCGCGCGGACAGCGAACCCGACTCGGACACCGAGGAAGAAGAGGAGTCCGCCGAGGAGTAACTACGACTCGTCGACTTCGTCGACGCTCTCTGCGATGTCCTCGGTCGCCCGCCAGAGATACAGCGACGCGTAGCTCCGGTACGGGGCCCACCTCTCTGCGTACGCCGACATCGCGTCGCGGTCCTCGACGTCGCCGACGACTGCCCGGAACCCCTTTCTGATGCCGAGGTCGCCCACCGGGAAGACGTCCTCCCGACCGAGGGCGAACAGCAGTTGCATGTCGGCCGTCCACTCGCCGACGCCGGTGATACCGGTCAGCTCCGCCCGAACCGCGTCGTCGGACATCCCTTCGAAGAAGGCGATCGAGTACCCCGCTCGCTGGAACGCCTCGGCGACCTCGTTGACGTACCGGGTCTTCTGCCGTGAGAGCCCGGCGTCCCGGAGGACCTGGTCGTCGGCAGCCAGGATTCCCTCGGGCGTAACCGAGACGGCGTCGAACAGCCGTTCGCGGGTCGCTGCGGCCGACGCCATCGAGACCTGCTGACGGAGGATGGAGACGACCAGGCGCTCGAAGAGGTCGTCGGCCGGGTCGAGCGTGAGCTCGCCGTGGGCCTCGACGAGCGGGCCGAGGTCGTCGTCCGCTCGCAGCGTCTCGTGGGGCGAATCGCTCATGGGTTAAGTGAGGGCGGCGGGCGGAAAGAACCTGTCTGTCCGGCTCGCTCAGCCGTCGACGACTGCGGGGTCCGGTTGGTTCGCGGCGTCCTCGGTCCCGACCGGTCGTGCGGGGTTGCCGACAACCGTGGTCCCTGGAGGAACGTCGTCCGCGACGACGGCGCCGGCGCCGACGGTGGCGTCCTCGCCGACCGTTATCGGCCCGAGGAGCGTAGCGCTTGCGCCGACCGTGACCCCGTCTTCGAGCGTCGGATGCCGCTTCTCCCGGCGCATCGACTTGCCACCCAGCGTGACGCCGTGATACAACAGCACGTCGTCGCCGAGTTCCGCCGTCTCGCCGATAACAGTGCCCATCCCGTGGTCGATGAACAGCCGGTCGCCGATAGTCGCTCCAGGGTGTATCTCGACGCCGGTCAGGAACCGTGCGAGGTGCGAGACGAGGCGCGCAGACAGGGAGTGGTCACGGACCCACAGCGCGTGGGCCAGGCGATACAGCCAGACAGCGTGGAGGCCGGCGTAGGTGAGGACGACTTCGAGGGCGCTGACCGCAGCGGGGTCTTTCGCCATCGCCGTCCGGACGTCTTCTCTGAGTGTGGTGAACATTGTGTGTGGTCGAGTTTGTCGGCTAGCGGTCGGGGTACGGTCCGGTCGAACGGGGGGAGTCCAAGAGAATCAACAGCGACAGCGGGCGCTGGCGGGGCGGCTATGATGGTCGTCGGCGAGCGGGCCGAACGTGACGGTCCGTCGGGAGTCACCCATATATTACGGGATATGCGCGACAGCGGATTAAAACCCGACGGTTCGACGGGCGGTGTCGCCGCGGGTCAGACCATCCCCTTCCCGAGGAGTTCCCGGGCGATGATGTTCTTCTGAATCTCCGTGGTCCCCTCGTATATCTGGGTTATCTTCGCGTCGCGGTAGAACCGTTCGACGTCGAAGTCGTCGACGTAGCCGGCCCCACCGTGAATCTGGACCGCCTCGTCGGCCACCTCGACGGCGACCCGCGAGGCCTTCTCCTTGGCCATCGAGGCCAGCTGGGTGAGCTGGTCGTCGGAGTGGTCGACGCTCCAGGCGGACTTGTAGGTGAGCTGGCGGGCGGCCTCTATCTCGGTGTACATCTCCGCGAGTTTGTGCTGGATGGCCTGGAACTCCGTGATGGGACGGCCGAACTGTTCGCGTTCTTTCGCGTACTCCAGGGCGCGCTCGGCGGCCCCGCGGGCGATGCCGACGCCCTGGGCGGCAACGCCCGTCCGGGTCTCGTCGAAGAACTGCATCAACTGGAGGAAGCCGGCACCCCGGGTCCCGACGAGGTTCTCCTCGGGGACGCGCACCTCGTCGAGGAGGAGTTCGGCCGTATCGGACGCCCGGATGCCCAGTTTCCCCGTTATCTTCTCGGCCTCGAAGCCGTCGCGGTCGGATTCGACGACGATCTGTGAGAAACCGTTGTACCGCCCCTCGGCGTCGGGGTCGGTCTCACAGAGCACGACGAAGTAGTCGCCGACGGTGCCGTTCGTTATCCACATCTTCGTCCCGTCGATGACCCACTCGTCGCCTTCCTTGCGAGCCTGGGTCGACACCGAGGAGACGTCCGAGCCGCTGTCAGGTTCGGATATCGCTGCGCCCATCACCGCCTCGCCGGTGGCGACGGGTTCGAGGAACCGCGCTTTCTGCTCGTCGGTGCCGAACCCGATGACAGCGTCGGCCCCGAACGCCGCCGACTGGATACACAGCCCGATGCCAGGGTCGGCCGCGAACAGCTCCTCGGCGAGGATGACGTTCGTGAGCGTGTCGTACCCCGCACCACCGTACTCCAGCGGGATGTTGCTGCCGGTCAACCCCATCTCGGCGGCCTTCTCGACGATTTCGCCGGGATATTTCTCCGCACGGTCGTACTCCGTCGCGACCGGTTTCAGCTCGTTCTCGGCGAACCGGCGGACCTCCTCGCGGACCTGACGCTGTTCGTCTGAGAGTGCGAAGTCCATGCGATACCTGTTATCGTAGCCCACAATAACTGTTTGGCGAACGAAATAAACACAGATGAGGTTTCTACCCGAGAGAAACGTTGAAACGTGGGCCGACTCTGGTGACGAACGTTATGGATTTCGAGGACATCGACACTATCGCGGTACTCGGCGCGGGGAACATGGGCCACGGCATCGCAGAAGTGGCCGCCCTCGCCGGATACGAGGTCCGGATGCGGGACATCAACGACGAGTTCGTCCAGGACGGCTACGACAACATCGAGTGGTCGCTGAACAAGCTCGCGGAGAAAGACCAGCTCTCCCAGGAGGACGCCGACGCGGCGCTGGACCGGGTCACGCCGCTCGTCGACGTCGAGGAGGCCGTGGGCGACGCCGACGTGGTCATCGAAGCCGTCCCCGAGAAGATGGAGATCAAGAAGGACGTCTACCAGGAGGTCGTCGAGTACGCCCCCACAGAGGCCATCTTCGCGACCAACACCTCCAGTCTCTCTATCACTGAACTCTCCGAAGTGACCGACCGCCCCGAGCAGTTCTGCGGGATGCACTTCTTCAACCCGCCGGTGCGTATGGCGCTGGTCGAGGTCATCTCCGGCGCACACACGAGCGAGGAGACGCTCGACGCCATCGAGCAACTCGCCGAGGCCTTCGACAAGTCCCCGGTCCGGGTCCGCAAAGACTCGCCCGGCTTCATCGTCAACCGCATCCTCGTCCCCCTGATGAACGAGGCCTGCTGGCTCGTTCACGACGACGAGGCGACCATCGCCGAGGTGGACGCGACGACGAAGTTCGCAATCGGCCTGCCGATGGGCGCGCTGGAACTGTCCGACCAGGTCGGCAACGACGTCGGCCTGCACGTGCTGGAGTACCTCCACGAGGTGCTGGGCGACGCCTACACGCCGTGTCCGCTCCTCGAACAGAAGGTCGAGGAGGAGAAGCTCGGCAAGAAGTCCGGCGAAGGGTTCTACGACTACGAAGACGGCGGCGTGGAGATTCCGCGCGACGCCGCTCGTGACGACATCGAGACGCGACTGCTCGCCCTGCTGGCCAACGAGGTGGGGAAACTCGTCGAGAACGACGTCGCGCCCGTCTCGGACATCGACGAAGCCGTGATGCTCGGCGGTGGCTGGCCGGACGGACCGGCGAAGATGACCGACACCGCCGGTCTGGAGACGCTGGTCGAGACGCTCGACGAACTGCACGACGAGACGGACGACCCGCGATTCGAGGCGAGCGAGGGCCTCCGGAACGCCGCCGAGGCGGGCGGGTTCTACGGCAGCGATGACGAGGAGGCGGCGGCGACGTACGACACCATCAACGTCGAGACGCTCGACGGGCACGTCGGCCACATCGAACTCGACAGACCACACCGGATGAACACGGTCAGCACGGAGATGTTAGACGAGCTCGGCGACGCCATCGACCAACTCAGCGAGGACGACGACGTCAGGGCGGTGCTCGTGACCGGCGCCGGCGACAAGGCGTTCTCGGCGGGCGCCGACGTCGTCTCCGCGGCGAGCAACGCGAACCCGCTCGACGGCATCGAACTCTCGAAGGCCGGCCAGGAGACGTTCGGCAAGTTCGAGGAGTGCCCGATGCCGGTCGTCGCCGGCATCGACGGCTACACGCTCGGCGGCGGGATGGAGATGGCGACGGCAGCCGACCTCCGGGTCGCCTCCGAGCGCTCGACCTTCGGCCAGCCCGAGCACAATCTCGGCCTGCTCCCCGGATGGGGCGGCACCCAGCGGCTCGCGAACATCGTCGGCGAGGGCCGCGCGAAGGAGATAATCTTCACCGCCGACCACTTCGACGCCGCGGAGATGGCCGACTACGGCTTCGTCAACGACGTCGTCGGGAACGACGAGCTGTTCGACGAGGCACTCGCCCTGGCCGAGAAGCTGGCCGCCGGGCCGCCCATCGCACAGGACTTCACCAAGCGAGCGATGCACGCGGGACGCGACGACGAGGACGCGGGCCTCGCCGTCGAATCGCAGGCCTTCGGCCACCTCTTCGGAACAGAGGACCTGATGGAGGGTATCACCGCGTTCTCCGCCGACCGCGACCCCGAGTTCGAGGGGAAGTAAGCCGACCCGACGGCCTGGTTCCCGGATTTTCGCACGTCGGTTCGGACGCTCAGGATGCGTTCGTGACAACTAGGCGACTGTGAGACGAGTCCACGAGGGCACCCGATTTCGATGGGGTTAAATTGAAGCACCCGAAAGCCACGACTGCGCTCGGTTGGTGTAGTCCGGCCAATCATCTTGGCCTTTCGGCTCGCTCGGAGGTTCAACCTCCGCGAGGAAGACAGCCGAGGACAGGGGTTCAAATCCCCTACCGAGCACATTTTCAGGAAATAGTGTTCCCAGCGGCGTCGCTGTCGGTTCCCCGATGCACAACCGACAGCAGTAGGTATTTTCCGTGGCCGTGTGACGTCCCGTGCATGCAAGCTGTCGTACTCGCGGCCGGTGAGGGGACTCGAATGCGGCCGCTGACCGCACAGACGCCGAAGCCGATGCTCCAGGTGGCCGACCGCCCGCTCGTCGCCCACACGGCGGACACGGCGGTCGAAGCCGGTGCCGACGAACTAATCTTCGTCGTCGGGTACGAGGCCGACGACGTCCGGTCGTACTTCGGCGACACTTATCGGGGCGTTCCGGTCAGGTTCGCCGTCCAAGAGGAACAGCAGGGGACGGCCGACGCAGTCGAGGCGGCTCGCGAGTACCTCGACGGCCCCTTCGCCGTCCTGAACGGCGACAACCTCTACGACGAGGCGAGCGTCGCGGCGCTGTTCGACGCAGCCCCGGCTATCGCCGCCTACAGTGTCGAAGACCCCCGGAACTACGGCGTACTCTCGACGGATGGCGAGACAGTGACCGGCATCGTCGAGAAGCCCGACGACCCGCCGACGGACCTCGCGAACGCGGGCGCCTACGTCTTCCCGGCCGAAGCGCGCGACTGGCTGGACGTGCCGCTGAGCGAGCGCGGCGAGCGAGAGATAACGGACGTCCTCGCGCGGGTCGTCGACGAGCACTCGGTGACGGCCGTCGAGGTCGACCGCTGGCTGGACGTGGGTCGCCCCTGGGAACTGCTCGCGGCCAACGAGTGGAAACTCGCAGACATGGACCGACGCATCGACGGCGACGTCCGCGGCGATGCCGACCTCCGGGGCACCGTCGTCGTCGAGGAAGACGCGGTGGTAGAGCCCGGGGTGACCATCGAGGGGCCGGCACTGGTGCAGTCGGGGGCACACGTCGGCCCGAACGCGTACGTCCGCGGGGCGACGCTCGTCGGTGAGGACTGCCACGTCGGGCACGGCGTCGAGGTCAAGAACACCGTCCTCTACGCGGGATCGAACGTCCCGCACGTCTCGTACGTCGGGGACAGCGTCCTCGGCACCGACGTCAACTTCGGCGCGGGCACGCAGGTGGCGAATCTCCGTCACGACGGCGAGCCGGTGCGGATGACGGTGAAGGGCGAGCGCGTCTCGACCGGCCGCAGGAAGTTCGGCGTCGTCGCCGGAGACGGGGTGAAGACGGCCATCAACACCAGTCTCAACGCCGGCGTCGTCCTCGACACCGGCGCGACGACGACGCCGGGCGAGAGCGTCACGCGAGACCGGTAGCGCGGTCTTCGGCGCTGGCGACGAATATGTGGGATTAAGTACGGGCGAATCCACTCTCGAATAAGAATGGTCGACCCGACATCGGACCACCACGAAGACATCGACGAGGAGGATGCGCCGAACTGTGCGACCTGTGGCGAGCCCATCGCCAACGAGGCGACCCATCGGGTCATCACCTGGATCGAGGACGCGACCGTCCAGACGGCGCACTTCTGTGACGAGGACTGCCGGATGGACTGGGACGGCCAGTGAATCGCTGAAACTCTGACCTGACTCTACGGTACTCCTTTTACCAGGCGGTCGGTGTTCCCGGGTAACACGTGCTTCCCAGTCGGACGCGTCCCCTTGTGCGGGCGGTACTGGCCTTGACCCTCCTGCTCTCCGTCACCACCGTCGGCGCCAGTTACGTCACAACCACGGAGCCGACGGTGCAGGAGTTCGCCGGAGCGCCGTCGGCAGGGAACGGGACCGCGACGGCACAGTCGACGACTCCCACCCGCGGTATCGACGTCGAGAGCCGGTTCGACGAGGCCAGAGCTGGGGAGTCGCCCGCCCTCGACTGGTCGACAGAGCGAGTCGACCGCGCCGTCGCCGCGAGCGAGCGGAACCTCACCGTCGTCGCCACGCAGGGGTTCTACGTCTCAGACGAACGAGCCGAGCTAGCCGCGTTCCTGCCCAACGGGACCCTGGTGTACTACGACGACAGCTACCGGGTGTACTTCGACGTCGACCCTGTGCCCGGGGAACGCTACACCGTGGAGTACGTCGCCGCCGAACACCTCGACGGTGACGAGTGTGAGTCCGTCACCAGTGAGGAGTGTACGCGGAACGTGGTCGTCCGGGTCAACCTCACGACCGGCGCGGAGGAGCGCGTCTACGGCGAGGTGACGCCCCGCATCTACTCGGCACGGTGGCACGACGTCGACCGCCTCAACGAGACGCATCTCCTGGTCGCCGACATCGTCGACGACGGTGTCTACGCGGTCGACACGCGCGACGGGTCGGTCGTGTGGCGCTGGAACGCCTCGGCCCACTACGACCGGGACCAGGGCGGCGGCGCCGGCGACTGGACGCACATCAACGACGTCGAGCGACTGGCCGACGGGAGCGTGATGGTCAGCCCGCGCAACATGGACGAGGTCGTGTTCCTGGAGCGAGGGCCCGACGGCTGGGCGGTCAACGAATCCCGGACGCTTGGAACCGACGAGGACCACAGCGTCCTCTACGAGCAACACAACCCGGACTACATTCCACCGGCGGCCGGCGGGCCGAGCGTCCTCGTCGCCGACTCGGAGAACGGTCGCCTCGTCGAGTACCGACGGACCGAGGCCGGCTGGGAGCGAACGTGGTCCTGGCGTGACGTCCGCCTGCAGTGGCCGCGTGACGCGGACCGACTCCCCGACGGCGGTACCCTCGTCGTCGACTCCCACGGCGACCGCGTGGCGGAGATCGGTCCGCGCGACGAGGTCGTGTGGTCGGCCGACGTCGGGATGCCCTACGACGTCGAGCGCCTCGGGACCGGTGACGAGAGCGCCGGCGGACCGGCCGCGCAGTACCGGCAACTGGTCAGCGAACGACCGGGGACCGCGCGAGACGTCGTCGCGAACGTGACCGGTGGCGTGGCCGGTTCCAGAGATGGATTCGACCGGTCGCTCGTCGACCGCTTCTGGCTCGGGCTCAAGGACCTCGTCCCGAGCCTGGTCGCCAACGGACTGCTCTACGTCGCGCCGGCGTGGGTCCGGTTCAGCGACCTCGTCTTCACCGCCGTCGCGTGTGGCGGTGCCCTCGGATGGGTGACGGCGGAGGTTTACTGGTCACGGTACTCCCTCCGAGGGGGTGCCTCCCGGGCACGACAGCTGTTCGACAGCGTCGTCGGCAGACTCGTCGGTCGGTAGTCGGTCACCGAGTCCCCGCACCTTTTTTGTCGAGCGCGTCGTTTCAATGCGTCTATGAATTTTTCTCCATCGACCGCCGGTCGACGAATCCTCGCGGCAGCGGGCCTGTTGGGTGCGACTGCCGTCCTCGGTGTCGGCGTCCAGCGACGTCGGTTCGCCCGTGAAATCGCGACCCGTACCGACAGGCTGCACGCGGCAGCCACCGTTCGAGACGGAGCGTTCGACCGGAGCGAACTAGCGGGCCTCCCAGACCCTGTTGCGAACTACTTCGAAACCGTGCTCCAGCCGGGACTGGCGTACGCGACGTCGGTCTCTCTCCACCAGACCGGGACCTTCCGTCTCGGCGACGCCGGGTCCCCCTGGCGGTCGCTGGAGGCCACCCAGCACTACACGACCAGACCACCCGGGTTCGTGTGGGACGCGACCATCGACGTCGCTCCGCTGATTCGTGCGCGCGTACTGGACGCCTACGTCGACGGGGACGGCATCCTCGACGCTCGGGTCCTGTCGGCCATCCGCGTCGCGAACGCGGGGCCGTCCCCGGAGATGGACACCGGCGAACTCCTGCGGTACCTCGCCGAGGCCGTCTGGTTCCCCACGGCCCTCCTACCGAGCAACGGCGTCGAGTGGAGGGCCGTGAGCGCGACTGCGGCGAGCGCGACTATCGAACACCGCGGCAACACGGCGTCGGTCGTCTTCCACTTCGACGACGGCGTCGTCGACCGGGTCACGGCCGAACGCTTTCGGCAAGCTGCGGGTGACGACGCGCCCTGGACCGGAACGTTCGAGAACTATCAGAACCGGAACGGCCGCCTGATTCCGACGCGGGCGGCGGTCGAGTGGACCCTCCCGGACGGCGCGCTGCCGTACTGGCGCGCGACCATCGACGACGTCGAACACCGTAGCGAACGACCCGGCGACGTCGGGAGCCGGCCCAACCGCTCCGTTCGCTGAGACGCGACGAGTCCGCGTCGCTAGACGCGGCAGAACGAAGGGTGCTCTGTCAGGGATTCGACCCCGAGGCGAGAGTCGCTCGTCTCGCGTGATTCGAATCACTGCAGTCCAACACAGTGGCTCGCGAGTGTGCTCGCCACAGAAGTGCTCCGTCAGGGATTCGAACCCTGGTCATCACCGTGAGAGGGTGATATGATTGGCCGGACTACACCAACGGAGCGCATTCGAACGTAGCGAGGAGTTACGTATAATCATTGCGCTTCACGGCCGCCCTGGGGAGGTTTCCCACTCCTCGAGAGCGTCACGCCGGGTCGTGAATGCGGTTCCAGGGACCTATTCGTCGTCGAACGGCGACTTCGTCGCGTCCGGTTCGTGCCCGGAGAGGCTGATGATGTTCTCTCGGCCGACCCGGAGCTTGCTGATGTCACCCTCGTCCTCCATGTCCGAGAGGAGCATGCTCACCTTCGACTTCGACCAGTCGGTGGTGTCGACGATGTCGACCTGCTTCATCCGACCGCCGTTGTCCTCCAGGAGTTTCACCACCCGGTCGCTGTCGGTCAGCAGTTCGTCCTCTGTGACGTCCGGCTCCGGGGCCGGAGCGGACGAGTCGCCGTCCGGCTCGGCCTCGACGGCTTCCGACCCGCCAGTGTCGTCCTCGCCGCCGAGGACGATCGTCCCCATCCCAGAGCGCCAGGCAACGGCGCCGCCGAGGCCCACCAGCAGGACGATGCCAGCGACGAGGAACATCCACGACGGGGTGCCACTGGTCGGGGGGGCGGGTGTCCCGTCCGTAGTCGGAGACTCGTCACCGGGCGTGGCGGTCCCGTTCGACCCGTCCACGACGGTTGTTCGCGGGCCCAGCTCGACGAAGGGGCGCCGGTCGTTGAAAGACCGTTCGCCGTTCCAGGTGACGCTCGCGCTCTCGGCCAGCGAGTCGGGTTGGCTCACGGAGTCAGGACCCGGCTGGACCTCGGCGAAGGCGAGCGACGGGCCGCGCTCGAACACCAGCGACTGGCTCGGGCCGATGTAGAACCCGCCGGTGAAGACGTCGTTGACGACGACGGCGTCACCGGAGCGGACGGCGAAGTTCGTCCAGCGGAACGACATCCGGACTGTCCCACTGCTCTGAATCGGGTCGACACCCGCCGACCGCTGGAAGCCCTCCGCCGCCATCTCGCGACCGGTGGCGTTCGTGCCGAGACTGGTCAGGACGTCGGCCTGCGAGACGAAGTTGGCGTACAGCTGCGTCTCGTTTCGTTCGAACTCCGCCGCGAAGTCCTCGAACTGCTGTCGCTCTGACTCGTTGTTCAGCGGCGTCCGGTGTTCGATGGCCCACCGGGCCGACCCGTTCTCGTACACCGTGACGCGGAACGTCGTCCGGTCGAATCCGTCGGGTGTCTGCACCGCGGCGTTCTGTTGTGCGCCGCCGACGGCTGGTATCGAACCAACGGTGGCGACGACGAGGAGAACGACGGCGCTCGCAGCGACCAGACGCGACATCTACACTGATTGACCCGAGGACCGCATAAAAGCACTGTGCATGGATACGAATCCGCTGCGGTGTGGGCCCTCCATCTCGGGGTTTCGAGACGGGACACGCCAGCGGGCACGGCGTGGCGGTCCGGGCGAACTCGACCGGCTGGGCGGCATCAGAGACTTATTTACGCTGGAGGGTACAATCCCAGCCAATAGATGAGTTTCGCAGACACAGTGGCTGAGGGGCGGCGACTGTTCGTCGAGCGGCCCGGGACCGCGATACTCGGCGCCGTCGTCGGCTTCCTCATGCTTGATCTCGTCGTAAAACTCTCCGGGACGACGGTGTTCTTTCTGGGAGTCAAACTGCTCGGTGGCGCGATGACTGTCTCCTCGCTCGTCTCCATGGTGCTCGACGGCATCCTGGTCGGACTTGCGGTGGGGCTTGCCGGCATCGGTCTCTCCATGACGTACAGCATCCTCGACTTCGCGAACTTCGCCCACGGCGACACCGTGACGGCGGGCGCGTTCATCGGCTGGGTCGCCGCCTACGTCGTCGGTGGCCTCGGGACGGGCGCATCGTTCGCCGACCTGTTTCTCTTCAACGCGGGGCTGCAACTCAGCGCGCTGACCGCGATCGGACCGGTCGTCGTGGGCCTGGTCGCCGCCGGAGTCGGAACCGTCGCCGTGGTGCTGCTCCTCGACCGACTGACCTACCGGCCGATGCGTAGCGCGGGGAACATCTCGTTGCTCATCGCCTCTATCGGGGTCGCGCTCGCGATGCGATACATCATCGCGTTCGTCTTCGGAACGCAGACCAGCGGCGTCGCGAGCAGCGGCGTCCAGTTCGTCCTGTTGGACCTGGCGGGACAGCGTCCCGTGACGGTGACCGACAACGAACTCGCCCTGCTCCTCGTCGCCGTCGCGCTGATGCTCGGCGTCCACATCCTCCTCCAGCGGACGAAACTCGGGAAGGCGATGCGCGCGATGGCCGACAACGAGGACCTGGCGCTGGTCAGCGGCATCCCGACCGAGCGGGTCATCCGACTGACCTGGATTCTGGGTGGCGGCCTCGCCGGTATCGGGGGCTACCTGCTCGTCCTGGAGAGCGGGACCATCTCCTTCAACTTCGGCTGGATTCTCCTCCTCCTCATCTTCGCGGCGGTCATCGTCGGTGGCATCGGCTCTATCTACGGGGCGATGGCCGGGGGCGTCCTCATCGGCCTCGTCGACAGCCTGGCGCTCATCTGGCTCCCGTCGGGCCTGACGCGGGCGGCGGCGTTCCTCGTGCTCATCGTGGTCCTGTTGCTCCGTCCGTCCGGTATCTTCGGGGGGGTGACGACCGCATGAGTGCGACGGCCACCATCCGGGACCGGCTGGACGGACTCCCCGACGCCGTCCTCGTCGCAGGGTACATCGTCGCCATCTGGGTCCTCATGGTCCTCCTCGCGCGTGCGGTCGGCGGGAGCCAGTGGACGAACCTCGCGGCCGGCTTCGTCGGCAGCGTCACCGTCCTCATCGGCGCGTACGCGATTCTCACGCTGGCGCTGAACCTCCAGTGGGGGTACACCGGGCTGTTCAACATCGGCGTCGCCGGGTTCATGGCCGTCGGCGCGTACACGATGGCGATTCTGACGGCCCCTGCCAACCCGGGTGCCGGTGGCGTCCCCGGCTTCGACCTGCCGCTCGTGGTCGGCATCGTCGGCGGGATGGTCGTCGCCGCCATCGTCGGGGCGCTGGCAGCGCTGCCGGCGCTCAGACTGAAAGCCGACTACCTGGCTATCGTGACCGTCGCGCTCTCGGAGATAATCCGTCTGTTCGTCAACTGGGACGGCGTGGCCGAGGTCACGCTGTTCGGGGCGACGTTCGGGACGGGCGGCGCGACCGGTATCTCGTTCAAGTCACCGGGCGACGTCCTGTCCGGCCTGGTCACGGGCCTCGGCTCGCCACTCGTCTCGGCCGCGGCTGCCTTCGGCGTGTCGAGTCCGAACGTTGTCAATATCGCGTACGGACTCGCACTGCTGGCCGTGATGGTCGGGTCTTACTGGGTGCTCACGCGCCTCTCGAACTCGCCGTTCGGCCGCGTACTGAAGGCCATCCGAGAGGACGAGACGGTCACGCAGTCACTCGGAAAGGACACGCGCCTGTTCAAGATCAAGGCGTTCATGATCGGCTGTGCGCTGATGGGGCTAGCGGGCATCCTCTTCCGTGGCGGGGCGGGCTACATCAGCCCCCAGCAGTTCCGCCCGGGCATCACGTTCTACGTGTTCGCGGCGCTCATCCTCGGCGGCTCGGGGTCGAACACTGGTAGCATCCTCGGCGCGGCGACGTTCTCGGCGCTACTCTTTTACCTGCCGGCAAGGCTCGGGGAGAACATCCCGCTCGGCGGTGACGGGGCGCCCGGGAACATCGTCGACGCCGCCGCCGCCCTGGGGTCGCTCGACCCGGCCCCGTTCGTCGCCTACACGGTCGCGAACATCAGCACGCTTCGGTTCGTGCTCATCGGCGTCGTCCTCATCTACATCATCCAGAACCAGCCCAAGGGGCTGCTCGGCCATCGGAACGAACCGGCCGCGAGCGTCGATATAACGGACCGCAGACCGGCAAGCGGGGGTGAGAGCGATGAGTGAGAGCGAGCACGTGACCGCCACGGACCGCGAGTTCGCCATCCGGAGCGACGCCATCGACGACCCCCTGCTCGAGGTCGACGGGCTCCGGAAGGAGTTCGGCGGCGTCACCGCCGTCGACGGCGCGACGTTCGCCGTCGAGACAGGGGCGTTGACCGGCCTCATCGGTCCGAACGGCGCGGGGAAGTCGACGACGTTCAACTGTATCACCGGCATCCACACGCCCACCGGCGGTGAGGTCCGGTTCGACGGCGCGGACGTCACCGGGCACCCGCCGTACGCCCTCGCGAAGACCGGCCTGGTCAGGACGTTCCAGATCGCCCGCGAGCTCTCGGAGATGACGGTGCTCGAGAACGTGATGCTCGCGCCGCCGGACCAGGTCGGCGAGTCGGCGCTCAGAGCCGTCACGCCGGGCCTGCGGTCGGGGGTCAAAGAGAACGAGCGAGCCGTCGTCGAACGGGCCTGGGAGACACTGGAGTTCTTCGAGATCGACCACCTGGCCCACGAGAACGCCGGGACGCTCTCTGGCGGCCAGCGGAAACTCCTCGAGATGGCTCGCGTCCTGATGACCGACCCGGAGATGGTGTTGCTCGACGAGCCGCTCGCCGGCGTCAACCCGACGCTCGAGGAGAAGCTGCTCGAACGGGTCCACGAACTACGGGAAGACGGGCTGACCTTCCTGCTGGTCGAACACGACATGGACGTCATCATGAACCACTGTGAGCACATCATCGTGATGCACCAGGGGGCGGTGCTCGCCGAGGGCGACGCGACGGCGATTCAGTCGAACGAACAGGTGCTCGAGGCGTACCTCGGAGGTGAGGTATGAGCCAGCAGGCCGCCCGGTCCGAAGACGTGACACTCCCGGACCCAGACGAGATCCTCCTGGCGGTCCGCGACTTAGACGCCGGCTACGGCGACCTGCAGGTGCTCTCAGACGTCGACATGGACGTCGGCGACGGCGAGTACGTCGTCATCGTCGGCCCGAACGGCGCGGGGAAGTCGACGGTGATGAAGTCCGTCTTCGGCCTGACGACGTACATGGGCGGCCAGGTGGTCTTCGACGGGACCGAGATCAGCAGGCGCTCGCCGGACCAGATCATCCACGAGGGAATCGGTTACGTGCCACAGAACGAGAACGTCTTCGGGAGTCTCAGCGTCCGCGAGAACCTGGAGATGGGCGCGTACATCTTAGACGAGGTGCCCGAGGACCAGATCGAGCGCATCTACGACCGCTTCCCGATTCTCAGGGAACGCTCGACGCAGAAGGCGGGGACACTCTCGGGCGGTCAGCAGCAGATGCTGGCGATGGGGCGGGCGTTGATGCTTGACCCGGACCTGCTCTTGCTCGACGAGCCCTCGGCGGGCCTCGCACCGGATCTGGTCACGGAGATGTTCGACCGCATCGACAAGATCAACGACGACGGGACGGCGGTGCTGATGGTCGAACAGAACGCGAAAGAGGCCCTGCGGCGCTGTGACCGCGGCTACGTCCTCGTCCAGGGGCAGAACAGATACCAGGACGCCGGCGAGACGCTGCTGAACGACCAGCAGGTCCGCCAGGACTTCCTGGGCGGCTGAGTCGGCAGGACACGGGGACATCTGGCCGCCCCGTGACTTCGACGCGAGCTGGAACCACCGTGAGACACTTGTAACTCGACGGAGACTATCGAGTGCATGCCCTCTTCGAAACCGTTCGTCGACCCGGCGACGGGTGCACTGGACCGGCAACAGCTGTTGCTCGAAGCCGTACCGCTGGCCAAACTCGTCGGCCTGTTCGTGGCCATCAGTCTGGTGCCGTTCGCCCTCGCCGTCCTCGCGTTCGGTAGCTCACCGCTTGCGGCGATCCTGACCACGCTCGGGCAGTTCGTCCTCGCGGTCGGTGCTGGCATCGTCATCATCTACGCCGTCGCTCGCGGGGAGACGCTGGCGAGCGACTGACCGTCGTCAGTCGGCCAGTCGGCCCACAGAGATCGGCGGTTCGAGGTTACCCCCGACCAAGCCCCCACGTTTATTCTCCCCCCGCGACCCGCCTAGTGTATGGACATCACGTCACTTTCGGTCCCGGAGTCGGTCGTCCTCGAGGCGACGGGTGAGCAACCGCTCCCGGAGATGGGCGTCGTCGAGCAGGTCTGGGAGACAGATCCCATCGAGCCGGCCGACATCGAGGACCTGACCCGCCGGGCCGTGGAGTCGCTGGACTGGTCGGAGATTCCCGACGGCGGCGAGGTCGCCATCGGCGCGGGGAGTCGGGGCATCGCCAACCTCGCAGCCATCGTCGGGGGCGTCGTGAGCGCCGTCGACGAACTGGGTTACGAGCCGTTCGTCTTCCCGGCGATGGGGAGTCACGGTGGCGCGACGGCGGAGGGGCAACGGGAGAAACTCGCGGCGCTCGGCGTCACCGAGTCGGCAATCGGCTGTGAGATACGCTCCAGCATGGACGTGGTCGAGGTCGGTCGCACGGCCGAACGGGACGTCCCCGTCGTGGCGGATGCGAACGCCGTCGCCGCCGACGCGATCCTCCCGGTCAACCGCGTGAAGCCCCATACGGACTTCGACGGAGCGGTCGAGAGCGGCCTCTCGAAGATGCTCGTCATCGGGATGGGCAAGCAGCGGGGCGCGAAGATCGCCCACGAGTGGGCCGTCGACTGGAGCTTCCGGAACATGATTCCGGAGATAACCGAGCAGTTACTCGATGCGCTCCCGGTCGTCGGCGGCGTGGCTATCGTCGAGGACCAGCACGACGACACCGCCATCGTCGAGGGCATCCCCCCATCGGGCTTCCTCAGCCGCGAAGCGGAACTGCTCGAGACGGCCTACGACATCATGCCGACGATACCGTTCGACGAGTTAGACGTCGTCGTCGTCGACCGGGTCGGGAAAGACGTCAGCGGGCAGGGGATGGACACGAACGTCATCGGTCGGCGGCCGTTCGCCATCAACGAACCCGCGCCCGACCGGCCGGACATCAAGCGTCTCTTCGCGCGCGGACTGACGGAGACGACGCACGGCAACGCGATGGGCATCGGGTCGGCCGACTTCGTCCACCAGGACCTCCTGACCGACCTCGACGCCGAGAAGACGCTCATCAACGCCATCACCGCGAGCACGGTCCGCGGGGTCCGCCTCCCGCCGGTCGTCGAGTCCGACCGCGCCGGGCTCACGGCGTCCCTCTCGACCGGTGGCGTGATTCCGGAAGCCGACGCTCGCGTCCTCAGGGTGACCGACACGATGCGGCTCGACCGGATGTACGCTTCGCCGGCCTTGCTCGACGCCGCCCGGACCCGCGACGACCTGCGCGTCGTTCGGGAGGCAGAGCCCATCGCCTTCGAGGACGGTCAGTTCGCGGCCCCGACACCACACCAGGGCTGACGGCTTCCGGACCGACCGGTAGCGATGCTCGAAAAATCGGAATGTGCGTGCTCACCAGTCCTCAGATCGACATCGCGGTGTTTATCTGCGAGGTGTAGGAGGGCTGCTGTGACTCGAAGCTGACCTGCTGGGAGACGCTACCGCCGGCGTCCTCGAAGGCGTTGACGAACGATTGCTGGAGCGCCTGCCCGTAACTGTTGTTGAGATACAGCGTCGAGGCCGTCGTGCCCTCCAGGTTCTCGGTGGCGACCTGTGCCAGCACCCGGCCCTGGAGCGCGTCGCTCGGCGGGGTCCGGAAGACGAAGTCGTCGTCTTCGAGGTCGGTGATGTCCGGCGACGTCGCCGAGGGCGAGCAGCCCACGACCTGGTTGTCGACGAGAACGTTCCGGGCGACCTGGATGGTCGTCTCGGACCCCGCGGGCCCAGTGATAGAGGGGAAGCCGGCGCTCACAAGCGAGTTCGCGGCGTCGATACCCGCCTGGGCCTGGGACTGGGTATCACCGACCTGCGTCTCGACGGTCTGGTCGATGGCGTCGCGCAGCTGGATGGCCGGGAGCAGCGCAGCGTCACGGATGGCCACGCCGAGCGGACCGAGGTCGCCGGTCTCGGGCTGGAGGACGCCGAGTCGGACCGTCCGGTCCGCGCCGCTCCCGCTGCCGGCCGGCTCGGGCTCCGGAATCTCGCCGGACCCGCCGAAGTCGACCGTCTCTCGCGTCTCGACGCCGTCCCCGGTGAAGCCAAACACCTGGTACCGGGCGGACGTGATGTCGCCGGCGTCGTCGAAGTTGACGTTGCTCGACGCCCCCTCGTACTGGATGTTCTCGCCCGCCGCCGCAGCCTCGGCCGCCTCTGGCAGCTCCGAGGGTGTGTAGGTCGTGCCGCCCGGATTCGCGACGACGCGCATGTGGTCGCGGATGGACGTCCCGTCGTTCTCGCCGGCCATCAGGTTCGCGAGAATCTGGACCGCGGAGGCGTCGTACGCCTGCGAGGTGAACACGCCGGCCTGGTCGTAGTCGAACTCTTCCAGGAAGAGGCTCTCGAAGGTTTCCCGCCCGGGCCCGGACGACGTCGGGGCTGTCCCGCGGACGTTCGACATGTCGTTGCCGACGTCACCGGGCAGGTCGCCCGACTGGAGGCCGTCGGTCACGAGGATGTTGGCGTCGTCGTCGCCATAGTCTGCGTAGAAGTCCTTGAACAGCTGGACCCCACTCTGTGGGTAGCCGACGACCATCAGCACGTCCGGTGTTTCCCCGCCGCCGCCAGTGCCGCCCGTCGAACACCCGGCGAGTCCACCCAGTAGTCCGACAGTGCCGACTGCGCCGGTGCGTTTCAGGAATGCTCGTCGATTGTAGTCTCGACTCATGTGTGTCCTGATTTCTCCCCGCTAGTAGAAATATGTTGCCCGTACTGCGACGATTTGAGCCCGTGTTCGGTCGGTAGAGGGGCTGATTCGGGTTTTCGATGTCGGAAGACTGTCAGGGTGCGAGCCGGTTCTTCCGGTTTTTCATGTGCTCGTTGTAGTGTTCGAAGGTTATCGGGCACCACTCCTCGGCCAGGTCGAGCAGGTCCTCGGTCAGGCCGCGAATCTCCCACTGGGCGTCGGCGGCCGCGCGCATGTCGGCGACGTGCATCAGCATCCGAGCGTTCATCGACATGACCATGTTGACCTCCATGCCGATGGGGAGGACGAACCGGGCGTCCTCGGGCGGCATCCCCAGATCGAGCAGGTCCTGGTACGACTGGACGGCCTGTGCGACTGTGTCTTTGAACAACTGTTCGCGCTCCGCGACCGTCTCGTCGTCGACCTGGCCGGACTGCTGGTTGCGGCCCACCCAGTCCGGGTCCGTCGCCGAGGGCGGGACGACGACCATCTCTCCCTCGCGGACGTCCGCCGGGTCGACGTCGTCGAAGGAGACGTACCGCATCGACTGCACGTCGAAAGAGACGTGCCGGTGGCGGGTAATCTGTGCCATACACGACCGGGAGACACCCTTGACCGCGAAGGTGACCTGGGCGTGCTCGAAGGGCCCGTAGTGCCCGTGGTTCAGCAGGTGTCCGATGAGCGTCCGCTTCTTTTCCTCGATGGTCTCGCCCTCCACCGTCGCCATCGTCTCCTCGAAGGACTGTTCGCCGACGAACCCGGCGCTGTAGTCGTTACGGGCCGCCTTGCAGATGAGTTCCTCGGGGTCGTCGGTCGACTCCAGCAGCGTGACTTCCATATCGGGTGGGTGAACCCGAGGGTCAAAATACTTCCTCCCCCGTCGGAACCGCGAGTCAGAGCTGTTTCCAGGCCGTCGGTTCGCTGGCGAGGCCCAGGACGCGGGCCTCGCGCCCCCCGGCCTCCGCCTCGCGGACCTCGATGAGGCCGTCGAACGCCTGTTTGATGACCTGGAGCGTCTGGGTGTCGTGCGCGCCGGAGTCGATGGTGAAGACACCGACGTAGTCGGCCGTATCCAGCCGTGAGGAGAGGACGTGACAGAACTTGAACACGGTCTTCTTGTCGGTGTAGGTCAGCATCGTCGACAGGGACACCAGCGCCAGTCGTCCGCTGGTCCGGCCGGACGTGTGGAGCCCCTCGAGCGCTTTCGTGATGCCGATACCGATGCCGGTCAGGTCCCCCGGCGACGACACCTTGTGGACGAACGTCCCGTCGGGCGCGTCGGCCTCTGTGCCGCCCTCGCCCCGGCAGTCGACGATGCCGAGCTGCGAGTCGGCCAGGTCTGGGACCCCGGTTTGGAACTCCTCTGCGATAGCCGGTGCGCTGTCGTTGGTACTGACGACCACGGCCCCTTCGCCATCGCGAGCACCGTCCATCAGGATGTCGTACGCCAGCCGTTGCTTCCCACTCATCGCCGGGCCGGAGAGGAGGATACTCGACCCGGGACGAACGTCGCGCAGTTCCTCGAAATCGAGGACAGACGATAGATTATACATGTCTGGGCCTTCGTTACTCCTCGTCAGTGCTCAATCCGCGGAGCGTCGCGATGAAATCGGAGTCGTCCTCGATACCACCGAGGGTCTCCGAGAGTCCGTCGCGCATCTCCGTGATGTCCTCGGTCAACTCTTCGTACTCGGGGCTCTCGGCCAGTTCGGCGGTGGATTTCGTGGCCTCGAGCGTCGCCTGCTTCTCGACGAGGGCGTAGTACTCCTGCAGGAGTGTGTCGTACTCAGAGCGCTCCAGCAGATTCGAGACGGTGTCGTGCAGTTGCTTGCTCCGGATCGGCTTCGAGAGGTAGGCATCGAACCCCATCTCCAGGATGTCGAAGTCGGGTTCCACTGCCGTCACCATCGCGACCCGACAGTTGAGTGCTCGCTGGCCGATGCGTTCGAGCACCTCGTCGCCCGAGAGGCCGGGCATCATCCGGTCGAGGAGGACGACATCGACGGACTCGTCGAGCATCTCCAGGCCCTCGTCGCCGTTCTGGGCCATCCGAACCTCGTACTCGTCTTGGAGCCAGAGTTTGTAGGTCTCCGCGACGTCTGGCTCGTCTTCCACGATGAGAACGACAGGGGGGTCCAAATCTGACATCACTGAATCTACTGGGCGGGTACCGTATCCACGTACATAGCCCTGTGGGTGTAGTTATCAGCGGTGTAAATCGAACCTGGAGAAGACGCCCTGACACCGCAGCGAGAACGATACCGACATTGACCTCCCCACCGAACGTCCGGGCATGATTCGGAACCTCGCGCGCGGCGTCCAGTCGTTCACCAGCAACGCCTTTCTCGTCACCGGCGAGCGAACGGCGCTGGTCGACGTCGGTAACGAGTTCGACGTCGTAGAGGCCGTCCGTGAACACACAGCGGACCTGGACGCCGTGGTCCTGACACACACGCACTACGACCACGTCGGCAACCTCGCGGACGTCGTGGCGGCCTTCGACGTCGAGGTGTGGGGCCAGGACCCGGCCCAGGACGGCGTCGACCACGGTATCGAAGACGGCGACCACGTCACACTGGGCGACCACGATTACCTGGCAGTCCATACGCCGGGCCACAAGGAAGACCATCTCTGCTTCTACTCGGCGGCCGCCGATGTCCTGTTCGCCGGCGACCTCGTGTTCGCGAACGGGAGTTTCGGCCGGACCGACCTCGAGGAAGGCGACCGCGACACGCTCGTCGACAGCATCGCGCGACTGCTCGACGTGATTGACGAGGAGTTGGCCGAGATGCACACCGGCCACGGCCCGAGCGTCACCGACACGCCGTATCGCGACGTCGAGCTCTCCTGGCAGGCCGCTAAATTCTGAAGCCGCCGGGACCTCACAACCGAAGGTCCAGTTCCGGTTACAGGTGGGGGAACGCTGAAGTACTCACTTCGCAAACCCGTGGTAAGCCGATGTTAAACTGTCCGCACGACGGGTGTTCCTGGCAGGCGATTGCCCCGTCGACCGACGCCGCACAACAGCAGTTAGCGAAACACGCCGTCGAGGAACACGCCATACCGGCAGACGCAGACATCCCGGACGGGAAATTCGAGGTCAAGCTGGAGGAGGACGGCGAGTGGATGACGGTGACCGCCAAAGAGGCGAAACAGCTCCACGACGAAGTGCACGACAGTTGATATCTTTGTGCGTATTGCCGTCAGATAAGCCGGTGTTTCAGCAGGAAAGGCGTTGATAGCGTTAATAGCATCGTTGTAACAATGCTACTGTCTCGCATCCGTCTGGGTGGAGGTCCACCAATGGCGAAACAACTCAGCTGTCGAGACGCCGGGAACGACTGCGACTTCGAGATTCGGTCCGAGGACGAAGACCAACTCATCTCGTTCGTCAAACAACACTCGATGGAGACGCACGACACGGAGCTGTCGGACAGCGACGTCCGTGGCCTGTGGGAGACGGTCTGACGGGAGTCGCGCTCACCGCGAATTTTTTGTCTGTGACTCAGTCGAACGCCGTCGCCAGCAGCGCGTCGTAGGCGTGGTCGTACGCATCGGCGACGGCGGCCGGGTCGCGCTGCTCCTCACCCGTGAGCGCCGGCAGCCGAACGGCCCCGGTCCGCTCGATGAGGTCCACGACGTTCCCGACCCGCTCTTCCAGCTGGCCCTCCTCCGGGCTCCCGGTCGCGATTTCACACGCTTTGGCGTACCGACTTCCGTCGTAGAACCGCGCCCGACCGGGTTCGACGACGGCGACCGCGTCCGGTTCGAGCCCGGACAGCGGGCGGGCGATGTCGCCGTACGACTCGACGACAGCGCGCTGCTCGGTCGCGATATCTTCGGCGATAGCCTCGAGCGCCGGGACGTGCATCGCACTCATGAGGTCGTTGAAGTCGGGCACCGAGGTGACACGCGGTGCGGCCGCCAGTGGCAGGCGCTCCTCGACCGACTCGGGGAGGTCGATAGACCCGTTGACGACGAACTCCTCGCCGACCCGGTCGACGACGAACTGCTCGTGCTCGCGGCCCAGCAGTCCGGTCCCCGCACCGGCCGAGGGGTGCCACAGCCGATGGATGGGGTTGACGTCCTCGGGCGTGACCTCGTCGGGCGTCGCGGCCGCGAGTCGCTTGGCGTCCTTCCCGTAGAGTCGCCCCTCACTCGTCGCTCGCTCGTAGTCGTCGTGGTCGAACCAGTAGTTGTTCCCGGCCCGGGGCTTGTAGCCGCGCGCCCCCGTCCGTTCCAACAGCCCCACGGTGAACGTCGTCTTGCCGGCGTCGACCCGGTCGGCGCCGGCGACGAGGAGGTTCATTCGTCTGCGAGGCCGTAGAGGCCGACCACGTCCTCGTCGTTCGGTTCCGCGAACACCAGGTCGTCCTGGTTGTAGATCATCCAGGGGATGGCCCAGTCGATGAACACCGACTCGTTGAAGTCGCTCAGTTCGGCGTCGACGGGGAGACCCTGGAGCAACCGGGCCAGCTCCGGAATCGTGTACAGCAGGTCCGGGTCCAGGATGTCCGCGGGTTCGTGCAGCTCGAACGACAGCAGCTCGTCGAATTCGTCCTTCGTCGCAGGCATACCCGCGGGTATGCCGAGCGGGTGGGTAAATCCCTCGGAGTACGCGTCGCTACCGAGCAGCGACTAAAGAAATGCTGGTTGGAGCCCCTTACTCGAAGTGCTGGACCGACTTCTCGAACTGTGCTGCGGCGTGGTCCCAGTCGACGACCTCGAAGAAGGCGTCGATGAAGCTGCCGCGGTCCGGTCCGTAGTCGTAGTAGTAGGAGTGCTCCCAGACGTCGAGCGCCAGGACGGGATGTGCGCCCCAGAGCGCGCCCTGGTCGTGCTTGTCGACCTTGACGTTGCGCAGTTGCTTGGCGACAGGGTCGTAGACCAGGAGCGCCCAGCCACCGGCGGCGCCCGCGGCGGCCTCGAACTCGGCCTTCCAGCCCTCGTAGGAGCCGAAGTCCGCCTCGATGCGGTCGCGGAGGGCACCTTCGGGTTCGCCACCGCCGTTCGGGTCCATGTTGTCCCAGAACAGCGTGTGGAGATAGTGGCCACACCCGTTGTGTGTGACGTTCCCGAGGGCACCGGCGGTCGAGGAGTGGTCTCCCGACTCGCGGTTCTCGGCGAGGGTCTTCTCGGCCGCGTCGAGGCCGTTTACGTACCCCTGGTGGTGGGTATCGTGGTGCCAGGTGAGCACCTGTTCGGAGATGTGGGGTTCCAGTGCGTCGTAGTCATACGGTAGTGGTGGTAGTTCCGGGTCAGAGTGTTCGGACATATCAAATCGCCTCCAATACCCCTGTGGACCGGAGACCTGTTAAACGTTTAGGAGGCGGTGGGTTTCGTGCCCGCGTTCGTGGTGGTTCTAGCATGTCACTACCTGACAGCATCGACCGGACCTACCCGTCCCCGCGGGCCCGCTCGAACATCTCGATGGCCTGTTCGCGCCGGTCGCTGTGGTCGACGATGGGGGCCGGATAGTCGGGGGCCGCGTTGCGCCGCTGGGTGAGCGACGCCTCGTGCCAGCCGTGGATTATCTCCGCCCCCGCGTCCCGCAGTTCCGGGACGTACCGCTTGATGTACTCGGCGTCCGGGTCGTATCGCTCGCCCTGCGTCATCGGGTTGAAGATGCGGAAGTAGGGTTGGGCGTCGGTCCCCGTCGAGGCGGCCCACTGCCAGCCGCCGTTGTCGTTGGCGGTGTCGTGGTCGACCAGCTTCTCGCGGAACCAGTCGTACCCCTCGCGCCAGTCGATGAGGAGGTCCTTCGTCAGGAAGGAGGCGACGATCATCCGCACGCGGTTGTGCATGAACGCCTCGGCCCGCAGCTGGCGCATCCCCGCGTCGACGATGGGGTAGCCCGTCTCGCCGTCCTTCCAGGCCTGCAGGGCCTCTGGGTCGTGGTTCCACTCGATAGGGCGCTCGTAGGACTTGTAGTTCGCCGTGACGACGTTGGGGTTCGCGGCCAGCACCTGGGTGTAGAACTCCCGCCAGGCCAGCTGGGAGAGGAACTCCCCGACGGAGTCGTCCCGGTCGCTGCCCGGCTCGACGACGTCGCGGGCAGCGACGGTCCGCTCGTAGACCTCTCTGATGCCGATGGTCCCGAACTTGAGGTGCGCCGAGAGCCGCGACGTGCAGTCGTCGGCCGGGTAGTCCCGCCGGTCGTCGTAGCGGTAGACGGCTTCATCGAGAAAGTCCGCGAGCAGGTCCCGCGCCGCGTCTGTCCCCGCCGCCGGTACGTCCGCCTCCGGCGTGTCGAACCCGAGATCCGTGAGCGTCGGGCGGTCGGTACCGGCCATGTCCCCGAGTTCCCTCGCATCGACGGCCGCGAGCGCCTCGTCACTCGGTTGGTCGTACGGCGGGGCTTTCTCCCGGTCCTGCCACTTCCGGCCGAAGTAGGTGAAGACACTGTAGGGGTCGCCGTCGTTCGTCGTTATCTCGCCCGGTTCGTGCAGGACGGCGTTCTGGACGGCCTCGCGGGTCACGTCGGCGTCGTCGAGCGCACGCCGGACCGCCGCGTCGCGCTCACGGGCGAGACCGGAGTAGTCCCGGCCCCAGGTGACGTGGTCGGCACCGAGTTCGCGGGCCAGGTCCGGGAGGACCGAACGGGGGTCGCCGTGGACGACGAGGAGCTGACTGCCGGCGTCACGGTACTGCTCGGCGAGACTGTCGAGCGCGTCGAGCATGAACGCGACGCGAGGCGGACCAGCGTGGGTGAGGACGTCGCGGTCGAAGACGAAGACCGGGACGACCGGGTCGTCCGGCGTCGCCCGTGCGAGCGCGGCGTTGTCGGCCACCCGCAGGTCCCGACGGTGCCAGTGAATGCGCATACACGGTCCTGGTGTGGCTCCCTACAAAAGGTCGTACCCAACCAGGTTGGACGCCAGGGTTTTCCCGTCTCCCGGCGTCGGGTGAGCCATGACCACAGACGCCGTGGAACTGCGTATCGCCGACGGGGTGGCGACGGTGACCCTGAACAGGCCCGACGTCCGGAACGCCATGGACGTCGACACCGCCGGGGTACTGGTCGACCGCTTCGAGACCATCGCCGAGAGCGACGCCCGCTGTGTCGTCGTCGAGGGCGCGGGCGACGCGTTCTGTGCCGGCGGCGACATCGGGGCGATGGTCGAGGGCGTCGCGAACGAGGTGCCGCCAGCGGACAGGGTGGAACACGCCGCCGCGGCCATCAACGATGCTGTCGAAGCAGTCTACGACTGCCGACTCCCGGTCGTCGCGAAACTCGACGGCGCGGCGTTCGGTGCGGGCGCAGGACTCGCACTGGCCTGCGACGTACAACTCGCGAATCCGAGCGCGAGACTTAGCTTCGGTTTCCGGCGTGTCGGACTCGCCGTCGACTCCGGTATCTCCTACTTCCTGCCGCGACTCGTCGGGCCGAACAAGGCGAAGGAACTCGTCTTCACCGGAGCGACGGTCGGGGCCGAGGAAGCGCTGGAACTCGGGCTGGTCACACAGCTGTTCGATGCCGGATCGTTCGACACGGAGGTCGAGTCGACGGTCGAAACAATCGCCTCGGGGCCCACCGTCGCGCTGACCCAGTCGAAGCGGCTCGTCGACCGCGGCGTCGAGTCCTCGTTCGAGCAGGCACTCGACCGCGAGGCCACGGCCCAGGGCATCGCCTTCACGACCCGAGACCACGACGAGGGGGCGCGGGCGTTCATGGAACAGCGGGACCCGGAGTTCGAGGGACGCTGAGTCACCGAGGCGCACTGGTCCGAGAGCGAGTCCACCGGACCCGCCTGGAGCAGCGGCTCATCACCAGAGCAGCATGCAGAGAGAGGAAATGAAGAGAGGGACGTGCCGGGCTACAGTTTGCGCTCCGCGTCTTCGGCCAGCTCCTGCATCCGCTTGCCGACGCGGCCGGCGTCCGAGAACTCGTCTTCGCTCATCGCGGTGGCCAGCGCGTTGCCGAGGACGAACACCGCGTGTTTGTGCTCGCTCTTCGACTTGTGGACGTCCGAGGGCCGGACGTCGAGTTCCTGGTACTGGTCGAACAGCTCCGGGTCGACGGAGTCCATCTCGTCGCGGAAGAACTCCATAATCGTCACCATCTGTTCGTGTAACTCTAGCAGCTCGTCTTTGTGCATGGTTGGTTACCCTATGAGATGGGAGTGGTATAAGAATTACCCGGGAAGGGATACCAGACCGGCGGGCTGGGGGTCAGAAGACGTACTCGTCGTCGTGTCCCATCATCCCGTCGTCTTCGAACCCTGGTTCCTCGTCCTGATCTTGTGGTCCGGAGGTCTTGTACGCCTTGAGACCCGTCGAGAGGAGGTCTTCGATGGCTTCCTCGCGGTTGATGAACTCGCCCTGCTCGACCAGCTGGGCAATCTGCATCTCGAGGTGCTCCGGGACCGTTATCTCTACCTTTGGCATCGCAACGTTGGGTGCTTAGAGTAACCCATATTTAAACTTGGCGGGCGGTTGAGATGTTCGGACACCGGCTGCGAGGAGCGCCTGGCGGTCAGAGTGAGCAGGCCGGGTCGGGGCGGCCGAGCCACGGACGGTTCGGGCATAGTTAGGCTCAAAGGGACGGACTCCTAAGACCGGGCCAATGGAACCACTGCGTGGCGAGGAGGCGACGGTCGGTGAGACGGCGGTCGTCGCACGTGGGTGTCGCGTCGACTGTGCGCCGATTCGGGGGGTTCTCCAGACGGACGAGCGGCCGCGGTTCGCGTGGGCCACGGGGACCGAGACGGTGGCCGCCCGGGGCGCGGCCGTTACCGTCACGGCCGAGGGCTCGACCCGGTTCGAGGACGTCCGCGAGCGGGCCGAGAGCCTCTTCGAATCGTGTTCGGTCCAGCCAGGCCTCCCCCGCGCGGCTCGCCCGCGCCTGTTCGGAGGGTTCGCCTTCCACGACGGGGATACGACAGACGCCGACTCCCCCTGGGACGGGTTCCCCGGGGCCGCGTTCTTTCTCCCGGCGGTCCAGCTGACCCAGACGGGAGACGACGCGTGGCTCACGACGATTGCCACGGGTCCGGACGCGAGCACGGCGGCAGAACGGTCACTCGAGACGTGGCGGGACCGACTGGAGGAGATGGACGCTGGCCCAGTCGCCGATTCGCCGGGCATCGACCACGTCGAGCGGACCCCGACGCGGGCCGGGTGGCGCGAACAGGTGCGTGCCGCGCTGGAGAGCGTCGAGCGGGGCGACCTCCAGAAGGTCGTCCTCGCCCAGTCGCTGCAGGTATCGCTCCGGGACGGGCTCTCAGTACCGGACGTACTGGGTCGGCTGGCCCGGAGATATCCGGACTGCTACCGGTTCATGCTCTCGCTCGCCGACGCCGGCACGTTCTTCGGTGCGACGCCGGAGCGGCTCGTCTCCGTTCGTGGTCGAACGGTCCGGACGGAAGCGCTCGCGGGGTCGACAGGCCGGGGCGATACCCCCGCAGAGGACGAGTGGCTCGCATCGGAGCTGCTCGAGAGCGAGAAGGACCGCCACGAACAGCAGCTGGTCGCCGACGCCATCCGCGAGCAGCTCGAACCGTTCGCGTCGTCGGTCCGGACCGGCGACGTGAGCGTCCGTCGACTGGCGACGGTCCAGCACCTCCGGACCTCCATCACCGCCGAACTCGACAGCGACCGCCACGTCCTCGAGCTCGTCGAGGCACTCCACCCGACGCCGGCGGTGGGCGGCCTGCCACCGGACGCGGCGCTGCGGACCATCCGGGAGACGGAAGCCTTCGACCGTGGGTGGTACGCCGCGCCCGTCGGCTGGGTCGACGCGGGCGGGAACGGCAGTTTCGCGGTCGGTATCCGCTCTGCGGTCGCCCGCGGCCGCCTCGCGACACTGTTTGCCGGCGCCGGCATCGTCTCGGACAGCGACCCCGACCGAGAGTGGGACGAGGTCCAGCTCAAGTACCGGCCGATGCTCGACGAACTGGAATGAGTCACCCGAACGTCAACACGCTGTGGGCCGAGACGCTGGTCGACGAGCTCGTCGCCGGCGGCGTCGACGCCGCCTGTCTCTCACCGGGGAGTCGGTCGACGCCGCTGACCGTCGCGTTCGCCGAGCACCCGGACGTGCAGGTGTTCTCGCATCTGGACGAGCGCTCCGCAGCCTTCTTCGCGCTCGGACGGGCGCGAAGAACCGGGCGACCGACTCCGCTGGTCTGTACCTCGGGGACCGCGGCGGCGAACTTCCACCCCGCGGTCATCGAGGCGAATCAGTCGGGCGTCCCGATGCTCCTCTTGACGGCCGACCGCCCGCCGGAACTCATCGACAGCGGTGCCAACCAGACCGTCGACCAGGAGAAGCTGTACGGCGATTCGGTCCGGTGGTACCGCGACATGCCCGAACCGGAGGCCGAGCCACGGAAGGTGCGCATGTTGCGGACTACGGCCGCCCGAGCACTCGGCGAGTCGACCGGCGTGGACCCGGGGCCGGTCCACCTCAACTGTCGCTTCCGAAAGCCACTGGAACCGACCCCGGTTCCCGCGGACGACCCGGCGGGCGTCCCCGACGATTGGGCTGAAGACCACCCGCTCGAAGCCGACGGCCGCGACGGCCCGTTCGTGCAGACGTCGACCGGGAGACCGACGCTCGACGAGGCGGCGCACGAACGCGTTGCGAGAGCAATCAGTGACGCCGAGCGTGGCCTCGTCGTCGCGGGCCCCGCCGACGGTGGACTCGGTAGGGACGCGCTCGGGCGACTCGTCGAGGCGACCGGATTCCCGGTGCTCGCAGACCCGCTCTCGGACCTCCGATTCGGCCCGCACGTCGACGCGCTCGACGCGCCGGTCTGTGGCGGCTACGACGCCTACGTCGGCTCCGAGGCGACGGCTGCGTGGGACGACCCCGACGTCGTGCTCCGGTTCGGGGCGTCACCGACCTCTAAGCCCCTCCGGCAGTACCTCCGCGACGCCGACTGCCGGCAGTTCGTCGTCGACCCGACGGGCGACTGGACGGAGGCAGAGTTCACCGCGACGGACCTGCTGGTGGCCGACGAGGACGCCACCGCGCTGGCCCTCGCCGACCGGGTCGAGGGCGCCGGACTGGAGCCGTGGCGCGACCGGTTCGCCGCTGCCGAGCGGGTCCACTGGCAGGCAGTGGCGGAGCGCCGTACAGAAGCCGACTGGGAAGGTGGCGTCCTCTCGGACGTCTTCGAGAACGCACCGGACCCGGCGACCGTGTTCGTCTCCAACAGCATGCCGGTCAGGGACGCCGACCGGTTCGGCCGGCCGCGGAGTGCCGACCTCACCGTGCTGGGCAACCGGGGCGCGAGCGGTATCGACGGCGTCACCTCGACGGCGCTGGGCGCGGGGAGCGCGACCGAGGACCCGCTCGTGCTGGTGACCGGCGACCTGGCGTACTACCACGACATGAACGGCCTGCTCGCGCTGGGTCGCTGTGCCGTCGACGCGACCATCGTCCTCGTGAACAACGACGGCGGGGGCATCTTCCACGTCCTCCCCATCGAGGCACACGAGACGTTCGAAGAGCAGTTCAAGACGCCACATGGGCTGGATTTCGGGCCGACCGGGGACCTCTACGGACTGGAGTTCCGGCGCATCGATGGCCGGGACGACTTCCGGGCGGCGTTCAACGAGTCGGTTACGCGTGACGGGACGCAGGTGCTCGAAGTCCAGTTCGACGCCGCAGAGAGCCACGAGGTGCGGGACGCCCTAGCCGCACGCGTCCGCGAGGCTATCGCCAGTCGCTGAGCGACGTTTCGAGGTGGTCTCGTTGCACCCCAGACGACCCCAGCGACTAGCGTCCAGACAACGCTACGAACACCCACCCCACAAAGGCCAGGTTCTAGAGGCGAAGGACGGAGATGGTCAGGATAGTGAATCCGAACGGGAGCCAGGTCGCAAGCAGGACGGCGATGCCGACGAGCGAGACGAGCGAGAGGTTCAGGCCGACGAGGACGAACGGCATGACGATGCTCCAGGGACCGAACACCAGCAAGGCGATGCGGGGCATCGACTGGAGGTAGCCGACGACGAGCACCAGACAGGCGCCGAGGACGACGTTGACGAACAGCGGGAACGCGGGGACCAGGGCGCTGAACAGCAGGACTGGATAGAGCGCGAACGTGATTCCGAGCAGCGTCAGGTCGCGACCGGACGGGGTCCAGTCGTCGGCGGTCGACACCCAGTTCCGGGACCCACCGCTGCGGTATCCTCCGGACGTCGCCCAGGCAGGCCCGCCTGTACTGTCACCCCCCGCCGAAGTCGCCGAACTCGGGTGCCCGGGACTCGCGGTCGAACGGCCGCTCCCGCCGGTCGTGGCACCCTCCGTTGTCGTCTCTGTCTCCCGACGCTGGGAGACGCGCTCGGCAGCGCGTCGCTCTCGCTCGCGGCGCTCCCGTGCTCGCGCTCTGGCGTCCCTGACCGTCGAACGGGCGCGCTCTCGCCGGTCGGACGCAGCCTCGCCGCCGTACCCCACGTCCCTGGCCGCTCTGGCGACATCGCTCTCTCCGTCGCTCTTATCACCGCTCACGTATGCCTCGTGGCCGAGACGGTCGTAGCGCTCGCGCTCGTCCTCGTCGACCAGGACGTCGCGGGCGTCGATGAGTTTGCGCGTGGACACCTCGGCGTCGGCCTCGTCGTTCACGTCGGGATGGACCGTCTTCAGGCGCTCTCGATAGGCGGCCCGTATCTCGTCGGTCGTCGCGTCCGGTGCGACGCCGAGTACCTCGTAGAACGTCTCGGTCATGTGAGACAGCAGTGGTGGCTCATTGGAGAGGGGGCAGATAAATCCTCACCGCCGATTCTCAGTCGTCGTGGTTGGGTCGCTCGTCCGAGTCGGTGTCCACCGAGCGGTACTGCTCGACGAACTCCCCAGTCAGGCCGCCGTCGGCCCGCTGCACTGCGAGTTGCTCCAGTGCCGACGCGATGCGCGCCAGTATCTCGATGAGCCTGTAGAACAGATAGGCTCCCCAGAACACGGTGATAATCAGCACGCCGAGGAGAATCTGTTGGACGATGATGAGACTGTACCCGAAGACGAGTACGGACAGGACGACGAGGCCGATCTCGAGCCGTCGGTGGTCGGTGGAGGAGGGCATTATTTCGAGGTCCGTCCGGGTCAGTACAAAATCTTTCGGCCAGCGCGAATCTTTTTGCGCCGGCCACCGCCATCCAGGGTATGGTCTCAGAGCTATTCGACCCGAGCCGGTGGGAGCCGGTCGACAGGTTCGACTTCCGCGATATCACCTACCACCGCTCGACGGAGACGGGCGCGGTCCGCATCGCCTTCGACCGGCCGGAGAAGCGCAACGCCTTCCGCCCGGAGACGGTCGACGAACTCGCCACGGCGCTGGACCACGCCAAACGGCTCACCGACGTGGGCTGCATCCTGCTGACCGGTAACGGGCCCTCCCCCAAGGACGGTGGCTGGGCGTTCTGTTCGGGCGGCGACCAGAGCATCCGCGGCGAGAGCGGGTACGAGTACCGTTCCGAGGAAGATAGCGGGTCGCAGCGCGACTCGGACAAGTCGAGCGGTGAGCGCGGCGAGCCGCGAGACGTCGGCGACGAGGGCGCACCGGAGAACGTCGGCCGCCTCCACATCCTGGAGGTCCAGCGCCAGATTCGCCACATCCCGAAAGTCGTCGTCGCCGTCGTCCCGGGGTGGGCCGTCGGCGGTGGCCACTCGCTGCACGTCGTCTGTGACCTCACCATCGCTAGCGAGGAGCACGCGAAGTTCCTCCAGACCGACCCGGACGTTGGGAGTTTCGACGGCGGCTTCGGCTCGGCGTACCTCGCCAGGCAAATCGGCCAGAAGAAGGCTCGCGAGGTGTTCTTCCTCGGGAAGACCTACAGCGGCGCGGAGGCCGAGGAGATGGGGATGGTCAACGACGTCGTCCCGCACGCGGATTTAGAATCGGAGGCCATCGACTGGGCAAAGCGCATCAACAGCAAATCACCGACGGCGATGCGGATGCTGAAGTACGCGTTCAACCTCGACTCCGACGGGATGGTCGGCCAGCAGGTGTTCGCCGGCGAGGCGACCCGGCTGGCGTACATGACCGACGAGGCCCAGGAGGGCCGTGACGCGTTCAACGAGGGCCGAACGCCGGACTTCGACGACGTGCCCTGGCACTACTGACCGAGGAGTCGAGGTGGCGACGTTCGGGGCTTCGCACGGCCACGGTGAGGCCATCGACTCCGGACGCGTCGGCGAAACGGGGGCCAGCTAGCCATCACAACCACAGGCGATATGGGGGTGTGGGCCTGAAATTCCGCCAATGAGTACTGCGACGGCGGACGTCTCGAAGCGGAAGGCCTGGGTGATGGCCGCCCGGCCACAGACGCTCCCGGCGGGCGCCGCCCCGGTCGTCGTCGGCGTGGGCGTGGCCGTCCACGCCGGCGTGTTCGCGCTCGGCCCAGCGCTCGCGGCCCTCGTGGGGGCGCTGCTCATCCAGATCGGGACGAACTTCGCGAACGACTACTACGACGCGGTGAAGGGAGCCGACACGGACGACCGGGAGGGGTTCACGCGGGTGACCGCCGGCGGCCTCATCGAACCGGCCGAGGTCAAACGGGCGATGGCCGCCACGTACGGCCTGGCCGTCGTCGTGGGCGTCTATCTGGTCGCTATCGGCGGTTTGCCTATCGTCGTCGTCGGTCTCTCGGGCATCGCTGCCGGTATCCTCTACACCGGTGGCCCGTTTCCCTACGGCTACCGGGGCCTCGGCGACCTCTTCGTGTTCGTCTACTTCGGCCTCGTCGCCGTGACCGGGACCTACTACGTCCAGGCCGTCGCGACGATGCCCGCGGTGGGCACGTTCCCGACGACGCTCCCACCGGGTAGCGTCACGGCGGCCGCGGTGACCGCGAGTCTCCCCGCCGCTGGGCTCTCGACGGCCATCCTCGTCGTCAACAACGTCCGCGACCGGGAGACGGACATGGCGGCAGGCAAGAAGACGCTGGCTGTCTACCTGGGCTACACGTGGAGTCGCGTCGAGTTCCTGGCGATGGTCGGGATGGCGTACGTGGTTCCGGTGGGCTTCGCGCTCGACGGCGCGTTCGGGCCGTGGGCGCTCGCACCGCTCCTCTCGCTCCCGCTCGCGGTCTCGGTCTCGCGGACCGTCCTCACCGAGACCGAGGGCGCGGCACTGAATCCGGCGCTCGAACGGGTCGGACAGACCTTGTTCGTCCACTCGCTGCTGTTCGCCGCCGGGCTGTCGCTCCCGCAGGTGCTATGACCGTCGAACGGTTCTCCCTCCCGCTCGCTCGCCCCCTCGCGACGGCGGACGGAACCATCTCGAACCGCGAGGGGTTCGTCGTCAGGTACGACCATCGGGGCGAGACCGGGGTCGGCGAATCGACCCCCTTGCCGGGCTGGACCGAGTCACTGGTCGAATGCGAGGCGGGACTCGACGCCGCAACGGAAGCGGAACGAAGCGACGGCCACAGTGGCGCGTTGCTGGAACTGGACGCGCTGGAGGTCCCCGCCGCCCGCCATGGCTTCTCGACGGCACTGCTGGACGCCGACGCGCGGGCCGACGGCGTCCCGCTCTACCGGTGGTTCGACGCGGGCCGGAACTGCCGGTCGGTTCCGGTGAACGCGACGGTCGGTGACGGCGACGCAGGGGAGACAGCTGAGGCCGTGTCAGTTAGCGTCGATGCGGGATACGATTGTGTCAAGGTGAAGGTCGGTAACCGGCCGGTTGCCGAGGACGTCGACCGGATTCGCGCGGTTCGGGACCGAGTCGGTGACGGCGTGACCCTGCGAGCGGACGCGAACGGGGCCTGGACGCGCGACCAGGCCGAGACTGCGTTCGGGCGGTTCGAATCGCTCGGCGTGGCGTACGTCGAGCAACCGCTGGCGGCCGACGACCTGACGGGTCACGCTGACTTGTGCTCGGCGGGCTACGACGTGGGCGTCGCGCTGGACGAGTCGCTCGTCGGCCGGCGCGTCGACGCGGTCCTGAAGGCCGACGCCGCCGACGTGCTCGTCCTCAAACCGATGGCGCTCGGCGGGCCCGGGAACGCCCACACGCTGGCGATGCGCGCCCGTGAGGCCGGCATCGAGCCGGTCGTCACGACGACCATCGACGGCGTCGTGGCCCGGGTGGCGGCGCTCCACGTCGCAGCGGCCATCCCCGACGTTGTCCCGTGTGGGCTGGCGACCGGCGACAGGCTCGAGCGGGACCTCGGTCCGGACCCGACGACGGTCACGGACGGCGAGATGTCGGTCCCGCAGAGCGCTGGCCTCGGCGTCGACCCGTCGGAGGTGCGAACGGATGCCTGAGCCCGTCGACTGGCCGACGCGCGACCTCGTGACCCACCGAGTGGAGAGTACGCCCGACCGGACGGCCGTCGTCGGTGAGCACCGAGAACTGACGTACCGCGAGTTAGACGACGCCGTCGACGAGGCCGCGGTAGTCTTCGACGCGTTCGGGGCGAGTCGCGGTGGGCGGGTGGCCACGCTCGTCGACACCCGGGCGGCGATGAGTCGGCTGCTGTTCGGCGCGATGCGAACCGGGGCGACGCTGGCCCCGCTGAACGTCGAACTGGAGGCGGCGACCCTCGAATCGCAGCTCGACGCGCTCGACCCGGAGGTCCTCGTCTGTGCGGCGCCGACGGCAGAACGCGCTATCGAGGTAGCGCCGTGTCCCGTCGTCTCGCTGGATGCGAGCGACCGTGGGGCCATCGACGAGTTCGACGCCGTCGCGTCGTCGGCGAGTCCGCCACCCACCGTCGAACTCGCTCGGGACGACACACAGCTCGTCCTGTTCACGTCGGGGACGACGAGCGCCCCGAAGGGCGTCCGGTTGACCGTCGGCAACCTCGTCGCGAGCGCGACGGCCTCGGCGTTCCGGCTCGGCGTCCGGCCCGACGACCGATGGCTGGTCTGTCTCCCGACCTACCACATGGGTGGCCTGGCCCCGTTCGTCCGGAGCGCGCTCTACGGAACGACCGTCGTCGTCCAGCGCACCTTCGACGTCGAACGGACCCCCGAGATGCTCGACGCACAGGAGGTCACCGGCGTCTCGCTGGTTCCGACGATGCTCACGCGGTTGCTGGACCGGGGCTGGACGCCGCCCGACTCGCTCCGGTTCGTGCTCCTGGGCGGCGGGCCTGCGAGCGAAGCGCTCGTCGAACGCTCTCGGGAGCGCGGCGTCCCAGTCTGTCCCACGTACGGGATGACCGAGACGAGTTCGCAGATAGCGACTGCCCTGCCGGAGACAGCCGTCGAACACCCCGGAACCGTCGGACAGCCACTCCTGTTCACCGACGTGCGAGTCGTCGCCGACGGAGAACCAGTCGCCTCTGGCGAACGCGGCGAGCTCGTCGTCGACGGGCCGACGGTGACGCCCGGCTACCTCGACTCGCAGCAGACGGACGCGGCGTTCGGCGCCCACGGGTTCCACACGGGCGATATCGGGTACCGGGACGCCGACGGCCGACTGTGGGTGACCGGGCGAGCCGACGACCGAATCGTCACCGGGGGCGAGAACGTCGTCACGAGCGACGTCGCGAGTGCGATTCGGACCCATCCGGACGTGACCGAGGCCGCCGTGGTCGGGCTTCCGGACCCGGAGTGGGGCCAGCGGGTCGCCGCGCTCGTCGTCGGCGACGTCGACGGCTCGGCGGTCGTCGCGCACTGCCGGGAGCGGGTCGCGGGTTACGAAGTGCCCAAGACGGTTCGAATCGTCGACGCGCTCCCCCGAACGCCATCGGGCACCGTCGACCGACAGGCCGTTCGGACACTGCTAGAGGAGTGAGGCAAGCATCTTGCTCGGACCCCGCAATTTGCATCGGTTCCAGGAACCGTGCTTGAAACAGGGCGACTCAAGTGGGGAAATCGGCGGCTGTGCTGTTGTGGCGGCGGTCGCTGGCGAGAGCGATGTCACGTCACCGGCGCGAGGCACTCACGTTCACGTTGACGTCTCCCTTAGCATACTCCCCGATGGGGCACCAGACGAGTGCCTGCGAAGGTTTATGGTAACATTCCACGTGCCGAGCGTATGGGAGACGAGTACCAGACTGTGACGGCGGCAGCAGTACAGGCTGCACCAGTATTTCTCGACCGCGAAGCATCCGTCGAGAAGGCGGTCGGTCTCATCGAAGAGGCCGGCGCCAACGATGCCGACGTGATCGCGTTCCCGGAGGGGTTCATCCCCGCACATCCGCTGTGGTTTCACTTCCACGGCGCGACGAGTCAGCTCTCCCAGTCGTTGAGTGTCGAGCTGTTCAAGAACTCCATCGAGGTGCCCGGCCCGTCGACCGAGCGCCTTGCCGCGGCGGCCGACGCCGCCGACGCCTACGTGGTAATCGGTGCCTGTGAGAAAGAGCCCCAGACGACCGGGACGATGTACAACTCCCAGCTGTTCTTTTCACCGGACGGCGAGCTGCTGGGGACCCACCAGAAGCTGAAGCCCACCGTCGGCGAACAGCTCGTCCACACCGAGGGCGAAAACGACACGTTCGGCACCATCGACACCGAGTACGGACCGATGAGCGGCCTGATCTGCGGGGAGAACTCCAACCCGCTGGCCGTGTTTGGCTTGACTGCCGAGTACAGCCGCATCCACGCGATGAGCTGGCCCCCGTACATCCCGTCGGAGTCGAACCCGCTCCCGGAGCGGTCGCTGGACGACGCGAAGGCGTTCGCACAGATGTCGAAAGCCGCCGTGATTAGTTCGGTCGGCGTCGTCGACGAACGGACCGTCGAGAAGCTCCAGGTCGACGACGAGACGGCCGAGAAGATTATGCGACCGGAGTACTCGGGCGGGTCGGCTATCGTCGGTGCAGACCGCTCGGTTATCGCCGGGCCGGTCGGCAACGAGGAGACGATCCTGTACGGTGACATCGATATCGAGACGGCGATTCGCCGGAAGCTGTTCCACGACTTCGCCGGCCACTACAACCGTCCCGACGTGTTCCAGCTCCGCGTGAACCGCACCCCCAACGAACTGTACGCGGAGGCCAGCACGGCCGCGGAGGCGGCCGACACCGGCCAGCCCCCGGCGACGGAGACCGAGAGTGGAACCACCGACGGTATCGGCCGCGACGCAGGCAGCGAGCTCGTACGCGAGGCAGTGACCGAGGACCACTCCGAAGAGTGACGCTGACCGCCAGTTCGGTCGACGACCGCTGCCGGGAGACCGCCGTCACGGAATGAATCATGCTGCCGTCGACTAGGGCCATCGAACCCGACGGTGCGGATTTATAGGCGTTCTCGTGCCATCTGTGGGTATGCGAGCTGTCAGAATCCACGAGTACGGCGACGAGAGCGTCCTCCGGATTGACGACGTCGAGCGACCGACACCGGGACCGGAGGCGGTGTTACTGGCGGTCGACACCGCGGCCGTCAACCCATTTGATACGTACGTTCGAGAGGGATACGTTCCGCCCGAGGACGGCGGACTCCCGCACGTACTCGGCGGTGACGCCGCGGGCGTCGTCGAATCAGTTGGCGACGACGTGACAGCGTTCGAGACCGGTGAGCGGGCCTTTGTCACCGGTCTCGGACTGGACCGGCCAGGCACCTACGCGGAGTACGTCGCCGTACCCGAGCAGCGACTGGCCCACCTGCCCGAGTCGATTTCGTTCGAGACCGGTGCCGCGGCAGCAGAACCGGTGACCACGAGCATGCAGGCCCTCGAACGAGGGGGGATGGACGCCGGCGACGTCGTCCTCGTCCAGGGTGCAGCAGGCGGTGTCGGCCACGCGGCCGTTCAGGTCGCCAGCCACGAGGGTGGGTTCGTCGTCGGGACCTGCAGTCCCGACTCGAGTGACGCAGTTCGGGCCTTCGGTGCCGACGCGGTGGTCGATTACAGCGACGAAGACCTCGCGAGCGCCATCAGTGACGCGACGGGCGGGCGGCCGGTCGACGTCGTCGTCGAGACCCACGCCGCTGCGAACGTCACAGCCGACGTCGAGTCGCTAGCGACCGGCGGGACCATCGTCGTTCTGGGTGAGGACGACGACATCACCGTGTCGAGTCCGACCGCCGGGACTGCAAAGGGAAAGCAAGCGAGCTTCGAGTTCTGCTCTCACATGCGGGCGACGGCCCACCACTCGGAGGGGCTCACGAGGACGGCGCGGTTGCTACAGCGCAACGAGGTGGACGTGGCCGTCGACGCGACGTTTCCGCTCGCGGAGGCTGGCGCCGCACAGCGACACTGCATGTCGTCGGGGGGCATCGGGAAGACGCTCCTCGACGTGTCCGGGTGACCCAGACGGATACGCCATCCGTATGGGTGTGTGGTACGACAACACAGGAAGTACTCGACGTCCCGGAACTCGAGGAGTAACAGACGACTGGCGAAGCTCGCTTCGAGCGGACGAGTGTCGAACCCGGGCTTGACGTACGCTCTATTTGCAGCACACCAGTGTTGTCAGAGAAGGATACTTTGGACACTGCCAGGCAAGCCGTTTTCTACCGGCGACGCCTACAGCAACTCGTGTGTACAATCGTCCTCGCGTGGCAGGTGTTCCCCGACACGCCAGTCGCGTTCGGTGCGAACCGCGACGAGCGACTGGACAGGCCCTCGGAACCGCCCCGAGAACGCCAGTGGGGGGCCCGGGTCATCGCGCCGGCCGACGAGGAGGCCGAAGGGACCTGGGTGGGCTACAACGAACACGGCGTCCTGGCGGCGATAACGAACCGCTGGGTCGACGCCGACCTGGCCGCCGAGCGCTCGCGGGGCCTGCTCGTCCGGGATGCGTTCGGCCACCAGAACGCGGAATCGGCGGCGCAAGCGGTCGAACAGGCGGTCCGAGAGGCCGAGTACGATGGGTTCAACCTCCTGCTCGTCGACGAAGACGCCGCCGTCCTGCTGGAGTGGGACGGACAGCTGGCCGTCCGGACCCTCGAACCTGGCGTCCACGTCGTCGTCAACGTCGGCGCGGACGGCGACTACCGGATTCCTGGCCACCGACCGGAGGTGGGGGAGCGACAGGCTGCCAACGCAGACCGACTGAGAGACCACCTCCAGGTCGAGCCGGGGGAGGACGCCGAGACGTGGCTCGACCGCGCCGCCGACGCTATCGGGGACCACGACTTCGGTGTCTGCGTCCACGGCGACGGCTTCGGGACGCGGTCGTCGTCGCTCGTGACGCTTGGAGCGGACCGAACGTACCGGTTCGCCGACGGCCCGCCCTGCGAGACGCCGTATCGGCCGGTCGAAAGTCACATTTAACCGGCCGTCCGTCAGTGTAGCATACATGAGCTCGGCAGCGTCGGAGGCGGACCTCTCTGAAGACGAACGGGCAGGGCTAGAACTCATCCGCGAGTCGGGCGGTATCCACCAGAGCGACTTCTGGAAGGAACTCGACGTCTCGTCGCGGAAGGGGAGTCGGATCGTCGAGTCCCTCTTCGAGCAGGACTTCATCCAGCGGGAGGAGACGGTGTACAACGGGCACAACACCTACTACCTCACGCCGGCGGCCAGGGACCTGGACTTCTCGCTGCTGATGGCCGGCGACCAACTTTCCCCGTTCATCGGCGACGAGGAGGTCGACCCCCACGACGACACCTTCTCGCAGTGGATCATGAACCTCGCCTACGAGCGCTGACTGCCGCGTCTCACTTCTCGTCGCTTCGTATCGTCGTCACTCGCTGTCGCCCCGAGCGCCTGGAAACGAGCGTCCCGCGAGAACCTCAGTCTTCGAGCGCGTCGGCGATGCGGTCGAGCGTCCGCCGGACGTCGTTGACCTCGTCACGGAGTTTGCGGATCTCGCGGGTGAGGTCCTCGTTGTCGCCGCCGCTCTCCTGTTCGCGGCCGGGACCGGGCTGGCCGCCCATGCCGCCGGGGCCACCGGGGCCGCCACCGCCCATCATGCCGCCCATCATCTGTGCGAAGGGGTTGCCGCCCATGCCGCCGGGGCCACCGGGGCCGCCGCCACCGCCCATCATCTCTTCCATGCGCTCTTCGCGGCTCATCTCGCCCTCGTCGCCTTCTTCGCGCTCCTCGGCGCGCTGCTGGCGAATCTCTTCGACGCGCTCGCGGAAGGATTTCTCCTCCGCCTCGCCGCCTGCTGTCTCTTCGCGCGCTTCCTCGGTATTTTCGGAATCGTCGTCTGCCATGGGAGCGGGTTTGGTAGGGCCGCAGAAAAGGGTTGTCGTCCTCAGGCGAGTCGGCGGACGAGCAGCGAGATGCCGAGCCCGCTGGCGAGCAGGACGAGCAGGTTGAAGCCGGCGCGGAATAGCGGCCGGTACCGGCGCGTGACGAACTCGGAGATCGCCGCCGACGCGGCGAAGTAGAACTGGAACGTCGCCACGAGGGCGACGAGGACGAGGATGGCGAAGGCCGCCCACATCGCGTAGGTCCGGATAGACCGGTCGCTGCCGCCGGTGTCGGTATCGGATGCCTCTGTCGCTACGCTCGATTCGGGGTCGGTGTCCGTCTGGGACGATGAGGTGGCTGTGTCTGTCATAGTCGCCTCCGTGCGAGTGCGATGGTACCGGCGAGGAGCGCGGCGAGCGCGGCGACGGCCGTGAACCCGGGGCCGCTCCCGCCAATTGTTGCTTCTCTCTCGGGTGCTTCGGTGGCCCGCTCCCGTTCGGGCTCCTCGGCGAAGTCGCCGGACTGGAAGCCGACGTCGCGCCGGGTCTCGTTGAGTTCGAGGGTCTCCTGTGGGTCTAAGTTGGCCGGAGCGCTCTCCGTCGCGACGATGACGCCGTCGGACTGGAGGATGCCGTCGAGCCAGTAGTTGTAGCCGTCCGGAACCGTGAGCTCGGCGTCGATAGTCTCGGTCCGACCCGGGCGAATCTGGCCGACCGAGAGCCGTGTCTCGTCGGCGATTACGTTGGAATCGGCCTGTCGGGCGCGCAGGCGGAGCGTCAGGTCGCCGGCCGGTTCGTCCCCGCGGTTGGTGAAGTACACGGAGACGTTCAGCGTGGTCCGGTTGTCAGCGACGGACTCGATGCGATAGGAGATGGCGCGCAGCGGCACGTCGGTGTTCTCGAAGCGGTGGAACGAGACGCTGCTCTCGGCGTAGGCGGGCGTGAGCGCGTCGACGTTCCGAACCTCCGTCCGACCGGTCGTCCGCCGTTCGCCGTCGGCGTAGACGATGGTCTCCATGCGATAGCCGCCCTCGCGCTCGACGGTGACGTCGGTCGTGACCGATACTTCCCGCTCCCCGGTGACGTTGCCGAGTGACTGGCGGCGCGTCGTCGCAACCAGCCCGGTCTCGGTGTCGACGACCCGCGTCTCGACAGTGACGTTCCGGGCGGTGCCGCCCCGGTGGGCCACCCGCGAATCCAGCGCCAGCGTGACAGTCTCACCACCGACCTCGGTGGCGTTGACCGTTGTCTCGCGGAGGTCGAGATGGCTCGGGCGGATGTCCTCGTCGGGTTCGGTGAGGACGTCGGGGACTGCTGTCGCACCGGCGGCCATAGCCAGGATGAGCAGTACCATGGCACCGGCGAGTGTGACTTCTCGTCTCACACGAACGTCTCCAGATGCCTACATAAAGGGTCTTGTGTACACTTCGGTCGGATTTTGAGCGACCTACCCGAACGCACCGAGACTCGACTGGAGGTCGCGGTCGGTCCCGCTCTCGGTGAGTTCGTAGCCGACGAGGTCCCGAAGGTCGACGGCGTACGTACTCCCGTTGTTCTCGAGCACTGCGACCCGCCCCTTGGTCCCTCTGACGGTCCCCGTTGCCAGCGTCTCCGGAATCGGCTGGTCGGACAGGTCGAGGTCGTAGTCGAAATCGAACGTCTCTAGCGGGTCGTATTCGCTCATCAAGTCGTCCCAGAACGGCTCACTCACGGATTCGGCGAACCCGGCCACCTTCGTCGGGACGCGGACCCGGTCGCCCAGGTCGACTGCGATGTCGGCCTCTATCTGGCGGGCGATGCGGCCATCAGCGACCGTCCGAAGGTGGGCCGCACGGTCCGCACCCTGCTCCCGTAACCGGCGTTCGAGTCGCCAGGAACGCGTGACGCCGACCTTGACGACGTCGGGCGCGAACGCCGCGAGGTAGACGGCGTGTTCCTCGTCGCAGGCGTCGATGGGCTTCGCGCACTCGCCGGTGCACCGCGCACAGGGCCACCGGTCCGTGTGGTCCGGACAGTAGGGCGCGGGGTCGTTCGGACAGGCGAGGTGGACGTCGCCGTCCGTCGTCCCCGCGCAGTGGCGGTCCCCGAGCGCGTACGCGAGCTCGGTCCCCTGTTCCAGCCGCTCCGTACGGATGGTGCCGTCGTCTTCGAGGACGATAGCGGCGGGAGACTCGACGCGTGGCTGGTAGCCGACGACCTGCACGGACGACAGTTGGCAGTCGCCGGCAAAATGACTACCGGGCCAGTTTTTTGCAGTTGGCTGTCATCTGTTCGTACATGGACGACCTGCGAGTGACGAGTCCGGCGTTCGACGACGGGAAGCGCATCCCCGAGAAGTACGGCTACGCCGCCGAAAACACGAACCCCCCACTAGACGTCGATGACGTTCCGGCGGAGGCCGTCTCGCTCGTCATCGTCGTCGACGACCCGGACGCGACGGAACCGGCGGGCAAGGTCTGGGACCACTGGGTGGTCTGGAACATCCCGGCCGAACGGACCCACATCCCGGAGGGCTGGACGCCTGAGGACGCGGCCGAGGGGCAGAACGACTACGGCGAGACCGGGTGGGGCGGCCCGAATCCGCCGGACAGGGAGCACACCTACCGCTTCCTTGTGTACGCGCTGGATGCGATGCTGGACCTCCCGCAAGGAGCGAGCAAGGACGACGTCTACGACGCCGCCAGCGGCCACACGCTCGCGAAGGGCGAACTGACCGGGACGTACCCGGCCTGACCCGGCTCAGAGCTCGTCCAGCAGTTCCCGAACCGTCTGACGGACGGCGTCGTCGCTCGATTGTGCCGGTTCCCACCCGAGTCCCGACAGCTTCTCGACGGAGAGACGCATCCGCGGGACGTCGCCGGTCCAGCCCCGTTTCCCGCCGGTGTACTCGCGGTCGGGGTCGACGCCCATCTCCTCGGCCACGATGGTCGCGATGCGGTCGACAGACGTCGTCGTCCGCGTCCCCAGGTTGAACACGTTGTGGTCCTTCTCCGCGTGCTCGACGGCGTACAGCATCGCGTCGAGACACTCGTCGACGTGCATGTAGGACTTCTCTTGCCGGCCGTCGCCGAGGATGGTCAGCGTTTCGGGGTCGGCGCGGAGTTTCTCGATGAAGTCGGGGATGACGGCCCCAAGGAGCCGCGGGCCGACGATGTTCGCGAAGCGGAACACCCACGACTGGATGTCGTGGCTGTGGGCGTACGTCGAGACGAGCGACTCCTCGGCGAGTTTGGTCGCCCCGTAGACGCTGATGGGCTCCAGTGGCGCGTAGTCCTCAGGTGTCGGCCGAGGGGCCTCGCCGTATACAGTCGACGACGACGTAAACACGAGGTCCTCGACCCCCACGTCGTCCATACGCTCCAGGATGTTGTACGTTATTTCGCTGTTGTCCTCGAACTGCTTGCGCGGGTCGTCGGTGTCGACGAGCTTCGACGCCGCGAGGTGGACGACCATGTCCACGTCCGGCGTGATGGCCTCGGCGACGACGTCGGCGTCTGTGAGGTCGCCGTCGACGAACGACGCGCCGTCGTCTACCCACTCGACCCGTCCGTTGGAGCCGTCGTCGGCGACGATGACGTCGTTGTCGCCGACCAGCCGGTCGACGAGATGCGAGCCGATGAACCCTGCGCCACCCGTGACGACGATGCGGCGCGAAGAACTGGTCATAGTTCAACACTGACAGGAGCGCAGAATAGCGTTGCGGTCCGTCGATGACAACGTCGTTTTATATCGCCAGCGTCGAGTGACAGGTATGACCCGACCGACTCGCCGTGACGTGCTCGCCACCGGCGTCGCGCTGGCCGGGGCGACGGCCGGCTGCCTCTCCCAGGGGAGCGATGGCGGCCAGTCGCCGTCCACGACGCCCACCGGCGAGACGCTTCCGACCCCCGTCGCGGGCGACCCGGACGCCGACGTCACTGTGGCCGTCTTCGAGGACTACGCCTGTCCGCACTGCCAGACCTACTCGGTCGAAGTGTACCCACAAATAGCGGAAGCGTTCCTCGCGGGCGGGGCCGTCAGATACGAGTTCCACGACTTCCCAATCCCGGTCGACGAGGCGGTATCCTGGCAGGCAGCGAGCGCCGCGCGAGCCGTCCAGGACGCCGCCGGCGACGCCGCGTTTTTCACCTACAGCAAGCGGCTCTTCGAGAACCAGGCCAGCCTCGGGCCGGAGGCCTACGCCGAGCTGACCGACGGGCTCAACGTCGACGGTGAGCCGGTCCGCCAGGCCGCGGTCGACGAGCAGTACCGCCCCACGGTAGCCGCCGACCGACAGGCCGGCATCGACAGCGGCGTCGAAGGGACGCCGACCGTCTTCGTAAACGGTGACCCCGTCGAGTGGCGGGAAATCGCCTTCGAACCGGTGCGTGATGCCATCGAGTCAGCGAGGGGCACATGAGGGGCACCGAGTCGGTCACAGTGCTCAGACTGGGCCACCGACCCGGGCGCGACGAGCGGATGACGACCCACGTCGGCCTCACGGCCCGCGCCCTGGGTGCCGACCGGGTCGTGATGGCCGGGTCGGCCAGCTCGCGGACCGACACTATCGTCGACATCACGGACCGCTTCGGTGGCCCCTTCGACGTCGAGACGACCGAGGAACCGAAGCGTTACATCCGGGCCTTCGAAGGCGCGGTAGTCCACCTGACGATGTACGGTGAACCGATTCAGGAGGTCGAGGACGACATCCGTGCGGCCCACGACGATGGCCCTCTGCTCGTCGTCGTGGGGGCCGAGAAGGTCCCCTTCGAGGTGTACGAACGCGCCGACTGGAACGTGGGCGTCACCAACCAGCCCCATTCGGAGGTCGCCTCGCTGGCCGTCTTCCTCGACCGCCTCTACGAGGGGGCCGAACTCGACCGCGAGTGGGAGGACGCCGACCGCGTGGTCGTTCCGAAGGCGACCGGCAAACGGGTCGTCGACCCCGAGGACGCCGGCGACGAGCAATCGTGAGCGAGACACAGCGGGGCGACTGACGATGCTCGATGGCATCACGGCACTGTCCAGGCGAGTCCTCCCGCTTGTCGGCACCGTGTACCTCTGCTATCTCGTCACCCAGCCACCGCCGGCCCGCTGGGTCGGCCTCGTCTGTCTGGCAGTACTCGCGCCGTTCGCGGTCGGCTGGGCCGCGGGCCGGTTCTTCGACGTCGGTCCGTGGGCGACGTGACTCCGTCGTCGCGCTCAGACTGACCCGGCCGGACGAACCCGTGGCGGGGCCGGCACCGACTCCGCCAGCCCTCGACCCGATGGATTTAACCACGTGACAGCCGGACCTTCGGGTAATGGCTTTCGAGGATCTTCTAGAGGACCCCGTGATACAGAAATACCTCCACGAGTTGGTGGGACCGAAGGGGATGCCGGTCGCCGCCGCGCCGCCGGACGGCGAAGTGACCGACGAGGAACTGGCCGAGGAGCTCGGGCTCGAACTCAACGACGTTCGCCGAGCGCTCTTCATCCTGTACGAGAACGACCTGGCGACGTATCGCCGCCTCCGCGACGAGGACTCCGGGTGGCTCACGTACCTCTGGACGTTCGAGTACGACAAGATTCCGGAACAGCTCGAAGAGGAGCTCTACCGCCTGCTGGAGGGGCTCGAGGACCGCCGCCAGTACGAGCGGGACAACGAGTTCTACCTCTGTGAGCACTGTGGCATCCGCTTCGAGTTCGGCGAGGCGATGGAGTTCGGCTTCTCCTGTCCCGACTGTGGCAACCAGGTCGAAGCGATGGAGAACACGCGCCTCGTGACGGCGATGGAGGACCGTATCGAGCAGCTGCGGGACGAACTGAACGTCGATAGCGTGGAAGCCTGATGGTCGTTCTCGGAACGAAGGTGTACGTGACGGGCGACGCCCGACAGCGCGCACTCGACAGCCTGCGGTCGCTGGTGGACAACGAGTTCGGCGACCTCGACGTCTCGTTCGACGTCGGCCATCGGGAGGACGACTTCCCCAGCGTCACCGTCGACGGCGCAGACGCGACGGTGGCCCGGAACCTCCTGCGCGAGGAGTTCGGCGAACTGGTCACGTCCCACGAGGACGGCGAGACGTACGTCGGAACACTCGACTCGTGGGACGACGACGGGTTCGTCTTAGACGTCGGGTTCGGGCAGACGGTCCGGATTCCACCCGAGGGCATGAATCTCGGTCAGGGGTCGCCGGCGCAGATTCGCAAGCGGTTCGGCATCGTCCAGCACATGCCGCTGCGGTTCGTCGCCGGTGACGAGCCCCGCCTGGCCGACGAGGAGGTCGACCGGCTCTACGACTGGTCGCGCGGGAACGGACGGGTAAACGCCAACAGCGTCACCCGCTCGCAGGCCCGCGCGACGGTCAACCGCGCCGGCCACGCCCAGGACATCGTCACCGTCGAGCGAATCGGGCTGCTGGAACAGAGCATCATCTGCAACCCCGACACCGACGCACCGGGACTGCTGGCCGACATCGGCCGGTTCATGAAGTCGGAGCTGCTCGCAGTCGTCCCCTGAACTCGACCCATGAAACGGCGTCACCTCGCTCTCTTCGGTCTGGTCGCACTGCTCGCCCTCTCGGGCTGTACCGCGCTCTTCGGCCCCCAGGAGTCCGACCCTGCGCGGCTGAACCAGAACGCGAGTTACGAGTGGGAGACGCCGGAAGACGCGACGCTCGTCGTCGACCGGTCGTCCTACACCGCCGTCTACGACGTGCGGAACAACTCGACGTTCGAGGTGTACACCCGCGACGGGTTGGGGCGCGAGCAGTCGGTACCCATCCGCGCGCTCCGCTTTCGCTACGACAACGGGACGGTTATCAGCGCGGCCAACTCCTCGATGAGCGCCACCGAGGGCGGCCGACGGACCGAGATACAGTTCCCAGGCAACGTCACCGGCGAGGTGGCGTTCACCGCGCCCCGCCTGGGCAAGACGTTCGCGACGCCGACGCTCGTCGACGGGGGATCCTACGCCATCACGCTCCCGCCGGACGGTCGCGTCGGCATCCCGCTGCTCTCGCAGGTCAGCCCCGGGAGCGACGCGAGGTCCGTCGAGAACGACCGACAGACGATTCGGTGGGAGGAGGTCACCACGCGGGGACTCAGTGTCCGATACTACCTGCAGCGTGACCTGCTCATCTTCGGCGGCCTGACCATCGTCGCCATCATCGTCGGCACCGGCGGGGTGCTGTACTACTATCGGCAACTCCAGGAGGTCAAGCGCCGCCGGAAGGAGGCCGGCATCGACCTGGAAGAGGAGGACCACGACGACGACCCCCGAGACCGCGGCCCGCCGCCCGGAATGCGGTAGTCCGGGTGAGTGCCCGCTACCACTGACCCACAGTATATGTATCTCGCTTCCCTTAGCGCTGCGTATGCGTGTCGCGGTAGTAACGGTCGGCGACGAACTGCTCGCCGGTGAGACGGTCAACACGAACGCGGCCTGGCTGGGTCGACAGCTCGCGGAGCGTGGCGTCACCGTCGAGCGAGTGACGACGGTGCCGGACCGCCTCGCCGACATCGCTCGCGTCGTCAACGAGTATCACGCGGAGTACGACGCCGTCGTCGTCACCGGCGGCCTCGGCCCGACGCACGACGATATGACCATCGACGGCGTCGCCGCGGCGTTCGGTCGCGACGTGATCGAAAGCGAGGAGGCGCTGACGTGGCTCGAAGAGAACGGCGGCTACACCCGCGACGACCTGACCGACGGGACGGGCGACGTGCCAGAGGGGGCGCGCGTGCTGCCGAACCACGAGGGCGTCGCCCCCGGCTGCGTCGTCGAGAACTGCTACGTACTCCCGGGCGTGCCCGGCGAGATGAAACGGATGTTCGAGGAGGTCGCAGACGAGTTCTCGGGACAGCCCCGGTACGTCGCCACGGTCGACGCCGCGGAGCCAGAGAGTGCGCTCCTGGACCGCCTCGCGGCAGTCCAGGAGGCGTTCCCGGTGAAGGTGGGGAGCTACCCGGGCGAGAACGTCCGGGTCCGGTTCGAGGGGCCCGAAGAGGACGACGTCGAGGCGGCCGCGGCGTGGCTGCGGGACCGCGTCGAGCCGGCAGACACCCAGTGATCGACCTCGATCGGTTATCGGTAGAGGTACTGGAGCCAGATGAACGTCAGCAACAATCCGCCGAGTGTCAGCGCCGCGCCCGCCGCGTTGATGACCCCCGGCTGCACGTGACTGGAGAGTAGCGTGACCATACGCGCCGTTCTGCGGCTGGCGGCTTGAAACATGCGTTCCCGGGTGGCTTTTGCCGTTGCCTGTCCAAGCGGTAGCAGATGCGACGAATCGGTGTCGTGGTCAACCCAATCGCCGGGATGGGCGGCCGCGTCGGACTGAAGGGGACCGACGGGAAAGTAGCCGAGGCACGCGAGAAAGGGGCCGAACCGCGAGCGCCCGACAGAGCACGCGCCGCGCTGGAGTCGCTCGCCGAGGTCGGCGACGGGATAACGCTGGTGACCTACGGCGACCCGATGGGAGCGTCGCTCGTCCGGGACGCCGGGTTCGAGGCCGACGTCGTCGGCAAACCGCGGAACGAAGACGAGACGACCAGCGAGGACACGAGGGCGGCCGTCAGAGCCTTCGTTGACGCCGGCGTCGACGCGATTCTGTTCGTGGGCGGCGACGGCACGGCCGTCGACGTGGCCGAGACGCTCGATGCGCTGGCCGACGAGACGCCGATTCTCGGTGTGCCGGCCGGCGTGAAGGTGTACTCGTCGGTGTTCGGCGTCTCGCCGCGGGCGGCCGGCCGCATCGTCGCCTCGTTCTCGGAGACCGAACGCGCCGAGGTCAACGACATCGACGAGGACGCCTTCCGGGGCGGCGAGGTCGTGACGGAGCTCCGCGCGGTCGCGACCGTCCCGGTGGCCGAACAACGCCAGTCGGCCAAGCAGCTCGGCGGTGGCACTGTCGAGACACTCGCTGAGGGCGTCGCCGACAGCGTAGAGGCGGGGGTCACCTACGTGCTCGGTCCAGGCAGCACCGTGGGCGCAATAAAGGACGCACTCGGTTTCGAGGGAACGACGCTAGGTGTCGACGTGTGGCGCGACGGCGAGGTGCTCGTCGAAGACGCCGCCGAAGCCGATATCCTGGACATCCTCGGCGAGCGGAACGTCATCGTCGTCTCGCCCATCGGCGGCCAGGGGTTCGTCTTCGGGCGGGGCAACCAACAGCTCTCGCCAGCTGTCATCCGGCAGTGTGACCTCGAGGTCGTCGCCTCCCGTCGGAAGCTCGACGACATCGGGACCCTACGGGTCGACACCGGCGACGAGGCGCTCGACGAGGCGCTCCGCGGCTGGCTGAAGGTCCGAGTGGGACGCCACGAACGGCGACTCGTCGAGGTTCGATGACCACATCCGGTCACCCTGCACCCGAGTCTAACATGATTGTATACATCGCCGGCTATTAAGTTGTGTATAGTCAAGATTAAGGTTGGGTATCTCTAACCAAGGGGATATGGAAACGCGGAAAGTTCAGCGACTGGGTCCCTCGACGCTCGCGATGACGCTCCCCGCCGAGTGGGCGAGCGCACACGACGTCGAGAAGGGCGACGAGGTGTCGCTCCGGATGGGCGGGAAAGGAACGCTGACGGTCATGCCCGAATCCGTCCAGACGGAGGAGTCGGAAGCCATCATCTACGCCGAGAACCTCGACGCCGACGCGGTCGAGCGGGCCATCGTGGCCCAGTACGTGCTCGGCCGGCGAGTCATCCACGTCGAGGCACCGGAGGGCGGGACGCTCGACTCGGCACACATCAACGCCGTCTACAACGCCGAGACGCAGCTGATGGGCCTGGGCGTCATCGAGGAGACGCCCGAGCGCATCGCCATCCGGTGTTCGGTCGACCCCGAGGACTTCACGCTCGACAACCTGCTCGAGCGCCTCGAATCGACGGGGTCGACGATGCGAAACGAGGCCGTCAAGGCGCTGGCCCACGGCAACCCGGACCTCGCCCAGCGGGCGCTCAACCGGGAACGGCAGGCGAACAAGATATTCGTCCTCCTGCTTCGCCTCATCTTCACTGCCTACCAGAACCCGAACCTCGCGCGGGCGGTCGGCCTCGAAGACGGGTTCCCCCTCATCGGCTACCGCTCTATCGCGAAGAACCTCGAACTGACCGCCGACAACGCCGAGGACATCGCGGAAATCGCGCTCGAAGCGGACGAGAACTCGCTGGCGGTCGACAGCGGGACGATGCGCCGCATCCGCGAGTTCACCGACCAGGTCAACGAGATCACCGAGCTCTCGGTGCAGTCGGCCGTCGAACGCGATTACGATACCACCATCGAGGTCCGCAGGATGTACCGCGAGATCGGCGACAAGGAACACGAGATCCTCAACGACCTCCCGGAGATGGACAACCAGGACCTCCTGCAGGTCCGAGAGGTGCTCGTCAGTCTCCAGCAGACCGCCGAGTACGCGGTCCGGAACGCCGAGATCGCCACGAACCTCGCGCTCAACGAGCAGTCGGAACACACGAAGATTCAGTAAGCCGAGCGACTGGCGCTACAGCAGGCCGTCGTCCTCGGTCGCGGTTTCGGTCGGTGTCGGCGTTTCAGTCGGGGTATCCGTTTGTGTCGGTGAGTCAGTCACCGTAGTGCCATCGCCGAGGAGGCCGCCGTCGTCAGTCGCCGACGCAGTGTTGGTCTCGGTCTCCGCAGGCGTCGACGTGGCCGTCTCGGGCTCCCCTTCTTCGGCGTCGCTGCTCCCGGACGGCTCCGATTCGGTCCCCGTCGGATACTGCGCCTTGTTCCCGAAGATGTCCGTCTCGATGGTGGTGTCGTAGTCGATGGCATCGAGGTCGATGCGGAACGACTCACCGGCGCCCTCGACGACGACGTAGAAGTCGATGTGCAGGTCGGTCACCTGATTTCGCTGGAGGTGTGTGACCCACCACTCGTCAAGGTGCTCGTTCCTGATGGTCGTCCTCGCTTCGATAGTCTCGGTCGACTGCGGTGCGATGACGTACCCGCGGTCTGACTCACCGGCACCGACGGTCACGTCGTTCATCGTGATGGTGTACCCCACCTTCGTGACGGCGTAGGGGATCGATTTGGGGTTGTAGACGGTGAAATCGAGCGCCATCGGGGTCCGCTCGCGCGTGAGGTTCGCCCGGTCCCACGCCCCGCTCGTCTCGTTGACGTAGAGGACCGGGTCGGAGATCAGGGGCTGGTTCGCGTCCACCGGCCGGGTCTCCGACGAGTTGAACTGACCGATGATATCGGTCTCGATGGTCCGTTCCTGTGCCGTCGAGAACGACTGTCCGAGTGTCGAGGACGTCAACGTCGCGTCGATGGTGACGTCGGTCACCTCGCCGTTCCGGACGTGAGTGTACCACCACGCGGGGATGCGGTCGTTCTGCATCTGGGTGGAGAACTCGAGCGTCGAGTTGCCCTGCTCCACGGACAGCCCGTCCTTGGTTCCGGAGGCCATAGAGACGTCGTTCATCCCGACAGTGTAGTTCACCGAGACGCCGCCCAGCTGGACCCCGATGGGGTTCGGGTTCGAGACCCGGAGGTCCGTCGCGACCGTCGTCGTGTTCTCCGAGACGGTCCCGAAGTGGTTCTCGACCGAATCGACGCTGGGCGCTCCGAGGACGCCCAGCACGAGGCCGGCCCCGACGAGCGCGACGAGGGCGATACCGACGATGGCCACCGTCCGCAGTTTCCCTGCCATTAGACCCCCCTCTATCTTCGGGCGGTAAATGCTCGGTGGCTCGGCCAGGGGTCGTGTTTAGGTGCGAGGTTGGGATGGTTGAACAGCCGGAAAGTTCCAGCGTTCTCAGCTTTGGTTCGCGGGCTGTGAGGCGGTTTCACCCCCCCTCTACTTCGCGGCGCGCAGCGCCGCGCAAGGCCCACTCACCAGGACGGGAGACCGGAGGTCTCTCGAACCACGCTCCGGTAGGTGCTTGCGTCGTCCGCCTTCGTCCAGCGAGTCGGGGCTTCCTGGCTCTCTGAGTCAATCACCGCTAACCGAAACACGGCTCGTCCCGGGCCCGAATGAACTAAGTGGGCCACAGCGGTAGCGCACACAATGGCATCGAATACGCCCGAGACCGACATGGGGCTCGGTCTCGGTCTGGTCTTCGGTATCGTCGCGCTGATCGCCGTCGTCCTGACGGCGACGAACGGCTACGCGTACGCACTCAACGGCGTCGCGCAGGTCCGTATCACCAGCGGCATCGTGTTCGGCATCGGCCTCCTGGCGGCCGGCCTGTCAATCGTCGCGATTCACGTCTACGACGCGTGAGGCCGTGCCAGAGGCGCGTTCACAAGAGCAATCATTAAATCCGTTCAGACCCTACTTCTGCTATGGCCGATTTCAGCGAGGAAGACCGGCGGATTCTGGAGTACCTCCGCGACAGCGTCTCTCGGGGTGAGAGCTACTTCCGAGCGAAGAACATCGCGTCACAGATCGGCCTCTCGGCGAAACAGGTGGGGGCCCGACTCCCCCGGCTCGCCGAAGAAGCCGACGAGGTCGAGATCGAGAAGTGGGGTCGCGCCCGGTCGACGACCTGGCGCGTGACCACGGGATAGTCGGAGGATTATTGCGGGAGCAGACCCGACTGAGAGCTATGACTGTCCGGGTCGAACGAAGCATCACCGTCTCTGCGGCGCCCGAACGCGTCTGGGAATTCATCGCCGACCCGGAGAAACGAGCACGCCCCATCAGCGTCGTCACCGACTTCGAGGTGGTCGACGACGAACAGGCCAACTGGTACCTCGAACTCCCGATTCCCGTCGTGAACCGGACGCTCAAGGTCGAGACGAAGGACGTCGAGCGTCGCTACCCCGAGTACGTCCGGTTCGTCGGGAAGTCGAAGGTGATGCGCGTCCAGGGCGAACACGAGCTGGAGGAGACAGCGGACGGCGGGACCGTCCTGACGAACCGATTCATCGTCGACGGGCGACTCCCCGGTGTCGAGCGGTTCTTCAAGCGGAACCTGGACGAGGAGATGGAGAATCTCGAGGCCGCGCTCCGCGAGGACCTCGAAGTGACAGCATGAGACTCACGCTCGCACAGATCACGGTCGATCCGGGAAGCGTCCAGGGGAACGTCGAGCGGGCGTCGGACGCTATCGAGCGAGCGGCGGCCGACGGCGCGGACCTGGTGGTCCTCCCCGAACTGTTCAACGTCGGCTACTTCGCGTTCGAACTGTACGGCCGCCGGGCGGAGGCTCTGGACGGCGAGACGCTCACGACGATTCGAGACACGGCCGTCGAAGAGGGTGTCGCCGTACTGGCCGGGAGCATCGTCGAAGACCTCGAGTCCAGTGCGGCAGCGGGAATCCCGGTGCCGACCGACGACGGCCTGGCGAACACGGCAGTGTTCTTCGACCGGGACGGCGAGCGCCGGGCGGTGTACCGCAAGCACCACCTCTTTGGCTACGGGTCGGCCGAGTCCGACCTGCTCGAGCCCGGACAGCGGCTCCCGACCGTCGAGTACGAGGGGTTCACCGTCGGCATCTCGACGTGCTACGACCTCCGGTTCCCGAAGCTCCACCGCCAGCTCGTCGAGAAGGGCGCGACGCTGACGCTGGTCCCGAGCGCCTGGCCCTACCCGCGCGTCGAGCACTGGAAGCTGTTCCCCCGAGCGCGCGCAGTCGAGAACCTCCTGTACGTCGCCGCGGCCAACGGCGTCGGGACGTTCGACCAGACGGAGCTGCTGGGCCGGTCGACCATCTTCGACCCCTGGGGGACCACCCTCGCGAGTTCGAGCGACGACCCCGCGCTGGTGACGGCGGACGTCGACCCGGGCCGCGTCGAGCGGGTCCGTGACGAGTTCCCCGCGCTGGAAGACGTCCGGACAGACTGGTGAAGACCACAGTCGCTCTTTCACACAAAGCGCGTTTTGAGCGTCCCTGAGCCCTTTATTCTCTCCCTGAGGAGTGGGGACTATGTCCTCGAAGAGATTTGCCCCCCTGCTCGTCGCACTGGTCCTGTTGCTGGCTGGCTGTGCGGGCGCCGGCAACCCCGTGAGCGCGAACGGTGGTGGAGACGGCGGCGAACTGGCTGCCAGTGGGGATGCGGAAGCACCTCAGGAACAGGCACAGCAATCGGGCGGTGACGGCGGCGGGAGCGCAGACAGCGTCGCACAGGCTGACGCAATCAGCCAGCAGCGAGCCATCATCAGGACGGGGCGGATGGTCGTCGAAGTGGACAACTTCTCCACGAGTCGAACCGCGGTCGCGGCGGAGGCACGTAGCCTCGGTGGCTACGTCAGCGACTCCAACCAGCGCCTCCACCGGTCCGGGAACGCGACGTGGCGGACCGGCTACGTCGTCGTCCGTATCCCCAGCGAGGACTACGAGTCGATGCAAGAGTACGCCGGCGCTCGGGGGACCATCGTCTCCGAGGAGACGGAGACCCAGGACGTCACCGACCAGCTGGTCGACCTGGAGGCCAGGCTGGAGAACCTCCGCCAGCGCCGTGACCGCCTGCGGACGTTCTACAGTCGCGCCAACGACACCGAGGAGCTGCTGCGCATCGAGGAGCAGCTCTCGGAGGTCCAGGGCGAAATCGAGCGTCTCGAAGCCCAGCGCCGCTCGCTCGAACAGCGGGTCGCCTTCTCGACGCTGCGGGTCGAACTCCGTGAGCCCGCGCCGGGTGCGAGCGACATCCGGGCGCAGTACCACCAGCAGTCGCTCGTGGCCGTCTTCCTCGGGTCCGTCGAGGACGTCTACGTCTTCGGGCGAGCAACGCTAGTGACCGGCGCGGCCGCCCTCCCGTGGCTGGCCGTCCTCGCCGTGCCGGTGCTCGGCGTTCGCCGCGCCCTCCGTGGCCGCAGTTTCTCGCTGCCGTCGGTGCGGTCCGATGACTCGGATGTCGGGGAGGAGGCCGACGAGAGCGATTCCGGGACGACGGACACCGAAGACGAGTCGGGTGGTACCGAAAACGAGGAGCGAGGAGCCGGGGCGGACAGCACGGAATCGACGGACGACAGGGAGTAGGCACGACTCACACCGGGCATTTTTTGAAGGTGGGGTGGATACAGTCACATGCCGGCACGGCGCTTTTCACGTCACGCCGGTAACTCAACGCCCGTCTCGCTGCTCGGCCACACGGCGTCGCTCGTCCGCCAAAGGCTGTCCGGACAGCCTTTCTCGTCATGCCATCACGCTTCGCGGAGCGCGACGCTCGCTGCGATCTCCGATTACCGTGCTCGTTCGTGCTCTACGGCCCGGTCGAAGTGCTCGCGAGTGACGACGACTTCGTCCGCGCGCTCGCTCGCGGCCTCGGGGCCCAGCTCGCTCGCGGCCTCCCTGATGGCGAGCATCGACGCCTCGCGGACCACGGCCTCCAGTTGCGCCCCGGAGAACCCCTCGGTGTCGGCCGCGAGGTCGGCGAGCGAGACGTCCGCTGCGAGCGGTTTCTGCCGGGTGTGGACGGCCAGAATCGCCTCCCGTGCGGTCGAGTCAGGATTGGGGACCTCGACGTGTTGCTCGAGACGGCCCGGCCGCAGGAGTGCGTCGTCGATCATGTCCCGGCGGTTCGTCGCGGCCAACACGACGAGGTTCGGGTTCTCCGTGATGCCGTCGAGTTCGGCGAGCAGTTGGGAGACGACCCGCTCGGTCACCTCGTTACCCTGCCCGCGGTGGCTGGCGATGGCGTCGATCTCGTCCAGGAAGATGATGCTCGGCGCGGTCTGGCGGGCCCGCTCGAACAGTTTCCGGACCGCTTCCTCGCTCTCGCCGACGTAGCGGTCCATGATTTCCGGCCCCGCGACGTGGATGAAGTTGACGTCGCTCTCGCCGGCGACGGCGCGAGCGAGGAGGGTCTTCCCCGTCCCAGGCGGGCCGTACAGCAGGATGCCGCTGGGCGGGTCCGTGTTCGTCGCGGTGAACAGGTCGGTGTAGGCCAGCGGCCACTCGATGGCCTCTGTGAGGACCTGCTTGACCTCCTCGAGACCGCCGACGTCGTCGAAGGTGGTGTCGGGGGACTCGGCGACGTACTCGCGCATCGCGCTCGGTTCGACCGTCGCCAGCGCCTCGTCGAAGTCCGCCTTCGTCACCGCCGGGCTGTCCCGGTCCCGCCGCAGCGCCACCATCGCCGCCTCCGTCGTCAGCGAAGCGAGGTCCGCGCCGACGAAGCCGTGCGTCCGGGCGGCGATGCTGTCGAAGTCAACCTCGTCGTCGATGGGCATCTCGCGCGTGTGGACGTCGAGAATCTCGCGTCGGCCGGCCTCGTCGGGGACGCCGACCTCGATTTCGCGGTCGAAGCGGCCACCCCGGCGCAGCGCCTCGTCCACGGCGTCGACCCGGTTCGTCGCGCCGATGACGACGACGTTCCCGCGCTCCTCGAGACCGTCCATCAGCGTCAACAGCTGCGCGACGACGCGGTTCTCCATGTCGGCGTCCTCGTCGCGCGACCCCGCGATGGAGTCGATCTCGTCGATGAACAGGATGGCCGGCGAGTTGGCCTCCGCGCGCTCGAACGCCTCGCGCAAGCGCTCCTCGCTCTCGCCCTTGTACTTCGAGACGATTTCGGGGCCGGAGATGGTGTCGAAGTACGCGTCCACTTCGTTGGCGACGGCGCGGGCGATGAGCGTCTTCCCGGTCCCCGGCGGCCCGTGCAGGAGGACACCGCTGGGCGGGTCGATACCGAGTCGCCGGAACTGCTCGGGTTCCGACAACGGCATCTCGATCATCTCGCGGATGCGGTCGAGCTCCTCGTCGAGGCCGCCGATGTCCTCGTAACTGATGCCCGTCTCTGTCTCGGCCGTCTCGGGGTTGACCCGGTCGCTGCTGGACGGCGAGGGAGAGGATTGCGTCCCGCTGGACTTGCCCTCGCCGTCTCTCGCGAGCACCGTCACGCGCGTTTCGTCGGTGACCTGCACCGGGCCGTCCGGCGTCGTCCGCCTGACGAGGAAGGTCCCCAGTCCCTCGACGTGGACGCGTTCGTCGGCCTGGACCATCCGGTCGACCAGCCGGTCCCGGACGGTGTACTCGTACTCGTCGGTCCCCGGAATCGGGTCCACCGGCTGGACGGCGATGTCGGTGGCTGCCACCACAGATCCCTGGCTCACGGTCACCGTCTCGCCGATGTTGACGCCGGCGTTCGCCCGGGTATCGGCGTCGATGCGAACGAACTCGCCCTGTTCGTCCGCGGGCCACACCTTCACTACGGTCATCCGGTCGCCCTCGACGATGACGGGGTCGCCGCTCAGAACGCCGAGCTGGCTCCGCGCGGATTCGGTGAGGCGCGCGATACCGCGGCCGGCGTCCCGCTTGTGCGCCCCCTCGACCGTCAGCTCGATACCGTCGTCGCTGGACCCACTCATGCCCCCTCGTAGCCGTCGAGCGCCCTTGAGGGTTCCCTTCGTGTCGCGCGAAAACAATATACGGCCGCACACCAGAGTGTGTCACATGGTAGTCACGACCGAGCGGGACGACATGACCTGGTACAAATGCGAGGTCTGCGGGCTGATGTTCGACGACCGGCAGGACGCGCAACAGCACGAGTCGAACTGTGACGACGAAGACCCGTCGTACATCCAGTGAGCGAAGGCGAGCGAGGCGGGACAGGGCCAGGGCTGACCTGGCAGTTCAGACTTCTTCCGGGACGATTTCGAAGCTGCGTTCGCCCATGTCGTCTTCCTCGAAGACGAAGACGCGGCCGTCCGCGACGTCGAAGTCGACCTCGACCTCGACGCGCATCTGGTGGTCGCGGACTGTGACCCCCGGGAACAGCTCGTCCTCGTCCCCGTTCTGGAGGATGACCCGCCCGACGCCACTCTCCTCGATGATGTCGTCGTGGGTCCGGAGGTCGTTGACGTAGACGAGGATGCCCGTCGTCTCCGTCTCGTCGGTTATCAGCACGTGGGTGTCCTTTCCCGGGGCGGTACGGACGCGCTCCTCGACTTTCGACGGGATGCCGTGGTAGAACGCCGTCCGCCCGTCGAGGTACTCGACGGCGACGCCGTCCTCGGTCAGTTCGACCGAGAGCGACGATGGCGCGATGTCGGACCGGTTGCTCATACCCGGTCATTCGGCCGCCGACCCAAAAACTGCGCGTTGTCCGCGCCGGCGTGGCCGGTTCCGCAGGTAGTAAATACTCCCGGGCGGGAGTAGGGAGCGATGGAAGGGAAGGCAGCCGCGCCCGCCGCCGGAACGGTCCTGAACGCGCTCGCGACCGGCCGAGGCTCGGCGTTCGCCATCGACGAGTACACCACGGCTACGGTGGAGCTGTGGAAAGACGAGGAGGGCGTCACCGGCGAGGTCGACGGTGCGCCCGAGGCCGACACCCGCCTCGTCGAGCGCTGCGTCGAGTACGTCATCGACTCGCACGGCGGCCCAGAGACCGTGGGATTCCCCGCGGTGTCAGGCGGGCACGTCCGCACCGAGAGCGACATCCCGATGGCGTCCGGTCTGAAGAGCTCGAGCGCCGCGGCGAACGCGACGGTGCTGGCGACGCTCGACGCACTGGACGCGACAGACCGGATGACCCGCGAGGACGTGGCGCGACTGGGCGTCATGGCCGCAAGAGACGTCGGTGTCACAGTCACCGGGGCGTTCGACGACGCCTCCGCCTCGATGCTCGGCGGTGTCACCGTCACCGACAACGAGGCCGACGAACTGCTGGCCCGCGACGAGGTCGACTGGGACGTGCTCGTCTGGACGCCACCGGAGCAGTCGTTCAGCGCCGACGCCGACGTCGACCGCTGCCGGAAGATCGCACCGATGGCCGGCCTGGTCGAGGACCTCGCGCTCGACGGCGACTACCAGCGCGCGATGACGGTCAACGGGCTGGCGTTCTGTGCCGCGCTCGGCTTCGATTCGGAACCGCTGGTCGAGGCCATGGGCCAGGTGCAGGGCGTCTCGCTGTCGGGCACCGGCCCGTCGTTCACCGCCGTCGGCGAACGACGAGCGCTCGAACAGGTCCAGGCGTACTGGGACCGGCGCGACGGACGGACGCTGCTGACCACGACGCAAACAGAAGGAACACAGACAGTATGAGTACAGAGCCGAACCCCGAGGACATGTCACTCGACGAACTGCGCGAGGAGATACGGGCCATCGACCGGGAGATCGTCGAGAAGATCGCCCAGCGGACCTACGTGGCCGACACTATCGCGCAGGTGAAAGCGGAGAAGGACCTGCCGACGACCGACGAGGCCCAGGAGCAGGCCGTGATGGACCGCGCCGGCGAGAACGCCGAACGGTTCGACGTCGAGTCCAATCTCGTGAAGGCCGTCTTCCGACTGCTCATCGAGCTGAACAAAGTTGAACAAAGAGAGAGCAGATAGCTGAATTCAACCGTTTCAAGGCTTCTATTGCGGTTCGGGTCGCAAAATTCTCTTCCGGTAGTTGTTCTTTCGTTCCTGGCTCGGTGAGCGACGATATGGATTCGTCGGTGTCAGGGGCACGGATTCAAAACAGAATTTGGGGCGAGTGACGAGATGTGTGAGGGCACTTGCTCACGAAGCAATTAACTGTCGAGAATCGCTACGCGGTCGATACGTCTAGATAATCATCGGTCAGTAGCCTGTCAGATAACAGGCGTCGCGTGCTGCATAGAGAGGGTGTATGTAGCAACGATTCGGAGGACAGCTGATCGACCGTTCTACATCTGGAGGTCGTGCTTTTCGAGGAGTGCCGGGACACTCTCAAGGTCGGCCTCGAAACCGTAGCGTTCGCCGATCGCTAGGAACTGCGAGACCCATTCCTCGTCCGTCGGGTCGGGTGGCCCGAGTCGTGCGACTTCCTCAAAGTACTCCGAGAACTCACCTGGGGCGATGATTTCGAGGAACTGGAGCGGTTCGTCGCCAGCGTTCCAGAATGTGTGCCAGACTCCTCGGCCTTTCACGACCGACTCCCCCGCTTGTACGGTCGTCAGTTCCTCGTCCGCCAGTACGGTCATCTCGCCCTCCAGCACGTAGGAAATCTCGTCCTCATGGCTGTGGCGGTGGAGCGGTGCCGCCAGCGTCTGCGGCGGTAGCGTGTGCTCAACGATGGCCACGTTCGCCTCGTTCTCCGTCCGAGAAACGTCCAGTCGTGCACTGAGATTTCCGAGAGAAACGTCGTACTTTCCTGAGGATGTGGTTGGTGAACTCATCAGCAACTATTCCATTCTCACTGATATAAACTAGCAGAGACACGTGCTATCATAGCCGTTGGAAGCCGTGAATTGAGAGAATATATTCCGGCGAAGCGTGATGGACTGATCTTCTGGACGCGTCACTGACCGATTCGCGCTGTGTATCCAGCACGGCTACCAAAACCAATCACTGATTGAGGGGTTCAACAAGGCCGCATTTTCACTATTCCCGTTTCTTTATATACAATTCCCTTTCGAGAGCTATGGCGGATGATATAGGCCTCCCTGGAACTGAAACACCTCTATTTACACGAGAATCCATCATGGATTTCAGCTACCTGAACAAAGTTGAGCAACGGGAGAGTCGGTAGGGGGAAAGACGAGTGTTAGAGGGATTCTAGCCACGTACTAGTGCAGTGTGGTGTCAGTTCTCGACGCACCTTGCGAGTTTTCGGACTCGGCGAGCAACCGGAAGATCTGACAAGATCTGTCGCACTCGGGGTCACGACAATCGCTACGAGCACCACGCTTCGTTCGGGTGGTGCTCTATCCTCAGTCCGAAGTTATTCCTCGTCGGTCGGTTCAAGTGGGACTCGTTCTATCTCGATGTCTTCGTAGTCTTTCTCGGACGAGAGCACGTCCATCCCTCGCGTTTCCGCAGTCGCTGCGTGGAAAGCGTCGAACGATGTCATCCCATCGTCGTAGTAGTTGACGGCCTTCAGGACGATCTGCTTCTCCTCTTCGTCTCGCACGGGGACGAGTTCGAGCAGGTTCGCCACCAGCGGAACGTAGTCGAACTCGTAGCGTTCCCGAGCGAGGAGGAGTTCGAGATACGAGAACGGTGACGTTTCGATATCGTATTTGACAAGGGCGTCCTCTGCGGGGACCTGCAACCAATCAGTATCTTTGGCGAGTGCGAGCAAAAAATCCGTCTCGACGTACACCGTCATCTGTCCCCGCCAGCCTCCTCAGCCTCGTCTTTCGCCTCCGCCTCGATATCCTCTCGAATTTTATCGACGGATGCATCGTGAAGTTCGCCTGCCGCCTCGCGGACAGCTGCGAGTGGGTCGTCCGCGACCGGAATCAGCTCAAGTCTATCCTCGTACATAACGATATGATACTTCTGGCCGTACTTCTCGCGCACCTCTTTCGGAATGTACAGCCGTCCCTGCCCATCCGTCTCTGTTGACATAGCTGGTACTACGTTACCACGGAAAAAGAACCTTACCATCAGAACGTGACTAGTGGTTTTCGGCGGGGCGTTTCAGTAGCTTGTATGGTGGATTTCATCCATTTGAACAAGGTCGAGCAACGGGAGAGTCGCTGAGGTGCCGAGACTGCCCTTCGTCAGTCAGTTCCAGCGGCGCCTTGGTTACCTCGATGTCCAACACCATTCTCGGACGAGAATCCATTCATGCCTCGTGGCTCCGCTGGCACCGTGTATAACCCGTAGGACGACGATACGACAGTTACGCCCGACAACGGAAGGCTACCGCTGGACGTACCGGAAGAACCGGTCGAAGATGACGATGCCCACGGCGACGGCGGCAGCGACTGTCAAGCCGAGTGTGAGTGCACCGGCGAGCGACCCCTGCTGGAAGTACCCGACCAGCGTGCCCAGCACCCCGACGGCGACGACCGTCGCTACGGCACGCATCACGTCGAACGACTGTTCGGCGCTCATAGTCGTCCCTCGGCAGTCGGCGTCTTCAGCTCTGTGACTACGCCACGGTTCCCCAGGCACGGTCGTCACTGTGATAGTGTGACTACCTGTTGGGACGCGCCACTTGACGAATCACCCGACACGGAGACCGCCCGACGAACGAGTGGGCGCGTACCGGGCGCTCCGTCGGTGTCGGTCACGAGCGCGTGCGCGGCGATATGACATCCGGGGTTCGTGCTTCGAATCGCGCTCAGTACGTCCAGAGCCGGGTGATGCGGTCCGCGACCTCGGGATGGGCCTCGCGGAGCGTCTCGACGTCCGTCTCGCCGTCGACGTTGATGACGTGGACTTCGCCGCGGTGCTCGGAGTAGACGTCCTGGAAGTCGTAGACGGCGCCGACGACGTCCGTCCCATCGGGAACGTCGTCACTATCGAGCAGGAAGTCGACCTGCCGGTCGACGTTGTACTCGACCAGGCGGTTGATGGCCTCGCTCTCCTCCAAGCCATCTGGCAGTTCCTCGACGCCCGGTTCCAGATGTGGCTTCAGGATGCCGATGCAGTGCTCGATGCCGGCGGGTTCGTCGACGCCGTCGGTCAGTGCGCCGTAGGTGGCCGTCACGGCCCCACAGCCGGTGTGCCCGACGACGACGATGGTGTCGGTGCCCGTGTGTGCGACCGGGTACAGCACGTCGCCCGAGACGGCCGGACCCGACTCGGTCTGCTGGACGACGCGGTTCCCGATGTTCCCGGCGGTGAAGACGTGTCCGGGCGCATCGTTGTCCCACATGGCGTCCTGGAGGACCCGGGAATCGGAGCAACAGACGGTGACGGCGTCGGGGTGCTGTGCGTCCTGCAGATCGTCGAAGCGGTCTGCGAACTCGTGAGCGTGCTCGGCGTTGCCAGCGAGCAGGTCCTGAACTGTCTCGTTCATATCAGAGGTCCCGACTCGCTCCATTATATCGTTTGATGAATCGGACGGTGACCGCGTCACCGGAGCAGCAGTGGGACCACCAGGAACGCCAGCGGGACGACCAGGAGCGCGAACAGGAAGGCAGCGAAGACCCGCCGGTCCGTGGCGAGTCGGGTGTCCAGCGCGGTGACGACGCGGCGGTACTGGTCGTAGGCCACCATCGCGAGCAGCGTGAGCAGCGTCGCGACGGCGACCAGCTCGAGGACGACGACCAGTCCGGTGACCGACTCGAGCACGACGGCGACCAGCACCGTATCGAAGAAGGTCCCGACGTTCGCACCGAGGATGTACGGCACCAGTTCGTCGCGGTCGACGTACCCGCGGTTGTACAGCGGGACGACGACACCGAGCGAGAACGCGACGCTCGTCGCGACGCCCGTTATCAGAAGCCCGGCGAAAAACGACACCCAGGTGTGGCGGAAATGCGCGAAGAGATGGCGCTGGAGCGCCGCCTCGTCGACGCGTGCGAGCAACCTGTCGAACAGCGAGAGGCTCCCGAACACGAGCGCCACGGCCAGCAGGACCGAGAGCCCGGGGCCGATGGCCGTCGTGACGGCCTCGGTGAGCGGGTCGAACGTCGATAGCGCCCGGAACTCGATGGCAGTGGCGGTGCCCGCACCGAACCCAGACGCGTCGAGGAGCGGGAGCGCGACGTAGCCGAGCACCGTGGCCGGGAGGAATATCGAGTGGGTCAACACGAACGTGAGCGTGCCCAGGCTGACCGCTTCCTGGACCGAGAGCCGGTCCTTCTGGAAGTAATCGAGCGCGCCGACGAGGACCACCACCGCTGCGCCACCGAGGCGGGACCCGGCGACCATCAGGAACAGTTGCTGGGTCGAGACGACGCCGGCCGTGAACAGGGACACCGAGAGCGTCGCGACGACAGAGCCGTTGGCGAGGACGTACGCCGCGAGCCAGCTCAGCCCGAGTGCGGCGCCGTCGCCGACGACGTTGCGAGCGAAGACACGGGCCACCAGGGGTGCAACGGCCTCCGTGGCGGTTCCGAGCAACTGGACGGCAAAGAGAAACAGCGCGACGGTCGCGAGGAATCCGAGGAGAAGCCGGAGCCTGCCCGGCGTGCGACCCGACAGCTGTGCCAGTCGACTGTTCATCGGTCTCGGTTCAGGAGCGACCCCGGCCGCCCCCGGGGGATGAGAGGGGGTGCCGGGGTCCGTTCGATTAGTTGTCGAACCGGACGGCTATATCGGTCACGGAAACCGTGACCTCGCTGGTATCCAGCGTGCAGGAGACGGTGTCGCTGGCCACCCGGTTACAGGTGTCGGTCCCAGGCTGTGCGTCGAGGTAGCGGAGCCACGCCTCGCTGCGTGGGCTGGTCACCGTGAGCGTCACGTCGTCGGACTCGGTGTCCGTCCGCAGGACGGTCGTCCCCTCGTGCGTGGTCCGGACCGTCGCGCTGGTCTGTCCGGCGACGGACGTCGAACCGACAGGGGTCGTCCGGACGACCGGGATGACGGTGTAGTCGGTGGTCAAGAGCATGGTCGGTGAGTCGACCATCACCTGCCCGTCGGGGTCCGACCGGATGACCGCGCCGTTCTCGTAGACGACCTCCGTCCCGGTGCCGGCATCGAGGACGATTGGTGTAACCTCGAACCGGTGGGTGAAGTCGTCGGCCGGGACGGCGACCTCGATAGTCGTCGTCTCGGCCGCCGAGAGCTGCGAGTTGTAGAGCTTCACCGTGGTCGTTCGACTCGGCACCTCGTCGCCGACGACGTCGTCGACGTTGTCCGAGAGGATCTCGAACGAGCGAACGCCGTTGTTGACGCGCTCGGCGTCCTGGACGTGGTCGAGGGTCGCGAAGCCGCTGACGCTGATGAGTGCGACCATCAGGAGGACCATCGAGAAGATGACCACGAATCCGACCGTCGCGCTCTGGCCGCGGTCGGTCACTGGGTCACCTCCAGGGTTCCGGTGGCCGCGTCGTACGAGATGACGAACTCGCCGCCGGTGACGGACGTCTCCTCGATCTGCGTGCCGGTCTTGAGGTCGACGACCGCCGAGACCTCGACCGAGGCGCTCGTGACCACGAGGCGGTACTGGTAGGCGTCGCCGCTGGTGCCAGTCTGTTCGATGGCGATGCGGTACTGTTCACCGGCGACGCGTTCGGGCAGTCGGTCGGTGACGCGGACCGTCGTCGGCGCGTCAGTTGCACGGACGAGGGCGTCTGCGGCGGTCAGCTGGTCGGCGAACCGGTTGCCCAGCACGTCGAGTTCAGACTGGACGGTGCTGTCGCGCTCGGCCGAGACGAGCGAGCCGGTCGACGTGAACAGCGAGGTGACCAGCAGCAGCGTGATAGCCAGCGTCGTCACGAAGCCGACGGCGGGCGAGACGCCGCGGTCATGCATCGGCATCACCCCCCTCGACGGTCGTCTCGGTGACGTACTCGACGCTCGACGTCACGTAGGTGATACGGACGGTGGCAGACGATATCTGACCGTCTGCGGTCGGGCCGTTGGCCGCGTCGTCGGCGTAGTTGCTGTCGTCGACGCCGGTCGGTGCGTGTTCGACGAGCATCGTGTAGGTCCCCACGACGTTGTCCGCCGAGCGGAACTCGATGCTGTACGGGCTTTCGACGTCGCCGAAGGTGTCGAGCGAACTGCAGGAACTCCCGTCGAGCTCCCCGGTCACCAGGTCGATGGTGACGTCCTGTCCCGGCGGACCGCTGACGGTGCAGCCACCGTGCAGGGTACCGCTCGTGTCTCGGACTTTGACGACGACCTGGGAACTGTTCGTGTAGGCGAACAGCCGCCAGGTGTCGCCGTCGTCCTCGGTGACGAGGACAGTGAACACGCCGTCGCCGGTCAGGGTGGCGACGTCGCCGTCGAGGTCGGATTCGACGAGTGAGTTCTTGGAGACGTTCAACCGCAGGTCGCTCGCCGCAGTGACGTCGCTCGCGAGCGTCCAGTCACTCTCGGGGCTGGTCGCGCCGCTCTGGAAATCCCGCGTCGAGTCGGTCTGGTTGATTCGCGTCTCGTGGGTCGACCCGGTTAGGGCTACCTCTGAGTGCCCGCCGCGTCTGGCAGCGTCGTCGTCGGCGCTGGCACTCCAGTCAGCGACGCTCGTCTCGAGGTCGGTCCGGAGTGCGGACTGGCTGCCGTCGCTGTGTTCGTTGGCGTGGGCGATGGCTCCCGAGACGCCGTCCGTCGCCGCGACGGTGAACCCGATAGCCTCCCGGGTGTCGTCGTCACTGGTCGTCGCCATCGTCTGGGCGAACGCCGAAGCGTTCAACACCAGCGTCAGCGCGACGAGCAGGACGGCGATGCCGAACGTCGTCACGAGGAGGACCTGCCCACGCTCACTCGCTCCCGACGGAATCAGGTGGACCACAGGACCACCTCCACGGAGACGACGTTGTAGAGGCCGCTTCCGGGCGAGTCGTCGGGCGCGTAGAACGGCACCGACGAGACGGTGTCGGTGCCCGCGACCGCGGGCGTCGACTCGTCGCCGTCGCCGTCGTAGTACAGCGGGTCCTCGTCGTACAGCGTCACGAGCGTGGCGACGCGGACGGCGTCGTCACTCGGCGTGCCGCTGTCGACGATACGCACGGTCTCGGGGTCGTCCCCGGGGACCTGGTACCGGACGTTGACGTTGTAGACGACGCCGTCGCTCGCGAAGCTCCGGCGGAGCTGCTCGCCGAACGCGGTCGGCAGGTCGCCGTTCGCGTAGCCGGACTCGTACGCGTCGAGCCCGTAGAACGCCTTGGCGTCCGGGTCCCAGAAGAGGACGGTCCGCTTCAGCGACCCGTCCTCAGCAGCGTCTTCGAGGACGCCCGAGGCGACCCGTTCGAGCTGGGTCACGGAGTGGGCGCTCGCCGTCGTCGCGCTCTGTGGCGTGACGGCCGTCGCCTGGAGCGCGAAGACGATCGCGCCCAGGAGGAGCATCCCGGAGACCAGCGCTTCGAGTGTGAACACCTGTCCTCTGTCACTCATGGTCACCACACCTCCACCACCAGGACGGCGGCCGTCCCGTCGATAGAGACGTGACGCTCTGCGGTGACGACCGTGCCCTCACCGGACTGATACGTCTCACCGACGGTGAGCGGGGTACCGCTGCCCGTACACGGGCCGATTGACCCGCCGTCCGCACAGAGGACCGTATCGTCGGTTCTACCGGCGTCGTCCGGCCGAATCGAGACGGTCACTCGGTAGCGGTCGTCGATGCCGAGCTGGTCGGTCAGCGGCTCGCTCGTCTCGAGCGTGCCACACGAGTCCGGACTGGACTGACTGAAGAAGTCGACCGTGCAGGCCGGGTCCAGCGAGGTCGTGGCGGGCTCGCCGAGGTGGAAGTCGACGAGCTGGTTCGCGACTCTATCAGCGACCAACGGGTCCTCCTGACCGCCCGGGGTCGACGAGACGAGCCCGGGGACGAACAGGAACACGAACCCGACGACGACGAAGAACACCGCCATCCCCGTCAGGAAGTCGAGGGTCAACTGGCCGCGAGCGGTACGAGGCGACTGCATCTACCCCACCACCGTCCAGACGGTCAGGGAGAGCGCGAGGAGCACGACGACGTACTTCGCGCCGGCGCGGAGGCTCGCTTCCCGGAGATATCCCGAGATGAGGCCCGCGAACACGGCCTGGATGGTCACGGCGTGGAAGAACATCAGCGAGAGCAGGTCCGCGTCGATGGCGCCACCGAGCGACATCCCGCCCGCGCTCCCCACGGCCGCACCGGCACCGAAATCAGCCATGACGTCGATGAACTGCACCTTCAGCAGTGCCATGACGCCCAGCAGCGTGACGTAGGTCATGAGCACGATGGCCACCTGCATCATCGAACGGGAGTGGCGCTCCCGGCGCAGGTCGTCCGCGTTCTCGCTGGCGTTCGCGGCGGTCGCGAGGACGACGGCGATGTGGCTGGACGCTTCCTGGGCCTTCGTGATGAGTTTGACCGTCCGTGCGAGCTGGGGCATGTGGTACTTGTTGTTGAACTCGATGAGCGACTCCTTGAGGCTCATCCCGAAGTGCACCTTGTGGTGGATGATTCGGAGTTCCTCCGCGAGCTTGTCCGAAGACGTCTCGGAGACGGTCTTGATTGACTCGAGCACCGTCGCCCCGGTCGCGTTGACCGAGGAGAGCTTCAGCAGCGTGTCCGAGAGGTTCCCGAGTATCGCACGCCGGGACCGCTGGTTCCAGGTGTGGAACACGGCCATGGGCGTCACGGTCAGGAACAGCGGGATGTAGACGTAGACGAACGTCGACCACACCGGCCGCGCGACCACGCCCGACCAGGACGTGGGGACCGTGCCCGACAGCGCCGCCGCTGCGACCAGCGAGACGGCGGCCGGGACGCTCAGCGCGAACGTGTACAGCGGGTTGTCCCGGAAGAACACGTGTGGCTTGCGCAGGAGCGCCACGGTCTCTTCGAGCCCGCGCTTGGCCGCGATGCGGTCGAAGATGTAGTACGTGCCGGTAAACGAGGTGATGAACCCGAGGTTGGTGATGCCGGACCGACCCTCGGTGTCGAGCCAGATGCTGGAGTCGCGCGGCTTGATGTAGCCGTCGCCGAACTCGTCGCGCTTGATGCTGGTGACGAGCACCAGGAACGCCAGTGCGATGGTCGGGATGAGCGCGTAGACGGTGATGTAGAGCATCATCGTCGACGCGTTGCCGAGCATGTTCATCACCACGAGGATGATGATGAGCAACAGCGGGAACAGCGAGATGGTGATGTACATCTCGCCGAGCAGCTCGAGCACGTCGAGGGTCTGCTCCTGTTCCTGTTTCGCCGTGCGCATGTACTTGTGCTTCTTGTCCTCTAAGAACTTCGTCATGTTCCCACCGCTGTGGATGACAGAGAGCATGTCCACGAGGAACTCGCGGAACTCGTCGCTCGGGGAGTGGTCCATCTGGTTCTTGATGGCCGTCCGGTAGTCGACGTCGAGCGTCTTGGTCTCCCGGACGATGGCCTGGAACTCGCGGGACACTTCACCGTAGGTGTCGTCGGCTTTCGCCATCGCCTCGAGCAGTTCGAGCTGATTCAGCCCGCCCAGCGAGAGGGCGTACATGAACGACACGGAGTCCGAGAGCAACATGTTGATCTCGCGCTTGCGCTCGTTGGCCCGCAGGTACGGAATCCCGACGATGGTCCCGAACCCGGCTCCGAAGCCGAGCCCGCCGAGGACACAGCCCAACAAGAGGACCACGAAGGGTGCCCTGGCGCTTCGCACGAACTCCGCGACCACACCGCTGTCGGGCAGCGGCACGCCCAGCAGGGGTCCGGCGAAGAAGCCCATCGAGACGAGGAAGAGCCCCAGGCCGATGCCGAGGGTCCACAGCGCCAGTCCAGTGAGAACGCCCACGGCGATGGCGTGCGAGAGATACATCTCGACGGTGTCGGGCATCCGCGACTCGGCGAGCTTCGTCTCGACAGACTGGACGAACACGTCGGAGTCGTCGAAGAGGTAGTCGTAGACGGGGTAGAACAGGTTCCCTAACTCGTCTCCGGCCCCCTCGAACTTGCGGATGGATTGCGGTTCACCAGTCTCGGTGCTCATCTATGCCTCCGACTCGTCGCTTGCGTCCACCGCCTCACCGTCGAGGTCACTGGGACGAGCAGCGTCCTCGACGGCGTCGTCGTCGCGTTCGATCCCCTCGTCGTCCGCGTCGTGCTCGTCGTCGAACAGCGACTGGATGCCACTCGACTCGCGCTCGGCGTCCGAGTCGTCCTCGGAACCGTCGTCTTCGAGTGCGGGCTCGCCGCCGGTGTCTATCGACGCCGCTTCCGTCGCCGCGATATCGACGTCTTCGAGCGCCGCCACGACGGCCTTGACGCGGGACGACGGAACGTCCCCGCCGGCCGCCTCGATCGTGGCGGTCAGGTTCTGTTCGTTGATCTCTGCCCCGGTCTCGTGCAGCATGAGCACTGCGTAAACGTATTCCATTGTGTTACTCCGTTGTATCCGCGTCCGTCTGTTCGTCGCTCAGTTCGGGGATGTCGAGGCTCTGGGCGTCCGCTTCGCCCATGCCATCGGTCGCCAGTCCGCTTCGAATCTCTGCGCCCGCCGCGCGGATGGCCTCGGGTAACGCACCGAACAGCGTCCCCGCTGCTTCTTCCCGGTAGTCGTCGAGAATCGTCGACTCGGCGGTATCGAGAATCTCCTTCGCGAGTTCGGCCGTCTCGTCGCTCGGCGACGGCCGGGGGACGAGCGCCTCCTTCTCGGGGTCGATGTCGATCATGACGCTCTCCATCTCGCGGAGGTCGGCGAGGCTGTCGCCGAGTTCGCCGCGAGCCATCAGGCCCAGAATCGTGTCCGGGTCGTTGATGAACGCCTGGAGCGTCGCGGCGACCTCCGAGTAGTCGGAGAACTCGTTGTCGATGAGGTAGGCCAGCACGGTCTTGCGCTTGAACAGCTCGTCTTCGAGCTGGCTGTTGTCCCAGCCCCGGTCGAACTTGATGTCCTCGAGCGTGTTCGAGCGACCGAGTTTCAGGAACTCGTCGCTCTCGGGCTGCCACTCGTAAATCTCTCGAACGTTGATCTCGTCGTTCTCGGGGTCGTAGTGGTTGACCTCGGTGATGGTCTTGTTGCGCCGGACCTTTCGGCCCTGCACGCGGGTCTGGGTCTGGACCGACACCAGGTCGAGCCCGGTGAACATCGTCTTCGAGACGTTGATCGGTGCCGTGGTGAACCGCTTGAGGACCTCGCCGACCGAGTCGGCGTGGAAGGTCGTCAGGGTCGTGTGCCCGGTCGACATGACCTGGAAGAGGGTCCGTCCCTCCTCACCCCGGACCTCACCCATCACGATGAACTCGGGGCGCTGTCGGAGTGCGGCCTCCAGGAGGTCGAACTCGTCGACGTCACCGGTGTCGTCCTCGCCGAAGGATGGGCGAGTGACGCTGGCGACCCAGTTGCGCTGGGGCAGCTCCACCTCGCGCGTGTCCTCGATGGTCACGATCTTCGAGTTCGACGGGATGAACAGCGAGACGGCGTTCAGGCTGGTCGTCTTCCCGGAGGCGGTCCCACCGGAGAAGACCAGGCTACGGTTGTTCTCGATGGCGAGCCAGAGGAACGCCATCTCGTCGAGCGAGAAGGTGTTCCAGTTGATGAGGTCGATTGGCGTGTACGGCACGTCCTTGAACTGCCGGATGGTGTAGTTGGTCCCGTGGTCCGACACTTCACGACCCAGCGTGAGCTGGGCACGCGACCCATCGGGTAGCGTCGCGTCGACCTGTGGCCGACGCTTCGAGATGCCTTTGCCCGAACGCTGGGCGAGCTTCACCACGAAGTTGTCCAGCCCGGACTCGTCGTGGAAGACGTTCGTGATGAGGTTCTCGTACTCGGAGTGGTAGACGAACACCGGCGAGTTGTAGCCGTCACACGAGATGTCCTCGACGTTGACGTCGTGTTTGATGCCGTCGATGCGCTCGTAGCCCAGGAAGTCCCGCTGGAGCTCGTAGAGCAGGCGTTCGACCTGCGCCTCGGTAAGCGTGCCAGAGTCCTCTTCGAGCACCGCGGGTTCGGGTCGCGCCTTCAGGCCGCGGAGCTCACCGTCGTGCGATTCGAGCTCGACGCGGTCCGAGAGGAGTGCCTTGAACTGGCCGGTGACGCTGTCGTCGCCGCTGCCCTCGAGGAGGTCGTACTGCTCGAGCAGTCGAAGGGTCTCCTCTTCGATGATGACCGAGCGGTCGTCGTCGGACCCGTCGATGAGGGCCTCGTCCTCGGAGTACTTGATCGCGTTGCGGAGGCGGCCCGTCAGGTAGTCCTTGACGTTGTCCTCGATGTCGTTCATGTACGGCTCGACCAGGTAGTACTTCTTCTCGTTCTCCTTGATGGAGTGAAAGAGGATGACGAAGGCGGAGGGCTTGTTGACCCAGTAGCGCTCGATCTCGACGAAGTGGCGTTTCTTCTCCATCGACACCGCCTTCTCCAGGTCGTAGCGGTTCACCAGGGTGGTGAAGCCGTCGACGTCGGAGAAGAACAGGTCCTCGTCGATCTCCGGGTTCACGTTGACCGTGCGTTCCTCGACAATCTGGTCGAGCGTCTCCGCGAACGCGGCCCCGCGGGCGAGGCGTGATTCCGTCTCCTCCGGGTCGAAGCCCAGGAAGGACTCGGCGTCGAACGATTCGACCTCACCGGTCGCGTCACGCGGTATCTCGCCCTGGTCGTCGTAGTAGTACTCCCACTTGAAGTGCTCCCAGGTGTACTCATCTTTGGTCACCGGCGTGTCGGTGATCCAGTCGGCGAACGCCGTCCGGAACTGCAGGGCAGACAGGATACCGCCGCCCAGCCGTTCCGAGAGTTCGTCCGGGTGGAAGCCGAGGTACGCCTCGGGCGAGAACTCCGTCGCGTCCCAGGCGCGCTGGCGCGTGGTCCGGACCGAGTCGTTCTTCCGACCGAAGAATCCGAGGAACCGGTCGCCGTCCTCGGGTTCGTCGTCCGCTGTCTCGACCACTGCGGCGACGTCGTCGGCGTAGCCGACTTCGGCCATGAGGTCGTCCCAGGTGTAGGTTCCGACGACCACGGGCTTACCCCGTCCCCCGTCGTCGTCGGGCCGCTGCTGTTCAGCAGCCATCGGACGCCCCACTCCGCGATTCTCCCACCGCTCCAATCGTATGTTCGTTCATGGTTTCGCTCCTGAACACACGTCGGCTGCAGTTTTCGGCCACCGACTCACCGGTGCCATCCCGTGCGGACCCGTTACGTGTGTTTCTGTCTCATAACAGGACCGGTATCAAGTTGGTAATAACTCCTGTAACAGTCGGTATCTACCTGCTACCGCGAATGCAGTGCCTGACGGTCGGGGAAGCAAAGTCGTACCGAGTAAGAATATATTACCTACCGGCCCTCAGTGTCGTTATTTTCACACCAAAATAATTTGGATAGATATTGCGGGAATCGGTGCTATGTGACCGGGTTCAGCGTGAGAAGGCGGTGACTTATCGCCGAGATACGCGCTCTATCCGAGTTGTCGGTACGGCGAGTTGTGAATCAGTAGATAGTTCAAGTACATCGAGGACAACATCAGAGAGATTGTAGACGGGCCTCGAACAATCAGGATATGGAGAACCGGCGACAGCATCGCACTGCGAGGACCGCAACCGCCGCGGGATTACGCGATGTCGCGGCTCGTGTCGATGGCGACCTCCTGGGTCAGCTCCAGCTTCAGCGTCTCGTCGAACGGCACGCCGCCGCGGAACTTCGGGACGATGAGCCGGTTCTCGATGTTCTCCCCGCGGACCTCCGTCGAGAGTTCGAAGATGACGTCCGAGAGGTACTCGGTGATGTCACGCTGGGCCTGGACCTGGCGGCCGTCGAGTCCGTGCAGGACGGCGTAACTGTCCTTCGAGAGTAGTTCGCTGCGGATGTCGTTCAGGAAGTGGAGGTACTCCTGGGTCTGCCCGGTCTCGAGCATGTCGACGGTGTCGATGATGACCGTCGAGTTCGGCGGGCAGTTGCTGACGAGCGTGAACGCCTCGTTCAGGGGACGCTCACCGAGCGCGTGGACGTTCGTCGTCTCCATCGAGCCGCCGGCGTTCTCGATGGCCGTCATGACCGCCGCCGGCGAGCGCGCGGTCGTGAGGTAGAGCGTCGGGCGAGGGACCGTCAGCTCGTAGAGCATCTGCTCGGACTGGCTGGCGGGGTCGGCCGAGAGGAGCACCAGGCTCCCCACCGGCAGTCCGCCCTCGAGCTTCCGATCCAGAACCCCGATACCCGTCGGGAGGTAGTCTGTCATCGGCGCTCCTCCCGGTATAGTTCGCGTTCACACGCGCGTAGAGTCGTGATGCTGTCGAGTGGTCGGCTTGCGAGTGGCATGCGATAGAGACACGTTCCCAACCTAACGGCATTGTTACGGCCCCGCATACGCGGCCTTGAAATCTGGAAGTATCTCACTAGAAAACCGGAATCAAACGGCTACTACACCGGTACGAGACTGCTACTTTCCGGTAATTTTGGGTTATCGCTCGAATAACAATGACCCTTTGACGACTTGAGGAACTTGCACAGATGGCCGACAGGGTGCGCGGAATCGCGGTGACACCAGGAGGGGGTTACCGGAACTACGCTCCACAAACGGCTGCCTGCTGAGTCAGCAGGGCAGCACCGAGGTGTCGAGCCCGACACGAGTCGGGTTCGGGAAACCCGCGTGGGGGGTCGACGATTACGTCGCGGACGAGCCCGGGAGTCATCGAGCACCAGACAAATCATGAAACTACAGAACTTCAAAGCGATGTTCGACGAAGAGAACGCAGTGTCGCCAGTCATCGGCGTCATCCTGATGGTCGCGATCACAGTCATCCTCGCGGCCGTCGTCGGCTCGTTCGTCCTCGGACTGGGGAGCTCTTCGAGCGTTGCGCCGCAGGCGAGCTTCGACTTCGACTACGATGGTACTGAGGTGACCATCACGCACGACGGTGGCGACACCATCGACGCTGACGACCTGACCGTCACGGGGTCTTCCTCCGATGCCATCTCGGTGGCCACCGCGGACGACATCTCGGCCGGTGACAAGCTCGTTGACGCTCAGACCGTCACCTCGGGCGAGACCATCCGCGTCGTCTACAACGACCCGAACAACGACAAGAGCGCCGTCCTGGCGACCTCCGTCGCACCGTAACCGCTGACGATTCAGCGGTGACCCACTCCCGGGTCGGAGTCGAACTCACGTAACGGGGTCGGGCTGGACCGGGACCACGAGCGGAAACCAACACAACGAATTTACCATACATGAACGCAGGACCCAACCGATTGACCGACCGTCTGACCGCCGCGAGAGCGGGCGGGCGAACCGCGCAGCGCGGGCAATCGGAGGTGCTCGGGGTCGTCCTGCTCATCTCCGTCGTCATCGTCGGTGCACTCACCGTCGTCGCCGGCGGCTCGGTGATACTCACGGAGATGCAGACCAACGCAGAGGTTTCTGCGGCCGAGAACTCTCTCGCTGCGTTCGACAGCGAGGCGAGCGCGGTTGCGCTCGGGAACTCGCCGTCCAGAGAGGTCGACCTCGGGCTGACGGCCAACGACGGCGACCTGCGGTACCACGAGACGAGCTGGATACGGGTGGACGCCTACAGCGACGAGGACGGGACGTCGGCCGAAGTCGTGAACGCCACGCTCGGGACCGTCGAGTACGCCAACGGTGACACGACAGTCGCCGCCCAGGGCGGCGGTGTCTGGCGGAGCGACGGGCAGGGTTCGGTGATGCTCTCGCGGCCCGAGTTCCACTACCGTGACCAGACGCTCACCATGCCCCTGGTCGTCGTCGACGGCGAGCCAGGACTGAGCGGCGACGTCCGAATCACCCGCACGAGCGAACCGATCCGCCACTACCCCAACGAAGCCAACGGATTCCTGAACCGACCGGACGGCGGGACGGTCACCGTGACCGTCCAGAGCGAGTACTACGAGGCCTGGGGCCGGTACTTCGAGGACGAGACCACCGCCATCGTGTCCTACGACCACCCGAAGGAACGAGTGACGGCGAGGTTCCTCGTCCTCCCGAAGCGGACGTCGGTCGAGGCGGGACTCATCGCGACGTCGAACAACGGCGAACTCGCCATCACGGGGACGGGCGCGTACGTCAACAGCTACGACTCCTCGGAGGGGAGCTACAACGAGACCAAGGCAGCCGACGGGCTGGTCCAAGCCGCCGGTGACTTCAAGGCCAGCGGTGACTCGCTGGTCGACGGGGACGTCAGGTCCGGTGGCGTCGTCGACGTCCAGGGAAGTGCGTTCATCAACGGGAGTGTCTCCTACACCGACACGCCGGCGCCCGATGCCACCGAGGAGACCAAAATCGCCGGCGGCATCAAGCCGATATCCGGCGTCACCGCGGTCGACTCCGTCGACGAGTTCGTCGACAGAGTGGCGACCGAGGTCAAGCAGACCAACGACAACGACGCGACCTCGCTCGTCACGGCCGACGAGTTCGCGATGAGCGGCTCCACGGCGACGCTGGGCAGCGGGCGGTACTACGTCCACGACATCGAGCTCGACAACGACGAACGGCTCGTCCTCGATACGACCGGCGGCGACGTGACCATCGTCGTTCGTGACTACGTGGAACTGTCGAAAGGCGGTAACATCACCGTCGAAGGCGACGGGAACGTCCAGATCTTCGTCGAGAGCGAGGGGACGACGACCGTCTCGCCGACCGGGCTGGGCAACCAGGACGTGAACTTCCACGTCGGCAAGAACGCCGCGGTCCACGTGCCCGACGAGAAATCGAGCCAGCTCAGCGTGTTCGGCCCGCAGCAGTTCAAGATGACCATCGCGGGCGCCAACAACAACCGGGCGTCGTTCGACGGCCTGGTCTACGCCCCCGGCGGTGACACCGGCACCGGCTACCTCTACATCAAGCAGGGGGACCTGTACGGTCTGGCCGTCACCGGCAACCTGACTGTCGGCCAGTACGGCGCGGCCCACTACGATTACGGCCTGCAGAGCTCGGGCGGCATCGATTCGCCGTTCTCGACGCTGAAGGCAATCTACGTGACCGAACACCAGATCCGCGTCGCGTCGGGGAACTGAGACAGGAGCGAGACCACATGACGTACCACGACACCCAAGCGAACCGAACCGGCACCGACAGCGCGAACGATCGGGCGACAGGAGCACGGCGATGATATCCATCGCTTCGCTCCGGCAGTCACACACCTGCGACGAGACCGAGTGCATCCGGTGTTCGCACGCGCCGACAGTCGTCTACGAGTGTCGCCACTGTGGGGCCTCGGCGACGGCCGGGACGATGGCGTGTTCTCACTGCGGTCGGACCGACATCGTACAGTACACCATCTGAAGTGAGGCCGGGCGGCGAGCGAGTACTTTTATTCGACGACTGGACGAAGGGGTGCCATCCATGCCCTCCGAGAAGGAGAAGATGCTCGCCGGAGACCGATACGACCCGAGCGACCCGCAGCTCGTCGCCGAGCGCAACGCTGCCAGGGAGTGGACCCGGACGTACGGCGAGACCGGTCCCGACGAGACCGATCGGCGCCAGGAACTCGTCGAGGACCTGTTCGGGTCGGTCGGCGGCGACGTGGTGATAGAGCCCCCGTTCCGCTGTGACTACGGCTACAACGTCCACGTCGGTTCGGACTTCTACGCGAACTTCGACTGCGTGATACTCGACGTCTGCCGGGTCGAGTTCGGCGACGACTGCATGCTGGGGCCCGGGGTCCACGTCTATACGGCCACGCACTCGCTGGACGCGGCCGAACGCTCTGGCGGCACGGAGTACGGGAAACCGGTTACCGTGGGCGACGACGTCTGGATCGGCGGGCAGGCGGTGCTCAATCCGGGCGTGACGGTCGGCGACGAAGCGGTCGTGGGGTCGGGTGCCGTCGTCACCGGGGACGTGCCCGACAGCGTCGTCGTCCAGGGGAACCCGGCGACCGTCGTCAGAGAGCTCTGAGGGAGACCCGGTCGAGTTCGTCACGGAGCGCCCGCCGTTTCAGCAGCGAGAACCCGAGGACGATGCAGGCGAACCCGGCGGCGGTGTACACCGTCGGTGTCTCCGAGAGGACGAGAAAGCCCGTGATCGCGGCGACGACCGGCGCAGCATAGGAGACGAGGTTGATCTCGATCGGCCCCAGTCGGTCCAGCAGGTCGAAGTAGATGAGAAATCCCAGCGCGCTGGCGACGACGACGAGGTAGCCGAGCGACAGCACCGCCTCGCCCGTCCAGCGAACCGAGTTCGGTGACTCGCCGATGGCGGCGCTCACGCCGTGGAGCAGCAGCGCGCCGAGCACCATCGACCACGCCTCCATCGTCTCGATGGGGAGCGGGGCGTCGATGCGGCGGGTCACGACGCTCCCGAGGGCGAACGACGCGGCAGCGAGGAAGACGAGCGCCAGCGAGACGGTGCGGGCAGTGACGAGGGCATTCGGGTCCGGCGCACTCAGGACACCGACGCCGAGAAACCCGACGAGCAGTCCCAGGGCACCGAGTGCGGTGAGCCGCTCGGACGGGAGCAGGACACGGGCGAAGCCGGTCGTGAGTATCGGCGAGAGGCTGACGACGACGGCCGCCGTCGCGCTCGTCGTCCCCAGCTCGCCGACGAAGAGGAAGGCGTGGTAGGCCGCGATGAGCAATACCCCGCCGACGACGACGGTGCCCCACTCCTCGCGTCCGGACGGACGCCAACGGTCGGCGGCGTAGCCGGCGTAGGCGAGCATCAACACACCGGCGAAGTCGTATCGGATGGCCGCGAAGAGCACCGGCGGGAAGAAGTCGAGGCCGGACTTGATGGCGGTAAAGGCACTGCCCCAGACGACGGCGAGCGCGACGAACAGAAGCGCGTTTCGGAATCTCATGGAGGCGGCTCGTCCGGAGGCTCTCGGTCAACGGGATTAACCGGACCGATTCGCGGTCGACGAACAGTGGGACCGCCGTTCACTCCAGTGCCTGCCAGACCGACATCGAGAGGTAGACGGACGCGAGGCCGCCGACGGCGACCACGAGCCAGTAGGTGACGAGTCGGTAGAGGAGGACGGCAGCGGTAGCGAGTTCGGGCGAGGCGACCGAGAGCAAGACGAACACCGCCGTGAGTGCGACCTCCGAACTGCCCAGGCCACCCGGCGTCGGGAGGAGCGTGGCCAGCCCGCTGGCCGGTGCCACGAACAGCGCCAGCGCCAGTGGGAGCGTGACCCCGACGGCAGCGAACGACAGTGTCAGCGCGAGCCCGAACGCGAGCCAGCCGGCCAGCCCCAGCGTGCCGGCGACGGCGAGACGCCGTCTGTTCGCCGTGGCCCGGTCGAACGACTCGAGGAACGACTGGACGGCGCTGGCCACGCTCTCCGGAGCCAGCCGGCTGGAGAGACGACGGGAGAACATGCCGAGCACGGCGTGCAGGACCGACGCGAACTGCTGGACGAGGCGACCGAGTCTCTCGCGACGGTAGGCGACGGTGACGCCGCCGGCGAACAGGCCGACAGCGAGCGTCGAGAGCAACACCACCACGTAGGGGCCCTGGAATCCGGACACCGGACGCAGCGCCAGGCCGACGAGCCCGATGGTCGCCACGGCCAGCGAGCCACCGAATCTGAGCAGTTCGCTGGCGGAGACGGGCGGGAAGACGTCGCGGAACCGACCGTCAACGCCCTCCGAGATTGCGTACGCGAGGACCGCCGCACCCCCGAGGTTTCCGAGCGGGAGGACCAGTTTGCCGAACGTCCCGGCGAGCGCGGCCAGCAGGAGTCGGGTCCGGGGCAACGAGTCGTCGGCGGTCCGCAGTATCCACACGGTCATCAGGTTCCAGCAGAGCTGGGCGAACAGCGCGCAACCGGCTGCGAGCGCGAGTATCGACCAGTCCGCATCGAGCAGTGCGGCGGAGATCGCAGCCGTGTCGAGCGAGAAGACGAGCACGGTCAGCAAGACGACAGCCAGGACGACACTCAGGAGTACGCGAATGCCCTCGGACCAGCCCCGCATAGTCGTCGCCATCCCTACTCAGATGGGGCGACCGACGGATATGAAATTAGGGGCTGTCTTCGGGGTCGTACGTCTCGGCCAGCGCGTCGAGCGAATCGTGGTGTTCCGTGGTGTGTGGCGCCGTCAGCGGCGAGACACTCACCCGTCCGTCGACGACAGCGCGGCGGTCGGTCCCGTCCGGGTCTGGGATGTCGCCGTCGGCCATACGCTCCCAGATACGGTCGTGCAGCGTCACGGAGTCGCCGTTGTAGACGGCGTCCATCTCGTAGAGCCGCGAGGGCCGGGTAATCTCGATGTCGGCGGCCCCCCACTCGGCGACGGGGGCGTTGACGTTCAGGTAGTCACACTGTTCGAAGACGCCGGCCTCGAAGGCGTGGTCGGCGAGGTAGCGTGTCGCCCGCACGGCCTCGCCGTAGCTGTCGCCGTTGGCCTCGATGTCGGTGAACGCGGCATCTTCGCGGACCGGGATGTACATCGAGACGGCGATGGCCGGGACGTCGAAGAACGTCGCCTCGACGGCGGCACTGACAGTGCCGGAGCGACCGAGGACGTACGCGCCGAGGTTGGCCCCGCGGTTACACCCCGCGACGACGAGGTCCGTCTCGGGGACCAGCGCCTCGAGGCCCGCGACGACGCAGTCGGTCGGCGTCCCCTCGACCGCGTACCCGAGGTCGTGTTCGCGGACGGAGACCTCGTGGGAGATGGCGCGACCGACGGCGCTCTGGTCGGACGCGGGAGCGACCACGGTCACGTCACCGACTGCCGAGAGCCCCTCGTATATCGCGTGAAGCCCAGCGCTGTCGATACCGTCGTCGTTCGTCAACAGGATAGCCGGCTGGTCCATACCGACCGTCAGACCGACGGCGAGAAAAGCCCACCGTTCAATTTTTTATACCAGTACTCCGATATATCACTCATGTCGCACAACCTCGCCACCGTCGAGGGGGCAGTGTCCGACCTGCAGTTCGCCATCCGGACGACGGCGCTCGCCGGCCACGACGTCGCCGGGAAGACGTTCGACGAGACGATGCTGCGGGTTCGTGACGGCGTGCTGGACACCCCTGCCGGAACCACGGCCCACCTGCCGGCGGTGTACACGACGTTCACCGACGACTTCCTCGAACGAATCGAGGTGACGGGACCCGGCGCCGTCCGAGCGCTCGTGAACCTCCTCGACCTCCAGGTGTGGTTGGCGATGCTCCCGGAGACCGCACAGGTGGAGATGCGGTTCGACGGTGACCCGGACCGCGGCGTCGCCGACGAGCTGGTGATCGACGCCGAGGACGAGCGCGTGACGCTCGACGGGAGCAGCGACGTCGACGAGTTCGCCGATATCTCGATTGAGATGCCGATGGCGTTCGAGTCAGGCCGCTTCCACTTCGCTGACGATACGGCGGCACCGACTGTCGCCCGGACGTCGGGGGAGACGTTGGAGCGAATCGTGGACACGGTCGAGGTGGCGGGCGCCGAGACCTACCCGGTCCACATCGATGACGAGGGGCTCCAACTCGACATCGAAGCCGAGGGCGTCCGTGTCGAGGCGTCGCTTCCCGGCACCCTGATGGAGGGCGAGCCGGTTGCCAACGACTACGACGACGGGTTCCCCGCGATGGCACGGACGCTCTCGGGGAAGATACGCATCGAGACCGGACCGGGCGAGCCGGCCGCGTTCGTCACGGAAGGGCAGGGATACATCCTCCGCGTGGTCCTCGAACAGGGCTGAGTCGTCACCGCGCCCGGTCGACGGTCGTCTCGCCGTCGACGACGACGTTGTACGCCGCCTCGTCGTCGTTCCACAGCACGAGCGCGTTCTGGATGGACAGCAGGTCGCCGTAGTCGGCCGTCTCGAGGTCCTCGTTCAGCAGCGACGGGTCGGTGCGGACGGCGAAGTGGTCGACGGACTGGCTCCCGTCGCCCAGCAGGTACAGCGGGTTGGCCCCCTCGCGGTCGGAGAGGTCGTGGCTCAGCTTGACGGCGAGCAGGTTCACCCGGTCGGTGACGTAGTTCTCGGCGTCGGCCATCGGCGCGTGAGTGCCCCGGTCCGGCGTCATCTCGATGCGTGTCCGCTCGTCGGTCCGCAGGACGCTGAAAGCGTACTGGACGTCGGCGTTCACGAACTCGCCGGTCCCGCCGCCGGCGTCGTCGAGTCGTCGCTGTATTCCGGGCACTTCGATGTCCGGCTTGCGGTCGAACGACCACGACTCGCTCGTCGGTGTCTGGTGAGGCCAGAGGCGGACGGTCGGGGCGTACACCGTCGCCGCTCCGTCGTCGGCGACGGCGCGTTCGACCTCGCGGAGCTGTATCGCCGTGTTCCGGTCGGCCGGCGCCATCGCCAGCATCGTGCCGTCGTCGGCCAGCATCGAGAGGTACCGCTCGACCACCGCGACGGGGTCCGCGAGCTCGCTCAGGACGTTCCCGAAGACGACGAGGTCGTACTCGCCGTCGGGCTCGAAGTCCTCCGCGCGATCCCGATGGACGGTCCACTGGACGTTCGACCCGGTCGGTTCGAGCATCGTCGCGAGGACGTCGGCCGCGGCGCTGGGTTCGACCGCGTGGTACTCCAGCAGGGCGTCGTCGGGGAGCAGGTCGACCAGCGCGAGCGCCGGTCCGCCGACGCCGGCACCCACGTCGATGACGCGGAGTTGCGAGGGGAGCAGGCCGTCGGCCGCCAGGTCCGCGAGCAGGTACGCCGTCGAGGCGTAGTAGTCCGGCAGGTGGTAGACGGCGTAGCCGTGGGCGGTCAGGTCGTCGTACTCGACGTGGCTGCCGTGGAGATAGGCCGCCTTGACGTCGCGAATCCGCTCGCGGAGTCGCTCGCCGCTGTCGCCGCGTTCCCACGCCGGTCCGTAGGCGTCCGTCAGCAGGTCGTCGACAAGCGACTCGTGCTCGGCCGGGAATCGCTCGACGCCGTGGAACGGAACGTCCAGCGGCCCGTCCGGAGCCGGCACGAAGGTCCCGTCGTCCTGTTCGACGAGTCCCAGGTCGACGGCCTCCTCGCGCAGCACCTGCCGGACGACAGCAGGGTGTGGCTGGCCCTCGACGTACTCGAATATCTCCTCGGGGTCGATGGGGCGGACGCTGCGCAGGTACCGCGCGTTGTCGCGTATCTGGTCCCGCGTCGCCGGGTTCATGAGAGGGCGTCGTAGAGCCGCTGGAACTCCTCGTAGTCGGCGTCGGCGATGCGTCCGGCGGCGTCGGCGACCGGTTCTGCTCCGTCGAAGGCGCGCTGGATGTCGGCGTAGACGTGCGGGTCACCACCGGTGACCTGCTCGACGAGGTCGTAGAGGCCCTGGGAGACCGGCGTCTGGAACTCGTCGGGTACCGAGTCGGCGGCCAGCGCGAACGCGAGTATGGCCGTGTGAGCGCCCGCCTGGACCGTCTGCATTGCCTCGTCGTGTTCGGCCGGCGTCGTCTCGAAACAGTCGCACCCGGCCTCGCGGAGCACGTCGAGGAGTGCATCGGTCGTCTCGTCGCCGCTGTCCGTGACGACGGCGACGTTCCCCGGGGCGTTGTCGGGGGCGAACAGCGGGTGGAGGCTCATCCGGGCGGCGTCGGGGGCGGCCTCCCGCATCGCGGCCACCGGGTCTCGCATGCTCCCCGTCACGTCGACGACGGCTTCGGTCGCGAGCGGTCCGTACTGCTCGATGGCGACGCGTGCCGCGGGCATCGGCACGGCGATACAGACGACGTCGAAGGCCTCGTCGGTGTCGGTCGGCACGGCGCGCCCGTCGACCGCGTCCGCTGCGGCTCGGGCGCTCGCTGGGTCCGTGTCGGTGAAGGCGACGGCGGCGGCGTCCCGGACCGTCCGGGCGAACCAGCGCCCCATCGCGCCCGCACCGACGACTAAGACGTTCATTGGCGGGCGTAGCCCGTCGCGTCTCAAAAGCAGTTCGGTCAGCGCAGGCCAGGGCCGATACCCCAGGTGTCGTACAGGGCATTGACAGTCGTCGAACCACCCGTCGGCTGAGGGTTCGTGTCCTAAACGCTTATCCCTCGGCCGCGACTCGGGACTTTTATGAAGCGCGTTCGATTCCGTGACTCCGCGGGTAACGTCCGTGGCGGCCGCTGGACCGTCGAGGACGGCGAACCCAAGGTCACCGCCGCCGCCGGTCCGTACGGTCGCATCGCTTTCGGCGACGAGATGTACTCCCCCGACGAAGTCGACATCCTCCCGCCGTGCGAGCCGACGAAGATGGTCTGTGTCGGCATCAACTACGTCGACCACGCCGAGGAGACGGACAGCGAGATTCCGGACCGACCGATGCTGTTCCTCAAGGCCCCCAACGCCGTCGCCTCGCACGGCAACACCCTCACCCTGCTCCCGGGGAAGGAACGCATCGACTACGAGGCTGAGCTCGGCGTCGTCATCGGCGAGCAGTGCAAGAACGTCAGCGAATCGGGCGCGATGGACGTCGTCGCCGGGTTCACCTGCATCAACGACATCTCGAACCGCGACGACCAGGACATCGAGCAGAACTGGGTCCGCGGGAAGGCGTTCGACAACTCCGCGCCGATCGGCCCGCTGGTCGCCACACCGGAGCACGTGCCTGACGACGCCAGCATCGAACTGCGCGTCAACGGCGAGACGAAGCAGTCCTCCAGCCGCGACAACCTCATCTTCTCCGTGCCCGAGCTCATCGCGGAGATAACCGAGTACATGACGCTGGAACCCGGCGACGTCATCTCGACTGGCACGCCGGCGGGCGTCGGGCCGCTGTCGACCGGCGACGAGGTCGAAGTCGAGATCGAGGGCATCGGGACGCTCAAACACTCGGTCAAGATTCCGTAACCGACGGCACTGTTTTCGTCAGACCGTGCGGGGAGATGATAACCGCTAAGTTTAGGCTCGCCTAAGACAACTCAGATGGAGCGCGAGCCGTCCGAGCGAGTCGACGTCTGCGTCGTTGGCGCCGGACCGGCGGGTGCGCTCGTCGCCAGCCGTCTCGCCGGGAACGGCCACGACGTCGTCGTCCTCGAAGCCGGCCCACAGTTCGACTTCGACAGTCGCCAGCGGCGGATGGAGCAAGCGATTCGCCCGGGTGACGGTGGCTCGGTCTGGGAGATGGGCGGCGACCGCGACGCCTTCAGTGCGACCGGCGAGCAGTACTACCCGCTGAACGTCTCTCGCGTCAAGGGCGTCGGCGGGTCGACGCTCCACTGGCAGGGGATGGTGATGCGCCTGCACCCGACGGATTTCGACGGCAGCCACCGCAACGACGACCCTGCGTGGCCCATCGGGTACGACGACATACGCCCGTACTACGACGCGGCCGAACGGGCGCTGGGCGTGGCGGGCGACGCAGACAACCCGTTCGCCCCGGACCGGGACGGCCCGTTCCCGATGGCGGGGTTCCCGCCATCGTACAGCGACTCGCTGTTCGCGGAGGCCTGCGAAGCGCTGGGCATCACGATGCACTCGGTGCCCAACGCACGGAACTCCGAGGGGTACGACGAGCGGAGCGCCTGCGTCGGGTACGGGACCTGTCAACCCGTGTGCCCCTCCGGCGCGAAGTACGACGCCAGCGTCCACGTCGAAGACGCGGCGGACGCGGGCGCTCGAATCATCGACCGGGCCCCGGTCCAGCGACTCGAGACCGACGGCGACGGGCGCGTGACTGCCGCCCGGTACGCCACGCCGGACGGCGACGAGCACCGCCAGGAAGCCCGCGAGTTCGTCCTCGCCGCGGGTGGGGTCGAGATCCCCCGAATCCTCCTGCTGTCCCGGTCCGAGCATCACCCGGACGGACTGGCGAACTCATCGGGGGCAGTGGGTCGGTACTTCATGGACCACCTCTTCGCAGGGGCGGGTGGCACTATCGACCGTGAGACCAGGCAGAACCACGTCGGATTCATCACCAGCGAGTGTCACCAGTTCTACGACGATCCGGGCCAGACCGTCGAGCGGGTCGACTCGGGCGAGACCGTCGTCTCGTCGTCGAGCGACGCCTTCTCGCCAATCAAACTGGAGTTCCTGAACTACGCCGGCCCCTCGCCGGTGGAACTCGCGCTCGACGCCGACGACTGGGGCGACTCGCTCCTGGACGACCTCAGAGCGGACTACGGGCACAGCATCTCGATGGGCGGCCTGGTCGGCCAGCCGCCACGGCGCGAGAACCGGGTCACACTCGACCATTCGACGACCGACGACCACGGGAATCCGGTTCCGGACGTCCAGTGGTCCTTCGGCGACCGCCTGGGCCGGTCGCTCGACCGGGCCAACGAGATTCAGCACGCGGTGCTCGACGAACTGGGCACGGACGTCTCCTGGACCGTCGGCCCGGCCAACACCGGGCCGGCGTACCACCACATGGGCACGACCCGGATGGGTGTCGACCCCGAGAAGAGCGTCGTGAACCCGCAGCTTCGCACCCATGACCTGTCGAACCTCACCGTCGCCTCCTCGTCCGTGTTCGTCACCAGCGGGTCGATGAACCCAACGCTCACCATCGCCGCGCTCGCGCTGAAAGGTGCCGACCACGTCGCAGAACGGCTCTGAGAAGTCTACTCGGGCTGCCCGCCGTCGGCGAGGTTCTTCCGGCGACCCTCCGTCACGCCGGATGCGTCCGACCGGCCGACGTCGAACGTCTCGATGAGTCCCTGGAGCCGTGTCGTCTGGTCCCGCAGCGACTCGACGGTGGAGTTGACCTGCGAGAGGGACGCGGTCTGTTCCTCGGCCGCCGCCGACGCCTGCTCGGTCTCGCTGGCCGTCGACCGGCTGATGTCTGCCACCTCTTCGACCATCGCCACGACCTCCTCCGTGCTCGCGGCCTGGTCGTCGGTGGTGTCGCGCACCTCCTGGATGCCGCTGTCGGTCGCCTCGGCGTTCTCGGCGACGGTCTCGAAGGCCGTCACGACGTCCTCGACGGCGTCCACACTCTCGTCCATGTAGGCCTCTGCGGCACGTGCCTCCTCGACAGTCTCCTCCGTCTGGGACTGGGTCTCCTGGATGAGCTGCTCGATTTCGGTCGCCGACTGCTGGGTCTCCTCGGCCAGCTGCTTGACCTCGTTCGCGACCACGGCGAAGCCCTCACCGCCACCGCCGTCGCCGGCACGAGCGGCCTCGATGTTCGCGTTGAGCGCGAGCATGTTCGTCTGCTCCGCGATGTCGCTGATGAGTTCGATAATCTCCCCGATCTCGGCCATCTGCGCGTCGAGCGACTCGACGTTCTCGACGGTCTCGTCGATGGCCGCCTGGACCTCTCGGGCGTCCTCGATGGCCGCCTCGGCCGTCGACTCGCCCTCCTCGGCGACCTCGGTCATCTCGCGGGAGCGGGTCGCTATCTCGGAGGCGGAGGCCGCCGCCTCCTCGACCGTGGCCGACAGGTCGGTCATCTCGCCGGACACCTGTTCGAGCATCTCGCGCTGTTCGTCGGCCCCGCTGGCGATGGCCTGGATGGACTCGCTGACCTCGCCGCTCGCGTCGCTGGCCTCGGCCGTCCCGGTCGACGCCTCTTCGCTGGCGGTGGCGACGGTGTCGGCGAACGACTGGATCTCTTGCATCGCGTCGGCCGTCTCGTCGAGCATCTCGTTGAACGACGCCGCGATCTGGGTCATCGCGTCGCTCTGACTCTCGGGGTCCAACCGGACGGTGAGGTCGCCTTCGGCGGCCTGTGACATGGTGACGCTGTAGGCGTCGGCCTTGGACTCCAGGTGCGAGACCAGTGCCTCGACCTCCTGCTGACGGGCCTCGGCCTCCGATTTCAGGCGCTCGGCCTCGGCCTTCTCTTCCTCGATGGCCTCCCGCCTCGCCTGGAGGTCGTCTATCTCGTCCCGCTTTGCCTCCACCGCCGCAAGTTGCTCGTGGACCTCTTCGCGGGACACCTCGGTCGAGTACCAGTGGGCCATCAGCGCACCGGCGAGACCGAGGATGAAGACGGCGTGAATAGTAGCCCAGACGAGCGGGTTCTCGACGGCCGCGGGGTGGTTGTACATCTCGCCAGGATTGACGAGTCCGAAGACGCTGTGCTCGACGGCAACGAAGAGGATACCCACGAGAAACGGCAGCCAGTCCTCGTAGATGGCGACGACGGCCATCACGACGAAGAAGTGGAAGTGGGCCTCGATGAACCCGCCGGAGAAGTGAACGAGGACCGCAGACGCTGTCAGCAGCCCCATCGAGGCGATAGCGGTCCGGGCCCGTCGTGGGAGGCGGGACGTGTAGCCGAGGGCTGCGAACACGAGCAACACACCCGCCTCCAGAACGACGTGTGAGGGTTCGTACGCTGGCAGCGTCGCGCCGGTCACCAGCGACTCGGTCCCCTCGTACAGTCCGAGGAGAATCAGGAAAGGCACGTGTATCACGATAAGCGACAGAATTTTCCGGTGGCGACTCCGCCACGTCTCGTCAGGTATCGTGTCACCGGCAGGGATGTAGTGGAGGAACTCGCGAATGGACTGGTCGAGAGCAACGCCGAAAGTACCGCCAGTGTTTGACGCAGACTGCTGAGACATACGTGCCTCACTCGCCTACCCCGAAAAAACAGTTCCCCTCTGACTATCAGGAGTTATAATCGGGCCGAGGACAGCGGGTCTCATAGAGTGGCCGTCAGTCGACCAACCGCAGTGTTCCATCCCAACACCCTGAAACCGATAATCTCGCTGTCCGGGGACTGCCCGTGTCGGTCACGTTACCCAAACAGGCCGAGAATCGCACCGGCATCGAGCAGGAGGAGGACGGCGACCAGCGACGCCCCGAGAAGGAAGGGGCGGGCCTCGCGGGCCGGTTCGCGGACCTTCTGTTCCTCGAACCCGTCTTCGAGCTTCGACCCTGCGACTTCGACGAGGCCCGCGAGGACGAACCAGAGCGCGACCATCGTCAGGACGAGGTGACCGCGTGGCGACCCCGTCAGCGACTCGGCCGTGTAGCGGGTCGCAGCGAGGTGGCCGCCGGTGAGCAACAGCAGGAGTGCGCTGGCCCGCGAGACGGTCCGGAGTTTCCCAGTCAACGCCGCGAGCGGCCCCGGCTGTGCGTCCCCATTCATCGCCAGGGGCAACACGGCGTACGTAGTGAACAACACGCTTCCCGACCAGAGTCCGGCGAACAGCAGGTGGACACCGAACACGCCAGCGTCGACGACACTCATACCCGGTGGTTGGACGCGCCCCTCTTGAACCTCGGGGAATCGATCCGCCTGTCCCGTGTCGACCGAACCGCGTGGGCCCCGAGAGCGGACAGGTGGCCACGTTTAAGCCGCCCCACCCGTTTGAGTCAGCCATGGAACCACGGGACCTCTCGTCGCATACGGTCTACCGGGCGGGTCGCGGTATCGAAGAAGTCGCCCGGGAGCTCGGTCTCGACCCGGACGATATGGTGAAGCTGGCGTCGAACGAGAACATGTTCGGACCGAGCCCGCTGGCCGTCGAGGCCATCCGTGAGTCGGCCGAGCGGATGCACTCGTACCCGAAGGCCTCACACGCCGACCTCGTCGAGAAGGTTGCGGCGCTGTGGGACTGCCAGCCCGAGCAGGTGTGGCTGGCCAACGGCGGCGACGGCGCACTTGACTACCTCGCGCGGGCGATGCTCGAACCTGGCGACGACGTCCTCGTCCCCACGCCGGGCTTCGCCTACTACCCGATGAGCGCCCGGTACCACCACGGCGGCGTCGCGGAGTACACCATCGCGAAGGCCGACGACTTCGCCCAGACGGCCGACACCGTCCTGAAGGACTACGACGGTGAACGCATCGTCTACCTGACGAGCCCACACAACCCCACTGGTGCGGAGTTCAGCACCGAAGCCGTCCGGACCATCGCCGAGGAGACCGACGAAGAGACACTCGTCCTGGTCGACGAGGCCTACGGCGAGTTCAGCGACTCGCCGAGCATGCGCCCGCTACTCGACGAGCGCGACGACGTCGCCATCCTGCGGACGTTCTCGAAGGCCTACGGCCTCGCCGGCGTCCGACTGGGGTACGCGCTGGTCCCCGAGACGTGGGCCGACGCCTACGCCCGCATCAACACGCCGTTCGCCGCGAGTGAACTGGCCTGCCGGGCCGGACTGGCCGCGCTCGACGACGACGGCCACGTAGAGCAGTCGGTCGAGACGGCCGCCTGGGCCCGCGAGTACATCCGCGAGGAGCTCGCCGCTGACACCTGGCCGAGCCAGGGGAACTTCGTCCTCGCCGAGGTCGGTGACGCCTCGACCGTTGCCGACGCCGCCCAGGAGGAAGGCATCATTATCAGGGACTGCTCGTCGTTCGGCCTGCCCGAGTGTATCCGCATCACCTGCGGTACGGAAGCGGACACCAGGCGTGCCGTCTCGGTACTGAACGACGTCATCGAGGTGGTCGAGGCGTGAGAGTCGCCGTCACCGGAACGCCGGGGACCGGCAAGACGACGGCGACGGACCGGCTGGACACCGATTTGGCGGTCGTCCACCTTAACGAGGTCATCAAATCCGAGGGGTTCTCGACCGGCGTCGACGAGGAACGCGGCAGTCTGGTCGCCGACCTGGAGGCCGTCGAGGCGTGGCTGGACGGTCGCGAGGACGTCGTCGTCGAGTCGCACCTCGCACACCACTTCCCGGTCGACCGGGTGGTGGTGCTCCGAGCGCATCCTGACGAAATCGTCGACCGCCTCCGGGAGCGCGGTGACGCCGACTCGAAGGCCTACGAGAACGCCGAAGCGGAGGCACTCGACGTCGTCCTCTCGGAGGCCGTCGACCGCCACGGTCGGGACGCAGTCTACGAGATAGATACGACCGACCGCGACCCAGAGGATGTGGCGGCGGCCATCGCGGCCGTCGTCGCAGGTGAGCGCGAACCGAGCGCGGGCGAGGTCTCCTTCATCGACTGGCTATGACGCTGGACCGCTACCGCTCCGTCGCCGACCGAGCGCTGGTGCCCTTCGTCAGTGCCGCCCGCGCCCTCGGCCTCTCGCCCAACGGCGTCAGCGTCATCGCGTTCCTGCTCGCCGTGGCCGCAGGTGTCGTCTACGCGTTCGTCGGTCGCACGCAACTGTTGTACCTCGCCGGCGCGCTCCTGGTCTTCTTCAACGGCTGGCTGGACATCGTCGACGGCGCGCTGGCCCGCGAACTCGACGTCGCCTCGGCCGGCGGCGACCTGCTGGACCACGTACTGGACCGCTACGCGGATATCGTCATCATCGTCGGCCTCGCGGCGGGCCTGGAGCGCTGGGTCCTCGGCGTCGCCGCCGTCACCGGCGTCCTGATGACGTCCTACCTGGGCACTCAGTCACAGGCCGTCGGACTCGACCGGGTCTACGGCGGCCTGCTGGGCCGGGCCGACCGCCTGGCGCTCGTGGGGCTGACGACGGGCGTGGCCGCGTTCGTCAATCCGGAACTGCTCGGGCTCACGCTGGTCGGCTGGCTGCTCGTCGTCTTCGCCGTCGTCGGCCACCTGACTGCCCTCCAGCGGTTCTACTACGCGATGCAGGCACTGGACTGAGCCCAGCGCATCATTTATACGGCGGCCCGGCTAATTTCGCCGTATGGTTCAATGCGAGATGTGCGGGAAGGATGTCGCCTCCCCCAACCGCGTCAAGATCGAGGGGGCCGAACTCGACGTCTGCGACGAGTGTACGGACTTCGGGACGGAGGTCAAGACCCAGGACAGCTCGTCTTCGACCTCCACGAAGTACTCGACGTCCTCCAGCGGGTCGGGCAGTTCCTCGTCCTCGTCGTCGTCGAGTTCGTCTTCGGGTGGATCCAGCACCAGCCGTCGCCGGGACATGTTCGACGAGATGGACGAACTCGCACAGGACTACGACCAGCTCATCCGCGAGGGTCGCGAGTCACAGGGCCTCAGTCAGAAGGAGCTGGCCCAGAAACTCAACCTGAAGGCGAGCCTCATCCGGAAGCTCGAACACGGGGACTCGCTACCCAGCGACGACGTCCAGAAGAAACTGGAGAAGGAGCTGGGAATCGAACTGAGTGCGGCCGGCAGCAGCGACGAGACGGAGTGGTCGAGCGGGAGCAGCAGCGGCGAGTACACGCTCGGCGACGTGGTCAAGCGGAAAGACTAGAGCCTGAGGTCGGACTTCTCGACGTTCAGGTCCGTCGCGAGCTCGTCGACGCTGTCGGAGAGCGCGTCGATGTCGCGCTCTAACTGCTGGTACCGCTCGCTCTCCTGGAGTTCTGTCGGTGACTTCTCGACACTGAGGACGTTCCGCTTCAGTTTCTTCGCGGTCAGTCGCTGCAGCTTGACGTTGTACGTCGCGACCTTCGAGAGGCGCTCGACCACCGACCGCAGGTCCGCTCGCGTGACCGGCTTGACGAGATAGTCGTCGATGCCGATCCCGATGATGTCGAAGTCCGGGTTCACGGCCGTCACCATGGCGACGCGACAGCGCAGGCCACGTTCCTCTACCTCGGCGAGCACCTCGTTGCCGGAGACGACGGGCATCCGGCGGTCGAGCAGGACGACGTCCACCTCGTTCGAGAGCAAGTCGAGGGCCTCCTCGCCGCTGTAGGCCGTCAGGACCTCGTACCGGTCCGCCAGATAATCGGTATACAGGTCCGCGAGGTGCTGTTCGTCGTCCACGACAAGCACCGTCGGAACGGGCGAGTCTCCAGGGTTCACGGTTCGAGCAGACGTTGCTGCCCAGCGGGCTTAACCTTCACTACCGCGAGCCAGGAGCAAAATCTATTTCCAGGCGGCCTTCCGTGGTTCGCCTATGTTCGTTCTGGTCAACCTCAAAGCGTATCCGTGCGACCCAGTGGAAGTAGCGTCCGCCGCAGCGGACGTCAGCGACGATTCCGGCGTCCGTGTCGCCGTCGCGCCGCAGGCGGCACACCTCGAATCAGTCGCCGAGACCGGTGTCGAGACGTGGGCCCAGCACGTCAGCCCCAACGAGCACGGGAGCCACACCGGCAGCACGCTCGCGGAAGCCGTCGCCGACGCCGGCGCCGTGGGGACGATGCTGAACCACTCGGAGAACCGCCTCAAGCTCGCCGACATCGACGCGTCCCTCGACGCCGCCGAGCGCGCAGACTTAGAGACCATCGTCTGTGCGAACAACCCCGGACAGATCGGTGCGGCCGCGGCACTCGGCCCGGACGCCGTCGCCGTCGAACCCCCGGAGCTCATCGGGACCGGCACCCCGGTCAGCAAGGCTGACCCGGACATCGTCACCGGCGCCGTCGACGCTGCCGCGCGTGTCGACGGTGACGTGGACGTCCTCTGTGGCGCGGGCATCTCGACCGGTGAGGACCTCGTCTCCGCCAGCGACCTCGGCGCGACCGGCGTCCTGCTCGCGAGCGGCGTCGCGAAGGCCGACGACCCGCGGGCGGCGCTCGAAGACCTCGTCGAGCCGCTGGTCTAACCGAGAAACCGCTGTTCAGGTATCGTCGATAACTTCGGCCTCGATTTGCGAGACGTAGTCCTCGATTCGCATGTCGTCGAGGTCCCGCTCGCTCTCCTCGGCGACGAGCTCCCGAAGCCGGTAGTCGTAGGACCCCCGACCGACGTGTTCGATGAGGCCGCGCAGTCGGAGCGTCCGGTTCCTGGCGTAGGCCGCCGTCCGGTCGCCCGACCCGCCCGACGAGAAGTGGGCGTTCAGCGGGGTGCCCGGCCCCTGGTCCTTGTAGTACGAGAGCATCCGGCGGGTCTTCTCCTCCATCTCGGCGATGTCTGCTGTGATCGCCGAGACGACGGCTGGCTCGTCTTTCCGGGGCCGCGACTCGACGGTCGCCTCCTCCCCGGCGTCGATGATATCACCGTCGTCAGAGTCGGCGTGGCCGTTCGTCGAGACGTCCTGTTCGTCCGGCGCGGCAGCCATGGCGGCGGCGAAGGCCTCTTCGACCTCTCCGTCGTCAGCCGTAGCGCCACCGCCCGACCCGTTCGCCACCGCCGCTTCGCCGTTCGCCGACACCGAGTCGTCGGCCCCGCCGTTCATCGCCGGTCCCGCGTCCTCGAACGCGCTGAACGCGTCGCCGAACCCGCCACCGGACGTCTTGTCGGCCGACCCGGACTCCGGTTCGGCGGCCGCCGACTCCGTCTCGGACCCCTGGTCTGGGTCCTCGAACCGTCCACGGCGTTCCTGCAGCCGTTCTTGCTCGGTCTTTCCGGGGTTGTAGCCGTCGACGTGGTCCATCAGCGCGCTCGTGAACTGCTCTGCCATGCGCGAGAGGTCGCGGGCGTCCTGGAGCTCGGTCTCCAGTTCCGCGATGCGCGAGTTCTTCTTGTCGAGCTCCTCGCGGAGCTCCTTGATGCGGCTCTCGGTAGCCTGTTTCTCCTCGCTTATCGTCTCCAGTTCCGAGACGAGGTCCTCGCTGACGGACTTCAGCTCCGGGCGCTCGAAGTCGTCCAGCCCTGGCGTCGCGCCGGCGTCGAAGGTCTGCTTGCGGTGGAACTGCACCCGTCGGACCCGCTCGGACCAGTCCGACATCATGAACGCCTCGCCGTCGTTCAGGTCCTCGACGGCGTTCTCGTACTTGCTGTCGAGGATTCGCCCGACCACTTTCGTGTCGTTGTTCCAGGTCAGGCGGTGCCAGACCAGCCAGTCGCACTGGGTGATGTAGTCCTTCTTGACGTCGGCCGGGCGCTGGCTGATGCCGACGATGCCCAGGCCGTGTTTCCGGCCCCGCTTGCCGATCTTGATGAGCATCTTGCCGACCTCGCCCATCCCGCCTTTCTCGGGAATCCACTCGTGGCACTCCTCGACGAGCATCAGGAAGGGCTGTTTCTGCTTCTTTGCCTTGGCGAACAGCTGCTTCGAGACCTCTGTCAGCAGGTTCTCGGCTTCCTCCTCGTCGAGGTACGACGAGACGTCGAGGATGATGGGGACGTTCTGTTCGAGGGCGAGGGTGGCTATCTTCCCGGCGTGCTCCTCGGTGACCTGGATGTCACACTCCTCGTCGCCGCCGACGTGGAGTATCTCGTACTCCTCCTTGAGGCCGTAGTACTCGCCGTCGATGTCCACGATGAGCAGGCCGAAGCCGCTGTCCAGCAGTTTCTCGGCGACGACGCTCGCCGTGTTGGACTTGCCCGACCCGCTCTTGCCCGTGATGAACCCGCGACCGGTCAGCAGTTCGACCACGGGGATGTCGACGGACTGTCCGGGTTCGTCGGCCCCTCCCGGACCAGCGCTCGTGTCCGCGACGGTGATTGTTTCGGTCTCTCCCATACGTTTCTGGCGTAGCTTCGTGCGTCTCCCCTCATAACTCTCAGTCAGACGATAGTCACACGGGCGACACGTCGCGGCCGCGTGCTTCGCTGTCAGCGGGGCAACTGCTATTGCCCTGGCACTCGCTAGCACGACCAGTGGGTGGAAACGTGGGTATGGCTCGATACGAGACGTTCGTCGAAGACGGGGTCGTCTACGTGGGGAGTAGCGACGGGCCCGTCGAGGTGGCGCCGCTCGAAGACGTCGTCGAGGCGGTCGGTGGCCCGGCCTGGACGATACGCTACACCGAGGCCGAGAAGGAGCGCTACCCGGAGATGGACACGAGCGACGAGGGCCTGGTCGTCGACGTGGTTGACATGCTCAACGCCATGACCCACGGCGAGCAGTTCGTCCGGACCCTCGCGGCCCATCCGACGGCGGTCCAGACGGACGATTCGATATCCCCGAGGGCGGGACTGCTGGTCGGGAAGTTGCTCGAGAACCTCGAGAACGGCGTCTCCTGAACCGACGCTGTCATCGTCGGAACGGTCCGCTCAGACGTACTCCCAGAGCGTGGTCTGTCCCTCGGGTCCTCGGTTGCCCGCGTCGGCCGTCTCGTCACCCGACGACTCTCCGCCGCCGGAGAACGCATCGAGGGATGGCTGGCCCGCGTCCGCGGGATGGTCGGCGTCGGTTTCCTGGCCGGCCGCCGCCACACCGTCGAACCCGTCGAGACTCGCCTGTTCGCCGGCTGAGAAATCCAGGTTCGAGACGCGCACGCCGGCCTTCCGGACGGCCACACCCTCGAACTCACCGAGGAGGTCCAGTGCCACGGACTCGACCAGTTCGGGGTCGTCGACCGGTCCGGGGAGCGACCGCGCCCGGGTGTTGATGTCGTACGGCGGGACGACGACCTTGATGCCGATAGTCTGGTACCGGGCGTCTTTCCGGGACGCGCGGTCCGCGACGGCCTCGGCGAGCGTCCGGACCCGGCGGCGTATCGTGTCCGCGTCGTCCGTGGCGTCCGTGAACGCGGACTCCCGAGAGAGGCTCTTGGGGTTCCCGCGCGGGGTGACCTGGCGTTCGTCGTCGCCGCGAGCGAAGCGCCGAATCTCGCGCCCGCGCTCCCCGAACCGCCGTTCGAGTTCCTCGGGGTCCGCGGCCGCCAGGTCGCCTGCCGTCTCGACGCCCATCGCCCCCAGTTCGCGTGCGGTCACCGGACCGACACCGTGGACGTCTTCGACCGGAAGGTCCTCGAAGAACGAGCGGACCGTTCCGGGTCGGACGACGACCAGGCCGTCGGGTTTCTCCCGGTCGCTGGCGACTTTCGCGGCGCTCATCGTCGGCGCGACGCCGACGCTGGCGACGACACCCACCTCCGACTCGATTCGCGTCTTCAGGTCGGCGGCCCACGACTTGACCGCGTCCCAGCCGACGTGGTCGGTCACGTCCAGATACGCCTCGTCGATGCTCACCTCGCGAACGACATCCGCCTCGTCGTGGATTATCTCGCGGACCTCCTCGGCCACCGACTCGTAGAACTCCATGTCGACGGGGCGGTAGAACCCCGCCGCCTCGACGTCCGCGTCCGGGTCCCTGGCCGCATCGACTTTGCGCGGTAGCGCCTCGAGGGCTTGCGAGATGGGCATCGCCGACTCGACGCCGTACTCGCGGGCCTCGTAGCTCGCCGTCGCCACCGCGCCGTGGGTCTCCTCGGCTTCGTAGCCCATCCCGACGACGAGCGGTTCGCCCTCGAGCGCGGGTTCTCGGCGGCGTTCACACGCCGCGTAGAAACAGTCCATGTCCACGTGCGCGACTACCTGGTCGGGTCCGTCCGTGCCCGGGAGACGCGCGGCGTCCATACCGACACGTCCACGCGGTGGGTCAAAACCCCTGCGTCGGCCGGTCGCACATCACGGGCTGGGAGTGCTCCGTTCGCAGAATCGTCTGCGGCCTCGAGCCACGGGCGGGGGGCAGGTGTGCCCCCCGGCGTCTGGTCGTCCGTCGATGCCAATCCCGGAATGCGTCAGCGGTAGTTCCCGCCGGGAGCATCTAGTGCCCCATGGTAACTATGCACACGATTCGACTTCAACGTTTCCCCGGTCACTATCCATCGCAGGTTTACGAGTCGACTCACATCGGGCCCGAGATAGCCCTGGCCGTCTCGGAGTTGAAGACCTCGTTGCGGAGCGCTGGGAAGCGGGAGTCGATATCCGAGCGCAAACTGGTGTAGTGCGAACGCAAACGACAAACCAGCGAGGGCCGGAGAACCATGCATGACCACTGTCGCAGTGCTCGCCGACCCGCCCGTCGAAGGGGCCGTCCTCGAGGACCTCGCCGGCGGACTGCTGAGCGACCGTGAGGCGACGGACCTGTACGCAGCGATGCTGACCGACGTCTGTCGGGCCATCGAGTCCAGCGGCGCCGACCTGCTGGTCAACTACCGACCGGCCGACCAGGTGCCCGGCGTCGAAGACCCCGAAGCGTCGATTCGCGAGTTCCTCGACCCGGAGCTCCACGCGCCGGCCGACGCCCGCTACGAGGTACAGGTCGGGTCGACGTTCGCCGCCCGCGTCGGCAACACCGTGGCCCACCTGCTCGAACGGGAGTCCGTCGCGACCGCTGCGGCCGTCGAACCGACCGCCGCCCTGCTCGCCCGCCAGCAGATAGACAGCGCCGCGATGAAGCTCCGGACCAGCGACGTCGTCCTCGGCCCGACGACCGACGGCCGCGTGTACTACGCCGGCTTCGGCGAGCCGGTGGACTTCGACGACGCCTACGCGACCCCGGGCGTCGAGACGCTGACCGAACGCGCGCGGGACGCCGACCTCGACGTCGACTTCCTGCCGACGAATCCGGTGCTGGAGACGCGCGCCGACCTTCGAACCGCGGTGCCCGTGCTCCGGGCGCGCCGACAGGCCGGTCGCGTCGTGCCGCCACGCACGACGACGCTCGTCCAGCAGTACGGGCTCCGGGTTCGCGACGGCGAGTCGGGCCCGGAACTCGTTCGGGAGTAACCGACAGGCCTTAGAGGAATCGTGGAGTAGCCCAGGTTGCGGTGGGGTGGCAGAGCGGCCTATTGCGCCGGTCTTGAAAACCGGTATCCTCACGGATTCCTGGGTTCAAATCCCAGCCCCACCGTTTCTCTGCGAGCGACAGTGAGCAGTGAACGGGTCATCTGGATTTGTACCCTGGGAGTCGCAGCGCACGAACGGCGTGAGTTCGACCGTCTCCCTTCGGTTCAAATCCCAGCCCCACCGTGTTTTGCCACGAACAGCGCGTGAGTGGTAACCACGTCGCCTGGGATTTGAAGCCGACAAGTCGCAGCCCGCGAAGCGAAGCGAGCAGGACCGTCTTGGCTCGGTTCAAATCCCAGCCCCACCGTTTCTCTGCGAGCGACAGTGAGCAGTGAACGGGTCATCTGGATTTGAGCCCTGGGAGTCGCAGCACACGAACGGCGTGAGTGTGACCGTCTCCCTCCGGTTCAAACCCAGATACCGCGATGACTCGTACGCTGTCGTGACCGAAAGCCGACGAGCCCGACACTGCTTCGAGACCATCACTCAAACGACGGTCGGAGCGACCACGCATTTTTTACGGATAGTCTGGGTCATGATACATTGATGCAACGACAGAATTGGTCCCCAGGCGATGTCAAGACGGTAGCATTGCGGTTCGGTGTTGTCGCCCTGCTCGTTGTCGGTGCAGCTATCGGAACGGCAGCAGCCGCACCGAGCCTCGCCGTCACCGGCGGGCAACTAGAATCGTCGGAAGCGCTTGTTGGCGACGATTTCAATATCACGGTCCGCATCGTTAACGTCGGCAGCGATGGCGGTGGGATGACAGTAGATCTTCGCCGGAATGGAACGAAAATCGCGAGCGAGCGCGTCGTGGTGCCCGGTGACTCGGAGACGCGACTCGTCAAGTCAGTAGTCTTCGAGAACCCTGGAACGTACCGAATCACTGCGGGGAACGAGGAGATCGGTATCGTGAGAGTCAAACGCGCAACGGCGCGGGTGACCAACGAGACAGAAGCGAGCAGGTCGATCGCGATACGGACCGGTGGAGTCTCGACCACGGAGCCACACGAAATCGACGTCCCTGCCGCCGAGAACCGGTCGTTCGCTATCGAACGATGGACCGTCGAGGCAAGCGAGGACCGGTTCGGCCAGCAGGTGACTGAGTACACGAGTCCGTCGGCGTCGTCGGTGACAGTACCGGACGACGAGGGGTCGTCGGTCTTCGGTGTCGTGACGGTCGGCCCGAGGGCTGGGGTGGAAGCCGTGACGATGCGCTTCGCCGTCAACAGGTCGGCGCTCCGGTCGGCGGGTATCGAGGCGGAAGCGCTCAGTGTCTACTCACAGACCGGGTCGACGTGGACGCCGGCCCAGACGACAATCGTCGAGGAACGTACCGATGCGGTGGTCTTCGAGGCTCGGACGACCGAGTTCGAGACGCTGGCGATAGGGAGCATCCAGCCGGTCTTCGATATCGAGGAGACGGGCCTGCGGGCCGTGGAGACAGCGGACGGCCAACGACTCGTCGTTGAGGCGACCGTGCGCAACTCGGGGAGTGTCGCGGGCGACTACGAGGCCGCGATGACGGTCAACGGCGAACAACGGAACAGCTCAGTGACGCGGATTCCGGCGGGAGAGGAACGAACGGTCTCGCTCACCCACGAGGTCACGAGCGCCGGTGATTACCAGGTGGGGATAAACGGGCAGGGCGTCGGGAGCGTCGTCGTCACTGAGGGGCAGGTCGGCACCGAAGCACCAGGCGACACCGAGACGGGTACCGAAACGGCCCCGCCAGCGGACGGCGGCGATGCCGGAGAGAGTGACGAGAGTATCCTCCCGCCCGGCGTCCCCCAGACTGTGCTGGGCATCGATACGCTCCTCGTCGCCGGCGGCGTGGCAGTCGCGCTCCTGGTGTTCTTCGGCTTGCTCGCGTTCATGCGCGGTGGCAGCGGCAAAAGCGGCTCGGACTTCGAGCTCTGAAACCCGACCACGGGAGAGAAATCCTTTTTGTGGAGGTCCCCTACCGTCCGGTATGGACTGGCCGCACGACCCCGACGGGGACGAAGGCAGCGAAGGACGGCGCAAGTACGGCCACGCCGTGCTCGCGAAGAAGATAGACGAGGAGGAAGACTTCCCCCTCGAGGCATCGGCGTTCGTCGACGAGTACGGCGACCACCCGGTTCGAATCGACTACGAGACGGTGGTCAGCGTCGCGGACGTCTTCGAACACGTCGACCAGGAGTCCTTCGAGGACTTCCCGGACTTCCACAAGGCGGTCGGCCGCGCACTTCGCGAGGCGGACTGGTGGCCCTACCGCCTCGAACACGCCTGAGTCAACGGTTCTCTCAACGCGTACGTCTCGACGACGACGACGACCGTGACTCGCCGGTCAGGCGACGTAAACGGACCACCGTGGACAGCGTCCTGGGTGACCGATTCCGTTGCATGTTACCGCGCCACATACTTATCGGGGTACGTTGTAGATATTACTATGGCGACACACGACCCCGAAACAGAACAGGAGGGACCGCTCCCACCGGACGTCGTCGCGGACCTGCTCGCGGTCGAGCGGCGACGTCGGGCGCTGGAGATTCTCGACCGGGTCAATGGTCCGGTCGTCGTCCGCGAACTCGCCGAGACGGTGCTCGCAGCCGAACGAGACGCACTCGAGTCAGAGCTACCGGACGACGACGTCGATTCGGTCCGGGAGGAACTGTTCCGCGACCACCTCCCCAAGCTGACCGCCACCGGCGTCGTGCGGTACAACTCGATGGTCGGTACCGTGGAACTGCGCCGGCCGGAGGTGGTCCCCGACGCCGAGTGAGCGTATTCCGATAGACCAATAGCCGAGGGTTACCAAGCGGCGATTGACAGTGACGAACACGCAGGTTACCCACATCCAGATCGACAACTACGGCCCGTGGACGGTGACGCCCGAACCGCGACGCGAGGTCGACCTCCAGACGATGCAGTCGCGCCTCTATGCCGACCTGGCGCAGCTGTTCGGCAACCGAGACGGGTACATCTTCTTCTCCCGATTCGACAACATGATCGCCGTCTCGAACGGCCTGGACATGGACGACCACGGCCTCATCCAGGAGTCCGTCGGGAACCGGTACCCCGTCTCGATGAGCCTCTCGGTCGCGACGGGGGCGACGCCGGCGTCGGCGCTGGGAACGGCGACAGAACAGCTCCAGGAAGCCGGAAGCGCACAGGACAAGGGCCGACGCGAAGTACTTCGGGGTCAGACCATCGACGACGAGTTCCGCACCGAGACAGACGTCCAGCTGGCGCACTTCGACGTCGACGACGCCACGGAGAAGTACACCGACCAGCTCAACGAGTTCGATACGTTCATCCGTATCGAGCAGGGCTACGCCGCGCTGATGAAGTACATGCGCGAGAGCCACGACTCCCTGTCGTTCTTCGTCGGCGGCGACAACGTCATCGCGGTCTGCCCGTCGCTGAACCGCGACGACTACCAGGACGCTATCGACCACGTCCGCGAGGCGGTCGATGTGGAGCTCAAAGTCGGCGTCGGCAGGGGACGAACGCCGGCCGAGGCGGGGATGGACGCGAAACACGCCCTGGAACACTGCCGTGCCACCGGTGACCCGGTCACCATCGGATAGTGAACGACTAGCACACTTGGCGAGGGCAGGGTATAAGCGTACTGGGGGTATCTTTTAGATTAGCCGTGTGGTACTCTCTCGCATGAACGACTCCGTAACAGTCCGGGAGGTGATGGACCGGGAATTCCTCGGTGCGAGCGAGTCCGACGACCTGCACGAGACGACCGAATTGCTGCTCGAAAGCGACGACGAGGCCGTACTGGTCCTGCGGGGGAACGACCCCGTCGGCTGTGTCACCCGCGACGACATCCTCACTCATCTCCTCGGTAACGGCGAGACGAGCGCAGCGACCATCGGCGACGTGATGCGGGACTCGCTGCCGGCGATCGAGCCGGACGCACGGCTCCCCGAAGCGAGGGACACGATGACGTCCCGCTCGACGTCCTGGCTTCTGGTCGTGGAGGACGGCGAACCGCTCGGAACGCTGACGGCGAGCGACATCCTCTCGACGTCGCTCCTGGAAGGAGAGGTGACCGACAGCGTCGAAGAGCCCGTGCAGTTGGGGACGACGGGCCAGGCGGCCACCACCGACGGGACCACCTCCATCGCCGAGGACAACTTCGACGACCAGGGCATCTGCTCTGCCTGCGGGACGCTCACGCAGAACCTCTCGTCGTTCAACGGCCAGCTGCTCTGTGCCGACTGTCGGGACGTCTAGCGCCGGAGTTGGGAAAATCGTTTTCGTGGTCGAACCCCCACTTCAACCGTGGAGATCAGGACAGCTACGACGGCCGAGACCGACACTGTCGTCGACCTGTGGGTGGACCTCGCTGGCGACCAGCGAACCCACGGGTCGCACCTCCTCGCCGAGGCCAACCGAGCGGCAATCCGCGAGTCGATAGCGAACCGTGTGTTCTCCGAGCGCGTGCTGGTGGCGACCGTCGAGGAGACCATCGTCGGCTTCGTCGCGTTCACCGTCAAATCGGGCCGCTACCGGCAGGACGTCTCCCAGGGGTCGATAGAGAACCTCTACGTCCGGCCGGGACACCGGCGGGCGGGCATCGGGTCGGCGCTGCTGTCGGCCGCGGAGGACCGGTTGGCCACGGAAGGTGTCGAGAACGTCGGGCTGGAAGTGATGGCCGACAACGAGGCCGCCCGTCGGTTCTACCGCCGGCACGGCTACCGGGCTCACCGCGTCGAACTCGAGAAGTCGGTGGAAAACGATACTCTCTAAACAGTCCCCCTGCAACCACCGTACGCGGAGGCGCCAGGGGAGCTTGGGTGGTCCAAGCACTCGACTTGTAATCGAGAGTTCGTGGGTTCAAATCCCACCCCTGGCTTGGTGCTACGAACAACTCGTGAGTAGCACAACCGAATGTGGATTTGAACCCTGCCAGTCACGCGGAACGAAGTGAGCACGTCTGGCTCTGGTTCAACATCCCACCCCTGGCTCGTGTTATTTTCGAGCGGGTACTCGCCGGTGTCACCGACGAAACGGCGTCGTCGGACGCCTGAGCGACAGCCTTTCTCACTCGACCGTATCGTCAGACGACGGGGGCCGCTGGGAGAGGCGGTCGAACCGGCTCTGCGCACTGGCCGTTCTCGCTTCTGTCTCCTCGGCGTCGTACCGCAGTTGCACCACTGCGTCGTCTACGTAGGCGATACGGAGAACAGCGTCCTGTTGTCGAGCGGCATCCGGTAACAGACCTTTCGTGACGACCAGCTCGTCGACGACTGCACCGTCATCCTCGACCAGTAGCACTGCCTGGTCGTTCTCGAACCGGTCGACGACTGCGGTGTGTTCTGTCCGTCCCATCGGTCAGTAGTCCTCCCGGAGCACGACGGTCCCATCGGCGTCTCGGATTGTAACGGTATCGCCGTCGTTGTTCCAGACCGGTCGTCCGGCGTCCCAGTAGAGGTCGGTGGCAGTATCGACGCCAGCGCCGCTGTGAATCGTGATGGACTCGCCGGGGCTGAGTTCGGTCCCGGTCGGAATCGTGTAGACGCGGTCGCTGGCATCGCTGACGGTGTAGTTCCCCAGCGAGAGCGTCCCGTCGCCGGTGTTCTCCAGCACGAGGTACTCGTCGTTGAGGTTCGTCCCGTCGTCGCCGGCGGCGTCGGCGTTGACCGCCGCCAGCGTGAGCGTTCCTTCACGGCTGACGACCGTCGCCGGCTCTCCGTCAGGGGTCTCCGTCTCACCGGGGAGGAGCCGTGCCCGGACTGCCACCGGCTCGTCGAGGCCCGGCTCGACGGGGTCGCCGCTCCGGATTGCCGTCGCCTCGGTCGGTGCGGCGCGCTGGGTCTGCACGGTTACCTGCTCGCCCGTGCTCGCCAGCACGATGTCCCCGTGGGTGGCCGTCCAGTACGTCGGAATCGACCGACTGCCGAGTCGATCGAGCACTACGGGGTCGGGGTGGCCGTACTGCGAGTCGTAACTACTGGAGATGACCACCGCTTCGGGGTCGACCACGTCGAGTAGCGCGTCGCTCGTACTGGACTTGCTCCCGTGGTGGCCGGCTTTGAGGACCGTCGCCTCGAGATCGGACCCGTACGTCTCGACGAGGTATCGCTCACCGTCGTCTTCGGCGTCGCCGGTGAACAGGAAACTCGTCTCGCCGTAGGTCAGCTTGACGACGACGCTGTTCTCGTTGCGTTCGGGCGAGTCGAGATATCCCTCCGGCGGGCCGAGTACTGTCGCCTCGACGCCGTCCATCGGGATGCGGTCGCCAGCCTGGGTCCGGTAGAGCGTGACCTCGTGTCGTTCGACGGCGTCGAGGTATCGCTCGTAGGTCTGCGACGACGACGCGAGCCCCTGGTCGTAGATGGCCTCGACGCCGTCGGCCTCCGTCTCGAAGTACTCGATGACGGCCGCGTTCCCACCGATGTGGTCGGCGTCGCCGTGCGAGGAGACTAGGTAGTCGATTCGGGTGATACCGTGACGTTGTAGATACGCGAGGACGAGCTGGCCGTCGTCCCGCCAGTCCCCGGTGTCTATCAGCATCGTCTCCCCGGTCGGCCCGACGACCAGCGTGCTCAGCGACTGCCCGACGTTGATGAAGTGCACCTCGAGTGTCCCGTTCGGGGCGGTGGCGGTCGCCGATTGCTGGGTCTGGGCCGCCGTCGGCTGCTCTGTCGCGGTCGGTCCGGGCGTCAGTTGCTCACCGGCGCTACACCCGGCGAGGACGATGAGCGTGGCGACCAGGAGTGTCGCCACCCGTCGAGAGACCATTACCTAGTCCTCTCGGGGAGAGACATTGAATTGTACGGGTACGCTCGACGGAGATGGACGGTGTAGCGCGCCACGCGTGTGAGAAATCGGGACCCTGATGTCGAATCTGACGCCGGCAGCTGTCGGTCGACACCAACCATTAATAATCGTACGGACCTTGTCCGTTAACTAATGCCAAACGTGGACGAGGACGGACCGTCCCTCGACCGTCCGAATCGGCGGGACCTCTTACGAGTTCTCGGTATCGGGGCGACGACGACGCTCGCTGGGTGTAGCCTCGTCGGAAACGGCGGTAGCGACGGCGGCACTGACCCGACAGAGACGGAGTCACCGGGCGACGGGAGCGACGGCGAGGCCGCGGGCCCGCGCCAGCCGTCGGGCGAGTACGTCGGTGTCGTTGGGTCCGACGCCAACGGGTTGAACTGGCTCTACACGAACGACACCACCTCCGGCGCGTTCGTGGGGTTGACCCTCGACGGGGCGTGGGCCGTCGACAACGACCAGAACGTCTTCCCGCTCTGGGCGGAGCCCTCGACGGAGGACGGGCAGACCTACCAGATAACGCTCCGGGACAATCTCCAGTGGGGCGGCGGGTACGGGCAGATGACCGCCGACGACTGGGTCTACATGATACGGAACGTCTTCCAGGGCGAGGACAACTGGGCTGGGTACACCAACGCCGGCGACTGGTTCCGCCAGGGCGAGCCGATTCCGGTCGAACAGCTCGACGAGCTCACCTTCGAGCTCCAGTTGCCCGAAGTCGATCCGGCGTTCCCCCTGAAGCCCGTTCTGTGGGGACAGAACTGTATGCCGAAGGGCATCCTCGAGAAGTACGTCCCCGACAAGGACGCCGAGGGGCTCCGGCAGGACGAGGAGCTCACCACGCTCCAGTACACGGGGAATCTCGGTCCGTACTCGTTCGAGGAGTGGAACCGCGAGTCCCAGTACCGGACCACGCGCAACGAGGACTACTACCTCCGCGAAGTAGAAGGACTGGGGGAAGACTGGACGAACGCCCCGTACTTCGAGGGATACCGGATTCAGGTCATCGCCGAGGAGTCCTCCCGGCTGAACGCCTTACGCGAGGGGGAGATCACGACCGCCGGAATCCCGCCGAAGAACGCCCAGGAGTTCCAGGGCCTGGAGAGCGTCGACGTCTACGTCCAGCCCCAGCCGTTCGTCCAGGCCATCAAGTTCAACATGCGGGCAAACGGCTGGGCGCCGTTCCGGGAGATTCCCGTCCGGCAGGCGTTCGCCATGGCCGTCAACAAGGAGACGCTCGCGGAGAACCTCTTCAGGGGGTACGCGGAACCGGCCTACACGATGCAACCGCAGTTCTCCAAGTGGTACGTGGCCGAGGGGATGGACCAGTACACCTTCGGGACCGGCGACCTCTACGGGAGCGAGGTCGCCAGGCGTCGGATGCGCCAGGGTATCGAGGGGACCGACTACCGCTACGAGGACGGGACGCTGGTCGGCCCCGACGGGTCGGACGTGACGCTCTCGCTGTTTGCCAGCTCCGCGAGCGAGACGAACCAGACGCTCGCCGAACTCATAAAGCAGGAGGTCGAGCGCAACCTCGGGGTCGGCGTCGACGTCAACACCGTCCCGGGCAACACCTTCCAGCAGAACTACGCCGCCAACAGTCCGCCGGAAGGCGAGGAGGCCCCCTGGAGTGCCGGCCTGTTCAACGGTGGCCCCCGGGACGTCTCGGTCAGTCAGGAGGCGTGGGATATGTCCATCGTCCTCGGGTTCAACACCTACCCGCGGACGCCGAGTTCCAGTTCCGTGTTCTTCCGGGAGCAGGGGACGGTCAACTACTTCGGCTACGTTCCGGAGGCGGACATCGCGGAGCTGTACGCCGAGGGCTCGCGCACCGTCGACGAGGCGGAGCGCCGCGAGCTGTTCGGTGAGGTGTTCCGGAACCTCGCCCGCGAACAGCCGTTCGGGTTCCTCATCATGCCCTCGACCATCTCGGGGTCGCAGGACGCGCTCGTGGGGCCGACCGACACCTTCGCGAGCGGTTGGAACTCCCAGACGTACTACTTCGACAGATGAGGTGGTACGTCGCGAGACGGCTCCTCTGGGCGGTCGTCGCAACGTTCATCATCCTCTCGATTACCTGGGCGTTGCTCTTCGTGACACAGCAGCAGGCGCTCGCCTCGATTCAGTTCCAGGCGGCCGCCAGTGGTGGCAGCGCGGAGTCCGCGAAGGAGGCGTTCGAGGCACAGCGCGGCCTCGACCGCCCGCTCTGGGAGCAGTACTCCAGTTACATGACGAACATGGCGACGGGCAACTGGGGGTACAGCACGTCGCGCGGGCAGCCGGTGACCGAGGCAATCATGGAGGCGCTGCCGTACACGGTGATGTACTCCGTCCCGTGGACGATTCTGACCATCACGTTCGGACTCGGTATCGGCCTGTACTCGGCGACCCACCAGCACTCCCGGTTCGACTACGCCGCGACGTTCGTCGCCTTCTTCGGGTACGCCATCCCGAACTTCTGGTTCGGCATCATCCTGCTCGTGCTGTTCGGCGTCCACCTCGACCTGGTGCCCATCGTGTTCAACCCGAACGCCCCAGTGTTCAGCGTGGAGAACGTCAGGCAGCTGGTACTCCCCGTCTTCGTCCTCACCACGGGGTCGATAGCGAGTCTGACGCGCTACACCAGGGCTGAGGCTCTGGAGTACGTCGAGGCCACGTTCACGAAGACGGCGAAGGCCAAGGGGGTCTCCGACCGCCGGATACTGCTCTTGCACGTCCTGCGTCCCGCCGCAGTGCCGCTCTCGACGATACTCGTCGCGGACCTGCTCGGGCTGTTCATCGCGAGCTCCTACCTCGTCGAGGTGGTCTTTGGCATCCCCGGGCTCGGCCAGCTGAGTTTCAAGGCCATCCAGACACAGGACACGGCGCTCGTGCTCGCGACGACGCTCATCGGCGTCTTCATCGCCATCGTCGGGAACCTGCTACAAGACATCGCGTACACGGTGCTGGACCCCCGCATCGACTACGGTGATCGGTGATGAGTTCCGACACACCCCGCCGGCGGTTCGAGGACATCGACTGGGAGGCCGACCGGGGCGTCGTGCTGAGCCGACAGACGGCGGGCTTTCTGGCGACACTCGCGGCCCTCGGGCTCGCGTTCGCGTACGACTACACCCGCGAGACGCCGCTGTTCTCGCCGAACCTGCTCCTCCGGGAGGGGTGGGACCTCACCCAGCTGGACTGGCTGTTCCTGCTCTCGCTCGCGCTCTTTGGCTTCTACTTCGTCGTCCCGCTGGCGACCCACCGGCGAATGACCGCCCACTACTGGCGACAGTTCCGGAAGAACCGGGCGGCGGTCATCAGTCTCGGCTACCTCGGCGTCGTCGTCGTGCTGGGTCTCGTCGGGCCGCTCCTCGTCACCAGGCCGACCGTCGAACTGACACAGAGCTTCCAGCCGCCGATGGGCGTCGCCGTCGACAGTTCCGTCCCGCTGACGTGTATCGGCGAGACCATCGGCGGTCGGTGTACGGGCAGCTGGCAGTTCCCGTTGGGGACGACCGGCGACGGGAAGGACATCCTCGCACTCGTCGTCCTCGGGATGCGCGTCTCGATACGCATCGGCCTCATCACCTCGTTCCTCATCATCAGCATCGGTGCGACGGTGGGCACCGTGGCCGCCTACGTCGGCGGCCTCGTCGACGAGGTGCTGATGCGCTACGTCGACATCCAGCAGGTCTTCCCCTCCTTCCTGCTGTACCTGCTTCTCATCTTCCTCTTCGGTGGGAGCCTGCTGATGTTCATCCTCGTCTTCGGTCTGTTCAGCTGGGGTGGAACCGCCCGCCTGGTCCGGAGCGCGGCGCTCCAGCGTTCGGAGGACGAGTACGTCGCCGTCGCCCGCGCGGCCGGCGCGGACACCAAGCACGTCATCCGCCGGCACATCCTCCCGAACGTCTCGGGGACGGTCATCACGAACCTGACGCTGCTGATTCCCGGCCTCATCCTCTTCGAGGCCGGCCTGGCCTTCCTCTCGCTGGGCGACCCGACGATTCCGTCCTGGGGGCAGACCATCGCCGCCGGCCGGTCGGACCTCCGGACGGCCTGGTGGGTGTCGACCATCCCCGGCGTCTTCCTCTTTCTGACCATCCTGGCGTTCAACTTCGTCGGGGACGCGTTCCGCGACGCACTCGACCCGCGCTCGGAGGGTGACCGATGAGTGGGCAGCAGCAGCGGGCGGCCACCCCGGAGACCGAGGGCCCGCTCCTGTCGGTCCAGGGCCTCACCGTCGAGTTCGAGACCGAACAGGGGCCGCTGCGGGCCGTCGACGACGTCTCCTTCGACGTCGGCCACGGCGAGACGGTCTGTATCGTCGGCGAGAGCGGGAGCGGGAAGACGGTCACCGCGGAGACGATAACGAAGTTGATTCCGATGCCACCGGGCCGTATCCTCGACGGCACGGTCGACCTCGACGGCCGGAACTTGCTCGACCTCTCCGAGCGCCAACTCCGGACCATCCGCGGCGACCGCATCGCCCACGTCTTCCAGAACCCACAGGACGCGCTCAACCACTGTTTCACCGTCGGTTGGCAGATACGTGAGGCGATACAGACCCACGAGGACGTGGGCAAACGCGCGGCCAGGGAGCGGGCGATAACGCTCTTAGACCGGGTCGGCATCCCCGACGCGACGAGCCGGTACGACGAGTACCCACACGAGTTCTCCGGCGGGATGCGCCAGCGGGTAGTGGTCGCGATGGCCCTCGCGTCGAACCCTGACCTGCTCGTCGCCGACGAGCCCACCACCGCGCTGGACGTGACCATCCAGGCGCAGCTGCTCGACCTCTTGGAGGAGATTCAGGACGAGTTCGGGATGTCCATCCTGCTGATAACCCACGACCTGGGGGTGGTCGCCGAACTCGCAGACCGCGTGGTCGTGATGTACGCCGGCAGGGTGATGGAACGCGGGGGCGTCTACGACGTCTTCGACGCACCCGCCCACCCCTACACCATGGCGATGTTCGACTGTCTCCCCGGTCGGGGTCGCGACCTCCGGACTATCGAGGGGACGTTGCCGGACCTGCGGGACCCACCTGCCGGCTGTCGGTTCGCCAGCCGGTGTGACTTCGCTCGCGAGGAGTGCCGTCGCGGGTCCCAGCCGCCGCTGTACGACCTGGGCAACGGCCAGGACGCATCCTGCGTGTACTACGGGCCTGACGGCGACCCCGAGGTACTTCGGAACGGGCTCGAGGGAGGTGAGACCGATGAGTGACCCGCCGCTGTTCGAGGTGGCGAACCTGACGAAACACTTCCCGATAACGGAGGGCATCCTCAGACGGCAGGTGGGCGCGGTCCGTGCCGTCGACGGTATCGACCTGACCGTCGAGCGCGGCGAGACGGTCGGCCTCGTCGGCGAATCGGGCTGTGGGAAGTCGACGGCGGCCCGGACGATGCTCAGGCTGGAGGACCCCACCGACGGAACGATTCGGTTCCAGGGGGAGGACGTCACCGACGTGACCGGCAGCGACCTGAAGGCCTACCGCCGGAACGTCCAGATGATATTCCAGGACCCGAGCGCCAGTTTCGACCCGCGGATGTCCATCGGGGAGTCCATCGCGGAGCCGCTGGTCATCCACGGCGTCGCCGACCGAGAACTCCGCCGGGAGGTCGCTCAGGACCTCTTAGAGCGGGTCGGCCTGTCGGCCGAGGATATCGACCGGTACCCCCACGAGTTCTCCGGCGGCCAGAAGCAACGCATCGCGCTGGCCCGGGCGCTCGTGCTCAACCCGGACGTGCTGGTCGCCGACGAACCGACCAGCGCGCTGGACGTCTCGGTCAAATCAGAGATTCTGACGCTCATCGAGGACATCCAGGCCGAGTTCGGCCTCGGGCTGTTGCTCATCAGCCACGACATGGGCGTCGTCCGGGAGGTATGCGACCGGACGGCCGTGATGTACCTGGGCGAAATCGTCGAGCACGCGCCCACCGAGCAGCTGTTCACGTCGCCGCGACACCCCTACACGGAGGTGCTCGTCTCCTCGATTCCGACGATCGACCCGCGAAAGCGGGGCAACCGGGTCAGGCTCTCGGGCGACGTCCCCTCCGCGAGCGCGCCCCCGAGCGGCTGTCGGTTCCACACGCGCTGTCCGAAGGTCATCCCGCCTGACGGCTACGACATCGACCAGCGAGCGTGGCGGGCCATCCTCGACTTCCGGCAGCGCCTCGGGAGCGAGGGCGTCGACCCCGAGACCGTCCGGGAGTTCGTCGCGGCCTCGGCGGACGTCCCGGTCGAGGCGGTGACCGACGGCCAGGTCCGCGACGCCGTCCGAGAGGAGTTCGAAATCCCGGAGACCGTGGCGGACCCAGAGGCCGAGGCGACACTCAGCGACGCACTCGACAACGTGCTCGCTGGCAACAGCGAGCGCGCCCACGACCGCCTCGTCGAGTCGTTCCCGACAGTGTGTGCACGCGAGCCGCCCGAGGAGACGTCGGTCGACGAGGCCCACAGCGCGTCCTGTCACCTGGTCGGCGCCGAGGCGTCTGGCCAACCACAGCCCGATAGGTCCGTCCCGGAGAGATGACGTAGCGCAGGTTGCGCTGTGTCGACAGAGCTGGCGACGGGGGCTCTGGCAGCGGGCGCTTATGTCCGTCCAGCCCGTATGAACGTGTATGAGTGAATCCGAGCACGACCTTCCGGAGACCGATGCGGAGTGGCGCGAACTGCTGACAGACGAGGAGTACAGCATTCTCCGCGAGGCGGGGACCGAACCGCGGTTCAGCAGCGAACTGCTCGACGTCAAGGACGACGGCGTGTTCACCTGTGCTGGCTGTGGCGCCGAGCTGTTCGACAGCGACGAGAAGTTCGAGTCGGGCACCGGCTGGCCGAGCTTCTGGGACGTCCTGCAGGAGGGCACCGTCGAGACACGCGTCGACAACAGCCACGGGATGCGCCGCACCGAGGTCGTCTGTGCGACCTGTGAGGGACACCTGGGCCACGTCTTCGACGACGGACCCGACCCGACGGGCAAACGGTACTGCATCAACGGGGCCGCACTGGAGTTCGAAGCCGAGGAGAACTGACGGAGCGCCGCACCAGTCGACACGACGCGGTCGAGTCCACCGCAATACTTTCGATGGTGTGTGACGGTCACAGGGATAGAGTAGCGCTGTGACCCCCGACCACGCCGAGTCAGCCGACGCATCGACCGACGACCACTTCCTCGCACCCTCGGTCAGGACCTTCCCGTGGCTCCAGGCCGCGCTGGCCGCCGTCGCCGTCTTCGTCGTCGAGTACCTCCTCGTCGCGGCGCTCTTCGTCGTCGGGCCGTCGTCCGTCGACCGGAATGCCGCACCCATCAACTCGACGGTGGACGTTCTCGTTCAGTACGCACATATCCTGTTCAACGCCCACCACGTCCCGACGATAACCCGTGCGACGGTCCAGATCGGCGGGTCACCGCTGGCCAACGACCTGTACATCGCGACCGACGCCAGCGTCCCGCCGGTGGTGTTCTTCCTGATTCCCATGGTCGCGCTGGTCGTCGCCGGCGGGGTCTTCGAGGCCTATCGCCCGGGGAACCCCGCCGAGAGCCTCCTCGAGGAGAGTGCGCTCGTCGGGACGGGGTTCACCATGGGCTACCTCCTGTGTGGTGTCGGCGGCGCACTGCTGTTCGTCCAGCGGTGGCCGCTCGTTGTCCAGGAGGAGACAATCGGCGCCGCGTCACAGGGCCCATGGCTGTGGGTGGCGCTCGTGACGTTCTTCCTGTTCCCGATGGTCTTCGTCACTATCGGCGCAGCGCTGTACTACCGCAAGGCGTCGACTGCCGAACCGCCGGCCACGGCAGTGGAGGGGGAGTCCAGCGCGGCGGTGTCGGCGGACGAGGATCAGGCGTAGGTCTGTTCGGCGAACTCGAGGATGCGCTCCGACTCGGCCATCGTGACGCCGTGGGCCTCGTCGACGAGGACGGGCACGGCGCGCTGGCCGGAGACGCGTTTCACTTCGTCGCGCTTGGAGTGGAGCCCCTCGACCCACTCGGTCTCGTAGTCGACGTCGAGTTCGTCCAGTCGGTCGGCGACTTTCTCGCAGTACGGACAGCCGTCGAGCTGGTAGAGTGTCCGGCTCATACCCGTCGGTACGGACGGGAGCCTCAAGGTGGTTGCGCTCGGCGAAAACGTGACGAGACGGCTTACTCGTAGAGCCAGGTCTCGTCGATCTGGTCCCAGTCGACGAGCTCGTCGTCGTCGAAGAACAGCGAAATCTCGCGCTCGTTCGCACCGGGGTCCTCGTCGTCGGAGCCGTGGATGACGTTCCGACCGAGGTCCAGCCCGTAGTCACCGCGGATGGTGCCGGGGGCGGACTCGGCGGGGTCGGTCTCGCCCATCATAGTGCGGACCTGACTGACCGCGTCCTGGCCCTCCAGGACCATCGCGAAGACCGGACCCGAGGTGATGAAGTCGACCAGGTCGTCGAAGAACGGCTTGTCCTCGTGCTCGCCGTAGTGGTCCTCGGCCAGCTCCTGGTCGATCTGCATGAACTTCCCACCGACCAGCTTCAGGCCGCGGTCCTCGAACCGGGAGACGACGTCCCCGATGAGGCCGCGCTGGACGCCGTCGGGCTTGACCATCACGAAGGTGCGCTCGGTGTCTGCCATCAGGCCTCGGCCTCCTCGGCTTCCCCGTCGTCTTCGTCTTCCTCGTCGAGGTCTTCTTCGGCGGCCTCGAGGTCGGGTGCGGCGTCACCCTCGTCGTCGGCGGCATCGTCGTCCGCTGCGTCTTCAACGTCGGATTCCGCTTCCGTCTCCTCCTCGTCTACGTCGACCGCAGCGGTCTCGTCTTCATCTTCTTCTTCGTCTTCAGCCTCGACTTCCTCGACAGCCTCGGTCTCGGGGCCGCGACCGGACTCGGTCCATTCGAGCGTGCGCGGCTCGCGGCCGAGGTCGGCGTTGTTCTCGCACTTCGAGGAACAGAAGTGCGTGGTCGAACCGTCGTTGCTGACGAACATCGTGCCCGTGCCGGGCTCGATGTCCGCACCGCAGTAGTCGCAGTCTCGTGTTCGGGGCATCGGTTACTGACCTCCGATGGAGTCGGCCTCGCGGGCCGTTTCGCGCAGCTGGAGGACGTCGCCTTCGCGGACCGGGCCGAGCACGTTCCGGGTGATGATACGACCCTGGTTCTCGCCCTCGCGGATGCGGCACTTGACCTGCATGGCCTCGCCGTGCATCCCCGTCCGGCCCACGACTTCGATGACCTCTGCGGGCGTGGCGCCGCTGCCTTCGGATTCCTCAGCGCTCATCCGTGGTCACCTCAGCGGAGCTCCTCGACCTTACCGGCGATGTCCTCGACGTCGGCCTCCGCCTCGCCGGCGTCGACGATGGCGGCCGCGGCCGAGCCGACCTCGAGGCCGGCGGCGTGTCCGAGGTCGTCCTGCTGCTCGACGAAGATGAAGGGGACGCCCTTCTCGTCGGCGAGCTCGGGGATGTGCATGACGATCTCCTCGGGCTGGACGTCCTCGGCGACGAGGACGAGCGCCGCGGAGCCACGCTCGATGGACTTGGTCGTCTCGTTGGTTCCCTTCTTTACGCTTCCTGTATCTCGTGCGACTTCCAGCGCCTCGAGGGCGTCGTCCTCGAGGTCGGCCGGAACGTCGAAATCTACGTACACTGGCATTTGTATGTTCACCTCCTGCACGCGGGCTCACGCTCCCCCGCCGTGACGCGGCCGATTCCGCGGCGCACCACGCTGGTGCGCGGTTTCCTGAGAAGGCTGGGAGCATCATCAACCCGGCGCAGGCTGTACCCGTTTCTGTGCTACCAGCCCTAAAAGCGCTTTCGAAGGCGAAATCCCGTGCCAGCCCGGCACACGGTCGCTGACCGGTGACCCGAAACCGGGTGACCCGACCGTCAACGACATACCGCCGGGCCTGCCACCACCGCTATGGACATCGCCCGGTCGCTGCGCGACGAGGCACACCGGTCGAACGAGCGCCGGCTCCTCGTGCTGTCGGGCGACCCCGACGTGACCCGACAGCGAGCGCGCGACGCGCTGGACGCGGCGGCGGTCCCGCGGGAGGAGACGACGGTGGTCGGCCCCGAGGGAGTTCTGGACTGCGAACACCACCGACAGGCTCGCTCGGATGAACTCCTCGGACGCACGCGGACCGCAGTCGTGCTGGACGCCCACGGGGAACTGCGACCGAACGCACTCGGGCGCGCCGTCGGGGCCGTCGACGGCGGCGGCCTGCTGGTCCTGCTGACCCCGCCGCTCGACGCGTGGCCGGACCGACGCGACGCCTTCGACGAGACACTCGCGGTGCACCCGTTCACCGTCGAGGACGTCACCGGGACCTTCCGTCGGCGACTCGTCGAGACGCTCCGGGCACACCGCGGTATCGCGCTGGTCGACGTCGACTCGGACCGCGTCGAGCAGCCGGGGCTCACGAACCCCGCACCACGGCTGGTCGGTGGCCCACCAGAGCTCCCCGACGACGCAGCGTTTCGCCCGGAGACGTACGCGGCATGTCGAACCGACGACCAAGTCGCCGCCGTCCACGCCTTCGAGCAACTCGAACAGCCCGGTCAGGCCGTGGTCGTCGAGGCCGACCGCGGTCGGGGGAAATCGAGCGCGGCTGGTCTCGCGGCGGCGAACCTGGCACTCGGGGGCAACGACGTGCTCGTGACCGCGCCGACCTACCGGAGCGCCGGCGAGGTGTTCGCCCAGGCGGCGGCGCTCTTCGAGACACTTGGGGTCGACGTGGTCCGGGACGACGACGAGGAGCCGCGAGTGCTGACCCTTGCCGACGGCGGCGGACGGATTCGCTTCGAGCGGCCGGCCGATGCCGTCTCGCTGCCCGGCGACCCCGACGTGGTCGTCGTCGACGAAGCCGCCGCACTCCCGGTCCGTCGCCTCGAAGCGCTGCTCGCCGCGCCGGCCGTCGCGTTCACGACGACGGTCCACGGCTACGAGGGCGCGGGTCGCGGGTTCTCGGTCCGGTTCCGCGACCGACTGGCAGAGAGCGACCACGAGGTGACCGACGTGACCATGACGACGCCGATTCGCTACGCCGAGGCCGACCCCATCGAGGTGTGGGCCTTCCGGGCGCTCCTGCTGGACGCCCGGCCGCCGGCCGACCCGCTCGTGGAGGGAGCGACCCCGGCGACAGTGACCTACCGGCGTCTCTCGACGGCCGACCTGCTGGCCGACGAGCACCTGCTCCGGGAGGTGTTCGGGCTGCTGGTGCTGGCCCACTACCGGACGGAGCCGGCGGACCTCGCCAGGATGCTGGACGCCCCGAACCTCACCGTCCGGGCGCTCACCCACGATGGCCACGTCGTCAGCGTGGCGCTGCTGGCCCGCGAGGGCGGCCTCGCGGCCGAGACGCGCGAGACGATGTACGGTGGCGGGCGCATCCGGGGGAACATGGTCCCCGACGTGCTGACGACGCAACTCCGGGACGAGGTGGCGGGGGTTCCGGTCGGCCAGCGCGTGCTGCGCATCGCGACGCACGACGCCGTCCGCGAACGGGGATTGGGGTCGAAACTGCTGGCTGACGTCCGCACGGAGTTCGCCGACGGGATGGACTGGCTGGGCGTCGGCTACGGCGCGACGCCCGGACTGGTCCGTTTCTGGCGGGACAACGGGTATCACACCGTCCATCTCTCGACGACACGCAACGACACCAGCGGTGAGTACTCGGCGATAATGCTGCAACCGACGTCCGAGGCGGGCGAGGAACTGGCGACGCGACACGCCGAGTGGTTCTGTGACCGCATCGCATCGGTGCTTTCCGACGCGCTGGACGACTGCGACCCGGACGTCGTCAGGGAAGCGCTCGCCGCCGTCGAGACGACACCCGACGTCTCGCTGTCCGAACTGGAGTGGCGACTCGTGGCCGGCGTCCCCGGCGGCGCGTCGATACTCGACACCGACCCCGCTCCGTTCCGGACGCTCGCGCTCCGGCACCTCGTCGACCCGGCCGACGCCGATGCGTTGACGGCCGACCAGGAGCGCCTGCTCGTCCGGAAGGTCCTGCAGGCCGACGACTGGTCGACGGTCGCCGACGACCTCTCGTTCGTCTCGCGCCGGGAGTGCATGCGGGCACTCGGACGAGCCGTCGAAAGATTGACGCGGCTCTACGGCGACGACTGGGTACAGGAGGAACTCGACCGCCACGCATGATATCGTCTGGTCTCGCGCTGGCCCTCGTCGTCGTCGCGTTCGCCCTGCTCGTCGGCGGCGTCGTCGGCAGCCTCGTTCCGCAGGTGCCCGGCGCACTGCTCTCGCTGGGCGGCGTCTTACTCTACTGGTACGCGACGGGTGAGCCAGGCACCCTGCTGCTGGCCGGCTTAGTGCTCGTCGCCGTCCTGACCTGGGTCGTCGACCTCGTCGGCGGGGCTGTCGCCGCCAGGGTAGGTGGCGCCTCGAACCTGACGGCCGTTATCGCGGGACTCGTCGGTCTCGTCCTCTTCTTCCTCACAGGACCGCTGGGTATCATCCTCGGCGTCACGGCCACCGTCTTCCTCGTCGAGTTCCGCCGCCAGCAGGACGCCCGCAAGGGGGCGAAGGCCGCGCTCGTCACGACGGTCGGGATGCTCGCCACGGGCGTCGTCCAGGCGCTGCTGACCGGGTCGATACTCGTCACGATGGTGGTGGTCGCGCTCCTATGACCGAGTGCTGGGAAGCGGACTGCGAGCGGGAGGCCGCGGTCGAACTCCACATCCCCTGGGACGCGAACAGAAAGGTCTGTACGGGGCACGCACGCGTGTGGGCACAGAAAGACGGCGTCGTCGCAGAACCATTAGACGACTACGGCGAGGAGTGGCGCTGACTTACAGGTCCATGGCCATCATCGTCTCGTCGACGTACGTCTCGTCGAACTTGTAGTGGTTCTCCCGGACGGCCTCGACCTCCCAGCCGTGGCCCTCCAGGAACTCGATGGCGTCCCTGTTGGACGCCGGAATCGAGTTGTACAGCTTCTCGAAGTCGTTCGAGGCGGCCCACTCGGTCCCGCGCTCGAGCAGGTGCGAGCCGATGCCGTTGCCGCGGTAGCGTTCGAGGACGCCCAGCGTGAGCTCGGCCGTGTGCCCGAGCTTGCGGCTCTCGGGGTGCTTGAGGTGGACCCAGCCGACCACCTCGTCGTCGATGCAGGCCACGAAGAAGATGCGCGACTCGAGCTCGTTGTGGCGCAGCAACACGCCCTCGCTGTCGACGACGTCCGCGACCGTCTCGGCGTCGACGTAGCCCCCGCCACCGATGGCCTCGCGGATGGCCCCGACGAGTCCAGTGAGGTCCTCCTGGCGGGCCTGGCGGATGGTGAACTCCACGTCGTCGGCCCGGAACTCCTCCTCGACTGTGTCCTCGTAGGCGACCCTGATGGTTCCGTCGTGCTCCTCGAGGACGCCGTCGCGCTTCAGAATTGCGACGTGGTGGCCGAACGGTCGGGGGTCCATCTGGAGTGCGTGGCGTGCATCCTCCGGTTTCACCGAGCCGTGCGATTCGATGTACTCGTAGATCTCTTTCCGGTCTTCGTGGTCGAACTGCAGCGGCTCCGTAAGTTGCATGCGGGAAGTTACCACACGTCGGTACTTAACGTTTTATAATACGGAACCCAGCGAGAAGGGTGTCGTTACTCGGGTCCCGGTCAGCGGTCGGGGACGCCGGTCAGCACCTGTGCGGTGTCCCGAGCGTTGTGGGTGTCGACCAGCAGCTCGGCGGCCTCACGGATGGCGTAAGTGCCGTCTAACTGTACCCCGTAACACGCCGCGTACAGGTCGAGCCAGGCGTTCATCGTCGCTTCCAGCCGGTCGAATGTGTCGCCGTCGAACCGCACCCAGGCGTCCCCGGTGCGACTTTCGCAGTAGAGGGAAACTGTCGGCCCAAAGCCCTCCCTGACGACAGTCATCGCCCGGTCGTCGTCCGGCGGGTCGGGGTCGAACGAGTCTCGGGCCGCCTCGGCCCGACGTTCGAGCGTACGGATTCGGTCGACGTACTGCCGGGTCATCGCGAGTCGTCCCTATCCCTGTTTGTAGTCGACGCCCTTCCCGCCGGCCGGGTGTTCCCAGTTGGTGTCGGCGACGACGGCACAGGTCCCACACTCGACGCAGGGCTGCGTGTCGAGGCTCACGAGGTGTTCCTCGGCGCCGTTGGTCTTGACCGTCTCGTCGCGATAACAGCCGCCACCGAAGTCCTTCGCGCTGACCGGACAGGCCGTCACGGCCGTGCCCGACGCCTCGAAGGAGTTGTCCACCAGTTCGATGTGCGGGTCGCCGACGTCGTAGGTCAGGTCGCCGATACGGTCGTCCAGCTCCGGCGGTTCGACCGTGTTGGTGTCGGTCACGCGCTCGCCCAGTTCCTCCGCGATGACCGTCGGCAGGGTCACGTAGGGGAGCTTCGTGTCCGGAATCATCGAGACGAGGGTCGGCGAGGAGTAGGCTCGTTCGAGGAGTCCGCCCGCCAGTTTGACCCCGACACGTCCCACGGTCGACTTCACGAGCGAGTTCGAGACGTTGTCGACCGCCTCAAGCTCGCCCATCTTACCGAAGATGTTGTAGTTCGAGGGGCGGAGTTTGTCCATCACACCCTCGTCGTACAGCTTCGACTCGTAGAGCTCGCCGGCCTGGTGTGGCGTGCCACGCGACTTGGCGTCGGCGAAGGCCTCCGCGGCCAGCGCCCCGGCGGTCACCGCGTGGTTCATCCCCTTGATGATGGGGCCCTGGGCCTGCATCTGCCCCGCCGCGTCGCCGACCAGCACCAGGCGGTCCTGGTGGGGCGACTTGTGTGCCACCTTCTTCGAGTCGGGGACGAGCTTGGCGCTGTACTCCAGCTCCTCGTACTCGTCGCCCAGCCACTGGGCCATGAGCGGGTGGGTCAACAGGTTGTTCAACAGCTCGTGGGGTTCGGCCTCCTCGTCCGCGATGGAATCGAGGTGGAAGACGGTCCCGATAGAGAGTGTCGACTCGTTGGTGTAGAGGAACCCGCCGCCACGGACCCCGTCGAACAGGTCGCCGGAGAACAGGTGGGCGACGCCCTCGTCCTCGTCGATGTCGAACCGCTCGTTGATGGTCTCCGGGTCCATCTCCACGGTGGCCTTGACGCCCTGGAACCAGTCCTCGGGGTCCTCCCAGTCCATCAACCCGGCGTCGCGAGCGAGTTCGGAGTTGACGCCGTCGGCGGCGACGATCATGTCGGCCTTTATCGGGTCGAGCTCCTCCATCTCGACGCCCACGATCTCGCCGTCCTCCCGCAGGAGACCGGTGACGTGGACCTCCGTGAGGAGTCCGCCGCCGTTCTCGCGGGTGAGCTCGTGGACGCGCTGGGCGAGCCAGGAGTCCATCTTCCGGCGCAGGACCGCGTCAGACCACTCGGTGTCGTGGTGGTGCAGGTCGCCGATGTCGAAGGACTTCACCTGGTCGCCGGCGATGTTGTGGATGTAGTTCTCCGTTACCGGCCGTTCGCTGGCCTGCTCGCGGAACTCGGGGAACAGGCTGTCGATGGTGTACGGTGCGGATTCCTCGGCGTAGATGAGCCCGCCGGAGACGTTCTTCGAGCCGGCGTCGACGCCCCGTTCGAGGACGAGCGTCTCGACGCCGTTTCGCGCGAGGTTCGCCGCGGCGGCGGCTCCACCGGGTCCACAGCCCACGACGACGGCCTCGTAGTGCTCGTAGTCGTCAGTCATCGCTGACCTCCTGGAGCGCCGTGGCGAGGTCTCCCGACTCGACGGCCTCGGTCAGGCGCGGGAGGACGTCGAAGAGGTCCCCCTCGATGACGTAGTCCGAGAAGTCCGCGATGTCGGCGTCCGGGTTGGTGTTGATGGCGATGATGGTATCGGCCTCGTCGCAGCCGACCTTGTGCTGGATGGCCCCGGAGATGCCGGCCGCGATGTAGATGGGCGGTTCGACTTCCTGGCCGGACTCGCCGATCTGGCGGTCCTCGCCGATGTACTGCTCGACGTGGCCGTCGAACTGGTACGAGGAGGTGATGACGCCACGGGAGAGGCCCAGGTCGGCGTCGTCGAACGCGTCGACGAGGTCGAGCGCGAGCTCGACGCCCCGCGTCGGGTCATCGCCGATGCCGCGCCCGACCGCGACGACGACCTCGTTGCCGGTGAGGTCGACGCCGCCGGAGAGCTGGTCGAACTCGGTGACGTCGACGAGGAACCAATCGTCGTCGAGCTCCATCTCGTAGTCGACGACCTCGGCCTCGCGCTCGTAGTCGGGATCCTGGATGTCGAAGCTCCCCGGGATGACCGAGCCGCCCTGTGGGTGGAAGTCACGGTTGGGCTTGTCGATACACAGGATGGTGGAGTACTCGAAGCCCGAGAAGTCCGGCCGCTTCATGTGCAGGACCTTCTCGAACTCCTTCTTGTCGCCCGCCGTGCCGACCTTCGCGGGGTTGGATATCATCGTGTTCTCGATGTACAGCCCCGAGCAGTCGGAGGCCAGGCCCGAGTCGAGTGCGCCCTGGACGAGCGCCGAGAGGTCCCGGCCGTTGTTGGTCGCTGGGAACAGCGTGTAGCGCGGTTCGTGGTAGTCCTTCCAGTCGACCTCCTGGCGGTCCTCGTGAGCGAGTTCGCCGCCGGCACGCGCCATGTCACAGAAGATCTCCGTGTACGGTTTGTGCCGGAACCGCTCCAGCCGGTCGTCCTCGTGGTAGAGGACCAGGTCCGCGCCGTGGGCGACGACTTCGTCGACATGCTCGCTCGCCTCCGAGCCGATGAGGACGGCGACGACGCGCTCGTTCTCGTCGTAGTCATCGTTGTAGTCGTCCATCAGCTGGCGGGCCTTCCCGAGCATCTCCTTCGAGACGTCGACCAGTTCGCCGGCCTGGGTCTCGCAGTAGACCCACATGTCGCGGTACTCCGCGCCGGCGATGCCCTCGACCCACCGCTTGTCGTTGGTCGGATGGTCGAGTTCGGGGTACTTCTCTTCCGGCGGGACGTACTCGACTTCGCCGGCGTCCTCGTCCTCCTCGGTCCCCTCGATCGACTCGATTCGGCTCTCTATCTGGCTGATAGCGCCTTTACGGTTCTCGCCGTCCTTCTCGCGTTCGAGGATGTCACGGAGGACGTCCCCGTCGTCGACGTCCCGGACCATGTTCGCGATGTCGGCGATGGTCAGGTCCGAGAGGTCGACCGTCTCGGGGTCGACCTCCTCGTCTTCTTCCTCGAGCGTCTCGATGCGGCTCTCGATGAGCGTCTTGACCGGTACACGGTCTTCACCGCCTTCCTCGAGTTCGAGCATCTCCCGGAGTTCGTCCGGGTCGTCGATGTCCTTGATCTTCGGTCCGAGGTCCGCGATCTCGTGTTCTGTGGGGTCTAAATCTACCATCGTCAGTCACCTGCCGCATAAGGAGTCAGTTCGTCGAGTACCTGTTCCATCGCCGCGTCGTCGTCGGCCTCGATGTGCGTCGCCTCCCGTTCGGAGGGCGCCTTCGGGATTGGGTCGACGCCGGCCACGATGGTCGGCGACCCGTCCAGTCCGATGTAGTCCGGGTCGAGATTGAGGTCCTCGTGGTCCCACACGGTGACGAGGTCCTCGTAGTCCTCGGCCCGCTCCTGGGTCTCCTCGCGGAGGTCCTTGTGTCTCAGCCGGTGGTTCGCCTTGCGGTAGGTCGGCTCGAACTCGGGGTCGGCGACGATGAAACACGGCATCGGGGCCTCGACGGTCTCTATCTCGGAGATGTCGCCGTCGACCAGTCGCTTGGCCCGGACGACGCCCTCGTCCTCGTCGATGTCCAGCGAGATGACGTGGGTTATCATCGGCCAGTCGAGACACCAGCAGGTCTGGGGGCCGGTGTGGCCAGTCTCCCCGTCGGCGGTCTTGAACCCCGCGAAGACGAGGTCCGGCGGCTCCTCGAGCTTCTCGAGGCCAGTGGCGACGGTCATCGCCGTCGCCCAGGTGTCCGCAGCGCCCATCTCACGGTCCGAGAGGAGATAGAGGTCGTCGGCGTAGACGTCCCGCATCCCCTCCTGGAGGACCTCCTGATACCCCGGCGGACCCATACTCATCAGGGAGACGTTCCCGCCGTTCCGGACCTTCGTCTGGAACGCCGCTCGGAGCGCGTGTTTGTCGTTCGGGTTCATCACCGTCGGTGTCTTCCCGCGTTCGAGGTGTCCGTCCTCGTCGAAGGACACCTGCCCCTCGCGGAAGTCGGGAACACCTTTCGTCAAGACTACAGTGTGCATATGTCTAACGACCCTCGTAGTCGTATCTCAACGACGGGACAGTAATAAACTTATGTTTACAAAACCGGTTGACACGAGCGGGTTCGGCGGTCTCGACGGTCCCGACGAGGTCGCAGCGTCGAATCCCACAGTATCGAGGGTCGAAGCGGCGCTATCGGGGGGTTCTGCGTCGAGGTGAGACGCCCCCTGCGTGGGGCGCGCGGCAGAGAACTGTGGCGTGTTAGATACGGCCGGCGCGACCCGGGTCGACGTCGATGGCGTCGACCGGACAGACGTCGACACAGAGCATGCAGTCGATACACTGGTCCTCGTGAGCCGGGTCGGCCTTGATCTCGCTCTCGGGGTGGTCCGGCGTGTCGACCCACTCGAAGACGTCGACGGGGCAGTCCTCGAGACAGGCGCCGTCGGCGATGCAGATGTCGAAGTCGACGGCGACGTGTGTCCCGTGGATACCGAGCGTCTCGGGTTCCTCGACCGGCCCCCAGACGTTGTGTCCATCGTGCTGTTCAACGGCCTCGCGGTTGTCCTCGAACTCGGGGTCTATGGCCATTGGTATCTGCCCCCACTCAGCGGGAGCACTTAAACTTTCGACCGTTATCGCCGGGCCGGACCGTCGTCGGGCGGCCCACTCCCCCCGAGTCCGGCGTCGGTCTCCGGTCCGGTCCCGGCATGTTGGTCGAAGAAGCGGGCCGTGCGCTCGTAGACCTCGTCGTAGAACGCACCGTGGAACGGGAACCCGTGATCGCTGGGCAGGACCTCGTTTTGCACCGTGGTCAGCGGGTCCAGCGTCTCGGCCATGAGCGCTGACTGGCTCGGTGGAATCACCGCGTCGTCCTCACCGTGTAGCAAGAGCGTCGGCGGCATCGAGACGTCGGCCTGGGCCACCGGCGACGCCAGTTCGTAGGCCGCCGGAACCTCGCTGGGCGTGCCACCGAGGTACTGTTCGTGTGTGTCGACGTCCTGCTCAGACTCGTCGAGTCGCTCGAAGGCGCGGAAATCGTACACGCCAGCGTAGCCGACCACCGCCGAGAGCGCCGACGAGGTACCCGGATACAGGTCCGGTTCGAGCGCCGGGTCGTCGGCCGTCGCGGCCGCGAGGACGACGAGGTTCGCACCGGCCGAGTGACCAGCGGCGACGATGCGGTTCGGGTCGGCACCGTACCCCTCACCTTCCGCCCGACACCATTCGATCGCGGCCTTCACATCGATGAGCGGCGCCGGGAACGTCCACTCGGGCGCGAGCCGGTACTGCGGTTCGACGACGACATAGCCGTCGGCGGCCAGGTCGATGGCGTGGCGGGCGAACTCGCCTTTGTCACCGACAGTGAACCCGCCGCCCCGGACGAGGACGGCGACCGGCTTCGGGCCGCTCGTCGCCGGCGCGTCGTAGATATCGAGATGCAGTGTCTCGTCACCGACCTCCTGGAAGGGGACGTCGCGCTGTACCGAGACGGTCGTCGCGTCGCTGCGTGTCACGTCGGTGAGTCCGACCGTCCGCAGTAAAAAGCATTCGGCGACGGCCCCGAACGGTCGGTTCGGCGCGGCTCAGGGGTGTGCGAAGTACGCGACCGACTCGCCGTCGGGGTCGATGTCGTCGACCCGGGCGAAACCGATGCGCTCGAACTGGAGCAGGTCGCCCGGCTCGTAGTCGAGAACGCCCGGTTCCACGAGACCGGTCACGTCGCCGTCCATCGTCCGGAGTCGGAGTTTGGGGCCGTCGGCCGGCGCCCAGTGGACCACGTCGACACCCTCCTCGCGGACGGCGCTGATGTCGTCGCCGGCGTACTCGAAGGCGTCGCGGGTGTGGCGGACACAGCCGTAACCCTTCAGCCAGACGCGCTCGCCGTGGGGCGGGAGGTCGTCGCCCTCGATTGCGACGCCGCTCACGACAGAGATGTCGCGCTTGCCGCGGTCCTCGTGGTCTGGGTGGACCGGCGGATGGCCCTCGTCGGGGCCGCCGACCATCATCCGCTCGACGAGGCCGCCGTGTTCGTCGTCGTCCCTGACGAAGAACGCCCGGTCCGTCTCGTCGTCCACGAGGTCGCGGTTGTTCGCGTACACCGAGGACATCGCGAGGTCGACGTTCGAGGTGGAGGTCCCCAGGCCGACCATCGCCTCGACCAGCGCCTCGCCACGGATACCCCGGCGTTCGAGGCTGGCGACCGTCGGCGCGCGCGGGTCGTCCCAGCCGTCGAGTTCCCCATCGGCGACGAGTTCCGAGATCGTCGAGGTCGACAGCGAGACGTCGTACTCGTCGACCTGGACGTGGCCCCAGTGGACGAGTTCGGGGTACTCCCAGTCGAAGTAGTCGTAGACGAACTGCTGTCGCTTCGCCGAGTCCTGCAGGTCGATGCCGCGGATGATGTGGGTGACCCCGAGCAGGTGGTCGTCGAGGCCGCTCTGGAAGTCGAGCATCGGCCAGCAGCGGTAGTCGGCGGCCTCCTCGCGGGGGTGAGGGGTGTCTATCATCCGGAAGGCGACGAAGTCCCTGAGTGCGGGGTTCTTGTGGGTGATGTCGGTCCGGACCCGCAGCACCATCTCGCCGCTGTCGTACTCGCCGTCGACCATCGCGTCGAACTCCTCGTGGACCGTCTCGACGTCCTTCTCGCGGTGCGGGCAGGCCTCGCCGCTGTTCTTCAGGTCGGAGAACTCGCCCTGCGGACACGAGCAGGTGTAGGCCCCCTCGGCGTCGATGAGGTCGCGGGCGTACTCGTAGTACGTCTCGACCCGGTCGCTCGCTCGGACCACGTCGTCGGGTTCGAAGCCAAGGTAGTCGATGGCGTGGAGAATCTGGTCGTAGGCGTCGAGGTCCGGCCGCTTGGTCTCGGGGTCGGTGTCGTCGAACCGGCAGACGAACTCGCCGTCGTAGCGGTCCTTGTAGGTACCGACGACGGCGGCCATCCTGGCGTGGCCGATGTGCCACGGGCCGTTCGGGTTCGGCGCGACGCGCATCCGGACGGTGTCGACGTCCTCCGTGCCCGGCAGGTCGGGCAGTGGGTGGTCCTCGCCCTCGTCCTCGGCCTCCAGCTCTTCGAGTTTCTCCGGGGCGAGCTCGGCCAGGCGCTCACGGCGCTCGTCGGCGTCCATGCCGTTGACCCGGTCGACCACCGGGGCGATGACGCCCGGAATCTCGTCGCCGTACTCGCGGAAGTCGGGGTTCTGACCCATGAGCGGGCCCATGATGGCCCCCACCTGTGCCTCGCTGTCGTGTTTGACCGCGTTGAGGAGGGCGTTCGTCTCGGCGGCCTCCTCGATGCGTTCGCGTAAGGCGTCGTCCATACACGCTCCTGGCACCGCCCCGGTCAAAACGGCGTCGGGTCTGGCTCAGCACGACAGTCTCGCTAGCGGTCCGAAGCCTCAGACAGCCAGGTTCGTTCCCACCCGCTCCAGCGCCTCGAACCCTGTCACCTCGACGGACTCGTCGGGCAGGGTCCACACGTTCTTTCCGACGCCGCCCTTCCCGCCGTAGAGGACGAATCGTGTCACGAGACACAGTTCGGGTGGCGAGCATATAGGTCCGAGGTGGCCGCGTCGCTGGCCGAGGTCGGGACCGGAGAAGTAGTCGGCGCGGCCGCTCAGTACTCGCGTTCGACGAGGTAGTCCGCGATGCCCGACAGCAGGTCGCGAGCCTCGTTGTCGGGGAGCACTTCGAGGTTCTCCTTGCCGCTCTGGACCAGTTTCTGGGCCCGGTCGCGGGCGTACTCGATGGAGCCCGCCTCGCGGAGCTGTTCGACGGCCGCGTCGATCTCGGCCTCCGAGACGTCGTCGACGGAGTCCGTATCGACGAGGTTCGCCACGTCGACGCCTTGCTGGCTCGCGTGGAGCGTCACGAGCGTCTGCTTGTCCTCGACGAGGTCCGAGCCACGCTGCTTGCCCAGTTTCTCCGAGGGCGTCGTCAGGTCGAGCAGGTCGTCCTGAATCTGGAACGCTCTACCGACGTCGAGGCCGTGGTTGTACAGCGCTTCGACGGTCTCGTCGTCCGCGCCCAGCAGCGTCGCCGGAATCGACGTCGATGCGCCGTAGAGCACCGCCGTCTTGAGCTCGACCATCTCGAGGTACTCGTCCGGCGTCACGGCCGACCGCTGCTCGAACTCGATGTCGAGCGACTGCCCTTCACAGATTCGGGTGCAAGTGGTCGCCAGGCGGTCGTTGGCCGCGACGGTGCGGTCGTCGGCCGCCCCCGTCGACAGCAGGAACTCGAACGCCTTCGAGTACAGCGTGTCGCCGGCCAGGATGGCCGTCGAGAGGTCGTACTCCTTGTGGACCGCCGGCACCCCGCGCCGGAGGTCGTCGTCGTCCATGATGTCGTCGTGGATGAGCGTGAACGTCTGGATGACCTCGATGGCGAGCGCCGCTGACAGGACGTCCGCTCGACCGCCGTCCAGCGTCGGGAACTCGCGGTAGTTCTCCGAGAGCGGGTCGACGTCGAGCAGCGACTCGGCGACGAGCAGGAGGACGGTCGGTCGCAGTCGCTTGCCGCCAGCGTCCAGCAGGTACCGGGTCGCCTCGTAGAGGTGCTCCGGTTTCGTGACCGGCAAGTCCTCGGGGAGGGCCGCGTTGACCCGTTCCCGTCGGGCGAGAATCGCGTCTTCGACCTGCTGATGGCGTTCGGACATGTGCTTAGTCCGTGAGCTGGATCATGTTGCCGTTACGGGTGATGTGCAGGTCACGGCCCACCTTGTACCCCTGGTTCTCGGCGAGGTCCACGTACGGCGCGAACCCTTCGAGGCTCTGGTGAGCGGGGATGACGTGCTGGGGCTGGAGCGCGTCCAGCATCTCGTAGTGGCCCTCCTGTCGGAGGTGGCCGGAGACGTGGATGTCGTCGTAGATGCGGGCGCCCTGCATGCCCAGCAGCTTCTCGGACTGGTAGCGCTGGCCCTCGTTGGTCGGCTCCGGGATGACCCGGGCGGAGAACAGCACCTTGTCGCCGTTGTCCAGTTCGTACGGCGTCTCGCCGCGGCCCATGCGGGTGAGCATCGCACGGGGCTCGCCCTGGTGGCCGGTGACGATGGGCAGGAAGTTCTCCTTCCCCTCGTTCATGATTCGCTTGAACGTGCGGTCGACGGACTTCCGGTGGCCGTACATCCCGAGGTCCTCCGGGAAGTCGACGAAGTTCAGGCGCTCCGCGGTGCCCGAGTACTTCTCCATCGAGCGGCCCAGCAGGACTGGCTGCCGACCGATGTCGTCGGCGAACTCGACGAGGCTCTTCACGCGGGCGATGTGCGAGGAGAACGTCGTGGCGACGATGCCGCCGTCGTAGTCCTGGATGCTCTCCATCACGTCACGGAGGTGACGGCGGGCGACGGCTTCGGAGGGCGTGCGGCCCTTCCGGCCGGCGTTCGTACAGTCCTCGATGTAACAGAGGACGCCGTTACCCTCGCGGCCGATCTCGCGGAAGCGGTCCATGTCGATGGGGTCGCCGATGACCGGCGTGTGGTCCATCCGCTTGTCGAGGCCGTAGACGACCGCACCCTCCGGGGTGTGGAGGACGGGGTTGATGGCGTCGATGATGGAGTGGGTGACGTTGACGAACTCGAGTTCGTTCTTGTCGCCGATGTTCATCGTCTCGCCGGCCTCCATCTTCACGAGGTCGTTCTGGACCCCGAACTTCTCCTCGCCCTTGATCTGCTGTTTGACCAGCTCGATGGTGAACGGCGTCGCCACGATTGGCGCGTCGTACCGGTGGGCCAGCTTCGAGATGGCGCCGATGTGGTCGAGGTGGCCGTGCGTCGGCACGATGGCCTTCACGTCGCCCTCGAGGTCGGACATGACGCGGTCGTCCGGGATGGCGCCCATGTCGATGAGGTCGAGCGAGTGCATCCGCTCCGTCTCGACGTTGTCGTGAATCAGTACCTTCGAGAGGTTGAGGCCCATGTCGAAGATGACGACGTCGTCCCCTGCACGGACGGCCGTCATCTGTCGGCCAACTGCCTCGTAACCGCCGATTGTCGCAATTTCGACTTCCATAGTTGTAGGTCCGAGTAGAGCCGGTCGCGGACGACAGTGGCAGAGGCAGCGACGGTAGCAGCTGTGAGACGGCGTCTCGATTCCGCGTCGACGATGAGGCCAACCGGGTACGCCCGTAGCCCCGACGTCGCAGTGGAAGGACTCTCGTCCTGACGACTGATACCCGTCGTCTGCCGGCCGCCGAACCGCGTCCGCGAGCGGCCGTGCGCTCGGTTATGCGGCCCTACAACGTCGGTTCTTAAAACGGTGTGGGTTCCGCCGCGCCGTCACTCGTCTTCGAGCGCGTCCGAGAGCGGGTCTTTGTCACTCGCGGGCTGGAACCCGGTCACGCCCTCGTCGGCGAGCGTCTCGTCGTCCGCATCGGCGTCTGATTCGTCGGCCGGGTCGGACTCGTCGTGACTGTCCTCGGTCTCATCCTCGCCTGGGCTGTCCTCACCGAACAGGTCCTCCGCGGTCCGGGGCTGCGACATCGCTTCGGGCTCGCTGGGGCCGCCGAACATCTCTCCCTCGCTCGGTTCGGATTCGTCGACGTCCGCTCGCGCCGATGCTGCGTCCTCCGTGGTCTTCGTCTCGAACTCGGCGGGGTCCGGCGGGGTCCACTCGGCAGGCTCGTCCGCCGGTCCGGAAGCCTCGGAATCGGTCGCCACTTTGGGTTCGAAGTCGTCGGCCCGCAGGTCGTCCAACGACTGAGCGGCCGCCGCCGATTCGGCTTCCTCGCCGTCGGGCTCGGATGATTCGGGCTCTTCACCACTGATATCGGCCGTCTCGGGCTCCTCGCCGTTAGCCGCCGTCGACTCGGCCGAGTCCTCGACCGGCGTGGGTTCGAGGGGAGCGTCGTCACCGTCTGTCGGTTCTCGCTCCTCGGTCGCACTCGACGCCGTCCCCGCTTCTGCTTCGGACGCTTCGGCTGCGTCCTCCGCCGCGGCTGGTTCGGTGCTGTCCGGTTCGTCGGTCGGGGGTTCGTTGACCGTCGATCCATCGTTGGCCGGTCCAGTCTCGGGTTCGTTCGCCTCGGGCTCGCTGTCCGCGCTGGCTGTCGGTGATTCGCCGTCGGACGCTGCCAGACCACCGGCGACCGCGGTCCCTGTCGTCGCCGACTCCGTCGATTCCGTCGTGTCGTCCTCGGCTGCCGCTTCCGAGGCCTCGGCATCGGGTGCTGTCGGCGAAGCCATCCCGACAGAGACCGCGTCGGCGATGAGTTTGTGTACGAGGCCGAACAGGCCGGAGAGTCCGACCAGCCCGCCCAGAGCGACCATCACGACGCCGGCGATGGCACGGCCACTACTGCCCCCCGAGAACGACGCGAGCTGTCCAGTGCCGACGAGGGCGACTCCGGCCCCGACGAGGAGGCCGCTCACGAGTGCGACGACGAGCAGTGCCCCGAGAAACCGCGTGCCGTACCGGTAGACGTCAGCCAGTCCCACAGCAGTCATGGTTCGACAATCGATAACGCCGGTGAAATAGGTTACGCCGAGGGTATCACTCGTTCATACCGGCGTGTCCGCCCTCGATGGTCGTCCCCGCTGGCTCGCCCGCGAGGAAGGCCTCGAGCGAGTCGGGGCCGAACACGTGGGCGCGGGACTCCAGTTCCAGGAGCGCCCGGACCTTCGCGGCCATCCCCCCGGAGACGTCGGTCACGTCGCTCCCGCCGAGTGCGGCCGCGACGTCCTCGAAGGCCGCGATACGCGGGATAACCTCGCCCTCCTCGTCCAGCACGCCGGGCACCGTCGAGCAGACGCCCACCCGGTCGGCGTCGACGGCCGGCGCGAGTTCGACGACCAGTTCGTCCCCGCTGAGTACCGTCGCGCCCCGTCCCTCGTGGGCAACGACGTCGCCGTGTAACACCGGGACGAAGCCTTCTTCGAGGAGCGTCACGACCTGGTCGGTCGGCAGGGTCAGTTCGCCCTCGCCGTCCCGGACGCCTGCAGAGAACGGGTGAACGGGGACGGCTGGAACGCCACGGGCTGCCAGCGCATCGACGACGGCGTCGTTGAGCTGCCGCATGGCGCCGTGAATCGCCCGGACGCCCTCGGCGTCGTGGGTTCCCGAGGTCGTGCTGACGCCGTACTCGGCGGCGTGGTGGTGGCCGAAACTCCCGCCCCCGTGGACGACGACGATGTCGTCGGTCGTCGCCGCGACGGCGTCGGCCGCGGCCGCGAGGGTCGCGTCGTCGACCGTCTCGGGGCTGTCCTTCTCGGTCACGACGCTCCCGCCGAGCTTCAGGACGAGCGTCATTCCTGGACGACCCCGTCGGTTGCCAGCTCCGCGCGGAAGGCGTGGGCACACCCTGGCGTGTAGCGCAGCGCCGTCAGCGTCTCGTCGCTGTCGTCCAGGGCGACGATACAGCCACCCCCGCCGGCCCCGGTGAGTTTCGCGCCGAGTGCGCCGGCGTCGCGGGCCGCCCACACCATCGCGTCCAGCGAGCGCGAGGAGACGCCAAGCGCCGAGAGCAGGCCGTGGTTGAAGTCCATCAGCTCGCCAAGCGCCTCGTGGTCGCTCGTCCCGAGGACCGCCTCACCCTCCCGAACGATGTCGCCGATGGCGGTGACGGTGTCGGCTGCGAAGTTGTACTCCGCTCGCAGTTCGCGGACGCCCGCGACGAGCTTCCCGGTGTCGCCCGCGCCGCCGTCGTAGCCGATGACGAACGGGAGCGTGTCGACGCCCTCGATGCGCCGGCAGTCGTCGCCCTCGACGCGGACGGCACCGCCCATTGCCGAGCAGAACGTGTCCGCCCGCGAGGCCTGACCGTCCTGGACCTCGTACTCGACCTGGTAGGCGCGGTCGGCGATCTCCTCGGGGGTGAGTTCGACGCCGAGTTCGCGAGTGGCGGCGTCGATGGCGGCGACGACGACGGCCGCCGAGGAGCCCAGGCCCGCCCCGAGCGGGATGTCGCTCTCGACGACTATCTCGAAGCCGGCGTCCGGTCGGTCGGCTGCGTCCCGGGCCTGTTCGACGGCTGCCTGGATATAGCCGATGCCGGCCTCGACCAGCGAGTCCGAGACGTCGATGTCCGGGTGGTCGCCCTCCGTGCCGGTGTACTCGACGGTGTACCCGTCGAGCGTGAGGTCCTCGGCGTGGATGCGCAACCCCGCTTCGCGCTCGGTCGCCGTCACGCGGGCCCGGCGCTCGATGGCACAGGGGACCGCCGGCTCACCGTAGACGACTGCGTGCTCCCCGAACAGGTACACCTTGCCGGGGGCGCTCGACGTGACCATACCCGCTGGTGGACGCCGGGGATGTTAGGTGTTTTCGGACCGGCGCGGCGGCCGTCGGCCCCACCTCACCGCTCCAGAACGCGCATCCGCATCTCCTGGCGTGGGTGGGCGGTCAGGGAGGGCATCAGTTCCAGCGGCGTCTCGCCGAGGAACTCCAGGTGGTAGCGCTGTGCCGTCGTGGCGACGATGAGCTGGGCCTCGAGCATCGCCAGGTGCTTGCCGATGCAGTGGCGCGGCCCGCCGCCGAAGGGGAAGTACGCGAACCGTGGGCGTTGCTTTGCTCGCTCGGGCCGCCAGCGCTCGGGGTCGAACGTCTCGGGGTCGTCGTAGAACCGCGGCGACCGGTGGACGCCCCACTGAGGGAGCATCAGCGTGGTCCCCGCCTCGACCGAGTAGCCCGACAGCGTCACGTCCTCGGTCGGTTCGCGGAAGATGGTGTACACGGGTGGGTAGAGCCGCATCGACTCCTGGATGACCCACTCGAGATACTCCAGGTCCCGGACGTGTTCCATCGCCGGGTCGTCGTCGCCGACTACCTTGTCGAGTTCCTCGTGGACCTTCCGTTCGACCTCGGGGTGCTCCGAGAGCAGGAACCAGGTGTACGTCAGCGTCAGCGCCGTCGTGTCGTGGCCGGCCAGGAGCATCGTCATCATCTCGTCGCGCAACTGCTCTGGCGACTCGACGCCGTCGTCGCGAGCGCGGATGAGAATCGACAGGAAGTCCATCGGACCGTCCGCGTCGGTCCCGACCGTCTCCTCGCGAACGTCGATGACGTCGTCCAGGATGGAGTCCAGCGTCTCGACGGCCTCGTCGAACGCCGCGTCGTCGGGCATCGGCATCCACTCTGGCGCGGCAAAGCGGATGGGGTCGGGTTCGAAGCGCTGGCCCAGCGGCATGAGCTGCTCCTCGATAGTCCGGACCCGCTTCTCGGAGAGCTCGACGCCCATCATCAGGTCGAGGATGACGTCCAGCGTCGTCCGGGTCATCTCGCGCTCGATGTCGACGGCGTCGCCCGGGTCCCACCCGTCGACACGCCGCTTCGCGTGACTGGTGATGCGGTCAGCCATCCCCGAGAGCCGCGCCATCGAGAACGCGGGATTGGCCAGCTGGCGCTGTTGCTCCCACGTGTCCCCCTCGCTCAGCAGCAGGCCGTCTCCGAGCAGGTCCCCCAGTGCGTCGCCCTGGAAGTCCGGTTTGCGAAAGCGGTCGGCCGCCGAGACGAGGATGCGCTCGATGGCCGTCGGGTCACACACCATGTAGGTGTCCATCGGTCCCATGTCGAAGCGGGCCACGTCACCGTACGCTCGTTCCAGCGCCGAGATGAAGCGAAACGGGTTCCGCGCGTAGGTTCGACTGCTCCCGAACAGCGGTTCTCCCTTCGGACCAGGGGGCAAACTTGTCATCAATCCTTCCTAGGGCCGGATACGTTTGAATGATATGCCAACGCCGACCAGTGGCTGCTCGTCAGAGCCAGCGCCCCGGGTCCAGATTCCAGTCGGTGTTGGCCGACGCCCACGCGCCACCGAGTCCACCCAGGGCACTCAGGCCGACGGTGTACGCCAGGAAGAGCGCGAACACGATTGCGAGAAACAGCTCGTACCCCGGTGCCCCCGGCGGGATACCGAACCCGAGTCGGCCGGCGACGTAGAGCGCCGGGACGAAGAGGCCGAGGAGAGGGACCATCGCGACGACACCCGCCAGGGCCCCGATTGCCAGCCCCACAGCGTAGCCCCCGCCGTGGCGGTTGGCGGCGACGGCACCGCCGACGACCGGGGAGAACGGGAGGACCGACAGCGCCAGCGTCACGACTGCGCCCCACCCGACGTCGACCAGCGTCTCGCGCATCACGTCTGGGCCTGTCCGTGTGCGGTCACGTATACACTTCCACTGCGATTCAACTGCCGATGCTGGTGTCGTTCTTCACGTAGTTGCCGATCCAGCCGCCGAGTGCGCTCAGGCCGACGATGTACACACCGCCGAGAATCCCGCCGACGATGAATATGACGAGCCCGAACGTCCCGAACATCCACGGTGCGCCGGCCGTTCCGAGGAACACCGCGAACACGAGGAAGCCGGCGATGAACAGGACGGCGGCGATGGCGGCCCCGATGAGGCCGGAGACGACGCCCACTCTGAGCCCGTCGTTTCTGTCGCCGCCTTCGAGGTAGCCAGCGAGCGCGCCACCGAACACCGGCGCGAACGGGACGAAGCCACTCAGGAGGGCCGTCGCGACGGCGCCGATGACCGCGTTGAGGGTAGAGTCACCTTCTGACATCGCCTACAGGTTCTCCTGGCGAGCATCTATGTCTTTTGACAGCGACCGGCGGCTACGGAGACGCAGAAGCGAAGTGCGAACGTCGGGCGTCAGATCTCGGACTCGAAGTCGTCGAGTCCGTAGGACGGCTCGGCACCGCGGCGGTCGAGCGTCTCGTTGGCCAGCAGCCAGTAGACGACCGACAGCGCCTTGCGCCCCTTGTTGTTCGTCGGGACGACCAGGTCGACGTTCGACGTGGTGTTGTTCGAGTCACACATCGCGATGACCGGGATGCCGACCGTGATGGCCTCCTTGACGGCCTGGGAGTCACCGATGGGGTCGGTGACGACCACGACATCGGGTTCGATGTAGCCGTCGTAGTCCGGGTTCGTCAGCGTGCCGGGGATGAACCGGCCCGTACGGGCCCGTGCGCCGACGGCGTCGGCGAACTTCTCGGCCGGGAACCGGCCGTACTGGCGCGAGGAAGCCACGAGGATCTGCTCGGGCTCGTAGTTGGCCAGGAAGTCCGCGGCCGTGCGGATGCGCTCGTCGGTCATCGAGACGTCCAGCACGTAGAGCCCGTCGGTCCGGACGCGGTGGATGAACCGCTCCATGTCCTTGGTCTTCTGCTGGGTCCCGATGTGGACGCCGGCGCCGAGGTAGTCCTCGACGGCGATGAGGAGGTCCGCTTCCTCCTGTTCGCCGGGCATGACGTCTTCGTCGAGCTGTGGGCCCGCGTCTTCGTCTTCCTCGGCGTCGGGTGCGTCGGTTGCTGCTTCGGCCTCGGCCGGGGGACTCTCCTCGGCGTCGGCGACCTGTTCGTCGGCCGTCTCGGGTTCGGCGTCGGCGTCCGTCTCCTCGTCCTCGGTGGACGGGTCGTAGTCGGAGTCCGCCGCGTCGAGCCCTTCTTTTTCGTTGCCGCTCATACTGCGTTATCTTCGATACGGATGAGTTCGTTCAGTTTGGCTGTGCGTTCGCCGCCGACCGCGCCCGTCTTGATGAACGGGGCCGCGGTCGCGACGGCGAGGTGTGCGATGGTCGTGTCCTCGGTCTCGCCGCTGCGGTGGGAGACGACCGATTCGTAGCCGTTCTCCGTCGCCAGTTCGATAGCGTCGACCGCGTCGGTCAACGTCCCGATCTGGTTGGGCTTGATGAGGATGGAGTTCCCAGCGCCGACGCTGATACCGCTCTGCAGGCGCTCGACGTTCGTCACGAAGAGGTCGTCGCCACAGACGAGCGTCTGGTCGCCGACCCGCTCGGTGAGGTCGGCGAAGGCCTCGTAGTCGTTCTCGTCGAGGGGGTCCTCGACGTAGACGAGGTCGTACTCCTGGACCTTCTCGGCGATGTAGTCGATCTGCTCCTCGGTGGAGCGGACCTGGTCGTCGTAGACGTAGCCGTCTTCCTCGTCGTCGTACAGCTCCGCGCCGGCGACGTCGAGGCCGAAGGAGATGGCGAAGCCAAAGTCGTCGGCCACCGTCTCGACGGCTTCGGCCATGATCTCGAACGCTTCGTCGTCCGAAATCGATGGCGCCCAGGCGCCCTCGTCGCCCTTGCCGGATGGCAGGTCGCGGGCCATCAGGATGTCGTGGACCTCCTGGTGGACCGCGGCGTTGGCGAAGACGGCCTCCTCGACACTCGGTGCGCCGACCGGGGCCGCGAGGAACTCCTGGATGTTGGTGGCGTCCGCGGCGTGTTCGCCGCCGCCGATGATATTACCCAGCGGCGTCGGGTACTCGTTGCCACGGAAGGTGCCACCGAGGTGCTGGAACAGCGGTGCGCCCAGCACGTCGGCACCGGCCTTCGCGGCCGCCATCGAGATGGCGACGGCGCTGTTGGCGCCGATGCCCGAGAAGTCGTCGGTGCCGTCGGCGGCGTGGAGCGCCGCGTCGACGTCACGCTGGTTGCCGGCGTGGACTTCCCCGACGAGTCGCGGGATGGCCTCTTCGCGGGCCTTCGCTATCGACTCGTTGGCCGGGAGTTCGATGGCCTCGTATTCGCCGGTACTTGCACCGCTCGGTGCCTTCCCGCGCCCGAAACCACCACTCTCCGTGACGACGTCGGCCTCGACGGTCGCGTTCCCGCGGGAGTCGAGGATGCGGCGGAGTCGGACGTCCGTGATGAGCGTCACTTGTGGTCACCTCGCTTGACGGTGAAGGGGAGCACACCGGCGTCGTACTCTTCGGCAGCGATGAGTATCGGCTGGGTGTGCTCCGTCTCGATGAGCACGGGCGCGCCGTGGGCCAGCTGCAGCGCTCGCGCGCCGAGTTTGCGGGCCTTCTCGTATCGGCTTTCCTGTGCGTTCATTGGTAGGGTGCAACGATGTCGACGAGGTCTTTGTGCGAGACGAGCATCCGACGGCAGCAGTGGCGGTCGACGCCGAGCTCGTCGAGGACCATCTCGGGGTCCTCGGGGTCCTCGGCTTCTCGCGTACGCGCCTTGAACTCTTCCCAGTGCTCGGCGACGACGTTACCACAGGTGAAACACCGAACCGGTACCATCATACCTGCATCACCTCAGCGGTACGATTTCTGGTAGCGAGCCCGTGCGCCGGGGCCGCCCCACTTCTTTGGTTCTGACTGTCGAACGTCGTTGACCAGCAGCGAGCGGTCGAACTCCATGTACGCGTCGCGGAGTTCGGCGTCGTTGGTGAACTCGACGAGGCCGCGTGCGATGGCGGTCCGGGCCGCGTCTGCCTGGCCCATGACCCCGCCGCCCTCGACGCTCACTTCGACGTCGATGGAGTCTCGCATGTCGTCCTCGGCGATGCGGAACGGCTCCAGCATCTTCAGCTGGGCCAGCTCCGGTTCGACCAGTTCGACCGGCTGGGAGTCGATACGCACACGCCCCTCGCCCTCGCGGATAGTCGCGCGGGCGACGGCCGTCTTCTTCTTGCCTGACGTGTTCGTTACCATGTCTTGTTCGCTCCAAGAGCCTCGCTGATTTCTGCCAGCGAGACGAACTTGATGTTCGAGAGTCGGTCCAGTGAGGTCCCGTCGAGGACTTCTGCTTCGACGGCTTCGCCGTCTCCGTCTCGCTGGCCCCAGCCAGCGCCGTCCTCGTACGGGTTGCCGACGTAGACACGGACGTTCTCGAACGCTTCGCGACCGCGGGGCTTCTTGTGCGGAAGCATGCCGCGGATCGAGCGCTTGAAGATGCCGTCCGGTCGCTTCGGGTAGAAGTACGCGTTGTCGTCACCGATGTCGACGCGCTTCTTGTACTTCTCTTTGATCTGGTTCTCACTGCCCGTGACGACGGCGCGTTCCGCGTTGACGACGGCCACCGTCTGGCCGTCGAGCGCTTTCTCCGCCACCTTCGAGGCGACCCGACCCATGATGCAGTCGCGGGCGTCGACGACGACGTCCGCATCGAACTCTGCGATGCTCATCGGATCACCCGGACGTGAGAGCCCTCGGGGTTGTTTTCGATTGCCTGTTCGAGCGATACAGCCTCTCCAACCTGGTCGATCTTCTTCTCGGCGGTTCCGGAGAAGTCGACGGCGGCGACGGTGACGTCCTTCTGCAGGACACCGGAGCCAAGCACCTTGCCCGGCACCACGACGGTCTCGTCTTCCTGTGCGTACCGCTCGATGCGGCCCAGGTTGACTTCCGCGTGTGTGCGCCGGGGCTTCTCTAAGCGCTCGGCGACGTCGCCCCAGACAGCGCCGCCCGACGACCGGGCGGCCGACTTCAGGTCGGCGATGAGACTACTGAGTCTCGGATTCGTCTTACTCATAGCGTTCCTCCTTTGTAGGAAAAGTGCAGGGAGCAGGATTTGAACCTGCGGACCCCTACGGGACAGCGCCCTGAACGCTGCGCCGTTGGCCAGACTTGGCTATCCCTGCTTGCATTCTTGGGTTTTTCGTGCCCCGTAAAACCCCTTTCGGTCCTCGCGCTCGGGGGGCGGGCGGTCATCGGCGGCGTGGGTGTGTTACGGGGCATCTGTGCTTACAGCTGGATTGCGTCTTTCAGTTCCGTCGCGCGGTCACGCAGCGACTCGACCGCGCGCAGGACCAGTTCGTCGGTGGTGAACGACCCGTCGGTCTCGACGTGGAAGACGAAGGCGTTCTCGACGTCCTCCACCTCGAGTTCTTTGCCCGGATAGCGGTTCCGGAGGTCGTTGCCGAACTCGGCGGTCCGAACGAGGTCGCCGTCCGTGGCGTCGCCGGCCGCGTGCTCGGCGGCCTGCTCCTCGATGACGCCCCGAAGGATGTTCGGGTCGTCGTCCTCGAACTCGCCTTTGTCGCCCACGACGGACACGCGCTGCAGGTGGCGGTAGCCGACGGCCACGCCGCCCTGGTGTTTCGCGTGTTCCCGACCAGTGTCGAGGACGGCTTCGGCCTCGACTTCGAGGCGCTGGCCCTCCTTCAGGTCGATGATGGGGATGTTGTCGTCGGCGGGTTCGACCATCGCGTCACTGGAGACGAGGTCACTGGAGTAGGCCGTGTTCGGCCCGTCGACCGACAGCGACAGCGTCACCTCGTCGCCGACCTCGAAGTCGTCGAGGTCGGTCGTCAGCGGGACGAGTCCCAGTCGGAGTCCGATCTGCTCGTTGAACATCACGCTGGTGTTCTCGATGACGCGGACGGTGTCGATACTGAACGTCGGCACGTCAGCGATCATCGCACGGCGGATGCCGTTGGCGAACGCGGGCGTGATGCCGCGCACGAGGAACAGACTCTCCCGCTCGCCGCGTTCGACGAACTCGACCTCGTAGTCCTGTGTCATTGGTTAGAATCCGGAGTTCTTGGGTGCGCGAGTGCCGTCGTGCGGCGTCGGCGTGACGTCCTCGATGCGACCGATCTCGAGGCCGGCACGGGCCAGCGCTCGGATGGTCGCCTGCGCGCCCGGCCCGGGGGAGGTCTGCTGGTTCCCGCCGGGGCCGCGGACGCGGACGTCGACACCTTCGATGCCACGGTCGAGCGCCTTCTCGGCGACGACCTCGGCCATCTGCATGGCCGCGTAGGGCGAGGCCTCGTCGCGGTTCTGCTTGACGACCGTCCCGCCGGAGCTCTTCGCGAGCGTCTCCGCGCCGGTCTGGTCGGTGATGGTGATGATGGTGTTGTTGAACGATGCGTGGACGTGGGCGATGCCCCAGATGCCGTCGTTCTCAGATTCGCTCATTCTTGGGCCTCCGCTCGGGCGGGGTGGAGTTCGTCCGACAGCGAGCTGTTCTCGTCGAAGCCGATGGTGTCCTCGACGGCGACGTCGACTTTCATCGACGGGCGCGTGACGCGCTGGCCGTCAAGCACGATGTGGCCGTGGACGATGAACTGACGGGCCTGCTCGGGCGTGTTGCCGTAGCCCTTGCGGTAGGCGACCGTCTGGAGTCGGCGCTCGAGCACGTCGGTGACGTCCAGCGACAGGACGTCGTCCAGCGCGTCCGTCTCGCTGAGGATGCCGTAGCGCTGGAGCCGCGCGAGGAACTCCTCGGCCTCTGTCTCGTGTTCGCCGGCACGGCCCAGTAGCTTCCGGGCCTCGCGGCGGTAGCCGCGCAGTTCGGACTGCGCGCGCCAGAGCTCTTCCTTGTTCTTCAGGCCGTAGCGCCCGCTCAAGTTCTTCTCGTCGGCGATGCGCTCGCCCTGGAACGGGTGGTTCGGCGTCTCGTAGAACTTGGTGTTAGAGCCGAGTGCCATTATTCGTCATCCTCCGCTGCGGCGGCTTCCTCAGCCTGCTCTTCCTTGATGGCCTCGACGTTGACACCGATGGTGCCCTCCGTCCGGCCGGTGGACTTGGTTCGCTGGCCGCGGACCTTCTGGCCGCGCTTGTGGCGGACGCCGCGGTAGGAGTCGATCATCTTCATGCGGTTGATGTCCTGCCGGCGGGTGAGCTGGAGGTCGTTGCCGGTCTCGTGGGTGGACTCGCCACTGAAGTAGTCCTTCTGGTGGTTGGTCATCCACTCCGGGACCGAGTCAGCGTAGCTCTCGACTGCGTCGACGACCTCGTCGATGACGTCGTCGTCGAGTTTGCCGAAGACCGCGCGCCGGTCGACGCCTGCCGTCTCGGCGATGACGCGGGCGGCGCGGTGGCCGATACCGTTCAGTTCTGTCAGCGCTCGCTCGACGGACTTGGTGCCGTCGAGGTCGGTCTGTCCGATGCGGACGAAGTAGCGGATGTCCTCCTCTTCGGCATCCGCGTCCTCGTCCGGGTTGGGGTCTTCTGCACTCATATGTGGGTAATCGTTGGGTGAGCGTCGTGGCTGGGATTCGAACCCAGGAGGCTGTACGCCACAGAGTTAGCAACCCTGCGCCTTGGGCCAGGCTTGGCTACCACGACACACGCTTTCTCGGAGACTCGCGCCCGCGTCGCACGGACTCGGGGGCGCTCCCCCTACACGAGTGTACCCGACAGTATTCCGGGGTTGTATTTAAACGCAACGAAGCACCGCGCCCACGAGAACGTTCCGCAGACGCCCTGTGTCGGTGAGACACGGACCGACCGGGCTGTCGGCCAAACGGCTATGAGGACGGCGACCGCAGCACGACCATGCGCCGACCCCTGCGTACGGACGGCGGCACCGTCGTCGACCCGACCGACCGGACGGCCCTGCGACGGGCGCTCGAACAGTTCGCCGACGTCGAAGCCGTCGACGAGATGGACGACGGGAGCCTCCGGGCGCGCTTCGGGAGCCAGACGCACGTCACCGTCACCGCGGACGGACACGTCGACGCAGGGATGCCGTTACACTCCTTTACCGGTCCGGCCGACCACCTCGAGTTCGACCACGACGCCGGTGAGCTTCGTGTCCGGACCGACGAGGGGGAGGACGCCGTCGCCTACGTCTTCCGTCGCCCGTGACCGCGCCGGGGGTCACAATCCTTATCGCACCTCCCGGGCCTACCGCATGACATGAACGAAGCCGACGTCCGCGAGCGACTTCGAGCCGTCGAGGACCCGGACCTCGGGGCCGACATCGTGTCCCTCGGGCTGGTCAACAGCATCGAGGTCACCGACGACGAGGTCCGAGTCGACCTCGCGCTGGGCGCGCCGTACTCCCCGACCGAGACCGGTATCGCCAACGCGGTCCGCGAGGCACTGGCTGACCTGGACCGCACCATTGACCTCTCGGCGAGTGTCGACCGGGGCGTCCCCGAAGAGGGCGACCCGCTCCCGGGTGTCAAGAACATCATCGCCGTCGCCTCGGGGAAGGGCGGGGTCGGCAAGTCGACCATCGCGGTGAACCTCGCGGCCGGCCTCTCGCAGCTGGGCGCCCGCGTCGGGTTGTTCGACGCCGACGTATACGGGCCGAACGTGCCGCGGATGCTCGGCGCCGACGAGTCGCCGCGGGCCACCGAGGACGAGGAGATAATTCCCGTGGAGAAACACGGGCTGAAGCTCATGAGCATGGACTTCCTCGTCGGCAAGGACGACCCGGTCATCTTCCGCGGCCCGATGGTCGACAACGTGCTCACTCAGCTGTGGAACGACGTGCGCTGGGGCTCGCTCGACTACATGGTCATCGACCTGCCGCCCGGGACTGGGGACACGCAGCTGACGATGCTCCAGCGCGTACCCGTCTCGGGTGCGGTCATCGTCACGACCCCCCAGGAGGTCGCACTCGACGACGCCCGCAAGGGCCTTCGGATGTTCGGTCGCCACGAGACACCGGTGCTCGGCATCGTCGAGAACATGTCGTCGTTCGTCTGTCCCGACTGCGGGGAGGCGCACGACATCTTCGGGAGCGGGGGCGGCCGCGAGTTCGCCGAAGAAACCGACATGCCGTTCCTCGGGGAGGTCCCACTCGACCCGAGCGTCCGGGAGGGGGGCGACGGCGGCCGCCCCATCGTGCTCGACGAGGACAGCGAGACGGGCGAGTCGCTCCGGGACATCGCCGCACGTGTGGCTAACATGCAGGGCATCGTCCACCGGCGCAAGCAGTCCGAGTCACGGCAGTCGGACTCCGTCCCGGAGCAGTGACTACCGGGCGTCGCGAGTAGCGAAGAAGAACAGACAGATTACGCTTCGACGGCGGCGTTCTGCTTGCGAGTGACGTAGCCGGCGATGCGGTTGCGAACGCCCTTGGACTCGATGTTGGTCACTTCCTGGACGACTTCCTTGTTGTGCTCGAAGTCGGCGCCGAACGCGTCCGGGTATCGTTCCATCAGGAGTCGCCCTGTCTTCTTGACGTAGGCGGGTTTGATTGCCATGCGCGTTCCTTGCTCTGTGGCACTCAAAAAGGGTTCGAAACGCATGTCGCGGTTCCAGTCGAGAGTCGACCCCGTGCCAGGGCCTTGGCATCCGGCCGAGAGTTTATGAAGCAATCCGGGGCAAGCGCTGGCCGTGTCCTGATTCGTCGCGGCGGCGTGTCCCGCGTGAGTGCGACACAGCACGTCGTCCCCCGGTTGTGTCGCCTGTTCGTTACCACTTCGTGTCCACGAGCGCTTCGAGTCGCTCGAACGCCGCCTGGTCCCGGTCGCTCCCGGCGGTCTCGACCACGGACTCGAAGTACCGCAGTCGCTCTAGCAGCGTCTCGCGGTCGTAGGCCTCGACATCGAGCCGTGACGCCGCTACTGTCGCCTCGACGACGGCCGCGTGTCCACGGTTGGTCGTGGGGACGACGCGACGACGCACCACTGTCTCGACGGGCCGGAGCGCCCACCTCACCCATTGGGTTCCCGCGTCGGTCCCCTCTGCTCTGTGGTCGACCTCCGCTCGCGCCCACGCGTCGGCGCTGTCGAGCACCGGATCAGCCTCCTCGCGCACGGCGAGGGCAGCCTCGACGAAGTCCACCGGGTCCCGGGTGAACTGGACGTAGCCCTCCCCACGCTCCGAGAAGTTCCGCCAGGTCCGGGTCCGGCCCCAGGTCGTCGCCGTCGCCACGCCGTCGTCGCCGGGTTCGTGGAGCCCGAGCGCCGCCACGTTCCAGCGGTCGTTGGGCCCCAGCGTCGTCACGACGGTCTCGGTGACGCCGGCCAGTTCGACCGGCCACCCCACTTCGCTCCCCGCCGCCTCGGTGTCGTCGCTCACACGACCAGCCCCCGGTCGAGAGCGACGAACAGCGCCCCGGCGACGAGGTCCGCCGTCGTTCCCGGGTTGATGTCGCGTTCGACGAACTCCGCGGCCAGTTCCGTGGCATCCTCCTCGCCGTCGAGGACTGCCTGTGCGCGTCGCTGGACCTCCTCCGCAGTCGCGTTGTCCTGACGCTTGACGACGAACGTGTCGGGTTCCGCGGCCAGCAGTTCGAGAAACGCTCGCGCGGCGCGGTCTGGAACCGGTCCCGTATCCGCGAGAATCGACTCGGCCGCGTCGAACACCCGCTCGAACTGCCCGACCCACTCGGCGGCGACGCCGTCGACGGGCGCGCTTCGCTCCATCACGTCGAACAGCGTCAGGTCCCGTGCTTCGAGGGCCGGAATTGCGTCGCTCCCCCGCCGGACGTCGAGCGGTTCCAGCCCCTCGGGCGGGTCCTCGACGGCGACGGAGACGTGTTCGAACGCCCGGTAGAAGTCCGCGGCGTCGGCGACCGTCGTCGCCCGGGCGACAGCGTCGACACCGTCGGGTGACAGCGCGTCCTCGTTCGACGCGGCGACGAGGGGCGCCAGCAGCAGCAGCGCGCCGAACTGTGTGTTGCCGGCCGACTGGTCGGCCATCCCGGCGACGGCCCGCTCGAAGGCGTGGCCGACCCGCTCGCCGTCCGCCGCGAGCTCAAGACCTGGACGTGCGCCTACAGCGCCGGCCATGAAGTGCTCGAACCGGAGGTCGTCGTAGTCGCGCTCCCGGTCAACGTTGCCCGGCTTGGGCGTCCCGGTGACTTCCAGCAGCAGGGCGAGTTCGGCGTTCTGGGCGACGGAACGACCAGTCACCGGGACACCTCCTGGGTGAACCAGTCGTCGACGGCCTCCCGGACCGCACGGAGGACGTCGGGGTCGTCGCTCGGCCGCCCGACGCTGACCGCGTCGGCCCCGAATTCCAGGTACTCACGCGCGGTCGCCCGCCCGCGAACGCCGTTGTTCGCGATGACGAACAACGAGGCAGCGTCGACGACGTCGGCGACGACGGCCTCGGAGTCCATCGCGTCGACGTGGATGGCCGACGCACCGGCCGTGTCGATCGTTTCGGCCACGGAACCCAAGTCGACGCCGTCGACCTCCGCTCTGACTTTCACCGAGACCGGCGCGCCCGCCCGGCTGGCTGTCCGGACGTGGGCCGCCAGTCGGTCGGGGTCTCGGAGGATGGTCTCTCCAGCACCGGCAGCGCACATCTCATCCTGGCGGCAGTGTGCATTCAGTTCGAGAATCGCACCGTGGTCGGCACAGACCCGGGCTGCCCGCTCTGTCGCCTCGGTGGTGGTGCTCCGCACGTTGAATGCAGGGCGAACGGGGACGTCCCGAATGGCGGCGAGCTGCCTGTCGACGAAGGCCATCGGGTCGTCCGGCAGGAACTCCGACCGGTCGCGGTCGACGAGTCGACGGGCGGCCGCTCTGGTCGCGTCGTCGAGCGAGATGCCGCCCAGGAACGCACAGCCGGCGTGCTCGGCACCGTCTCTGGCCCACGTCGCGTCGGCCTCGCCGCTGAGACTCGCCAGCGCGACCCGCGGTTGGAACATCAGGTCACCTCCGAGAGCACCGCGTCGACGGCCCGAGCGACGCGTTCGGCGTCCGACTCGGTGTCGAGTGTCGTATCCGTCCGGACGACCGGCCTGTCGAGCGCAGTCCCGTCGGCCTCGTCGAGGACGAACGCGTCGGCGAACGGATAGGCCTCGGCGACGCCCGCCGTGCTCGGGTCGCGGCCGGTCCCGGTCATCAGCGTCGCCGCCGGCCCGGAGAACACCTCGTCCTCGACGAACGGGGAGACGGCCACCACTGGCGTGTCTGCGAGGGCGCGCTCGATGCCCTCGACGGCGAGCATCGGTCCGAGCGACGTGACCGGGTTCGACGGCCCGACGACGACAGGGTCATCGAGTGCCGCCAAGACGGCGTTGGTCGCTGTCGCGGCGTCGGCCCCCCTGAACTCGACGTCATCGACCGGCGGGTCACCACCGCGTCCGACCCACCACTCCTGGAAGTGCATCGGTCCGTCGTCGGTGTGGACGATGGTCGCGACGGGGTCGTCGCTCATCGGCAACAGCGTTCTGGTGAGGTCGAACGCCTCGGCGAGCGTCCGGGTGACCTCGGTCAGTGACTGTCCGGCGTCCAGCAGCGAGGTTCGGGTCACGTGGACCGCGCGGTCGCGGTCGCCGATGTGCATGAATTCGGCGACGCCGGAGAACCGGCGCCAGTGGGCGATTTCACGCCCGGCGGTCTGTCGGTCTTCGGGGAGATACTGCGGGCCACTCGGCAGGTCCGCGGCGTCGGCCAGACGGAGGAGTTCGTCGTGTGTCTCGGCAGTGTCGTCGGCGATACCCCACCACGTCTCACGGTCGAGGACGCCGCCTGCGAGGAAGAGGACCGTGTCGAGGTCGGGACAGACCAAGTGGCCGCCCAGTTCGACGTCGTCACCGGTGTTGGCGACGACCGTCGTCTCGGCCGGCGCGAACACGTCGTCGGCGCCGGCGAGGAGTTTCGGCGTGCCCGTCCCGCCGGCGAGGAACGTCACCATACGCCGACGTGGGGGGACCGATTGTATAAACGTGGCCCCTGGCGGGCACCGAGACCGCAGATGACCCGGAGAGAATCAGCACTGAGAACCGAGCGGATACATTCAAGATGGTGGACTGAAAGACCATTGACAATCGCCGTCATGCAGCGACAGAACCCACATCGGTTCGCTCCGGCGGCCCCGGACGAATCGTTCGTCTTCGGCGCCTGCGCGCCGGGCTGGCACACGGCCGCGGGCCACGAGCGGGCGGTCGACGACTGGCTCGACTACGTGGCAGCCCGTGACATCGAGCGTGTCTGCTGTCTCATGCCCGGCCGCCAGCTCGACACCACCGGGCTGAACGTTGCTCGGTACCAGTCGGCGTTCGGTGAATCGAAGGTGTGTCACGCCCCGATACCGAACCACCACCTCGCCACGCCGGAGCAGTTGAACGGCGAGATACTCCCCTTCCTCGCGAACGCCCGTGACGCCGAAGAACGCACCGTCGTCCACTGTCTCGCCGGTATCGGCCGGACCGGACAGGTGCTCGCGGGCTGGCTGGTGTACAACCGGGACTACGGGCCCAAGAAGGCCACCGAGACGGTCCGAGAGATGGGGCGAGACCCGTCCGACGCCATCGAGGCGGGAAATGCCGACCCGGCGGACCTCACTGCCTTGCTCGCGTCCGTCGCGCGACGGTGACCGTCAGTATCGTTTTCAGCGGGGCCGACGTAGCACCGGACAATGACCACCATCAAGGACAGCGTCCACGACCATATCGCGGTCGAGGGCGTCGCTGCCGACCTGCTGGAGACACCGCCGGTCCAGCGGTTGCGCCACATCGCGCAGCTGGGGACGGTGACGCTCGTCTACCCCTCGGCGAACCACACCCGGTTCGAGCACTCCCTGGGCGTGTACCACCTCGCCGACCGGGCGCTGTCGGAGCTCGGTATCGAGGGGCAGCAGGCGGAGCGCGTCCGTGCAGCGGCACTCCTCCACGACGTCGGTCACTCGCCGTACAGCCACAACGTCGAGGCCGTGGTCCACCGGAAGACCGGGAAGTACCACGACGACGTCCACGAACTGCTCGACCGCGGGGCCGTCGCACGGGTTTTGACCGACCACGGGCTCAACCCGGACCGCGTCGCCGACCTGGTGGCCGGCGACGGAGAACTCGGGCAGCTCGTCTCCGGGGAGCTCGACGTCGACCGGATGGACTACCTCGTCCGTGACGCACACCACACGGGGGTCCCCTACGGCACCATCGACCACGAGCGGCTCGTTCGCGAACTGCGGTTCGTCGACGGCCAGCTGGTGCTCGACGAGGGGAACGTACAGACGGCAGAGTCGCTGTTGCTCGCACGCGCGTTGATGAACCCTACCGTGTACCAGCACCACGTCGCGCGCATCGCCAAGTCGATGCTCCGGCGGGGGACCGAGCGACTGCTGGCGGCGACGAACTCGACGGCCGACGACCTGCGGCGGTGGGACGACAAGGACCTGCTGGTGCGCCTCCGGCGCTGTGCAGAGACCGCCGAATACGCGCGTCGGCTGAGCGAGCGCGACCTCTACAAGCGGTCGGTGTGGGCCGAGCGTCCCGCGGTCCCCGACGACCTCCTCGATGGGGAGTTCCGGGACGTCCGCGCTCTGGAACACGCCATCGCGGACGCGGCCAACGTCGACCCCGACACGGTCATCCTCGACGTGCCGCCCGAGCCGACGATGAAGGAGTCGTCGAGCCGGATTCTGGTCAACGGCGAGGTGCGCCGCCTCGGCGAACAGTCGACGCTCGTCAACGCGATTCGGGCGGCCCAGCACGACCAGTGGCGACTCGGGGTCTACGCGCCGGAGTCAGAGAGCGAGCGGGTCGGTGAGGCGGCGGTTCGCGAACTCGGCCTCGACATGGACGGCGCTCGCGTCAGGGACGTCCGGCACGGAATCCACGCGACCCTCGACGAGTTTAATTGAGCGACCGTTCAGGACTAGCTATGATACTCGAAGGGACGATTCTCCGCGGCCCATCGTTCGACGCGGTCGAGGGCCGCGTCGTCGTCGAGGACGACCGCATCGTCGCGATCGAGGAAGACGAAGTGTACAGCGACGATATCGTCCTCCCGGCGTTCGTCAACGCCCACACCCACGTCGGTGACTCCATCGCCAAGGAGGCCGGCGAGGGACTGAGTCTCGAGGAACTCGTCGCCCCGCCGGACGGGCTGAAACACCGACTGCTCCGCGAGGCCGACCGAAGCGAACTGGTGGCGGCCATGGAACGGAGTCTCGACTACATGGAGCAGTCGGGGACCGGCGCGTTCGTCGAGTTCCGCGAGGGCGGCGTCGAGGGCGTCCGTGCACTGGACGATGCACTCGAGGGCTCGCGTCTCGAAAGCGTCGTCCTCGGTCGGGAGTCCGTCGACGTCCTCGAAGTCGCAGACGGGTTCGGTGCCAGCGGCGCCAACGACGCCGACTTCTCCAGCGAGCGGCGCGCGACCCGGCGCGCGGACAAGCTGTTCGGCATCCACGCCGGCGAGGTCGACACCACCGACATCAACCCGGCGCTCGACCTGGACCCCGACTTCCTCGTCCACCTGGTCCAGGCCGAACCGCTCCACCTCAACCGGGTTGAAGACAGCGGGATGCCCGTCGCGGTCTGTCCCCGCTCGAACCTCGTCACCGACGTGGGCCTCCCGCCCGTCGAGGAGCTCATCGAGCGGACGACAGTCGCGCTCGGGACTGACAACGTGTTCCTCAACAGTCCCTCGATGTTCCGCGAGATGGAGTTCACCGCGAAGCTGTACGACCTGACTGCCCACGAGGTCCTGGCCATGGCGACGGGCAACGGGGCCGAACTCGCCGGGCTCGACTGCGGTGTCCTCGAAGTCGGCCGCCCGGCACGGCTGACCGTGCTCGACGGGAATTCGGACAACCTGGCTGGCGCGCAGAACCCCGTCCGGGCAGTCGTCCGGCGGGCAGGGACGAGTGACGTCAAGCGCGTGGTCCTCCCCGAGTCGTAGTCTCGTGTGCTACCACGCACCAAACACCTATGCTGTTACCTGACCAACAGGAACGTATGTACGACCGGATACTGCTGCCGACCGACGGCTCGGAGGAGATGGAGCACGTCATCGAGCACGCCGTCTCGCTCGCGAAGACCCACGGCGCGACGGTCCACGGTCTCTACGTGGTCGACACCGGCCGTTTCTCGGCGTTACCGGCCGACAACTCGTGGGAGGGTCTCACGCAGATGCTCAGGGAGGAGGGCGAGCTGGCGCTCGACGAACTGGAAGCGTACGACGAGCGGGAGGTCGTCGTCGAGGGCAGGATGGTCGAGGGCGACCCGACCAACGAGATACTGGAGTACGCCGTCGAGACCGACTGTGACGTCATCGTCATGGGGACGCACGGCCGCGGCGGGCTCGATCGGCTCCTGCTCGGTAGCGTCGCCGAACGCGTCATCAGGCGGTCACACGTCCCGGTCGTCACGGTCCCGGTCGGCCGCGGCAAGCTGCGCGACGACCCCGAGTCGGCCGTGCAAACCGCGAACTGACGGAGTCCGGACAGCATCTCCCGCCCGTTCGGCGCTCAGACCGGGCGGAGGTGGTCACAGTCGCCGGCCGTGATAGTCACCCGGCCGGTATCTGTCTCGACGACGAGCGCGCCGGGGAACTCGATATCGACGGCCTCGCCCTCGACGGTGCCACTCGGTGTCTCGACGCCAACGCGCCGACCCAGCGTCGTCGCGTACTCTCGCCAGGCGTCGACGACCGTCTCGGGCGACTGTCGGAGCGCGTCGAACTCCTCGAGGACGCGCTGCGTGAATGACCGCCGGTCGACCGGGCTCCCGCGCTCGGCCTCGAGACTCGTCGGGTCGGCGTCGCTCGGGAGGGCCGCAGGGTCGACGTTCGCGTTGATACCGATGCCGACGACCACCCAGGAGACGCGGTCGGCCTCGCCCTCCATCTCGGTGAGGATACCGACGAGCTTCCGGTCGTCGACGAGCACGTCGTTCGGCCACTTGATGGTGGCGTCGACGCCGGCCCCGCGAGCGGCCCGGGTGACGGCGACGGCTGCGGCGAGCGTGAACACCGGGGCGTGCGCCATCGGCGCGTCCGGACGGAAGAGCAACGAGAGCCAGATGCCGCCGCTCGGCGACGACCACGCGCGGTCGAGTCGGCCGCGGCCGCCGGTCTGTTCGTCGGCCAGCACCACCACGTCGGTCGCTCCCTCGGCAGCCAGGTCGCGAGCGCGGGCGTTCGTGCTCGGGATGCTGTCGTGGTACTCGACCTCGAAGGGGGCGCCGAGCTCGTACGCTACTGCGGCGCCGCCGAACTCCGGGACCGACGCCAACCGGTACCCGTCGTCCCCGCTCTCGACGTCGAATCCGCTCTCGCGCAGTCCCTCGACGTGCTTCCAGACGGCCGCACGGGAGACGCCGAGCGCCTCGGCCAGTGCCGGCCCGGAGACCGGCCCGTCGGCCAGCGCCTCCAGAACCCGGTGTCGTGTCTCGTTCATACTCGACGGTTCGACAGGGGGAGATAAAAACCGCGTGGCGAGAGTGACCCGACGACCGAACAGTTAGCCGATGACGAACATGAGGTCGCCCATGTCGACGGACTCGCCCTCGCCGATGACCACCTCGTTGATGGTGCCGCTGCGCTCGGTGACGATGTCGTTCTCCATCTTCATCGCCTCCAGGACACAGAGCACGTCGCCGGCCTCTACCTCGTCGCCTTCGTCGACGTTGACCTCCAGGATAGTCCCCTGCATCTCGGCGGTGACCTGCTCACCTTCCGCGCTGGACCCACCGGACCCGCCGCCACCGCCACCGCCCGCTGCCGGACGGTCCGGACGGTCTGTGCCGCCCGCGTCGACGTCACCGACGTTGATTGGCGGGGCGCCGCGCTCCTCGAGATCGACCTCGAAGCGCTTGCCGTTGACCTCGACGGTGAACTCGCGTTCGACGACCTCCTCGTCCTCGTCGGCCGCCGAGTCAGAGTCGTGGCCCCACTTCTCCTGTGCGGCCTCGATTCGCTCTTTCTCGAGCGTGTTGTCCAGGTACTTCGTCGTGTGCGTGCCGCCGACGAACACCTCGTCGGTGAGCATCAGGCGGTGGAACGGGATGACCGTCGGGAAGCCCTCGATGTCGAACTCTCCGAGCGCGCGTTTCCCGCGCGTGATGACCTCGTCGCGGTCGGAGCCGTGGACGATGAGTTTCGCGATCATCGAGTCGTAGTCCGTGACCAGGTCGTCGCCCTGCCGCAGCGCGTCGTCCATCCGGACACCGATACCGCCCGGCGGGTCGTAGACCTCGAGCGAGCCGCTGTTGGCCGGGGCGAAGTCCTTGGCGGCGTTCTCGGCGTTGATGCGGAACTCCATCGCGTGGCCGTCGACCGCCACGTCGTCCTGGGCGAAACTCAGGTTCTCGTCCTGGGCGACCCGGATCTGCCACTTGACGATGTCGATGCCCGTTATCTCCTCGGTGACGCAGTGTTCGACCTGGATACGGGTGTTGACCTCGAGGAAGTAGAAGTTCGTGTCGGGCCCCAGCACCTCTCCTGGTTCGCGGTCGGTGTCCTCCTCGACGAGGAACTCGACGGTGCCGGCGTTGTAGTAGTCAGCCTCACGAACGCCCCGGCGGGCGGCCTCGCCAATCGTCTCGCGGAGTTCGTCCGACAGGGCCGGTGAAGGCCCCTCCTCGATGACCTTCTGGTGGCGGCGCTGGAGCGAACAGTCGCGTTCGCCGAGGTGGCGGACGTTGCCGTCGTGGTCGGCGATGATCTGGATCTCGATGTGGCGCGGGTTCTCGAGGAAACGTTCGAGGTAGACGGAGTCGTTCGAGAAGTAGGCCTCGCCCTCACGTTTCGCGGATTCGAGCTGCTCTTCTATCTCGTCGGGGCTCTGGACGATCTTCATCCCGCGGCCACCGCCACCGCCTTCGGCTTTGATGGCCACCGGGAAGCCGTGTTCCTCGCCGAACGCCTCGACCTCGTCGGGGTCATCGACGGGGTCGGTCGTCCCAGGGACGATGGGCACGTCGGCCTCCTGCATGATCTTCCGGGCCTTCGTCTTCTCGCCCAGCGCCTCCATCGCGTCGCCGGCCGGACCGATCCAGGTGAGGCCGTCCGCGGCTTCGACCTTGCGGGCGAAGTCCGCGTTCTCCGCCAGAAAGCCGTAGCCGGGGTGGATGGCGTCGGCGTCGGCCTGGTGTGCAGCGTCGACGATGGCGTCCTGGTCGAGATAAGAGTCCGCCGCTCGCGCTGGTCCGACGTTGTACGCCTCGTCGGCGAACCTGACGTGGCCGGAGTGCTTGTCGGCCTCGGAGTAGACGGCGACCGTCCCGATTCCCAACTCCTCGCAGGCACGCATGACCCGTACCGCGATCTCCCCGCGGTTCGCGACGAGTACCTTGTCGAACATATGCCTCCTTACCGAGACTCACCTCATAAAACTAGGCGGAACTGTAATATCGTCGCTCCGTCGTCTCTCGTATAGAGTGGACGCTCTATGGATATCACAGCGCGCGCTCGCGGAACGTTGCTCGGACTGGCGTGTGGCGACGCCCTGGGCCGGCCGGTCGAAGGGTGGCCGCGGTCACGCATCGCCAGCGAACACGGCCGCCTGACGGAGATGCAAGACCGTGGGATTCACGGCCTGCCGGCCGGTGAGGTGACCGACGACACGGAGCTGGCCCTGTGTCTCGCCCGGAGCCTCGTGGAGTCGGACGGGTTCCATCCGGACGACGCCGCCCGGCGGTTCGCGGAGTGGTTCGAGGGCGACCCGACGGGTATCGGCGGGATGACGAGGCGGGTGCTCTCCCGCGTCGCGACCGGCGAACCGTGGGACCAGGCCGCCGAACACGTCTGGACGCAGAGTCCCGAAGGGCAGAACGCCGGCAACGGCAGCGTGATGCGCTGTGCACCACTGGCGATACGGTACGCGACGGACGCCGAGACGCTCGTCGAGACGAGTGTGGCGTCCTCGCGACTGACCCACTGGGACCCGCGCTGTACCCACGGGTGTTCGGCGCTGAACCTGGTCGTCGCCGGCTTCCTCCGGGGGGAAGCGGACCCGGTGTCGATGGCGCTCGAGCGACTGAGCGACGACGCGCCCGCGGCTGTCACGGTCGCCCTCCGGGAGGCGTCGACCACGACGGACCCGACGATGCTCCCCGTGACCGCCTACGTCGTCGACACCCTGGAGGCCGGCGTCGGGCACGCGCTGCTGGCGGAGACAGCCGAAGAGGCCATCGTCACGGCGGTCAACAACGGCGGGGACACCGACACCGTCGGCGCCGTCGCAGGGGCCGTCGCCGGGGCCCGGTTCGGGGCGGAGAGCCTCCCGGCAGCGTGGCTCAACGAGCTCACTGTCCGGGACGAGGCAGCGGCCCTCGCCGAACGGCTGGCCGACCAGGCAGGGTAGCTTCTACATCCGGTCGGTTCGACCGGCGGCGCTCCAGGGGTCCGTCGGTGCGTCTGCTGGAACTGTGACGTGGCGCCGTTGTGTGTCCGCGACCCGCTTCGAGAACGTCCACTCCTTGCCGTCCCAGGTCGGGTCGTCGCCCGCGGCGGCGGCCGCGGCCGCCGCGGCCCGCTGCTGGTCGGTCATGTGCGCCCCGATGGCGACGGCGATGGCCGCAGCCTCGTCGTCGGCGGCGTCCGGGAGCGCGTCCGCGACCGCTTTGACGAGCTCGACGTCGACGTCGGCGGAGTCGGGTGCTGTGTCTGTGGCCATGGTTACAGTGGGATGTTCCCGTGTTTGCGGTCGGGTTGGTCCTTCCGTTTCCCTCGGAGGAGGTCGAGGTCTTCGATGAGTCGCGGCCGAGTCTCTTGTGGTTCGATAACGTCGTCGACGAACCCGCGCTTGGCGGCGATGTAGGGGTTCGCGAAGGCGTCGCGGTACTCGTCGATGAGCTGCTGGCGGCGGGCCTCGACGTCGTCCGCGTCGGCCAGTTCGTCGCCGTAGAGGACGTTCACGGCACCCTGTGGGCCCATCACGGCGATTTCGGCGGTGGGCCACGCGTAGTTCATGTCGGCGTCGATGTGCTTCGAGGCCATGACGTCGTACGCGCCGCCGTATGCCTTGCGCGTGATGACCGTCAACAGCGGGACGGTGGCCTCGGAGTAGGCGTACAGCAGTTTCGCGCCGTGGTTGATGATGGCGTTTCGTTCCTGGTCTTTGCCGGGCATGAACCCCGGCACGTCGACGAACGTCAGGATGGGGATGTTGAAGGCGTCACAGAAGCGGACGAACCGGGCGGCCTTCCGCGAGGCGTCGATGTCCAGCGTCCCGGCGTTGACCCGGGGCTGGTTGCCGACGACGCCGACGCTGTGGCCGTCCAGCCGGGCGAAGCCGGTGACAATGTTCCGGGCGAACCCCTCAGCGACCTCGAAGAAGGAGTCGGTGTCGACGATGCCGTCGACGACCTCGACCATGTCGTAGGGCTTCTGTGGCTGGTCGGGCACCGTCTCGACCAGCGACTCGTCGCGGCGGTCCGGGTCGTCCCAGGGGTCGACACTCGGCGGGTCCTGGACGTTGTTCTGGGGGAGATAGGAGAGGAGGTAGCGAATCTCGTCCATCGCGGCCTTCTCGTCGGCGGCGGTGAAGTGCGCCACGCCGGACTCGGTCGCGTGGGTCTGTGCGCCGCCCAGTTCGTCGAAGCCGACCTCCTCGCCGGTGACCGTCTCGATGACGTCCGGTCCGGTGATGAACATGTGGCTGGTCTCCTCGACCATGTAGACGAAGTCGGTGATGGCCGGTGAGTAGACCGCGCCGCCGGCACAGGGACCCATGATGGCCGATATCTGTGGGACGACGCCGCTGGCCTGCTGGTTACGGTGGAAGATGTCGGCGTAGCCAGCCAGGGAGTCGATACCCTCCTGGATGCGGGCGCCCGCGGAGTCGTTCAGTCCGATTATCGGCGCGCCGTTCTCGATGGCCTTGTCCATCACCTTACAGACCTTCTGGGCGAACGCCTCGCCGAGCGACCCGCCGAAGACGGTGAAGTCGTGGGCGAAGACGTAGACGCGGTCGCCGTTGACCGCGCCGTAGCCGACGACCACGCCGTCGCCGGGGGCCTCCCGCTCGGCCATGTCGAAGTTGGTCGAGCGGTGCTCACGCAGGGCGTCGATCTCGACGAACGAGCCGTCGTCGAGGAAGTAGTCGATACGTTCGCGGGCGGTGAGTTTGCCCTTCTCGTGCTGGGACTCGATGCGTTCCTCGCCGCCGCCGCGCTCCGCCTCCGCCTTCCGCTCGCGGAGGTCCTCGACGCGTTCGTCGTGGTTCACGCGACATCACGGCTCCGGGACCAGGACATACCGGTCCCGTGGAGTGCATCCGAGAAAAACGTTACCGGTGCGAACCGTCGGAGTTTTCCTCTCCTGTTCCCTGCTCTCTCGCGTGAAGAATATCACGGCAACACAGCACAATCCGTTTGGCTTCGAGCCGCCGTGTGAGCCGTTCGTGCCGGGCTACGGCGACGCGAACGCGGACTTCCACGTCATCGGCGACCACCCCGCCGTCCACGGCGGCAGCGAGTCGGGGATTCCGTTCACCGGGACGCCCGCCGCAGAGCGCCTCCAGCGAGCGCTCGTCGCCGGCGGGCTCCTGACGGAGGCCGGGACACCGCCGACAGTCGACAAGACCTACCTCTCGTATCTGTTCCTGTGTGGTGACCGTGTCCCGACCGAGGACGACTACGCGGACCACGAACCGATGTTCGACACCGAAGTTCGGGCTATCACCTCCCACGTCCTGCTGCCGGTCGGCGAACGGGCGACGAGACACGTCTTCGCGAACATGACTGCAGAGCCGACAGCCGACGTCGACATGGACGCCCTCCACGCGACGGAGGTCAAAGGGAGCGGGTGGCTGGTCTACCCCATCAAGGACCCCGCCAGCTGGACGGACGACGACGAGTCGGAACTCGTCGCCGCCCTCCGAGCGCTGCTCCAGACGGACTACCGGCAGGAGGCCGAACTCGGCCGATTTCTGCCCGGAGACTCGCTCTGGCGCGTCCGCTGACACGCGGTCGACGTCACCGTGTCACTGCGGGCCAACCTTCTTACTATAGGACAACAAACATACACGTATGGACTGTAGAGTTGTCGTTGAGGCGGCAGTTCCTGTCTACGACGTCTCGAACCCGGACGAAGCGGTTCGCATCGCCATCTCGAAGACCGGCGAGATGCTGAACCCGGATCTCAACTACGTCGAGATAAACATGAGCGAGCGCCACTGCCCCCACTGTGGCGACGCGCTCGAACCGGCGTTCATCGCGGCCGACGAGAGTCTCGTCGCCCTCGAGCTGGAGATGACGGTGTTCAACGTCGAGCGCGACGAGCACGCGGCCCGCATTGCCCGGAAGGAGATCGGACAGCGCCTGGAGAGCATCCCGCTCGACGTCGTGGCTATCGAGGAGGTCGTCGACGACGAATCGGAGTCCGACGGGTCAGAGGAGGCCGAGGAGGAAGAACCGGTCGTCGCGGGCGACGGCGACGACGAGGTGCTGCCGGAGTTCGAGGAGCTCATCGACGAGTAACTGCAAACGGATTGGACAGAGGGGTCTCGCTATCGGTCGTCCTGGGCGGGAGAGGAGAGGGAATCAGTCCGCGGCGGCAGAAACGGGTTCTTTCGCGTCGTCGGTCATCTCGGAGGTGATGCCGTCGACGAGGGCGAAGACGGCGGCCTTGTGGTCGGTCTTCGACTTGTGGATCGATGTCGGCTTCACGCCCAGTGTCTCGTACTCGTCGTGCTCGACTTCGGTGGCTGCGTCGGCCTCGTAGTGGTTCTGTACCTGTGCAAGCAGGCCGTGAAGATGGATGAGCTCCTGCTTCTTCATAGTCACCGCAGTCTAATAACTCGAAGTTTATAGTACTACTCTGACGAAGGTTAACACACTTCTAAAATCAACAATCGTTATACTCAGGCCGTCTACAGCCGGTTCTCTGCTGCCCGGTTCCGACAGACGGGGACGCCAGTCGGCGGGATTGGAAGCGCTTTTTTCGACCAGTGATCAAGTGTACGATATGGACTACGAGGAGCAACTCGACAAGGTGCTCGACGAGACGCCCGACGTCGAGGCCACGGACGAACGGTTCGAGCTCCCCGATACGGATGTCCGCCAGGAGGGGAGAGTCACGGTGTTCGAGAACTTCCGGGCGGTGTGCGACCGACTCGACAGAGACCCGGACCACGTGCTGAAGTACCTGCAGAGGGAGCTGGGGACGAGCGGACACATCGACGAGAGCGGCCGGGCCCGACTGGCCGGGTCGTTCGGGAGCGAGCGCTTGGACCGGGCCATCGACGCGTACTTCGACGCGTACGTTCGCTGTTCGGAATGTGGCCTCCCGGACACGCGACTCGACCGCGAGAACGGGGTCGAGGTCCTCCGGTGTGCGGCTTGCGGCGCGCGGACGGCGACGGGCGAGTAGTTACTGCAACCCCTTCAGCGTCTGAAGGTCGCGGTCGGTCCGGGTGAACTCCGCGAGCCGCCGGCTCGCGTGACAGTTGGGACAGTGATAGGTGGTCGTGTGGGGCGGCAACTGGGTGGGCGTCGACTCCCAGCCCTTCTTGCACTCGGGACAGAGCAGACGGACGTACGCTTCCTCCATGTATGATGATGACACACACTGGGCGTCGTATAAAAGTTTACTGTCAACTGTTCTGAAAATCTTGGTGAAATAAACCGGCGGATGAGAGAGAGAGTCGCGACTGGCTTACGCCGGGACGTTCTCGGCTTCGAGCAGCTCCTTGTAGCGGTTGCGGATGGTGACTTCGGAGATGTTGGCCACCTCGCTGACCTCGCTCTGGGTGACCTTCTCGTTGGTCAGCAGCGCGGCGGCGTAGACGGCGGCCGCGGCGAGGCCCACCGGTGACTTCCCGGAGAGCAGCCCGGCCTTCCGGGCGTTCTCGACGAGGTCACGGGCCTGGCGCTCGGACTCGTCGCTGAGGCCCAGCTCGGAGATGAACCGGGGCAGGTAGTGCTCCGGGTCAGCTGGCTGGACTTCCAGGCCGAGTTCGCGCACGATGTAGCGGTAGGTCCGGGTCAGCTCCATCTTGTCGACGCGGGAGACGACGGCCATCTCGTCGAGCGACCGGGGGTTGCTCGCCATCCGGGCCGAGGCGTACAGCGCCGACGTCGCGACGCCTTCGATAGACCGGCCGGGCAGCAGGTCTTCGCCGAGGGCACGGCGGTAGATGACGCTCGCGGTCTCACGGACGCTCTGGGGAAGCCCCAGCGCGGAGGCCATGCGGTCGATTTCGCCGAGCGCCTGCTTGAGGTTGCGCTCCTTGGAGTCGCGGGTGCGGAACCGCTCGTTCCAGGTGCGCAGGCGCTGCATCTTCTGGCGCTGCTCGCTCGAGAGCGACCGCCCGTAGGCGTCCTTGTTCTGCCAGCCGATGTTCGTCGACAGCCCCTTGTCGTGCATCATGTTCGTCGTCGGCGCACCGACGCGGGACTTGCGGTCCTTCTCCGAGGAGTCGAAGGCCCGCCACTCGGGCCCGTGGTCGATCTCGTCCTCCTCGACGACGAGGCCGCAGTCCTGGCAGACCGTCTCGCCGTGTTCGGCGTCCGTCAGGAGATTGCCGCCACACTCCGGACAGACGTCTATCCGCTCTGTCTCCTTGCGTTCGACCTCTTTCTCGCTCGTCTTCTCGTGGGTGCTGGTTCGTACTGGGGATTCACTCATGATTGGGGACCTCTCATTCTGCCGGGGGCGTAATGGTAAAAAGTACTCCCCGCTGGCGTCTTACCTATAGTAAGGGAGAAAAGTTTATAAACCTTTTGGTATTCGTGATAACAAATCGCATGACTGCGGTCGGGTGACCGAATCGAGCGCCCGCGCCACGTTCGGCGCCAACTGGGAGTTAGGACGATTCACGAGTGACGACACAGACGCAGAGACCACCCACGATGCGAACCTGGTCAGACAGTGAACAGGTGGCCCTCGGTCGGCACGTCGAACAGGCCGATCCGTGCGCCTGCGTCCAGCCACGCGTGCCCGTACGAGAAGGAAGCGAGCGCGTTGACCGGGTCCTCGTCGGCCCGGAAGTGGCGGCCGTCTTCGAGATACGACGACGCCATCTCCTGGCATTCGAGCGCGGCGTCGTGCATCGGCGTCCCCTCTGGCGGTGCGACGGCCGCGGCGTCCAGTGCCTCGGCGAGCAGTCCCTCGTAGCGGTCGGTCTTCTCTTCGAGGTCGGCGGGCATACCCTGACCGAGCGGGGGGCGGTGCCTAAGGGTGTCGGCGGGCGTGTGCGGTCCCGACTCGACAGCGCAAAATAATTACCCCCGTGGACAGTATCTGTGGGCATGACTGAGCCAGTAGAACACCGACGACTCATCATCGCCGGGTCGGGAATCGCCGGACTGACGGCCGCCATCTACGCCGCCCGGAGCAACAACGAGCCGCTGGTCCTCGAAGGCGACGAACCGGGTGGCCAGCTGACACTCACCAGCGAGGTCGAGAACTACCCCGGCTTCCCCGAGGGGCTCTCGGGTCCGGACCTCATCAACCGGATGAAAGAGCAGGCCGAGCGCTTCGGCACCGAAATCGAGCACGGCATCGTCACCGACATCGACGACAGCGAGCGCCCGTTCCGCGTCGAACTGCGCGACGGCACGGTCTACACCGCCGACGCGTTCATCGCCGCATCGGGGGCGAGCGCCCGCACGCTGGGCGTCCCCGGTGAGGACGACCTGATGGGTTACGGCGTCTCGACGTGTGCGACCTGTGACGGGGCGTTCTTCCGCGGCGAAGACATGCTCGTCGTCGGCGGCGGCGACGCCGCGATGGAGGAGGCGCACTTCCTCACGAAGTTCGCCGACACGGTGTACATCGCCCACCGGCGCGAGGAGTTCCGCGCCGAGGACTACTGGATCGACAAGATTCAGAAGAAAGTCGACGAAGGCGAGGTCGAAATACTGCGAAACACCGAACTGCTCGAGATACACGGCTCCGCCGAGGACGGCGTCGACCACGTCACGCTCGCGCGAAACGAGTCGGGGTACCCCTCGGAGAAACTCGACGACCCCGAGACCGAGACGTTCGACCAGTCGGTCGGCGCGGTGTTCGTCGCCATCGGCCACACGCCCAACACCGACTACCTCCAGGACACCGGCGTCGAGCTCGACGAGACGGGCTACATCGTCGCGAAGGGCGGCAAGGGCGCCGGCCAGACCGCGACGGACGTCGAGGGGCTGTTCGGGGCCGGCGACGTCGTCGACTTCCACTACCAGCAGGCGGTCACCGCCGCCGGCGACGGCTCGAAGGCCGCGCTGGACGCCGACGACTACCTCGAGGACCTCGAGGACACGACTGCGGACTCGGAGTCGGAAGCGGCCGCGAAAGCCGACGACTGAGCGCCACCGGCGAGGCGTGCAATTCTATCAGTCACTCTTTATCTCCTCTGGGCGCGTTATAACGGCAATGAAAACCATCGAGACGACCATCGATATCCACGCCCCCGCGTCCGCTGTGTGGGCGACGCTCGTCGACTTCGACGCGTACCCCGAGTGGAACTCGTTCGTGACCCGGATCTCCGGGACGCCCACCGAGGGCGAGCGACTCGAAGTCAGACTCGACCCGCCGGGGAGTCGCGAGATGACGTTCAAGCCACGCGTCACCGCCGCCACGCCGAACGAACACCTCGAGTGGCTCGGCAGACTGTTCGTCCCCGGCCTGCTGGACGGCCGCCACGAGTTCAGACTCGAAGCACTCGGCGAGAACCGCACGCGCCTCCACCACGGCGAGTCGTTCTCGGGACTCCTCGTCGGCCTCGTCCTCGACGTCGACGGCACGCGCCGCGGCTTCGAAGCGATGAACGAGGCGCTCAAGCTCCGCGCCGAGACGACGGGGAACGACCCCTACGTCGGCGAGCACGCCACGGCGTAGCCTCGCCCGTGCCAGGATTGCGACGGCGTAGCACTGACCCGACAGACCCTTCCGTCGCGTGTCCGAACCAGTTCGCATGGCAAGCGACACTGTCACGCTGACTATCGAGACGGACGACGCCACAGACGAGCTCACGGTCCCGAGCGGCCTGCTCGACATCCTCCGGGAGACGGACGACGAGACGGACCCCCAGGTCATCGGTGACCTCGCGATGTTCGGCCTCGCCCAGCGTATCCACAGCGCAGTCCACCACGCCCAGGGCGAACCGGACGCCGAAATCGCCGCCCTCGAGGAGCAGACGCTCGACCTGTTCGAGGAGCGCTTCGGGACGACCTTCGGCGAACTGACCGGCCACGACCACTGAGCGGGCCGCGGCACCGGCCACAGACGTGCGCTTCTCAGCGACCTGTGAACCGAGCGACAGCGCCGTCCCGCCGGTCAGAGCGTCCAGGTCAGCAGGACGCCGTCGTCGAGGCGCTCTACCTCGTCGAGATCGAGCGACGGGAACTCCTCGACGAACCCGTCGCCGTCGGCCAGCGTCGGCGCGTCACGCCCGCCGATGAGTTTCGGCCCGACGAACACGGAGAGCTCGTCGACCAGCCCCTCCGCGACGAGGCCGAAGATGAGTTCCCCGCCGCCCTCGACCAGCAGTGTCTCGATGCCCTCGCCCTCGAGTTTCCCGAGCGACGTCGTGAGGTCCACCTGGTCTTCGCCCGCCGCGAGGACGTAGGCGCCCGTCTCCTCCATCTGCTCGATGAAGTCCGTCGGAGCGGCCTCGCTGACGAGCAGATACGTCTCGGCCTGGCCGTCGAGGACCGTCGCGTCCGGCGGCGTCCTGATTCGGGAGTCGGCGACGATACGAGCGGGGTTCGGCGACTCGCCCCGCTTCCGACGTGCCTCCCGGCGGTCGGCGTCCTTGACGGTCAGCGACGGGTCGTCGGCGATGACCGTCCCGACGCCGACCATCACGGCGTCACAGTCGGCCCGCAGCTGGTCGACCCGGTCGAAGTCTTCGGGCCCCGAGATGGCGATCTGCTCGCGCCGCCGCGAGGAGAGCTTCCCGTCGGCGCTCATCGCGGCGTTGACGACGACGTGCATACGACGGGGTAGTCCACACCCGCAGAACCGACTTTCGGTTCCGGCCGTCTCAGAAGGTGGCGGTGTCGAGCGTCTCGACCAGTTCCGCCCGACCCTCGTTCGACGACGTCTCGAAGTCGGTCACCCGGAGTCGGACCCGCGTGTCGGCGGGGACGTGCTGGTCGAGCGTGAGCAGCGAGTCGCCGATGCGGACGATGCTCCGGTCGCCGTCCGTCCGCGTGACGAACGCGACGATGACGTCACCCGGCTCGAACGTCGGCGTCTTCGACCGGAACTGCCACCCGGCGAAGTACTTCTCGAGGAGGCTCATACCCGCGCCACCTCCTCGGACTCGCGGTCGGAGACGTACTCGCGGCCAAATCCAGTCCAGGCGGCCAGCAGGAACGTCACCAGGAGCAACCAGCCGTGGAAGACGAAGGGCACCACGGCGACGGGGTTGATGAGCATCGACTGTTCGAACCAGGGGTAGGCATCCGGCAGTCCCTGCATAGCCGCGATGCCGACCAGGACGCCGCCGGCCCACGGGAAGATGTAGCCCAGCGCGGAGGTGTTGGCGTCGAGGATGTTCGCCCGGCGGTAGCCGTTGAGGTTGAACCGCCGGCCGATGGTCGAGACGTACGGGGCGATAGCGATTTCCGCGGCGGTGTTGATGGTAATCATCGCGTTGACCGTCGCGGTCCCGAGCACCATCGTCGTCTCGGCCCGGGTGACCGTCGTCGCGACGTGGTCGAGCAGCCAGTCCTGCAATGCGGCGAAGCCGCCGCCCCGAATCATGATGCGAGCGCCGGCGACGATGAGCAACGTCAGGACGATGAGCGGGAAGAAGCCCTGGGCGCCGTTGTAGATGCTCCCGCCCACGCCGGGGGAGGCGCTCGCGTCGACCACTTCGACGACCGGGAGCCCCGAGAGCGACTGGGCGACGCTCGAGCGCGCGGGGGCGCGGAAGACGAGCATCTCCGAGAGGCTGGCGAGGCCGAAGACGAGGTTCGCCGCGACGGCGACGACCAGGCCCCACGAGATGGCCTCGACGATGTGCCGGCCCCGGACGGCCGTGGCGATGACGACGCCCATCGAGACCAGATGGAGCAGGCCGGCCGGCTCGGCGCTCGCGACGAACACCGCGGCCGCGTCGCCCGCCACCTCGATGCCCGACATCATGCTCCCGGCGACGATGTACGCGCCGAGGGCGACGATAGCCGGGAGGATGGCGTACTTGAACCGCGAGGCGACGACGCCGCCGATGTCGGAGTCCTGCGTGACGGCGCTGACGATGGTGGTGTCGCTGACCGGCGCGAGGTTGTCTCCGAACACCGCCCCGGAGAGGATGGCCCCGAAGACGAGGACGGGGCTCGCTCCCAGCAGGATGCCCGCCGGGAAGAACAGCGTGGTGAACGCGACGGTGGTCCCGTAGCCGGTGCCGATGCCCGTCGCGAGGAGCGCCGCCAGGACGAACGTCGCCGCGGGGAACAGCGCCGCGCCGATGTCAACCGCGTTGGCCGCCCAGACGAGCCCGCCGACGAACCCGCCGGCCTGGATAGTCGCCGAGAACATCCCGGCCCACAGCCAGGCGACGATGGCCGTCGCCGCGACCCGCTGGGTCATCCCCTCGAAGATGGTGTTCGCGTAGGTCTTCCAGTCGCCCTTGACGAAGAACATCCCGACGATGAGCGCCAAGAGCATCCCGGCGACGAGCCCCGTCGTGTCGGAGATGCCGAGCAGCCCGCTCTGGACGATCGCCCACACGATGAACAGCCCTATCGGGAGCGCGCTGACCAGCTTCCCACCGTAGAAGTCGATGGTTGGGTCGCTCTGTATCCCGCCCGCTACGTCGATATCCAGTGAGTCCGTGACCGAACCCGAATCGTTCTCGTCCCGTTCCGACATATCTGGGCCATGCTCGGACTGCCCACACAAATGTGCCGGTTCCCGCGTCTGAAGTCCCGGGGCGTCAGCCCGACGCCTCGTCCGGCCGCTCCGCCAGCGCCGTCGCGTCGAGCTCCCTGACCACTCCGTCGACCGTCTTCAGCTTGAACCTCGTGCCGTCGATGACGAGCTCGGCCACGTCGAGGACGGCGTCGGACGACCACCCCTTGAAGCGGGCGACACCTGCCTCGTCTATCTCGACGAACGTCCGCGGTTTTTCCTGTGTCCCCATCGTCCAGTTGGCGTCGCCCAGCGATATCTCCTGCCCGCCGGTCGTCGCCCAGTTGAACACGCAGGCGTGCTGGGCTCGCGGTTCGTCGCTCCGGTCGTGGTCGGTCCGGGTCCACTCCTCGTAGTCGACGCCGAAGTGAGCGGCCCAGAGCTGCAGGTACTCGAAGTCGAACTTCTTCTTCCCGTCGTCGTCCCGCCCGGTCCGCCAGATGACGTGGGCGTCTGACGGTTTCGAGCCGAAGATACCGCCCACGTCAGTTCACCCCGTCGTCGGGCGCCAGACGCCCGCTCGCGACGGCGTGTCGCACGGTGCGAACCTCGGTGACCCGGGCCGGGTCGCACGTGCGAGCCATACGCACGGTGACGCGACTCTGGCAGATAAGGGTGTGGGAAACTGGCAACTCGGCAGAAACGAGCAGTGGGAACGGGACTCGACAGGCCCGCTCCGGGGACGGACGTTCGTCCGGAGACGCCGATACGAGCGCGCACCGATTCACACACCCCACAAACCCTTTTGCATGCCCCCGCCGAACCTCCGCTCGATGTCTCTCGAAGACCATGCCGAGGAACTCGCCTCCGACCTCGGCGTCGACAAAGAGGAGGTCACGCGCGACCTGGAGAACCTCGTCACGTACTCCGTGCCGATGGACGAAGCCAAGCAGAGCGTCAGGCGGAAGTACGGCGGCGGCTCTGGCGGCGGCGACGCCACGCAGAGCAAGGCCATCGCCGACGTGACTCCAAGCGATTCGAACGTGACCGTCACAGCCGTGGTCCTGACCGCCGGCCGCCGGACCATCCAGTACAACGACGAGGAACAGCGCATCCGCGAGGGCGAGCTCGCCGACGAGTCGGGGACGATTTCCTACACGGCCTGGGACGGCTTCGACGGCGACCTCGTCCCGGGACAGACCGTCAGGCTCGGGAACGCGAGTATCCGTGAGTACGAGGGGAACCCCGAACTCAACCTGGGCGGAAGCACGCAGGCGACAGTCCTCGACGAGGCGCTGGCCATCGACGCCGATGTCGGCGGCGACCGCCAGTTGAGCGAGATCACCATCGGTGACCGCGGCATCAACGTCGAGGTGAGAGTACTCGAATGTGAGGAGAAGGTCATCAACGGCCGCGACGGCGAGACGACCATCTTGAGCGGCGTCCTGGGCGACGAGAGCGGCCGGACGCCCTTTACCGACTGGGAGCCGCACGACGAGATTACCGAAGGGGCATCCGTCCGCCTCGAAGAGACCTTCGTCCGTGACTTCCGCAGCGCTCCGGCGGTCAACATCTCGGAGTTCTCGACGGTCACGCCGCTGGAGACACCGGTCGAAGCGACGGACAGCGCCCCCAGGATGCGAATCCGCGACGCCATCGACGGAGGCGGGATGTTCGACGTCGAACTCCAGGGCAACGTCATCGAGGTCCGCGACGGGTCGGGCCTCATCGAACGCTGTCCGGAGTGCAGTCGCGTCATCCAGAACGGGCAGTGCCGGACCCACGGCACCGTCGAGGGGGAAGACGACCTCCGGACGAAGGCCATCCTCGACGACGGGACGGCCACCGCGACGGTCATCCTCGACGCGGACCTGACGGAGACGGTGTACGGTGGCGACATCGACGATGCTCGCGAGCACGCGCGGGACGCGATGGACAAGTCAGTCGTCGCCGACCGCATCGCCGAGCGCATCGTCGGCCGGGAGTACGTCGTCCGTGGCTCGCTGTCCATCGACGAGTACGGCGTCAACCACAACGCGTCGGCGTTCACGCCGGCGGACGACGACCCCGCGACGCGCGCCGCGGCGTTCCTCGAGGAGGTGGACGCATGAGCGCCAACGGCGACGACGAGCCGCGCCTCCGCGAAGTCGCCTACCGGCTGTTCGCGGCGGAGTTCGACGAGGCCGACTTCTCGTACTCCGAGTCCGACGAGGAGCGGGCCCCGAACTACGTCGTCACGCCGACGGGCGCGCGGGTCAACCGCCTGTTCGCGGTCGGCGTGCTGACCGAGATAGAATCGGTCAACCAGGAGGTGCTGCGGGCGCGAGTCGCCGACTCGACCGGTGCGTTCGTCGTCTACGCCGGCCAGTACCAGCCCGAGGCGCTGGCCTTCCTCGAATCGGCCGAGCCGCCGACGTTCGTCGCCGTGACGGGCAAGGCGCGGACCTTCGAACCGGAAGACAGCGACCGGGTGTACACCTCGATTCGCCCGGAGAGCATCAGCGAGGTCGACGCCGAGACGCGGGACCGCTGGGTGGTCCAGGCCGCCGAGCAGACCGTCGAACGCATCGGCCTGCTGGCCAGCGCCAAGGCGACAGGGCTCGCGGGTGACGAACTGCGAGCGGCGCTCGAGGAGAACGGCTACACCGAGGCCCAGGCCGCCGGCATCACCCTGGCGCTGGACCACTACGGGACGACCGGCGACTACCTCCAGGCGCTCCGGGAGACGGCCCTCGATTCGGCCCGCGTCGTGACCGGTGAACGGGACGAAGCACGCGGCGTGTCGATGCGACCCGGCGACGGCACGGACGACCCGATTCCCCTGCTGGCCGACGTCGACGTCTCCGTGCCAGAGACAGCGGACGAATCGAGTACCGAGCCGGCAGCACCGCAGGCGGCGACCGCGGAAAGCGGCGAGAGCGTAGCGGCGAGCGAGTCGAGTGCCACTCAGCCAGACTCGGAGCCCGCCGAAGCGACTGCGTCCGAGTCTGCGGCGAGTGTCGCCAGCGAGTCGAACGGAGCACAGCCAAGTGACGAGACGCCGACCGAGACCGCAACGGCGGACGAATCGGCCGTCGAACCAGACACACCGGAGCCCGACACAGAGACCGACGAAGCAGTCGAGCACACGACGGAACCGACGCCGGACCCTGCCTCTGGCACGGTCACCGAGTCCGCGGGTGCTGATACGGAGGCGCCGGAACCCGACGGGGAGTCGGTTGCGACCGACGCAGCGCCGACGAGCACCGAATCCGAGCCGGAATCGGCTTCCGAGGACGATGACCTCGGGGACTTCGAGCCGGAGTTCGAACTCGACGACGACGAGCGCGAGCAGATCGAATCGGAGTTCGGGACGGAGTTCCAGAGCGGGACGGACGTCGACGACCCCGGTGAGGCCGACATCGAGACGCCGGACCCCGAAACGGTCGAACGTGCGTCCACCGAGTCCGAAGACAGCGCCGGGACAGCCGACGCTGCGAGCCCGGACACGACGGCGGCGGACGCGACGGATTCGAGCGAACCGGAGCCGGCGCCGTCGACTGGCGACGGTGACGAGGACCCCGAGGCGGCGACCGAACCTGCCGGTGACGCCGAACCGACGGCAGATCTGAACCTCGAGGACGCCGTGATGGACGCGATGAAGGAGCTGAACGACGGCGCCGGTGCCGACCGGGAGGAGCTGGTCGCCACGGTCGTCGACCGACACGGCGCCGACCCCGAGGCCGTCTCGGACGCCATCCAGGACGCGCTGATGGGCGGGCGCTGTTACGAACCCGAAGACGGCAAACTGACCCCCATCTGAGGCGCGGTCCTTTTCTCGCGTCATCGCCAAGGTTCGGGCGATGTCGGTCGAACCGCTCCCCGGCGTGCCCGCCGCGACTGTCGAGACCGACGGTGAGCGACTGCTCGCCGTCGCCGACTATCACGCCGGTATCGAAGCCGGCCTCCGATACGACGGCGTCGAGCTCGAGTCCGCGGCGGCGGAGCGACGCCGCCGGCTGACGGGCCTCGTCACGGAGACGGGCGCCGACCGGGTCGTCGTCGTGGGCGACCTCGGACACGCCATCGGCGACCCGTTCGCGGACGAACGCGACGAACTTGCTGCACTGTTCGACTCTCTCTCCGTCCCGATGACGCTGGTGAAGGGCAACCACGACGGCGACCTGGAAGATGTTCTCGACGAACTCGGCGCGGACGTGACGGTCACGCCCGCACATGGCACCCGTCTCGGCGACGTGGGTTTCGTCCACGGCCACACGTGGCCGTCACCGGCCGTTCTCGCCGCCGACGTAGTCTGTATGGGCCACGAGCATCCGGTGGTCCGCTTGGAAGACGAGGTCGGCGGCGTCCGCAAGGAACGCGCGTGGCTCCGTGGCGAACTCGCGCCCGACGCCTTCGAGAGCGCGGTCGAACCTGGTGCCGACCTGGTCGTCTTCCCGGCGTTCAACGACCGGTCGGGCGGGACCTGGGTGAACGTCGATGGACAGTCCTTCCTCTCACCGTTTCTCCCGGCGGGCCTCGCAGACGCCGAGGCGTTCCTGCTGGACGGCACGCGCCTCGGCGCCTATCAGACGGTCTGAGACCGGTGTCGGAGAGTCAGTGCCGCGGCGGGGTCGTGGAGTTGCTAAGTAGAACCGAATTGCAGCGGTAAGCTGTTCCAGCTGTGTCCTCTGCCGAGGCGGCTCGAAGGCGGGCGACAGCAGTCGAGGGTGTCCATTTCCGCGGTCGAAAAGTGTGGAACCGTATTTTCACCCACAGATAATGGACGGTAGGAAGCCTATACTCAGTATCGTAGGGGAACGATACCGGACCGATGTCCCGCGAGAAAACAGAGATTTACTGTGCCGAGTGTGGAACCTGGCTCGTCATCGAGGGTCACGACGGCAGCGCGACGTGCGACTGTGGTTCACAGTTCAGTATCACGGCGACGCCGGTCCCGGACAGCAGCCCGGCGGCGAACCGGACGCCGTCGCCTCGCGGGCACCCGGTACAGCTCGACCTCGTACAGCGGACAGCGACTCGTCGGTAACCCATCTCGGCCCCTCTGTGCCGAATTCTCGTGCGAACTCTCGGATTCTCAGCGTCGCATCAGACGTGTTCTTTCGGCAGTAACTCCTCGGTGGTCCGGTCGTCGAGCCAGTCACAGAGCCGACAGAGGTGGTCCAGCGCGGCATCGAACAGCTCGGCACCGACCTCGTCGCTGGCGTCCGTCTGGTCGCCGAAGACGCCGTTCTGCGAGTTGTCGAGCGCGTCGTAGAACGTCCGTGCACCGTGGACCCGCCCCGTCTCCTCGTCGAAGTTCGCCAGGCCGCCGTCGCGGGCTTGTTCCAGTCGATCGTCGTGAACGAGGTCGCCGGCGAGGTGCTGAATCAGCGCCGTCTCCTTCGGGCCGCCGTGTGGGCCTGGGGTCTCGAACGCCGCTTCGATTCGCTCCGTGATGCTCTCGTCCCACATCCACTCGATGTGCCCGCGAAAATTTAGAATCGTTATTACTCAAATATGTGATTGAAAACCAGCTACTGCTGCCGAAACTGCAATGGAAAAGAAGGGGTTCGGCCTACTCAGCAGCCTCGTCTACTGCGAGAGCGACCATAATCGAGATATTCTCGACTAATTCGTCTTCGTCGGCTACGATAGCCTCACCGTCTCGCTCAACTTCTATCGACTCCTCTGCTACCCAGTCTTCGATAGCTTCTCTCACAGCCTCGAATAGCTCTTCCCCACGGTGGCTAGAATGCGATACCGGACTCTCTCCGTTCTCTGAATAGTCGGTCATAAAATGAAGGTAGGTTTGTGGTCTATTCGTCGTCTTCAGCCTCTAGGACCTCTTCTCTGTACTCTTCCAAGTCCTCTTCATCTAACTCCATCCAGTCCATCAGGTCGATACTATCGCCCTCGAAGAGGTGCTTTGTGACGTGAGGAACCATCTCAGCGAAGAACTCATCTATGTCGTTGATTCCCTCACGGAGTTGTCCTCCCCGTGAGGCCAACCGGTAGGCTGCACGTTGGTTCTCCTCCGAAGAGTCGAACTCGATGTAGGTTTTGCTACCTTCGTTGCTATCCTCGTTGCTAAGGTGCTTGCTTGCTCCCATAGTTTGGTCTCCTATCTGCTCGCAGGCTTGCGATTTTTGCAAGCGCGAGCAGAAGCGTTCTCGCGCCGAATTCATGTAAATTTCTTGCTAAGAAATCAGAGAGCAAAGAAACGAAGAAAACGGCGAAAAGCAATAAGATATCTAATATTTCGCAAAAAACGTGAAATGCGAATGTCGAAAACCAGGGCGTTTCGATCCCAAATGAAATAGATCGAGCTACTTTCTATCTTCTTTTGCTTCTGATCGCAGCAACTCAGGAAATCCAGGTCAAGCTGCTGCTCCACCGTAAAAGGCCTCGGCTTGTGCTACAATCGGCTCAACCAAGTCTTCGTGTTTATACAAGCTGAGACCGTTAATCCGGAGAACCGCCTTGACCTCCGTCTTGATCTCCGCTCTGATCTTCTCCCTGTTCGTCCAGTCAACTTCAGTACTGTCTTTCAGATTCTTCTTGAGTTCCCGAGCGATATTCTTCAGCGTATCATCGTCTATCTCGGTATCCGTGTTCGCAGAAATCGCGTCGTAGAACGCAAGTTCCTCATCATTCAGATCTAGCTGATCCTGACGATCATCCGTCTCCTGAATCTCCTCAGCATAACCTTTCAGCTCCTCTATAACCTCCTGAGTAGAAAGGAAGTTATTGTTGTACTCCTTGATGGTCTCCTCTAACTCTTCCTCGAAAGACTCGTACTTAGCCAAGTTGCCCTTCTTCCGCGTGGAGATCTCGTTACGAATCAACTGCTCAAGCATCTTAACCTGCAAATTCTCGAACTCAACTTCCTCAACATCGGACATGAACTTGTCACCAAGAATCGGCTTCTCTTCCTCCCAAGTATCGAATCCAGAGAGCTCGACCATATCCTCAATACCGACACCCTCTGCAACCAGCTCCTTCATCGCAGAATCAAGATCTTCAACATCCTCATCCCCACCTGGATTCTCCATGCTCTTGATACTGTCAAGAATACCTTCGAAGAACACCATATCCTGCCTAATCTCGTTGGAAGCGGGATGTGGAGAAACTAGAGAGAAGGCCTTCTTCAACTCCTTCATCGCCTCCTTGAACTTTTGCTCCCGTTCTTCCGTGACCAAGACCTCGTTCTGCGCCTTGTGTATCAAACGCTGGCGTTCCAACTGCTCCAGCTCAGGCCAATCACTGTAATCGATCTGGTCGAAAAAGCTGGCAACCCTAGAGTGTTTCTGATGCATGACTTCAACTGCTTCCTCAAGATCAAGCATCGCAGTCTCCTGAATCTCGGTCGTGTACTTGTCTAGGGCTTGCTTCAGATTCTCTGCAATACCCATGTAATCGACGATCAGGCCACCTGGCTTGTCTTTATAAACACGGTTGACCCTGCCGATTGCCTGAAGCAGGTTGTGATTCTTCATCGGCTTGTCGATGTACATAGTGTGAAGGCACGGAACGTCAAATCCGGTCAGCCACTTATCACAGACAACGGCTAATTTGAGTGGATCGTCCTCATCTTTGAACCGACGTTTCAGCTTCTCGTTATCCTCCGGGTCATCGATATAGTCCTCAGGACCAGAGATGACGACCTCCACTTCTGGAGCATCAGGAATCTCTTCGATAGCTTTCTTGTAGTTGACCGCAGCCTCACGGCTAATAGCAACGACCATCCCCTTTCCCTCTATTTCTCGGTTATTGAAGTGCTCAACAATGTCTTCCGCGATCTGCCGGGTACGCTCATCGCTGTTCTCGATTATACGGCGGAGGCTGGTCCACCGCTTAGTCATTTCCTCCCGCAAATCATCCGACTTCGATGCCATCAACTCCTGAAAATGCTTCCCGATCTCAGGATCGTTGATCTGAAGCTTAGCTAAACGGCTCTCGTAATAGATCGGGACGGTGGAACCGTCTTTCTGCGACTGGTCGATAGTATACTGGCTGATGTAACCTCCAAACGTATTGGTAGTCGAACGGTCTTCCTTCTCAATAGGAGTCGCAGTGAAACCAAGATATGAAGCGTTAGGTAGAGCTCTCCGCACGTTAGCGGCCAGCTCCTTGTACTGAGTACGGTGAGCCTCATCCGCAACCACTATCATATTTTGACGGTCGTTCACCTCAGGATAGACCGCTTCCTCATCGGTCGTCTGGAACTTCTGGACCGTAGCGAAAATTATACCGCCAGACTCACGGTCGAGACGTTTCCGAAGCTCTACCCGGTTATCATCGTCCGCCCACTCTGCTGGAAGATCATGCTTCTTGAACTCTTTGTATAACTGCTCGTCCAGGTCGTTACGGTCGGTTAGAAATACGAGAGTGGGATTCCGGGCTTCCTTCGTCTGGCGAATCTTATGTGCGTAGAAAACCATCGAGAGTGATTTCCCCGAACCCTGAGTATGCCAGACAACACCGATTCGATTATCATCAGGGTTCGGAACAGTCTCTTTACTACTCTCAATTGCACGGTTGACCGCGTAGAACTGATGATAGGCAGCGAGCTTCTTACTCAGCTCCCCTCCTTCATCAGAATACAAAACGAAGTTCTTGATCAGATCAAGAACTCTCTTCGGGTCAAAAGCACCTCTAATCAGTACTTCAGAAGGCGGATACTTACTGGTCGCGTCCTCTTCCTCATCAATATATCTCCAAGGAGAGAACCACTCCCAGCCAGCACTCAGACAACCAAGTCTGGCATTGCTCATATCCATCACACCGATCAGCTCATTGTAATGGAAGAGGTCCGGGATATCGTCGACGTACCGATCCGTGACCTGTTTATAGGCCTTCCCGATAGAGGCGTTCGGATCGGTCGGGTTCTTCATCTCGAGAACCCCAATCGGAAGTCCATTGATAAAAACCACAATATCTGGCCTTCTCTCCGGGTTATCACCGAACTGAATCGTGACCTGGTTAGATACCAAGAAGTCGTTATTCTCAGGATTCTCAAAGTCGATTACATCGACGAAGTCGCCCTTGGTTTCATCATTCTCCTCGTACTCAACCTGAATGCCCTGAGTCAGATTGTCGTGGAAATTCTTGTTGTTCTTCAGAAGTCGAGTAGAATTGTAGCCAAGAAGTTGGGAGATGGCGTCTTCGATAGCCTCGTCTGGCAGAGATGGATTGAACTCGCGGAGCTTACGCTCAAGACGACCACGCAGCACTACATCAGAGAGCGACTCCCTCTCCGGGTCCTCACTATTAGGCCCCAGCTCAGAACCAGGCTTGTATTCGTATCCAATATCCTGGAAAACCTGTAGGGCCGGTTTCTCCGATAACTCCATCTCATTCAAAGACATAACCAATCAGACCTCGCTATCAACCTCTAAATCATCAAGACTAATGTCATTAACCCTGACTTCACCGGACATTAGTTTTGGGAGTAAAGTATCTCTTAGTTCATGGAGTGATCTATTTTCATTCTGATTTTCCCTAATAAGATCCATAATCGGCGTGATTTTCTCGTTAAACTCAAAACGGTCATTCTTCGGAGGAAGAACAATTTCTTGCTCACGGAGCGTGTTCATGTTTATTGTGTCAAATACTGTACCATGAGTCCTACTTCGTAGCCTCTGTATATGTGATTGGACGAGGAAATATAGGAAATATCTATCTTCTCTGTTTTTCGGCACTAAACCGTAACAGGTCTGATTAGTTGTCATCTCAATTGGAGTTAATGCAGTTTCCCCTACAGTACCCCTAGCTGTAATAACTGTTGTTCCCTCAGGGATTAGTTCGGCTGAACTCTCCACCAATCCCTTTTCAGTTATCGACTTTTCGGTAGAAGAAATGAATGCATCGTCCTCTTGAGCTACATCCTTCGCCTTCGCCCAGAGAATATCTCCACCGTAGTAGTCTTCCACATCTGATTTGGGAGTTCCACCAAGAACTATATCCATCAACTTAGGCAAATTATCAACCTCGAATTCAGTAGGTATCTCTCCTTTCTTCGAATTTTTAAATTCGTGATAAGGCCTAAAGTCTACAAATTGATATTTGTAGAGTGACTGGGCAAGTTCCCCTAGAAGTTGGTTGACTTGCTTATTAACGGTAATTTTCTTCTCTATATTGTCTAATATATACCCGATCTTTTTCTGCTCAGAAATAGGTGGCAAAGGTATCACTGTATTTCTGAGGTCTGTTTGATTGAAACTACTGACAGTCGTCCCACTAGCATATGATTCTAGTTGGTTCTGGGTTTTCTGATACTGTAGACAGAATTTTAGATATCGCGAATCTAAGCACTCAGCCACCCTCATCGTAATAAGTCTCTGCGCAGTAAGAAATGGTTCCTCAGTCCGAATTATACCCACTTCTCCTACGGGTGCTTCAGTTGTGATTACCACATCTCCTTTTTTAGGAACTCCGCGAGTGGTCCATTCTTCAAATGTTTCTTTTGATGCGAATTTCTCTTTTCTTTTTGGAAGTATAAAGCCATCTTTGATATTTGCCGCAGATAACATGTGTATCCCTTCGTCCGCTTTAGGAGGGGTTTTTCCACGGTAATCAATAAAATTCTCAACCAAGTCATCAAGCTTCCCAAATCCCCAGTTCTCGGGAACCAATCCATAGAATTGGTTGGCTAAGCTTTGCACTTCACTATCTGGCTGGTCGTGATTCTTTTCTATGATTTCTGAGAGCTGTTGTTGTTCGGAAGTCAAAATCCCACCTCCTCGATACTCTTATCTATTTTCTTTTGTAATTCATTGGATTCTTGAAACATTTCTCGAAGATCCGCGGAGAGCCTCTCCATCTTCTTTTCAAATTGTTCTTCATCTCCATTCTCTTCTCTTACACCAACATACCTTCCGGGTGTTACTATATACCGGTTATCTGAGATATCCTCTCTAGTTGCGACCTTGCAGAATCCTCGTTCATCCTCGTACTTTCCAGCTTGATCCTCACCTCGGTACGCTTGGACTGCCTCCGATATTTTTTGAATATGATCTTCAGTAAGTCGGTTTTGAGTTCTGCTTACAGTTTCAAATAAATCTGTAGCATCAACAAAAAGTGTCTCCCCCTTTCTGTCTCTGTACTTGTCCTTACCTTTCCCCTTACTAAAGACGAAGATGCAAGCCGGAATACTTGTCGTATAGAATAGTGCTTTTGGGAGGGCAATCACAGTATCAAGTAAGTCGTCTTCGACAATCCCTTCTCGAATTTCGGCGCTATTATTTTGTACTGACATTGCGCCATTTGCCATGACTGTGGCTGCCATTCCTGTATCATCAAGATGGTGTATCATATGCTGGATGAAGGCATAATTGGCATTATTCGATGGCGGCAATCCATATTTGAAGCGAGGATCATCATCTGCGATTGAATCTTTACCCCACTCGCTCATATTGAACGGTGGATTTGTGAGGATATAATCTGCTTCTAAACCTTTGTGCTGGTCGTTGAGGATGCTGTCTCCCTGTTTGATATTTCCATCTAGACCTCTAAGATAGAGGTTCATCTTGGAGATCTGGAGTGTTCTTTCCTTTATTTCTTGACCGTAGATGGAGATCTTGTCTGTGTCTCCGCCATGACTTTCGATGAATTTCTGGCTTTGGACGAACATACCTCCTGACCCGCTGAAGGGGTCGAAAATTCGGCCTTCGTAGGGTTCCAGAATTTCAACCATTAGTTCGACGACGCTCTTCGGCGTGTAGAACTCGCCTCCTTTTTGACCACCTTCCATCGCGAACTGCTTAATGAAATATTCGTAGATGCGGCCGAAGATATCCTCGTCTTGTTCTCCGTTACCATTCTCCATTTTGATGTCGGCGAAGAGGTTGATTAGCCCTTCTAGAGCGTCAGATCCATTACTGGCAAGTGAGGAGCGTGAATATCCTTTCGGAAGAATTCCTTTTAGGCGTGGGTTCTCTTCTTCGGTTGCCCGCATCGCGTCGTCTATTTTCTTTCCTATTTGAGGGTCAGTGGCGTTGTCGACGAAGTACTGCCAGCGAGCTTCTTCAGGAAGGTAAAATACGTTCTCTCGCTTGTACTCGTCCTTGTCCGTCAGTATATATTCGCGTTCTTGTTCGTCTTCTGTGTAGTAACGGGAGTCTGGATCGTGGGTTTTCTCTTCCAGTTCTCGTTTACGGGCCTCGAAGGAGTCGGACATACTCTTCAGGAAGAGAAGTCCAAGAGCGAAGTCCTTGTATTCGGAAGGGTCGACTGGTCCTCGAAGTTTTTCGGCGGTTTCCCAGAGTTTCTTTTCAAGTTCGCCGTTAGAATTTCCCGCAATAGTCATACGCAGTAATGCTAACGGTGCTCGGTTAAGAGTTGCGTTGGCCCAGAAGTTTGGGAAAAGCAAAATATTCCAATTCTTTCAACCTGTCTCGCAGATGTGAAGCGGCTGGCGGGCAACTTCTTCACTGGTAGTCCCGCCAATACTTGTCTAATCATTCTTTTTGCGTTGCATCTCAATTATTAGTTGACGAAAAATAATAAGAGAGAGTCACCCGCTTTGCTAATTATGGCTGCCGTTCAATCACGGTTAGATCCCAACGAGATTCTACGGGATGTACCCGCTGATCGACCTAGATATGAGGACGGTTGGGATGATACGTATAAATCGAAGTTTGAGGATGTTCTTGAGGATTTAGATAATGAAACCTTGGATGTCATTCGAGAGATTTTGGAGATTGACGAGGACACAGATAATCTCCAATCTGCCATCCTTACGAATGAGTCAGAATCAATTCTCCTCTATACCCTCTACCGATTCCTCAGTGACAAACGTACGTTACTCCGTGAAATAGCGGATAGATGGGGAGATGAGGTAGAAGAAGATCGAGAATATAGATATCTTGTCCAAGCACTCCTGGATGGCAGATCAGATATTGTTTATAGGTTATTGCTCTACAAAGAGTGGTCAGACGCGAAGAACGAACGTTCCTACAAAATCGAGAACGAACTTCCAGATGACTACGTCGATCGGTTCGATGACAACTTTCGAAGTATCCAGCTCACGCTTGCTCGTCGAACCAATACCGATCACTTTCGATATGAGGAGCGAAACGAGCTGGATTTCGAGGATTCAACGATTTTTGCTATCGACCGACAGACATCAGACCGAGAACGGCGCGATGTCGTTGGCGCACAGCGTCGGCGTAACCTTCGAAGCGTCTTTGTCGAAGTTGAAGAGGAAGACCACGCAGTTCATATCCTGACGAACAATCAAACTATTCGAGATACTCTTGTCGAGAAATTAGAGGAGATTTTTTCTATCTCACTGGTGAGTCAGGACGAGGTTGGGGACCAGATAGAGGTCAATGCCGATCAGTTCGAGGAGGCCCTGCGAGAATTACCCGAAGAAGACGGGGAGGAGGAGGGCGATATCCGGATTCTGAATGTAGAGTTTAGGCGTACACAGACGACCCCCACGGTCCCTCTGACAGTCTCTAAGAAGTCCTATGATACGGAGATTCGAAATGTCGTCTCCGAACTTGCCGAGGATATTGTAAATCCCGAGATTACCAATGTCCGTCGATTCTGGTTCAATGCGTACGGAGTAGATGCTCGCGTCAAGGTTGACATCTATTCGGAAGAAAACACGCTACGCTTGGATACTGATATCAAGACGGACTCCGGGTCCCTAGCGGAGCGTATTCGGGAGACATTTCAGGAAAGTTTTGGCCTTCCTCTCGATCAAGAAATCCCATTGCATTGGGTGACTGGAGACCGAGAACAGGTGATCTCGTTTATCCTCAAGAACCCGCCAACCTACGAAACCCAAAATAATCATTATCAGGATCTCATCGAGGATTTGGATGAGATAGGCGTTATCAACACCCGAACTGTCGAACGAAAGCAATGTCGGGGGCGCAACTGTGAGGAAATTTACGAGGGCCATGACGGGGATACTTGTCCCGCCTGTGGAGGAACGTTAGACGTCTTCGCCGAATTTGAAAAAGTCTCGTTGTCGAATAGGGGCATCCTCGAGTTCTTCAAGGACCGATTGGAGGATGAAGACATCGAGTACCTCGGAACGAAACAAGAACAGATCTACAGGAAGAAATACCGTTTTAGACGGGTTCGGCACGACGGCGATATAGCCCATGTCCTGATCAACACGCCAGATGTAAGCATCACTCCGAATACAGTCAATCATCTCAACAAAAGCGTCAACCCAGTCACTCTACTCAATCTCGGGACTGTGAAGGATCAGCGATTGATGGAAGAAGTGCTCGCAGCATATCTTGATCTTAGTACAATCATCGACGAGTACCTCTCTGATGAATTGTCGTCAGACTACATCTCTCAGAAGATAGATCAAGTAACACGTGCTACCGAAGAGCGCGTCGCGGGGAACGCAGCTCACGCCTATGATCGACTCCAAGAGATCGTTGCTAATCCTTCCGAGTATGGGGGTGAGGACTTCGAACCAGAGATCTTCCACCTGATCAACCAGATCATCACGAATGCCGAACAGTGGGGAACCAAGAGGAGAGGAAACTTACCGGATGGATTTGCGGAACTTCTTTTTTCTACTGGACAAGGGAAATATTTCCGATCGTTCGGTTGGGATTGTAAATTCACCTCCTCGGACGAATTCCACATCGGGGCTTCAGAAGCGAAGGATCTACGAGATTATGTCCACCGGATTAAGGAGTCCACTGAAGTCAAATCGTCTGATACTCGGTTCAAGAATTTCGTCGTCATCACAAATGCTGAGTCAGGGAATTTCGGATCCAGTGTCGCAGATCGGATAAATAAAATGACCAGCTGGGATGGAACGCCTGTATTGATGCACGTTGATTTCATATTCGCTCTACATCTCGTCTTCAATGAGAACGTCGACCTTATCAAACGGAATATTCAAGAATTCTATCGGCAATTCTACCTAACTCTCAATGATGGGAAGTACTACCATCAGGAAGTGGACGACGACTTCTACGTAGACTTAACGGCTGAAAATGCAGAGATCTTATTCGAAAACTTTGGATCGGAGATCGAAGATAGTTCATTAGATATCAGCTCCCTCCGTGATTTCATGGAGCAGGACATTTTCCCTTGATTGGCACTCAACATACTCCTCGCGTCCTTTTGAACCAATATACGATTAGTTTGTTTGTTGCGCTCTCTCGACTGATTCGGTAGGATTTCTCTCTTTTTTCCAGCGGCGAGCACCTTCGATTTCTTCAAGTTTATCATCCTTTTTAGACTTCTCTTCTTTCACGTTATCTTCTAGATCTCCAAGTTGTTCTTCATCTACGAGGCCCCGTTTGAGAACACCCAAGATCTGTTTCCGAGTATACTGATCATTGCGCAGTGAGAGCATCTCTTCGATAGAAAGGAATAGCAACTGCCGGAGCAGGTTCACATCACGCACGTACACTGGCGACTCAATCCCCGAATGAACGATCTCGTTTCTTTTCTCGGCCAAGTCTTCGGTTATCGACTCGAGAATTTCGAGGTCAAACTCATCACGGACTAATGGAAGTGTCCGATCTAATGCTTCCTGAGACCTCGCACCTCGAGCATGGAGAGTGATCTCCTCGATACCTCGCCAATAGTATAGAAATGCGTTCTCATTGGTTGTCGCTGTTAGCCCGGACTGGAGCGCTCTGAACGCGTCCGCGATATCAGAATCCACTTCTTGGCTGGCTGCCTCGACAGGGAACTGTCGTAGAGAATCAAAATCAGCCTCAAAACCGCGAGGTAAACGGAGGCCACTGTATGCTCTATGCCGCGGCCCAGCATGATAGTCTTGATATTCACCATCTTCCGTCACGAGATAGACTCCGGGACGGACAATCGCCTCAGGCAACAACCGATCCAGAGATCGAAGCTCCTCTAAAGCTGTCTGGTCCAAACTGGAGTCTATCGCAGTGAAATTGAGCTTCCCGAGAATAATATCTAAATCCTGACTTAGCAAAGAAATAGCAATGTTGCTGTTCCGTGCGTTAGTTTCGAACTCATAGAAAACGTTGTGGCGACTAGAAACTATCTTCTCCGAAGCGTCTTGAAGAAACTCGTGGTAAGATTGTTCGTTATCGTCTGTCTCCGAGGAGTTCTTCGCTTCGTCATGTAGCTCATTCCACTGATCCTCGTCGAGCTTTCGGATCGTGGATGAATTAGCACTGATTGTCCGTGGAACACTCTCGTTCCGTCTTTCCCGAATATTAAGAGGGAACACAATTCGGAATTTCTCAGTCGCAGTAGAGTCGAGTGTTGTACGTAGTTCCCTCTGAAATGCACTAGTAACGTTATCCTCCAGACTTGCCTCGTTCAAAGACTGGTGAATGAGGAGTTCCAGGTGTTCTTCTTCAAGTTGTTCATCAGCTTGCTCCCATTCCCGAACCTGAGAACAGAGCCTACGCAGGAGAAGAGCATATTCATCGGTACCGTCGCTGACGACTGGTTCGTCATCTTCTGGTAGGTGTTGAACTGCCCGCTCAACACACTCGTTAACGGTGAGCCCGTCACCGCTCATAGCTCTCTCGCCTCCAAGTCCTCAAATTGATCAAGGACTTCGTCCATGTACCTGTCATCCATGACGCGAGGGGATCGCACAATTGGGAACGAATCTATGACGGACCAGACAACATCAACATCTTCGAAGCCATAAGCTCGGAAGGCAGCAGCGTCGATTGTGGCCTGTGCAAGTCTTCGCTCGCCCTCATCGTGGAGGGGAGGAATACTGAGCTCGTCCCTCAGCGAGGCAAAAGAGTCACCATAACAATTGAGCTGAGCAGCGGATTCCCAAATAAGGTCAAACCAGTCGGTATCGCTGGTTAGCCGGGGCACTTGGGATTCTTTCATGAGATAGTCAGAGAGATGCGTTTCCACTTTTGTCCGCATCAGGTAATCGAATGGAATACTGTTCAGAAGTCCCAGAAGACAGAAGAGTTCCTCCGGATTGTATGTCAGTCTAAACAGATCATCTGGGTTTGTGGTACCCACCTGCGGGTCTTGACGACGCCAGTCATACGGATGGATCGTATGCAACGTATTTAGACACACAACTCCCGGAGGAATCACCGACGCTATAACGGTTCGCTCGTTCTTTGAGCTGGCAACATCGCGATAGGCAATGCGATATTCATCAAACGGCATCGGGACGTCGTTTCGATCAAGTGTCGTACCATCCCCAAAGGCCACCTGTTGAGGCTCTACGACAACGTCAGCAAATCGCCTTTCTAGTTCGTGAAATTCGCGTTCTCGTATTCGTGTCTTAGCACTTGGTCGATCCCCGTTTTCACTAACACCCCAGTACGAGGGTCCATCTAGATCGAAGAATGAGCGGTCATGGACGAACTGGTAGATATTTCGACCACCATAGATTGGATAAGATCCTTGCTCCTCTTCTTCAAACAGATACTCCGCTTCTCGCGCTTGGTTCAGCCCTCTAAACGTTTCAATATCCCAGCCCTGGTCGTCCGCTAAGGATCTATGCTGGACAATTTTCCGCAGGCTCTGGAGATCATCTGCTGTCTCTACTGCTGGGAAAGAGAATCGATTTGGAGAATATTCTCTGATCGTCTCAGGAGAGATATCTAAGAGCGATTCAGACGGTGAATTGAGAATATCTAAACTTGTCTGACGGAATATCGTCTTGATCTCACTCGTCTCGCCCGTATTATGGAATTGGAGAAGCCCAAATCGGTACTGCCGGTGGAGATCCGAGAAAATGCCGTGATTCTCGAATCCTATAGCGTATTCAATTGCTGCATTTCTGAGAAGGTGGTCACGCAGAGTAGTGAACTCTTTAGCAGAAAAAATGGTCTCTGGGACCAACATCGAAATAACCCCTTCTTCGTCCGTAATTGCTTGTGCTCTTTCTATGAATAGCGAACTCAAATTCGCGGATCGATCTCCCTGGAGCTGATAGGCCTCACTCTCATTGAAATACTCCTGTTGATATTCGATCGCTGCCCTTTCTTCAGCATCGGCAGAGCGTCCGCTAATTGTTTCCTTGAGATCTAACCAAGGGGGGTTGCTGACCACTACATCGAACCCGCCTCCTGCAATGATGTCGGGGAAGGCAAGGTACCAGTGGAACGGATGGAGTGTATCTCGCATTTGGCCGTCTGATAGCTCCTGAGAGAATACTTCGGAGAGCTGATCATGGAAGTTCTGGTCAACTCTCTCCTCTAACTCAGTCAAGATCGATTCTATTCGTGTAATATCGCTCGAACTGCTTGATACTCCTTCTCGATAATTGGCCAGTGCCTGACGGAGATCAGCATAATTCTGGTGGTCGGTAGTTAGCTGAGTCTGGAAACCTTCTGTGATGGGTTCTCCGGGTTCTATAAAGCCAATTAGACTGTTCCCTCTCCAGAAATTGAATCCTGACTGTAGTTGTAGCGACCGTGATTGAAGCTGTTCCGGATCAGTGACGGCTGTTAGAAGCGAGAGGTTGAGTCGAAACTGTGTTAGCTCCTTAGCTACTGGGTTTAGGTCGACGCCGAATAGATTGCGGCGGGTTGCTATCTCTTTAGCCAACAGAACTCGATCAATATCCGACTGATAGTCCGGGAGTTCGTCAGTTCTGAAGGAATCTTCCGATTCGAGTCTGTCAAAACATTCTATATAAATGTCTGAGAGCAAATCAAGCCCCTGTTCAATGAAGGAACCGCTTCCAACTGCAGGATCAACAATATAAAAATCTGACAAAGTCTCAAAATACAAATCTTCAATCTGTTCTGCCGTGCCCTCTTCGAATACCTGCTCTATCGAGTCATACTCGTCATTGATTGTGGGATTGAACTTTGTAAGGAGGCTTTCTTCAACCGACTCTTGCACTACAAACTGAGCAAGACGCTCCGGCGTATGGTATGTGCCACTCCCTTGTTTGTTGATATACCGCTCCAAAGCATGGCCAATGACTCGAGGCGTTACCCACGTAGTGCGTCTGAGATTATATTCTCTAGCGATGTGCCAGTCCCATTCATCAAGGAATGTTAGGACATCTTCAAATAGCTCGTTGACTTTCGTGGTAGAAGCAGCCGGACGGATTTGCGGATGCTCTTCTTCAATCGGCCCCTCTTCGAAAAGGAAATTGTCGAGGAAAGGTTCTACTGACGGGTTTGTATCAGAAGGCAGCTCACCACGGAATAGTGGTGAGTAGAACTCATCATAGACATCTCGTCCCGAGTACGAGATTTGCCCATGTTTGTCCTCTAGATACTTCTCGTCGAGAACCTCATTTTGCTGGAGCAGATACAGATATATAACTCGGTTAAGCGAGCGTTGTGCATAATGACGTCGAGATTCTAAATCAAGAGTTTCTGGGGCAGAGATCTGATTAGTGAGCTCTTCTAAGATTTCTTGATATTCTTTTGTGAACTCCTCAATAACACCCAAATCAGAGTAGATCCGCTTGAGAGAGTCGCCATCGTATCCTTCGATTCGATTCAAGCGCTCGATAAGCGTTCGCGAGTGAGTTCCCTCTTCGGCCACTTCCTGCATATCGAAACCGAAGTGGTCAAAATTCAACTGTCCGTATGCTGGAGCAGCATCGCTTCTCGAGAAGATATCGAATCTTCTGTACCCAGAACTCGCTACCAGTATATTCGGATGTTCTTCAGTATGCTCTTCCAAGATTTCTGGGATTTCTGTCCCCCCCTCATCCCCACTAGTCGACACTAGAAGAAATTTAGTTACATCATCAAAACGGAGCGAAATTCCGTTCTGTGGAGAATCCTCTTCTATCTCAAGCCCTCTCTTAGTGAATGATTGCGAGATAGCCTCTAGAGAGTTCCACTCTAAGATATCCGAACGAGTGATTTGAGTTGGAACCATTGTTTTCACTTCGATGGCCTACCGTCTTGAACTTTCGGCGATTCCGTGGAGTGGGTCTTAAGCCTAAGAGATCGGTTGCTAGCTGCGCCGTCTAAAAGACATGCTGTAGCGGTCCCGCCTGCTCAACTGTATCGTGAGTATCCCTGACCTCCTCAAATGAGAGATATCGTAGACTGCAGTGCTCAGCAGGTTCAAGAACGTGCTGGAAGGTTGGTCGATTAATCTCTTCTCGGACCTTATCCTCATCGTCATCTGGTGCGACGATATGCATTTCAACTGCTATATTCGGAACTTTCACCATGAAGTCAGTCATCCGTAGAATTCCGCTAAAAATACTCGTCGTGCTCTCTACTTCGAACATCTTGACAATGAAATCGTCTTCCAGCCAGATCACATCTACATACTCAATGATTCTCGTCGCTGCGGAGCTAAAGCCGGGTAAATTGAGATTTTCTAAACAGTCCTCCCCGAGCCGGTTTCCATCGTAAGTTCGGTTTTTGTCGTTTTTCGCTACATAGACATCGTAACCATGAGCAAGTCCCAGCTGAATAAGCCGCCATTGTATCTCAGTGTGTTCTCTTGGTTCGTCTTCTCCATTGTCTGGTTCATCAATCTCTCCTCCGTTCTGGAAGTCCTGAAAAGCCTCTTCAATCGAGTTATATTGACGGAGAAGACTGCTTACAGCGTCTGGTGATACCCGAAGGAACCGATAGGGCACCCATTCTTCCTCGTACCCAAGCAACAAGGCCAATTTCTCTCGCTGGACTGTGATCTCTTGATAATCAGTTACGGTGTAGATGAACCGACTATCAGAATTGTTCCAAAGGGCCTCACCTACCTTTGGATTTTCAAACGCAGTTCCGACCCGACCAGCAGCAAAGAACTCACCAGTATTGTAGAATAATAGCGGGTCCCCGGTTTCCATCTCCTCGAAGAACGTTCGTTTTTGTCGGCCCTCAGTAGTCCCCCAGATACGAGCTTCCTCCTGCTTCTGGATATCTGCAGGGGCTGCGTCAGGCACCGGTGTTGAGGATCCAACTGTCTCCCGGAAATTATCTATCCAATCATCCCCAACCGGTACAATATAGAGACGAGTCACTATTTCAGAAGTACTTCTCTCGAAGGTCTTGTAGTTTCTGTGAGTCGAGGGATATTGTGGGCCATACGCGCTAAAACCGCTCGTGAATCTAATTCCGAGTAATCAAGCAAGGGAGTCAGGGCATTTGGTTGACAATGGACATGATCGGCATTTTGCTGCCTTCTTTGTTGGAACCGCCTCGCGATCTCCACGCCAGTACTCAAGTGCCCAATCCAGATCCTCTAAATGATCCGTTGGGTCATAATCAAATAGATAAATGTACGCTTCAGGTTCCTTCGATAACTCAGTCTTCCCAGTACTATACCCGGAGTAGCTCTGTATAATTACGTCCTGCAGCTGCTTGCCGACTTCGGGGTCAAGACTCTGTTCATGGCTTAGAATAGCGATTTGGAGATTATCTGTGTCGAATTCAAGACTGTCAAGCATGTATCCGTAGAGCCAGACTTGAATACGCTGATTTTTGAATAGATTACCTGGGATAGATGTCGTCTTCCGGTCAAAAATTAGCTGGGGCTCCCCGTCATCAAAGACAATCGAATCAGGCTTCCCGACGATAGTGAAATCAGCTGCTTCACCGACGAACATAGTCTCAAGCAGAATCTGGCGTTCACCTCGTTCAATTGCATCCCAGACCTCATCCATCTCAACCTCAACAGCATCTTCAGCAGCCTTTTCATGGGTTTCAGTCCCGCGCTGTTTTTCTAGTGTCTCGACTTCCCCGTGTTCCCGTTCCAAATCAACTTTTTTCTCGCAATAGAACTGCCCGCCGATACTGCTGGGTGCTACTGTCTCTGCGTTGGAAAGGCCCGAGAGCAAGGACTCAAAGTTTTCACGGGCATTCATAGCTTGTGAGTTGTATTCAGAGGCTCAAGAAAGTACCCGCTAAGTTGTAGCATCAAGAGTTGACGGAGAGCCGTGTTCGCCTGGGATTACCCCTACCCTCCTCGTGTTATCCGTTGATTGCTAAGCGCCCCTTCATTCTCCGCCCGCAAAATCGCCACTCAAATAGCCTGTGCCGGCGATTTTGAGTGTAAAACGTCAGTCATTATCCCGCCCCCCGTCGATGTGGGGTTTCACTTCAAATCTGCAGACACGAAGATTCTCTGTGGTCGCTATTACGAACTCTCAGCATCGCTTTCGACCTCATCTTCTACAATCACATCTACTTTCACAGCCACCGAGTCCTTGTGAAAATGAGGAACGACCTTGTCTTGGAAGACTATCAAATATCCTTCCTCCTTGTATTTGTTAATCACATTCTCCTCGGGATAATCATACGCAGACTCAAAGCAGTCCTCGGTCTCTTCGAGCGGAATCGAATACTTGTAGACCGATATCTGGCCCATGTACGGCACCCAACTATATTAGCCGAGCTTCTCCGCTACGGCGGTACTCATACTCGGGACAGACGACGCCTGAGTACTTGACCCTGAATCCTCACCGAATTCTCTCTCCAGTACCTCAGCCACATCCACCACGAACGTTCCTCCAGGTGCTTCTCGAACCTCAATTGTATCCTCGCTCGATAGAGCAATCGTCTCCGCTTCCGAGTGCTCCTCAGCAAGGAAATTCGCTACACGGAGCTCATCCTCGCTTGGTGATTCTACTTCGACCTCGACGTTGTCGGAAGTCTCTGACCCAGAACGGACCCGCTCTGGTTCCTCAATGGAATTGTCTTCACCGACGCGACTGTTTTGAGGACTACCGCCAAGAGAACTCCCTGTTGCTCCGAATACGATTCCTGGCCTACGCCCAGCAAGTTCAAGTCGTCTGTCCAGAGGCGATATCTCTCCCATCAGCACTTCTTGGAACGTCTGCATCCTGAAATCGAGAGAATCTTGGAGGGAATTAGCGAAGGCTGCATTGGAGTCTCCCAGCATCTTACAGCACCTCCACTATCTGCTTGCCTTTCTCGGTAGCCCGATACAGCTTGTAGTTGCGCTTATGTGTCGTGAGTTCCTCTACAAGGTCGCGCTTTTCGAGCCACTTCACCTGGCGTCTAGCCCACTTCGTCGATACGCCGAGTTCGTCAGCTATCTCTCCGTTCATGCGAGGGTTCTCGGTGAGTATCTTGAGCACCTGCGTTCGTCTATCGGATGCCTTGACGTTACTAACCAAGTTCCAGTCTAATTGCTCGAAATTCACACTCATACCGCTTCTACCTCGGACTCTGTCATGCACCATCATATAGGTAGGGTGGCCAACCGTGCGGCACATTCCAATTACGGCGATGAATACGATATGGCTGGATAGACTGGAGTGTAGACCAGGGTGGACGTTGGGTAGTATCACTGCGGCCACACGGACGATAGTGGTTACGTGGGACCGATAGGGGGTCTATCATAACGTTGTATAGTCCTGATCCCGCCGAACTCCCCGTTCCCCCCGTCCCCCTGGTTGAACTATTCACGCTGAATTGACCACTATTGCTTTTATTGTGAGCAAGAGTTCGTTGACCGGCTCATCCCACGCAGTCAATCGAGGGGCAATAACGAGACACCAGAACGCGAACGTCCCGAAAGAAGTTGCTTTAGACCGGATAGATGTAAGCCCAGATTTGCTGCACAGGCACTACGATCAAGCGACAGAGACCGAGTTGAGAGAGAAGAGAAAGGAGTTTTTGGGCGTTGTCTAACCTTTCCTAGTAGTTAGATTCTTACATCCCCCAAATGAATCGTTGACATAGCACTGAGGGGATAATTTGGTAAAGAGTCTTCCACGTTTGATAGCAGATCATCTTGCGGCCTTCACCGGAAGTAGTGGTCTTATTCTGATGGTGGCCGCTCTCGGCGCTAAAGCTATTTCATTCAACAATTCACTCAAGTTAGCGGACTATAGCTTCTATATCGGGACTGGGTTACTCTCTATTGGAATCGTAGGCTGGTTTGTTTACGACATTTTGAGACGGTTTGAGTTTGTGGATCCAGCACCTGAGGACTTAGAAGAATTGAGTGGTGAAATAAACACTATTGACTCCACTCTCAACGATCTCAACGATAGGATAGATCATATAGAACACCAGATTCAGAAAAGGGATCTCAACTCGACACAAGTACAGATAACCAGTGATTCGGGAGATATTACGGTCAGGAGTGATTTAGATGCCATTCAGTGAGCAAAATGTAGATAGTTTTGTGCGCGAAACCCAGGAAGCCTACCGAAATAATTCAAAACTCAGAGAAATTTCTGATTGGGATCAATTTAATCCACAAGAGCACAGCGGGTTAGATTTCATTCAGATAGGTCGAATTACTGGCATTCCTGAAGATGTGTTTTCAGATGATCGAGTGGGATTAGGATACAAAACGCTAGCCCAAGACCTAACCAAACCGATTTGGAGAGGCGAAGTGATGGCGATTAGTGACGAAATAATCGATGTGACAGAGGAATATGACCGTGTTTCAGTGGTCGAGAACTTCACACATGACTCTCTCATCTCTGCGGCTCACAAGGCTAACGCAGATCGAATTCTCCTCCCGATTTCTCAATCCTATTGGGACATAGTTCATCAATGGCATGATGACCATGAGGGTGAATACCGAGACGGGGATTTGCATATTCGGGCTGGTGAGTCAGAATTAAAAGTCCACTGGCTACCGACGGATCGTGGATACGAATCTGTCTATTTGATGAATAGCGAGTGTCTGTCTGTTATTCAGAAGAAGTACGAGGACACGGACATCCCTACTCAAATCCAAGATCGCGCATATCCTGAGCTGAATAACCTCAGCCGTGGGCAACATTTGATGAACTATTTTGCTGAGGGGGAGACCGATGAGATTGATCTCCTCCAGCGTGTCGTGTTTTGGAAAGATCTCGAGCCAGAAGGGGCATTTCGAATTGAGCCCGCTCGGACATTGACCGAGTTCATTAGCTGAATATGGTCTCAAATCCCCTGCGGCTAACAGATTCTGTTAAATGCTTTCCGAGCGTGCTCTTCGAGTTCTGCAACGTATGCGTCGTATCCGGCTGATTTCCCTTCGTGTTTCGTTGGCATCTCTACGAGATGTAGTGGATGACCTCCTGCGATCGTATTCTCCGACGCAACGATCCCATCCTGTTCAGGATATAGTAGGAGTCCCGGCCCATCGAACGCAAGTTGGTACGAGGCAAGTTGATAGAAATCGCTGTTGTTCGGCGATCCAAGCTTCCATTTCGCGTCACCGATACACCTCACCTGCCCCGTGTCGTCGCGTATGAGGATGTCTGGACGGATCGTGACTGTATGCTTGTCACTGTCAATGAGATTGGTGCTGGAGTGCTGAGCATCCACAGTCCACCCAGGTCGCCTCCTAACCGCGCTCCTCATCGCCCGCTCGACGACCCGTTCGAATATGCGGTTCATGTCCACGAGCAATGAAAAACTCTCCCGGCTACCGCCGCGGAACTCGCGAACGAAGTGGCTCTGAAGCACGAGCTTCGTTAGCCGGATGATGTCTCCATAGTGGTCGTTCAGCCGCGTCAGCTCAATTCTATCCAGGGCAGAGGGTTCGACTGCTGTGAGGGTTACCTGACGACGAAGAAGGTGTTGATGGCGCTGTAGTGATTGCCGAAGGTCTGTGTCCCGGACGAGACGAAGAAGTACGGTTGTCGCGTACAGAATGGCCCGGTTGACAACGGTATCCGTCGTCAGTTCATCATAGTCACACTCGAACGCGAGGACCGGGCGTTGCTGTTGTTGTAGTTGCCGCTGGACATCCAACCGACCCCGGAGCTGTTTCTTGGCCTGGTTTACTCGCTGGTACTCGCTGTGGAGTCCTCGATCGAGGATTGTGGTGAGCTCTGCATTGAACAGATAGCCAATCGCGTCAATGAATGTGTTCCCCGCCTGGAGGGAGACCTCCTGGTCAATGGTCGTCGTCGTCACACCCTGGGCATAGCGGAGGAGGTGTAGGAGGTGAGTTCCTGCGGCCTTCGGTCTGATCTCGATGGTTGGCCCGTCTCGAAGTGCTACCACACCCACGTATTGAGTGGCGCTGAGCGAGACCGCTCCTTCAGCGTTGAATGTCGCTTTGATCCTCTCGACGCCATCCCGATTTACATCTGTTCGGAGGCTGGCAAGGGCTGTGTCGCTTAGCTCCCGGTACGGTGTAGACTCATACTCGGTGAGCTGTATATCCGGCTCAAACAGCCCGAAGTCGTCAGTGAGTCCGTCGAGTGTTTCGGGTGCCGGTTCAGCCATGGATCACTCAATCGGTTCCGCTTTCTGTATCAGTAGACACCATCGCGGTATCAAGATTCACGATAGAGGTTAGTCCATCAGTCAGCCGCGAAGGCGTTATCTCTCGGACTTCCTCGCGCTCGAAATCATATAACTCATCGCCGCTACCGCGGAACAGCTCCTCACGAATCCGCTCAAATTGGCCGAAGTAGTACTCTTCCAGCAACGGCAGGATCTCAAACTGCCAGACTGTACAGAGGTCCGACTCCGTCTCGACACCCCAGAGGAAGGAGTGACCGATCTGTTTCCCCTTGCCTAAGTCCGGAGCATCGAGAATCCGGGTATTCAGCTTTCGGATAGCAAGAATCGAGAGGGCTAGCAGGCGTTGGTACGGATCATCGTCCGTCACGGCTGACTGCTCAACTGCATCTATGCTACCAAACCCGTGGGAGTGAGCCAGCGCCTCGTAGTTCGGCGGGAAGCTGATGAATCGAAACCGTCGCCGCAATGCCGCGTCAACGAGCGCGATCGAACGGTCCGCTGTGTTCATCGTCCCGATGACGTACAGGTTTGGAGGGACAGTGAAAGAGCGTCGGGAGTGAGCGAGTGAGATACGAGCCTCGTTGTCGGCACCCAGTCGTTTATCCCGTTCTAACCCAGTGATCGTCTCTCCAAAGATCTGAGCGAGATTACCACGGTTGATCTCGTCGATGATGAGTACGTAGGGTGCTGGATCGTCTGGCGATTCTTGATATGCCTCGCGTGCCCGTTCTGCGATTCGTTTGAAGACACCAGCCTCGATCTCATACGCAACATCACCGTCGTCGGTTTTCTGTGCTGTGAGCCCCTCGATGAAGTCCTCGTAACTGAAGGACGGATGAAACGTGACTGTCTCTAGCTGCTCCTGATGTGGAGTGTCACAAGCTTCTGTGAGCCACCACCGTGCGAACCGCTGAGCTGTGTAGGTCTTGCCCGTGCCTGGTGGTCCGTAAAACACGAGTTGTCCAAAGTCGGTAATGAGGTCACGAATCTGCTCACCCCGTTCCGGCGCTGGTGCGGGTTCGAGTGGTTCCCCTTCAGGCGGATCTGAAATGAGGGGCTGTCGTACCGTGTAGGCTTCGTTCCGGAGGACGTTGTACTTCACCTGGTTGAAATTGACGGTTGTGTCTGCCGCACTCTGTAATTCCCGAAATGAGACAATGAACAGCGTTTCAGCGGGGGTCAGCTGAGGGAGTTCCCCAACCCCAAGAGCCGCGGCCTGTTTCTGGAACTGCTCTTGCGTGTCCTCGTACAGCTGAAGAATCTGCTTGCCACGAACGTCGTCAGCCGGTGAGACTTCACTGTTCGGCTCGAAGCCAGAGAGCATCGTTGTCCACTCCTCGATCAGCGCGGTCGTGATCGCGTCATTCAGTAGGTTGGTTTCATCTCCCTCCTCGCTATCGAGGCGGTCTCGTACATCATCGGTTGCCTCACTGATCGTCTCGTACTCCCCGGCGGGCGTGGTACCGTCCAGGTCGTATCCGAGTTCAGAAAGCCGGTCACGAAGCGATTCACTCTGCCGAGCCAAAATCTCGACCAGTTCCTGCGGAGCCTCCGTAACGTATGCTTGCGGGGTAAACGTCAACGACTCAGTATAGAAGACCGAATTATCCTCAGCAATACGTCTGAGCGAAGGCTCCAACTGTTCGACCTCGAGTAGTTCCTCTCTGACCGAGAACGGAGGAGTCAGGTCGCGATAGTCTTTGAGTTCTCGTAGGTAACCGCCCGTCTCCCGTTGCTCGGCAGACCATTCAGCATCCTCTGGAATCTCGAAGTCGGTCTGGAGATCAGACTCGATGACAGACGTTCCAACAATGGCATCATCTTCTCGCGAGAGGTGTAACACAACGTCCCCAATCGCGGGTTCGCGGAGCCGCTCGTAGATCCGTTGCCCATCTTTGTTTTCTTGTGGGGCCCAGAGTGCTTCCCCAAAGGCGAATCCAGATCCAGAGTCACCGTAGTTCCACTCTGTTGGCTTCGCCTTCTCGACCCAGACCTGAGGGGACGACACAGCATCACGATTCAGCCAGAACAGACACAGACGTTCAATATCCCAGAGATGGATTTGTTCCCCGGTGTGCGATTCAAGAACGTCGCGGATCTCCTCGTTCAGCTCCCAGAACTCGACGTAGTCGTTCGGGTGATCACCGCTCGGCGTCCAGATCTCGAGGTTCGCCAGTGCATCGCGCATCGAGGTGTAGTAGATAGGGTACGTGTCAGGGTCGTGGAGTTGCCAGAAGTAGGAGACGAAATACGGAACATGGCCCACGGCTGGAGCAGACTGACCCTCATCCAGCGCCGATCGCAACTGATTGACATACTCAACAAGATCCTGTAGACAAGAGCGAGCAGTGTCATGATCTTCTGGGGGTGTAAGGACCTCTCGAAGTATCGTGGATAGCTCAGTCTCCTCATCCACCTCAGAGGCAGACTCCAGCATGTTGAAGAACATCATGCCTGAGAATCCGCTGAAGCCCCAGAGCTTGTTGCTGGCACACTCCTCGTTCATCCGGCGCTTGAACGTTGTCAGGTCTGTTTGCTCTTCGAGAAAGTCATTGAGGAGCTCTTGCCGAACCGCGAGCTGTTCGTGCCGTTCGTCACGCACCTCTGTTCGACTCCGGCGTTCACCACTGTCTGAGACATAAGTGAAACCGGCATCAGCGAACGCCTCCCACGCCTCGATAATCCGCTCTTGATCAGTATGTTCCATTGAGAGCGATCAGTCCGTTGGGATGACCAATTAACAGCAGGAACATAAATCGGCCCCATCATCCAATAGCCACGTATTGGAACCTGTAATTTTCTTCATATTTGGTGGTTTTACGAATTAGTTGAGTACTCTACCCAGGAAGAATCAGATCACACAAATGAAATTAATCGGGAGCGTATTCACACTGGGCAGGACGAGCTCTTCCGAGTCAATTGGTACGACTACTGACTCAGTTCTGTATCAGTTGATACCGATCACATTGGTTGGTCCCCGATACTTATATCGGTATTTAAATAAAATTCCGAAAACCGCCACACGTCGGACGGAAACACCGGTTTCGGCGCACTCTATGTGATGATTGCTTGCTAGCATTGAGGGTCTGCTGAATCTAGAGGACAGTATCCGATCCATAGAAAAGGTACGTCACCTACCCAAAATCCGCCACCGTGTGGCGATATTCGACTATACTTTATATCCCCATTTATATGCTTATGAGGTTCTTTCAGATATCGAACCACCCGGAATCTATCTCAACTTCATCCTCTTCGCGGTTTCCGTCCGCTTTCACCCGTTCTTGGATCTCTGTATAGTACTCGTACAGCTCATCCCACTCGAACGAGAGGCCACCTCGTTGAGTCATCCGATAGAGCGTTTCCAGCGTTCGCGTCAGTATACCCTGCATCTCGTCATCGTCCTCGGTGAACGTCTGATAGAACTTGTCCACTCGCTGGTCTTCAGGCACGCTATTCTTGTAGGGAAGCATCTCCCACCTGCGAAGGTACTCGGATTCGAGATCGTCGAGTTCCTCCATGTCAAAGAGATCGTTAGTGGCGAAGATCATCGTTGCAGTGTTATAGAACTCGAATGGCTCCCGATGCTTTGGGTTCGCGTGGATGAGATCTCCACCAGTGAGTGCTTTGAATTCCTGTTGCTTCATCTCCCGAGGACTCGGCGCTTCGGCCACGATATTTGCCTGCTTGCCGTAGAGATTGGCTTTCGCGTGGTTGCCCTGTTTCAGCTGCCGAACGGACTGAGCACCGACGTTCTCCATCCCGATGAGTTTCTCAAGCACTCGAAGGGTGGTGCTCTTCCCCGTCGCTGTCTCTCCCCATAGAAGAAAGGCCGATTGTGTGGGATAGCCCCGATGCAGCGCGTGAGCGAACATGCACCAGACGGTATGAATCTGCTCGGGAGAGACGTGCTCAGTGAGAAAGCGGTCGAACTTTGGACAGCTAGCTTCCTCATGATACGCAACGTCGACTCTGTAGAGATACTCGTCCTCGGGACTGTGGGCTTTCGTTTTCCCAGTCTGCACGTTGTACTGGCAGTTCTTCAGACACAGCCAATCTGTTGAGCGGCCAAACTCGCTTCGTGGCTTCCGGGTCTTGTTTCGGATGACCTCTGTGACTTCTCGCCGGATGTGTCGAGAGTAGCGGTCGCCCAGTTCTTCGGTTAGAAACTCTGCAACACGCTCCTCTCCGATATCGGTGTAGATACCCTCTTCGTAGACGTACATCTCGTCGGTATCCTGCAGCGTCACGATATCGAGTTCAGTCAGCACATGATCGGCAAGTGAGTCCGACTGGAGTACCCCATTCTTGAACCACTGATCGGTGGAAAAATCCTCAAGTCCCATCAGGAGGCACCTCTATAGAACCTCCAATAGTCGGGATTTCAGGTCTTCCGCATCGGCAAGCGTACCGTCTGGAGCTTCCCAGCCCTTGAGCAAGATGGCTGCATGGCCATCGTTGCCGATTTGCAAATGCCCTCCGAGAACCCGCTCATAGACGGTCTCAATTAAGACCTCATCGTCGTCGGGGATGTATTCCTTATCTAATCGGAGGAAGTGGAGCTCATCTTCGTTTTCTGTTTCGTCCTCGTCTATCCACAGAGCGTAGTTCCCGCTGTTCGATATCTCTGCCTTTGAGTTAGCAATTGTCTGCCCCCCGATACGTTCATGCGTTTGGAATTCGTACAGTGACATGGCTCAGGACCTCTGATTACGGGGTCTGGGTCTGCTGTAGTTCATACTGTTCTTGAAGCGTCAGAGGGCAAGCTCTGGACTTGCCCTCGTCTTCGTTTTTCATCCGACATCCAGCTCCTCAAGCCGACGTCGAGTAGCGTCTCGAATCAGGTCGCTTTTCGAGGCGTAGCCTGCGTCCTGGTAAGCATCCGAGACTTGCTCTGCAAGCGCGTCTGGAAGTTCAAAGTGCATGGGATGGCCTCATTGTAATCCGGGTTATCGAGGTACATAAAATTGGTTGGGTATATGATATATTGTACTGCTAGTCTCGCTAGTACACTAGCCCCCCTCGAAGCCACGTGGCGGTTCACCCTGCGATTTTGGTTCGCAGAGAGATGGCACCGGGTGAGCATCCTCATACACTTTTAGGGTGACTTGGGATGGTAGTCCCGATAAGCGGCCTTCTATATCCTCTGCCCATTCCTTCCCTTCCTCGTACTCCTCAAACGGTCTAGTCATCTGGATGATATTCTCGCGGATAGAGAATGTATAGACGCTGTCCAAAACGGAGCTGAGGAACTCCTGAAGGATCCCTACCGCCTGGGTATACTCTTCCATTGATGCCTGAATGAGGGAGGCACTCTCCGCCACGTTTTCGACGACCTCACTGTTCTCGAAGAAGCTCGCCATGTGGGGTGATTCTACCTCTATTTCCACCCACACAGTCTCGGCTTGTTCAGCTACCCGTATCTTCTCGTAGCAGTCCAGGTTACGTTGTTCTAATTCCCCGGCTGGCATGTCAAGTTCTATGTCGGGCATCTTTTGAGACCCGATTAGGCGAAAGAGTGGCGTAGCATTCCTGTTTCTGCTAAGTACTGCTAGGGCTAGTTAGAACTCAACGAGTTCCGACGGAGCGAACATGAGATGGACTAAGTAGAGAAGGACAACTTCCACCAGTATCGTGTTCCGAAGGAGAGGCAGTGTGCCTCAAGCGCGGTACTCATTAATCCATACTGAGGCTCGCCGGGATCGACTTACCTGAGATTCTTGAAGAGCCGTTCCCAGCTGTTCTGATGCTTGCCGAAGGGGTGCCGATATCCAGTTGTGGTGATGCGGAACTCCTTCTTTCCCGAGGTAGGAATTTCGCTAAGGATGTCTTCGGTCAAGACGAGAAAATTGTCCTGGGCCTGCTGATAGCCGTTGGAACTGCGATGGTCAATGACTATCCCGAAGACGTCCACGAGTTCAGAGTCGTCCTGGATGGTGAATGGAATTTCCACTGGGTTGTCTCTCCAGGTCGCCTCTTCAACAGAATTGAGGCTAATGTACGACTTGTCTCGTTTTTCTTCTCTTGAATGATGGGTCTTTCCGACAACACACCTGCCGTTGCACTCTAACAGAAAGTAGTGAGAGTTTGAAGATATGTGACGGTATCTCAATGAGTATCCATGGGAATCTACACGGTTCTCAAATTCTGCCATCCAGTCCGACTTTGGTTTTCTGAAGTCTTCCAGCCCCATCTTTAGACTATGTTACCTGCGGGAGTAATTGGCTGTGCCGCTCGATTCAATCGGTAAGCAACCGCACGCGGGTTCATGAATCCGGTTTTCCCGGTTGTCTTCACGGGCGGAATATTCCCTACAAACGCGATAGACGGCACGAATACCTGATTTAGAGTTCTACAAGAGTAACGTCTTGACCGCTTTCGTGTAGCGCCGAAACAGCGGTACACAACCCCCACGGTTGACGGTAAAATACGGAATTCTCTCAATCTCTCTCTTCAATATCTCTCGGTATCCACCAAACCAGTCGCTTGCCAGCATCTTTCTTGCGAAGCTCTCCCTCCTCTTCAAGCCCTTTCAACCGCCGTCTGGCTGTTTGAAGATGATACTCAAAGTGTTCGGCGACCTCTTTTGTTGTCACGACTTCCTCTTGTTTGACGTAGTTGAGAATATCTTCATCCGAGGCCTTCTCAACGAAGTATTCTCCATCTGACTCGTCTTCAGCCATGCCGACTTAAGGCAATCTTCTTGGGCCAGTCTCTTATGCGAAAATTATGGCTTTAGCAGTGCTTGCTACAACCAATACGGCTGTAGACACAACCTATATGCAGTTGCCACCGAACATATATTTCCTAATGGCATCGGGAGTAAATGATAAGCAGACGGTTACTTTCGTAATTGCTTGTCTCATCGTAGCGGTCGCTGGAGGTCTCGCTGGAATTGGAACAGTCGAAGCTCAAGAGAATCTGGACGTAAGTTTGGATGTTCCACAGGGAGCGACGACAGGTGAACAAGTCAACCTTTCAACGACTGTCTCGATACCCGACCTACCCGGTGATTACGAGAAAGAACTGACGGTGACATTCTACAGCAACGGCGAGCAAATTGGTTCTGAGACCGTTACTGTGGCTGATGGCGAGACAACGGAGGTTGAAACCACACACACGTTCGAGGAAGCAGGTGACAAAGACATTGAGGCTGAAGCTACTGTAGCGCTCGGTGGGCAGGAGTACACCGGGAGCGATACGGCTACCCTCAGTGTCTCGGAACCGCAGGAGCAGATCTCGTTTGACGGAAATCTCTCGTTGACTGTTGACGCTCCCGACTCGCCGCAGGTTGGTGAGGAAACAACGACGACAGTAGAAAGCGAGATCCCGAGTTTCACCGGAGCGCAAGAGGGAGAACTCACCCTGCGTCTGCTTGTTGATGGTGAGGAAGCTGCGTCAGAGACCATTACTGTGACCGGCGGAGAGACGACTGAAACAGACCTGACCACGGTCTTTGATAGATCCGGGGAGACCACTGTCACAGTAGAGGGCACACTTACCGTGGGGGAGCAGAGTCTCACGGAAAGCACCTCAAGGACAGTCAACGTTCCCGAAGCGCCACCTGAGACTACTACTATTGAGGGTGCTGCTTTTGCTGTCCCTGAATCTCTTGAGGACGAGCTGGAAGCATATCGAGATGACGTGTCTCAAGATCTGCAAGCACAATCCTTTGTTCTCGCTACTCAGGACGAACTCTACGTAGTTTTCACGAGAGATGAACCAACAAAGGGAGTTGCGTCTGTTGAGGGAGCTGTCTTGGAAAGGAATCTATCTACTGAAAACCTCACCTATGGAGTCATCGCCTCAACCAGAACCTCTTTTAATACGACCGGGACGGAAGCCAGCGTCCAAGAGGTCGCATACAACTCCGAACAGTACCGTCTTGATTTAGTCCGAATCAATGCTCACTACCGTCGCGTCGCCACCTTGACAGACCCGGACTCCGGAGAGAACTACACTCTCTCCACAACTTCGGGAGTCTTGATAGACAATCCTCGCAGTGCATCGACACTCTTCCAGAACGTGGGAAGTAAGACTAGGGAACTCAGTCGGAACACTTCTACTGAGCAAATAGATACGACACTAAGCAACCCGAGCAGACCTCACCTGCATACTTTCTCCTTTGAAACTGAGTTCTGGACTGACGCTGAGGCGACGGTAGATGCAATTGTCCTCGACCCTCAGAGTGCTGCCCAACAGTTTATCGACGAGTATGATCAGACAGGTATCGCTCACTCGGAGGACGGAGAACCGATATTGTACGTCGTGGAAGAGGACTTTCAGCCGCAACAGGTGGACAATGTAGAGAGCATCAAGTCGCAGTCGCAGTCACTTGACGGAGAGGTTGTGGAAACCGAGGTGAGACTGTATCAAGAACAGATCAGCGTCCAAGAGACGCTTGAGCATAACACCGGCTGTGATGATGACCTGCTGGAGATACAAACTCCGCAAGGACCGGTCTGCGTGAATGTTGTGCAGGACAATCTACTGCACGGGGGAGTAGCTTGGAATAGCATCCCTCAGTCGAGAGATGATGCTCTGTTAGTGATGGGTGTCTCGTCTCTCCACCAAGACTCTCCTGAAGAGTTTGAAGAGGGCAGGTATCGGATAGAGGGTGAAGTCGTCTCGACTTCGAGAATTAATGAGTCACTGCCAGAAGGCTCAGTGCTGGTCATCTATGACATTGAGAGGCTTGGCGATATTGACTACGAAGCGGTGGCTGAGGAAGCCAGAGGGATTATCGAAACGAGAACAGGTGAGTTGACTACTCAACTACGCCAGCAAGTCGGTGAGGAAGGAATCGAGATAGCGACTGGAAGGACTACGGAGACGATTCAATCAGCTACTCCGGGAGAACCGGCTACCGTGTCCTTCTCACAGTCCAATCGTGGGTCAGTCTCTATCCAGCAAGCCAGAATATACGTCTCAACGCAAGTAGAGAACGCCCAGGTCAACGTGGCTGAAGTTTCGTCCTTGCCAAGCGGAGTTAGTCAACCACCCGGACAGTCAATCCGTATCCTAAATATCTCGTCTTCAATAGCGGACGGTGACTTCAATAATGCGTCCTTCCAACTCCGAATTTCTGCGGCTGCTATCCCAGATGAAGCAGAAGTGACCGTCTCCAGGTATCATGATGGTGAATGGAATACCCTCAATACGAATGTTGTAGAGGAGACAGACAATAGGATTGTACTCAACGTGGAAACACCTGGGTTCTCCTACTTCGCCGTGGGGACACAGAGCACGAGTGACCAGACCGACTCTGATGATAACCAGACAGATGATACCCGGACGGACTCGGGCGATGAGGAAACAGGCGGAACACCCACTGAAAATGGGACTCAAACAGGTGAACAGACGACAGATAGTCAATCGGGTTCCGAAGGTAATGCTGCCACCGAAACCAGTGGCGCTAAAGGACCTGGGTTCACGCTTCTATCGGTTCTCACCGCCCTCATGCTGTTTGTCGGATGGAGAATAAGGCGATAGGAATCTGTCCTATCTGTCTCTCGTGTCAGGGGTGAGCTGTCATCGCAGTTCGTGCTACTTCCTCTGCATCTTTGACGTGCTCGACCTCCAGAGAGGGATCTGAGTAGATATCTCTGGAGATTACTATATCTTCCTTTGCCTTTGAGAGGATTTCAAGCATCAACCCGACACAGTGGCCACCGCACTCTTCTCTAAACACTGGCCAGTATTTCTGACGTTAATGCTATATGCCCAGTCCCAGACAAACAGAGTATGTCAGACGACGCTGACGACTTATATTCTGTTTTCATTGACTACGAGCAGAAAAAAGAGCTCCCGATTCACGATGTTGGCGACGGCAAAGTGATGAAAAAGAATGCAGAGAAGAACTTCGACATGCACAAGCGGGAGTTGGGGCAGGTCCTCGAAGATCAACAATTCAGAATTCCGGAGTACCAGCGCTCTTATTCATGGCGGGATGAGCACCACAAACAATTTTGGTTGGACATCGAGCAATTCGTCGATGCTGATCTGGTCACCGGTCAGGACAATATTTCCGACGTTTTCTTTAGCACGATGTATTTCGCTGTGGACAAGGATAGTGAGGCCTACGATGTCATTGACGGGCAACAACGTCTCACAACGACACACATCCTTCTCCGAGTTATCATGGAACATCTGCAGGGAATTAACCCAGATACGATTAACGACGACGAGGTCACTAAATTTCGGAGCAACGGGATAGACCTCATCGATAAGCTTCTGTATGTAACTTCAATGTCTGGTAAGGAGCCGCGACTCGAGCTTAATAAGCATGATAAGGAGTTCTTTGAGGCCCTAATTCTGGGATCAGAGGAGCAGTTGGACTACCTCACATCTGACAAGATTGAATTTGATATCCATGGTAACAACAACAATGCGATCCGCGTATCTCAGTGCATTGAACGGTTGGGGATCACGGAGGAGGAAATTGCGTCAATAGATCCAGGTGGGTTGCGGTCCTCCTCGTTTTTCCGATTATACGACTCCCACGAGAAGTTGCTGAGTGCTTATGAATTCTACCATCGGAAGATCTCCGGCATCGTCGAGAGCGCTGAGGAGCCGGATCAGGCCGTGGTTGCACTACTGAACATCAGTGAGTACATTCAGCATGCATTTCATGTAGGGGAGTACGTTATTCAGGACTCTGCACCGGATTTCCGTATGCAAATCTTTGAGATCTTGAACGACCGGGGCGTAGATCTCACTAAAATCGACCGGATACGCTCTGCTGTGGTAAATGCGTTCTACGATACCGATGACAAAGATGACTTCATTAAAAAATGGGAGAAGATTGTCTCTGAATTTGCTGGCGAAGGAGACCGTATTGATGACTATCTTTCTATTTATCTGAGTATTGTTGATGAAGACGTCGATACGATTGGATGGGCGAGTAGCCAATTGACGAACGCATTTGATACTCGTAGAATCAATGAAGACAGCGTGAAGCCCCGTCTGGACAATGACGATTTTGAAGAGACAAAAGAGTTCGTCAGGAAAGCCGAGGACTTCGTCGAATACTTCAAGCATATCACGGATCCTGATCTCAACCACGAAGATCTGAATCTTGCCGCCCATACTAAGGAAGTGCAAGAGATTCTTGTCAGGTTAAACGATCAGCAAATGCAGCAGTGGCGGCCATTAGTGCTGGCCCTGTACTACTATACGGGAGATAGGTCCGAGGATCGAGCAGCGAGTTTCCGAAAGGTTATAGATACAATTGAAAAATTGAATTTCCGGCGTCTTCTCGCCTCTGAGAGACCCAACATCTTCAGTGAGATCTTCATCGACGCTGTCCACGAATTCGGGTTATCTCCACTCGCAGACGAAGTTCCCCCTGATGATGTCTACGCGCAGATCAACCAGTACCTTATCACTGAAATAAGGTCTTCCACGCCTACGCTGTTCGGTGACCGCTTCGTCGACATCATAACCCAAGCCCAGAACTGGAATACAAAACCAGTGAAACTTCTGTTTGGCCGCATCACCCACGAGCGCTACCGTGAAGCGGAGATCTTGGATCGGCAACTCGATATGGGGCAGATAGATCTAGAACACGTCCTACCCCAAACCCCGATCTACGACAAAGAAAATCCAGTCTGGCTACCGAAATTTTTCAATCTTGAAGAGAACGATAGTGAACTCGCCGACGAAATAAGGCGGTACCTCTCCCTTGTGCAAGAAGATGAGTTGGAGGACGAAGAGGAACAAGTCATAGAAAAAGTCGAGGAGCTCATCGCTCAACGGTTTATCGACGATATTGCTAATTTCCTGCTATTACGAGATAGTGACAATATTAGTGCTAGCAATCGGCCCCTGGCAGAGAAGATGCCACGATACCATGAAAATGTCGAGTATTTCAATAGCATCTATCCAAACCGCTACTTTACCGCAGAAGATGGGTCCATTGATCACGAGAAATTCCGAGCACTCAGCAATCAATTTAGTGAGGCCAACGATGATGAGGCTGATCGAACCGAACTTGACGATGAGATCACTGAGTACTTTAATTCATTTTGGACCTATGAGGCCATGAAGGACCGTCGAGTTGAGCTATTGCTTGACGTCCTGAAAACGTTGGAGTTTGAGACAGGTGACGATGAATTCGGTTTGGGTGCAGATGAAGGCGCAGTTCGTGCAGACCTTCAGGAACAAATCGATGAAGAATTCGAGAAACGCCTTCTAATTAGCACTTTATAACCGCCATCAGATAGGTAGATACTCTCGATAATTATTTGGAAGTAAAAAATATCACTTGTATAGATGATGGGGTCCTTATTTATGCCTCATCAATTCAACCGCAGCCAATTTCGCATCCAGTACATCATCGATATCTTCTCCCTCAGCAACGACCTCTTTCCACCTCTCAGGAGTTTCGAGGATCACCCGATGCGAGTGCGTGTAGTCAGCTACCCGGTCAGTCGGAATTGGAACGATACGAATCATCTTCTCCGAACCCTCTAATTCGTAAACGGCACAGAGAGTATTGTGCTCGACGAGTTCGGCTATTGTCGCTTCCCATCTATCGGGCAGTTCGTCGTCTTTTGGTGTTGGAGTCATTGTGAGCATCTGAATTCCTCCATCTTCGTAACGGCGGCTTCCTCAGCATCTTCGACATGCTCAACCTCCATGCCTACAGCCACTTCTTCAACTCCGTCTTCTGCATGGACGAGGATAACGCGATGAGCGTTGCAGAAGCCGGGCTGCGAGTAGGTCTTGTAGGGAGTGACCCTCACTTCGGCTCCGGTTTCTTTGTGCTCGAATTCTGCGATAAGCTTAAAATTCCCGCTGAATCGGCAGGTTTCCGTGACCCAATCCTCAGGCACATCTACTTCCGGCTCGTCATCAATCATCGCTACCAACCTTCGCTATCGCTTGTTCTAACGTGCCCTCGAACTGCCAATCTGCGACCTCGAAGGATTTCTGGATTCCTTCGTCTTCCCATCTTGGGAAGCCGCAGTGCTTGCTGACCTTGATCCTCCATTCACTGGGCTCGTCGAAGGGGCTTCTCGTGGGAAGTTCGACGACATACAGGTATTCTTCATCGCCGTGGATACCATGAGAGGGGTCTTCGACACCGTGACCAAGGAAGTAGGACGGTGTGACCTGTTTATCCTTCCAGTCTTCCGGTTCTAGAACTCCGACAATCGAGTCAGGTAAGTCATTGTAGACGCCATCCCGACAGCGGAAGGTCCGTTCCATGTACCAGAGTTTGTCGATGAAGATGAACTGTGCCGCTGCGTAACTCGCGTCCCGTTGAGTCCCAGTAGTGTGTAGCAACTCTTGGAGGCGTTCCAGCAGCGAGAGCACGCTTCCAGGGTAGCCATCTGAGTGACGGTATACCTGAGCGACTCGGTCAGAACCGTTCTCCGTAAACCGGACTTGACATCGGGTGCTCATAGACTGGCGTACCTCGTCGGGTCTAGGTCTGTATTTTGCTGGATGGATTGAACTCGTTCGAGCTGGTGCTCTCCAGTGGCTCGGTCACTGCTGCCCCACGAACAGGCCGGGCAACCGTTGCCCTGCAGAACGTCTTCTTTCTCGGTATCGGGCATCTCGTGGGTGAGGTAGTAGAACTCCCAGGGCTCTCCACAGAGTCCACAGATTACGTCATTCATCTCCACTCCCTCCTGCGGGCGAGTGGGTCGGATACAAGACCGAGATACCCATGCTCGCCGCTGGCCCTTCTTGTTCCTCGACCTCTCGCCACTGATTCACGGTGTCGAGCAACTGTTCTGCTTTCTCAGGATTGCCTTGCTCTATTCGGAGCCAGTGCGCTCTGGCCGACTCAATCAGAGTATCCAGATCTCTGTCGAACACTGCAGCCCCACGTTCACAGTATGCCTCCGTGCCGCCGTCACGGAAATCTGCAACGTGCGTCGCTGCATGTGTGGGACTCGCATAACCTATCGAGTCGTCCATTATCGCGGCTACTAACTCTTCATCGGACATCTCCCCCGCCGTGTGGGTATTCATCTCCTTGGCACAATCTCGACAAAGATTGTCAAATTCCTCTGGCACTCGATACTGTTCGTAGTATTCAACGCCGACAGCCGACCAGGAACCGCAGTGGTCACATGACCGGCTGGAGATACTCTCGTCTGCTGAGTTTTCTGTCATAGCGAATCTCTCCAAGAATCGGCTGTGTTACGGTATCACAAGCCGATTCAGGAAATAGAGATACAAACCACGGTTATCAAATCTATTCAAAATAGGTTAGATGAACGCTCTCTACGTCGATTAACCGATTCTATACGTGCTCTTTCGGCATGAGGTCCTGGAAGTCCTGGGAATCGAGCCAGTCGCAGAGTTTGACGAGTTGTTCTGTAGCAGCCTCGAACATTTGCTCACCCTTCTCTGCAGTAGCATCTGTTTGGTCTCCTAAGACGCCGTTGTCCGTATTATCAGCAGCATCGTAGAATGTACGCGATCCAAATTTCTCTGTGTCAGCTTCATCAACGCTCGCCACCCCTCCATCTCTCGCATCTTCCAGACGATCCTCACGGACCAGTTCTTGCCTGAGGTGCTGGATCATCGCTGTTTCCTTCGGACCTCCATGTGGCCCATTCTGCTCAAACAAGTCATCCACGAGGTCAGGGATACTATCGTTCCACATCCATTCTATCGCATAGAGTACCTCCTCATCACGAAGCCGTCTACCAACCTCACGGAGATGTTCTATGTTTCCGCCATGAGCATTGACATAGATGACTCGGTCTATCCCGTGGTATGCCAGATTTCGTGTTATCGACTCTACGTAGTCTCGAAAGACAGGAGCGTCAGCCCACATCGTTCCGTGAAACTGCCTGTGGTGAGGACTTACTCCGATATTGATAGTCGGCGTACAGAGGTAGCCAGTTCTTTCAGCAGCTTCTCGTGCAAAACCCTCTGCGATCAGGTGATCCGTCCCCTCAGGAAGATGAGGTCCGTGTTGCTCAGTTGAGCCAAGTGGAACCAGTGCCAAGGATTTGTCCTCGAAGTAATCCCCGAGTTCCGGCCAGGTGTGGTCGGCTAGATACATACATTCTGCTGGAGGGTGGCGGACTCTTCAATCTGTGCAACTTCGGAAGTTCAGACGCCTCAGTCGAGCAAGCCTCGTTTTTCAGCTTCTTTCCTCGTTAGGTCTGGTGTCAGTTCTGGATACTGGTCTGTTAGGTGGATCTTCGGGTGACAGGTCTTGCAGACTGGGACACGGATGTTCTCCTTGTATGAGACGTGGTGAGCCACGAGATTCGGCTTGTACTCACCGCAGGCTGCACATGCATGTCTGGGGTCGTCTACCTCCTCACCACACATGCGAACTACACCGTCCCCTCAGGCCCGTACTTCCGATAGCGTTCTCGGAGGTCGTCAGTAATCAACCGGAGATACTGCTTCGTCGTGTCAAGACTCTCATGGCCCATAATATCGGCTAGCGTCTTGATGTCCATCCCGTTCTTCAGAGATTGCACTGCGAATCCGTGCCGCAGAGAGTGAGCAGTGATTTTGTATCTGTTCTGGCCGTTGCCGTCAGTATACATCTTCGACTGAATGTCTGCGTTCTTCGCGGCCTTTACGATGACTTGGTTGATTTGATGAGGGTTGAGTCGACCACTTCGCTCAGATACGAAGAGGTGATCCGATTTCTCAGCCCAGTTGTAACACTGACGATAACCTCCATCAAGCCAGATTTGCAGAAGCGTATCGAGAGTCGGTTGATAGAAGACAATCCGATTCTTGTCGTTCTTTCCTCGAATCTGAATCTCTCGATTCTCCCTATCGAGGTTGTCAAGGGCTATATCCGCAGCTTCCTCACGTCGGAGACCGGTTTGCCACATCAACTCAATCAGCAGTTCGTTCCGCGTCTTAGGACCGGGACAGTGCTCCTTCATCGCCTCTTTCTGCTCTCTGGTTACGTACGGGATATCCTCGGCGAGTTTGTCGCTCTTCTTGGTTGGGTTCCGATAATCGACGATGTCCGCTTGGTTCAGATTGACCTCCTCTGCTGGGTTCTCGTCTATGACGTTTGCTTTGTCATGCAAGAACTGGTACAGCATCGAGACAGCCGCGAACTTGTCTTTGACTGTCGTATCTCCGTATCCCTTCTGCTTCAGATGTATCGCGTAGTCTTCGAGTCTAAGGGGTGTGAAATCCTCAAGACTCTCTTCAGTCTGGTTTTCAACCCACTCCGTGAACTGAATGAGGCCCAGTTCTCGATTCTGGATTGTCCCTTCGGCTTTCGTTGCTCTGGTCCGCTGGAGATATCGAGAAGCGTCATCCAGAATGATGCAGTCCACAATGTCCACATGGTCACATGGATTCTGGTGTATCTCTTCTTCTTCGACCAGATACGCGAAATACTTCTTAAGACTCCAGAAGACATCTGAGCGGATATTACCGTAGGGTATTGACTTCCGTCGCTTAACCCATTGGATGAATTCTTCTATCTCAGATGCCCTACACTCCGTTACGGAAACCTCTTGAGTTTCAATCCACTCAGAGAACACCTCTAAGGAGCTGGTATGGGTCTCGATTGTCGACTCTGCGTAATCGCGGTCTCGACACTCACGGATGAAGGCTTCTGCTGACCTGAGCATAGCAATCAGTCCTCTTTGTAGTAGTGGACCGTGCCTGCTGCCGACTCAACCGAGTACACAGAATGAGTCGTACTCTGGAGTCGGTTGATAGCTAACTGGACGGCTTCCTTGTCTGCATCGAGGATAGTGGCGATATCGTTTATCGAGCCAGTACATGGTCGTCTATCGGTCTGAGTGGCATCTTCTGAGGGGAGTGTAAACTCGCCGTCTTCGTCCATTGCTTCCCCCATGAACTCAATGTCTACACTGCTCTCATCCCCAGGGATGGCATTCTCTTTCAGTGCAACTGCCTGCTGAATCTCCGAAACGGAACTCGGCAGGATTCTGTAGACCTCTGTCGCTAGCTCAGTGAGGTCCTCGTCTCCGTAGCGGTCAGATTCGATAGCGGACAGTCTACGGTCCATCGACTGGAGCTTGTTCGAGATTTGGTCCAGTTTGTGTATTACCTCCGGTGACGGCTCCTGCGAATCTGCCCCGCTTGTGTCCGGAGCGGTGATTGGGTCATCCCTGGAAATCTCTTTTTCCATGGCAAGACGGAGCACCTCCGATAGCGTTGTCATGGGACTTTCTTCAACATAGTCTTCCCACCTTTCCTTCTTATTTCTGGACAATCTTACTGCTACTGTCTTATATTCGTCCGACATTGCAGTATAAGGTCACAAAACGAAACGTATTAACAATTTTCTCTAAAAACAGAGTTACGTCCACTCGAGGGCGTACATCGTCCCGTCGTCGCGGAGTCGTCGGCCGACCTCCCGGAGGTGCTCGACGTTCCCCCCGTGGGCGTTGACGTAGACGACGCGGTCGATGCCGTGGTACGCGAGGTTCCGGGTGAGGCTCTCGACGTAGTCCCTGAACGGGCCGGGGTCGGACCACATCGTCCCGTGGAACTGGCGGTGGTGCGAGCTCACGCCGACGTTGACAGTCGGCGTACAGAGATAGCCGGTCCGTTCGGCCGCCGCCCGGGCGAAGGCTTCGGCGATGATGTGGTCGGTCCCTTCGGGGAGGTGCGGGCCGTGCTGTTCCGTCGACCCGAGGGGGACGAGCGCGAGCGACTCGGCGTCGAAGTACGACTCGAGGTCCGGCCACGCCTCGTCTGCGAGGTACATGGCCACCCGTGCACTCCGGACCGTCTTGAAGATGTGGGCGATGCCGTTTCACAGGACGGGCCGGCTTCGATGATGGCAGGAAGCGGGGCCCTCATGCACGAACGCTTATGTATCCCGCTGGCCTCCCGTCCAGCTATGCCTGACGACTCGCTGTTCGGTCGGCTCGGGAGCCGGTTCGAGGCGCTGTTGTTCGGTGAACGGGCACCCACCTACCGGCGGTTCGTTCGTGCGACGTTCGTCGTCGCGGCCGGCCTGGCAGCGGCGTACGTGGTCGTCGAGAGCGGTCTCGTCGACCTCGGGAGCGACGTCGCGAACGTTCTGGGCGTCGCGACGGCAGTCGCCGTCGCCGTCCTCGTGCTCTCGGGCATCGTGGAGTTCGTCGTGCTCGGACGGGTGTACCAGCGCGGCACGACCGAGGTCGCGCGGGCCGCGGCCGACCTCGAACAGGCCGCAGAGCAGTTAGAGGAGACCGCGACCGACCTCGAGGCGACCGCGGAGGAGGTCGAGGGGGCCGCCGAGACGGTCGACGAGGCTGCAGCCGACATCGAGGAGACCGGCGAACACCCTGACGGGGCCGCCGACGTTCGTGACAAGACCACCGACGCGAAGGCGACTGCGGACGCAGCTCTCGAAGAGGCCGCGGAGGCCAAGCGGACCGCGACGGCCGTCGAGGTGACCGCGGAAGAGCGCCGGGAACGGCTCCCGGCCGACCCGGAGACGGGCGAGGAAGACGAAGCGGACGAAACGGAGTGAGACCCGTCGGCGCGCCAGCGACAGGCGCCCAGCGAGTCACGTTTTGGACAGGCCGTACGGACACAACGTGTTTAACCAGTTGCAGTGGCTAGACCGCGTCGATGACTGACGGGTCCGTGCGGGGCGAGGCGGCGTTCACGACGCTGGGCGAGTCGGTCCGGGCCGCCCTCTCCGAGCGGGGGTTCTCGACGCCGACCGAACCACAGCGGGCAGCGATTCCGACGCTCGTGAGCGGTCGCGACGCACTCGTCGTCGCTCCGACCGGGACCGGGAAGACCGAGACGGCGATGTTGCCGGTACTCGACGCGCTCGCCCAGGACGAGGAACGCTTCGGCATCGGCGCGTTGTACATCACGCCCCTCCGCGCGCTCAACCGGGACATGCGCCAGCGGCTAGACTGGTGGGGCGAGACGCTGGGGCTCGACGTGGACGTTCGACACGGCGACACGACGGATTACCAGCGACAGAAGCAGGCAAACGACCCCCCCGACGTGCTGGTCACGACGCCGGAGACGTTGCAGGCGATGCTCACGGGGTCGAAACTTCGGACGGCGCTCTCGGACGTCTCGCACGTCGTCGTCGACGAGGTGCACGAGCTCGCCGCGTCGAAGCGTGGCGCACAGATGACGGTCGGCCTGGAGCGGCTGGCGGAACTCGCCGGGTCGTTCCAGCGTATCGGCCTCTCGGCGACGGTCGGCGACCCCGAGGAGGTCGGCCGGTTCCTCACTGGTGGGTCCCCATGTAGCGTCGTCGAGATAGACATCGGGAGCCGCCTCGACATCGACGTGGTGCGGCCGGAGGTGACGGAGCGCGACGAGCGACTTTCGAGCACGCTGGTCACCGACGCGGAGACGGCGAGTCACGTCCGCTACGTCGACGAGCTGATATCGGCCCACGACTCGGTCCTGCTGTTCGTGAACACTCGCCAGACCGCCGAGGCGCTGGGGTCCCGGTTCAAGGAGCTGGGGACGGACCTTGGCGTCCACCACGGGTCGCTCTCGAAGGAAGCTCGAATCGAGGTCGAAGACCGGTTCAAGGCCGGCGAGTTGGACGCCCTGCTGTGTACCTCCTCGATGGAGCTGGGCATCGACGTGGGCCACGTCGACCACGTCGTCCAGTACGGGAGTCCCCGGCAAGTCTCCCGCCTCGTCCAGCGCGTGGGTCGCGCAGGCCACCGGAGCGGCCAGGTCTCCTCGGGAACCGTCGTGACGACCCACGTCGACGACACGCTGGAGGCGCTGGCCATCGCCCGGCAGGCCCGCGAGGGCGACGTCGAGCCGGCCGAGATACACGACGGCAGCCTCGACACCGTCGCCAACCAGATCGCCGGCCTCGTCATGGACAGCGGGGAGATTCGGGCGATGGAGGCCTACGAGATACTGACCCGGGCGTACCCGTTCAGGGACCTGCGCGAAGAATCGTTCAAGGCCGTCGTCCGCGAGCTCGCCGCGAACAACGTCGTCTGGCTGGACGAGGAGCGCGATACCTTGGAGAAGCGCCGTGGCACCTGGCAGTACTTCTACCAGAACCTCTCGATGATTCCCGACGAGGCGACCTACGACGTCGAGGACGTCGCCTCCGGCAAGCAGGTCGGGACGCTCGACGAGCGATTCGTCGTCAACTTCGCCACGCCTGGCGAGGTGTTCGTCCAGCGCGGCGAGATGTGGCGCATCACGACTATCGACGAGGAGGAGGAGACGGTCACCGTCTCGCCCATCGAGGACCCCGCCGGCGAAGTGCCATCCTGGGTCGGCTCGGAGATTCCGGTCCCGCGGGCCGTCGCGTCGGAGGTCGGAGAGATTCGCCGCGTCGCCGGCCGACAGTTGCAGGACGGGGCAGAGGCGGGGTCGGTCGCCGCGCACCTCGCGACGCGCTACGACGCCAGTCCGGAGACGATCGAGACGGGCCTCGAGGACCTCGCGCGACACGAGGGTCCCCTCCCGGACGAACGGACCGTCCTCGTGGAGTTCCATGGCCGCGACGTCGTGCTCAACGCTTGCTTCGGTCACAAGGTAAACGAGACGCTGGGTCGTGTGCTCTCGGCACTGCTGGGACAGCGAGCCGGGTCCTCCGTCGCGATGGAGGTCGACCCGTACCGCATCGAACTGGAGGTGCCGCGTCGCATCACCGCCGGCGACGTCATCGAGGTCATCGAGGAGACCGACCCCGACCACGTGCCGGCGCTCATCGAACTGAGCCTGAAGAACGCCGACGCGCTGAAGTTCAAGCTCGCGCAGGTCGCCACGAAGTTCGGGTCGCTGAAGCGCTGGCGGGGTCGCGGCTCGACCGACTTCGGCCGGGATCGCCTGCTCGCGGCCCTCCAGGACACGCCGATGTACGACGAGGCGGTCCGGGAGGTCAAACACGAGGACCTCGCCATCGACGAGACGGCCGACGTCCTCGCGGCGCTGCAGTCGGGCGACCTCGCCCTCGAGACGGTCGCCGAGCGGACGCCGGTGGGGTTGGGCGGACGTTCGTCGGGCCGCGAGCTGCTCTCACCGGAGAACGCCGACGCGAGCGTCATCCAGACCGTCCGCGAGCGCATCCAGCGCGACCGCGTGCTGCTGTGCTGTCTCCACTGCAAGGAGTGGGACCGGAAACAGCAGGTCAAGCGCGTCAGGGACCAACCGGAGTGTCCGAAATGCGGGTCGACCAGGGTCGCGGCACTGAACCCGTGGGCCGACGAGGTCGTCTCGGCGGTCCGGGCCGCGGAGAAAGACGACGAGCAGGAGAAGATGACCGAGCGGGCCTACCGCTCCGGGTCGCTCGTCCAGACCCACGGCAAGCAGGCCGTCGTGGCGCTGGCGGCCCGGGGCGTCGGGCCGCACAACGCCGCACGAATCATCAACCGCCTCCGGGAGGACGAAGACGAGTTCTACCGCGACATCCTCCGTCAGGAACGGGAGTACGCCCGGACCCAGTCGTTCTGGGGCTGACAAGTCGGGGCCGTCAGCCGTCGGTCTCGTCGCGCTGTTCGTCACCCTGGTCCCCGAGTCCAGCGAGTTCGTGGAGTCGTCCGGGGTCACCACGCGCCTGTCTCGCCGCGCGACCGGCGACCCGACGTGCCAGCAAGACGGCCACGATTGCGGGGATGGCGAGGCCGCCGACCACGAGGAGGAGTTCGGTGCTACCGACCGTCGCCTCCGCGGTCGTCGAATCGAGCGCCAGCGTCACGAGCACCGCGCCGACGCCGGCGACGACGAGATAGAGTCCCCGGGCCAGCGCGGCACTCGGGTTGGGGAACCGCGAGAGGTACGCGGCGGGCAGCAACCAGCCGGCGAGGCCGAGCCCGGCGAACGCAGCGAGCGAGAGCTCGACGCCGGCCAGGACGACGGTGAACACCACGAGCGGCGAGATGGCGATACCGAGCGCCAGTCCCGTCAGCGCAACCGCCCAGCGCGGTGCTCGGGTCGCTTCGCCGTCGATCGCGTCCAGCTGTGCGGCGACGGCGTCGGTATCGAACCCGCCGAGAAGCGGCGTCTCGCAGGCCGGACAGCGCACCGCGTTCGAATCTGCAGGCTCGCCGCAGTTCGGGCAGGTCTGCCCGTCCGCATCCGGGAGCGCCATACCGTCGGTTGTCCGCCCGGGGGCTTGAGTGATGCGCCCAGGGCGCCGTGGACGGCAAGGCTCCCTTTCTCGCACCCGGCGGAGGTCGAACCAGCCGAAGCGAGATGGACCGGAACCTGAACGTACCGAACTCGGCGGGAGAGTAAGAGCGTGTTGTCCGAGCGGTAAGTCGTCGCCCCACGAGAGTAATTCGGGCTTCATCAGTGGCTCCCAAAAATGTCAACCTAATAACAATATCGCCCCGGTCCGATGCTCGACCCGCCATGTCGAGAGACACACGCGGTCCGTATCGGCGAGACGTGATGAAGACCATCGGCACGGGCGCCGCGCTGTCGGTAGTCGGGGGTTCGGCCATGGCCCAAGAAGACGGGGGAGACGACGAGAACGGAGAAGACGGCGGGAACGGAGGAGACGACGGCGAGATGGACGAGGACACGGGGACAGTGCACACGGTCCGGACGCTCATCGAGGGGCCGGCGACGAACCCGGAGCGACCGGCGGACTTCTTTTTCCAGCCCACCGGGCTCCACGTTCAGCCTGGCGACGTCGTGAAGTTCGTCTTCGTGACGTCGGACCACAACGTGGTGTCGTACCACCCTGCGTTCGGGATGCGACGGCGCGTCCCGGTCGGCGTAGACTCCTTCTCGTCCCCGCTGATGGGCTGGCGAGACGACTCCATCGCCGACGATCAGATCGAACCGCCAGCGGAGCCGGGCGAGGGCGGCGAGAGCGACGGCAGCGAGAACGGAGACGACGACGGTGAGAGCGAAGACGAGAACGGAGACGACGACGATGAGAGCGTACCACAGCCGAGCACGTGGCTCCACGCCTTCGAGCGGGAGGGCGTCTACGACATGCTGTGTTCACCACACGAGACGTTCGGCATGAACTTGCGCGTCGTCGTCGGGGACGTCTCGGAGGCGCCCTTCGAGACGTCGGACCCCGACAACCTGGTGCCGCCGCGTGCGGGGCCGGTGGGGCTGGCACGGGTGACGCTGACCGACCCGGCGCTGGAACCGGCGGCCATCGTCGAACAGGGGACCGTCGCCTGGCAGGACCTGGACGCGAACCAGGGCGACGGCGGGTAGGCCGACACGTCGTTCATAAACGACTAAACGCGGCCCGCCCATCGCTGTGCCCATGCGACTGGAGGAGTACTGGGGAATCGGCCCGAAGACGTCCGAACTGCTGAGCGGGGAACTGGGCGTCGAGCGGGCCATCGAGGCCATCGAGTCGGCAGACACGCGCACGCTGGCGTCGGCGGGGCTCTCGCGTGGCCGTGCGACGCGCATCCTCCGGCGAGCGACCGGCGCCGAGTCGATGGACCTGCTCGCCACTCGGGACACCCGCAACGTCTACAAGGAACTGCTCGACCTCGCCGAGGAGTACGCCGTCACTGAGGACGCGGCCGACCGGATTCGCGTGCTCACGCCGCTGCCCTCTCGCGAGCAGATGGAGGCGCGACTCGACGACGTGCTCGAAGCGCGTGACACCTGGGCAGCGCTCTCGGACAGCGACCGGCGAGCCGTCGTCGCGGCGTTCGACGGGTACGACGCCGGCGGCGGGGACCGCGCCGCCGTCGAGACGGCACTCGCGCTTCGAGACACCGGCGTCGAGGACGGCGTGTTCGAACCACTCGCAGCGCTGGACGGCGATGCGCTCGCTGGCGCCAGGGCCGCACTCGCCGGCCTCGCCGGGTCCGGTGACCGCGTCGGCGACGGGGCCGACGACGAACTAGACCGCCTGCGCGAGCAGCTGGGCCAGGTCGAGGACCTGGCAGCGGGGTCTGCGAGCGTCGTCGAGGCCGTCCAGGAGGGCGCGAGACGACCGGCCGAGTTCCAGGACGCCCTGGTCCGGCACGTCACCGACGAGACCGGGCTGGGCGGTGCGCGGGTCCGCGAAGCCATGCCGAGCGATGCGACGGACGCCCGGGACTTCGTCGAGACGGCACTGCGGGACCTGCGGAGTACCCTCCGCAGCGACGTCGAAGCGCGCGAAGCGGCCGTCTCCGACCGGCTCGAATCGGACCTGGCGGCTGCTCGCGAGGACGTGGACGCCGCGGTCGCAGCGGTGGGCGACATCGCCCTGTCCGTCTCGCTCGCGCGATTCGCGCTGGCGTTCGACCTCGTGCGACCGACGTTCGTCGACGGTCGCTCGACCATCGCGGTGCGCAACGCCCGCAACCTCGCGCTCGCGGACGTCGACGACGTCCAACCGGTGACCTACGCGGTCGGTGACCACGACCTGGAGGTTCCGAGCGCAAACGCCCCGCCGACCGGCGACCGGGTCGCGGTGTTGACGGGCGCGAACTCGGGTGGGAAGACGACGCTGCTGGAGACACTCTGTCAGGTGCAGCTGCTGGCCCAGATGGGGCTGCCAGTCCCGGCCGAGGCCGCCGAAGTGAGTCTCGTCGACACAGTCGTCTTCCACCGTCGGCACGCCTCGTTCAACGCCGGGGTCCTGGAGTCGACGCTGCGCTCGGTCGTCCCGCCGCTGACCGACAGCGACCGGACGCTGATGCTCGTCGACGAGTTCGAGGCTATCACCGAACCGGGTTCGGCGGCGAACCTGCTCCACGGCCTGGTGACGCTGACCGTCGACCGCGACGCGCTGGGCGTCTTCGTCACCCATCTGGCCGACGACCTCGAACCGCTCCCCGAGGTCGCTCGCGTCGACGGTATCTTCGCCGAGGGACTGAACACCGACCTCGAACTCCAGGTCGACTATCAACCCCGCTTCGGAACCGTGGGGAAGTCCACGCCGGAGTTCATCGTCTCTCGACTCGTCGCCAACGCCAGGGACCCAGTCGAGCGGTCGGGCTTCGAGACGCTGGCCTACGCCGTCGGCGAGGAAGCCGTCCAGCGGACGCTGTCCGACGCTCGCTGGACGGAGGAGTGAGGCCGGTCAGCCGTCGTCGGGCGTGTCGGCCGAGTCTGTCTCCGGCCCCGTCAGAATCGGAGCCTCGACGGTCACGACCGAGCCGGTCGGGTCGTTGTCGTCGAACGCGACAGAGCCACCGGCGATGTCGGTCCCCCAGGCGATGAGCGCGAGGCCGAACCCGCTCCCGTGGCCCAGCGGGGTCTCGGACCCCTCCTCAATGAGCCTGAGTTCGTTCTCGTCGATGCCGGGGCCGTCGTCGGCGACGCTGACGGTGGCGTGGTCTCCGTCCGTCTCGACGGAGATCCACACCCGTTGCTCTGGGCCAATGTTGTGTGCCGCGGCGTTCTCGACGACGTTCTGCAGGACGGTGTCGAACAGGCTGTCGACGTAGACGTCGGCGGAACCCGACTCGTAGTGCACGTCGACGCTCGGGTACGCGTCCTCGGCCGAGGCGACTGCCTCACCCAGTATCGCGTCCAGACGCAGCGACTTGCGCTGTTTCCGCCCCTGCTCGAACACGTCGATAATCGTGCGTGCCTTCTGGCTGATGTCCTCTATCTCGAGTGCCTGCTGCTGGAGTTTCGCCGACTTCTCCTCGCTGTTGTTCGTGGCCAGATACTCAGCGTTCCCCAGGATGACCTGCGTGCTGGTGCGGATGTTGTGCCGGAAGATGCGGTTGAGGACCTCGAGGCGTTGCTGCTGGCGGAGGTGTTCGCTGATGTCGTGGAGCGTGATGACCCGCCCGATGGTCCGGTCGTGGATATCGGTCACCGTGCTGACCGAGACGTCGTAGGCCCGGTTCGAGTTCGGCGGGTGGTAGACGTTGTGGCCCAGGCGCGTCGACGAGCCTATCGTCTTGAGCTTCGGGCTGGCGTACTCCACCGGCCGGCCGAGGGCCTCTCGCGGTAGGAGACCCAGCGCCTCTGCGGCCTGCTCGTTCAGGTCGATGATGTGGTCGTGACTGTCGAGCACGAGCGCGCCCTGTTGCATCCGTCTGAACACGACGTCCCGCGCGTGGCGGATGGCAGTCGGGTTCGCCCCGAACAGCTGGAATCGGGTCAATGCTCCGAGGTACGCGATGCCGGAGACGCCGAAGGCGACCGGCGTGGGGTCGATACCTGCCGTCGGGAGCAGGCCGAACAGGAAGAGGAGGTTCGTCGCCCACGGGGCCACGATTCCGACGAGCAGTGCCAGGCTCTGTCCGCGGAACGTGCTGACCTCGCTGGTGACGAGGCCCAACAGTGGCAGTGCCCCGAGCAGCCCCAGCAGGTACGTGTAGATGGCGATGACCCAGAACCAGATGCCGGGCGACCGGCTGATGGAGGTGACGGCACCGTGTGCGACGAGCTGCGTGTCGACGTACAGGAGGTGGTGGAACTCGCTCGTCAGGCCCAGAATCGCGGTTATCGCGGGGACGACGGAGAGCGCCAGGAGGTACTTTCGGGTCGTGTACTCGTCGTAGCCCGCGTACTCGAGGGCGAAATACAACCAGGCGACGGGTATCAGCCCGATCCCCACCCAGGAGACGTCGACCCAGAAGACCTTGGCCGAAAGGCTCGTGGACGTGATTCTGAAGAACAACGTCGTCGACCACCAGCACTGTCCCGCGAGGAGCAAGACGAGCGGGACCGACCCGGGTTCGGGGCGTTCGCGCCACGCGAGCAGCCCTCCGGTCACCCCGACGGCGATAGTTCCCACCAGCACTATCTTCATAAACGTCAGTGTGAGCACGGACAGTGTCACCGTCAGTGGCCGCGTATATTAAGTATCTGTTGAATTTCCTGAATAAACTGCGAGTAAAATAAACGTGTTAGTGGCCGAGCAGGGTGAGGGCCACCAGGAGAAGCGCCGGGAGACGGGTACACTCTGCGGCGATGGAGAGGCCGTCCTCGTCGTCGACGCGGCCGAGACAGAACGTCACGGCGGCGAGGCAGGCGAGACTCAGGACGAGAACGCCTGCCGAGACGGGCGACAGGAGGTCGGCGGCGACTGCGCCACCGAGGATGACGGCCGTCAGCACGCAGATACCGTAGAGCAGGTGACGCGTTCGTCGGACGCCGAACAGGGTCGGCAGCGTGTCGACGCCGATCTGTCTGTCACCCTCCATGTCGCGGACGTTGGGAATCTCCGTGTTGACGAACGTCGCCAGGAAAAAGAACAGGAACACGATGCCGGCGGCGGGAGTGAGCGAGGCCCCGGCGAACGCCAGCGGGAGGAAGACGATGACGAGTGCCCACGCACCGGCGACGAGCGCCGAGCTGAGGACCGCGACCTCCTTGAGTCGCCGGACGTTGGTCCCGATGCTCGGCAGCCAGTCCTGTGCGTACAGGAGCCAAATGGCACCGGGAAGCAGCGAGAGGGCGAACGCCAATGGGCCACCGAGCACTGCGAGCGCGACGGCGAGGCCGTACGACAGTGCGGCCAACACGTAGAGAATATCCTTGTAGCGGCGCACGTACGCGGTTCGCCTCGGTGCGGACACGGCGTCCGTCTCGAGGTCGGAGATGCGGTCGTTGCCGTAGACGGCGAAGGTGAGCAGTCCCGCGACGGCCGGCGCAGCGGTCAGCGGGAGCGACAGCAACTCGGTGACGATGACCACTTCGGCCACCGCGACGAGTGCGAGATACGCAGACGTGTAGAGAAAGAGGTTCAGCGCGGATTTGCCGAGGTCGTAGAGCTGTGAGTCGGTCGTTCGGTTCAACAACAGCGTCAAAACGTCTCGTTCTGACTGGGATTGTGGTTCGGTTGCCATACTGCGAGCGTACTGACGTCATGCATCGCAGTAAATCCTCATTCTATCAGCAATCGACTACCGAATAGTCGAGACACTCGTATGCGGCGTCCGGAAGTAATCAAACGTCGAACGCCCGTGGTTCGGTCGCCGGCCGTCAGTCGCTCTCCGGAACCGGTCGCGTGGGACGTGCCGTCGAGCCCTGTGCCGCGGACTCCGCCGAACCGTCGGTCAGCGAGCGCGTCGAGTTCCCGACGACGAGTAGACTGCTCGCGGTCATCGCCAGCGCGGCGAAGAGCGGGTTCAGGAGGCCAAGCAGTGCGAGCGGGAGCGCCACGGCGTTGTACCCGAACGCCCAGGCGAGGTTCTGGCGGACCCGCGAGCGCGTCGCCGTGGTTACATCCAACATTTCGGGGACTGCGGACAGCTCGCCGGTAGTGACGACGGCGTCAGCGGCGTCAGCCGCGAGTTTTGTCCCGGAGGCCATCGCGATACCTACGTCGGCGACGCCCAGCGCCGGCGCGTCGTTGCTCCCGTCACCGACCATCGCGACGGTCCCGCGAGACTGGAGGCGCTGGACGACTTCTGTCTTGGCCTCCGGCGGGACGCCGGCGAACACCTCGTCGACGCCCGGATGGGCTTCGAACGCGGCTGCGGCCTCGGGACTGTCGCCGGTGAGGACGACGACCTCGTGGTCGGGGGCCAGCGCGTCGACCGTGTCCTCCCAACCTGGTCGCGGCCAGTCGCCGGCGACGACCAGACCGCGAGCACGGCCGTCCCAGGCGACCAGCGCGGGCACGTGGCCCGCCTCGCGCGCAGCCGCGTATCGGTCCCGAAAGGCCTCCTCGATGTCTATCCCGAGCGACTCAAGCAGGTCTGCGGTCCCGACGACCGTCCGCTCGCCGTCGACGGTGGCGCTGACGCCGCGGCCGGGATGGGTCTCGAACGCCTCGACGTCGGCGTCGGGGACGGCGACGGCGTCTGTCACGGCCGCGGCCAGCGGGTGGTCGGCGAACTGCTCGACCGCGGCGGCCCGGCGCATCACCGTCGAGTCGGCCCGTTCGAGCAGCTCCATCTCGCCCGTCGTCAGCGTCCCCGTCTTGTCGAAGGCGACGACGTCCAGGTCGGTAGCCGTCTCGAAGACTGACTCGCCGGTGACGACGACGCCGGCGTCGAACGCCCGGCGGATGCCAGCGGCCGTCGCGAGCGGCGTCGCGAGCCCCAGCGCGCAGGGACAGGAGACCACGAGGACGGCGAGCCCGGTCAGCAGCGCGTCGGTCGGTGCCGCGCCGAACAGCAGGTGTGCGCCCGTGGCGACGACCGCCAGCAGGACGACCAGCGGGACGAACACGGCGGCGATTCGGTCGACGAGCCGCTGGACGCCGCCGCGGCCGCTCTGAACGTCCCACAGCAGCGTCGCGAGGCGGTCGATAGTGCTCTCGGCGTCGGGGCCGACCCGGACGACGACGCCCCCCTCGGCGAGCAGCGACCCGCCGAGCACCTCGTCGCCGGCCGTCTTTCGCACCGTCCGAGACTCCCCGGTGACCAGCGACTCGTCGGCCGCGCCGTCACCGGAGACGACGACGCCGTCGACCGGAATCCGGTCGCCGCTCTGGACGACCAGCTCGTCGCCGGCGTCGAGGGCATCGATGTCGACGGTCTCCGTCCCGTCGGCCGTCCGGCGGCGGGCCGTATCGTCCCGCTGGGTCGTGAACTCGGTCAGGCGTTCGAGCGCGCTGCGGCGGACGCGGTCCTGATAGTAGTCGCCCAGCGAGACGGCCATGACGATGACCGTCGCCACGTCGAAGTACACCTCGGTGTGGCCCAACAGCACTGCGAGCACGCTGTACCCGAAGGCCGTCGTGGCAGCCATCGCGACCAGCAGGTCCATGTTGGGTCGGCCCGCACGGAGGCTGACGTACGCCCCCCGAAGCAGCGGCCAGCCGGTGTAGCCAACGACGACAGCGGTCATCACGGCCATGTTCCACAGGAGGTAGTCACCCGCCGCGCCGGTCGGGTCGAGCAGCAGGAGCGACGGGTCGACGCCCAGGTACGCCGGGTAGAGGAAGAGAATGTACCACAGCATCGTCATCATCCCGAAGAAGCCGCCGACGATGAGGCGGCCTTCTAGTTCGTACTCGTCGTCCTCGGCGTCGTGGCGATGGCTGGCGTCGTACCCGGTCCCGTCGACAACGCCCGGGAGGGTCTCGGCGTCGATGACCTCGGGGTCGTAGGTGAGTTTCATCGTCCCCGTCGGATAACTCGCCGCCGCACCCGTGACCCCATCCTGGTCGGTCGCGCGGGCTTCCAGGAAGGTCTCGCAGGTCGCACAGTGCATCCCCTCGACCGAGAGGAACGCCGTCTCACCGGTCGCGTCCTCGGGGTCAGTACCCGTGTCGGCGTCCTCGACCGACGCGGCTGCCGGGTCGTCGAGGGTCCGGGCCACTTCCAGACAGCCCCGACAGCAGAAGGTTCCCGCGACGTCGGCGTCGCTGACCGGGGCGTCGACCGGCAGGCCACAGAGCGTACAGTCGGTCATCGGTCGTCACATCCAGGGCATCGGCAGCGGCGGTTTGGGAATCGAGACACCGAAGGCCGCCAGCCCGTTGGCCAGCGGGACGAGTGCGAGCACGACGAAGACGGCGCCCAGCACGCGGTGCAACGAGGACCGACGGGCCGGCGACAGCGACCCGAAGGCCGTCCCGTAGGCGAACACGAGCGGGATAGTCCCCAGGCCGAGCGCCGCGAGTGAGAGGGCCCCGGTCGCGACCGAGCCCGTCGCGAAGGCGTACAGGAACGCGGGATACAGCAGCGGACAGGGCAACAACCCGTGCATCGCCCCGAGCGCGACCATCCCCGGGCCGTCGACCCAGGCGTCTATCTTCGCGACGAGTGCCGCGGAGACGCGCTGGAAGCCGGTGCCGACCAGGGGAACCGAGGCGGCCACGTCCACGGCGCTCCCGCGGGTCATGTAGCCGAGCCCGACCGTGAGGATGAACGCGCCCACGAGCACGCCGACGACACCACGAACCGCGGTGCCGAACTGCGCGAGGCCGGCGACGTCGAACACCAGGGTGCCGAGGCCACCGAGCAGCGCGCCGACAGCGGTGTAGCTGACGGTTCGACCGACGTTGAACAGCGCTTGTTGGCGAATCTCGTGTGTCGAGACCGGCCCGCCGTCGTCGAGCCTGTCGGCGTACGTCGTCACCAGCGGTCCGCACATCCCGAGACAGTGGACGCTACCGACGAGGCCGAGGCCGGCGAACGCGAGCAGCCCTGCCGTCTCGCCCGCACTCAACGCGCCGGCCGCGAGGTCCATCTCAGGCCGGTGCGCCCTCCGACGCGCCCTTCGCCGTCATCCAGTAGAGACTCGCGGCGATGAGAACGACGTTGACGAGCGCGAGGGCCACGATGGTTCGACCTGTCCCCTGCAGGTAGTACGCGACTGGAGCCAGCCCGGCGAGAGCGAGCAACGTCATGATACGAGGATTCGACATCGACATGGACAACGCTTCGGCAGTCGGGATATAAAAATGAAGGGGGCGTTCCTACCACCTGAAAACACTGGGTGCTTTTTAGTCGATAAGCCTGGTTCGGATGGATATGGGCCGAATGACTGTTGGAGCGACGACAGTGCCAACCCGGCCTCCGACGATGGAGGGGTCTGGATGTCACTGAGGAGACGACAGTTCGTCCAGGGCGCGGTCGGCGCGACTGCCCTTGGCGCGTCAGGACTGGCATCGGCACAGGAAGAACCCGACTACGGCGGCTGGTTCGACGACGTCTCGAACTACGACGGCACCGTCGACAGGCGCGGGGAGGACACCGTCGAGATTACCGTCGGGGCGGAGGGGAACAACGGCGCGTTCGCCTTCGACCCCGCGGCCGTGATGGTCAGCCCCGGCACCGAAGTCGTCTGGCGGTGGAACGGCGAGGGCGGCGGCCACAACGTCGTCTCGGACGGCGACGGCCCGCTCGATTCGGGCTCGCCCGTCGCCGAACAGGGGACCACCTATTCACACACCTTCGAATCGGAGGGTATGTTCAAGTACGTCTGTGTCCCCCACGAGACGCTGGGGATGAAAGGCGCCGTCGTCGTCCGACCCGGTGGGTCGGGCGGTGGCAGCAGCCAACCCCAGGGCCCGCCGGCCAGCCCCGACTACGGCGGCTTCTTCGACGACGTCTCGAACTACGACGGGACGACCGTCGACCAGACCGGACAGGACACCGTCGAGATATCGGTGGGAGCAGAGGGGAACAACGGCGCGTTCGCCTTCGACCCGCCGGCGGTCAGAGTCTCGCCGGGCACCGAAGTCGTCTGGACGTGGACCGGCGAGGGCGGCGGCCACAACGTCGTCTCGGACGGCGACGGCCCGCTCGATTCGGGCTCGGCCGTCGCCGAGGCGGGGACCACCTACTCCTACACCTTCGAGGAGATGGGCATCTACGAGTACGTCTGTGTGCCCCACGAGAGCCTGGGGATGAAAGGCGCCGTCGTCGTCGGCGGCCCCCTCGAAGGCGGTAGCGGCGGCGGCGAGACCGGCGGGCGCGGGAGTATCGAGCTCTCCGGCCCCCAGTGGCTCCTCAGCGGGTCGATCATCCTGGCGTTCTTCTCGCCGCTGTTGTTCGCGGCGGTGATGCGCAAACGGTACCGCGAGCGTCCGCCCCAGACGGTCGGCGAGGAGAGCTTAGAACGGGCGACCGGACCGGTTCCGGTCGAAGAAGCGGCAGAGACCGAACCGGCAGTCGAACTGGCACACGACGAGTACGACCCGAAGGGAACGGCGGCGCTGGTCGCGTTCTACTTCGTGCTCATCGCCCTCCTGTGGGTGTTCATGTACTTCGTCGAGTTCCTCGGCCGCGTCTCGGTGATCGGGTGATAGCATGCAGGTTCACAACTTCGAAAAAGTCTGGCTCGGTGCAGCGATACTACTCATCGTCGGCTTCATCGCCACCATCTCCTATGGCACCGTCGGTGCCGGTATCTCGATGGTCGACGATTCGGGCGGACAGATCAGTGCAGAGGCCGTCCAGAACGGGAACACGGGAACGGCCTTCGACGACCCCGGCGTGGTCCAGGAGAGCGAGGACAACGTCGTCGTCTACGTCGTCGCCCAGCAGTTCCAGTTCCGGCCGGGGAGCGGTGACACCCCCATCCGGGTTCCCGTAGACACGCGCGTCACGTTCAAGGTGACCAGCGCGGACGTCGTCCACGGCTTCGCCGTCACTGAGACGAACATCAACACGATGGTCATCCCCGGACAGGTCGCCGAGGTCACCGCCGTCTTCGACGAGACGGGGACCTACGGCCTGGTCTGTCACGAGTACTGCGGGGCCGCCCACCACACGATGGGTGGGTCCGTGGAAGTGGTCCCGCAGGACCAGTACGAGCCACAGGAGGTGAGCAACTGATGGTTTTCGTCGACGAGTACCCCAAGACCTCGAAACTCATCCGCAGTCAGTTCATCGTCTCGTTCGTCGCCCTGGCGCTCGGTGCCCTCTTCGGCATCGTCCAGGCGCTCCACCGGACCGGAACCCTCCGGATAATCAGTTCCGCGGACTACTACACTATCCTGACCGGGCACGGCGTCCTACTGGCGCTGGTGTTCACGACGTTCTTCATCGCTGGCCTCTTCGCCTGGGCAGTCAGCAACAGCCTCGAACGCGAGCTCCCCCAGCGGGTCTCGTGGTCGGCCTTCTGGCTGATGCTGTTCGGGACGGTGCTCGCGGCCGTCGCCATCATCGGCGGCCTCATCGGCGCGCCGTCCATCCTCGGACACGACCTGAAGGCCGACGTGCTGTTCACGTTCTACGCTCCGATGAAGGCCCACCCGGCGTTCTACGTGGGTGCGGCGCTCATCATCGTCGGCTCGTGGCTCGCGGGCTACGCCTACTTCAAGTCGCTGTGGAACTGGCGCTCGGAGAACCCCGACGAGCGCATCCCGCTGAAGACGTTCATGGTCGTGACCACGATGCTGATGTGGTACATCTCGACCATCGGCGTCGCCGTCGAGGTCGTCGCGCTGCTCATCCCGTGGTCGCTGGGCCTCATCAGTAGCGTCGACCCGCTGCTGACCCGGACGCTGTTCTGGTACTTCGGCCACCCGGTCGTCTACTTCTGGCTGATGCCGGCGTACCTCGTCTGGTACACCATCCTGCCGAAACTGGCCGGCGGCCGACTGTTCAGCGACCCGCTCGCCCGCGTCGTGTTCGTGCTGTTCCTGCTGCTGTCGACGCCGGTCGGCTTCCACCACCAGTACGTGGACCCCGGCATCCCCGAGGGCTTCAAGTTCATCGCCATGACGAACACGATGTTCCTGCTGTTGCCCTCGCTGTTGACCGCCTTCACCGTCGTCGCCTCGCTGGAACACGGGGCCCGCCAGAACGGCGGGAAGGGCTACTTCAGCTGGCTCCGGAACCTGCCGTGGGGCGAACCCGCGTTCGCCGGCTGTGCGCTGGCCGGCCTGATGTTCGCCGCCGGCGGGTTCTCCGGGATGATCAACGCCGGGATGAACATCAACTATCTCATCCACAACACGCTGTGGGTGCCCGGCCACTTCCACCTCACCGTCGGCACCGCGTTCGCGCTGACGGCGATGGCCATCAGCTACTGGCTCGTGCCACAGATTACGGGCAAGAAACTTCAGCGGCGCTCGCTGGCGGTCGTCCAGCCCTACGTCTGGTTCATCGGGATGGCGCTGATGTCCAACGCGATGCACCGCGCCGGGCTGGCCGGCATCCCTCGCCGGACCGCCGAGCCGATGTACAGCGAGTTCTCCTTCGAGGGCGTCGCCGGCACCGTCGGCGAGATGCGGCTACAGATCGCCATCGGCGGCACGCTGCTGTTCGTCGGCGCGGCGCTGTTCCTGGTCGTGATGGCCGAGACCTGGCTCGCCCACCGCGGCGGGCGCCTGCAGGTCAACAGCGTGTTCCCCGACCCGCTCTCCGGGCCGGAACACAGCCCGCGTATCCTGGACAACTACAAGCTGTGGACGGCCATCGCGCTCGTCCTCATCGTCATCGCGTACGGCCCGCCGCTGGCAGCGATGCTCGCGGACGGTATCGCCGTGCCCGGTAGCCCACCGATTCCGGTCTAATCAGCCCCGTTTTCCATATCCATGTTCGACGACGTCTCCGGTCCCGACCAGACGACGCTGATACGAGTCCTGATAGTCGTCGGTATCGGCCTGCCGATCGTCATCGAGGTCGCCACCTTCGGTGGCATGCTCAGCCACTACGTCGCAGGCGGAGGCGGTGACGCGGGCACGGCAGCCGCGAAGACGCCGACCCCCGAGGTAGCGGGAGCGGATATCGACGACGAGATCCTCGCCGAGGCCGACCCGACGGTCCATATCGAACGGGCGTCGGTCCTCGCCGCCGACGAGAGCTGGCAGTTCGTCCTCACGCTGAACGTCACCAACGCCGGCGAACAGTCGTCAGCGGTACAAGTAGGGGCGGTCACCGCGCACAACGGTGCGACGGTAGCGGGCGCGGGAACGACCGGCGAACTCGGCCCGAGCGAGAGCGGGCGCGTCACCGGCTCCTGGAGTCTGCCGCTCGGCGAGCGCCCCGATACCGTCGAGATAACCGTCGTCACCGAGACGGCCGATGGAGCGAGCGACGAGACGGCGTACACGGTCGCCCTCGGTGACATCCCGGTTTCCAACCAGTGAGAAGCGCGCACATAAGTTATTAGCGTGGGCGGCGATGTCGAAGACGAGGTGACACAGATGACGACACACCATCCCCGGAAGGGCGTGGAGCTCTACCGCGAAGACGACGCCTACGTCGTACTGTTCGACCTGCCCGACCACGACCCGGCCGACATCGAGGTCAGCTGGCACGACAGCCGGCTCCACGTGGAGGCCGTCGAGAACCGCGACGGCAGTCGGCACAGCGTGTTCCACCGCAGTATCGGCCTCCCGAAGGCCATCGTGGAGGGGAACATCTCGGCGGTGTACGACGACGGCGTGCTGACGGTGACGGCCCCGGTGAGCGAGTCGGGCCCGGACCGCCACACCGTCAACGTCCAGTACTGAGAGCGCGGTTCGCGGACGCCACAGCCATGCCATTCGACCTCCGGGAGCACACCGCCGACGTCGCCGTGGAAGCCACCGGTGCGAGCCTCGGCGAGACGTTCGCCGCGGTGGCCGACGGCCTCGCGGCCGCGATGTGCGAGGACGTCCCGACGACGGGCGACCGCTTCCCGGTGACGCTCGCCGCGGAGTCCGGCGAGGCGCTTCTCTTCGACTATCTCGACCAGCTGATATACGAACGCGACGTGCGGTCGGTGCTCCCCGTCGACAACGAGGCGACAGTCAGCGCCGACGGCGACGAGTGGCGGCTCGAGGCGAGTGCACGCGGCGTCCCGCTGTCCGACATCGTCGCTCGCGAGATAAAGGCGGTGACCTACTCTGAGATGGCACTGGAGGCGGTCGACGACGGCTGGCGCGCCTACGTCGTCTTCGACGTCTAATCGAGGCGCTCACCGCAGTTCGGGCAGAAGCTCACGGTCGTCTCGGTGGGGAGGTCGGTACGACAGGCCGGACACTGGTCGGGCGTCCCCGCGCTCGCGGCGTCCTCGGTGAACACTGCGGTGTCGTCGTACCACTCGTCGTCTTCGTCGGATTCGGGGATGGGGTCGTCGGGCGTGAACACCCGCGTTCCAGGGCGTTCGGTGGTGTCCTGGATTTCGGCTTCGTTTTCGCCCTCGTCAGTGGTCGACCCCGCTGGGTCTTCGGACGCTGCGTCGGCTGTGTCACCCGACCCGTTCGTCGCGGCTGGATCCGGCGCGTCGCCCGAGTGACCGGTCACACTCCGTGTGTTCCCCGGGTAACGCTGCCCAGGGCGTGGCTGTGGGTTCTCCAGCGGTGCGCGCAGTGAGACGGCCAGGCCGAGAATCGACTGCGGGACGAGATACGCCGCCGAGAGCACCGCGGGGACGAGCACGGTCAGCGAGAGGAGAGTCCCGGCGTCGGTCCCGCTCGCGGTAACGAATGTCCCGGCGACGGAACTGACGCCCGCGGCAGCGAGCTGGGTCCCGAGCGTCCCATTCAGCGCTCCCAGCGTTGGTGCGTGGAGCAGCCAGGCCACCGCGAGGCCGGACAGGGCCAGAACGGTCAGAACCGAGAACAGCACCGTGACGGAGAACGTGTAGACCCGGTAGCCGTAGGCGAGCGTCCGGACGAAGAGGTGGGCCGAGGCGACCGCAGTCAGGGCGAGCAGCGAGGGCGAGGGCCCCGTCGCGACCGTCAGCCCCACGAGCGTGAGCACGGCGAGTCCGGACGGCGCGAGCAGTGCGCTCGGGTGGTCGAACCGGTATCGGGACTCGAGGTTCCCGCGGGAGTTCTTGAGGGAGCGGTCCAGCAGCGCCGTCGCGACGAGGGCCGGGACGGCGACCCAGAGGAGCACGGCGACCAGGGACAGCGAGTCCAGCTGGACAGTGGCCAGCGAGACGACGGTGGCCGTATCGAGCGCCGGGAGACTCGACTGGAGGAGTCGTCCGGTCACCACCACCCAGAGTCCGTAGCCGAGATAGGCGAAGAGACCGCCGGCGACGAGCCGCCGCTCGCTGGCGAGCAGGCGGACGGAGTCACGGAACGCAGCGGTCAGGGAACCACCCCACATGTGTCGGTGGTTTTCACAGCGGGCGCATAAGTGTGTGTGATAACCCGGTCACGGCGCTTCGATGGTGAGCGTCGCGACGCCGGAGAGATCCACCTCGTCGCCGGGGCCGACGGGTTCGCGGTCACCCTTCGTCAGCGCACGGCCGTTGAGTTTCGTCGGGTTGTCGCCCAGGTCGACGAGGTAGAACCCGTCTGCCTCGCGGATGAACCGCACGTGTTCGCGGTGGACGCGGACCGCCTCGTCCTCGGTGCGACCGGCGTCGGTCAGCGCCGCCCGGACCTCGCGGCCGACGCGGTCGCCGTCCGCGACCTCGATATCGGTGCCGAGCACCGAGAGCACCAGTGACTCCGGCACGGCCTCTGCACCCTCGTCGGACTGCGCGGCCAGGGCGTCGACGGCGTCCTCCGCTGCCGTGTCGTCCGCCTCGCCGTCGCCCTGGCCGCGGTGAGCGTCTAAGTCCTCCCCGCAGTTCGCACAGAAGTTCTCGTCGCCGGAGAGCTCGGTCCCACACGAGGGGCACTCGGTGAGGTCGTCGCCGGGGTCGACGGCTTGTACGTCGGCCCCACACTCGATGCAGAAGTTCGCGTCGGCAGCCAGTTCGGTCCCACAGTCCGGACACTCGATGGTCGCCGGGACCGACACCTCGGCTTCCTCGGTTTCCTCGACCGGTTCTGCGTCGGTGTCCGGGGGGTCGGGCTCGGGTTCGGAGTCTGCTTCGGTGCTCCCGTCAGCTTCGGGTTCCGACTCGGTCGTGTCGGTCTCGTCGCCGTCGACATCAGCGTCCGCAGTGACGTCCGGGTCCACGTCAGGAACGGATTCGGTGTCCATGTGGGAGTCGTTGTCCACGTCGGCGTCGTCGTCCGGTTCTGTGTCCGTCTCGGAATCCCCACCCTCGAAAGTACTGTTCGCGCCTTCGAACGGGTCGGTCGCCGGATGCGGGTCCGATTCGGCCCCAGCGTCGTCGGCGTCGGACTCCTCGACCGACGAGTCGTCGGTGACGGTAGCCGCAGCCACCGAAGCGTCCTCGTCAGCGTCGCCGTCGGTTCCCTCCGCCGAGACGTCCCCGTCGTACTGCCACTCGCCGCAGTCGGGGTTCGTACACCAGCCTCCGGCAGCCGCGGGGTCGAAGGTCCCGCCGCAGATGGGGCACTCGACCTCGTCTCCGTCGTGTGCGTCGGACATAGTTGGCTAAAGGCTATCTCCCAGGGAGCAAAAACAGTTGCCCACGAGTTGACGATTAGTTGTCAGTTATTATGACCGTATCCTGGTCCCGGACGTCGACGCCTGGGTCCGCGTCGCGGACCGGCATGCCGCCTGATTCGGGTGTCACCGGCAGCGCCGAATCACCGAACAAGAGGACTGAGACGTTGTCTTTGCCGCCACGCTCGTTGGCCAGCGAGACGTACTCGCGGGCGGCCTCGTCGAGCGAGGTCGCACCGAGCGCGACGTCCCGTATCTCGTCGTCGGTGACGACGGCGTCGCGAATGCGCTCGGCCACCGCCTCGGACCGGTCCGACGCGACGTACTCGTCGTAGAGGTCAGGGGCGTTGGTCTGAGCGTCGACGAGGCCATCGCTGGTCACCAGGACGGTGTCCTCGGCGTACAGGCGGACGCTCCGAGTATCGACTTCGACGGCCGCCTGTTCGGGGTCCTCGTAGCCCGAGCCGCCCAGAGCGCGGGTTATCTGGTTCCCCTCGGGGTGGACGTGGGCCTCGACGTCGTCGATGTCCCCGGCATCCTCGCGCTCCTGGACGATGGCGTGGTCCTTCGTCAGCCTGGCGATGGTCTCTCGGGCCGCGTTGACGACGTAGGCCCGGCTGTCGCCGACCCAGCCGTAGTGGAGGTGCCCGTCGGCGTAGACCCCGGCGACGACGGTCGTATAGGACTGAGTGCCGGACGCGGCCGCGTATCGGATAATCTCCCGGTGGGCGTCGAGGATAGCGTCTTCGACGGCCGTCTGGACGTCTTCCTCGCCAAGCGGCTCGGGGAGCACCGACCGGTCGACGTCCACGTCGAACTGGTCCGGATGGCTCCGAGCCGCGCGAATCGCGACCGGTGCGAGGCGTTCGGCCACGGCCGTCGTCGCGATGTAGGACGCCGCGTCGCCCGCGTCGTGGCCGCCGGCCCCGTCCGCGAGGACGAACGCCGCCGTCGAGCGGTTCATCGGTCGCTCGTCGTCGGTCGACTGGCCGAGGTAGCCGTCGCGGTGGCCCTCCTCGAACACCGAGATGGAGACGCTGTCCTCGTTGATTCCCCGCCCGCGTTTCCGCTCGCCGATGTCGTAGTTGGTGCTGTATCGCATGGTCATGTCTCCGGATGGAACTCGAACGTGACGCCGTAGGTCGGGTGGACGAGCGACACCAGGTCGCCGTCGTGGAGCCGGACCGACTCCGGGGGGACGTTCCCGTGGCGGTCCGTCGGGTCCTCGCCCTCCTCGCGCAGGCGGTCCCGACCCGCCGCACAGAGGACCCGCTGCCAGCCCTGGCCCTGCTGGACGAAGGTGCCGTTGAGGCTCCGGTCGTGGAGGTACCAGTCGCCGTCCTCGGTGTCGAACTGGACCTGGACAGAGGAGATGTACTCGCCCTGTGGGTCGTCGATGGTGACGGACGCCGACGGCCCGCTCGCGCCCCGCCGACCGATGGTGTCGCCGGGTTCGACGACGAACCGCTCGTCGGCCTGGATGTATCGAACCGCGGCCGTCGCCGGCGGTTCGGGGTCCCGGTTCTGGAGCACCTCCTTCAGGACCGTCGCGTTCCGGTAGCGGTCCCGGTAGTCCGTCTGCGTCGCCCGTTCGACGATATCCGCCAGGTAGGCGTCGCAGTCCGCCCCGAAGTCCCGCGGGTCGACGCCGTCTTTCTTGGGGACGCTCCCCTTCAGGAGAAAGAGGAGTATCTTCCCGATAGAGTAGACGTCCGACCAGGGACCCTGGCGGACGTCGGTCCGACTCGCCTCGGCGACCTCACGGGGCTTGAACGGGCCCAGGATGGTCGTCCCGGTGTTCCCCGTCGACGGGTCGCCGGCTGCGTCGAACCCGGTGGCCGTGTTGAAGTCGATGAGCGTCGGCGTGATGTCCGGCGTCAGCATCACGTTCTCGGGTTTCAGGTCACGGTAGACGATTTCGTGTTCGTGGAGGAAGCCCATCGCGTCCGAGAGGTCGATGCCAATGTGGCGGACCTGCTCGGTGTCCTCGATTGGGCCGTGGCGGTCGATGACCTCGTCGAGTTCGATACCGCCCTCGACCAGCTCGACGACCAGGAAGGGGACATCCCGCTCGGTCACCTGGTCGTAGAGGTCCATGACGTTCTCGTGCCCCCCGGCCGCCCGTATCTTCAGCAGCGTCTCGGCCTCCTTCTCGAAGTACTCCTCGATGACCTCGGGGTCGTTCTGGGACTCCCGGTAGTTCGGGTGTTTCAGGACGACGCTGTCGCCCGTCGTCGTATCGACCGCCCGGTAGGCCTTCGCGAAGCCGCCTTTGCCCAGGAACTTGCGGAGCTCGTACCGGTCGGCGACGACGTCGCCCTCCTCTGGTTCCCAGGTCATCGCTCACTGGTCAAGGTAATCATCGATGGCGGCCCGCTCCGGTGACTGAAAGCGAGTCACTTCTGTATCCCGTCGTCGGTCACGATCTTGGTCGCCTCGCTCTCTTCGGCCCGGCCGCCCTCCGCGACGATTCGCGTCTCGCGCTCGGCGGACTTGACCGCCTGCGTCTCTGCCCCGTGTATCTGGGTCATCTTCTCGACCTGGGTCTGGGCTTCCGCGACGTTTCCCTTGCCGAGTTCGGTCTTGATGACGGTCTGGCGGTGGTCGATGTCGACGGCCTCGTTGTGGACGCTGAGTTTCTCGGCGTCGTCGGTGTACTCCACCTCGATGGCACCGTGTGCTGTCTCGCCGCGGGCGGTCAGTGTCACGTCGGCGAGCGTCACCGTCTGTCCGACGTCGCGCGGCGGCGCGTGTATCTTCAGGACGACTCGCTGGGTCTGGCGGTCCAGCAGGTCCGGCAGGCGAATCTCCGTCGAGTTGCCCGTCCACTCGACGTCGACTGCCTGCGTCTGTGGCAGCGCGCGGTACACCTCGCTGACCTCGACGCCGTCGGCCACGTCCAGCTCGAGTTTCGCGTCCGGTGCGACCAGCGTCCCGGCCTCCTCGACGGCGTCGCCGAAGAACGACTCGATGTCGCCGGCCGAGTCGAGATGGGTCCACTCGCCGCGGGCCGTCTCCCCGAGCGTCCGAATCGTCTCCTTGCGGTAGTCGTCGCCGATGCCGGCCGACTTGATTCGGATGCCGTCCTCGTCGATGGCCCGGGCTAGCGACCCGAACTCCGCCTTGCCGTGGTTCTGATCTTTCCCGTCGGAGAGAAAGAGGATTCGACGGGCGGTGGTGTCGTCCGTCGGGAGGTGGTGCAGCGAATCGCGCGCCGCGACCAGGCCCCGGTAGATGTCCGTGCCGCCGCCTGCGGTGATGGCGTCGACACGGTCGAGGGCGTCTTCCCGCGAGATGTCGCCCCATCGCGTCGCGTCGAGGACCGTCTCGACGTCCGTATCGAACGTGACGATGGAGACGTAGTCGTCGTCCTCGAGGAGGCCGAACACCCACTCGGCCCCGTCGCGGGCCTGCTGGATGTCGTCGCCGGCCATCGAGCCACTGGAGTCGATACACAGCGCGATCTGTCGCGTCGAACGCCCCTCCCGTCGGCCGGGGTCGACTTCGATCTCCGCGGTCAGTTTCGCCCCGTCTCCCGGGACGTACGGGCGGTTGACGTCCGTCACGACGTTCGCAGTCATACGGTGAAGCTGGTCAGACGACCCGTTATAAGTTTTCCCCGGAGGGCGCGGGGACCTATCACAGTAACCACACGTGTTCGATAATCCTTAATAGGTTTGCCCCATCTCGTTAATACATGACCGTTGTCAGCGTCTCGATGCCGGAATCGCTGCTCGAGCGCATCGACGAGTTCGCCGAGGAACACGGCTACACCGGCCGGAGCGAGATTATCAGGGAAGCCAGCCGGAACCTGCTTGGCGAGTTCGAGGACAAGCGCCTCGAGGGGCGCAAGCTGATGGGCATCGTCACCGTCCTGTTCGACTACGAGACGACCAGCGTCGAGGAGAAGATGATGCACCTCCGGCACGAACACGAGGGCATCGTCGCCTCGAACTTCCACAGCCACGTCGGCGAACACCGCTGTATGGAGCTGTTCGTCCTCGAAGGCGACCTCGAGGAGATCTCCTCGTTCGTCGGGAAGATTCGCGCGACGAAAGACACACTGAACATCGACTACTCCGTCGTCCCCGTCGACGACTTCGCGACGTTCGCGGACGTGGAATAAGAAACAGCGGCGGTCGATGTCATATTCACTCGACGACAATACCCCCAGCCCTCGGGCGACCGTTACTGCTTACGGAATCGGTCTAGCGGTCCACAGCGCTAGTTCGGTTGAACTTTGGTATCGGTTCCACCGTCGATTACGTTGTTGTCCACATTCGTGAATCGGTTGCGGATGACCTTGTTGTTCGACCCAGCGGCGACCTGAATACCGATAGTGTAGTGGGATATTGTATTATTCGTCACCTTCGCGTTGTCGCCGGCAAAGAGGAGTATTCCCCAGTCGTCGTCACTACCCTCGTCGATACGATTTCGAATGATTCGATTGTCGCTCCCTAGAGAGGCGACCCCGATTTCAGTATTCGTGAGCGAGTTCTTCTGGACCGTGATACTGTCGACGCCGAAGAGGAGTACGCCCGTTGCGACAACCTGGCCAGTGTCTTCGTAGACGTGGTCACGAACGTCGTTATCTTGGATCGCTCCCTCTGCACCACCGCTCATTTGAATGCCGTTTTGACCGATGATATCAGTTACACCCGCTCCGACGACCGTATTCCGTTTGATTTCAGCAGTGGTACCCGCGTTCTGGATGACGATGCCGTTCTTCTGGTAGTCCTCGAGTACGTTGTCCTTGATGTCGACGGTCCCCCCGCCCCGGACCACGATTCCGACGCCTCGCTGATTACCCTTGAGCTCGTCGTCGCGGACCCGCACGACAGAATTATCTCTAATCGTCCCACTGGCACCCTGATAGAGGATGCCGTCGAAGTCGTCTCCCTCACCGTCGCCGTTGCCCGCACCGTCGATCTCGAACCCCCGCACCTCGACGTCGACTGAGCCCTCGACGCGGACAATTCCTCGAGACATGAGCGAGTCAGGCGATTCAATCGTGGGGGAATTCTGTCCACGTAGCGTGAGGTCTTTTGTTATCGTGACTTCCTCGACGTAGGTTCCGCCATTGACGACCACAGTGTCCCCGGGAGCTGCGTTGTCTACGGCTGCCTGAATCGAACTATAGTCTTCCGGAACCCTAATCGTTGCTGCGGCAGCGGTTCCAGTGAGGGTCGGAACCCCCACTACGGTTATAGAACCTGCGAGAACGCTTCGTTTCAAGAATCTTCGCCGCGTTTCGAGTTCGAGAGTCGGTGTATTACTCATGATGTCGCTCCGCGTAACCGGGATTTGACACACGCAGGGGTCAACTATAAAATTTCCTGAAAGTATAGTAATCCAATACAATTCGAAACTACCCAGAACCGTCTCCAGAAGGGGACAGGCATCAGTCTCGCAAACCATCGACTATCCCGTCGTCTCGGCTGGCAACTTCAGCACGCTCGCTGACCTAAAGTGGAAGACCCGAAATTCGTGTTTAGACAGCTTCTGGCTGGACCTTCGTCCCGACCCACAGCAGCGTCCCTAGCAGCGCGACGACAGCGATGGGGAGGAGCCACTGGAACACCGTCAGGACACCGGCACTGGCCTGGATACCGACGACCAGCAGGATTGTCGGCCCACAGCAGACGACCCCTGAGAGCAGTCCCGGAATCCCGGCGGCCGCGCCGGCACCTGGCCCGAGCCGGCAGGCCTTCGGGCCGCGCCAGGCGACCAGCGAGACGCCGAAGTTCAGACCGACGAGCGCCGCCAGCACGCTCCCGAGCGCGAGGTTCAGCGGCGCGACGGGCAGCTCGACGGGCCCGACCACCAGCAGGGCGACGGGCTCCCACTGGACGGTCCCGACCGGCCGGAACATCCGCGAAAGCGGGTTCTCGACCACCGAGAGGTCGAAGCCCCACGGGCCCGTGCCAAGGTGCGAGAGGCCGTACAGGTAGACGACCAGGTACACCGTCGCGGTGAGAAGGAACACCCCCTGTCCGTCGCGCCGTGACATCGCGCCCCGAATAGCCACGACAGTGTTGCTCAGCAGTCCCAGGGTGCGGTCGACGACGGTCCGCCCCTCGGTCGACACTTCACTCGACATATGGTATCTCGGGGTAGAAGCCCGCCCACGCGAACCACATCCCGTCGAAGGCAATCTGACTCGGAAGTGGGAGTCGGTCGGCCGAGTACGTGGTCCCGTCGACGCGGTAGCCGTCCCCGTCGGGCGTGACGGTCACACCGCCGCTGTTCTCGTAGATGTAGCCCGTTCGGAGGGTCTGATCGGCGACGGCGACGTAATCCGTCTCGCCGATGCTCCCGGTCAGGACGCGCTGCTCGAGGAGTGCGTCTTTACCGAACGACAGCGCACCCTCACTGGTCCGGGTGCCGATGACGACGTGTTTCGGACGGTTCCGGTCGTCGCTCATGAGCGCTGGGAAGATGGTCTGGTCGCTGACGTAGTAGCCCCGGTCGGGGTTGTACTGACCGTACGGGTCGCTCCCGTAGCGTCGCGAGAACCCCGTCTCGTCGGTCAGAACCACGGTGTCGGGGTAGGCTGCCTGCCAGTGCTCCCAGGTGGTCCAGACGACGCGGAACTCCTGGAGTGACTGGCCCTCCATCTCGCCTTCGACTGCGGTGCCGGTCACCTGAGGCCACCGGCTGTCGGTCCCACGGTCGTACATCACCAGATTCGAGTTGACGAGGTCGCCGGAGGTCCCGAACTCGACGGCGCCGCGCTCGAAGCCCTGTGCGGTGCCAGTCAGCGGACAGTAGGTCACGGCGACCGGGTCGCCACCGAGGACGTCGTTGACGATCTCGTGCCAGACCAGAATCAACTGTGGGTAGGCCTTCGCCTCACCGTCGCGGACGACCCCGAACACCGGGTCGCCGGGGTCTACTGTCGCCTCGTCCGCGGCCACGAACTGCGGGTCGTCGATGGACGGAATCCCGTCTTTCGGGACGCCACCGCTCGTAATCTCGCCCCGAATCGTCTCGACGTCGTGGCCCAGGTACAGCGCCTGGTCGCGCGTCGGCGGCCGAGCGTCGCCCCCGCTGGTCGTCGTCACCTCGCCCTCCGTCGGGGTCGCCGTTGTCGTATCGCCCTCGGTCTCGGTGTCCGAGGACCCTCCCGAACCCCCGGTTCCGGTACAGCCGGCGAGGCCGGCGACTCCCACAGCACCGAGCGCCCGGAGGACGGTTCGGCGTTTCGTGTCCATACACTAACTGGTCGTTCCAGCGTCAAAACCTCGCGGTGAGGGGTCGGTAACCACACGCGACCGCCTCGAGACAGCGAGACCACCACGGCAGATGGCCAGTGACTGGCGTCTCGGAGGGTATCGCGGACGCCGGCCGCGTCACTCCTCGTCGAGCAGTCCGACGACGAGTTCCGCGACGGCCGAGAGCTCGTCCTCGTTCACACCGTGACCCATCCCCTCGTAGATGCGTTCGTCGACGTCTGCGCCCAGTCGCTCGAACACCTCGGTCGTGACCTTGACCCGTTCGAGTGGGATATGCGGGTCGACGTCGCTACAGCCGACGAACACCGGCATCCCATCGAGGTCGCCCTCGTAGTCGTCGGGGTCGACGGACTCGCCGATGAGCCCGCCACTCAGTGCCACGAGTGCACCGTAGCGGGCCGGGTCGCGCGCGACGAACTCGCTCGCGAGGCAGGCTCCCTGAGAGAAGCCGAGCAGCATGACCTGCTCCGGGGGGATGCCGGCGGCTTCGGCCTGGTCGACCGCGTCGCGGACCGCCTGCAGGCCGGAGGTCCGCCCCGGTTCGTTCTGCTCGACGGGCGCCAGGAACGACTGGGGATACCACGTGTTCCGGGCCGCCTGCGGCGCGAGCAGCGCCAGCCCGTCCTGGTGGACCTCCTGGGCCATCTGGACGATGCTCCGGGCTGTCGCGCCCCGGCCGTGGACCAGCACCGCAGCGGCGCTAGCGTCCTCGAGCGGCGTCCCGGCCGTCACGAGCGGCTGGTCCTCGTGTGGCCCCGTCATTCAGTTCGCCCCCGTCGTCGCGTCGGTCTGTGTCGCTGTCATACCCGCAGTACTGCCCCGACGCTCTTGAGTCGTTTCCTCTCTGGCGCGGCCGACTGGTTCGCTCAGTCGACGACCCGGAGCCGGAGCGTGATGCCGTCCTGGTCCTCGAACTCTACGCCGTCTTCGCGGTCTGTCACCGCGACACCGGCCGATTCGAGACGTCCACGGGCGGCCTCGAGACTCGACCGGTCGGGCACGAGGAGTTCGACCCACGACAGGCCGCGGCCTCGCCGTGGCGCGGTCCGCCCCCGCCACGTGTTCAGGCCCACGTGGTGGTGGTAGTCATCCGCGGCGACGAACAGCGCTCCCCGAACTTCCTGCCGGAGGGTCAACCCGAGCGTCTCGACGTAGAACGACCGCGCAGCGTCGAGGTCGGACACCTCGAGATGGACGTGCCCGACGTCCGTTCCCTCGGGGACCCGGTCGCGGCCGTCGCTCTCCGAGCGGAGACTCTCGAGCGGGAGCGGGCGCGTGGCCATCTGGACCCGGCCTCGGTCGTCCTCCGGCCACTCCGTGCGCGGGCGGTCACGATATATCTCGACACCGTTGCCCTCGGGGTCCGAGAGGTACAGCGCCTCGCTGACGTCGTGGTCGGCGACACCGTCGAGCCCTGCGTGGTCCTCGATTCGTTCGAGTGCGGCGCCGAGTGCCTCCCGCGATGGGACCCGGAAGGCAGTGTGGAACAGCCCCGCCTCGTCACGTGCCCGTTCGGGGCGGTCGGGGGCGGCGACGAGTTCGAGCAACGGCGTCGTGCCGTCACCCAGGACGGCCCGCTCCTCGGTTCGTTCGTGGCCGACCAGGCCGACGACGTGCTCGTAGAATGCGACGACGTCGTCGAGGTCGGCGACGGTGAGTGCGACCCGGCCCACGCTGGTCTCGGGCGGGAGTCCCTCGGCGCTGGTCATACCCGCCGTTCGCTCGAACGGCTATTAAGCAGCGTGCACCCGTCGCCGATATCTTCAGGCACCGACCGAGTCAGAGAGCACCCACACTGTCGACTCGAACGCCACATTGTCGCGGTCGACCACTCGCCGACCGGCGTCCAGACACCCGTCACCGTCGAGGGCTGGACCGGAGCGAACTGTGGCGCTCGAGGAATAGACTGGAGAGAAAGGTGGCGCGTGTACACACGTCACAGCCCTCGAGGCCGGTGTTCTCTCCGTCCGCAGGGGGTGATTGTAAGAGATAGACGCAAAAGTTACCATCGGCTACGACACTCGGGTCCGGCCGAGACCACCTCGAACGGGCGAGTCACCGGGATTGCCGCCCGAACAGCCGTCTCTGGCCCGTTGCTGATTGTTGAGGTGCTTGCCACGGACCGTCCGGATAAACGGTGGCGCCGCTAGAGGAACGTAATGGCAGACAAGACTGCAGGCGTCTCGCGACGCGCGTTTCTGACTGGTGCTGGAGCGACTGCGACTGTCGGCCTCACCGGCTGTCTCGGCATGGGTGGGAGCGACGAGCTGACGCTCGCGTACATGCCCATCTTCCCGGACCTCCAGTACTTCGTGATGGACCAGGAGGGCTACTTCGACGACATCGACGCGACTGTCGACGCCCGGGAGTTCACCGACGGTCCGGCCATCGTCCAGGCCTACGGCGGCGGCGAGCTCGACGTGGCGATGTTCGGCATCGTCCCTTCCATGATCGTCATCGACCGGGGTATCCCGGCGCAGGTCACCGCCGCGAACATCAAGGAACCGATGGCCATCATGGCCCACGAGGACCTCCAGTCGCTGTGGGCCGACCACGGCGCTGACGCCTTCTCGGTCTGGCGCGAGGAGACTGGCCGGAAGTTCCGCTTCGGGACCTTCCCGCAGGGGTCTGTCCCCGACGTGCTCCTGCGCTTCTGGCTCCGGGAGGCCGGCGTCGACACCTCGCAGGTCGATATCCTCGAAATCAACGGCGCGAACGCCGTCTGGCAAGCCATCGCCAACGGTGAAATCGACGGCTCGTCTATCATGGAGCCGGTGCCGACCCGCGCTGCGGCCGCCGACGCACTGGTCCAGACGTTCAGGCGCGCCGACGAGGTCATGCCCGGCCAGCCAGCGGCCGTGACGCTGATGCGCGACGACATCCTCGACTCGCCCGTGGCGACGCAGTTCCTCGAACAGCACGTCCGGGCGACCGAGTTCATCCAGAACAACCCCGAACGGACCGCCGACATCGTCGAACAGGGCATCGGGATGCCCGCGGACCAGGCGCTCTCGGCGCTTCAGGGCCCGCTCTCGAACTTCGTCACCGACCCGCGCGAGATCGAGAACGGGACGGAGATATTCTCGGCGTTCGCCGCACAGAACGGCCAGATAGACTCGGCGCTGTCGCAAGCGGAGATATTCGACTACAGCGTCTACGACGGGCTCTAGGAGGAGACCGATGGCAATCGACGTCACCGACACCGTAGAGCAAACCGACGATGGATACCCCTCGCTCGACCGAGTCGACGGCCGCCGAGTGCTTCGGGGTGCTGCCGGCCTCGCAGCCTTCGTCGGCCTCTGGTTCGCCGTCTCCCTCGTCCAGCCGTCGTACGTCCTCCCCTCGCCGGTCGCCGTCGCGACGACGTTCGTCGAAGAGGCGACCACAGGTAGCATGCTGACCGCGCTGGGTAACAGTGTCCTCCACTGGATTCCGGGTGCCGTCGTGGGGACCGGCGCTGGCATCGCCGCCGGCATCGCGCTCGCCTGGAGCCCGTTGCTCGACGACGTCACCTCGCCCGTCGTGCGCGTGCTCCGCCCGGTGCCACCGCTGGCGCTCATCGGGTTCGCCATCGCCTGGTTCGGCATCAATCACGCCGGCGCGGCCTTCATCATCGCCGTCGGCGCGTTCTGGATCAACTTCTACGCCACCTACGGCGGCGTCGAGGGCGTCTCCGACGACCTCCTGGACGTCGCCCGAAGTCTCGGTGTCCAGGGTGATATCGAGCTCGTCCGGGAAGTAGTCGTGCCGGCTGCACTCCCCGAGATTACGACCGGCATCCGGACCGGCATCGGCCGCTGCTGGATGCTCGTCGTCGCCTCCGAGATTTTCGGCGTGCCCGGCATCGGTCGGCGCATCCTGCGCGCCTCGAACAACCTGCAGGTCGACGTCGTCATCACCTACATCCTCGTCCTGAGCCTGCTGTTCCTGCTCGTCGACGTCGCGTTCCGCGCGGCCCAACGGAGGGCGCTGGCATGGCGCTGACGGACTCGGACGTCGACCTCGAGACGAGCGCACCGCCCCGCGTCCGTATCGACGGCGTCGGCAAGCGGTACGCCGACGAGTCGAACGGACGCGTCCAGGCCCTCGAAGACGTCTCTTTCGACGTCGAACCCGGGTCGTTCGTCTGTATCGTCGGCCCCTCGGGCTGTGGCAAGACGACGCTGTTCCGCATCATCGCCGGTCTCGAAGGCGCGACCACCGGTGGCGTCTTCCTCGACGGCGAGCGCGTCACGGGTCCGGGCCCCGACCTCGGCCTCGTCTTTCAGGAGTACCACCTCTTCCCGTGGCGCACGGTGTCCGGGAACGTCGCGTTCGGCATGGAACAGCAGGCCGTGTCCGAGGCCGACCGCCGCGACCGCGTCGAATCGCTCCTCGACCTCGTCGGGCTCGACGGGTTCGGTGAGAGTTACCCCCGCGACCTCTCGGGCGGGATGAAACAGCGAGTCGCGCTCGCCCGCGCGCTTGCCGTCGACCCCGGCCTCCTGCTGATGGACGAACCGTTCGGGTCCGCCGACGCACAGACCAAGCGGATGCTTCAGGACGAACTGCTCGACATCTGGTCGGAGACAGGCAAGACCGTCCTCTTCGTGACTCACGACATCGAGGAGGCGGTCAAACTGGCCGACCACGTCGTCGTGATGGCCAAGGAGCCGGGGCGCGTCCGCGAGATCGTCGACATCGACGTCGAACGCCCCCGGTCGCGGGCCGACGAGGCCTGCGACGCGTACTACCAGCGGATTCTCGACCTCATCGAGTGACGACGGCCTGACGGAGGCCTATCTCTGGCCTGCCGTCGGGTCAGTTCCCCTATCGCAGTCGTGACTATCTCGATATCGATGCGTTCGCGGGGCTAGCACGGACAAAACGACACTCATGGCTGTCGAGGCCGCTGTATACATACGAAAACCCCCACGCGGAGAGCCGGCGATGACTCTCTGCGTGGGGGAAGTAAGGTATGAGTGGTCGGCGGCGAACCGGATTTCCCAGAGGCTCGCGCACTCCAGTACTCGCCGGAACGCTGGTGGGCTTATCTTCCGTGTTCGGGATGGGTACGGGAGGCAACCCCACCGCTATGGCCGCCTTAACGCCGAGTCACGGAGTCGAACCGTGATGGGATACCGCTCTCGGTGGTCTTCTATGACCGTATGATACGTGCGATCCAGTTTGCGCCTGGACTCGTTCAGACAGTCGACGAGCAATTCGTCGGTGAATGCGAGTCACAGTGCGTATGATTGTGGCTTTGAGTTGTTAGTACTCGTGGGCTCAACACTTCGTTACCTCAGTGCGTACACCCCGAGTCTATCGACCGCGTCTTCTACGCGGACTCTCTGCGGTGTCTCTTTTCCAGGTGGGTTTCGAGCTTAGATGCGTTCAGCTCTTACCCCGTGTCGCGTGGCTACCCGGCACGTGCTCTCTCGAACAACCGGTACACCAGTGGCGACCAATCGTAGTTCCTCTCGTACTATACGATCGTTCCCGTCAGACACCATAACACACCCAGTAGATAGCAGCCGACCTGTCTCACGACGGTCTAAACCCAGCTCACGACCTCCTTTAATAGGCGAACAACCTCACCCTTGCCCGCTTCTGCACGGGCAGGATGGAGGGAACCGACATCGAGGTAGCAAGCCACTCGGTCGATATGTGCTCTTGCGAGTGACGACTCTGTTATCCCTAGGGTAGCTTTTCTGTCATCAATTGCCCGCATCAAGCAGGCTAATTGGTTCGCTAGACCACGCTTTCGCGTCAGCGATCCTCGTTGGGAAGATCACTGTCAAGCTATCTTTTGCTCTTGCACTCTTCGCCGGGTCTCTGTCCCGGCTGAGATAGCCTTAGGGCGCGCTCGATATCTTTTCGAGCGCGTACCGCCCCAGTCAAACTGCCCGGCTACCGGTGTCCTCCTCCCGGAGTGAGAGTCGCAGTCACCGACGGGTAGTATTTCACTGATGGCTCGGTGGCCCCGCTAGCGCGGGTACCTGTGTAATGCCTCCTACCTATGCTGCACATCGGCGACCACGTCTCAGCGACAGCCTGCAGTAAAGCTCCATAGGGTCTTCGCTTCCCCCTGGGTGTCTCCAGACTCCGCACTGGAATGTACAGTTCACCGGGCCCAACGTTGGGACAGTGAAGCTCTGGTTAATCCATTCATGCAAGCCGCTACTGATGCGGCAAGGTACTACGCTACCTTAAGAGGGTCATAGTTACCCCCGCCGTTGACAGGTCCTTCGTCCTCTTGTACGAGGTGTTCAGATACCTGCACTGGGCAGGATTCAGTGACCGTACGAGTCCTTGCGGATTTGCGGTCACCTATGTTGTTACTAGACAGTCCGAGCTTCCGAGTCACTGCGACCTGCTCATTTCCTGAGCAGGCATCCCTTATCGCGAACTTACGGGACTAACTTGCCGAATTCCCTAACGTCGGTTGCTCCCGACAGGCCTTAGCTTTCGCCGCTATGGACACCTGTGTCGGTTCTCGGTACGGACATCATACTCGTCTTTTCACGGGCCCCAGGTTGAACCACGTTTCCCTGTCTCGCCGTTCGTCCGCTTCGTGCCGTTATGGCTTCCACGGAGTTTGACGATTCGACCGGGCGAAGGCCCGGCGTGGTCGACCCCAGGGCGTCAACTTTCACTGTATGATGGCACGGGAATATTAACCCGTTTCCCATTTCGTCATCGTCGAGTTGCGGGATGACTTAGGACCGGCTAACCCCCAGCTGATCAGCAGTGCTGAGGAACCCTTATCCATTAGGCCGTCGGGGTTCTCACCCGACTATCGCTGCTACTATGGCCAGGATTTTCGTCACTCATCGGTCCACAGGAGCTCTCGCCCCTGCTTCCATCCAATGAGAGCGCCAATCTACTCGATTACCCTGTAACGGGTACGGAAAGGTCTCGGTGGTGGATTTGAGTCCCGATCATTTTGGGCGCCTCAAACCTCGGCCGGTAAGCTGTTACGCTTTTCTTAGAGGGTAGCTGCTTCTAAGCTCACCTCCCGGCTGTCTAGGGCTCGAGACCACCTTCAGAGGATTACACTTAATCCACACTTGGGGACCTTAACCTTTCTCTGGGTTGTTCCCCTCACGGTGCACAGGCTTACCCCGCACACCGGAATCCCCGCGTCAAACGGCGTTCGTAGGTTTGGAGTTTGACAGGTGTGCCGACTCCTCTCGGAGGCGGTCACACCAATCGGTCGCTCTACCCCACGAACTACCTCGGCGGAGGTCATGCTTCGACATGTTTCGATTGGAACCAGCTGTTGCCGGACTCGATGGGCCTTTCACCCCTACACATAGATCACGAGAGGGTATTGTAGGACACCAACTCTAACAGGCCTCCACGTGCCTTTCGGCACGCTTCACCTTGTCCATGCGTAGATCGTCCGGATTCGGGTCGTGTCCACGTGGCTCCCCGCCCTTGAAGACGGCGGCCCTCGGGCAAAGCCCTGCGGCCATGTCGGTTTCCCTATGCCTCCCCCGATGCTCGGGTTAGACTTGCCATGTAGACACACTCCCTGGCTCGTTTTTCAAAACGTACGATAGAACATCGGCTTCCCGTGAGTCTTACTGGACGCTCGCGCGTCGGTCATTCGTCAGGGGACCTTGTATGCCCTATCGCTCCATCGCCAACTGAGTTCAAGCTCTATTTCACCTCCCTTCTGAGGGTACTTTGCAGCGTTCGTTCACACTACTTGTGCACTATCGGTCTCGAGGAGTGTTTAGCCTTTGCAGTCGATGCCTGCAACATTCGCGAGGGATATCCAACCCCCGCTACTCTGGAACTACCGCACACTGTACTGATCTCGATTACGGGGTTGTCACCCTGTATCACGCTCTGTTCCAAGAGACTTCGTCGAGATGGTCGAGTGATGAGAGGTAGCCCTGACACCACATGTCCCGTGAGGGATTCGGTTTGGGCTGTATCGCGTTCACTCGCGGTTACTAACGATATCGCATTGCGCTTTCTTTTCCTTCCGATACTAAGATGTTTCAGTTCTCGGGGTTCCTCATTGCGCGAGGCAATTGCTGAGGAGATTCTCATTCGGAAATCCAAGGTTCTTCGCCTCCGTGCGGCTCCCCTTGGCTTATCGCAGCTTGGCACGTCCTTCATCAGCTCTCGAGCCGAGCTATCCACCAGCTGGCATAGTAGCCAACGTCGTTGTGACTCGCTAAACTGCACTGAACGAGTCCAGTGGACGCCTGGATCGCACGTACACACGGTTTCATACTCGCCCCCAAGGTGGGAGAGGTGGGCGAGTCGACCCTTCCCAACCGCGGTTTGACCCGGGTTGGTGCATCAGTCGTCGTACCACATCCGAGCGCCGTCCCACACTTAAGGGGAGCGGTTCGGGCGTGACACGAGATACGGACCCGTCGGGAGTTGCACCCGACACCCCGTGAGGGGTATCCGCCTCGGATAGGTCTCGTGAGCCCAGCGGGCCCATACAGCAGTCCGCTTCGGTGTCGTCGGCGGGTGCCGACAACGATTGTGGGCTGGGGCAAAGCCCCAGTCCCGGTCTGTAGGAGGTGATCCAGCCGCAGATTCCTCTACGGCTACCTTGTTACGACTTAAGCCCCCTTGCGGAGCCCAGATTCGACCATCGCATGATGGCCTCATCCGGACCCCACTCGGGTGCTTTGACGGGCGGTGTGTGCAAGGAGCAGGGACGTATTCACCGCGCGCTTCTGACACGCGATTACTACCGAATCCAGCTTCATGCGGGCGAGTTTCAGCCCGCAATCCGAACTACGACTGCGTTTGGAGATTAGCTTCGCCTCTCGGCGTCGCATCCCACTGTCACAGCCATTGTAGCCCGCGTGTTGCCCGGTCCATTCGGGGCATACTGACCTACCGTTGCCCGTTCCTTCCTCCGCTTTAACAGCGGCAGTCTCCGTAGTGTACCCGACTACCTCAAGGGTATCGCTGGCAACTACGGATGCGGGTCTCGCTCGTTGCCTGACTTAACAGGACGCCTCACGGTACGAGCTGACGGCGGCCATGCACCTCCTCTCAGTAGCGTCGGGTAAAGTCGTCAACCTGACCGTCATGACTACTGTCGGGACCGGTGAGATGTCCGGCGTTGAGTCCAATTAAACCGCAGGCTCCTCCGGTTGTGGTGCTCCCCCGCCAATTCCTTTAAGTTTCATCCTTGCGGACGTACTTCCCAGGCGGCCTGCTTATCGTCTTCACTACGGCACATCACGTGCTCATGGCGCGTGACATACCTAGCAGGCATTGTTTACAGCTAGGACTACCCGGGTATCTAATCCGGTTCGAGACCCTAGCTTTCGTCCCTCACCGTCGGGTCCGGTCTCTTGACGTGGTTTCCCCATTGGTGGTCCGTCCAGGATTACAGGATTTCACTCCTACCCCGGACGTACCCGTCAAGTCTCTCGGCCCCAAGCCGTGTAGTTTCCGCTGGACGCCGGCCAGTTGAGCTGGCCGATTTCCCAACGGACTTACACAGCAGGCTACGGACGCTTTAGGCCCAATAATATCGGCCATCACTTGGACTGCCGGTATTACCGCGGCGGCTGGCACCGGTCTTGCCCAGTCCTTGTTCCTGAACCACCTTACGGTTCAGAAAAGCGAGGACTATATGCCCTCGCACTCGGAGTCCCCCTATCGCACTGTCGTGCAGTGTAAAGGTTTCGCGCCTGCTGCGCCCCGTAGGGCCCGGTATCTTGTCTCAGATACCGTCTCCAGGCTCTTGCTGTCACAACCTGTACCGATTATGGGCATGGTGGGCCGTTACCCCGCCATCTACCTAATCGGCCGCAGCCACATCCTACAGCGCCGGAACGTTTCCAGCTCTCGGCACTCCAGCGTGAGAGCTGTATCCGCTATTGGCCTCAGTTTCCCGAGGTTATCGCGGTCTGTAGGGTAGTTTGGCCACGTGTTACTGAGCTATACGCCGCGGGTCTAACCCGCGCGACTAGCATGGCTAAATCGGACTCCGATAGCAATGGCCTCCGGCAGGATCAACCGGAATGTGCTGACTGAGTCAGCGGCGGGTGTTGCGTGGTGCAACATCTGAGTGTGGTATCACTCCGTCGGAAGCGTAACACATCGATTTCCAGTATCGATGTTAACTGCTGTATGGGTCCGTGGGCTCACATCAGATTCCATCTTGACGGCGGACCGCAGGGGTGGAATCCTCATCGGTCGAGAGAGTCTGGGTCACCCGAAGGCGACGTCGACGTGCTCTCTGCGAACAGCCCGGGCGTCGAAGACGCGTCGGACCGTATCGCCGGGGGGCGCTCCCCCGTGCGACCTTCGCATTTCTTCCGAGGAGAGGGGTATATATAAATGACTCGTCTCAGAGGCACCCTGTGCAGGCCCCACACGGCGCACATGTGACGTGGGTTCGTCACACACCGAACCGCAGGACTGCAGCCGAACAGTAGCAGTAATAGTAACTATACTGATTGATACACAGACACACGGTTTTCGGCCCGTCCAGAACGTGGCCTACAGAGAGACAGTAGCAGCCCCGAGAGAACTGAGCAGTACGGAGAACTACGTCGTTCTCCCGACGCCGGAGTGCCAGTGGTGCGTGTTCCGACGGCCTGTGGTCGCGCACACGCGACACTGGAGAGACGGCAGTCGACACAGACGCTAGCATGTGGGCTGGCGCCCGGCGTTATCGGGACAGCGCAGGTGCTACTGCTCGAGTGTGTCGAGACGGGCTACAAATATGAAAATCAGGCAGTCAGGGAGTCGACGTGACCCTCTGCACGGAGCTGGTCGGCGTCCTGGCCGGTGTAGCGCCACTCGATGTTGGCTTTCTCGTCCTGCCAGTCCCAGGGTTCTGCGAGGACGATGTCGTCCTCGTTAATCCAGGTGCGGAACTTCATCCGACCGGGGATACGGCCGAGACGCGTCTCGCCGTCCTCACAGCGGATTCGGACGTGGTTCCCGCCCAGGTGTTCTGTTACGACTGCGAACAGCTCGTCGTTTGTAGGCATACGGAGATTCCGTCGCCCTGTATCTTCGCTCACGGGTAATCTTCGTTCTCACGCCGTATAAATTGACTGAGAGTTGAGGTACCGCGTACCACACGCCGGGGCCGCTCAGAAGACGTACTCGTCGTCGTGACCCATCATGCCGTCGTCGTCGAGCGGGTCGTCACCGAAGCCCGGCTCCTCGGATTCCTCGCTCGGGCCACTGACCTTGTAGGCCTTGAGGCCGGTCGAGAGGAGGTTCTCGAAGGCGTCCTCGCGGTTGAGAAACTCGCCCTGGTCGACTAGTTGGGAAATCTGCATCTCGAGGTGCTCCGGAACGGAGAGTTCTACTTTGGGCATCTAACTACCCTGGGGTTCAGCAAGGGTGTATTTAAACGTAGTGGCAAGCACCTCCGGCAGGGGCCAAACGCCCTGTACTGGCCGAGCCGGTGGCTGGTCGGCAGGGGTCACTGAGACTGTCGCAGAACGGCTTAGTCGGCGGTGAGCGTGAGCGGTTCGTCGCTACGCTGCATCATGTCGTCGGTCAGTCCACCGGCGAGGGCGAAGACGGCGTCCTTGTGGTCGGTCTTCGATTTGTGGATCGAGGTCGGCTTGACACCGAGTGTCCGATACTCGTCCTGGTCTACGTCGGACCCTGTGTCTGCTTCGTAGTGGTTCTGTACCTGTGCGAGCAGGCTGTGAAGGTGGATGAGTTCCTGCTTTCTCATGGGTACAACAGCATAGCGGACGAGGGTTTATAGTATTATCTTGCCACATAGTACCATACTCTGGTAGCCCAAGCCGTGACGTTCCGGCATCGATTCGGAAGACCGGACGGTGATGGAGGGGCGGAGGGTGAGAGGAGCGCCTCGCGACGAGTATTGAATTTCCCAGGCACAAGCGCCCCGATGGGTGTGGGTGAAACCGACCGTAAGCATCACGGCAGCAGCACCGGCGACTGCGTGCGTCGGGACGCGGGGCTGACTAGCGGCTGCTGTCGTGGCCGTCGGCGTGGCAGTCATCACTGACGGCGTCGTGCGGTCCGACAGGACCGTGCTCCGGACAGGCCCCGACGATGGGGGTGGCGTTGAGACAGCAGTGCCGACGGGACGAGGCGATCAGTCCGGTCACGAGCTGCTCCCCACACCGTCGACAGTACTGGGGCGCCGAGTCCATACGGCGGCTACTCGCTCGGCGACCAAACGTCTGGTGGGGGCCGTCGAACCGTGGTCGCGACCGGGGGCACCCTGCAGATTAAATAAACGGACGACGTAGTTCCGGTCGAGTGACGGCGACACACACCACGGAACGGGCGGTGATCGCGAAGCGAGTCGACAGTGGGACGGCAGACACCGAGGAGATACGGGACCTCGCCCACGCGGCGGGCTACGACGTCGTCGCCGAGATAACCCAGACCCGAACGGAGGACCCGGCCTACCACATCGGGGAGGGGAAGGTCACGCGCCTCGCGAACGCGGTCGCCCGCGAGGAGGCGACGGTCGTCATCTTCGACAACCAGCTGGGCCCGTACCAGACGTACAACATCGGGAACGAGCTGGCCAACGGCGTCCGCGTCATCGACCGCTTCCGGCTCATCCTCGAGATATTCGGACAGCGCGCACACACGCGGAAAGCCCAGCTCCAGGTGGAGCTCGCGGAGCTGCGCTACGAGCTCCCGCGCGCCGAGGCGAAGGCGAGTCTCGCCAAGCGCGACGAGCGCCCGGGGTTCATGGGACTCGGCGAGTACGACGAGAGCCGCGAAGAGGACATCAAGAAGCAGATATCGAACATCCGGGACGAGCTCGAGTCCATCGAGAACACGGAGCAACACCGCCGCGAACAGCGCCGCGAGTCGGGATTCGACCTCGTCGCGCTGGCCGGCTACACCAACGCTGGGAAGTCGACGCTGCTTCGGCAGCTCGCGACGGACCTCGACGTCGACGAGAACGAGGACCTCCACCCCGACCTCGACACCACCGCCGAGAGCGAGGACCGGCTGTTCACGACGCTCGGGACGACGACCAGACGCGCCGAGGTCGGGAAACGAGAGGTGCTGGTCACCGACACCGTCGGGTTCATCCAGGACCTCCCCCACTGGCTCGTCGAGTCGTTCAAATCCACGCTCGATTCGGTGTACCGTGCGGACCTCGTCCTCCTCGTGGTGGACGTCTCGGAGTCCGTCGAGGAGATCCGCGAGAAGCTGGTGACGAGCCACGACACGCTGTACGAACGCAACGAGGCGCCCATCGTCACCGTCCTGAACAAGACCGACAAGGTCGACGACGAGGAGGTCCGCCGGAAGAAGGAGGCCCTCTCCGCGCTGGCCCCGAACCCGGTGGCCGTGAGCGCCCAGGTGGGTCTGAACGTCGACGCGCTCGCGGACCGCATCGACCGGGAGCTTCCGGACTACGAGCGCGAACGGCTCGTTCTGCCGATGACCGACGACACCATGAGCCTCGTCTCGTGGATTCACGACCACGCCCACGTCGAGGCCGTCGACTACGGCGACCAGGTGGTCATCGAGTTCGAGGCCCGACCGGCTATCGTCGAGCGCTCGCGCGCGAAGGCCGGGGACCTCGCGAGCGCGTCGGCCTGACTACGCGCCCCAGAGCACGGTCGGAATCGAATCGAGTAGGTCAGTGGCTACGAGCCCGAACCCGCGCGCCTCGACCACGAGGTCGCCGGCGCTGCCGGTGGCGTACGCCGCGATAGCGGCCGCGGTACGTGGTTCGTGCGTGCACGCGAGCGCACCCGTGACGCCCGCGAGGACGTCACCGGTCCCGCCGACGGTCATCCCGGCGTTGCCCGTCCGACCGACGCGGGTCACCTCGCCGTCCGAAATCACGTCGTAGGGACCTTTCACCAGCAGCGTCTGGCCGAGGTCGGCGGCGAACGAGGCGACGAGGTCGGCCCGCTCGCGCCAGTCGTCGCTCGTCTCGCCGCCCATCCCCCGGAGCTCGCCCTGGTGGGGCGTACAGACGAGCGTCGCGTCGGTGTCGACGTCCGGCACGACCGAGAGGGCGTCAGCGTCGACGACGGCGGTCCCGTCGAACCGTCCGAGGAGGTCGGCGACGGCGTCCATCGTCGCCCCGTCGTCGCCGAGGCCTGGCCCGAGGACCACCGTGTCGTGGCCGGCGGCGAGGTCGAGGAGCCGGTCGACGTGGCCGGGTTCGAGCCGGTCGCCGTCGTACGGGCGGACGATGAGGTTCTCGCTGTACCCCTGGAGCTCGCGCGCGACGGCCGACGGGCAGGCGACCCGGACCAGGTCGGCACCGGCCCGGAGCGCGGCCTGGGCCGAGAGCGCCGGTGCGCCGGTGTAGGGCCCGCCGCCGACAACCAGCACCTCGCCGTTGTCGCCCTTGTGGCTGGCCGGGTCGCGCGCGAGTCGCTGGAGGTCGCCGCGCTCGACGAACAGCTCGGCGTTGGCGGGGATGCCGATGTCCGCGACGGTCACGGGGGCGTCGAGCGCGGGCAGGCCGGGCTTGGTCTCGTGGAACGTGACGACGTGGTCGGCCTCAACCGCGTTCGTGGCCAGCGTGCCGTCCTCGGCGTCGAGTCCCGAGGGCACGTCCACCGAGAGGACCGCCGCGTCGCTGTCGTTCATCGCGTCCGCAGCCGTGGCGGCGGGTTCCCGGAGCGCGCCGCTGATACCGGTTCCGAGCATCGCGTCGACGACGACGTCGGGGGCCCCGAGGTCGAACGCAGACGCGTCGCGGACCTGCTCGGTGGGGTACTCGGCGCGCTGGAGAGCGTCCCAGTTCTCCCGGGAGATGTCGGTCGTGATGGTCTCGGGGCGGCCGAGCAGGAGAATCCGGAGGTCGTAGTCGTCCAGAAAGCGGGCCGCGACGAGCGCGTCGCCACCGTTGTTCCCCCGGCCGGCGACGATGGTCACCGCGTCCCCGGGGGTTGCGAGGTCCCGGACCGCCCGTGCGACAGCGTTTCCCGAGGACTCCATCAGCTGCTTGCGAGGGACACCGAGCGCCGCCGCGTTCTCGTCGACGACGCCCATCGCTGAGCCAGTAAGCATGCGCGGGGGTTCGCCGGCCACCCTCCTAACGATAGGGGGCAGCGAGGGAATGACTACCAGCGGACCTCGAACCCGTCGAGCCCCTCGGGGTCTCGGTAAGTCACGTCGACGTCGGTCACCTCGGCGCGCTCGCTTCCCTCGTGACAGAACTCGACCATCGCCTCGACGGCGGCTTCCTCGCCCTCGAAGACCGCCTCGACCCGCCCGTCGTCGAGATTCTTCACCCAGCCGTCGACGCCTCGCTCCCGGGCCGTCTCCCGCGTCGTCGCCCGGTAGTAGACGCCCTGGACCCGTCCGGAGACGAAGACGTGTGCTCGCGTGCGTGTCATGGGTCGCTGTAACGGAGGCGTGAAGTTAGGTCCTAGTGGTCCTCGCCGCCGGAGCGGAGGTAGTGAAAGAGGTATGTCTGGGTGTAGCCAGCGTATTCGCCACCGAGCGTCTCGCGGATGGCCCGGGACGTCTCCGTGTAGTTGCCGCGGTCGCACTCCGGGTAGTACTCCTCGATGGTGGTGCGAATCCAGGTGTCCAGCGGCACCGCCTCGAGGTAGCCAAGCGAGAACAGCAGGACGCAGTCCGCGACCTTGTCGCCGACGCCGACGAACTCGGTCAGCGACTCGCGGGCGGCCTCGTAGTCGAGTCCGGCGACGGCGGCGGGGTCGGCCTCGCCCTCGGCGACCATCGCCGCCGAGCGCTTGACGTAGGGCGCGCGGTAGCCGAGGTTCAGGTCCCGGAGGTCGGCCTCGCTGGCGGTCGCGAGCGCCGCGGGCGTCGGATAGGCGCGGTACTGCCGGCCGTCGAACTCGACGGGGTCGCCGAACTCGCGGCGGAGCGCCTGCTGCATCCCATGGATGCGGCCGACGCGCATCTGGGCCGAGCAGATGAACGAGACGAGCGAGGGGAACACCGGGTCGCGCACGATACGCATGCCCCAGTAGGCGTCGTAGGCCGCGTCGACGACGGCGTCAGGCGGGGCGGTCTCGCGAATCGCCGGCAGGTCGTCGTCGAGGCCCAGGCGCGTCCGGAGGTGGTGCTCGGCGTCGACGGTAGACTCCCACTCGAGGGAGCCGTCGGTCTGCCGGACGCGGACGACGACCGGGTCGCCGTCGACGCGGGCGGTCGTCCAGTACCAGGCGTCGCTGCCCGTCCCGCCGTCCGCGTCGTACATCCGGCCGTCCTCGCGGTCCCAGAGGTACGACTGCCCGCTCTCGACGGTCGACTGGAGGTCGAACCCGCCCGCGAGCGGGTCGAGATCGATGGTGCCCTGGTGCATCGTCCGCGAGGAAGGGCCGAACGGCTTTCCCGGTTTCCATCCAGCCCGACGACGTCAGGCCGTGGGCTCGGCGCGACTCCGGAGGACGGCGATGACGCCGACCACGCCGACGACGGCGATGGCCGCCGCCTGTGTGGCGCCGAGTGAGACACCGACGACACTCCCGAGTCCGGAGACGAGCGTGAACGCGAGAAAGAGCGGGAGGACGACGGCGACCGCGTAGTACCACGGCAACCCTGCCATCCGGGCGAGGGGGCCGGCGCCCTTCGAGTACTCGTCGAGCGCTGCGCGGCCGAGCACCCACCCGTCGAACAGCAGGAAGCCGAGGAGGCCGGCTGTCAGTGCGAGGTTGGCGATGGTGTCCGCGAGCAGGGAGAACAGCGACGGCGACAGCGCGGCGGCGCTCCCCGTGACGAGGAGCAGCCCGCCGACGCCGAGGGTGGCCTGCGGGCGGGTGACGTCGTGTTCGTCGACGAGGTAGGCCACGAGCACCTCAAGGATGCTGATGGCCGAGGACAGCGCCGCCAGCAGGACGACGCCGAAGAAGACGACGCCGACCAGCCGGCTGTACGGCAGGTCGGCGAACGCGCCGGCGAGGCTGACGAACAGCGCGCCCGGGCCGCCCTCGCCGGGCGAGACGCCCAGCGAGAACAGCAGCGGGAAGATGACCAGGCCGGCGAGGACGCCGATGCCCGTGTTCAGCACCGCGATGACGGTGCCGTCGGCCGCCAGCGAGCGGTCCTCGTCGATATAGGAGGCGTAGGTGAGCATCGCACCGGCCCCGACCGAGAGGGTAAAGAGCGCCTGGCCCGCCGCCGCGACGAGGACGTCGAGGAAGTTGGCCCGGAGGTACGCGACATCCAGCGAGAGGAAGAACGCGTAGCCACCGGCGCTCCCGGGTAGCGTCGCGGCCCACAGGGCCAGCGCGCCGAAGAGGGCGACGATACCGGGGACCATCACCATCGTCGCCAGTTCGATGCCGCGGTCGACGCCCGCGTAGACGACGGCCACCGTCGCCAAAAGGAACAGGACGTGGTAGCCGGCCGCACCGAGGCCGAAGTCGATGGCGGCGAAGAACGACTGTGGCGCCCCGAAGTACGCACCGGTCGCGCTGGCGACCGTGTAGCGGAGAATCCAGCCGCCGACGACCGAATAAAAGGAGAAGATGACCACGGACGCGACCAGTGCGATACCACCGAGGGCGCGCCAGCGCGGACCGCCGAGCGCGCCGAACGCGCCGACCGGGTTCCGGCGAGAGCGCCGGCCGATGACCATCTCGCCGAGCAGTCCGGGGACGCCGACGAGCACGATTACGAGGACGTACAACAGGAGGAAGGCCGCCCCGCCGTTGGTGGCGGTCAGCCACGGGAACCGCCAGATGTTCCCGAGGCCGACGGCGCTGCCAACGGCGGCGAGCACGAACCCGAGTCGGGTCCGCCAGGTGGCTCTCGTCATCGTCTCAGGGTCCTCGTAGCCCGATAAAAACGTGTCGAGAGCGGGGCAGAACAGTCAGAACGGCTGGAAGAAGTCGGCCCCCTCGACGAGGAACATCTCGTTGAGCCCCAGTGCGAGCGTGCCGAGGATGGCGACGATGACGATCAGGCGGAGCGTCCAGAGCCACAGCGGCCCCACGGCGCCGAGACCGCCGGTCCCCTGCCGGAGCTCGTCGATGGCGTCGGCGCCGATGACCCAGCCGACGAAGGCGACCAGTGCGAGCACCGACACGGGCAGGAACACCTGATAGGCGAACCGGTCGAACCAGGTCAGCCACCCGGTGTCCCACGCCGAGGGCAGGCCGAGCAGGAACAGGCCGACGCCGACGATGGCCGCGAGGACAGGTCTCGAGAGGCCGTAGTTGTCGTTGGCGTAGGCGACAGACACTTCGAGCAGGCTGATTGCCGAGGAGAGCGCGGCGATGAGGACGACGCCGAAGAAGACGACGCCGAACACGCGACCGAAGGGGACCGAGCTGAAGCCGGCCGCCGTCGCGACGAACAGCGCCCCCGCGCCGCCGCTTTCGGTGGTTATCTCGGCGCCGATGGTCAGGAGGATGGGGAAGACGACGAGGCCGGCGAGCACGCCGATGAGCGTGTTCGTGACGACGACCACGCCGCCGTCGAGGACGAGGTTGTCGTCGCTGCCGACGTACGAGGAGTAGGTTATCATGATGGCCATCCCCAGCGAGAGCGTGAAGAAGGCCTGTCCGACGGCGAAGGGGATGATGGTCCCGGCGTTCGCGACCATGGCGTCGATGTCCGGCGAGAGGAAGAAGGCGTACCCCTCGGCGGCCCCCGGCAGCGTGGCGACCCAGGCGGCCAGGGCCACCATCAGCACGACGATGCTGGGGACCATCACCTTCGTCGCCTTCTCGATGCCGTCCTCGATGCCCAGCGCCACGATGCCGACGACGATAGCGAGGAAGACCGCCTGGGCCAGAACGGCCTCGGGGCCGGCGGAGACGGCCCCGAAGTACGCGGCGGGGTCGGCGAAGTACGCACCCGTCGCGCTCCCGACGATGTAGCGGATGACCCACCCGCCGACGACGTTGTAGTACGATAGGATCCAGAACCCGGTGAAGACCGCGAGGCCGCCGACGACCCGCCACTGACGGTGGCCGAGTTCGCCGAACGCGTCGACGGCGTTGACGTTGGTCCGGCGCCCGACGACGAACTCCGCCAGCATCGCCGGGAACCCGACGACGACGACGGCCGCCAGGTAGAACACGACGAAAGCCGCCCCGCCGTTGGTCGCGGTCTTGAAGGGGAACTGCCAGAGGTTCCCGAGACCGACTGCGCTCCCGATGGCAGCGACGACGAACCCGAGTCGCGTCGCCCACGTCTCTCGGTCTGACATGCTCTTGCCCGCCGAGTCTCTCACATCGGAATAAAACCACGTCGATTTCCCGGCGAGACGCGCCGGGACCAGCGCCACACGAACTGGCCGCGAAGCGACGACTCAGGCCTCGCCGTACACCGGCACTGCCGCCCCACTGGTGACCGACGAGGCGTCGGAACACAGCAGCAGCATCGTCGCGCCGATGTCGGCCGGGTCGACCCACTTCGAGTGGTCCGAGTCGGGCATCATCTCGCGGTTCATCGGCGTGTCGATGACGCTCGGCATCACCGCATTCGCTCGCACGGTCCCGAGGTTCTCCTCGGCGATGGTCTCGGTGAGCAGGCGGACGCCGGCCTTCGTCGCCCGGTAGATGCCGTCGCCCGCTCCGCCCTCCAGCGACGAGCGAGCCGAGACGGAGACGATTGCACCCTCCGTCTCGCGGAGGTGTGGCAGCGCGTGTTTCGACGCCAGGAACATCGTCTTGAGGTTGACGTCGAAGAGGAAGTCGAACGTGTCGACGTCGGTCTCGTGAATCGGGTCACCGCCGCGCCAGGTGCCGGCGATGTTCAGCAGGTAGTCGAGACGGCCGTGTTCCGCGACGACCTCCTCGAGGACGCGTTCGACGTCGGCCTCGTCGGTGAAGTCGCCCTGGTAGAAGTCGATTCGCGTGGGGTCGTCGAGCAGGAAGTCCTCGCTCTCCGGTTCGACCACGTCGGCGCCACAGACCGTCGCGCCGGCCTCGAGAAACGCCCCGGCCGCCGCACTCCCCAGTGCGCCGCCGACGCCGGTCACGAGCGCTACTTCACCGTCGAAGTCGAATTCGACAGACATACGCGACGTAAGGGTCGGACGCCTGATAAATGCTCAGCCGCCGCGGGTCGCTACCCTGGACCTCAGAGGCTCGCGAGGTTCTGCCGGAGCTTGATGGTCGCGGTCATCAGCGTCGTCGCGGTCATGATGACGAAGACGACCTGGACGTGCAGGACGATGGCGCGGTCGAGCCCCACCAGCGTCGCGAGGTCGACGGCCGGGACGAGCGCGGCGAACAGCAGCACCGGCAGGAGGTGCCGGAGGAGCGTGTCCACGACCGTCCCCTGGACGCGGGTGGCGGCGGCACCGCGCCGGCCAAAGGAGAACCCGGCGGCAGCGAACGCGAGGGCGCTCACACCGAGCGTGCCGACCAGAAGCGGGTGGCGACCGACGAGGAGCATCCCGACGAAGACAGTGAGGACGGCGAGCGACGCCGCCCGCGTCAGTGGACGGGTGAACCGGTGTGGCTCGCCGGTCGTCGGGACGACACTGCGGTAGAGGACCCGCATCGTCACCGCGAGCAGAAGCACCTGGGCGAGGACGAGCGCCTGCTTGAACGGGAAGGTGAGGGTGGTGACGATTTCGAGCAGGCCGAGCACGGCGAACACCACCGAGAGCAGGCCGACCACGCCGAGGAAATCCCAGAGCCGGTGTTCCGAGACCAGGTCGCTGGCCTGTCGGTTCCGGAACGCGTAGAACCCGAAGCGGAGCCCTAAGGTCGCGAGCAGCGTCAGCGCGATGAAGAAGATGAACGTGAGGTTTGGGTCCCCCGCCACGAACTGGAGCTCGACGTCCACATTACCCTGCATCGTCCTCGATACTCTCTTTCAGCCTACGTATCTCTTGCGTTAGATGAGTTACCGACTCGTAGCGGGCGAGTTTCCGTTTTCCCATCGCTTTGCCAACGAGTGCGTCGACCCCCGTCGGCACGTCGGCCACCTCGCTCGGCATCGGTGGGCGGTCCTGTATCACCCGCTCGCGGACGGTGTCGAACTCGCCGGCGTAGGGCGGTTCGCCGGTGAACAGCCGGTAACAGACCGCACCGAGGTGATAGAGGTCGGTCGCGTGGTCGATGCGGCCAAAGCGGCGGTCGTAGTACTCGGGAGCGGCGTATCGCGGATCCAGATAGGTCGACGGGTCGGTGAACTGACGGTAGGCCTGAATCGACCCGACGTTGTCGAGCAGCGGCGGTTGCCGCTCGTCTGCCTCGAGGACGTTCCCGTAGTAGGCCACGTTCTCCGGGTCGATACCGGCGTGGACCACGCCCCGTTCGTGGAGCGCCGAGACGGCATGGGCCAGCCGCTCGGCGTGCCAGGCGGCGTCCGCCGGCGCGAACCGGCCGCGGTCGGCGAGGGTCTCGTCGGTGTATTCCGTCGTGGCCCAGAGATACGGTTCGTGGCCCCAGTCGTACAGCGAAACCACGTTGTCGAGCGTGGCGACGGCGGCCCAGTCGTCGAGCCGCTCCGCGACGGCCGACCGGAAAGCATCGCCGTCGGGGTCGGGTGTGTCGAGCAGGCGAATCCCGACGGCGACGTCGCTCCCGTCGACCGTCCCGAGCGTCCGGTAGACGTCGCAGTAGCGCCGCCGGTCGCGCGGCGCCAGCACGGAGAGCCGGTCGAACGGGCTCTCGTACTCGACGATAGACAGCCAGTCGGCCTCGCCGGCGAGCGGGCCACCGGTCGGTCGGCCGCGTATCGTCCCGCCGCCGTCGTCGTCCTCGCGTTCCTCGTCTTCGGCTTCGGCCTCGTCATCTAACTCCACCTCCGGGTGTCGGTCGGTCCGGCTGGGGCCGGACGCGTCACCGAGCGCCATCGTCCGCCCCACCTCGAGACCGAGCGAGGATTCGTGGAGCGTCGCGCTCCCGAGGTCGGCCGTCAGGTCGTCCAGGTCGCGTTCGGCGTCGGAAAGCGCGTTGTAGGCGTCGAGTTCGGCGTCGACCGCGTCCGGGAACCGGGCCGCGAGATAGCCGAGCGCCAGGCTGACCTCCAGACTCTGGTCGGCGTCGGTTCTGTCGAGGAGCCGGCGAGCGAGATAGTCCGCCGTGCCCGGGTGGCTGTCGGCGACGACACAGAGGCCCGTCACTGCACCGAGCCGGACCTGTCGGTCACCGACGTCGAGCAGCCCGAGGAGCGCCGGGAGCTTCGTGCGCCCCGTCTCGGGTGCCGTGAGGACGTCGGCGACCAGCTCGCGCGGGTCTGCCGGGCCAGGCTCGTCGGACGACATACTCCGTGACCTGCTACTCTAGACGCCGTCCAGTATCACTGTTTTGGTACTTCGCTCGTCGAGCGCACCGCTGCGAGCACTGGCACGAACGCCGGGACGGACCGGGCGGTCCCGCTTCGTCATATCATGACTGAGAATCGGGGACCAACGCTTTAGACAGTTTTTTTCGTACCACAGGGCGATGCCATCAGATAGCGCGTCACCGCTGCCGAGTCTCGTCGGCGACAGTTACGCCGCCCGGCTCGGAGTCGCTCTCTCGTTCGCTATCGTCGTCATCGTCGCCTTCGGCGTCCTCATCAGTGTCCAGGCCTCCGCCACACTGGAGGAGGACGTCTCGGAGGAGCTGACGGCCCTGTCGGACACCCAGGCCGACCAGCTGGACGCCTGGCTGACGACGACGCAGCGAGAGGTCCGCACGACGTCGAGTCGATCGGTGTTCGCAACGGGGTCGACCACCGAGATACAGGACAGACTGGAGGGGATGGTCACGAACGACGAGGTACCGCCCGACGTCGTCGCGGTCCACTACGTGAACACCGAGACCGGGGAGATACTCGCGAGCTCGGACCAGCAGTTCGTCGGGGTCAACGCCGCCGAGCAGGGTGCGCCGTTCGCGACGACCCGGCCGTCGTTCGAGGGGCCGGACGACACGCACGTGACCGAGCCGTTCTCGGTATCGGTCGTCGACCACCCCATCATCGCGGTGGTGTCCCCGGTTCGGGACACCGACGACAGGATGCTCGTGTTCATGACCGACCTCGAGGCGAAGGCCAGCGAGCTATCCGCACAGCGCACCGGATCACGGACGCTCGTCGTCGGCACGGACGGCCGGTTCGTCTTCCACCACAACACTTCGGCGGTCGGGACGGTCGCACCCGTCTCGAGGCTCGACGGGGACCCGCTGGGCTCGCTCGAAGCGGGCAACAGCACGTTCGTCGAGACGAGGTCGATGGTGATGGGACTGTCACGACTCGACGGGCACGACTGGGTCGTCATGACCCACTCTACGCCCGAGGAGGCGTACGCCCTGAGTTCGCAGATCAACTCCGACCTCGTGGGGCTCATCCTGCTCGCGGTCGTCAACCTGGGGCTCGTCGGCGTCACCATCGGTGGCAACACCATCGCGTCGCTCCGCCGACTCTCGACGAAGGCAGAGGCGATGGCCGACGGTGACCTCGACGTCGACCTCGAGACGTCCCGGACCGACGAGTTCGGGGCGCTGTACGGAGCGTTCGACAACATGCGGACGAACCTTAGAGAGCAGATATCTGAGGCGGAGTCCGCCCGCGAGGAGGCCATGGAGGCCCGCGAAGAGGCCGAAGCGGCGCGCGCCGAGGTCGAAGAAGAGCGCAACGAGATGGAGGCGCTCAGCGGCCATCTCGAACTGAAAGCCGAGGAGTACAGCGACGCGCTGGACTCGGCCGCCGACGGCGACCTGACCGCGCGGGTCGACGCTGAGAGCATGAGCGACCCGATGGCGGACGTCGGGAAAGAGATCAACACCACACTGGCGGCGCTGGAGGAGACCATCGCGACGATGCAGTCGTTCGCCGCGAACGTCCTCCAGTCGAGCGAGCGCGTCGACTCCAACGCACAGCGGGTCGACGAAGCGAGCCAGCAGGTCTCGGCGTCCATCCAGGAGATATTCGAGGACGCCACGGCACAAAACGAGAACCTCGACTCGGCGGCCTCCGAGATGGAGAACCTCTCGGCGACGGCAGAGGAGGTCGCCTCCTCCGCCCAGCAGGTCGCAGACACCTCCGAGTCCGCCGCGAGCGTCGGCGAGGACGGCCGCGAAGCCGCACAGGCGGCCATCGAGGAGATGAGCGCAATCGACGACGTGACCAAGGAGACGGTCGCGGAGATCAACGCGCTGGACGACGACTTGGACGAGATCGGCGACATCGTGAGCGTCATCACCTCCATCGTCGAGCAGACGAACATGCTCGCGCTGAACGCCTCCATCGAAGCTGCCCACGCGGACGGCGACGGTGACGGCTTCGCCGTCGTCGCCGACGAGATAAAGAGCCTGGCGGAGGAGACCAAGGAGGCCGCCGGCGACATCGAGGCGCGCATCGAGCGTATCCAATCCCAGGCCGGCGACACCGTCGAGACGATGGAGTCGACCAGCCAGCGCATCACCGAAGGGGTCGGCACCGTCGAGGAGGCCGTCGACGCGCTGGAGACCATCGTCGAGTACACCGAAGAGGTCGACACGGGCATCCAGGAGATCGACCACGCCACCGAGGAGCAGGCCCGGACCGCACAGGAGGTCATGGGGACCATCGACGAGCTGGCGGACATCAGCCAGCAAACCGCCACCGAGGCGGACACCGTCGCCGGCGCGGCCGACGACCAGGCGTCCGCTATCAGCAAGGTCTCGGAGTCTGCCGAGGAGCTCGGTCAGCGCGCAGCGGACCTCGAATCGCTACTCGAACGCTTCCAGGTCGACGCGGGTGTCGGGGCCGACGCGACCACGGCGACTGCGGAGACCGACGACTAACAATGGCAACGATAACGACCTGGTTCACACTGGGACTGCTCGGCGAACTACTCGGGACGGCCGTCCTGGCCTACGGCTACCGGCTCGTCCCCGAATCGACCAGACGGCACTACCTCCTGCTGGTGGCGATTCCCGGCATCGCCATCGTCGCGTACGCCCTACTGGTGCTCGGTGTGGGCGAACTACAGACGGCCACCCACACCGTGTACGCGACTCGTTACGCCGACTGGTTCCTGACGACGCCGATCAACGTCCTCTTCCTCGGGCTGTTCGCGAGGGCCGACCGCGGGGACATCGTGAAGCTCGTCGTGCTCCAGGCGCTGACCATCGTCTTCGGGTTCGCCGGGGCGATGGTCGCCGGGCTGCTGAGTTACGGCCTGTTCGCCATCGGTGCGCTCCTGTTCGCCGGCGTCGTCTACCTGCTCTACGGGACCATCGAGAACGCCGCGCGGGCAGCAGTCAGCGACATCGAGTTGAGTCTGTACCGGACCCTCCGGAACTTCGTCGTCGTACTCTGGCTCGTCTATCCGGTCGTCTGGCTGCTGGGCATGGCCGGTATCGGACTACTGGACGTCGAGACGGCATCGCTGGTCATCAGCTACTTAGACGTGGTGACGAAGGTCGGCTTCGGCCTCATCGCCATGTACGGGCTCTCGACCATCTCGGCGCGCGGGGAGACGAGTGCCCCGACGATGCCCGCAGACGACTGAGCGTACGCGAACGTTCGGTCAGCACCGCTAACTCAATGTTACTACTGCGGTTCGAATGTCACGGAGGACCGGCGAGCAGCGCGTGGTGGCGTCGCTCACGACCATCTGGAGCAGTCCGAGAAAGACGCTGGTGCCGCGTCAGTGGATGCCCATCGCTTCGATCTGTTCCTGGTACCGGTTGCGGATGGTGACTTCGGTCACCTGGGCGACGTCGGCGACCTCGCGCTGTGTCTTCTTCTCGTTGCAGAGCAGCGAGGCGGCGTAGATGGCCGCGGCGGCGTAGCCCGTGGGGGACTTCCCCGAGAGCAGGCCCTGTTCGGCCGTCGTGTCGATAATCTCGTTGGCCTTCGACTGGACCTCCTCGGAGAGTTCGAGTTCCGAGGCGAAGCGGGGGACGTACTGCTTGGGGTCGACCGGCTCCATCTTCAGTTCGAGCTCCTGGGCGACGTACCGATACGTGCGCCCAATCTCCTTCTGTTCGACCCGGGAGACGTCCGACACCTCTTCGAGACTGCGCGGGATGCCCTCCTGTCGGCAGGCGGCGTACAGGCAGGCCGTCGCCACGCCTTCGATGGAACGGCCGCGGATGAGGTCCTCGTTCAGCGCGCGCCGATAGATGACGGAGGCGACCTCCCGCACCGAGCGGGGGACGCCCAGCGCGGAGGCCATGCGGTCGATCTCGGAGAGCGCGAACTGGAGGTTCCGTTCGCCGGCGTCCTTCGTCCGGATGCGCTCCTGCCACTTGCGCAGGCGGTGCATCTGGCTGCGCTTCTCCGAGGAGAGCGACCGGCCGTAGGCGTCCTTGTCCTTCCAGTCGATTTGCGTGGTCAGTCCCTTGTCGTGCATCGTCTGGGTCGTCGGCGCGCCGACGCGGGACTTCGACTGGCGCTCGGAGTGGTTGAACGCCCGCCACTCCGGCCCCCGGTCGATGTTCTCGTCTTCGATGACCAGCCCGCAGTCCTCGCAGACGAGTTCACCACCACCGTCACTGGATATCGATTCCGACTCACATTCCGGACAGGTCTGCTGTCCTGTGGCCTCGGACTCCTGCTCGCGCTCCTCCTGCTCGGTGTTCCGCTGGCGCGTCGGACGTTCCATGTGTTCTTTTACGGAGAACAGCCAATTACATATATATGTTTGGGTGGTTCGAGGGAAACAGTCGGTCCGAAATCCGCCGACGCTGGCTTCCTATCCCAGCGTAAAGGCTTAACCCGGCGGCCCTCGGTGATATCGGCATGAACGTGGCCGCACTCGAAGTCGGTCGAGCGGGGCGGGCAGTCGGTACGTCGTGTACGCGGGTCGGGCGTGGCGCGCGCCTCTGGGTCGCACACGCCAGCGCCCTGATGGGCTGGGTCGACGCACTCGAACGCACGGTCGGTGACTGGGTGGACACCTCACTGGTCGCCCCGACGTTCCCCGGCGAGTGGGGCACGAGGTGCCCGACGGAGCTCCCCGACTGATGAGCGAGGACCAAACAGAACCGCCGGCGACCGAGGACGACGACTCCATCGGTGCGCTGTTCGACGAACTCGAAGAACTGCAAGCCATCGTCGACGACCCCACGGAGCGCGAACAGGTCCGCGAGGCGATGCGGGCCGCAATCGAGGTCCAGAGCGACAGTACGGCGGTGTTCGGGCGAGTCATCTGGGGGTTCGACCGGAGCGACTTCGCCGAGGCGCTCCTCGGATCGCTCCTCTTTGGGATCCCGATGGCCGTCGAGAGCGGGACCGTCGACGCGGGCCAGCACATCGCCCAGCACCCGCTGTACTTCGCTGGGACCCTCGCGGCGGCCGTAGGGATGGTCGTCGGGATCCTCTACGTCGCGGACTTCCAGGACGTGCGCGTCGCGAAGCGGGTCTTCGGACTCGTTCCACGCCGGTTGGTCGGCGTCACCGGAACCGCGTTCCTCACCTCGGTCGTGCTGCTCACCGGATGGGGCGTCGTCGAGTGGTCGACCGACCCCCAGATGGCATGGGTGGCCCTCTGTGTCTGTAGCGTGGCGTTCGTCCCGATGGCCATCGGGGCCGCACTGGGCGACATCCTCCCGGGGAGTTAGGCGAATACGGAGCGAGTCGGCGGTGTGTCACCGCTTCTCTCCCCCCGAAACGTTTGGCAATCGTTAAAAGTCGCGGTCGGATACGGAGTGGTATGAGCGAGAGCCAGCAGAAACAGGCGCGCAAGTGCGTCTCGTGTGGCATCAACATCGCCGGCACGAACGCCGCCGCGTTCAAGTGCCCGGACTGCGGGCACCAGATCTACCGGTGTGCCACCTGTCGGAAGCAGAGCAACCTCTACGAGTGCCCCGACTGCGGATTCCGAGGACCATAACAATGGGAAAAGTCGCCGCCAAGATCAAGATCATGCCGCAGAGCCCGGAAGTTGACCTCGACGCACTGCAGGAGCGTCTCGAAGGGTCGCTTCCCGAAGGAGCGAAGATCAAGGGCTTCGAACGTGACGACGTCGCGTTCGGCCTCGTCGCGCTGTTCCCGACCGTCATCGTGCCCGACGACGCCGGTGGCACGGAGGCCGTCGAGGAAGCGTTCGCGGACGTCGAGGGCGTCGAATCGGTCGAAGTCGACACCGTCGGCCGCCTCTGAACGGACTGGCTCCCGTCTTTTCGGTCGCTCACCCCGGGAGCGACGGCGCCCGTCGGCCCCTGACGGGCGTGGAACGCACGTTTTATTAGGGCGAGTGGACAAGCGAAGGCCAAGAATGCCTAGTTCCAACGGACCCCTCGAAGGGACGCGTGACAAGCTCAAGAACAAGCCCCGCAACCGAGGCACCTCCCCGCCCCAGCGTGCCGTCGAGCAGTACGAGGAGGGCGAGAAGGTCCACATGAAGATCGACCCGTCGGTTCCCAAGGGTCGGTTCCACCCCCGCTTCGACGGCCAGACCGGCGAAGTCGTCGGCAAACAGGGCACGGCCTACAAAGTCCAGATCGTCGACGGGAACAAGGAAAAGACCATCATCGTGACGCCCGCACACCTCCGTCGTCAAGAGAACTAAGCGATGACCATCTTCAAAGAGAAGGTCTCCGAGGAGTATCTCACGGTCGCCGAGACCAAGGAGATTCTCGGAGGGCTAGAGATGGAGCGCGCGGCCGACGAGGACCGCGAGATGCGGTACGAGCTCAAGCGGGCCATCGAGCACGTCAATCGCTTCGCGATGCTCGACCCCGAGGAGTCCCTGGAGTTCGTCGAGCAACTGCGGGAACTGGAGAAGGTCGACGAACCGACCGCGTACAAGATCGCGAACCTCCGCCCGCTCGACCGGGACGAGCTCCGCGCCGTCTTCGCGCAGGAACGCTACTCCCTGGACGGCGACGAGCTCGACGAGATTCTCAACATCGTCAAGCAGTACGCCTGAGTCGGGTTCCCCACCGCAGTTCTCCGGGTCCCCGTCGTCGTGCGGTATCACTCTCACCCACCGACATTAAGTAGGTTCTGACCGTACCCCTGGGTATGACCACTACGGAACCCGAGGACAGTGGCGACGAGATACTCGGCGCCGTCCTCGACGTCCTCCCGCACGGCCGGAGCGACGACGACCGCCCTCAGCACAAGAAGGAGGCGCTCGCGTTCGCGCTCGACGTGCAGGACTTCTCCATCTACGAACTCGTGCTCGACGACGACTCCGACGTCGCCTTCGGCGACCGGGTCGACCTGACTGAGTTCGGTCGCATCACCGAAGTCGAGTTCGAGGACCTGCCCGGCGGCACGCAGTCCGAGGTCGAGTACGCCGTCGAGGAGATCGTCGAGGACGACGAACGGCGGTTCGTGGACTTCTACAACGACGCCCAGCCCATCACGCTGCGCCTCCACCAGCTGAACCTGCTGCCGGGCATCGGCAAGAAGCTGCGCAACTCCATCCTCGACGAACGAAAGCGCAAGCCCTTCGAGAGCTTCGACGAGCTGGAAGAGCGAGTCAGCGGCCTCCACAAACCGAAGGAGGTGCTGGTCGAGCGCATCCTCGAGGAACTGCGCGAGAACGACCTGAAGTACCGCATCTTCGTCCGGCGCGAGGACAGCGAATAGGCGTCACTTTTCAATACCGACCGTCTACGGCGGGGTAATGACCGACACAGCGACCGGTAGTCGCGACCCGGACGCGCTCGTCAGGCGCGCCGGCAAGCGGGCCGACACCCGCCGCGACCAGCACTTCCTGGTCGACGACCGGGTACTCGACCGCATTCCCGAGTACGCCACCGACGCCGGGTTCGACTGCTCGAACGTCCTCGAAATCGGCGCGGGACCGGGGGCGCTGACGGACCGACTGCTCGCCGTCGCCGACCGCGTGACCGCTATCGAACGCGACCCGGACTTCGCCGCCCACCTCCGCGAGGAGTTCGCGCGGGAAATCGAGGCCGGCCGGCTCACCGTCGTCGAGGGCGACGCCCTGGAGGTCGACCTGCCCGAGTTCACCGCCAGCATCTCGAACCTGCCCTACGGTGCCTCCTCGGAGATCGCCTTCCGCTTGCTCCCCGAGAAACGCCCGCTGGTGTTGATGTTCCAGCGGGAGTTCGCCGACCGGATGGCCGCCGACCCGGCGACCGACGACTACGGCCGCCTCTCGGTGACTGCCGGCCACTACGCCGACGTCGAGGTGGTCGAGACGGTCCCACCCGAAGCGTTCGACCCCCAGCCCCGGGTGACGAGCGCGCTCGTGCGGACGACGCCGCGCGACCCCGACTACAGCGTCCCGAGCGACGAGTTCTTCATGGCCTTCCTGAAGGCGGTGTTCACCCAGCGACGGAAGACGATGCGCAACGCGGTGCGCAACACGGCACACATTTCGGGACTGGGCGACCCGGACGCTGTCGTCGACGCAGCCGACGAGGCGCTGATGAGCGCGCGAGCGGGGAAACTCACCCCGGCCGACTTCGCGGCGCTCGCGACGCTGGCCCACGAGGTCGGCGAGCCAGGGGCCTGAGATGACCGACGAAGACGCCGACGCAGAGTCGGACCGTGGCCGCCCGTCACTTGCCGACGCCCGGGAGGTCGAGTCGGTGTACCAGCCGGCCGAGGACTCGGCCCTGCTGGCACGGACCGCCCGAGCGTACGCCGGGTCGGGCGACCGGGTGCTGGACGTGGGCACCGGTTCGGGCTACGTCGCTGCGACCCTCGACGAGGCCGGCGCCGACGCCGTGGGCGTCGACCTGAGTCCGCTGGCCTGCCGGCAGGCCGCGGCGAACGGCGTCAGCGTCGTCCGCGGCGACCTCGTCTCGCCGTTCCGTGACGGCGCCTTCGACCTCGCCGTGTTCAACCCACCGTATCTGCCGACGCCCGAGGAGAAGGAATGGGACGACTGGATGGAACACGCACTCTCCGGTGGCGAGGACGGCCGTCGCCTCGTCGACCCGTTCCTCGACGACGTTGCGAGAGTGCTGGCTCCCGGCGGCGAGGCCCTCCTGCTCGTCAGCAGCCTCACGGACCCGGACGCCGTCCGCTCGTACGCGCACGACCGGGGGCTCGAGAGCGAACGGGTCGCGAGCGAGAATCATCCCTACGAGGAGCTCGTCGTCCTGCGGTTCTGGCCGCTGTGATTACTACAGGACATTTTATTGAATAGGAAATATTAAAGCCCGTCATTTCATAGCCGGGCGTAATGACAGACATAGTCGCGACGACTCCTGGCCTGTTCCCGCTGCCGGACTGGGCCAAGGACGAGCTGTCCGACCTGAAGGGCCACCAGAAGAGCGACCTCATCTCGGGCGACGAGGGCGGCGACGTCGTCGACGCCTATCGGCGCGCCCGCGAGGAGGTCGTCACGCTCCAGCAGGACGCCGGCCTCGACCGTATCGTCGAGGGGCAACTCCGCTGGGACGACATGCTCGCCCACCCGCTTGCGGTCCACGACAACGTGGAGACCCGTGGCATCGTCCGCTACTACGACAACAACAACTTCTACCGCGAGCCGGTGGTCCAGGGCGACCTGACCGCCGACGGCGACATCGCCGCGGAACTCGACGCCGCGAGCGAACTCGTCGACGGCGGGTTGCAGGCCGTCTTCCCCGGCCCGTACTCGCTTTCAGACCTCGCGACGGACGAACACTACGGCGACGAAGCGTCGTTCCTCGACGCCGTCGCGGAGTTCCTGGCCGGCGAAGTCGAGCAGTTCCCCGACGTGGAGACGCTGTTCCTGCTGGAACCATCGCTGGTCGAGAACGCGCCCGCCGACGGCCAGGACGAACGGGCCAGCGAGGCCATCGACGCCGTCGCGAGTGCCACCGACGCCGACGTGGTCGCCCACACCTACTGGGGCGCCCTCGAGGAGAAAGTCTACGCGCACCTGATGGACGCGGACGTCGACGCCATCGGCTTCGACCTTATCGCCGACCACGACCAGAACGTCTACAACGTCCAGGAGTACGGCACCAAGGACGACGTCGCGCTGGGCGTCGTCGACGGGCAGAACACGCTGGTCGAGTCCCCCGAGACCATCCGGGACCGCATCGACTGGTTCGAACAGCAGACGAACTCGACGTACGACACCGTCTACGCGACGGCCAACACCGAGCTGTTCTACCTGCCGGTCAACAAGTTCGAAGCCAAGCTCGAATCGCTCGCGAACGCCGCCGACCTCGCTGTGGAGGCCTAACATGACAGGACCACGAGACCAGTTCAAGCCCGAGAATCACCCGAACGACCACTTCCTGCTGACAACTGTCGTCGGTTCGTACCCCAAGCCCAAGTGGCACGACCGCGCCCGCGAGATGTTCGAGGACGAGGACGCCGACTTCGGCGAGGACGAGTGGGAAGAGTCGAAAGACGACGCCTCGCGACTCATCACCGACGAGCACGAGCGCTGCGGCCTCGACGTCGTCTGTGACGGCGAGATGCGGCGCAATGAGATGGTCGAGTACTTCGCCCACCGCATCGACGGCTACGAGTTCAACGGCCGCGTGAAGGTGTGGGGCCACAACTACTTCGACAAGCCCTCCGTCGCCGAGGACGTCGAGTACGGCGAGCAGTGGCTCGTCGAGGAGTTCGAGTTCACCGACGAGGTCGCCGAACGCCCCGTCAAGGTGCCCATCACCGGCCCGTACACCCTCGCGAACTGGTCGTTCAACGAGGTCTACGACAGCGAGGAGGCCCTGGCCTACGACCTCGCGGATCTCGTCAACGAGGAGATCGAGGCGCTGGTCGAGGCCGGCGCGCGGTACATCCAGATCGACGAGCCCGCGCTCGCGACGACACCGGACGACCACGCCATCGTCGGCGAGTGTCTCGAGCGCATCGTCGACGACGTGCCCGACGACGTCCGACTCGGGCTGCACGTCTGTTACGGCGACTACTCGCGAATCTACCCCGAGATTCTGGACTACCCGGTCCACGAGTACGACCTCGAACTCGCCAACGGTGACTACGAGCAGCTCGACGTGTTCAAGGACCACGAGTTCACCAAGGACTTCGCGATGGGCGTCGTCGACGCCCACGTCGCCGAGGTCGAGTCCGTCGAGGAGATCAAGGACAACATCAAGAAGGGGCTCGAAGTCGTCCCACCAGAGCGCCTGACCGTCTCACCCGACTGCGGCGTGAAGCTGCTCCCGCGCGACGTGGCCTACGGGAAGATGGAGAATATGGTACAAGCGGCCCGAGAAATCGAGGCCGAGCTCGACGCCGGCGAGATAGACGTCGTCGCGAGCGGTGCTGAAGCCAGCGCGGACGACTGACGGGACTGCGAACTCGTTTGCAGCGACCCACTATCGCGCGCACCGCTGTTCGACTGTACGAGAGCCACCCCCTTAGTTCGGTTTCGAATCGCACTCCTGAGAGGAATGTCCGAGAGCGGCGCCGTAACGCTGTTCGAATAATTCGACGCTGGCCGAAACAGGCATCGACCCGTGCGGTAAAATATTTAGTACCAGTTGACAAGAAGTCGGAAGGTTATATTCTCCAGAAGTGCCATATATAGTAGTCTTAGCCACTCTCTATTGATATTCCTTCGTGTGTAAATATATGTAATCTAATTATTAGAAGTGGGAAAGAGTTATGTCGATATCTGATAAAGTTGGAGACGAGATAACCATGACAGCCGACTCACAACTCCGGGCCGAACTGTACCTTCGAGGGGACACGTACGGCACATTCGACGCCCAGCAACAGGTCCTGAATCGGGTCAAGCACCTGGAAGCCAACGGCGTGTTCACCGACTCGATGGTCTCCGGCGAGTGGCAGCGCATCCGGACGATGGCCGAGGACAAGCGCTCCGGGGCGCTGGCCACCTACGAGGAGTTCCGTGACTGGGCCGACCGCAACGGCCACTCCCTCGAGCCGGCGTTCGAGCGGCGGACGCGGACCTACATGGGGATGGACCGCGTCGAGGACGTCGTCGTCTTCCCGGTCGTCTCGCTCGCGATATACGACGACACGCAGCTCGAAGCGGTGTTCCCGTGCACCGACGCCGAACGGACCTTCACCGTCGGCGACGCCCTCGAGGCGTTCGAGAGCGGCGACGAGAACTGGCTCGCCCAGTTCGACTCCGTCACCGTCGGTCGCACCGAGCCGTGGCTGGAATCCGGCGTCGAGATCACTGTCTGATTATCCTCTGAGCGCTTCGACCGGTTCTTCGCTCGCTGCTTTCCACGCCGGATAGAGGCCACTGAGGACGCTCGTGACCACACCGAACGTGAACGCGGCCCCGACGTACCAGGCGTTCGCGAGCCTGAACACGGCCATGGCATCACCGACCGTGTAGTGGTTTATCGCCAGTCCCGCGGCGACGCTCAAGACGACTCCGATGAGGCCGCCACTGACGCCGAGCAGGGTCGCCTCCATCAACATCACCTTCAGGACGTCACGCTTCTGGTAGCCGACCGCTCGGAGGACGCCGATCTCCTCGCGGCGTTCGACCGTCGACATCAGCATCACGTTGAGGATGGAGATGCCGGCGACGAGCAAGGAGATGGAGGCGATTCCCACCAGGATGGTGTTGACGACCTGGAACGTCTGGTTGATCTGGTCGATGAGCGACCCCAGCTCGGTGACCGTCACGCGCTCTTCTCTGCCGTTCAACGCGTCACGGATTGCCATCGCTGTCGCATTTGCCTCGGCTCCGGATGTCGTGGTGACGTATACCTGCGAGTAGCCACGCGACTCGAACTGGCTCACCGGCACGATGACCCGGTTGTCGGGGTTGAGCTGCGAGAACGACTCGCCGGACTCCAGCACCGCACGGACGCGGACCGCGCTCTCGTTTATCACGATGGTACTGCCCGGATGGAGGTCGTGTTCCTCGGCGATACTGCTACCCACGAGGGCGCCATTTCTGAACGGGTTCGGGATACGCCCCTCGCTCGCGGTGTACACTGCGCCCGGGTTCTCCATCCCGAAGACGACGGCCTGTGACGGCGTTCCCCGTCTGTCGTACGACACCCGCTCTATCTCCTGTTTGACCGGCGAAACGCTCACCGACGGCGCCGTGACGCGCTCGATCTGGCGGATGTCGCGGTCCGTTATCGACTCGACGCCCGCATCGCCGTTGGGTGAGACGACGAGCTCGTTGCCGAGGTCACCGAGGTTCTGCGTGATGGCGACCCGGAGCGAGACGCCGAACATCCCGAGTGAGGCGATAGCGATGACGCCGATGACGATACCGAGCGCGGCCAAGAGCGACCGGAACTGCGTCCGCGTCAGGTTCCGCCGTGCGATGAGCGCGGTCGGGAACTGCCGGTAGAGCCACTCAAGCATCCAGACGCTCCTGGCCGATGGTGCCGTCGACGAGGTGGACCGTCCGGTCGACGTACTCGTTGACGAGGTCGTCGTGCGTGACCGCGACGATGGCGACGTCCTCGTCGTCCGCGATGCGTTCGAACTCTTCGAGAATCTGGCGGCCGGTCCGGCTATCCAGGTTCCCGGTCGGTTCGTCGGCGAGGACGATAGCCGGTTCGTTGATGAGCGCGCGGGCGATGGCGACGCGCTGTTTCTGCCCGCCGGAGAGCTGGTCCGGGCGGTGGTCGAGTCGGTCACCGAGCCCCAGTCTCGTGAGCAGGTCGCGGGCCCGCCGGTTCAGGTCAGGGTCCCCGTCGAGCAACCCCGGGACTTCCACGTTCTCGACGGCCGTCAACGTCGGCAGCAGGTAGAACTGCTGGAAGACGAACCCGATGGTCCGCTTGCGGAGAATCGTCCGCGTCCGGTCGTCGATGTGGGTGACGTCGCGCCCCTCGAGCAGGAGCGTCCCCTCCGTCGGCGTATCCAGCAGACCGATGACGTTCAGCAAGGTGGTCTTGCCGCTCCCGCTCGGGCCCATGATGGAGACGAACTCACCGGCCTCGAGCGTGAAGTCGACCCCCGCGAGCGCGTAGAGCGTCTCGCCGCCGGTCCGATACCGCTTGACCAGGCCGTGTGCGTCGACGATAGTCATAGGTCCAGTTCGTCGTCGTTGCGTCGCGACTGGCGGAACAGGAGGTACCCGACGACCACGACACCCGCGACGCCGACCGCGATGACCGGTCCGAAGGTCGACAGCCAGGAGCCGTTCCCGCCCGATTGTTGCTCCGAGTCGCCATCGAGGTCCGAGACGTCGACGGCGAACCGCTGTTGCTTGCGGTCACCGTCGACGAGGTAGGTCACCACTAGCGGCACGGCCGTGACGTTCTCGTCGACGCTGGCGTAGACGTCGAAGGAGACGAAGTCGCTCGCCGGGACCGTCCCGACGAAGTACTCCTTGTTCGGGAACGCCGGGGTGACGCCGTCGGCGGGGACGACGCGGACGATGACGCTGTCGACCTCGGTGAGCCCGACGTTCGCGGCGCTCCCCGAGAGCTGGAGGCGGTCGTCCTCGTTCGTGACGTCGATACCGCTGAGTTCGATGGCCCCTGGCGTCGACTGGAGCTCGACGGCGGTCGTGGCGGCGTTCGACCGGTCCGCAATCTCGTACTCGGCCCGGACTGTCACGTCGGCACGCGGTTCGGTGAGCGTCGCGTTGAGACGGACCCGCTCGACGGTGCCGGCGTCGACTCGTTCGAGAAGTGCCCGCCGAAGCGTCGCGTTCGGTGACGCCGCAGTGACCGAGACGTCTTCGATGGGCGCGTTGCCACGGTTGACGACGTCGACCGCGAGGGCCCGGTTTTCACCGCTCCCGACGGCCGACGCGTCGAGGATCACTTCGTCGGCGAGTGTCTCGGTCTCGATGAGCGTCGAGACCGTGGTCGTTCGTCTGACGTCCCCGTCGACAGTGTACCGAATCCGGGCCGTCAGTTCGTGGGGTCCCGGCGTCTCTGGCCTGAAGCGGAAGGGTGCAGTTCGGGTACCGTTGGGCTGGATAGACGCGAACACCCGTCGATTCTCCGTCGTCCGAACACCCACGCCAGAGACGGTGACCTCGACGTTGGAGATTCGGGTATCGAGCCCGTTCGCGACGGTCACGGTGCCGTTTGTCAGGACGCCGTCGACCGAGTCGCTCGCGTCGATAGCCAGCTGCGGGTGTCGGTCGCGGACGTCGACAGTCACGGGATACTGGAGTCGCACCGACTCGGTCCTGTTGGGATTGTAGCCGTAGACGATGACCCGGAGGTCACGAGTCCCCGGCGAGTCGAAGGTGTACGTCAGCGGGACGTCGATGCTCGAATCCGGCGACAGCGTTCCCAGGTCACGAATCCGAGTGTACTCGGAACTGCCGGAGCTCCGTCGGAGGGCGACTGCGCGAATCTCGAGGACGTCCGAACTGCTCTGTGAGTTTCGGATAGTCGGCGTGAACGTGATAGTCTCGCCGGGGGCCGGAGCAGCCGGTGAGACGTCCACACCGGTTATCGAGGCGTTGACCGTCGCGCCAGCGACGACCGGCGGCAGCGCCCCGGCGATGAGGACGAGCACGACACAGATCGTCAGACGCTCCATCGAGCCCTCCGGTAGCGAATCGACACGGAGATGGGCACGGACCAGCGTCGGGAGGAGAGCGGAGACCAGTACCATACGGCGGTCTTCGAGCGAGGTTCTGTTAAACGTATGGCACGAGAGTGGTGACCCGCTCGCTTTTTGCTCCTGCTGTGCAACAGCGCACTATGGAGGACGACGACCTCGCACAGCAGGTCCTCGACGTCGCGGCCGACGTCGAGTCGATGGAGACACGTGGCGCCGCGCCGATCGCCACCGCAGTGGCGAAGGCCCTCCGGGCGCAGGCCGAGGAAAGCGACGCCGCCGACGTCGCCCAGCTCCAGGCCGAACTCAGAGCGGCGGCCAGGCGCCTGCTAGCCACCAGACCGACGGCAGTGAGCCTGCCGAACGCGCTCCGGTACGTCCTCCAGCGCGCGGAGGGCGAGAGCGTCGCGGCGGTCCGTGCGTCGGTGGACGGCAGCGTCGCGGAGTTCTGTCGTCGACTCGACACCGCGAAGGCCGACCTGGGGACGGTCGGCGCGAACCGACTCCGGGACGGCGACCGGATGATGACACACTGCCACTCGACCGACGCGCTGGCCTGTATCGAGGCCGCCGTCGAGCAGGGGAAGTCACTCTCGGCAATCGTCAAGGAGACGCGTCCGCGCAACCAGGGTCACATCACGGCCCGGGAGCTGTCCGAGATGGGGGTCGACGTGACGCTCGTGGTCGACAGCGCGGCCCGCCGCTACATGAACGACGTCGACCACGTCCTGGTCGGGGCCGACGCCATCGCCGCCGACGGGAGCGTCGTCAACAAGATCGGGACCTCCGGCCTGGCCGTCGTCGCTCGGGAGCGCGGGACTCCGGTCATGGTCGCCGCCCAGACGCTGAAACTCGACCCCGACACCCTGACCGGCCAGACAGTGGACATCGAGATGCGGAGCGAAGCGGAGGTGCTCCCCGACGAGCGCCGGGCCGACCTCGGCGACGTTCGCGTCGAGAACCCGGCGTTCGACGTCACGCCGCCCCGGCACGTCGACGCCATCGTCACGGAGCGCGGCCAGTTCCCGCCCGAGAGCGTCGTCACGCTGATGCGCGAACTGTTCGGTGAGGGACCGGCGAACCCCTGGGAGGATGGTCCATGACGGACGGGTCTGGCGACGGCCCCGAGAACGGCCCCGACGTGCTCTGTGCGGGGCACGTCAACTGGGACGTGACGCTCCGGGTCGACCGGCTGCCAGACCGAGACGGGGAAGCGCGCATCGACGAGCGGGTCCAGTCCCCTGGCGGGAGTGCCGCGAACGTGGCGACAGTGCTGGGCGGACTCGACGCCGCACCGCTGTTGCTGGGGAGCGTCGGGACGGACGAACACGCCGACATGGTGCGACGCGAACTCCGGGCGCGCGGGGTCGAGACGCGCCTGGTCGAGTGCGACGGTGAGACCACCGTGAAGTACCTCGTCGTCGACGCGGACGGCGAGGTGTTCGTCCTCGGGAACGAAGGCGTCAACGAGGGGTTCGGTCCGGGAGACCTCCCGGCCGAGCGACTGGTCGGTACCGACCACCTCCACCTCACCGGACAGTCCGCGGCCACGGCCGGGCAACTGGCCCGGGAGGCCGCGAGCGCCGGGGTCACGGTGAGTTTCGACCCCGGACGACGGCTGACGGACCGGGACTACGACGAGGCGCTGGCGCACACGGACGTGCTCTTCTGTAACGACCGGGAAGCCGGGACAGCAGTGAGCGAGCGGACGGTCGAGTCGATTCCGACGGTGGTCGTGAAACACGGGTCTGGCGGCGCCGAAGCGCTGACCGACGACCGGACAGTCAGCCATCCCGGCTTCGCCGTCGACCCCGTGGACTCGACCGGAGCCGGTGACGCATTCGCGGGTGGATTCCTCGCTGCCCGGCTCCGCGACGAACCGCTCGACAGAGCCCTCGCGGTGGGGAACGCCTGCGGTGCGCTCGCCACGCGGGAGATGGGTGCCCGGCTCACGGTCGAGTGGCGAGACGTTGAGGCACTGCTCGACATCGGCCCACGAGAGGTCTGAGAGGGGGTGACTGGCGAAGCAGTGGGCAGGTCCCCGGCGTCCGCGTCACCGGGGCGTCTCGGTGCCCCACTGCTCGAGTGCGGTGGCGAGTTCGGGTGTCTCTGCGGCCGCCGTCTCGATGTCCCGACCGGCAGCGGCCGCGTCGACGGCGGCCCGGAGTGCCTTCGCACCGGCGTGGGTACCGTCGGGGTGGCCGTGGACGCCGCCGCCGGCCTGGACCCCGATGTTCGTCCCGCAACGCGCGACGAGTTCCGGGACGAGGCCCGGATGCAATCCGCCTGAGGCCATCGGGAGGACGTCGCGCAGCCCGTAGCGGTCCGCGTAGAGCCACGCGTTGATTCCCACCGTGTCCTCGTTGGCGAGCTTCCCGAGGTTCGCGGTGCCAGTGTGTATCTGGTCGACGCCACAGAGCCGCGCGACCTGCGCGAGCACACGCATCGAGACGCCATGGTCCGGCAGGCGGTCGAACCCCGCATGCATCGCGCGGTGGGCGTGGATAGCGAGGCCGTGGGTCGCACAGCGTTCCCGGACCTGCTGGACGGCGGCCCATCCGGCCGTGACCACGTCGACCATCACGTACTCGCAACCGTGTTCGGCGGCCAGGTCGACGCGCTCGAGCATCTCCCGGCCGCTCGCCGTGACGTTCAGGAGGTAGGACTTCGGGTCGCCGGTCTCGTCCTGCGCCCGGTCGCGCTGGGCCAGCGTCTCGGTCAGGCGGTCCTCGAAGGGGTTGAACGCCTGGTCGGTGAGGTTCTCGTCGTCTTTCAGCAGGTCGAGGCCGCCGGTCCAGGCCTCGTAACCAATCTGGGCGTGTTGCTCGGTCGAGAGGCCGACCTTCGGTTTCGGGACCGTCGCCGTGATCGGTCTGTCGCCGGCGTCGAAGACGTCCTGGCGGACGCTGGTCCCGAACTGCGGGCCCGGAAACGACGTCGCGAGCCGTTCGGGCCAGTCACAGTCGAGCAGCCGGATGCGGTCGACGGCCTTCATCCCGAGGATGTTGCCGGCGATACACGAGAGCACCTGGGGCATGTTGCCCGGCTCGAAGAGGGCGTCGGGGTAGGCGATTGCGACCCGGTAGGCGTCCCGGTCCTCGCGACCGGGCACCGTCATCTCGGTGATTCCACACGCCGTCGCCGAGAGGTCGGTCACCGACCCTGCGACCTGGAGCTCGGCCCAGGTGCCGTTCGAGGACTCGCTCGCGACCCAGCTCGCGGCCGACTCCGCGGTCTGGTCCGTGGCCGGTTCGACGTAGAACTCACAGACGAGGTCCGAGTCTGCGGGGTCGTACCCGAGGTCGAGGAAATCTTCGTAGGTGATACCGACCATGCGACACCTACGCATGGTCCCGAGATAAATGTGGGTCAGAAAGACTGTTCGGCGAGGACAGCGGCTTTAGGTCGCCGATACCTACGTCGGGTATGCCCGAACTCGTGCTCGTGGCCGGGGTGGCCGAGACCGGCGTCATCGGCGACGGGGAGACAATCCTGTGGCACTACGACGCGGACGAACGCCAGTACAAGGAGCGGGTCGCCGGCCACCCGGTCGTCGTGGGCCGCAAGACGTGGGCGGGGATGACCGACGTTCGCGGGACCCATCCGGTCGTCGTCACGCGGAGCCCCGGCGAGTACGACGCGCAAAATGCGACGTTCGTCTCGACGGTCCCCGACGCGGTGGAGGCGGTCGCCGACCACGACTCGGTCGGCTACGTCATCGGCGGCCAGCACGTCTACTCGATGTTCCTCCCCTATGCCGACCGCGCGTTCGTCTCCGAGCTGCCCGAGCAAGCGACCGGGAGCCGGGTGTTCCCCTACCTCGGGACGGCCTGGACGGTGGCCGGCCGAGAGCGATTCGAGGCGTTCGACGTCGTCGAGTACCACCACGAAGAGCCTCGCCCAGTAGCGGACGCCGCCGAGTAGGCCGCCGCAACCGCCAACGATTACCTTACCCAGTCCTACGTGCAGGACATGCGACGTGTTGACGCGGCCGGCCTCGAGATCGGTGACGACCAGCCACCGCGCATCATGGGAGTGCTGAACGTCAGTAAGGAGTCGCCCTACAAGCCCTCCGTCTTCGACGACGCGGGCGAAGCCGCGGCGTTCGTCGACGAGGCCCTCATCGGCGAAGGCGCAGACATCGTCGACGTCGGCCTGGAGTCGGCGAACAAGCGCCTGGACGTGCTCTCGGCCGAGGAGGAGCTCGACCGCCTCGATACGGCCGTCGAGACCATCCAGTCAGTCAGCGGCGACGCAGTCTTCTCCATCGAGACGCGGTACGCCGAAGTAGCCGAAGCCGCACTGAACGCCGGCTTCGACATGGTCAACGACATCTGTGGCTTCGCCGACTCCGAGATGCCGGTCGTCTGCCGCGAGTACGACGTGGCCGTCGGCAAGATGGCGAGCCCCCCGGACCTCACGCGCCCCGGCGCCGTCGACGACGTCGACTGGGCCGACGCGAAGTCCCCCGAATGGGCCGCGCAGGCGGACTACGTCGACCGCATCTACGAGGCGCTCACGCAGAACGGCTTCACCGACAAGACCATCGTCGACCCCGCGTTCGGCGGCTGGAGCGAGGCCAAGACCACCGAGGACGACCGCGAGACGTTCCGCCGCCTCCGGGAGTTCCGCGGGTTCGGCCTCCCCATCCTGGTCTCCATCAACCGCAAGAACTTCCTCCGGGAACTGGCCGACCGCTCGACGGACGAAGCACTGCCGGTAAGTCTCGCGGCCACGTCGATGGCCGTCGAGCGCGGCGCCCACGTCGTCCGGACCCACGACGTGACGGAGACTGTCGACGCGGCGACCATCGGCGCGGCGTTCACCGAGCGCCGGGAGACCGTCGGCGACGACGTCACCGTGAGCGAACTCGACGTCCGCGAGAGCCGCGAAGTCGAACGTCACCTGGAGCGAATCGGCTCCGAGCGGCGGGACGGCGAGCCGTTCGTCGGGTCGGTGTTCGAAGTGCAGGGACTCGACGCCAAAGCGACCGACAGACTCGTCACGGCAGCGGCGGAGACGGGCGCCGTCGTCCGCGCCGGCGACGGCAGCCTGCTGCTGGGCGGCCGCCGAGACGCGCTGTCCGACCTCGCCGACCATCTCGAGGCGGCGGGCGAGCTCGAGACCGTCACCGACGCCCTCCGGAACTGACCGATGGACTACGCACAGGAACACGTCACGACGCTGCACGACCTCACGGACCCGACGCCCGACGCACCGCTGGCGGACAGCGCCGTGGTCATCCCGATAGCGGGAGACTCGGTCGGGGCGGTCACGCCGGAGTACATCTTCGCCCCGCTCGAACGGGCTGGACCAGGAGAGGTCGTGGTGCCCCTTCGAGCGCCCGCCGAGGTTGTCGCGGGCTTCCGCGAGTGGGCCGCCCAGTTCGACCTGCAGGTGACCACGGTGTGGTGTGACGCCCCGGCGCTGAGCGGCCTGCTCGAAGAACACGACCTCGGCGGCCCGACGGGGAAGGGCCGGGACGTCTGGCTCGGCCTCGGGATCGCCGCCGACCGGGCGGATTTCGTCGCCGTTCACGACGCCGACGCGACGACGTACGCCGCGTCGACGGTACCACGGCTCCTCGCCCCGCTTGCGATGGACCACGAGTTCGTCAAGGGGTACTACGCCCGCGTCGAAGGGGGGCAGCTCTACGGTCGGCTCGTCCGCCTGTTCATCGCCCCGCTCGTTCGAGCACTCGAGGAACGACACGCGCACCCGTTCGTCCGCTACCTCGAGGCGTTCCGCTACCCGCTGGCTGGCGAGTTCGCCTTCACGGCCGACGCCGCCCGCCGCATCCGCTCCCAGCGAGCGTGGGGCCTGGAGATCGGGATGCTCGGCGAGACGTACGCGCAGGTTGGTCCCGAACGCTCGGCACAGGTCGACCTCGGACTCCACCAGCACGACCACAAACCGGTCGGCGGACGTGGCGGCCTCTCGTCGATGTCCGAGCAGGTCGGCGCAGCATTGCTCCGCGCGGTCGAAGAGGCTGGCGTCGACCCCGAGTACGAGACGCTCACCGAACGGTACCGCGCCGCCGGCGAGCGGCTGGTCGACCAGTACGCGGCCGACGCCTCGTTCAACAGCCTGACCTACGACGCCGAAGCGGAGTACGAGCAGGTCGAGGCCTACGCCGCCGGCATCCAGCGACCGGGACCGGACATGCGGCTCCCCGCCTGGGAGGACGTGGACCTCTCGCCCGCGGCGGTCGTCGAGACGGCACGAGCGGCCCGCATGGAGGCCGTCGACGGCGACGCGGACTGACTGACCCGGTCACGCGAGTTGGTCGGCGAGGTCGTGGAACGAGGCGATCGTCTGGTCGGGGTCGCCGGCGAAGGCGTCCCACGGGCCGCCGTCCCGGTTGACCCAGACGCCCTGCATCCCCGCGTGCATCGCGCCGTAGACGTCGAAGTAGCCCGCCGTGACGTGGGCTATCTCGTCGATTGGCGTCCCCGTCCGCGCCGCGCCGTGGCGGTACAGGGCCGCGTCGGGCTTGAACGTGCCAATCTCGTCCGCGCTGATCGTGTCCTCCAGCAAGCCGTCGATACCCGCGTGTTCGACCATCGACTCGAGCATCGCCGGGTTCCCGTTCGAGAGGACGTAGAGGTCGTAGCCGGCGTCGTACAGGCGGTCCATCCCGTCACGGACGTCCTCGAAGACGTCGAGTTCGTGGTAGACCGCCAGAATCTCGTCGCGCTCCTCGGTCGAGAGGGCGACGCCGTGGGCGTCGAGTGCGTACTGGAGTGCGTCGCGGTTCATCTCGTAGAACGGCTTGTACGCGTCGACGGCGTTGGCGATGAACGTGTACGCGAGCGAGCGAGAGCGCCAGAGCCGGGAGACCGGCGTCGGGTAGTCGACGCGGTCCCGAAGCGCTTTCTCCGCGGCCTCGACGTCGACGATGGTGCTGTAGGAGTCGAAGGTTATCTTGGTGACTCGGTCGGGGTCGAACGACATGAGAGTGAGTACGCCGACCACCGACAAAGAACCCCGGAGCGGTTGAACCCCGTTTGAACGACAGCCCTGCCGCGCGCCTGTGGGTTTATGCCACACCCGACCACAGTAGGGCCCATGTCGAACGCTACAGCGGCGAGGGGCCGACGATGACCGTTCGCGACGTCTACCTCCCGGTGGCCGCCCAACCGTCGGTCGAGACGCTGATCGAGATGAGCCAGCGCGCCGAGGACCTGGGCTACGAGCGCGTCTGGTTGCCCGAGACGTGGGGCCGAGACGCAATCACGACGCTGACGAGCATCGCGAAGGACACCGAGACGGTCGGCATCGGCACGTCGATACTCAACGTCTACTCGCGCTCGCCGGCCCTCATCGGGCAGACGGCCGCCACGCTACAGGAGGTCGCCGAGGGACGGCTCCGGGTCGGTCTCGGCCCGTCGGGCCCCATCGTCGTCGAGGGCTGGCACGGTGTTTCGTTCGAACGGCCGCTCAGGCAGACCCGGGAAGTGCTCGATATCGTCAAACAGGTCCTCTCCGGCGAGACGGTGGACTACGACGGCGACATCTTCCAGCTGTCGGGGTTCCGACTCCGGTGTGACCCGCCGGACCCCGTACCGCCGGTCGACGCGGGTGGGATGGGACCGAAATCCGTCGAGCTGGCGGGTCGATTCGCCGACGGCTGGCACGCGCTGATGCTGACCACCGACGGCATCCGCGAACGACTCGATGACTTCGAGACCGGGGGAGAGATGGGCGACCGTGACCGGTCGGCCCAGCGAGTGACCCTGTCGCTGCCCTGCTGTGCGCTGGACGACCGCGAGACGGCGCGCCAGCTCACCCGGCAACACGTCGCGTTCTACGTCGGTGGGATGGGGACGTTCTACCGCGACGCCCTCGCGAGACAGGGCTACGAGGAGACGGCCTACGAGATATCCCAGCAGTGGGCCTCCGGCGAGCAGGAGGCCGCCATCGACGCCATCAGCGACGAGTTGCTCGACGAGATCGCCGTCGCCGGCACGCCAGACGAGTGTCTCGACCGACTGGAGCGGTTCGAGGCCATCGACGGTGTCGACGCTATCAACGTCTCGTTCCCGCGGGCGGCGGACCGCGAGACCATCGACGCGACGATGGACGTCCTCGCGCCGTAGTCACAGCGGGTCGATACCGTCCCGCCGGCCGTCGAGGACGGCGAACTGCTCGCCGCGTCGCCGTTCGAGCCAGTGGAGGAGGCGTTCGGCCCACCGGAGTTTGTGCCGCTTCGCCGCGTCGACGCTCTTGTCGTCGAAGTCCCAGCCGACGAACTCGAGCTGCGCCGCGCCGAAGTGGTCCGCGAGGAACGCCGCCCGGTCGCCGTCGGTGAAACCGCCGAAGTTCTGGACCGGGTCCGTCGGTGCGGCCTGGGTCGTCGGGACGACGAACGCCGCGTCGTACTCGGGAACCCACTGCTCGACGGCCGGAACGTTGTCGCCGTGGGCGTGGACGACGACCGGACGGCCCGAGGTGGTCAGCCGGCGCCCCGTCTCGGGGTTCTTGTCCAGGTCGGTCACCATGCAGTCGACGCCGACGCCGACGGCTTCGAGGCGGTCGGTCGCCGTCGAGGCAGCGAGCACGACGTCGGCGGCGCTCGCATCGTCGGCTTCGGCCTCCAGCGACGGCCCGGCGCCGGCGATGGCGACCGTCGACCCGGCGAGAGACAGCCCGTCGGGGTCGTACGTCGGCTGGTCACCGACGAGCGCGCCGAGTCGGTCACGGGCGCGTTCGTCGCCGGCCCGCGGGTATCCGAAGTCGTCGAGGAGCGATTCGTACACCGGCTCCCACGTAGCGAACTCCATAGCAGGTGCTACCAGGGTTGTCTCTCGATAAAGTGAGTTTTGAGCCGAAGTGGCACGTCCGTGTACCCCTACCCGGGTGCCCTTTCGGCTTTCATCCCACGTTTTCGACGCCACCGGTATAAGTTTTCTCTTACTGCCACCTGATTGTCCTGAGCGTTCGAGTTAGTTACCAGCGGTCTGATACGGGCGGTCGGAAGGGGCTGTCGCAAGTCAGGCGTCTGACGGCTGTCGGCGGCGGCGCGGACAGTCGAACCTCGCAGCAGAGGAGTGACAACTCGATTCAGCGAGAGCAGGGCGGAGTTTCGAGTGTCGTTGATAATCTGAGGCTACTCCACAGAACACGCCCAATAGCGCTCCTTACGACTGTTTTCGACAGGAGACCTTCTCTTCTCAGGAATCGAGAACGGGAAAAAGAATAATATACTGACTTGTCGAACGTCTAGACATGGCAACGAGACAAACCCTGCAGTCAGAAATCCTTGGCCGAGACGTACAGTTCGACTACTCGGAGAACTGGGTCGGCTACTCCCTGTTCCTCATGCGCATCGTGATGGGCTGGACGCTGTTCCAGGGCGGCATCACGAAACTCGTCACGTACATGGACGGGAACCCCGAGAACAACTGGACGGCGGCGGGCTTCCTCGCGAACGCGGTTCCCGCCGGCAACCCCTTCACTGGCCTGTTCGCCTCGATGGCCGGCAACCCGCTCATCGACTGGCTGAACATGCTCGGCCTGACGCTGGCCGGCCTCGCGCTACTGTTGGGCGCGGCGGTCCGGTTCGCCGCGTTCTGGGGCGCCGTGATGATGATCTTCTACTGGATGGCGTCACTGACGGGCGGCCTGATGGCCGGGCTCCCGGTCGCTCACGGCTGGGTCGTCGACGACCACATCGTCTACGCCGTCCTGCTGTTCGGCCTCGGCGCGTTCGGCTCCGGCCGCATCCTCGGGCTCGACAGCCGCATCGAGCAGCTGTCGTTCGTCCAGAACAACAAGTGGCTGAAGCTACTGCTGGGCTGACCCGGCGGCCACATCGCGCTCTTTTAGTCTCGCAACCGACTAGCCCCGCGTATGGACAAGGTGAGCATCGGACTGCGGGGCTGGCGGTTCGACGCGGACGTGCTGGACGCGAACGGGCGCGTCCGCCCACTGAAGACGATGGAACCGGACACTCGTCAGCGGATCCTCGTGCTGGCCGACCGGGTGGTCGACCCGTGTGACGCCTGCTGGCTCACGATCGGCCGGGAGAACCCCAAACAGTGTAACGTCGCCGAGGTCATCTACGGCGAACCGCTCGGCGAGGTCGTGCTCTGCTCGGACCACGAACCGGACTTCCTCTACTGGTTCCGCGAGGCCGGTGGGGACCAGTACGCCGGCGACACCGAGATGCAGGAGGCGTTCCACGAGTGGTTCCTCGATGGCGGCCGCGCACCGGAGGGCTACGCTGGGATGGAACACGTCGACGAGGACCCGACGGCCGTCCCCGACGCGCCGGACCGCTCGGAGGCGATCCCCGGCCTCGAAGAGGAGCTCGAGCAGATGGACGAGTCGGACCTCGAATCCATCGACATGAATCTGGACGACCTCGACGTATGATTTCGGTCGCCGTGGTCGACGCAGAGACGCCGGGCAACGTGGGCACCATCGCCCGGTCGATGAAGAACTTCGGCCTCGCCGACCTCCTGCTGGTCGACCCGCCGGCACTGGACCCCGACGGCGAGGCGTACGGCTTTGCTGGACAGGCCCGCGAGGACATTCTCCCGGGCGCCCAAACGGTCACGTTCGACCACCTGGTCGAGAACTACCACACCGTCGCCTGCACGGCCGTCCCGAACGAGGACGACGCGAACCACGTCAGGTACCCCGCGAAGACGCCCGCCGAGCTGGCTGACTCGCTGCGCGACGTCGAGAGCGACACCTGCGTCGTCTTCGGCCGCGAGCGCGTGGGGCTGACGAACGACGAACTCGCGCGACTGGACGAGATCTGCTCGATTCCCGCCAGCAGCGACTACCCGGTGTTGAACCTCGGCCAGGCGGCGACCATCGTCCTCTACGAACTCCGCGAGCTCACCGTCGAGCGCGACCAGCACCCGGACACACTCCACACGCGAGCCGACGAACAGGCGATCGAGGGGCTCCACGAGGAGTTCGCCGGCTTCGTCGAGGCCGTCGGGCATCCGGCGGAGAAACGACCGAAGGCCCGTCGGATGTTCCGCCGCCTGCTCGGCCGCGCACAGCCGACCGGCCGGGAGGCGACGACGCTCAGGGGCCTCCTCAGAAAGGCGCGTCACCGTCTGAACCACGAGGAGTGACCGTTCAGTCGGTGGCGATGTCCGCTTCGGACGCGACGTCGACGTAGGTCTCCGTCAGGTAGGCGTCGAGTCGCCGGGCGATGTCACCCTCGTACGTCCAGAACCCGTTGTACTCGTTGCTGTCGCCCGCTTCGAAGGCGAGCAGCGCAGCCTGCTGGTCCGGGTTGCCGTTGCCGTCGTAGACGACGAACCACGAGTTGGCGATTTCCGGCGCGTCGTGGCCGTGGGCGACCACGCCCTCGAAGTCTAGTTCGGCGTCCGGGACGCCGTAGACGTGCACGTCGGTCCCGGCCTCGGAGAGTTTCCGGTAGATGCGCGCGCTCCGGTCGTCGTCCGCGAGCCGGGAGAACTGCTGGAAGCCCGCGTGCAGCCGGCCGCCACCGTTGCGCTGGGCCAGCATCTCGATGTTGTGGCTGACGTCGATGAGCAGCGACTTGTTCGCGGCCGACGCGCCGAAGACGGACTCCTCGAGCCTGGTCAACAGGCCAGACGACTGGCGCTCGGCGAAGGCCTCGGTCTCCGCGGAGTCGATCTCGATAGTGTTCCGCAGCGACTGGACGTTCTCGGAGGCCAGCAGGTCGTCGCCGTGGTGGAGCAACGCGAACGAGCTCGGTTGGTCGACGTCGAGTGACGCCTCCTGGACGGCCACGTTGTGGCGGTCGAAGTACCGCTCGATGTCCGAGAGAGTGTCCGGCGACTGGTCGTAGTTGCAGATCGTCAGCGTGGGTCGTCCCATCTGGACCTCGTCCATCACCGCTCGCAGGGACTCCGGGACGTCGACAGCGGCGAGTCCACCGGACTGCGCCTCGGAAACCGGCCCCGTCCGCTCGAGGGTGCTGCTGAACGGGACCCAGTCGGTGGGTTCGGGGTCGACGCCGAGGACCCTGAGCTCGGTCGTCGCGTCCTCCTCTCGTACCTCGACGACGCCGTCGACGAACGACCGGAGCTGATTGAGGACCTCGTCGTCCATCGTGTCCGAGTGGGCGACGACGAACCCCACGCCGTCGGCCTCCGAGACCCGGTTGCCGAGGACGTGCAGGAAGCGGACGACCTGCTCGACCGAGGCGTACATCGACATCGTCGTCAGCGAGAAGAGGCCGAGCCGGAGCCGGGTCGAGTGGTCCGTGTACAGCGACTCTAAGAGGTCGGTCAGTTCCATCCCGATGCCGGTGAGGTCGGCGGGCGAGCCCACGCGGTGGTCGAGCGGGCCGAGTGCGTCGCGGCTCTGCATTTCCCCGACGCAGTCGACGATGCCGAACGGGAGCGAGTCGACGGACGCGCCGTGAATCTGTGCCATCATCTCCCGGACGTCCCCCGCGCTGGAGTCGGTCGAGATGAGCGCAACTCCCTCGTCGTCGTCGAGCCCGAGTTCGAGGAGTCGCATGCCGAGGAATCGCTTCCCGGTCATCGGCGGTCCGACCACCAGGAGCGTCGACCCCGGGTCGAGGCCGTCGACTGGTAGCAGATCACCTACGTCGTACATACCCGAGTTACACCCCCCGGGGATAGAAAGATATCGCCTGCGCGGTCCCCGGGTGGTCGGTTTCGTCCGTTCAGGCCCGTTTCTGTATCTCCTCGCGGAGCACGTCGCTCACCACGTCGCCGTCGGCCTTCCCGCGGAGCGCACCCATGCACTCGCCCATCAGCGCGGAGAAGGCACCCATCCCCTCCGCCTCCACCTGGTCGGCGTTTCGCTCGACGACCTCGACGATTGCCTCGCGGACCTCCGACTCGTCGACGCCACCCAGATCCTCCTGCTCGACGGCTTCCGTGGCCGACAGCGAGGGGTCCTCTGCGAGCGCGGTGAGGAGGTCCTCGACGCCCTCCCGGGGCACGTCGCCGCCGTCGACCAGCCGTAGCGTGTCTCCGAGATGGGCGTCGGTCAGGGCCTCGACGGGGACGTCGTCGCGCCTGAGTTCCGTCAGCGTCGACTCCAGGACACCGGCTGCCAGCGTGGCGTCGACGCCGTCGGCGACGACCGACTCGAACAGCGGCCAGCGCTGCCCGTAGGCGACCTGTCGTGCCAGCCCCTCGTCCAAGCCGTGGTCGGCCTGGTAGCGCTCGACCTTCTCGGTCAGCAGTTCGGGCGTCTCGACGTCGCTCGGGTCGGGCTCGACCGGCGGGACGTCCGTCTCGGGGTACATCCGGGCCGCGCCGGGGAGCGGCCGGAGGTAGCGAGAGGTGGCCTCGGCAGTCGCGTCGCGGGTCTCCTCTGGCACGCCCGCCAGTGCTGTCTCGGCGCGTTCGACGACAGCATCGATGGCGAGTTCAGCCGTCTCAGGGTCGTCGGCGACGATAGCGACGGCGTCCTCGGGCCCGGCACCGACCGCCTCGCGAAGCGCGTCGACCTCGGCCTCGGTGACGCCGTAAGCCGGCAGCTCGTCCGTGTGGAAGATACCACCGGCGCCGTGGCGCTTGGCGTGGTCCGACAGTTCGGTCCCGAGACGACGGTCGGGCTGAATCTCCCGACCCACCAGCCCGTCGAACCCGGAGAGCAAGACGGCCTGGACCCGGCCGCCTGCGGAGAGTGCGCCCTCGATGACGCCGGAGTCGGTGTCAGCGAAGACGTCGGTGACGTCCTGCGGGTCACCGACGCTAGCGTCCCGGTCGTCGAGTTCGTCGCGGATGTCGAGCAGTTCGACCTGACGGCGGACCTCGTTGCGGACCAGGTCCTCGATGTCGTCGAGGCTCTGGACGCCCTTCAGTTCGATGCGGGCGCCCGCGGCGATGGAGACGTTGACGTCCTGGCGGATGGTGCCGAGACCCCGCTTGACCTTCCCCGTCGAGCGCAGCAACATCCCGATGCGCTCGGCGGCCTCGCGGGCCTGTTCAGGCGTGCTGATGTCCGGCTTCGTGCCGATTTCGACCAGCGGGATGCCCAGTCGGTCCAGCGAGAAGCGGACGCCGGTGTCGGTCTCTTCGACGCGTTGGCAGGACTCCTCCTCTAAGAGGATGTCTTCGACGCCGACCGACCCCTCGCTGGTCTGAATCTCGCCGTCGTTGCCGACCAGCATCGAGCGCTGGAATCCCGTCGTGTTGGACCCGTCGACGACTATTTTTCGCATGACGTTGACATGGTCGACGACGTCCATGTCGAGCAGTTGCGCGATCTCGAGGGTGGTGTCCATCGCCTCGGCGTCGATGCGGTGTGGCGGCTCGTCGTCCTCCTCGACCAGGCAGGTCGTGTCGTAGGCGAGGTACTCGAACTCCCGGTCGACCATGCTCTCCTCCAAGGCGGCCTCGTCTATCTCCCCGAGTTCGCTCTTGGTGGGGTGGAGGTATCGGGTGAACGAGCGGTCGGACGCCTCGGGCTCGCGAATGGCAGTCGGACAGTTACAGAACAGCTTGGTCGCGGTGTCCAGTTGCTGGTGTATCTCCAGCCCGGCCACGAGCCCCAGGTCCTCGTAGTCGAAGTCGGCGGCAGTCATTGTCAGCGTGTCCGTGACCGGGGGCCAAAAAACGCACCCTTCCACCAGACGCCTTTTGCCTGTCTGGCAGCTATGCCGTGGTATGCGGTGGCACCTGACGGTCGCGCTCGCCATCCTCACCGTCACTGCAGGCTGTACCTCCGTCACGGGGTTCGGGGATGCCCCAGACGAGGCCGTCACACCGGCACCGGTCCCGACCGCCGAGCCCAGGGACCCGATTCCGCCGCCGGGCATCACCGATGCGGGTATCCGCAGCGTGACGACACTCTCGGCGGCCCACCGGCAGGCGCTCACGAACCAGTCCTACACGATGCACGAGCGGTACGTCGGGACGCTCACGCGCGGGAACGTCACCACGACGGTGCGACGCAACGAGACGACCTCCGTCACCGGCATCCGGACGTACCGGCACGACCTCGACCGTGTTCGGACGTTCTCCGACGGCCGCGAGCGCATCTACCGACAGTCGACGTACGGCGATGGGCAGCTGTGGTACGAACGGCGCGACGACGGTGAGAACCGGACGTTCCGCGGCGGCGAGATACGGTTCGGCCGCGACCAGTTCGCCTTCGAGGGGTCCTTCTACGTCTCCCAGTACCTGTCGACCAACGAGACGTGGACGACCCCCGTCGTCCGGAACGGAACGCAGTTCTTCCGCGTCGTCGGCAGCGGCGGGAAGCCGCCCTGGGCCTCTTTGCTCGGCGAGAGCGAGGTGTACCGCGTTTCGTTGCTCGTCGATTCGGCGGGCCTGGTCCACCGCCTCGACGTGCGGTACGTGACGCCGAGCGAAGAGATTCGACACACAATCTGGTACGAGGACGTCGGCGAGACGACCGTCGAACCGCCGGCCTGGCTGGACGAGGCGACGGACCGGCAGGTCGCGACCAACCGTACTGGCGGTGAGTAAACGTCGTCCGAACAGTGGTCGGTTCGGTGCGAATGGTGTGCGTCGCCTACTCGTCGCCGAGCACGCCGCGCTTGGTCATCTTCACCGGATCGAGCACCTCGTCGACCTCGTCCTCGTCGAGGTAACCTTCCTCGAGGACGACCTCGCGGATGGTCTTGTCCTCGGCGAGCGCCCGCTTCGCGACCTTGCTGGCCTTGTCGTAGCCGATTGCCGGGTTGAGCGCCGTCGCCAGCGCCATGCTCTGCTCGACGCGCTCCGCGCAGTGGTCCGCGTCGGCCTCGAGTTTCGCGACGAACTTCTCGCCGAACACCTCGCTCCCGTTGGCGATGAGACGGGCCGACTGCAGGAAGTTCGAGGCGAGGATGGGCTTGTAGAGGTTGAGGTCGATCTGTCCCTCCGCGGCCCCGGCCGAGACGGCGGCGTCGTTGCCGACGACCTGCTTGTGAATCTGGTTGACGGACTCGGCGACGACCGGGTTTATCTTCCCGGGCATGATGGACGAGCCGGGCTGGTTCTCCGGCTGGTCGATCTCGCCGAGACCGTTCCGCGGCCCCGAGGCGAGCAGGCGGAGGTCGTTGGCGATCTTGTTCATCGAGCCGGCAACGGTCCGGAGCGCGCCGTGGGCCTCGGACATCGCGTCGTGGGCGGCCTGCGCCTCGAAGTGGTTGTCGGCCTCCCGGAAGTCGACGCCGGTCTCCTCGCTGATGTACTCGGCCGCCTTCGCGGGGAACTCGGGCAGCGTGTTGAGCCCCGTCCCGACGGCGGTGCCACCGAGGGCGAGTTCGGAGAGTCGCCCCTGCGTATCCTGGACACGGGAGATACCTTTCTCGATCTGGGTCCGGTAGCCGGAGAACTCCTGGCCGAGCGTGATGGGCGTCGCGTCCTGGAGGTGCGTGCGACCGGTCTTGACGACGTCGTCGAACGCCTCCTCTTTCGCGGCGAGTTCGTCGCGCAGGACCTTCAGGCCGGGGAGGACGTCCTTCTCGACGGCCTCGAGCGCGGCGACGTGCATCGCCGTCGGGATGACGTCGTTGCTCGACTGGCCGAAGTTGACGTGGTCGTTCGGATGAATCTCCCGCGTGCCGATCTCGCCGCCGTACAGTTCGGTCGCGCGGTTGGCGATGACCTCGTTGGCGTTCATGTTCGAGGAGGTGCCCGAGCCGGTCTGGAAGACGTCGACCGGGAACTGGTCGTCGTGGTCGCCGGCGATGACCTCGTCTGCGGCCTCGACGATGCAGTCGGCCTTGTCCGCGGGAATCGCCTCCAGGTCGCGGTTGGCCTGTGCGGCCGCCTTCTTCACCACGCCGAGCGCGCGGATGAACCGGCGACCGAACGTCACGTCGCTGATGGGGAAGTTCTCGACCGCGCGCTGCGTCTGGGCCCCCCAGTAGGCGTCCGCGGGGACCTGCATCTCACCGAGGCTGTCCTGTTCGGTGCGGAACTCGTCGGTCATACAGCTGGAGGGTCGATTGCGGGGTCGTAAAAGCCACCGGTCGACCGGTCGGGCCGGGGCCGATACCGCGGTGAACGACCGTGACCAGTCGTCGCCCCGAACGCGAAGAACGACGATTTTTCGAGTACAGAACCGCCAAATTCGGGCGCCTCAGGCCCGGTTCGCCGTGCATTGCTATTCGCAATCATTAAGTGTCAGGTGTCTCGATTTACGGTGGGTTCGAAGCCACGGTGAGACCCACCGCAGACGCCGCCGCCGTCGGGTCGTTCCGGCCGCTCGGACGGGCAGTCGGAACCGTCGGCGCCCGGCTGACCGTCGAACGGGCCACCAGCAGACACGACCGACGTGGCCTCGAACGGACTGCCCGCCGCCCACACGCGGGGTGACGGGCCGACAGGGACCCGCCGACGACGCGTCGCACGTCACGACTGACACGGTGTCGGGCCGCTATCGAGACCGACTGCGGGCCGACCGTCGGACTGGCACACCGACGGGCCACGGCGCGGGCGTCGAGGCGGGAGTCCCCGACGACACTGCCGCGTGACTGACACAACCATGCGTGAGATACTTACCAGACTCCGAACTGCCCGGGACAGACTCCGGTCAGCCGTAGGCAGCACCGAATCGGCCGACAGAGAGGTCGCGACAGACGGCGGGACGGCGGTCGGCGAGGGGCGAGGGGGGTCGCTGCGCGACGCGCTCCCGGTGGAGTGGGAGCTCATCGAGTCGTCGCCGTTCTGGCTCCCACCGGTCGTCCTGGCGGGCTTTTTCGTCTACGGCGCCATCTTCTGGAACGCGATCATCTCGCTGACCGACTGGGAGGGGCTGTCACTCTCCGGCGCCGACTACTCCGACCTCGACCTCGAGATGTACGGCCGGTTGCTCCAGGACGGCGCGTTCTGGCAGGCCACACAGAACACCGTCGTGTTGCTGGTGGTGTTCACGCTGCTCTGTCTCGTCGTGGGGCTGCTGGCGGCGATACTCATCGACCAGCAGATCCGCTTCGAGAACACCTTCCGGACGATATACCTGCTCCCGATGTCGCTCTCCTTCGTCGTCACGGCGACGATGTGGGCCTGGATGTACAACGCCCGCAACGGCGTGCTCAACACGTTCCTGCGGGTGTTGAACCTCGAGGGAGTGCTCGTCACGCTCCTGAAACCGGAGGCCATCAACGCGACGGTGCTCCAGTGGCTCTCGTGGAACACGACGGCGCTCCCGGCGGTCATCTTCGCCCTGCTCTGGCAGTTCAGCGGCTACGCGATGGTCGTCTTCCTGGCGGGGCTACGGGCCATCCCGACCGAGCACTACGAGGCCGCCCGCGTCGACGGGGCCTCGACGATTCGGATGTACATGCGCGTCATCATCCCACAGCTGCGGGCCTCGGCGGTATCCGCCTCCGTCGTGCTGATGGTGTTCGCGCTGAAGGCGTTCGACTTCATCTTCGCCCTTCGGGGCGACCAGCCGGGCGCGAACCTGGACATCCTCGCGACGATGATGTACCGCGAGGCGTTCACCGGCGGCAACGAGTGGGCGTACGGGTCGGCCATCGCCATCGTCCTGTTCGTCCTGGCGCTGCTCATCATCGCGCCGTATCTCTACAGCGAGTACAAGCGAGGTGAACTATGAGCACGTCGAGCAGCAACCCGATTCAGACGCTCCGGGAGATGGAGGCCCGCCGCATCGGGCTGTATCTCGTCTTGCTCGGCGGAATCGCCTTCTACCTCGTCCCAGTCGAGACGGCCGTGGCGACGATGTTCAAGACCCAGCAGGCGTTCACCGCGACGGCGCCGTACGTCCCACCGCTGGGCGACGGCTTCTCGGTCAGTTCGGCCCTCAACGCGTGGGAGACGCTGCGGCCCGGACTGATCGACTCGATGCTGATGGCCGTGCCCGCGACCATCCTCTCGGCGCTGTTCGGGAGCCTCGCGGCCTACGGGCTGACGACCATCGACTGGCGCGGCCAGGTGGGCGTCGTCGTGCTCATCATCGCGGGCATCTTCATCCCGTACCAGGCGGTGCTCGTCCCGCTGACGACGTTCTGGTTCCAGATCTGGCCCGACCTCGTCACCGGCTTCGTCAACACCGTGTTCGGGTTCGTCACGGGCGGTAACTGGGCGTACCCGCGCAGCGGCGACATCCAGCTCATCCAGCTGACCATCACGCACGCGGCCTACGGGATCCCCATCACGACGCTGCTGTTCCGGTCGTACTACCAGGCCATCTCCGACGAGATGATAGAGGCCGCGCGCCTCGACGGCGCGACGGCGTTCAGTATCTACAAGAACATCATCTTCCCGCTGTCGCTGCCGATGTTCGCGGTGACGCTCATCTACCAGTTCACGCAGGTGTACAACGACCTGCTGTTCGCGCTCGTCCTGCTGAACGACCCGAACACGCAGGTCGCGACCCAGCGCCTGGTCCGATTGACCGGCGGGGTCCAGCAGGACTTCACGCTGACGATGGCCGGCGCCATCATCGCGGCGCTGCCGACCCTGCTCGTGTACATCTTCTTCGGCGAACAGTTCGCGAAAGGAGTCGCGGAGTGATCTGACAATGGCACAACTGACACTCGACGAAATCACGAAGATATTCTACGACGACGACGAGGGCGAGATTCGCGCGGTCGACGAGGTCTCGGTCGACATCGAGGACGGCGAGTTCCTCTGTGTCGTCGGGCCCTCGGGCTGTGGGAAATCGACGACCCTGCGGATGATAGCCGGACTCGAGGACATCACGAGCGGCGAGATTCGGCTCGGCGGCCAGGTCATCAACGACCAGCCGCCGGCCCAGCGCGACGTCGCGATGGTGTTCCAGTCCTACGCGTTGTACCCGCACATGTCCATCCGGCGGAACATGGGCTTCGGGCTGGAACAGTCGACCGACATGTCCGACGACGAGATTCGAGAGCGGGTCGACGAGGCCGCCGACCTGCTCGGCATCGACGACCTCGTCGACCGCAAGCCGGGCGAGCTCTCCGGTGGGCAACAGCAGCGTGTCGCACTGGGCCGGGCCATCGTCCGGGACCCCGAAGTGTTCCTGATGGACGAGCCCCTGGCGAATCTCGACGCCAAGCTCCGTGCTGACATGCGAACCGAGCTCCAGCACCTCCAGGAGGACCTGGACGTGACGACGGTGTACGTCACCCACGACCAGACCGAGGCGATGACGATGTCCGACCGCATCGCCATCCTCGACGGCGGGAGACTCCAGCAGGCCGCGACGCCGCTGGAGTGTTACCACGAACCGAACAACCTCTTCGTCGCCGGGTTCATCGGCGAACCGGCGATGAACTTCTTCGACGTGACCCGGGAGGGCAGGACGCTCGCTGCCGACGGCTTCGAGTACCCGCTGTCGGCGTCAGTCGCCGACAGCCTCGGTGAGAAGACGGACCTCACGCTGGGCATCAGGCCCGAGGACGTCGAAGTCGTCCCAGAGAACACTGGCGACCACGATTACGACGCCGTCGTCGACGTTATCGAGCCCCGGGGGAACGAGAACACGGTCCACCTCCACTTCGAGGCGGGCGACGAGTCGTTCATCGCCACCGTGAGCGGGATGCACAGTATCGCGGCGGGCGACGAGGTCACCGTCCGGTTCCCCGAAGAGGCCATCCACGTCTTCGACTCGAGGACCGGTGAGGCCGTCCGGAACCGGAACATGGACACGGTCAAGAAGATCGAACCCGCGGTCTGAGCGTCCACGACCGCGCTTTCTGAACGGGACGCGGCATCGGACTGTGGCCGGGCGAGGGTTGATATGATATCGCGTCGATACGTCCATCTATGACGGACGACAAGAACCCGTTCCGCTCGGCGTTCGAACTCCAGCGTCAGGCGATCGAAGGGAGCCAGCGTGCGCTCACACACAGCCTCGAGTTCCAGCGCGAGCTCAACCGTGCGGTGCTGACGGGGCTCGAACACGGGGCGGACCTGAACGACCGCGGCGCCGAGACCACGCGCGAGACGCTCCACCAGACGCTCGACGCGATCGAGCAACTCGTGCCCGGATCGGCGACGGGCCTCGAACAGGTCAGAGATGCCATCGACGAGCAGTTCGACGCGGCGAGCGAGGCCGGCCAGCAGGCCATCGAGGCTGCCGAGTCCGGGGTCGAGGGCGTCGAAGGCGCCTCGGAGTCGTATCTCGAGACGGTCGACAGGCAGATGGACACGCTGCTCGCCGCCCACGAGGACTTCGAGTCACAGACGCTCTCGTTCCTCGACGAGACGGAGCGCCAGCTGGAGACCATGCAGGAGGAAGCGGAGGGCCAGGTCGAGGAACAGATCGACCGGCTCCAGCAACAGATGGAGCAACTCAGGGACCAGCTCGGCGACCAGTCGTGAGGTGACTCGCGACCGGTCGAGCCGCATCCCGTCGGTAAGACGTCGTTACCGAATCTTGACGATGGGGCCGTTTCGGCGGTGGCCGATGACGGTCGCCCGCGGGCTGTCGATAATGCGGTCATAACTCTCTTCGTCGAGTTCGATTCGGGTTTCGCCGTTGTTCTGCACCAGGTACACTGCGTCGCTCATTACCCGAGTAGAGCACCTACGGGCCAATAGGAGCAATCGCTATGTGTATACCGTCCCGGCCCGGTGCCCACTAGATAGTTTGCGTCAGCGAGCCTGAAACCGAACGACGAAAGCCGCGAGTAAGGTCGACTTATCGCTCCTGCCGGCGGTCTGCGTGGTCAGGTCCAGCGGTCGAGGCCGGTCTGGACCAGCGACTCCTCGATGCGCTCGAACCCGCGTGCGACCTCGTCGGCGTCGACCTCCCACTCCTCGGTGACGAACCGGCGGGCGGCGGCGACGTCGGGGTCCAGGTCGGTCCGGACGCTGTAGTCGTCGGTGACCGCGGGGTCGAGAAACAGGTCGCGGAGCCGGTCCGCGTGCTCGATGTGTTCGCCGCGCGATTCGAGGACCCCGTAGAGGTCACCGTGCTCGCGCAGCGCCGTCACCGCAGTCTTGGGACCGATACCGGAGATGCCCTCGTTGAAGTCCGTCCCCATCAGGATGGCCGCGTCGACGAGTTGCTCCCAGGTGAGGTCGTGGCGCTCTAGCGTCGCCTCGAAGTCCATCAGCTCCGGGTCACCTTTGGAGGTGAGCTGGCGCAGGGTGTAGGGCGACCCGAACAGGAGCGCGTCGTAGTCCTCCGTGCCCGTGTAGTCCACGTCGCCCTTGCGGGCCATGTAGGCGGCCTGCCCCTCGCCTTCGGCCGGTGCGTCGACGACGGGGACGTCCAGCAGCGAGAGCAGCTCGCGAGTCGTCTCGACGATGGTCGGGGTGAGCCGCTGCGTCCGCGAGTCCAGCTTCGCCGCCCGTACTGCGTCCCCGGCCTCGCGCGCCTCCGCCAGCTCGTCCTCGTAGCGCTCGCGTTGCTCGCGTCGTTTCTGTACCTCGTCGTCCTTGAGGTCTGTCACGGCGCCGTCGAAGACGAACACCGGGGTCAGGTCGTGCTCGAAGAACTTCGGCAGGCCCTGGACGACGCCGATGAGGTTGGCCACCTCCTCGCCCTCGGCGGTGGTGTACTTGTGGTCGCTGGTGAACTTCACCGTGGTCGTGAGATACCGGTAGAGCCAGTTGTGGGCGTCGACGGCGACGATGCTGTCACCGAGGTCGTCGAACGGGACGTCTTCGATGACCGCGAGTGAACGGAGGTCTGCGTTTCCCATCGGCGGACGTTGGGCCGACACCGGTTTGAAGCTCCCGGGTAGCGAGACGCTGAGCGACGCGAAGCGTCTCGAACCCTTGTGGGACGCTCACTCGACGTCGTCATTCGGTGGCGCGACCCCGGTCTTCGCGTGCAGGAACGACTCCTCCTCCGGAGAGAGGTCCCGCCCGCGGAATACGTCGAGTCCATCCTGGTACCGGTCCCGGTTCCGGTCGCCTGGCCACTCGAGTTCGAGTTCGCCCAGTCCCTGCTCGGTCCCGGTGTAACAGAAGCCGGCCCGGTAGGCCGCCTGGTACGAGAAGGGGTTGTTGACGCCGATGGTGACCCGCTCGTAGCCCCGTTCGAGGGCGCGTTCCCTGACGAAGCGGAGCAGCTCGCTCCCGATGCCCTCGCCCTGCCGGTCGCGCCGAACGGTGACGTAGCGGATGCAGAGCGTCTCGGGGTCGGTCCGGTCGGCGTCGAACGCAGCGGCCGCGACCGGCCCGTCGTCGCCGACGACCGCCTTCCCCGTCGAGGTCATCACGAACTTCCCGGCGTAGGCGAACCGCTCGTGGTCCAATCGGAGTCGGTGGCCGTCCTCGGACCAGCCCAGCAAGGCGAACTCCATAGCGATGGATCGGCGCCCGGGGAAAAGTACGTTTGGAGAGCGGCGTTCAGAGCAGTCGCGGGTCGTCGAGCACCCGGAACCGGTGCCCACACGCGGGACACTCGACCTGTCGCGGCCGAACATCCGGAACGACGCCGAACCGGGAGCTCCAGGTTCGATGTCCGCAGTTGGGACAGCGGCGGACGAGTGGGGGAATCATCGGTGAGCGAGTCGCAGTGGTCGTGCAGACGCCCCGAACGGGCATGGGTCTGCCGGGAGAGCTGGTCGAGCGAGGTGCGGAGGTGTAAGTATCCGGCCCACGAACGGGGAGTATGCACGCCGACGTCGGCGCGTTCGACCGGTTCGCACGAGCGTACAACCTCGTGATGCCCCGCGCCCGCGTGAGTAAACTCGAAGCGGGGCTGGCGGTCGCCGACAGGGAAATCGTGCGGGCCCTAGACGTCGGTGGGGGCCCAGGTCGGGCTGTCCGTCGTCTGGACATCCCCGAACGAACAGTGGTCGACGCCGCACTGGGGATGCTGGCGCAGGCACGCGGGTACGGACTCGCGACGGTCGCTGGCGACGCGACGCGACTGCCGATTCGAGCCGCGTCGGTCGACGCTGTTTTCATCGTCGACGCACTCCACCACATCCGCGACGTCGAGACCGTGTTCGCCGAGGCAGCCCGTGTCCTCCGTCCTGGCGGCGTCCTCGTCGTCAGGGAGTTCGACCCGACGACGGTCCGGGGATGGGGGCTGGTCGCCGCTGAGCGACTCGTCGGCTTCGACTCGGCGTTCTACACCCCGGCAGACCTCTCGACGGCGATGGAGGACGCCGGACTTGAGGCGACAGTGGTCGAACGCGGGTTCGCGTACACGGTGGCCGGGCGTCGATAACGGGAAAGCAAAGTACGGGCTGTCCCAAGGTGGCGTATGAGCGTCTCGACGGTGGGCAGCAGCCGAGTCGAACTGTCGTCCAGGACCGCCGCGCTGGCTCTCGGCGACGTCCTCGCTATCCTCGTGTTCGTCGTCGCCGGGGAGTACTCACACGGCATCGACCCGTTCGTCAACGTCGGCCGCGTCGGGGGGACGGTGGCGCCGTTCCTCATCGGCTGGGGACTCGTCGCCATCATCGGCGGCTTCTACGCCAGTCGGTCGCGCCTGTCGCCGGGTCGAACGCTCGCCGCGACGTTCGTCGGCTGGGTCCTCGCCGTCGTCGTCGCCCAGCTGCTCCGTGCTACCGAGGTGTTCCACGGCGACGCCGCCCTCACGTTCGCGCTCGTCTCCACGTTCGTCGGCGGCACGTTACTCTGTCTGTGGCGTGTCGTCGCGACGTTCATCGTGTCGCGGTAACGAAAAGGAGGCTCCGAGACGAGGGGTGCCACGCGCTAGTTCCGCCACCGGCCCGTGTCAGCGGGTCCCGACCCCGCACCGAGCGGTCTCGCTCACCGGAGTTCGGCTACCGACATCGTCTCTGTCGACTGGATCCACGCCTGGTGGTTCTCGCGGTCGTAGATGACGAACTCGTCGTCACCGATGCTCAACTCGGCGTATCGCCGTGCTTCGTCCGTCGTGACGTCGCCCGTGTCGTCCGTAGCGTTGGTGCTCATGGATGCTGGGGGCAGGGGGCTCCCTTGCCGCTCTGTCCCACCAGGTCGTGGTATCGGTTCACACATAATAAGCACTCCCTCCCGATTATCAGCGGAGAAAACCGACGTGCGGGCGGTCGGGGTTCCAGTTTCAGGGTGTTCCGAGCCGAATCCCGCACGCGACTGTGGCCTCAGTGGTGCCGCCCAGCGCGGCGCTCGGTCGGATGTCGCCACGAAACAAGACAGAACACGGACAGCAGACTCGTTCTGGAGATACGTCACAGAATCAGCTCTCTTCCACCTACTTCAATTCGGGCGTTAGAAGGCCCGTAACGCCAGTTCCCGATTTGTAGCCACTCATAAGTTATGAAAACTATATTGGTTGCTCACCGAAGTACTACTGAGTGCCTACAGAGAATATTATCCAGTGGCTACGGGAAACACTTATGTACCCTTACCTCCTATTATGATTCGTACTTATGACGGGTTACTACGACATTGTCCTCGGCCTCATCCCCCTCGCGATGGCAGGAATCACTGGTGGACTCACACTCGCTGGCTTCGAACTGACGACTGCGATCCCGCTGGCGTCCGTCGTCGCCGTCGGCCTCATCGGCCACGCGATGTTCGTTCGGGCCCCGGTCGACCCGACCCCGAGCGAACCCGTCCAGGCAGAACCCGTCCAGACCGCAGACTGAGTCGCTGAGCCCGTCAGCGTTTCTTCTTTCCACATACGAGCATCCGCCGAATCTCCACAGTGCCGACCAGCCGCCACATGGGTTAAGGCCCGGTCGGTCGAACACCGACGTATGACAGCCGATTCCACCGCTCTGTTTCTCACGAGCGACGACGTCGCCGACCTCGCGACGCCGGCAGACTACGTCGACGCGGTCCGGGAGGGGTACCGCGAACGCGGCGACGGCGCCCCGGCCGAGCCACGGACGACGCTGTTCAACGAGGACCCTGGTGGGATGCTGACCGGGTACCTCGCGATTCTCCCGGAGACCGGAGCGATGGGCGGTTACACGTACGCAGCGGGGTTCGGTGCCAGGGACGCCCATTTCGCGCTCCCGATCTTCGACCCCGAGTCCGGACGACCGCTGGCGCTCATCGACGGCGCGAGCATGAACCCGTTCAAGACAGGCGCAGCCGGCGCAGTGGGTATCGACGCGCTCGCACGAGCGGACGCGACAGACCTCGCAGTCATCGGCAGCGGGGCACAGGCCCGCGGCCAGGTGAAGGCAGCCGTTACGGTGCGGGACTTCGACCGAGTCGAGGTGTACTCGCCGACCGCGGACCACCGCCAGACGTTCGCCGCCGAGTTGAACGAGCAGCTCGACCCCACGGTAGCAGCCGTGGCGTCGTCCGCGGCCGCCGTCGAGGGGGCCGACGTGGTCATCACCGCGACGGACGCGTCCGAACCGGTGTTCGACGGTACCACCCTGGAAGACGGCGCCCACATCACCGCGATGGGGCAGTACCACCCGCAGAAACGCGAGCTCGACGCCGAGACGATAGTGCGGGCGACGTACGTCCCGGACCTCCGTGACCGCGTCATGCAGGACGCGGGGTCGTTCATCCAGGCGGTAGCGGCGGGCGACGTCGACGAGGACCACGTGCACGCCGAACTCGGTGAGGTCGTCGCCGGCCACGCGACCGGCCGCGAGTCACGCGACGACGTGACCGTCTTCGATTCGGGCGGGACGGCCATCGAGACGGTTGCGGCCGGCAAGCTGCTGTACGACCGCGCGGTGGAGGCGGGCCTCGGCGAGGAAATCGAGTTCGCGCCCGCGAGCGACGCCCTCACCGGACGGTAGCACGTCGACTCTCAGAGATACGGGCCGAGTCCGAGCGCGTCCACGAGCGTGATACCGGCGGCCAGCGCGCCGACGAGATACCCCGCTATCGTCCCGCCGTTCAGCAGCGGGAGGCCGGCGTGGGCCCGTCCCTTGAGCACCATCCAGAGGAGGACCGTGAGGCCCGCGAAGGTGCCGACCATCGCGGTCACGGTGGGGAGTGGGACACCGAGGACAGTGGCGATGCCGGCTGGGGCGAAGAAGGCGGAACTCGCGACGAGCACCGACGGGATGACGGCGTCGCCGAGACCGATGAACAGGGCGTCACGATCGAGTGGTCCCTCGTCGACCGCGTCGCCGTCGGTTGTCTCAGTTGCGTCAGCCACTCCCTCGCCGTCGGTCACAGTCGGCGACTCGCCGTCGGTGGCAGCCGGTCCGGCTCCGGCGTCGGTACCGTCGTCACTATCGGGCTCCGGCGTCTCCGCGTCCAGGAACGAGTAGGAGAGCGATAGCGGAATCACCAGTACGACGGGCACCTTCAGGTCCATCACGCCCGAGGCCAGCGTCAGCATGTGTTCGGTCCCGTAGACGCTGATGGCGTCGTAGACGGCCAGGACAGACAGTAACACGAGCGCCGGGAGGATGCCGAAGCTGATGCCGAACAGTCCCGCGGCCGCCGCCCCCATGACTGCCCCGGCGATGTCGATGACGTACCACTCCGGGTAGACGAGCAGTCCGAGTGCGATGGCCCCGGCCAGTCCCCAGGCGACGACGTTGAACCCCTGCACCGTCAGGACCGGCGGGACCACGACACGGAAGACGAACAGGGAGAGCCAGGCCCCGGAGAAGACGATGAGGGCGCGGATGAGCTGGTCGACGTTGAACTTGAACGCCGCGAGCATCACCGCCGTCGCGACGAGGATGGCGCCGATGTACGCCAGGCTGTTGGTCGGGTCCGACGGGTCCTCGACGGCCTGGTAGCCCGCGGACTGGAAGGGGTCGACCAGTGCCAGCGCTCCGAGCTGGACCACGAGGAAGATGAGTGCGATGAGTCCGCTTCCGGCCGCGACTCGTAAGCGCCTGTCCATACCCGACGGTCGGCGAGAGCCCGTTTCAGCGTTACGAAGCCAGGATTCTCAGCGAGCGTACAGCGTCTGGCCGAGCAGTCCGGGGAGATGAACGGCGTCCGACGGGTTCACCGCCAGGTACGGCCGGTCGACCGGTCCGAACACGTCGACGACGGTGCCGACCCGCGTCAGGTCCTCGTCGACGACCGACGTGCCGACACTCGCGTACGACTCGTCCGGGGAGCGGACTACGGCGAGGCCCTGGGCGGTTCTGACGACGCCCCCGACCCGTTTCATTCTCGCAGGACCTGGAGGTACGCCGCGACGGCGCCGAGCAGGTCGCTCTTGCCCGCGTCGTCCGCGTTCTTCACGAGCACCCGTCCGCGCTGTTCGTACTCCCGTGGATACGTCTTGTCCCGTTCGATGACCGAGTCGTACCCGACCTGCTGGACCGCCTTGGCGATCTCGTCGACGGTCGGGTCCTCGACGGCGAGGTCGAGCGAGACGCGCCGTCCCTCGCTGCGTGTCGCCGCGGCGTCGAGCGCGGCCGGCCAGATGACGTTGTCGACCATACAGGGTCTCGCCGCCGTATCCTTATGTGCCTTTTCGAAATCCGATACAAAGGTAGGCGGCTGTTACCGTGGTAGTAGCAACCTTACACTTACATAGTCACATCGTCTACCTCGTTCCGAGATGGTCAACAAGGGAATCATCGTGGTCGGGATAATCGTCCTGCTCTCAGCAGTCGGCGTGGGCGCGCTCATCGGCATGCAAGTCGGTGGCGGCGGCCCAGCGCCAGTCGCTGACGGCGGTACGGACGAGACACCGACGGGCAACGACGGCGACGCGCCGGCTGAGACCGAGACGCCGACCCAGCAGGACGAGCCGGCGGCGACGGAGACCGAGACGGAACGGACGCCGATCTCCCCGCGCCAGTTCAACGACGGCAACATGACCGAATACATCGAGCAGTTCATCAACGAGGAACGCCAGTCCGCTGGCCTCGACCCACTCCAGCTTACCGGACCGACGGCCAAGCAACTCGACGACCTCGCGGTCGACCACAGCAACGGCATGGCGGCCGAGGGGCGCGTGATTCACACTATCGATAACGAGTCGAGTGCTGACCGATACAAGAACTACGGACTCTACGACGCGTGTGTCTTCAAGTCTACGGAGGGAAGTTACCTGGTTCGGGCTGACAACCCCGAACAGAACCAGTTCGAGGCTATCGGGATGGCCGTAGCCGGACAGACCTACGAGGTCGACGGTGAACAGCGGTTCCTCGATTCCGACCGGGCGGTGGCACAGGCCATCGTCGACGACTGGATGGCCTCGAACATCTACCGCGACCGGCTCATGCTCCCGGGCACGGAGCGACTCGGTGTCGGCGTCACCATCACCAACACCGGGAACGTCTACGCGACGGCGAACGTCTGTGGCTGATTAGCCACGACGGCGCCAGAGCACCTGCGCGACCATCGAAAGGACGACCGCTCCGTCGTCGTTCGTGGTCGTAATCTCGCTGGCGACCCGTCCGCGGTCGTCGTCCCAGACGTCTTTGTCGAGGATTTCGGTCCGAACCGAGAGCACGTCGCCGGGTTCGACCGGCGTGGGCCACCGGAGCTCGTCGACGCCCAGCGCCCCCATCGCACCGGAGTCGGCGAGGTAGTTGTCGACGAGCAATCGCATCGTCATGGCGGCCGTGTGCCACCCGCTCGCGACTAAGCCACCGAACATCGACGCTGCGGCGGCGTCCGCGTCGGTGTGGAAGGGCTGGGGGTCGTACTGCTCGGCGAAGGAGACGATCTCGTCCCGGGTGACATCGTAGGTGCCGAACGAAGTCGTGTCACCGACCGTGAGGTCCTCGTAGTACTCCATGCGGACGCCACGTCGGGAATCGAGGTAACGGTTTGGCCGGAAAACTCAGTTCGCGGTCTCGTTCTGCTGGCTCTCGAGCCACTGGTCGTACTCGTCCTGGGGCAGTACCTCGACGGTACCGAGCATCTGCGAGTGGCCCGAGCCACAGTACTCGGCACAGTAGAGCTGGTACGTGCCGGGACCGTTAGCGACAGTTCGGAGTGTGTTGTACTGGCCGGGGAAGGCGTCGGACTTCAGGCCCAGTCCGGGGACGTGGAACGCGTGGAGCCAGTCGGTCGAAGTGATTCGCAGGACCACCTCCTGGTTCGCCGGCATACGGAGCGTTCCCTGTGTCGAAACGTCAGTCTGGCCGTAGTTGAACGTCCAACCGTAGCGTTGGGCGACGACTTCGATGCGTTCGGGGTTCTGTTCGGCCAGTTCCGCACTGTCGCCGGCCGACGCCGTGACGTACGGGCTCGCCATCACCTGATACGACGCGACGCCGACGAACAGCAGGATGATGGCGGTCGCGATAGTCCAGGTGATCTCGAGGCGGCGGTTCTCCATCGTGGGGAGCGCTTCCTCAGAGTTGCGGAACCGCCAGACGGTGTAGATGAGAATCCCTTCGACGAGTACCGTGATGGGGATCGCGACGTAGAGCAGGTTCTGGTTGAGCCCCCAGATGAGACTCTCCGTCGTCGAGTCCGCTGTCTGAGCGGCGGCCGGTTCGACGGCGAGCGCGAGCAACGCCACGCCGAACAGAGCGACCAGGCCAGCACGTTTCCGAGTCATGTTCGCGGCTTAGGATTTGGGAGATAAATAACTGCTGTCTTCCACCTCAGGGTGCGCGGGCTCCGACATTTCGGTCCCGCGTTCCAAGCGCGCGAGAAAAAGCGCGGGGTCTAAGTGTGCTCCACCGAAGCATCAACTAATGGCAGTGAACCAGCGGTTCTCCGGACTGTTGGCGGCCACTGCAGTCGGTGTCTATCTCCTGGTCATCGCCGGCGCGACGAGCGCGGTCACCGACGCCGTGACCGCGTGTACGACGTGGCCGCTATGTCGCGGCCCCGTGAGCCTGGCCGACCCGGCGCTCCTGATCGCCCGCGGCCATCGCCTGACTGCGGCCGTCGTGGGCGTGCTCGCGCTCGTGACGGTCGTGTCCGGCCTCCGAGTGGCGACCCGTCCCCGGGTGAAGGTCGCGCTGCTCCTCGCGGTGGTCCTCTACCCTGTGCAGGTCGCACTCGGTGCGTTCGTCGCCACCTCCGGGGCCGCCGGCCAGCTCCCCGGTGCACACCTCGCCGTCGGGATGGGCATCTTCACCGCGTTCGTCCTCGCGCTGGCCTGGCACCTGGAGGCCGAGACGGGCAGCGACGACGAGAACCCGGTCCGCAACCCGTCGCCTGACCCGATGCCGGACGACGTGGCCGAGGACCCCGCGCCGTCGCCGACGGTGGCGATGACGACGCGAGAGCGCCTCGTCGCCACCGCATCGGCGTATTTCCGGTTGACCAAGCCCCGGCTGATGTGGCTCCTGTGTCTGGTCGCCGCCGCGGCCATGGCGCTCGCGGCCGGCCCGGCGCTCACCGTTCGGACGGTGCTGTTGACCCTCGGTGGCGGCGTGCTGGCCATCGGGTCGTCGGGGACGTTCAACCACGTCCTCGAACGGGACGTCGACAAGCGGATGGACCGGACCTCGGACCGTCCCATCGCGACACACCAGATTCCGGTCCGCAACGCGATGACCTTCGGCGTCGCGTTGGCGCTGGCCTCCCTCGGCCTGTTCTGGCTGGTCAACCCGCTCGCGGCGGCGCTGGGGCTCGCAGCCATCCTGTTCTACAGCGTCATCTACACGCTGGTGCTGAAGCCCAACACGGTCCAGAACACGGTGCTTGGCGGGGCGGCCGGCGCGCTCCCGGCGCTCATCGGGTGGGCCGCCGTCGAGGGGAGCATCGGGGTTCCGGGACTGGTGCTCGCTGGCGTCATCTTCCTGTGGACGCCCGCGCACTTCTACAACCTCGCGCTGGCCTACAAGGACGACTACGAGGCCGGTGGCTTCCCGATGATGCCCGTCGTCCGCGGCGAGACGGCCACCCGGAAACACATCGTCTACTACCTCGGGGCGACGCTCGTCGCCTCCGGCGTGCTGGCGGCGCTGACGTCGCTCGGCGCGCTGTACTCGCTGACGTCGGCGGCGCTGGGCGCGGTGTTCCTCTGGGCGGTCGTCCGGCTCCACCGCGAGCAGACCGAACAGGCGGCGTTCCGCGCGTTCCACGCCTCGAACGCGTACCTGGGGCTGCTGCTGGTCGCCGTCGTCGTCGACGCACTGGTCCTATGAGCACCACCAACAGCCTCGACCCGCGCAGGTTCGTCCCCGACGGCCAGTCGCTGTTCGTCGTCGCGGCCGTGTTGAACGCAGAGTTACTGGCGGTGTTCCTGTATCTCACGCTCGTCCCGGAACCGGCGACCGACTGGTTCATCCTCGCTTTCCCCTTCATCTGGCTCAACGTCGCGGCGCTGGTGTTCTGGCGAGTCCGGCCCGCCGCAGTATCCCGCCGCCGCCGGCTCGTCGGCCTGGCCTTCGCCGTCGGCTACGCCCTCCTGCTCGCATGGCTGGGTGGTGTCGCCGGTTTCGGCGGGCAAGGGACCGGGCTGCGAGTCGTGCTGGCGGCTCCGCCCGGGTTCACGCCCACAGTCATCTACAGCGGGTCCCCACTCGCCGTCGTGCTGACGCCGTGGAAGGTCGGCGGCTACCTCACGTTGACGTACCTGGTGTACGTCACGGTGCTCGACGCGAGCGGCGGGCTCGCCGGGGGAGTGCTGGGCCTGTTCTCGTGTGTGAGCTGTGTACTGCCCATCATCGCCTCGGTGCTGGGCGGCGTCGTCGGCGTGAGCGCCACGCTGTCGGCCGTCGCGTCGAACCAGTCCTACGGCGCGTCGACGGCCGTCTTCCTCGTCTCGGTGGGCCTCCTCTACGCCGTCAACCGGTTCGACCTGACGGTCGTGGGTCGACTCAGGCGATAGGCCAGCCCTTTGACGCTGGGCCCACAGGAGGAGATATGAGCGACGTCACCATCGAGTACTGCGTGCCGTGTGGGTTCAGAGAGCGGGCGATAGCCCTCCAGCGGGCCATCCTCAACGGTCTGGAACGAGACATCGACAGCGTCGCGCTCGTCACGGGTGACCACGGCGTGTTCCGCGTCGACGTCGACGGGGAGACCGTCTACGCGAAAGGGGAGGACGACTACGACGTCGACGCCATCGTCCGTGAAGTTCGGGCCCGCCTGTAGGAGAACGGAACGGCTTTCGGCCGGGGGAACCGACGGCCCTGCATGGACGAGGTACTGGTCGCGAGTGACGTCCGCCGGGCCTACGGCGAGACGGTCGCGCTCGACGGCGTCTCGCTGACGGCACAGACGGGCGAGGTGCTCGCGCTCGTCGGGCCCAACGGGGCCGGGAAGACGACGCTGGTGCGGGCGCTGACGGGGACGACGGACGCCGAGGGAAGCGTCGAGCTGTTCGGCGTGGCCCCGACGGACGTCGACCGCGACCGAATCGGCCTGCTCCCGCAGTCGTTCACGCCCGCCGAGCGCCTCACGGCGCAGGAACTGGTCACGTACTACGCCGGGCTCTACGACGAGACGCTGGCCGTCGACGACGTGCTCGCCGACGTCGGTCTGACCGACAGCGCCGAGACGGCCTACGAGAACCTCTCGGGCGGCCAGCAGCGACGCGTCTGTGTGGCCACCGCGCTCATCAACGACCCCGACCTGCTCGTGCTGGACGAACCGACCACCGGTATCGACCCGGCCGGCCGCCGGGCGCTCTGGGACCTCCTCGAAGGACTTGCCGACCGGGGCGTGACCATCATCGTGACGACCCACTACATGGAGGAGGCCCACCGACTGGCAGACAGAGTCGGCCTGCTCGCCGACGGGCAGCTCGTCGCGCTCGACGACCCCGACACGCTCGTCGCGGAGCACGGCGGCACGAGCCAGCTGGTGGTCGACGGGACGTTCGACGAGACGACGCCCGCACAGATCGATTACCCCGCCGAGATTCGGCTCCGGAACGGCCGACTGGTCGTCTTCGGCGTCCGTCCGGAGTCCATCGGCCAGGTCGTCGGGGCGCTCGGGGAGGCGGGCGTCCCGTACGACAGCCTCACCTGGAAACAGCCCGACCTCGAGGACGTCTACCTGGAGCTGACGGGGACGGCGGTCGGTCGGCGGGGCGAGCCGCGACAGGACGAGGTGCCGGCGGGTGGTGTCTCGTGAGCCGACTCGGCCGCCTCCGGTCGGAGAGTCGCGCCGCGACGCTGGCCTTCCTCCGTCGCCGGACGGCAGTGTTCTTCACGTTCTTCTTCCCGGTCATCATCGTCGTCATCTTCGGCGTCCTCGTCCAGACGCGCCCCGGCGGCGGCGGCCTGTTCACGGAACCGCCGGCTTACTACGTGCCCGGCTACCTGGCGGTCGTCGTCCTCTTTACACCGCTCTCGCGGGTCGGGAGCGAGGTGGCGCGCCATCGCGACGGGAACAGGTTCGAGAAGCTGGCGACGACGCCGCTGACCCGCCCCGAGTGGCTGCTCGCCCAGACGCTGGTCAACGTCGTCATCATCGGCCTCGCCGGCCTGCTCATCCTCGGCCTGATGGTCGTCCTGACCGGCGCGACCATCCGGCCATCGCCGCTGCTGGTCCCGTTCGTCGTCCTCGGCGTCGCGCTGTTCTGTGGCGTCGGCGCGATGCTCGGGAGCCTCGCGAGTTCACAGGACGGCGTCATCTCGGCGAGCAACGGCATCGCGCTGCCGCTCCTGTTCCTCTCGGAGACGTTCGTCCCGCCGACGCTGCTGCCGTCGTGGCTCCCGACGTGGCTCTCGCCGCTCACCTACTTCTCGCGTGGCGTTCGGGCCGTGACGACCGGGAGTGGTGACGCGGTAGTGCCACTGGCAATCCTCGCGGCCTGTGCGGTGGTCGCCGTCGCTGTCGGTGCGCGACTCCTGCCAATAACTGACTGAGCGAGATATCGAACGCCCCGGACTGAAACAGCAGCTCACCGCCGAATCGACGGCCCGACGATAGCCAGTAGGAGGGCCGCCTCGCTCCCCCGCGGCACCCAGCCGTAGACGTGGTTCAGCATCACGTAGGTCACTAACCCGAGAAAGAGGCTCAGGCCCCAGGCGGCGACGGCGATTCGCCCGACGCGAGCGTGAGCGGACTGCTTGAGTTCCGGGACCGAGTGTGTGAGTCCAAGGACGACAGCGTGGACGACGACGGGGACCGAAATCGCCGACAGGAGGACGTGGATGCCCAGCATCACGATGTAGGCCCACCAGACGGCCCCCTCGGCGAGAATCTCCTTCTCGAAGCCACCGCCGACCTTCAGCAGGTACATCACCAGGAAGGCGAGGATGAGGACGAACGCCGTCAGCATCGCCGCCCGGTGCTTCCGTATCTGGTTCGTCTTGATGAAGTAGACACCGGCGACAATCGCGGTCAGCGCGGTCGCGTTGACGACGGCGATGGCGTCACTCAGGAGGATGACGGTCTGGTCACTGATACTCGGGAACGGGAGCACACCGCCGAACGTGGCGAACACCAGCACGTATCCGACGAGCGAGATGGCTGCGGTGACGAGCCGTGGGGATGCGCGCACTCGCGACTGGAGTTTCTCTGCGACGGCCATACCCACTCTCAGGAACGGACGGGTTTCTGTGTTCTGGAACGAAACGGGCTGCGAAAAGCGACCGCGTCAGGCGAACGTCCGGGAGACGTCGTCGTCTTCCGCTTCTTCCTGCTGAATCTTCTCCCAGGCGTCCCGGAAGTCGGCCATCGCGACCTCGGTCCGGTCGTCGCGGATGGCGAACATCCCGGCTTCGGTGCAGATTGCCTTCACGTCGGCCCCGGACGCGTCCACGATCTCCTCGGCGAGTTCGTCGAAGTCGACGTCGTCCGAGACGTTCATCTTGCGGGTGTGGATCTGGAAGATCTGCTTGCGACCCTCGACGTCCGGCTTGGGGACCTCGATGAGGCGGTCGAATCGGCCCGGGCGAAGGATGGCGCGGTCGAGCATGTCGAAGCGGTTCGTCGCCGCGATGAGCCGTATCTCGCCGCGGTCGTCGAAGCCGTCCATCTCCGAGAGCAGCTGCATCATCGTCCGCTGGACCTCGGCGTCGCCGGAGGTCTTCGAATCGGTCCGCTTGGCAGCGATTGCGTCGATTTCGTCGATGAAGACGACCGCCGGTTCCTCCTGGCGAGCCAGCTCGAAGAGGTCGCGGACGAGCTTCGACCCCTCGCCGATGAACTTGTGGACGAGTTCGGAGCCGGCCATCTTGATGAAGGTTGCGTCGGTCTCGTTGGCGACGGCCTTCGCCAGCAGCGTCTTGCCGGTCCCGGGCGGCCCGTGGAGCAGGACGCCGCTCGGTGGGTCGATGCCGACGTCCTCGAACATCTCGGGGCTCGTCAGCGGCATCTCGACGGTCTCGCGGACCTCGGCCATCTGCTCTTCGATGCCGCCGATGTCGGCGAAGGTGACGTCGGGCGACTGGTCGACCTGCATCACGCGAGCGCGGACGTCGGTCTCGCTGTCGAGCTGTTTGACGATAGAAAGCGAGTTGTTGACCGCCACCCGGTCGTCGGGTTCGAGCTCCTCGCGCATCTCGTCGGTGACCTCGGTGACCGCCTCCTGGTTGTTCCCGTGCTGCTTGATAATGACACCGTCGTCGCCGACCTCCTGGACCGTCGCCACGAACAGCGGCGATTGTTTGAGCTTTTTATTCTCGTGAGTCAGCCGTTCGAGTTTCTGCTGATACTTGTTGTTCTCGGCGTTCGCGTCAAGTAGTTTGTCCCGCATGTCCTCGTTTTGCGACTCTAAGACCTCGAGTCGCTCCTGCAGCGCCTCTATCTTCTTCTGTTGAGAGGCGTCGTCGTCGTATGGTAAGTCCACCTCATCGACGGTGTCAGTCATTACACCGCTCTTAGTAGATGAATCATTATGAGGCTTCGGGTAGTGCCAGCTGTGAATACGGCACGAGAGCGGCCGGAAGCGGGCGAAACGCCGAACCGTGTCTGAAACCGGTAGGCTTCTGTCACCCGCTTCGGTACCGGCGGGTATGGCAGCCGAACCAGAGTCAGTCATCGTGGTCGGTGGTGGCGTGGCCGGTCTCTCGGCAGCGCTGTTCACCGCCCGCGCCGGCCTCTCGACGCGAATCGTCTCCAGTGGCGAGTCCATCGTCCAGCGCAACGCCCACCTGGAGAACTACCCGGGGTTCCCGGCGGGTGTCAACCCGCGGTTGCTCATCGAACTGATGCGCGCCCAGGCCCGCCGTGCGGGCGTCTGGTTCATCGACGGGACGGCCGAATCGGTCACGTCGACCGAGTCGGGGTTCGAGGTCCAGGCCGACGACGAGGCGTTCGAATCGGCGTACATCGTCGCCGCCTCCTGGTCTGACCCCTCCTATCTCGCGGGGCTGGACGTCGAGCTGGTCGACCGCGGGTCCAAGCAGTTCATCGACGTCGACGCCCAGGGGCGGACGGCCGTCGACGGCCTCTACGCCGCCGGCCGCCTGGCCGAACAGCACCACCAGACCATCGTGTCGGCCGGCCACGGGGCTCAGGTCGGGTTGACGCTCGTCGAGGATTCTGACGTGGACTTCTACCACGACTGGACCGCCCCGGAGGGGTACTTCACCGACCGCGGCCGCGAGGTTCCGCCGGGCTGTGAGGAGATCGACGAGGAGGAGCGAAAGCGCCGCGAGCAGGAGTCGATGGAAGTGATGCAGCGGTACTTCGACGCGCCGGTGCCCGGCGAACCGACGATGCACCCGAGCCTCGTCGACGACGAGGACTAGCCGAAGTTCTCGACTTTCGCGTCGTCGCCGTCCACGCCAGCGGCTTCGAGGGCCGCCGTGGCTTCATCGAGGAAGTCGGCGAACCCGTAGACGAACACCTGGCCACCGTCGGCGACGGCCGCCGCCACGGCGTCGGTCAGGTCCTCGTCGTCGGCGAGTACCTCGACGAGTGCGCCGTCGTCCGCGAGTGCCTCGATGCGGTCGACGTGAATCGGGTCGCTGTCCTGATAGACGACAGCGGCCTCGTTGCCCTCCTGTAAGGCTCGCTCGGCGATGCCGATAGCCGGGCCCACACCGGGACCGCCGGCCAGAATCACGGCCCGGGCCTCACCCTCGTAGTAGTCCGAGCCGAACGGCCCTTCGATGCGTACCTCGTCGCCCGCGTCGAGGTCAGCGATGTGGGGCGCGACTTCACCCTCCGGGTCGATGCCGATTGTAATCTCGAACTCGCCGTCGACGTCGGGCGAGGAGATGGTGTAGAACCGGGAGTGGTCCTCGCCGTCGACGGCGAGGGTGAGCTTGACGAACTGGCCCGGCTGGGCGTCGAACTCGGGTGGGGTCTCGATGTCGATGGCGACGCTGTCCGGGCCGACGGAACGGACGGCAGCGACTGTTAGTGAACGTTCGTCCATACCGGGGAGGTGGGAGGGACCTGTCAAGGGGATTTCGGTCGATTCTGCCGGCTGTCCGAGAAATTGTTTCACATCCGAGTCACCGGCGGGCGGCGGCATACAGAAGCCTTTTCCTACCCCGCAGGCTACCCGTGAGATAGTATGCCAGACGACCTCAACTGGGCCATCGGCGGCGAGGCCGGCGATGGAATCGACTCGACCGGGAAGATTTTTGCGCAAGCACTCTCCCGGGCCGGTCGACACGTCTTCACGTCGAAAGATTTCGCCTCGCGCATCCGGGGCGGCTACACCGCGTACAAGGTCCGGACGTCGGTCGACCGCGTCGAGAGCGTCGTCGACCGGCTCGACATCCTCATCGCGCTGACCGAGCGAACGATTCACGAGAACGAGGACGAACTGCACGACGACTCCGTCATCATCTACGACGGGGAGCGCTCGACGATGCAGGACGTCGAAGTCCCCGGCGACGCGACGGCACTGGAAGTCCCGCTCAAGCGCCTCGCCGAGGACGCGGGTGGCGCCATCATGCTCAACGTCGTCGCGCTGGGCGCGGCCTGCGAGGTGACGAACTTCCCCATCGAGAACTTGGACGAGAGCCTCCAGAAGCGCTTCGGCGACAAGGGCGAAGCCATCGTCGAGAACAACAAGAAGGCCGCTCGAAAGGGCCAGGAGTACGTCCGCGAGGAGTACGACCACGAGTTTGGCTACGACCTGGAGACCACCGACGCCGACTACGTCCTTCTGAACGGCGACGAAGCCATCGGGATGGGCGCGCTGGCCGCCGGCTGTAAGTTCTACTCCGGCTACCCCATCACGCCGGCGACCGACGTCATGGAGTACCTGACCGGCCGCATCGATCAGTTCGGCGGGAAGGTCGTCCAGGCCGAAGACGAGCTCGCGGCCATCAACATGGCGCTGGGCGCTGCCCGTGCGGGCGCGCGCTCGATGACGGCGACCTCCGGTCCGGGCATCGACCTGATGACCGAGACCTTCGGCCTCGTCGCCACGAGCGAGACGCCGCTGGTCATCTGTGACGTGATGCGCTCGGGCCCCTCGACGGGGATGCCGACCAAGCAGGAACAGGGCGACCTCAACATGACGCTGTACGGCGGCCACGGCGAGATTCCCCGGTTCGTCGTCGCGCCGACGACCATCTCGGAGTGTTTCTGGAAGACCGTCGAGGCGTTCAACCTCGCCGAGAAGTACCAGACGCCCGTCTTCCTGGTCTCGGACCTCGCGCTCGCGGTCACCGAACAGACGTTCCCGCCCGAGACGTTCGACATGGACGAGGTCGAGATCGACCGCGGCAAGGTGGTCGACGAGGACGAGGTCGAGGCGTGGCTCGACGAGAAGGGGCGCTTCCAGGCCCACTTCGCGGCCGCCGACGGCATCTCCCCGCGAGCCTTCCCCGGGACGACCGACGGCGCACACATGACGACCGGCCTCGAGCACGACGAGCTCGGCCGCCGGACGGAAGACCAGGAGGTCCGCATCGAACAGGTCGACAAACGACAGCAGAAAGTCGAGACGGCCCGCGAACAGGAGGACTTCGACTACCGCGAGTTCGGCGACGCGGACGCCGACACGCTCGTCATCTCCTGGGGCTCGAACGAGGGCGCGCTCCGCGAGGGGCTCGACCTCCTCGACGACGAGGGGTACGACATCCGGTTCATCTCGGTGCCCTACATCTTCCCGCGACCCGACCTCACCGAGGAGGTCCAGGCGGCCGACGACGTCATCGTCGTCGAGTGTAACGCGACCGGGCAGTTCGCCGACGTCGTCGAACACGACGTCCTCCAGCGCGTCGACCGCATCAACAAGTACGACGGCGTGCGATTCAAGGCGGACGAACTCGCAGAAGACATCAAGCAGCAGCTCGCCGGGACGACCGGCACACAGGAGGCAACACAATGAGCTCCGACGTTCGATTCACCGACTTCAAATCCGACAAGCAACCGACGTGGTGTCCCGGCTGTGGCGACTTCGGGACGATGAACGGCATGATGAAAGCCCTGGCCGAGACCGGCAACGACCCGGACAACACGTTCGTGGTCGCCGGCATCGGCTGTTCCGGGAAGATCGGCACGTACATGCACAGCTACGCGCTGCACGGCGTGCACGGCCGCGCCCTGCCGGTGGGCATCGGCGTGAAGATGGCTAACCCCGACCTCGAAGTGATGGTCGCTGGCGGCGACGGCGACGGCTACTCCATCGGGGCCGGCCACTTCATCCACGCCGTCCGGCGCAACGTCGACATGTCCTACGTCGTCATGGACAACCGCATCTACGGCCTGACCAAGGGCCAGGCCTCGCCGACCTCCCACGAGGACTTCGAGACGGCGACCACCCCCGACGGTCCCGGCCAGCCGCCGGTCAACCCGAAGGCGCTCGCGCTGTCTGCCGGCGCGACGTTCATCGCCCAGTCGTTCTCCTCGAACGCCCAGCGCCACGCCGAAATCGTCCAGCAGGCCATCGAACACGACGGCTTCGGCTTCGTCAACGTCTACTCGCCCTGTGTCACGTTCAACGACGTCGACACCTACGACTACTTCCGCGACGCCATCGTCGACCTGAACGACACCGACCACGACCCCGGCAACCGCGACATGGCCAAGGACAAGATTCTCGAGTCCGACAAGGAGTACACGGGCGTCCTCTACCAGGACGACTCGTCCGTACCCTTCGAGCAACGCGAGGGCATCGAGGCCCCGATGAACGACGTCCCGGACGGCGCCCCCGAGGGCGCGATGGACCTCGTTCGAGAGTTCTACTAGACTACCGTTTTCTGCGTCTGATTCGTGCTCGGCGCGACCCCAGAACTGCGCTCGCAGTCCGTTCGGCTCCCCGCAGAGTCGTCTCGATTCGGCAGTCCGTGGCTCCCCGTGACATACACAACAGAGTTGGGCGCGAACCCATACCCTGTGGAGTCCTGGACAGCGTATGCACGTCTTCTGGCACCAGCGCGACCTCCGGATTCCGGACAACCGTGGCCTGGCACGCGCGGCGGGCGACGACCGGCTCCTCCCCGTCTACGTCGTTGACCCCGAGGTCCTCGATACCGTGGGGCGGCGACAACGGGCGTTCTTTTTCCAGGGCGTCCGAGAACTGAAAGCGGCGTACCAGGAGCGCGGGAGCGACCTGCTGGTCCGGACGGGCTCGGCCACCGACGTCCTCGCCGACGTGGTTCGGGAGCACGACGCTGACCGGGTCTACTACAACGAACACTACCGGCCGGAGCGCCGGGAGCGACAGCGGCAGGTCGACGAGGCGCTGTCGACTCGTTCGGTCGTAGACCTCGTGCTGGTCGACCCCGCCGAGCTGGCCGGGCGCTACGAGAACCACAGCCGGTTCTTCGACGACTGGCAGGCCGTGACGAAACCCGCGCCGGCGACGACCCCGAGCGACGAGGCCCTGGTCGGGTTCGAGGACGACGAGACGCCGCCCGAACTGGAGTCGGACATCGACCTCCCGACCGCTGGCTACGCGGCCGCCAGAAAGCGCTACGACGCGTTCCTGGCCGATGGCATCGAGACCTACGCCGACACCCGCGACGACATGCAGGCGGCCGTCGAGTCACCTGTGGGCGCCGTCTCGCGCCTCTCGCCGTACCTCGCGGCGGGGATGCTCGGTATCCGCGAGGTGTGGGCCGAAGCCAGCGAGCGACACGTGGCGGTGGAGGATGACGCCCGGCGCAACGTCCAGAAGTTCCGGTACGAGCTCTCCTGGCGCGAGCAGAACTACCACCTCCTGTACTACAACCAGGACCTGCTCTCGGCGAACTACAAGTCGTTCCCGAACGCCATCCCCTGGAAGTCGGACCACGACCACATAGCGGCCTGGAAGGTCGGCGAAACGGGGTATCCGCTCGTCGACGCCGGGATGCGACAGCTGAACGGGGAGGGGTACATCCACAACCGCCCGCGACAGAACGTCGCCTCGTTCCTCACGAAGCATCTCCTCACGGACTGGCGCGTCGGCGCCGACTACTTCGCCGAACAGCTCGTGGACCACGACCCGGCGAACAACTACGCCAACTGGCAGTGGACCGCCTCGACTGGCACCGACTCGGTCGACGTGCGCATCTTCGACCCGGTCGCGCAGATGGCGAAGTACGACGCGGGGGCCGACTACGTCACTGCCTACGTGCCGGAACTTCGGGGCGTCGACCCCGACAGAATCGTCGAGTGGCCGAACCTCTCGGACGAGGAGCGCGAGCGGTTGGCACCCGAGTACTCCCATCCCATCGTCGACCGGAACGCGGCCTACGAGCGGGCCCAGCGGGTCTTCGAGACGGCGCTCGGGAAACGGTAGGCGGTCAGAACGAGCCGGGGAGCACCTGCGGGTCGCCCGAGCGGTAGATGTACTCGGCGGCGATACCCGTCAGCGGCGAGTCGGCCTCGGTAGCGTACGTCTCCGCCAGGTCCAGATACTGTTCGGTGATGTCCACGACGTGACGGTAGGCCGCCTCGTCGTCGGGCGCGAGCAGGTACTCCGCGGTGACGGGGGTCAGCTGGCCGTTCGCCTGGTCGTCGGCGTAGTCGTCGACGTCGTCGAGCCACACCTGCGCGCCGATGATGGCCAGCACGATGGCCTTCGCGAACGTCTCGTCGATGTCCAGGCCGGCCAGCCGGTAGAGGTCGAGCATCCCGTCGTAGATGACGCCGACGCGGGCGTACTGGGTCTTGCTGTACGGGAGGGCCATCTCCCGCTCGCCGAAGGTCGGCGGTCCCTCGTCGTAGTCGGCGAACTTGTACTCCGCGCGGACGGCGTCCAGCGCCGCCTCGTCACCTGCTTCGGCGTCGGCCATCAGGTCGCGGAAGTGCTCGTCGCGGTCCTGGTGGGCCTCGCTGTAGTCGACGGCCCACTGGTAGGCTTCCTCGACGACGGGAGGCATCTCATCGAGCAGACCGTCCAGATGGCTCTGGAGCGCGTCCTGTGCGACTTCGGCGACCCGACGGCGGTCCGCCTCGTCCGCGTCGAAGTCCACCTCGAAGTCCTCGAACTCCTCGTCGTTTATCGCGTCGCGCATGTCGCCGTCGACGAGCGCCTCGATGGAGAGGCGGGTCATCCGCTCGGCCCGGACGACCATCTCCCGTGGGGTGAGGTCCTGGGTGGGGCCCCGTTCGAGCGCCAGCTCGTCGACCGGCGGGACGCCGTCGGCGATAGGCTCCTGGACGGGGTCCCCGTCGGCCGCGCGTCGCGCCTCCCGGTAGACGTAACCCAGCGTGAGCTGGGCCGGGAGGATGAGTTTGGTGTCGTAGTCGAACTCGACGGGATGTCCGAACTCCGCTTCGAGCGCGGCCTCGACGCGCGCGTTCACGTCGTCGACCATCCGTTCGGTTCGGTCGTCGATCTCCCGTTTGAGCGAGAGACTGGCGTAGTCGAAGACGCCGGTTTCGGCGTAGTACCCCAGGACCGCTCGCAGTGCTGTCGGCACTCGCCGCCGGTCCGCGAGCATGCCCGCACCAGTTTTCAGGACCATCTCTCGAATCTCCGCGTTGGCGGTGGTGTGGTTGGTGGGTCCTTTACCCTTTCGAGAGCCGGGTCGGTACATTCAGCAAGACTGATTATGCAAAGGAGGTACGTTCGATTATGCGCGACCGCTTTGACGTGGTGATAGCCGGGGCCGGGCCTGCCGGGGCCCAGTGTGCCCGCGACGTAGCAGAGCGGGACTACGACGTCCTCGTCCTCGAGACGGAGCCCGAAGACGAGTTCCCGCGTCAGAGCAACAAGTCCACCGCAGGCACGTTCCCCTCGATGATGGCGTCGTTCGGTATCCCGGACGACGTCGTGATGAACTACACCGACAGCGTCGTCCTCGAATCACCCAACGACCACTACGTCCGCGAGCAGACCGGTGCGGTGCTCGAGTTCGCCGACTTCAAGCGCTTCCTCGTCCGTGACGGCCGCGAGCGCGGGGCGACGTACCGGTTCGGTTCGCGCGTTTCCGCGCCTATCGTGGACGAAGGCGAGGTCGTCGGCGTCCGGTACGACGGCGACGAGGAGGTGTACGCGGACGTCGTCATCGACGCGACGGGGCCGGCCGCACCGCTGGCGAAGAAGCTCGGCGTCAGCGACCTCCAGCGCGACCACCAGGCTATCGGCGTCGAGTACGAGTTCGAGGGCATCGACGTGGACCACGACGACTACGGGGACCTCACGGACGCGATGATGCTCCGGCTGGACCACGACCTGGCGCCCGGCGGCTACTCCTGGATATTCCACACCGGCGGCGACACGGCGAAGGTCGGCCTCTGTTACATCCAGAACGACTCACACCGCGAGTACGCCAAGGACGGGATGGGCATCGACGACTACCTGGAGTACTGGCTCGACCAGGACCCACGTTTCGACGGCGCAGAACGCCTCGAGGGGAAACAGCACCGCGGCTCGGCCCACATCCAGCCGCCGGGTGACCTGAGCACGGACAACTTCATCGCCATCGGCGACACCGTCCCGACCATCGACCCGCTGTGGGGCGAAGGCATCCACAAGGGCATGAAGTCCGCGCGCGCGGCCGCCATCACCGTCGACGCGGCGCTGACACCCGATTCACGGGACACCTCGGCCGAGAAGATGAGTGTGTACGACGAGCTCTGGCACACGGAAGTGGCACCGCGCTCGCGGGCCAGGTTGACACTGACCGAGTTGCTGTACCTCGTGCCCAACGAGCGCTACGACCAGCTCATGGCCGACCTCCGGGCCGCCGACGACGACGTCCTCCAGCGAGCGAACGCCGGCGACAAACTGGCGATGGCGCGGCTGTTGCACCTCGACGACGTGCCGACGCTGGTGAAGTACGCCCGCCAACGCTTGAGCAACTAACGGTGAGTGCGGCAGGTTTTTCTCCGGTCGGTCGGACCCTTCAGTGATGACCGAGCGCGATTCCGTGGGCGTCGTCGGTGACGACGAGGTGGCCGAGCGGCTCCGGGAGGGCAGCGTGACGGTCGAGACCGGAACCCCGGAGACCGTGCCAGCGACAGACGCCGTCGTCGCCGTCGGCGAGGCCGCGGTGACTGCCGTGGCACGTGCCGAGCGCGACCCGCTGGTGGTGCCCGTCGACGCCGGTCGAGGCGTCCGGTCGGTGCCTCGCGACCGGGTCGCCGACGCGGTGGCCTCGCTGGACGCGGCACGCGTCGAACACCACCCGCTCCTGTCGGTCGCTCTCGACGACGACCCGGTGGGCAGGGCCGTCTGGGACGTGACGCTCGTCACCGCGGACGCGGCCCACATCTCTGAGTACACCGTCGCGAGCCCGACGGACCACGTCGGGACGTTCAGGGCGGACGGGGTCGTGGTCTCGACGCCGGCGGGCTCCCCTGGATACGCCCGTCGCATCGGCGGCCCGGTCGTCGAACCGGCGCCCGTCAGCGTCGTCACGCCCATCGCGCCGTTCGCGACGAACCCGGACCACTGGGTGCTCCCCGGGGAGACGGTCACCGTGACCGTCGACCGCGACGAAGCGGAAGTCTCGCTGTTCGTCGACGGGACCGAACGGGGAACGGTCTCGTACGGCGACTCGGTGACGCTCGCCCGGCAGGGCCGCTGGCGGGCCGCCGTCGTCGACTCGAGCCGGTCGCGGTTCGACTGACCGGGCGAGAATTGGAAAGACACTAATGGGGACCGGACACAGTGTCTCGTATGCAGCCATCAGTCACGCTCTTCGGGCCGCTTGACACCATCTTCGGGAGCACAGGCCCCGGTGGCGTCCTCCTCATCGAGTACGTCATCATGGTCCTGGTGGTCGCGAACCTGCTGACCCGGCAGCTGGCCCACAGGCGACACCTCAAAGAGTACGAGACGGGGGGTGCGGAGGCGATCTCCCGCCATCCGGCCCACACCGCGAGCAACGTCATCCTGGTCATCGCCTCGTTTTTCTACATGACGCTCGCCCACCACGGCGGGATGGTCATGTCGATGCTCGTCCTCGGTGCCGTCATCACCGACTTCTTCGAGTTCGAGTCCCGGAAAGTCGAGGCCCGTCGCGAGATTCCCCTCGAACGACCGAAGGGGTCGCTCGTCGCTGCGGCGCTCCTCGTCCTCTACGCGGGCTACCAGAGCCTCTTCTGGGTCATCGCCGCCCCCTGGGACGCAATCGTCTGAGCGTTCGCGCTTTTCGAACCATTTCTTCCGAGTGCCCGGTCAAATATCCGACTGCCAGAGACGGCTGTGTTCCCCGTCCAGTCACGACACGTCGGCGCCACTGACGTCGCTTGGGTCAGACATGGTCCCTCCGCACGTGGTGTAACTGAAGCGTGGTCGGGCGATGCGACTGCGATGCTGGCTAGAGAACAGTGTGACCGTCGCGGAAGTAGATGGAGTTCGTGGCCCCGTCAGCCGACAGAAAGACGGACCGTTCAGGCCGAGCGCTCGTCGAGGTACTCTCGCGTCTCGTTGACCAGCGGGATGACGACCCAGAAGGTCAGCGCGCCGATGATGGCGAACCAGAAGAACACGTCCATCATGACGAGCCCGATCTGGTCGAACAGCGTCGGGTTCTCGAGCGTGACCTCGCCTGTCAGCTGTGCGCCCTCGAAGCTCGGCGTCCGGTACCAGCCCGCGAAGGTCATCCAGGCGAGCCCGCCGACCATGAGGATACCGAACCCCTTCATGAATTCGTCAGCCATTATCTGATTCTTCGCCAGCGTCGTCTTTAGACTTTCCCATTTCTTCGGTCCGAAAGCGCGTCGAAAAGGCGTAGACCACGGTTCCAGCGAGGATGAGGCCGACGCCGGCGATGGAGATGGGGACGTCTATCTCCGAGGCCGGCGCCGACGCGCGCTGGGTCGCGTTGTCGACGAGGATGAACCCGCCGACCACACAGAGGACGGCGAAGAGCGTCGAGAACACGGTGACGGCCTTGTACACGCGCAACGGGACGACGACGTCACGTCGGCCCGCGGTCGGCTTCGAATCGTCCTCGGTCATCACCCTCGCTAGGGGCGCGACCTACTTTACTGCGGCGAGACGGGGGCGTGACTCGTCTCGAGATGCGTGAGCGCCGGTGAAAACGGAGTGGAGTCCCGGGACGGAGCGCGGGTTACTTCGGTGGGCGCAACCGGTAGTACCGCCGGTTGAGGTCGAACATGTATCCTTCCCGCATGGTCTTCAGCACCGCGTAGGTGATGGTGGCGCTGACGAACGGGAGCAGGAACGTCAGGTCGAACAGGAGGTTCGAGTCCATCGGGATGATGTTCTTGACGGACAGCGCGGCGATGGTCAGGCTGAACACCACGCCGGACATCCCGACAGCGGCCCAGAAGGGCTGCTCGACGGGGCGTCGGGCCGACCCCTTGTTGAGGAAGGGGACGATGGCGACGAAGCCGACGACGACCACGTTCGCGAGCACCCCGTAGGTCCGGTCAGCCATCAGTTTCTGGCCGCCCAGGATGGACAGGTCCGGGTTCAGCGGGCCGAGTTTCAACAACCCGAACGACCAGTAGAGGTACCAGTCCGGCAGGATGATGGCCGGCGTCACGCTGGAGTTTGCGGGGTTGGGCATCTCCGGTGGCAGCGCCGCCGAGACGAACAGAATCATCCCGACGAAGAACGCCGACAGCGCGAGGTTGCGGATCATCTCGTGGGGCCAGGCGGGGAAGGCCAGGACGTCACGTTCGACGTAGTCGGACTCCTGGCGCAGGTCCTGGTCCTCGCGACGGGACCGTTCGAAGTACTCGTAGGTCAGCCGGGAGAGCCCCTGAGTCCGCTGCTTGCGCTCGGACCACGTCGGGGTCTCGTCGTCCGGCGGGACGATGCCGGTACCGCTGCCGTCTGTACGAACGTCGTCGTTGGTGTCGTTGTCGCTCATTGTATCAGTGTGGTTCCGCGATGCCTTGCATCCAGACGATGCCGATGTGCACGGCGATGACTGCCGTCGTGATGAACGGCAGGAGGAACACGTGCAGGATGTACATCCGGACGATAGTCGACTGGCTCAAGGTGAAGCCGCCAAACAGCAGCTGGGCGACCCACTCGCCGATGAGGGGAATCGACAGCGACATCTCGACGCCGATCTGGCCGGCCCAGAACGACAGCTGGCTCCAGGGGAGCAGGTAGCCAGTGTACCCGAACACCAGCGTCAGCGAGATGAGGACGATGCCGATAATCCAGTTGAGCTCGCGCGGTTCCTTGTACGCGCCCGTGAAGTAGACACGCAGCATGTGGAGGAACACGGCGGCGACCATCACCTGCGCGGACCAGCGGTGGACCGAGCGCAGGAAGAAGCCGAGGTTCAACTGGCCCATGATGAGCAACACCGAGTCGTAGGCGATGGTCGGTGACCCGTCCGCGGCGGCCGCAGCCGGCGCGTAGTAGAAGCCCAGCAGGGCGCCCGATATCGCCGCGACGATGTACGCCAACGTGGAGAACGACCCCAGCGCGTACAGCGGGTACCAGTACCAGAACTTGTTGTCGAGGTTGTACTGTTCCGTGTGGCTCTTGGGCATCTGCATGTTGACCTTGTAGTAGAGGTCCTCGAGGATCTCCAGGTAGTCAACGACGCGCAGCCGCTTGTCGAGCCAAATCAGTGCCGTGAGGTACACCGTCTCTATCGGCGTGAGCTCACGCGTCTTCATCCAGCCTTTGTGGTCGTGGTCGTCTTTGCGTTCGAGACTCATTGGTTACTCCGTCTGTGGTGGGCGCGGGAGCGCCACGAACTGTTTCTGCACCGGGCTGAAGGGGTCGTACACCGACTGGTGACATTGGCAGTAGATGGCGTTCTCGCCACCGAAGTTCGCGCTCCCCTCCTGCGTCTTGAAGCCCGGGACACAGCAGAAGTGGGTGCACTTGTTCAGCCAGGCGATGAAGCCCTGGTCGGTCGCCTCTGAGATGAACGACTGGACGGGGCCCGGAACGTCCGAGTACTTGCCCTCGCCGTTGGCCAGTTTCTCGATTTCGACCGACCGGATAATCTGGACCGGAATGGTCGAGGCGTCACCCTCCGAGCGCCAGGTGGCGCTCGCGGGCTTCCCGATACCGGCGGTGCCGATACCGTTGCCCCACTCCTGGTAGTCCGAGAACATGTCGACGGTGAGCGGCGCGCCGCTGTCGTACTCGTCCTGCCAGGAGAACGACCCCTGGTTGTTCCGGAAGAGGTTGTCCTGGTCGGCCTGCGGGTAGATGCCTTCGACCGTCTGCATCCCGCAGTACTGGAACCAGGCCGACGAGTAGGAGATGCCGCTGCCGCCGAAGTCCTCCTGGATAGCGACGCCCTGTGAGGGGTCGTACTCGGGCCAGACGCCTGATATCTCGCCGCCGTTGATCTCGATGGGGATGATGGGCATCCCGCGGGGTGCCGGGCCGTCAGTGTTCTCGACGGCGACGAACGTCGTCGTCCCGCCACCCTCACCAGCGGCGTCCGTCGTCGCGTCGACGGCGGCCGCGCCACCGACGCCGATACTGGACAGCGCTGCGCTCCCGACGACGCCCTTGACGAAGCGGCGTCGGCCTGTCTCGGATGGGTACTTGTCTTCGTCTAGTGGCATTATTTCTTGTAGTATGGGTAGACCGCACGTTTGATGTTCTCGACGAGCGCCTCGTTGTCGAGCACGGTGGTGCCGTCGACGTCGTCCTGCTCGATGTAGAGGTCCTCCCACTTGCGACGGCGCTTCTTGACGATCATCACGTCGGGGAGGAACTCCTTGCGGTACAGCATCATGATGAAGGCCAGGTCGATGAAGATGGCCGTCAGGACGCCACCCATGAACATGTTGGCCTCGATGATTCGGAGGGTCAGCGTCGTCCCGATACCGGACGCCCAGCCGGCGAGCATCCCGTAGGTGAACAGCCCGACGAGGACGATCTGGATGAACGTCAGCAGCACGATACCGACGGCGGCGGCCGTGCTCTCACGGGGCGGTTCGTACCGGTGGATGTCGCCGTAGGTGGAGCCTTCGGAGGACATCAGTTGTTCCCCCCGCTCGTGTGTGGCGACTCACCGTACTTCAGGAGGAAGAAGGTGAACACCAGCGAGACGACGACCGCGAGCCCCGCACCGAAACCGACGAAGTGGGGCTGGATGGGGACGCCAGCGTAGTGCGGGTCGACCTCCACCGGGCCGCCGCCACCGACCGTCTGGGTCGGGTACTCCTCGCCGACGACGATGGCGCCTTTCATGCCGAGCCCCTCGTGGGGGACACAGACGTAGGTGAAGATGCCGTCCTCCTCGAAGGTGTGCTCGTAGTTGACGCCCGCACTCGATACCGCGTCGCCCGAGTCCAGGGGACCGTCGGGTGCCGAGACGACGTTGTGGCCGCCGCCTTCGCCGGTCCATTCGAACTGCACTGTCGCACCGTTGTCGACGTGGACCGCGGGTGGGCCGAACGCGAACGCGCCGCCGTTTCCTTGCGCACCGACCTCGACGGTCACGGTGTCCTGGCCGCGCGCGTCGACGGTCGTCCCGTCGAAGTTGCCGACCTGGTCGAGAAATCCGCCGTAGTCCGGGACTGTCTCGCCGCCACCCTCTTCCTGGGCTGCGGCAGTGCCCGTCGCACTGAGGGCTGCCGTCGCGCCGGCAGCACCCCCGGCAGTCCGGACGAATTCCCGCCTATTCATATACACCGGTAGGTCAGGACCGAGTTTGTATAAACCCACCGAATACCACCCGCAGGCTCCGTGTTGGCCCCACTCGGACGCGCTACTCCGTCTCCTCTCCGTCGCCGGAACGCTGGGGTTCGAGCTCCGGGACGAAGTCGGGTCGCTCGCCGTCTTCGAGGCCGATAGCCCGCAGTCGCTCACGGTACTCCTCGGCGCGGAAGGTGTCCGAGAGCCTGGCGTTGGCCACCGTGAAGAAGAGGACGAGCGCGATAGCGATGAACGCAAGTCCGCCGACGAACAGGAAGACCACGTTGACGCCGGGCCCGCCGATGACGTTCGCCACCGAGAGGACTCCACCGAGAATCAGGCCCAGGCCGGCCAGCAACTGGGCGCCGGCGATGACCTGCAGCATCCGGTTGCCAAGCTCGCCGCCGCCCTCGGGGACGGCTTCGGGTTCTGGCAGCGGGTTGTCCGGCACCGTCTCGGGGACGTCGTAGGAGTCCATCGACGCGAGCGCGACGGTCGGCTTCACGTCCCGCAGCACCGTGCCCTCACCCTCGATACTGCCATCCGGGTAGACGAGCGCGTAGCCCTCGTCGGAGTAGGCGAGCACGCGGGGCGGGTCCGTGTGGCGCTCGATACGGGCGAAGACGTCGCGCGTCGCCACGCGGTTCCGGAGGTCACGGTCGACCCGGTCCAGCAGCTCGTCGCCGGTAATCCAGGTGTCCGGGTCGAAGGCGACGTCCCACTCCTCGGCGGTCATGTCGGCCATGTCCGCCGGGCCGAAGTTGTCGAAGTCGTACTTCTCTTCGACCTGTCTCCGGAGCGCCTCGACGTCCTCGGAGTCGGCGTCGGGAGTGTCGGATGGCTCGGCCGGTCGTGACCGCTCGTCCGAGGAATCACTCATTACCCCCCCTAGAGCGGGCGTACCTGTTAGCGTGACGGTTGTCGACGAGTCCGACCACGGCCCGCCCCGGCCTGCCCGGTGGACGCCGTTCCAGAAATCCGCTATCCGCGACCCTTTAGCCGTCGCGTCCTAAGCCGCGGCCATGGTGTCCGAGAGCGCCATCGCGACAGTGGTGCTGGCTGCGGTCTCGCTCAGCTTCCCCTGTTTCGTCTACGGTGCGTACTACATCATCGAGACAGAGCCGGTCACGTGGGATGTCCTGCTGCACCACCTGAAGTTCGTGACCACCGGACTGACCCTGACGACGGTGCCGATGGTGGGCTGGATGATGCCACGGCTCCCGGACCAGCTCGGTGGCCTCTCGGCGGTCCACGCCTATCTGGGCCTGCAGGCCTACGCTCTGCTCCTGTTTGGGGGTACCGGCATCGTCCGCATCTTCCGGGCCAAACGGGAACACGACCTCTACAACGAGTACGACGAGGACCTCCTGCTGGACGAGATCGGCGGCGAACAGATGAGCCACTGGCGCTCGCGGCTCCGCATCGGCGTCTTCGGCTACGTCATCTTCTGGATGCTGGCCTACGTCGTCGGTGCCGCGCGGTACGTGCTCCGGTACGTCGCCTGAGCGGCGGCGAGGCCACGCATCCGGTCGACGTCGGCGTGAACGGTCGAACAATTAATATAATGTGACAGCGAAATAACACGTGTGAAGATGTATCAGACGATTCTCTTTCCGACAGACGGGAGTTCCGGTGCCGACGCCGCGATGGAGCACGTCCTCGACCTCGCGTCGACGTACGGAGCGACAGTGCACGTCCTCAACGTTGTTGACAGCGAGGCCGAGGAGTCCTCCATGGTGATGCCCGACGACGGCACGGGGTCGTCCGGGATGGTGAAGCCGGACGACGTCGAGGAGCCGTCGGGGATGACGGCCACTCACGATTCGACCAAACGGCTCGAGCGAGTCGGCAAGGAGGTTGTCAGGACGGCGGCTGCGGAGTTCGAGGACCAGGACATCGAGGCGGTCACGGCCATCCGCCGAGGGAGCCCGTATCAGGTCATCGTCAGCTACGCCGAAGACGAAGGTATCGACCTGGTCGTGATGCCGACCCACGGCCGCAGCGGACTGGACCGGTACCTGCTCGGGAGCGTCACCGAGAAAGTCATCCGGACGTCCGACATCCCGGTGCTGACGGTGCGCTTGGACGGGGAGTGACTCAGGACCAGGGCTCGCCGCTCGCAAGGTCGACGTCGCTGTCTCCCTTGGCCGACGGGCAGATATCTGCCAGCACACACGCATCGCAGTCGGCCGACCGCGCCCCACAGACGGCCCGGCCGTGGTCGATGAGCAGGTGGGTGAACTGCTGCCACTCGTCCTCGGGGACGACGTCCAGAAGGTCCTGTTCGATGGCCTCGGGCCGTTCTTCCTCGGTCAAACCCAGGCGTCGGGAGAGGCGCTGGACGTGCGTGTCGACGACGATGCCCTCGACGATGTCGTGGCCGTGCTGGAGGACGACGTTGGCCGTCTTCCGGCCCACGCCTGGCAGGTCCGTGAGTGCTGACATCGTGTCGGGCACCTCGCCGTCGTGTTCCGCGACGATTTGCTCGCCGATGCCCTGCAGATAGCCGCCCTTGTTGTTGTGGAACGTGATGCCGTAGATTTCCTCGGCGAGCTGTTCCTCGCTCGCGTTCGCGTAGTCTGCCGGGGTCTGGTACGTCTCGAAGAGGGTTTCGGTGACCTCGTTGACGCGCTCATCGGTACACTGCGCAGAGAGGACGACTGCGACGAGCAGTTCCAGGCGGTTCGAGTAGTTCAGCGAGATGGTCGAGTCCGGGTACTCCTCGTGGAGGCGGTCGACGACTTCCGCGGCCTGTGCCTCGCGTGTCTCCAGCGGCGTGCCCATACCGACATCCAGGACGCCCCCGACTTTGGCGTGTCGTTCTCCACGCTGGTCGCCTCAGTGGCGGTCGACCGCGGCCAGTATCGGGTCGATGTCGGGCGGGTCGGTGGTGCCCGCGTCGCGCTCGTCGAGCCATCGGAACGCCACTCTGACCCGCTGGTCGACGAGGAACGCTGAGCGTCGGGTCGTCCCGTCGGGGCGCTGGACGCCGAACTGGGCGTCGACGCCCGGGTCGTCGACGAGCAGCGGGAAGGGCAGGTCGAGGTCGGTCGCGAACTCGCGGTGGGTCGCGAGCGTGCCCGGCGCGACGCCGAAGACGGCGATGGCGTCGGTCAGCGCGCCCCAGTCGGTGTCCCGGAGCGCTTCGAGGTAGCCGGTGCAGGCCGAGGCGAAGTCCTCGGTGTAGAAGGCGACAAGTACCGGGGCCTGGTTCGTGGCCGCGGAGAGCCGATACGACCCGTACCCGGTCCCGGCGGTGCCGTCGAGGTCGAAATCGGGGGCAGGGTCGCCGACGTCGAGCATACTGGACCCAGCGTCGACTGGCGCATAAGTCTACTCACGGCGGTTCAGCCGACGCTATCGAGCGTCGGTCACACGAAAATCCGAACGACCGTGTCGAGTGAGTCGAACTCACTCGTTAGTCGGCCGTCACCTCGTGGCCCGTCGCCACGTCAGCCTCTTCGTCGAGCCGGTCGGCGAAGCGGTACGCGCCGTATATCGCCAGGATGCCGAGGCCGGCGAGCACCAGGCCGGTCCGGAGGACCGGGTCGACCATCGGGGTCGCCACGATCTCGCCGGCGTCGTTCGTCACGGGGGCCGCCCCGTAGGGTGCGCCGGCGAGGATCTCGACGATGCCGAGCCCGACGATGCCCAGCAGCATCAGTCCGCCGCTCAGTGCCATTGCCGCTTTGTCGATTATTTCGTTGGTCATTGTGTGTCACCTCGTTAGCCGAGTATGTACTTCAGGCGCGGGTGCTGCTTGACGAACTTCAGCTTCTCGATGATGGCGTCGAGCCCGAAGTAGCGACCGGTGCCCAGGATGAGCATGGTCGCGAACAGCAGCAGGCCCATCAGGTCGCTGTTCACGAGCCCGTGTCCGAAACCGGCGTTGCCGATCCAGAACAGGGTCATGAATATCATCCCGCCGAGGGAGGCCAGGCGGACGAACGCGCCCGCCATGAGCGCCAGGCCGATGCCCGTCTCGAACAGCGGGACGCCGGGCGCGATGAGCCACGCCAGGTTGTTGCCCATCCAGACCGGGATGGGGCCGAGCGCGGTGCCCGTCATCTGCTGCATGTAGGCCGGGCCGTAGCTGAACGCCAGGCCGTCCTCGATGAGTTTGGTCACACCGGCGTGGAAGAACCACCATCCGGTGACGATTCTGAGGAAGGCCAGCCAGTAGGCCGCCAGCGGGCCGTCCAGGTTCAGCTCGAACTCGTCGGCCAGTGGGTTGGTTGCTTGGTAGGACATCGTCGTTACCTCACATGTGGATGTGAGCGATGGATACCCATATAAGCAGACGGGCGTTCCCAGCGACTGAAAACAGTTCTTAGCCCGCGAGAAGGTAGTTTTCCGACGAAACAGTGATTCACAGTGTACGCCCGAGAACTGCGTGGAAGACCGACCGGTCGACAGGGGTAGTATAACCTCTGGAGGACGTTCCGCCGAGAAACGGCCGCGCCTCAATTGTCATTATCGATAATTATAGGTATCGATAAATAACCCTATCTATCATATTCTATTATGGGAGTTAGTGAACTACGTGGAACCGGACACCGTCCCGGGCAGACGGGCGCCCGCGAAACCCCCTCACAGCGACAGACTCTGTCACAACGACGGCCACAGCCGACCGTGCTCGTCGTCGACGGGCCGACGCGGGCCGAACTGTTCGAGCACTGGATCAGCGACGGGTGTGAGGTTCTGACGGCGAACACCATCGAGGAGATACGGACGGCGTTCGAAGACACCATCTCCGTCGCCCTGGTCCGTAACGAACTCCCCGACGAGGCGAAGGCAGAGATCGAAGCCCAGATCAAGACGACGTCGCCGTACTGCCGGACGGTCGTGACGACGACCGAGCACGTCGAGGTGATGTTCCCCGGCCTCCCGTACGACGTGTGTCTGCCCGAGCCGACGACGAAAGCAGCGGTCCGCAAGACGGTCGACCGACTGATGCGCCGGTCGTGGTACCAGTCGCTGCTCAAGTCCTACTACGACGTCACGCTCGGTATCACGAACCTGGAGGTGGGCGCGACGGCCGAGGAGTTAGACGAGTCCGAGCGCTACGCGGAGCTGGTGGCAGCCCGGAACCGCCTCCGGGCGAAACTGGACGAACTCAGGTCGACGTTCGACTCGGACGACCTCCGGGCGGTCCAGCGAAATCTGCGCCCTGAGAAGGGGTTCGGTCCCGAATCGAGCCAGCGGAACGAACGGAAGAGCAAACGGCACAAGCCGGACACGTGCATCGGTTGCGGGCGGACCTGGGACGTCGGCAACAACGGCTCCGGGGAGGCGAGCTACCGCCGCCTCGGAGCGTTCGTCTGGAAGTGCATGGAGTGTGGGACCGTCCAGAACCTCCCGGACCCGAGCCACCGTCGCGTCACCAAGCGGTGAGGGCGGCGGGCGGGACCGACCGTGAAGTTCAACACACCGTCTCGACTACCCCCGGCAGAGATGCCCATCGAACTGGTCGGCGAGTACACCACCGCCCGCGTGATGGTGGACGACGAGTCGCTCCTGGAGTCGGAGTGCCGCGCGCAGATACAGTCGCTCATCGACCACCCGGCGTTCACCGAGCCGGTCCGAATCATGCCGGACACCCACTGGGGCGCGGGCGCACCCATCGGGTTCACGATGCCGCTGGGCGACCGCATCGTCCCGAACGTCGTCGGCGTCGACGTCGGGTGTGGCATGGTCGCGACGAACCTCGGCGACGAGTTGCCACTCTCGGACCCCGAGCGAGAGCGTCGTGTGCGCGAGGCAGTCCCGATGGGGCGCTCGGTCCACGACTACGACGACGCACCACATCTGGTCGACGAGTTCCCATTCGAGCGCGCCAACAGGGTCTTCGAGCGGTTCGACGACGCCTTCGAGGCGCGGTTCGGCAAGCGTATCGACCCCCTGGAGTTCGACTTCGACGGCTACGACGGCGAGTACTTCGAGTCGCTCTGCACTCGCGTGCTGGCCGACCAGCGCCAGGGCATGGGCCACGTCATCCAGAGCGCGGGGACGCTGGGCGGGGGCAACCATTTCGTCGAGTTCGCCCGTGCGCGCGATACCGGCGAGTACTGGCTCGTCATCCACAGCGGCTCCCGGTACTTGGGCAAGTCCGTCGCGGAGTACTGGCAATCGAACGCGACCGACAGGAGAGCGGTCGGGGCCATCCGGGAGGCGGTTCCCGACAAGTACGCCGAGTTCCTCCGGTTCGACCCCGAGACGGTGAGCGACCGCGACCTCTACGAGTGGGTCACCGGCGGGAAGGGCGAATCCCACATCAGGAAGGACCGCTTGCGCCGGTCGCTCGACGGCGAGAACATCGAGGACGCCTTCGACGCACTTGGGTCGCTGGGGCCCCACGTCGGCGACGGCGACGAGCGGGACACCGACCTTGACTGGCTGGAAGGGCGGGAGGCCCACGGCTACTACGTCGACATGCTGTTCGCCCAGCAGTACGCGCGCTGGAACCGCGAACTGATGAGCGACGCCGTCTGTGCGGCGCTGGGCGTCGAACCCGTCGACCGGTTCCAGAGTGTCCACAACTACGTCGACTTCCGGGACCTGACGATTCGGAAGGGCGCGACGCCCGCACGCGAGGGACAGCGGCTGGTCGTGCCGTTCAACATGGCCGCGGGGTCGGTCATCGCTCGCGGGAAGGGCAACGACGACTACCATCAGACGGCGCCACACGGTGCTGGTCGGGTCATGAGTCGCGGCCGGGCCCACGACGTCGTCGACATGGACGACTTCGCCGAGGCCATGGCCGGCGTCTACTCCGAGTCCGTCGTCGAAGCCGTTCGCGACGAGGCCCCGATGGCGTACAAGGACGCCGACGTCATCCGAGCAGCGCTCGAACCCACCGCGGAGGTCGTCGAACGGCTGGATCCGGTCCACAACCTGAAGGCCACGTCCTGAGCGCACCGCGGTTCCGCTGAAACGTATTTCGTGCTGGCCGTCGTCGTCGACGTATGACAATTCTCGTGGCCGTCGCGCCCGACCCGGTCTCCGAACCGGTCATAGACACCGCGATCAGACTCGGCGAGGGACTGGAGGAGGAACTGTACGTCGTCCACCTGCTCGACGAGGAGATGGCCGACGCGGCGGCCAAGCAACTTCGCGAGGAGCTCCGCCAGCGGCTCGCCGACGAGTCCGTGGTCGCGACGGTGGCACTGGAGTACGTCGGCCGCTCGAGCCGACGAAACGGCAAACGCATCGCCCGGGAGCTCCTGGAACTGGCGACCGACGTGGACATCACGCACATCGTGATGGGCCACAGACACAAGCGGCTCAGGGATCGGTTGGCCGGGGGGACCGCGGCCTTCGCCGTCCTGGATACGGTTTCCGTGCCGGTGACAATCGTCCCCGACGGGACCAAGTAAGCCCGTCTTAATCGGCGGGCTGGGTCGACGACTCGGTATGGTCTTCGCCCGAGTCCCCAGGCCGTTCTACGGGCGCTCCGGACCACGCCCGTGCGATCCGGTCGAGGCCCAGTGTCGCGAGGAAGAATCCGACGCCGACGTACAGCAACACTTCGCTTTCAACGAGTGCCCGTTCGAGGACACCGGGGCCGTACCCCAACCACAGCACGAGGTACCCACAGAGAGAAGAGGTCCATCCGAGTCCGGTGAGTGCGGCGAGTTGGTCGAGCGAGCGCGAGTCGAGGAATGACGGTCGGTCCATGGCGGGTAAGACGAACCTACCCTCAAAACCGTACGCATTGTGGGTACTTACCCAGAGTCGAGTGGCTACTGAGCGACCGTATCAGAAGTGGAGTGGTACGTAGCCCGCTATCACACGGAGCGTATCTCACAAGGGAGGACGCGAGACTCCTCGCTCGCCCGCCACCCCCGGTTCCCACGGGCCGGCCTACAGGCCGAGTTCCCGGCCGAGCACCAGTCGCTGTATCTCGCTGGTTCCCTCGCCGATCTCCATCAGCTTCGCGTCCCGGTAGAACCGCTGGGGCGCGAAGTCCGTGGTGTAGCCGTAGCCGCCGAGTACCTGGACGGCGTCCTCGGCGACCTCGCGACAGATCTCGCTGGCGTCGAGCTTCGCCAGCGACGACATGCGAGTCAGGCTGGCGGCGTCGCCGCCGCCTCGCTGGCCCTTCGGCCCAGCGCTGTCCTCCCCGTCGTCGTACATCGTCGCGGCCTTGTGGGTCAGCAGGCGAGCGCGCTCTATCTTGCGGTCCATCTCGACCAGCTTGTCGCGAATCGCGTCGAACTTCGAGATGGGGCGGTCGAACTGCTCGCGCTCCGTGGCGTACTCCCTGGCGGCGTCGAAGGCGCCCTGTGCGAGCCCGACCGAGAGCGCGGCGATGGAGATGCGACCGCCGTTGAGCGTCTTGAGTGTCTGGTCCCAGCCCTCGCCTTCCTGGCCGAGCAGTCGGTCGGCAGGGACCCGACAGTCCGTGAACTGGAGTTCGCAGGTCGGTGAGGCGTTCAGTCCCATCTTCTCCCACTCGGTGGTGACCTCCCAGCCGTCGTCCTCCGGCGACACGATGAACGTCGAGATGCCGTCGTACCCGGCGCCGGGGTCGGTGACGGCCTTCACGAGCACGGACCCCGCCACCGAGGCGTTGGTGATGAACTGCTTGGTGCCGTCGATGACGTACTCGTCACCGTCGCGCTTCGCTCGCGTGTCCATGTCGCTGGCGTCGCTCCCGCTGCCGGGTTCGGTCAGCGCCCAGGCACCGAGCGTCTGGCCGGTGGCAAGCGGGCGGAGCCACCGCTCGCGTTGCTCGTCGGTCCCGAACAGTTCGATGGGTTTCGACCCCAGCGACGTGTGGGCGACATAGGAGAGCCCGACGCTGCCCGAGACACGTCCCAGCTCCTCGGCGACCAGTGCGTAGGTCAACGTATCCGAACCAAGACCGCCCCACTCCTCGCCGATAGGGACGCCCATCATGTCGAGGTCGGCCAGCTGATCGAAAATCTCGGCCGGGAACCGGTGCTCGTCCTCGATGTCCTGTGCGATGGGTGCGATCTCGTTCTCGCAGAACTCGCGGACCGAATCCCGGATCATCCGGTGTTCGTCGGGGAGCGTGAAGTCCATACGCTCGATAGGGCTCCTGCGACCAAATACCACCGGGCCGGTCACAAGCCATTTGCCGCCGCCGCTCCTGCGTTCGGACGATGGCGTTCCGACGGTTCCTGCGCGGGTCGGTCCCCTGGGAGCACCTGGAGGGCGTGACGCGGGCGGTGATGGAGCGGTACGACGAGCCGTCGGCCCGGGTGACCTTCCTGGACGCGGACAACTGGCTCTCGACGCCGTTCGTCGTCAACGACCGCTGGTTCGTGAAGGTCATCACCCAGCAGAACTCGCTGGTCCACGGCCTCCTGACCAGAGGCCGGAACCTCGGAGCCTTCTCCTCGGGGACCGAGGGCTTCTTCGAGCACTTCGGGACTCCATACGAGATGGCCCAGCACGAGCTCGCGGCCACCGAACGGATGCGCGACCTGGGAATCGATGCACCCGAACCCGTCGAGGCGTTCGAGTACGAGGGGATGGGCGTGCTCGTGCTCTCGTATCTGCGCGACTTCGAGACGCTCGACGACCTGCCCCGCGAGAGTATCGAGCGCCACACCCCCACGGTGTTTCGCGACCTCCACCGGATGCACGAGCACGGGCTGGCCCACGGCGACTTCCGGTGTGAGAACGTCCTGGTGGCCGACGACGAGGTGTACTTCATCGATGCCACGAGTGTCCGCGAGGACGCGATCGCCGACGCTCGCGCGTACGACCTCGCGTGTGCGCTCGGCGCACTGGAACCGCTCGTCGGCGCACCGCTGGCCGTCGACGCAGCCAGTGCCGTCTACGACGCGTCGGAACTGCTCGCCGCCGAGGAGTTCCTCGACTTCGTCAACCTCAGACCGGACCACGACTTCGACGCCGCCGCGATTCGGGGAGCCGTCGAGAAGCGAGCGCTCGACAACGACGTCGTGTGACTCGCCCGCGAGGACTCAGGCGGGCTGTGGGTCCGGACGGCTTCGTGCCGTGATGACGATGCCGGCGAGGATGACCGCACCGCCGACGACGGTCCACGGACCCGGCACTTCCGCGAGCAAGACGAGTGCGAGCAGGGCACTGCCCAGCGGTTCGCCGAGCAGCGAGACGCTGACGAGACTGGACTCGACGTGGGCCAGCGCCCAGTTGAGGACCGTGTGCCCGAAGATGCCGGGGCCGACGGCCATCGCGAGGAAGAGCCCCCACTCGCGGGGCGGGTAGCCGCCGACGGGCACGTCCGAGACGAGCACGAGCGCGAACAGGCACACGCCGGCGACGCCGTAGACCACCGTCACGTACGGAACCAGCGGGAAGCGCTGCCTGAGCGACCGGCCGGCCAGCACGTACGCGGCGGCCATCACGCCACCGACGATTGCCAGCGCGTTCCCGTAGAGCGGCCGGGGTCCGACCGCGGCGCCGCCGAGGAAGTCGCCCAGCGAGAGGACGACGATGCCCCCGACGGCCACGAGGATACCGACGGTCGTCCCACGGGTGACACGTTCGTCGAGCAGCGCCCAGGCACCCACCGCGACGAACAGCGGCTGACACTGCACGAGCGTGACGGACGCGGCGACACTCGTCCACGAGAGGCTCTCGAACCACGCCGCGAAGTGGACGGCGAGCGCGACGCCGGTCGCACCGGCGGCCAGCAGGTCCCGCCGGGAGAGGGTCGCGAAGGACTCGCCGTAGCGCGAGAGCGCCACCGGCGCGAGCATCACCATCGTCAGCAGGACGCGGTAACAGGCCGCGACGACCGGCGGGGCGTTGCTCCACCGGACGAGGATGGCACTGGTGCTGACCGCGAGGACGGCGACCACGAGACCCGCTCTGGGGTCGATTCGCGGGCCGCTCACTCTGCGTCGTCCGGCGTGTCGAAGTCGTGGAAGTGCTCGCCCTTCTCCTTCGAGAGGACGTTCAACGCGGCCGCAGCGCCGTCACCCGCCGAGATGATGGCCTGCCACTCCTCGGCGCGGACCATCGCGCCCGTCGCGTACGCCTCGTCGACGCTGGTCTCCATCGAGACGTCCACGTCGACGACGCCCTCGTCGGTCATCGCACAGCCCAGGTCTTCGGCCAGGTCGCGCTTCGCGCCGGTCGCGAGGACGAGGTACGACGCGGAGGCCTCGCCCTCCTCGGTCGTCGCGGTGAACCCGTCGTCGGTAGCCTCGACAGCGGTGACTTCCGCCTCGCGGAGGTCGGCACCGAACGACTCGACCTGTTCGCGGGCGTCCTCGACGAACTTGGTGCCGTCTTCGGATTCGATACCGAGGTAGTTGAACAGGTGCGCCTTGTGGAGCCACGTCCCATCTGTGTCGTAGACGACAGTGTCGAGACCGTTCTTGGCGGTGAACAGTGCTGCGCTGAGGCCGGCGGCGCCGCCGCCGACGACGAGTACGTCTGTCATGCCTACAGGTGAGGCACAAAGCGGAATAAATGTACGCCCGACCGGGGTCGAGGGCTCACGACTCGAGTCGCCGCTTCGTCTCGCGGTGACGGAATCGGAACATGGGTTCGAACCCGACGACGCCGAGCGGGCCGACGGCACGCCCCAGCGGCCCGCCGGGGAGTTCGTACTCGACGTGGTCCTCGACGATGGTGGCGTCGGGGCCGTCGGCGCGGAACCGGTGGGTGTGCTCCCAGAACGGGAACGGCCCCTCGCGCATCACGTCGCGGAACATCGCCTCGCCCTCGGCTTCCTCGCGGGCGACGATGTCCGAGACCCAGCGCTGGCGCGGCCCGACGCCGAACGGTTTGATAGAGGAGACGACGGTCGCCCCAGCGTCGAGGACCTCGGGGTCGGGTTCACCGTCCGGGCCGGTCTCCGATTCGATGCGGAGGTTCATCCAGTCGGGCGTCAGCGCGACGAGTCCCTGGCCGGTCGAGTGAAACTCCCAGACCTTCTCGAAGGGTGCCTTCACGCGTACCGACCGCTCGTAGGTGTCCATGCCGGACCGTAGGCCCCGGGGAGCAAAACGCCGGCGGTCCCGATGACCTACGGCCAGATGCCGGCCTCTTCGGCCGCAGCGACGACGCGCTTGATGGCGACGACGTACATCGCCGTCCGGAAGTTGGGTGCCCCGGTGCTCTCGAAGGTGTCGACCAGGTCGTCGAACGCGTTGGTGATGACGGTCTCGAGTTCGTCGTTGACGCGCTCCTCGGACCAGTAGAAGCGCTGGCGGTTCTGGACCCACTCGAAGTACGAGACGGTGACGCCGCCGGCGTTCGCGAGGATGTCGGGGAAGACGTAGACGTCGCGGTCGGTCAGAACGTCGTCCGCTCGCGGCGTGAGCGGGCCGTTGGCCGCTTCGACGATGATGTCCGCCTGGACCTCGTGCGCGAGGTCGCCGTCGATGGCGTTCTCGAGCGCCGCCGGCACCAGCAGGTCGACGTCCATCGTCAGGAGGTCCTCGTTGGACAGCTCCTCGGTCGCGCCCTCGTAGCCTGCGAGCGATCCGGTCTCGCGCTTGTGGTCCTTCGCCGCGCGGGTGTCGAGGCCGTCGGCGTTGTACACCGCGCCGGAGGAGTCAGAGACCCCGACGACGTTCGCGCCCAAGTCGTCGATGAGTTTCGCGGCGACGGAGCCGGCGTTGCCGTACCCCTGGACCGCGACGGTCGCGTCCGCGATGTTCATATCGAGGTAGTCGAACGCTTCGCGCGTGACGAGCATCACCGAGCGGCCGGTGGCCTCGACGCGGCCCGCGCTCCCGCCAGATTCGGGCGCTTTACCGGTGATGACACCCGGCTCGGTCGTGTTCTCCAGCGTCTCGTAGGTGTCCTTTATCCAGTTCATCTCGCGCTGGCCGGTGTTGACGTCCGGAGCGGGGATGTCCAGGTCCTCGCCGATGATGGGGCGCAGCTCCTTCGCGAACGACCGTGTGATGCGCTCAATCTCGCTGTCGGAGTACTCGCGGGGGTCGATTTTGATGCCCCCCTTGCCGCCGCCGTAGGGGATGTTGACGGCGGCGCACTTGTACACCATCCACCCCGAGAGCGCCTTCACCTCGTCGCGGGAGACCTGCGGATGGTAGCGGATGCCGCCCTTGTAGGGGCCGCGGTCGCCGTTGAACTGCGAGCGGTAGGCCCGGAACACCTCGACGGAGCCGTCGTCCAGCTCCACGGAGAGGTTCGCCTCCAGCACCCGCTCCGGGTGTTTGAGCCGTTCGAGGACGTCGGTCGGGTATTCGAGATACGCCGCGGCGTCGTCGATCTGCTCTTGCAGACTCTCGAACGGGTTCACCTCGTCAGACATACCATAACGATTGACAGAGCGACGGCAAAAGGATACCGCCATCGGCCGAGATTCACAGGCGGCGGCCGGTCGAAGTCGCTCAGTCCCGGGCCGCCGCTGCTCGCGCTCGAACCCGCTCGGCCTGCCTGACCTGTGGCGCGTCGACCATCTCCCCGTCGACGACGAACACCCCGCCGTCGGCCTCGTCACGGGCGGCCAGCACCCGCTCGGCCCAGGCCAGTCGCTCCTCGGAGGGCGTGAACACCTCGTTGATGACCGTCGCCTGGGCCGGATGGATGGCGAGTTTGCCGTCGTAGCCCAGGCCGACCGCCGTCTCGGTGGCTTCGCGCAATCCCTCGTGGTCCCTGTAGGCCGTGTACAGCGTGTCGATGGGCGCCACGCCCGCGGCACGGGCGGCGAGGACGACGTGCTGACGAGCGTAGGCGACCTCCTCGCCCTCGGGCGTCCGAGTCGCGCCGACGTCGCCGGCCAGATCCTCCGCGCCGAAGATAAGCGCGTCCGTGGCGTCGGCGGCGGCGATGGCCTCGGCGTGGAGGATCCCGGCGGCCGACTCGACGAGCGCCAGGACCGGGAGTGTCGTCCCGTGGTCTCGGACCAGCGAGTCGAGCCGCTCGACGTCACCGGCGCCCCTGGTCTTCGGGAGGACGAGGCTGTCCGGTGGCGGTCCGTCGAGCACGACGTCGAGGTCCGCGCTGGCCCTCGACCCGACAGGGTTCACGCGCACGCACACCTCGCAGTCCGCCGGGAGCACGTCGGCCAACGCGTCGCGGACCGTCTCTCGGGCCGCGGGTTTCGCGTCGGGCGTGACCGCGTCTTCGAGGTCGAACACCACGGTGTCGGCGTCGCTCTGGACGGCCTTTCGGAGTTTCTCGTTGTCGTCACCAGGCGAGAAGAGGACGCTTCTGCGGACCATATCAAGCAATGGACCGGTGGGACCGTAAGTGTCGTCCACGCCCCGCACCGCTAAGGACCGGGCGGCCGATGAGTCGGGCATGACCGGGAAGTACTACGAGTCGTTCACCGAGGGCGAGACGATCGTCCACGAGACGCGCCGCACTGTCTCGGAGGGCGACAACCAGCGCTTCTGTGACCTGACGATGAACCAGCAGCCGCTTCACTTGGACGCCGAGTTCGCCGCCGGGACGCAGTTCGGCGAGCGCGTCGTCAATGGTCTCTACACCCTCTCGCTGGCCGTCGGCCTCACGGTCCCCGACACGACAGCAGGGACCGTCGTCGCGAACCTCGGCTACGACGACGTCGAACACCCCGCGCCCGTCTTCCACGGTGACACCCTCCGTGCCGAGACGACGGTGACGAACACGCGGCTGACCAGCGACGAAGAACGAGGCGTCGTGACAATGCAGGTCGACGTCTACAAGCAGGACGACACGCTCGTCTGTTCGTTCGAGCGTACCGCCCTGGTGGAGCGAACGCCGGAGTGATGCACTGCCACGCGCCCACGAGTCGAACACGATGACCGCCGTCGCAGACTCTCGACTGCGTGTGCCAGCCCTGTGCGGACCGCTATCCCTGACACTGCAGGCGCAACCGCTAATCCCGTCGGGTCGTACCACCGATATGACTGACTGGCGAGCGGTGGGCATCGGTTTCCTCGTGAGCATCATCGCTGGATTGCTGGCGTTCCTGCTTCCCGTCATCGGCCACATCGGCGCGGGCCTCATCGGCGGGTTCGCGGCGGGATACGTCGCCGGTGGGAACGTCTGGAACGGCCTGTGGCACGGGTTGCTGGCCGGCGCTATCGGTGGCGTCGTCGCCCTGCTGTTCGGCGGGCTCGTCACCGTCGTCGGCGGCGTCGGCGCGGGGCCAATCGGTGGCCTGGCAGGACTGAGCGTCCTCGTCCTTGGCCTCCTCATCGCGTTCGTCCTCGCGCTCGACTCCGCTATCGGCGGTGCGGTCGGGTCGCTGCTCTCCTGAACGCGTGCATCGGTGCGTCACCGCTCGGCGCCCCGCTCGAAACAGGCACCGAGCGGTCGCCGCCTCGTAGTCGTCACGATTCAAGACCGTGTCCGCGCTGCCGGTGACGGTGAGGACGGCGAGCGGCTCCTCGCCGCCTCCTGATGAATCGACGGCTGCCTATGTCACAGAATCGTCCCGTGTTTCTTCTCCGGACGGTCCTTCTCGACCGTCTCGTACATCTCGAAGCGCGCAGCGAGTTCGGCCCGTAGGTCGCTCGGCGGGACGATCTCGTCGATGACGACCTCACTGGCCATCCGGTGGGCGTCGATGTCCTCGCGGTACTCCTCGCGGAGCTGTGCCTCCCGTTTCGCCCGTTCCTCGGGGTCGTCGATGGCGTCGAGCTTGTTCGCGTAGACCGCGTTGATGGCCGCTTCGGGTCCCATGATGGCGATTTCGCCCGACGGGAGTGCGATGGTCGACTCGGGGTCGTAGGCCGGCCCGGACATCGCGTAGATGCCCGCGCCGTAGGCTTTGCGGACGACGACACACTGCTTGGGCACCGTTGCCTCCGAAGTGGCGTAGATCATCTTCTTGCCCGCCTCGAGGATGCCCTCCTTCTCGACGCCCGACCCTGCCATGAACCCCGGCGTGTCACAGAGATACAGGAGCGGGACGTTGAACGCGTCGCACTTCCAGACGAACTCGGCGGCCTTGCGCGCCGAGTCGGGGAAGATGGCCCCTGCGCGGTGGCTCGGCTGATTCGCGACGACGCCGACCACCCGGCCGTCGACGCGGGCGAACCCGGTCAGAATCTCCTTGCCGTACTCCGACTGGAGTTCGAAGAAGGAGTCGGCGTCGACGACGCGCTCGATGACGCGGTGCATGTCGTACCCTTTGTTGGGTTCGGCCGGGACGACGCCGTCGAGTTCCGACGGGGAGTGGGCCGGTCGGGTGCTCTCGGTTCTCGGTGGCTGCTCCTCACAGTTGTCGGGCAGGTACGTGATGAGGTCCGCCACGAGGTCGCGGGCGTGTTGCTCGTCCTCTGCGACGAGGTCCGCACTCCCGGAGTACTTCGCGTGGACGTCCGGGCCGCCGAGTTCCTGGAGTTCGATGTCCTCGCCGGTGACCATCTCGACCATCCGCGGGGAGGCGATGGCCAGCGCGCTCATCCCCCGGACCATCACCGTGAAATCCGAGAACACCGGAGTGTAGGCCGCCCCGGCGATACAGGGGCCGTAGAGGACGCATATCTGCGGGACGACCCCCGAGATGCGCGAGTGGTTGTAGTAGAACTTCCCGATGCCCTCGCGATTGGCGAAAAAGCCCCGTTGCTCGTCGATTCGGCCGCCCGAGGAGTCGACGAGGTACAGCGCCGGCCGGCCGGTCTTGAGAGCGCGCTCCTGGAGGCGGATGAACTTCTCGACGCCGCGTTTCGCCACCGACCCTGCCTTGACGGTGAAGTCGTTGGCCCCGACGTGGACCTTTCGGTCGTCGAAGGTTCCCGCACCGGTGACGAGACCGTCGGCCGGGAGGCGGGTGTTCTCGTCTGCCTCCGTCACGTCCGGGCTGTCAGGGTGCCAGCTGTCGAAGTTGGCGAAGCGGCCGTCCTCGAAGTCCAGGCCGTCCTCGCCGAACCAGAGCGTCAGGCGGTCGCGGACGAACAGCTTCCCCTGGTCGGCGAGTCGCTCGCGGTACTTCTCGGGCCCGCCGCGTTCGATGTCGGCGACCTCCTCGCGGAGCCGCGCCTCGCGTTCGGTCGGCCCGAGGTCCCCCTCGTCCGCCGCGTCCTCCTCGCCCGATTCGAGGACCTCCCGGACGAGCGTCGGCTCCTCGCTGTCACCGACGTACACTTCGACTGTCTCGCCGACGTGTTCGGCGACCGCGGCGGCGATGGCGGACGCCTCGTCCCGGCTGGCCTCCGCAGCGATGCGAACCTTCATACCATCCCACACGACCGGAGGGGATTCAGTAGTTGCCCCTCGTGGACCGCGATTATCAACCACGGTAATCTCGCCGAGCGATTGATACCGGACGCTCGGCAACTGCGTACCAATGCACCGGAGGGCGGCGCGGGGAGACGGCCACGAACAGCACACTCGTCAGTGGCGCGTGGGACTGCTCTGTGTGCTGGGCGTGCTAGTCACCCTCGCGGCGCTCACCGGACCCGTCGCGGCCGCCGACACCGAGGCCCCGGAGTGGGGGACCGCCACGAAGGGGAACGCGACGACCATCGACGTCACGGTCTACGACAACGGGACGCTGGACACGGGAAGTGTCACGAGGGACGACTTCCTGCTGTCTGCGGGCACGGTCGAAAACGTCACCGTCACGTCGATCAACGCCTCCGGCGCGAACCGGACGGGCGCGCAGGTCTCGCTACACCTGGCCCAGCGCCTGAACGTGAACAACGTCACCGTCGGGATACGGAGCGGCGCGAGTATCGCCGACGAGGCGGGCAACACGCTCACCGACGGGACGGTGACGGTGACGGGGATGGACACGCGGCCGCCGCGGTACGAGTCCTTCGAGCGGACGCGCGTCAACAGCTCGACCGTCGAGCTGGCGATTACGGTCGACGAACGGTTGGAGAACCTCACGCTCTCCATCGGCGGCCCGCAGATAGACACGCTCTACGTCTCGAACTTCAGCGTAGAGGAGGGCGATACGGTGACCTACACTACCCGGTACACCTTCTCTGAAGAGGGCGAGTACTCCATGATACTGCTCTCGGTCGTCGACCGCTACGGCAACGCCATCGACATCGGCCACCAGCGGAAGTTCCGGTACGACGACTCCGCACCGACCGTCACCGTCGAGGGACCGACGAACGCGACGGTGGGCGAACCGGTGACTGTCACCGCGAACGCCACCGACGACCAGAGCATCGAGTCCTATCGGTGGCACATCGACGGCGGCACAATCCTTCCGAGTGAGTCGGTTACAGTGGCCTTTGCCAGTCCGGGGACCCACGAGATCTCCGTCGAAGTGACCGACCAGTTCGGGAACACGGCCGCCGAGACACACCGGATTCTGGTCACGGGAACAGGCATCGACGGCACCGTCGAGGTGACGAGACGGAGCGACCGACGTGCGGTCGCGAACGTGACCGGCAGCGGGACCACGCAACGAGTCACTCGGGCCAACGGCTCGCTCGTCGCCGGCTCGAACGCCTCGCTGGAACGCATCCGGGCGACGTTCACGACGAACGAGACGGTCAGGCTCGACCTCAGCGCCGACGACCGGACGCCGCCATCGTTCGCGACGGCCACCGGCGGCGTCGGACTCACTCGGTTCGACGTCGAGCACGGGAACGCCACCGCCGAGGCCGTCACGTTCACCTTCGCCGTCTCGCGGGCGGCGCTGAACCGTACCGGGACAGACCCTGACGCGGTGACGCTCTATCGCGACGAAGGCGGGTGGGTCCCCCTGGAGACGGCCGTCGTCAGCCAATCGGGGTCGCGCATCGTCTACCAGGCGTCCGCGCCCGGGCTCTCGACGTTCGTCGTCGGCAGTGGGGCCACGGCAGCGTTGACCGACGATGAGCCGGAGTCGACTGGAACGAGCGGCGCCGAACCGACGCCCACGCAGACACAGAGCGACGCCGGCGAACCGGCCATCGTCGTCACGAACGTCACCGTCTCGCCCGAGGAACCGACCGCCGGCGACCAGGCGGTCGTGACCGTCGACCTGGCGAACCGCGGCACCGCGACGGGCGACTACCGTGTCGCCGTGGTCCTGAACGGGAGTCTCCTCACCAGCCGGACGGTGACGGTCCCCGCCGGGGCGACCCGAAGCACCGAGTTCGCGCGCTCGGTCCCGGAGGGCGGGACGCTCAGCGTCGCGGGCCAGGACGTCGCCACCGTCAGTGGAAGCGGCGGCGGACTGTCGCTGCCAGCAGTCTCCCTGCCCGCGCTCGGTCTCCCCAACCCACTTTCGCTGTGGCCGAGCGGCCTCGTCGGGACGGTACTCTCGGCAGTCGTGGGACTGGTGGTCGTCGTCTACGGCGTGCTGAAAGCGCTCGCGATATACCTGGGTTACTGAAGCGAGGACTCGAGGCGGTCGATGAGCGCCGCGTTCCCGATGTGGAGCGGCGTGCGGTCGTGGAGGTCGGACGGCGTCGGTTCGAGCAGCGACTGGGTGCCGTCACTCGAGCGCCCGCCGGCCGACTCGACGATGTAGGCCATCGGCTGGCCCTCGAACTGGAGGCGGAGCTTGCCTTCCGGTCGGGACTGCAGTGCCGGGTACGCGAAGACGCCGCCGTAGGAGAGCACCTGGCTGATGTCGGCGATCATCGCCCCACCGTAGCGGAGCTTGAGCTCTTCGCGAATCTCGTCGGCGTAGCTCCTGAATGGGTCCGTCCAGGAGTCCTCGCCGCCGCCGAAGCCGAACACAGTCGGGTCCTCGGGGAGGGTCACGTCGTCGTCGACGAGCCGCTGTTCGCCGTTCTCGACGAGGTACTCCCGGACCCGGCCGTCGCGAGCGACCACCATCGACGTCACCGGACCGTAGATGACGAAGCCGGCGGCAAGCAGGTTCCGGCCGGCAGTCGGTGGGCGCTCGCTGTAGACGCCGAAGATGGTACCCATGCCGCTGTTCGGGACCAGGTTCGACGAGCCATCGAGCGGGTCCATCGCGACGTGGAGGCGGCCGTCGGCCGTCGAAAGCGTGTCGCGCTCCTCGCTCGCGTAGGTCGCGACGCCGTCGATGTCGAGCATGCGACGCTCGAACAGCTCGTCGGCCCTGAGGTCGGCGGCGAGCTGCGTGTCACCGCTCGGGTTCGTCGTCCCGGCCACTTCGCGGTGGCCAGCGATAGCCGAGCGGACGTCGGCCGTCGTCGAGGAAACCGTGTCGAGAATCGTCTCTATCGTTCGGTCGGTCGCACTGGTGGGGGTATCGAGTGACTTGCTCATTGGTCTGGAAGGGGTCGCACGCGCTCGGACGCCGAGAAGCCGACTGGCAGCGAGGCAGTCGAGGGTCGTCCGAGGTCCGTCATCGAACACTAGTACTCACGTCGGCCATAAGTATCTTTTCTCTGACATTTACTACAAGCCGAGTTAAGCTTTCGGCGGGAGGTAGTTCACCGAGTGACCGGCTCTTATCGTCCCGTGGTCGCCCATCTGACGGCCCCAGTTGTCCGGGAGGGCACGCACGTCGGCAGACTTACACGAATGCCGTGCGAACCGTTCGCACATGGAACTGGCACAGGTAGACACCGTCGGCGTCGTCGGCGCGGGAACCATGGGGAGCGGCATCGCACAGGTCGCGGCGACGGCCGGCTACGACGTCGTCATGCGCGATATGAACCAGCAGCTGGTCTCGAAGGGGTTCGACCACATCGGGGAGAGCCTCGAGCGACTGGTCGCTCGCGAGGCCGTCTCCGAGGGCGAAGCGTCGGCGGCCCGCGAGCGAATCGAGGGGACGACCGACCTCGCCGACATGGCGGACGCGGACCTCGTCGTCGAGGCAGTCACCGAAGACATGGAGATCAAGCAGTCCGTCTTCGAGGACCTCTCGGAGCGCTGTTCGCCCGAGACGGTGCTCACGACGAACACCAGCACGCTCTCGGTGACGACCATCGCGAGCGTCACCGACCACCCGGAGCGCGTCCTGGGCCTCCATTTCATGAATCCCGTCCCGATAATGAAGGGCGTCGAAGTGGTCGTCGGCGAGAAGACGGGGCGCGACACGCTTCGCCTGGCTCACGACTTCGCCGCCGACCTGGGGAAAGAGACCTGGGAGGCCGACGACAAGCCGGGCTTCGTCGTCAACCGCATCCTCATGCCCTGGATCAACGAGGGAATCCGCGCGCTCGACGAGGGCGTCGCGGCGAAGGCTGACATCGACCGCGGGATGACCCTGGGGACGAACGTCCCGATGGGGCCGCTCGAACTCGCGGACCACATCGGCCTGGACGTCGTACTCGACGCCAGCGAGACGCTCCACGAGGAGCTCGGGGACCGCTACCAACCGGCCTACCTCCTCAAGCGGAAGGTGGCCGCCGGCGACCTCGGCAAGAAGACGAGGGCGGGGTTCTACGAGTACGACTGAAGCGACCACACCTGTTCGATTCCGTCTCAATCGTCGACAACGGGTACGCCGTTGGCCAACAGTAAAGAGATGCAACCCGGTACCTAGGCGCATGGATTTCAGCCCGACCCAGGAGCAGCGCCAGATACGGGAGATGGTCGCCGACTTCGTCGACGAAGAGGTGGTCTCGCAGGCCAGCGACATCGACGCGGCCGACGAGTTCCCGGCGGGCCTTGTCGGCGAGATGGCCGACCTGGGCCTGATGGGGATGCCCATCCCCGAGGAGTACGGCGGCGCGGGCCTGGACTACCACAGTTACGCCATGGCCTTAGAAGAGATATCGCGTGGCAGCGGCGGCCTCGGGACCGTCGTCGCCGCCCACATCTCGCTTGCCTGCAACATGATCTACGAGTTCGGCGACGAGACCCAGAAGGAGGCGTATCTCCGCCCGCTCGCCGAGGGCGAGGACATCGGGGCGTTCGCGCTCTCGGAGGCCGGCGCGGGGAGCGACGTCCCGGCGATGGAGACCACGGCCGAGCGCGACGGCGACGAGTACGTCGTGAACGGCGGGAAGCTCTGGATTTCGAACGGTTCGGTCGCCGATACGGTCGTCCTCTTCGCGAAGACCGACCCGGACGCAGGCAACAAGGGCATCTCCTCGTTCGTCGTCCGCCCCGAGGAGGACGACGGCTTCGTGGTCGAGGGCACCGAGCACAAACTCGGCGACAAGGGCTGTCCGACGGCGGAACTTCGCTTCGACGACATGCGAATCCCCGAGTCGCGCCGACTCGGCGAGGAAGGGCGGGGATTCGTCCACGCGCTGAAGACCCTCAACGGCGGTCGCATCACTATCGCCGCCCGTGGCGTCGGTATCGCACAGGCTGCTCTGGACGCGGCTCTCGAGTACGCACAACAACGCGAGCAGTTCGACCGGCCCATCTCCGAGTTCCAGGCCATCCAGCACAAACTCGCCGACATGGACACGAAGACCGAAGCCGCCCGGATGCTGATGCACCGCGCGGCGGACAAGAAGATGCGCGGCGAGCGGTTCGTCAAGGAGGCCGCGCAAGCCAAACTATACGCCTCCGAGGTGTCGCGCGAGGTGGCCAACGAGGGCATCCAGATTCACGGCGGCTACGGCTACACGAAGGACTTCCCCGCCGAGCGGTTCTACCGGGACGCCAAACTCAACGAGATATACGAGGGGACCAGCGAGGTTCTCCGGAACACCATCGCCGACCAGCTGCTCGACTAGCCGGTCAGTCGCGTTTTGAGCGTCCAGTGGGTTATTTTCGAGTCCGTGTGTAGACTGTCGTATGCCCGCTCGACGAGCGGTCCTCGCAGGTATCGCGGCGCTGCTCGCAGGCTGTAGCGGTCCCAGTGACAGCAACACCGACCCCCAGACCGAGCGACCACCGGTCGAGTCTCCCTCGGTGACGACCACCCGGGACCAGACCTCGACATCGACGGCGTGCGGCGCCGGGCTCACGGTGACGGCCGACCCGTTCGACCCCGCCGATGCGCTCCCGGTTCGACTGAGCGAGCGGGGTAGGTCGCTGGTCAGAAGCGCCGTTGACAACGGGACGGCCGAGGGGACACACTACAGCGACACACCGCCGCTAGAGGACGGCTCTTACGCCGACGTCGACGGGCGCTTCTACCGCCTCGCCGTCGAGCAGACCGGTCAGTCCGAGGTTCCGGGGCTCGTGTTGAACGTCGAGATGCGGGTGGGGAAGGCGGCACCGGCCGGCGCGACGGTAGTCCCGTTCGAGGACCTGCCAGCCGTGGACCGGGCGGCGCTCCGCTACACCGTCTACGAGTCGGAGTGGGACCACCGGGGCGATGACCTCCCCCAAGGGCTTTCGGCTCGCAAGCGGCCGGTCCCGTACCCCGACGGCCTCGACCGCTCGCGGTTCGCGGCGGTGTCGGACCAGCTCTGGGTCCACTGGCAGGACCGGGACTGGCGAGTCGAGGCCGGAGAGCGAACCACCAGAACCCAGTACAGGTTCGCCGTCACGCCGTCCGAGGTGGCGACCGACAGCGAGGGGTTCCGGGCGGCCATCGCGGAGACCCACCTCGTCGAGCGGTCCCAGTTCGACGCCGACGAACGAGAGATTCTCCGGACGGCCGCGGCCGACCAGTACGAGGAGTGCGAGCCGCTCTCGGAGACAGTCGCGTCGCTCCGTGAGACGTTGGAGGAGGAACAACCGCTGCCGGCGCCGCTAGACGACGCCTGGTACGTGGGTCTGGAAGGCGGCGACTATCGGGTCGAGTTCCGCGACTGGGTCGTCTAGGCCAGCGTCTCGCGCATCCACTCGAACTGCTCGCGGAGCCGGTGCTCGCCGGCCTCCGTCAGCGAGTATTTGTCGGCGATGCCGTCGACGCGGTGCTCGACGAAGCCGGCGTCCTCCATCGCGTCGAGCGCCCCGTAGAAGCTCTTCGGGTCGATTCGCGTGTCGTAGCGGGCCTCCAACCGGGTCTTGAGGCGCTGGCCGGTCAGTTCCCCGTCCTCGGCGCCGGCGAGCAGGATACACATATCCCGGCGGCGTCCGCTCTGTAACCACTTGGCCATACGCCGACAGGGGCGAGAGACGGCCTTCTTCGTTGCGGTCCTCAGGCGACGTCCGCACAGGCGTACGTCCCGAACGGCTCCCGTTCGACCCGCTCTGGTCCGTCGAGGTCGGTCGGTTCGTGCAGCTGGACCAATCGGACTTCGACCATCGTGTCGTCGTGGGCGCGGTTCCAGCGCCAGCAGAGGTGTGCGACCAGCGACCGCTGGAGCGCCGGTTCGCGCCGCGCGTCGTCGAGGAACTTCCGCCACCGCTCGTTGGGATACGTGGTCGCGACGTCGGGCGGCCTCGAGAGGGCGACCGGCTCGCGGCTGAGCGCGTCGACGCGCTCGCCCGACTCGAGGGTCGCCGGTGCAGCGTACCACCACGTCCCGAGCGGCGGCGACGGCGCGAACATGTCCCACGAGCGGTCGGCGACGGCGTCCGGGGTTCCGGCCGGCGGCGAGACGACGCCGAGTCCGATAGCGTTGATGGCCACGAGGGCGACGAGACAGACGGCCGCGAATACGCGTCCGACAGACCGGAGGCGCTGTGGCGTCCGACGGATGGACCGCCTGTCGGGCAGCGACGCGACGAGTTCACCGAGCCCGGCCGGTGCATGTCGCTGGAGACGGTCCCAGACGACTGGCGGGAGGAAGGGCAGGAGCGCGGTCATCGACACGAGGGGGAAGATACCGAGCGAGAGCGTCAGGAGCATCCCGACGTGCACCGACGCGAACGCGGTAGCGAGTGCGGCCCGCCAATGGCCGGTCAGGACGACGAGCAGGGGCGACGCGACGAGGAGCGTCACCCACCCCCAGTCAGCCAGGGTCAGAAGCGTCGACTGTCCGGCGAGCACGTCGCCCAGGAGGACGGTGAAGTGGTCGAGTTCGAAGGCGTAGCGGACCGCGTCGCCCCGGAGCCAGACGTCGGCCCGGAACTTCACCACGGCGTTGGTCGCGTAGACAGCGACGACCTGCAGCAGGAGGCCCGCCGTTGCCGGGCCGACGACCGACGGTCGCCAGTCGTCGCCGGTCGCGTCGACGGCCCATCGCTCACCCAGCGGGAGGAACAGGCTCCAGAACAGGAGCCGGCGGAACAGCGTGTCGCCGCTGTTGAGGACCGCGGGGTTGCGCGCCTGTATCGAGACCAGCAGGACCAGCGAGACGACGACGGCCAGGCGGGTCCGGTAGCCCACGAGCAGGGAGAACGCGGCCAGCGCGGCAACCGCGAACAGCATCCACTGCACCCAGGCTGCGCCGGAGAGCGCGTGGAGCGAGACGTACTGATAGCCCGGTTCGACCACCGGGAGCAGGGCCCGCGGGAACACGCCACGGTCGGTGTAGAAGGCGACGAGGTCCGTCGCCCGGCGCGCCAGGTCGACCAGCAGGAGCGTCGCCAGCGCGACGCGGAAGACCGCCAGCGCTCGCGTGTCGACGGAGAACCGGGTCGCGAGCACGCGGCGGAGCGTGGAACCGGTGCCGTCGCGTCGGGCCATCCTGACTGAACGGTGCAGAGAGCGGCGCATAAATCTTCCAGTCCCGCCGCGGCCGGCACCGACAGCTTTCACTACGGCGAGTCCTAACTCCGCGTCGATGACCGAGTCCGAGTCCACGACCGAGGCGTCGGCAGACGGCGTCACCGCCCGCTACTACGAGACGGACGAAGAACGCGTACTGACCTTCGAGAGCGAGTCCGGGACGGCGGCGGTCACACAGAACATCGAGGGCTACGCGATGCTCAAGGTCCGGCCCACCGCCGACGGCGACGAACTCGAGCGGTACTACGGGTTCGACATGGCGCTGGACCACGCGGCGGAGTTGCTCGGCGTGTCGCAACACGCGCTCCCGATTCCCGAGGCGGCCGACGACATGGGGATGTGAGAATCCGCTCACGCCAGAATCACTAAATCAGCCCGGGTCTATCCACTAATATGGCCACTCTACGCTCGCAGTTCGACCACCCGGCGTGGCTAGCGGCGGCCGGCACCCTCGCGGGGTACGGCCTGATACTCCTCGTCCTGTTCGTCTTGCTGTTCGTCGTGCCCTTCCTGGTCTTCGCGGCGTAAGCGGTGGACCCTTCGGTGGGCAAGAATCAAACCACCGGACGTGGTAGAGGTTTGCATGAGTGTCGAGCACGAACAGAGCGGGCGGACGATACGCTGTCTGGTCGCGAAGGTGGGCCTCGACGGCCACGACCGCGGGGCCCACGTCATCGCCCGTGCGCTCCGTGACGCCGGGTTCGAGGTCATCTACTCCGGACTGCACCGCTCGCCGGACGAAGTGGTTCAGGCCGCCGTCCAGGAAGACGTCGACGTCGTGGGCATCTCTATCCTCTCGGGCGCCCACAACACGCTAGTTCCGAAGATACTCGACGGCCTCAAGGAGTACGACGCCTTCGACGACCGACTGGTCCTCGTCGGCGGCATCGTCCCCGAAGACGACAAAGAAGAACTTCGCGCGCAGGGCGTCGACGAGATATTCGGGCCCGGCGCGTCCATGGAGGAGATGATCACGTACATCCGCGAGCACGCGCCCGAGCGATGAGTGACCTCGTCGAGGACCTCCTCGCGGGCAAGCACAGCGCGCTGGCCCGTGTCATCACGAAGATAGAGAACCGGTCACCGGGCTACCGCGACGTCGTCTCGGACCTCCACCAGCACACGGGCGACGCGGACATCGTCGGCGTCACGGGCAGCCCCGGCGCCGGCAAATCGACACTGGTCGACAAGGTGGCGGCGGCCTATCGCAAGGAGGGGCTGACCGTCGGCGTCATCGCCATCGACCCCTCCTCGCCGTACTCGGGGGGCGCGGTGCTGGGCGACCGCATCCGGATGGCGTCGAACGCTGGCGACATGGACGTGTTCTTCCGGTCGATGTCAGCCCGCGGGTCGCTGGGCGGCCTCTCGACGGCGACGACCGACGCAGTCACCGCGCTGGACGCCTTCGGCAAGGACAAGATAATCGTCGAGACGGTCGGCGCTGGACAGAACGAGGTCGACATCGTCCGCACGGCCGACACGGTCGCCGTACTCGTCCCGCCCGGCAGCGGCGACGACGTCCAGATGCTCAAGGCCGGCATCCTCGAAATCGGCGACGTCTTCGTCGTCAATAAGGCCGACCTGGACGGCGCCGACCGCACCGTCCAACAGCTCAGAGAGATGCTCCAGAACCGGGGTGGCCAGGGTCGGGGCGGTCACCACGGCCCAGACCAACATGCTGAAACCCACGCCGGGCCCGACGAGGTGGGCCCAGACGACGAGACAGCCACCGAGTCGTGGTCCCCGCCCATCGTGGAGACCGTGGCGAACCGCGCCGAGGGCGTCGACGAGTTCATCACGGCGCTTGCCGACCACGGCGACTTCCTCGACCGGACGGGGCGACGCGACGAGCAGGAACGGGCGCGGTTCGCCGCCGAGATTCGCACCCTCCTGCGCGAGGACGCCAACGGCCTCGTCACCCGTGAGCTCGACCGCAAGGGTGGCATCGACCAGGCCATCAGTGACGTCGTGGCTCGCGAGACGGACCCCTACACGGTCGTCGACGATGTGCTGGCGCCGCTCCGGGAGTGTCTGGACCGCGACGCGTAGTCGGAGACTATCCCGTGGCCGGCACAGGACGTGTCGCGTCCATTACGTATTAGAGTCTCAGCCCCCTACGGTCGGGCATGAGACTCAGAAACGCACTCGGGCTGGCCGCGGGAACCGTCGGCGCGGCGGCGCTTGCCAACCGACTGCTCCGGTCATCGCCCGAGGAGTTCGACCCGTTCCTCCCGGGAACGCAGCGGTCCTACCGCTGGCGCGGGTTCGATATCGCGTACACGGAACTCGGCGACCCGTCGGACCCGGACCTCGTGTTGTTGCACGGCATCAACGCGGCCGGGTCGAGCCACGAGTTCTACACGGTCGTCGACGAACTGGCCGAGGACTACCACGTCCTCGCGCCGGACCTCCCCGGTTTCGGGCAGTCCGACCGGCCGCCACTGCTGTACTCCGCCTCGCTGCTGACGACGTTCGTCCGTGACTTCCTCGACGAGGAGGCTACCGACCCGACGGTCATCGCCTCCTCGCTGACCGGCGCCTACGCCGCGTCGGCCGCCCAGGACGTCGACGTCTCGGAACTCGTCCTCGTCTGTCCGACCGACTCCTCGATGGGCGGCGGGAACGTCTGGCTCCGGTCGCTGCTGCGCGCGCCCGTCGTCGGCCAGGCCATCTACAACCTCATCGTCTCGAAGGCCTCCATCCGACACTTCCACGCCGACCACGGCTACTACGACATGGACAAACTCACAGCCGAGGTCGTCGACTACGAGTGGCAGAGCGGCCACCAGCCGGGCGCCCGGTTCGCGCCAGCGTCGTTCGTCTCCGGGTTCCTCGACCCACAGGCGGACCTCGGAGCGGTGCTCGAATCGCTCGACGTCCCGACCACGCTGGTCTGGGGCGAGGACGCCGACATCACGCCGCTCTCCGACGGCCGCGAGCTGGCCGAACGCGCCGACGCGCGGCTCATCGTGTTCAGCGACTCGCTCTTGCTCCCGCACGTCGAACACCCGGACCAGTTCGTCACCGTCGTTCGCGGCGAGACGACATCCGTGACTGTCGAATAACTCGTTCGAACCGCTCAGCGCGGTCGGAACACCACGGCCCGGTCGCCCGTGGTCACCCGCTCGCCGACCTCCAGTCCGACGACCGTTCCGATAGCGACGTCCTCGGGGTCGATGCCACGGACAATCCCGGTAATCGAGACTGGGCCGAAGTCCACGACGGCGGTCACGTAGGGCGCGTCGTCCTCGAACTGCGGCGTCGGGACGGTGATGGTCGTGTGCGTCGTCACCTCGCCGGAGTCGGGGAGCGGTTCCTCGGTCAGGTCCCGGGACCGGCACTCCGGACAGATGCGACGTGGCGGGAGCCAGCCGTGGCCGTTCTCGCACTCGAGGTAGTAGGGCGCGTCGTCCTCGATACTGTCGAGCCACGCGTCGTACGCGCCGTCGGGGGCCGCGTCGATCATTCCGCCACCTCCAGGACGTGGACCGTGGTAGAGGCGACGGTCCCGCCGGCGTTGTGACAGACGCCGACCCGACCGTCCTCGACGGCGTCGGCGCGCGGGTGGGACCCGTCGAGGACCCACGCGATGGTCGCCAGCTGTGCGACGCCCGTTGCGCCGACCGGGTGGCCCTTGGCTTTCAGGCCACCCGAGAGGTTGACCGGCAGGTCGCCGTGGCGGGACGTCTCCCCGTCGGTCGCTGCCGTGATGCCCTCGCCGCGCTCGTAGAGCCCGAGCGACTCGATGGCAAGGACCTCGGCGATGGTGAAACAGTCGTGAACCTCGGCGACGTCGACGTCCGCCGCACTCACGCCGGCGTCCGCGTATGCCTCCCGGGCGGCCTTGTCGGCGGCCGGCGTCTGCGCGAAGTGGTCCCGGTCCTGCAGCGCGAGGTTGTCGCCGCCCTGACCGGTCCCGCTGACAGCCACCGGTGCATCGAGTCCATGGTCCTCGGCGTACGCCTCGCTGGTGAGGACGGCGGCCGCCGCGCCGTCCGTGATGGGACAGGAGTCGTACAGCCCCAGCGGACTGGCGATTGTCGGCGCCTCCAGCGCGTCCTCGACGGTGATCTCCTTCTGAATCTGGGCGTGGTCGTTGACCAGCGCGTGCTCGTGGTTCTTCACGGCGATGTGCGCCAGGTCCTCGCGAGAACCACCGTACGCCTCGAAGTACGAACGCGCCATCAGCGCGTAGGCGCCCGGGAACGTCATCCCCGCGCGGACCTCGTAGAGGTCGTCGGCGGCGATAGCCAGCGCGTCGGTGGCGGCGGCCGTCCCGATGTTGGTCATCCGCTCGGCGCCGCCCACGACGATGACGTCGGCCTCACCGTTACGGAGGTCTTTGACCGCCGCCCGGACGGTCGCGCCGGCCGACGCGCAGGCAGCCTCGAAGCGGGTCGCCGGCACGTCCAGGCCGATGGCCTCCGCCATCAGCGGGCCCTGGTGGCCCTGGTGCTCCGCGAGTTCGCCCATGAAGTTCCCGTAGAAGAGGGCGTCGACGTCGTCGGGGTCGACCCCGGACTGGTCGAGTGCTTCGAGGCCCGCTTCGGCAAACAGATCGCGGCCGGTGCGTTCGGGATGTTTTCCGAACTTCGTGACACCGGCCCCGGCGACACGTGGGTTTGACATTAACACTCACTCGTCTTTTCGGACGTAAATGCTTGCCGCCATTGTGGGTTTTTGCCACGATTTCGCCGCGCTGGTATCGCCAGACAGCGGCGTAATTAGTAGAATTCGTATATTTTCTCACGAGGGATTGAATCCTTCGTGGGAACGTTACCACGACAGTCCGCCGTCACCGCACGATTTCGGCGATGCGCTGGGGTTGCCCGGACAGTGACGGGTCGGGTTCGACCATCTGCAGGACTTCGTGGTCGGTGACGTCCGGGTAGGACTTCTGTGTCGCGTCTTCGATGAGGTCCTTCTCGAGTCTGAACTCGGTGCCCTCGTACACGACGTCGACGCCCTGCTCGTCGAACGAAAGGACAGTCATGGTAATCAATAGGCGGCGACCGGATAAAAGTGTAGTCTCTCGCGGGAGCAACGCCCTGTTTGGCGACTCGGAGGGCCCCACTGTCCCCGCCCGACTGGCATAGCACCCACCTCCCCCACAGGTCGCGACGAGGGCGTCAGACGCACGTCAGACGCCCGTCTTGCACGTCCTGAGGGTTTAATACGTCTGATTCCCACATGCACGACGTGCAATTCGGCTCTGACCCGCTCTCCGAACTGGCCATCCCCGACGGCACGACCGTCGAGGAACACGACCTCGTGACCGATGGCGACGTGCTCATCGGCGGGCAGAGCACCGTGGAGTTCGGCGTCCGCGGCCGGTCGGTCGTCGCCGACGAACGCGTCCGCTTCGGCGGTCACATCGAGGCCGAGGGCGACTGCCGACTCGACATGTGGTGTGACGTCCAGGACGACGTACTCGTCGGCGAGGACGCCTACATCGGCGAACGCGTCCACATCGGTGGCGAGCTCCGCGTGGCTGGCGACCTCGACATCGGTGACGACGTCGACATCGAGGAGGGGTTCGAGGCCAACGGCTGGATCGTCATCCGGAACCCGATGCCGACCATCGTCTTCCTTTTCGTCTACCTCTCGCAGCTGCTCCGAATCGGCGAGGAAGCCGCCGCGAAGGAGGTGCTCGACGAGATGCTGGGCGACGAGAGCGAGCACGACCCGATTCGTATCCCGCGGGGCGCGACCGTCTCGGACGACGCCTGGCGCGTCTCGACGCCGGCGACGGTCGGCGACGACTGCCGGCTCCACGGCAACATCCGCGCGAAGTCCCTCGAAGTCGGGCGCGACAACGTCGTCTTCGGAAGCCTCCGCGCCCGGACAGATATCGTCGTGGGTCGTGGCACCGAAATCAAAGGCGACGTGACCACCCGGAACGGCGACGTCCGCATCGGCCCCGGCGCGAAGGTGTGGGGCGATATTTCGGCGAAGACGGTCCATCTCCACGAGAACGCGACCGTCGATGGAACCATCCGCGCCCGCGAGGAGATGCGGATGCACACCGAGGAGGTCCTCGACCGGCCCGACGAGTCCGCCGCCGCGATGGCCGAGATGGCAGAGGAACTCGAACACGGCGGCGAGACCGAGGACGAGGGAGAGCAGGAGGCTGCCGATGAGGAGCCAGTCGAGGGCGAAGACGACGCCGACGGCGGCGCTGCCGACAGCGGAGCCGAGGAGGAACCCGAGTCAGAAAGCGAATCGGCCGAAGCCTCCAACTGAGTCAGGCGCCGAGGTCGTCGGTGTGCGTACCGCGTACCACCCGATACCCAGAGCGTGCGAGTACCACGGCTACCAGGAGACTCCCCAGTAGCAACGCCGGGACGCTGGCGAAGAAGACGCCGCCGTTGGACGTATTCAGCGAGACCTGCGCGAACACCGACGCGAGGATGGTCAGAACTCCCAGGAGCCCAGTCCCGTCGCCAACCGTGGTGTCGCGGCCGCCGGCGACCCGGCGCTGAAGCCAGTCCGCAGCGACGACACCACCGAGCACGAACGTTAGCAGGCTGATAGTATCGAGCGTGACGGACCCGATGTAGAGCCAGGTCGGGACGAAGTCGACGGCCAGCAGTCGTGCGGCGATGCCGAGGCCCACCGCCAGCGCGACCACGGCGCGAAGCAGCTGGCGGTCGGAGCGAGCCTGCGGGGACATACCTGAACGTGGCACCGAGACGGCAATAGTTGCTGGGGACAGTCAAACTGCCGTCGAACCGAAACCGGCTTTCGCGGGGCACTGATAGGTCGTCGCATGCTCTCTATCGCGCTGGCTGGCAAGCCGAACGCGGGCAAGTCTACATTCTACAAGGCCGCGACGATGGCCGACGTCGACGTCGGCAACTACCCGTTCACCACCATCGACGCCAACCGCGGCGTGAGCCACGTCCGGACCGAGTGCCCCTGTCTGGACCGCGAGGAGCGGTGTGGTGACGAGCACTGTCGGGACGGCAAGCGCTACGTCCCCGTCGAGCTCATCGACGTCGCCGGCCTGGTCCCCGGCGCACACGAGGGACGCGGCCTCGGGAACCAGTTCCTCGACGAACTGACGAACGCCGACGTCATCTGCAACGTCGTCGACGCCTCCGGCGGGACGAACGCAGAGGGCGAACCCGTCGAAGTCGGCGAACACGACCCCGTCGAGGACGTCGACTTCGTCGAGGAGGAGATGGACCTCTGGCTGGCGAGCATCGTCGACCGCAACTGGGAGTCCATCGAGCGCCAGTCCCGCTCGCCGGACTTCTCGCTGGACGAGGCGCTGGTCGACATGCTCGCCGGCGTCGGCGCGAGCGAACTCGACGTGGCCCGAACCCTTCGGGAGCTGGAGTACCCAGAGGACCCCATCGCGTGGACCGACGAGGACCGCGAATCGCTGGCCCGCGAGATCCGCCTGCGGACCAAGCCCATCGTCGTCGTGGCGAACAAAGCCGACGTCGCGCCCGAGGGGAACGTCGAGCGACTGAAGGAGGCCGCCGACATCGTCGTCCCGGCGACGGCCGACGGCGAACTCGCCCTTCGGAACGCCGCGAAGGCCGGCGTCGTCGACTACGACCCCGGTGACGCCGACTTCGAGATAACCGGCGACGTGAGCGACCAGCAGCGGGCGGGCTTAGACCAGATACGGACCGTCATGGAACAGTGGGGTGGCACCGGCGTCCAGCAGGCGATGGACACCGCTGTCTACGACCTGCTGGACCACGTCAGCGCGTACCCGGTCCAGAACGACACGAAGTGGACCGACGGGCAGGGCAACGTCCTCCCGGACGCCTTCTTGCTCCCCCGGGGCTCCACTCCGAAGGACCTCGCCTACGCCGTCCACTCGGACATCGGCGACGGCTACATCCACGCGGTCGACGCGCGCAAGGAGATGCGCATCTCCGACGAGACGGAGCTCGAAGAGGGCGCGGTCATCAAGATCGTGAGCTCGAACTGAGCGTGAACGCCCCGCTACTGGTCCCCAGTTGAGGGGGCTTCGGTGCCGGACGCCGACGACGACCCGGTCGTGGACTCAGATGCGTCGACGCCGTCCAGAGCAGGCGGTTCGTACGTGTACAACACCCCGTCGTGGCGGACGTAGTACGTGTCCGAACCGGGATTCTCGATGACGCTGTTGTTGGTGTCGATGGCGAAATCGACCAGGTCGGCGAGCGACGACGCCTCTGCCCTGGGAAGGTCGAGTGCTCCCTGCGGGAGGTCGAACGACGTGACCTTTGACGGCGACGCGAACGGTGAGCGAGTCGACATCGGTGTCGAGGCGACCGGCCCTGACTTCGGCATCCAGCTGACGCGGTCGGTCGAGGTCACCTGTGAGCGTGTCGTCGTGACTGAAACGACCGAGACAGACGTCGTGGCGACCGAGACCGGTTCCGAGACGGCGTCCGGCTGAGTGGGCCAGGTGAGCGGCGCCCGTGGCGAGGATATCGGCCGTGGTGCCGGACAGCGCCCGTCGTAAACCCGGGCCGAGAGCCCGTCTAGAGCCAGTTCGTCAACATCTTACAGAAGGCGCGTCACTGATCAGCGGTCACTAATTGTGTTAGTATCTAAACTGTAAATATATGTATCTGGTATGTATACGAACCTTCTCGGTACGAATTTCTTTTTAAGTATGTTTGCCCCATCGAATCGATGGCAAGAAACGACAAGCAGCGTCGAACGGCGGAAGGCGAACGCGATGGGTCGGCGGAGAATCGCTTCTTCAGCAGGCGATCGGTCCTGAAGGCGACGGGCGCTCTGGGGGTGGCCGCGGCGTCCTCGCTTGGCATCGGCAACGCGGCCGCGGCAGACAGCACCGCCGGGTTCGGTGAGGGCGACTACGGCGCTGATCAGTACGGAACTGGCGAAACCACGACGACGACGTCATTCGGCGTCTCGACGGCCCAGGCGACAGACGTCCAGACCACGTCGGCGACGCTCAACGGGTCGGTCGCCGACCTCGGTGGCGCAGATACCGCCGACATCGCCTTCGAGTACCGTCCGGTCGGCGGGTCCTGGTCGACCACCGCGGCACAGACGCTCAGCGCCGCACAGACCTTCTCACAGTCGGTCTCCGGGCTGAACAGCGGCACCGACTACGAGTGCCGCGCGACGGGCCTCTCCTCGAGTGGGGAGACGGCGACCGGAAGCACCGTGGCGTTCACCACGGTTGCAGAGACCACCGAATCCCCACCGGCAATCAACCGGTTCAACGTCTCCGAGGCCGGACGGAAGGACCCACACGCCGAGGTCACCGTCAACTGGGACGCCACCGACGTCGACGGCGACCTGGCATCGGTCGTCCTCGAGGTCGCCGACAGTAGCGGGACGACGCTCCGGAGTACCGCCTGGACCTTCGACGGTACCGCCGCGGCGTCAGACACCGACGAGTACCGGTTCAAGAAGGGCGGCGGCGTCGACTACCAGGTGACGATGACCGTGACCGACCAGGCGGGGAACACCGTCTCACAGCAGACGATGGTCTCGGCCTGAGCGACCGAGAGACGTTCGACCGGGTTACCCCAGCGGCCGGAACCACACCGCGGCCACCAGCACCGCGAGGAAGAGGTACGACCCGCGAATCAACAACTTCGTCGCCAGCGAGGACTCCGCGCGTTGAGCGACCAGCGCGACAGCCCCGAAGACCAGCGCAGCGGCGGCAGCGCTCCGGGGCATCCCTGGGACCGTCGTCGACAGCGCAACTACGCCGGCGAGCGCAGCGGCGAGCAGCCCCAGCGCCAGTCGTCGGGCCCGCGTCGGTCCCAGGACCACAGCGACGGTATGCTTCTCGATGGACCGGTCGTAGTCGTAGTCCTTCTCGTCGTCGATAATCTTGATGCCCGTCAGCAGGACCAGGAAGACGGCAGCGAGACCCAGCACGCGTGGCGAGAAACTGCCCGCCTGGGCGTAGTACCCGCCGAGCAGGGCGAGGCCGATCCCGCTCGGGTACCCCATCGTCGCGCCGACCGTGTTGAGGTCCAGTTGCGGTGCGTGGGCGTAGCCGATGAGCCACGTCGGGAGGGTCAGCAGGGCCGCCCACGGACCGACCGCGAACCAGAGGCCGGCGGTGCAGGCGGCGAATCCTGCCGTCGCCCCCACGAGCGCCAGTCGACACCCCGACGCGGTCATCGGGTGGTCGTCGTCCTCGCCGCGGACGTGGAAGTCCACGTAGCCGTCCTTGACGTGGGCGGTGTAGACGGCGAAGAACATCGCCGCGGCGTGGAGCGCCGCCACGCGGAGCGAGAACGTGACGCTCTCGGCCAGCAGCGCTCCGAACAACGACGTCGCGAGCGGCGGGAGCATGAACACCGGGTGGACCTGCGAGGCGAGGGCGCGGCCCGCCGAAAGCGGCCCCGTGTCGTGTCGGGCGACTGCCATACGACAGGAGACGGACGCCGGCGTCAAAAAGTCTCGTACGGCTGACGGAAATGGGAACGAAAGGGGCGGCCCCAGTCAGCGCCAGTTGGTGCGGTCGAGGACGAACTCGGAGATGTGCGAGGCGAGGTCGCGGCCGGCCTGTTCGGTGCCGGTGTGTAACTCACCGGAGACGGCGCCGGCCTCGCCGCCGATCCCCTCGGACTCGGAGATGGGGTCGGTTCCAGTCGGATAGGGGCGGCGCGACCGGACGCGGTCGCGGAGTGCCTGGACGGCTTCGGGTGCGAGTTCCCGGTCCAGGTGCTGGAGGTCGTACTTCACGATATACCCGCGTGTGGCGCCGCGGACGGCGAGGACCGGATGGCCCCGGTCCGCACAGCGCTCCCAGATGGCGCGGTGCTCCTCGGCTGTCGCGTACACCGGCACGTTCGACGGTGCGAGGTGGTCCATTCGGACGGGGATACGGGCTGCGTCGTTATCCACCCTTCGGGGTCACGTCAACCGCGCTCCACGAGCGGGCGCAAGATTCGTTCGAGACGGGTCGCAATCTCAGTCAGAAAGTCAGCGGACGGCGTCCGTCGCCTCCGCCATGATATCGATGGCTTCTTTCAGCGTCTCCATGTCCGTGGCGTAGGAGATACGAGCGTAACCCGCGCCGCGCTCGCCGAACGCGTCGCCGGGGACGACGACAACGCCGCGGTCGATGACCGCCTCGACCCACCCCTCCGGAACCTTCGGCATCGCGTAGAACGCGCCCTTCGGCGTGGGACACTCCAGACCCATCTCCGCGAGCCCGTCGAGCAGCACGTCACGGCGCTCCTCGAAGGCATCGCGCATCTCGGCGACGGGGTCCTGCGGGCCCGAGAGTGCGGCCTCCGCGGCGAACTGGGCGGGGGCCGACGCACAGGCCTGCGCGTACTGGTGGACCCGCAACATCCGCTCGATACGGTCGTTCGGGCCGGTGACCCAGCCCAGGCGCCAGCCGGTCATCGAGTAGGCCTTCGAGCAGGCGTTGACGACGACGACGTTGCCTGCCTCGCTGAACTCCGCCGGCGAGCGGTGTTCACCCTCGAACACCTGGTGTTCGTACACCTCGTCGGAGATGCAAAGCACGTCGTGCTCGTCGGCGATACGGGCGAACTCGCGCATGTCCTCGGGCGACTGGACCGCCCCCGTCGGGTTGGCCGGCGAGTTGACGACGAACGCCGCCGTGTCGTCGGTGATAGCGTCCTCGACGGCGGCCGGGTCGAGCGTCAGGTCCTCGCGCAGGCCGACCGGTTTCGGCTGGCCGCCTGCGAGGTGGGTCAGCGCCTCGTAGGAGACGAAGCCGGGGTCCGGGAAGACGACCTCCTCGTCCTGGTCGACGTGGGCCTCCAGGGCGATGTGGAGCGCCTCGCTCCCGCCCGAGGTGGCGATGATGTCAGCCGGGTCGACCTCGAGGTCGTTGTCCCGGGCGTGCTTCGCGGCGATGGCTTCCCGGAGTTCCAGCGTGCCCTTGTTCGACGTGTAGGCGTCGGCCTTCCCCGCGCGGATGGCCTCGACAGCCGCCTCGCGGGCGTGCTCCGGGGTGGGGAAGTCCGGCTGACCCAGCCCGAGGTTGATGGCGTCCTCGCCGGCCGCCTCGAACACCTCGCGGATGCCCGATATCGACACCTGCTCGACGCGCTCGGAGAATTCGATCATACTCTGTTCGGAGGGGGCCGGGCCGATAATTCTTCCCGTCTTTCATGCCGACCCGGTGTTCGCCCGGTGGCCATACGGCTCGGTCGAGAGCGAACTGAAAGCACCGGGCAGTCGTGCTGCTCTCCCTGACTCGCAGAAAGTCCTACCCGCCAGCCACGCCCTCCCCAGCCGAGTCGCGCGGTCGCTATCGCTCCCGCGCTCATCCCTCGCACAGGTCCGTCGCTCGACGGAGCGAGCGACAGCGCGCGCCGAAGCGTGGTCGACTCACCGCACCAGTGACATCGCCAGCGCACCCCCACCGCCCGCGCTCATCCCGACGACCCCCCGGTCGTGGTCCTCGCGCTCCATCGCATAGAGCAGCGTCGTCGTGAGGATGCCGCCGCTGGCGCCGATAGGGTGGCCGAGTGCGACGGCCCCGCCCAGCGGATTGTGTTTCTCCGGCGGCAAGCCCAGTTCGTCGGCGACGTAGACCATCTGGGCGGCGAAGGCCTCGTTGAGTTCGAAGTGGTCGACGTCGTCGACAGAGAGGTCGTTCCGCTCGAGGAGTTCCAAGACGGCGTCACGGACCGCAATCGTGAACTCCGCGGGATCGCGGTAGACGACAGTGTAGTCCTCGACGTGGGCCATCGGGCCCATGCCCGCCTCGTCGACAGTCTCGGCGTCCGCGAGCAAGACCGCGCCCGCGCCGTCGGAGAGCTTCGAGGCGTTGCCGGCCGTGATGGTGCCGTCCTCGCCGAACGCCGGCGGGAGCCGGGCGAGCTGTTCCATCGTCGTATCCGGTCGAGGCCCCTCGTCCTCGGTGACGAGGTGGTCACCCGCCTCCACGGGGACGATCTCCTCGTCGAAGGCGCCGGACTCGATGGCGTCGCCGGCCCGGTGGTTGCTCCGCCGGGCGTACTCGTCCTGGGCCCGGCGGCCGACCTCGAAGCGCTCGGCGAGCTGGTCGGTCAGCGTCCCCATGTGGGCCTCGTAGTGAGTGTCCCACAGCGAGTCGTGAATCATCGCGTCGACGAGCGTCGCGTCGCCGTGTGGTCGGCCCTCGCGCAGCTCGCGGACGAGGTAGGGGGCGTTCGACATCGATTCCGTCCCGCCGGCGAGACACAGCGACGCGCGGCCGGCCTCGATGCGGTCGGCGGCAGTCATGATAGCCCGAAGGCCGGACCCGGAGGCCTCGTTGACCGTGGTTGCGGGGACGGCATCCGGCAAGGGTGAGTCGACGACGACCTGCCGCGCCGGGACCTGGCCGACCCCGGCCTGGACGGCGTTCCCCATCGCGACCCAGTCCACCAGGTCGTGGTCGACTCCGGTGCGGTCGAGCAGCCCCTCGATGGCCGCCTGTCCGAGTTCGGTCGCGGTCCGCTCCGAGAGCGCGCCCAGGAGCGACCCGTGTGCGGTTCGTGCCCCGTCGACGACGACCACGTCGGTCATGCCCGTAACGTGACGCCGAGACTACAATACTGTTCGCCCGGGCGCTCACTCCGACTCGGTCGCCGAGCGCAGCTCCGCAATCGCGCTCTCCAGGCGGCGCAGGGTCGCGTCGGCGTCCGTGTAACCGTGCTCGTACTCGTCGTAGGCGTCGTCGGCCGCACGGAGGAACGCCGCGACGGCCTCGTCGGTCGACTCGTTCTCGGTATCGCTCATACTCGAACCGACGGGGTTCGGCCCCGAAAAGGTTGCTCACTGGGGGGCCTCGTCGTCGTGGCCGGTATCGCTGAGCGCGTCGGTAGAAGTATCACCGATGACGAGGGCGTCACCGCTATGTGTGGGCGGGCCCGACCCGGAGGCGATGACGCCCACGTACGACGACCGGGCGCTGCTACTGGACGGGACCCTCGTGCTCGCTGACCTCCACCTGGGCCGGGGCACCGGCGGGAACCTCGAACTCCCGATCGGGTCGGGCGCCGACGTCGCCCGTCGGTTCGAAACCCTCGTCGACCGCCATCGCCCGAGCGAGGTCGTCGTGGCCGGCGACCTGCTGCACTCCTTCCAGACGGTCCCCCGGACCGTCGAGAGCGTGGTCGAGAGCCTCCGGGCGACCTGTGTGGACCGGGATGCCGACCTTATCGTCACGCCGGGCAACCACGATACGATGCTGGAATCGGTCTGGGATGGCCCGAGTCCGGCGTCACACCGCATCGGCGACACCGTGGTCTGTCACGGCCACGAGGTACCCGAGGCGGAGGCCGACCGCTACGTCGTCGGCCACGACCACCCGACCATCGCCATCGAGGGCCAGCGCCGACCCTGCTACCTCGTGGGTCCCGAGCAGTTCCGCGGCGCGACGGTGGTGATGCTCCCGTCGTTCAACACGCTCAACGCGGGCGTCGAGGTCAACCGGATGCAGGCCGCTGACTTCCAGTCGCCGCTCGTCACGGACGCCGACAGACTCGAACCAGTGGTCTGGGACGAGAGCGGGCGGGAGGCCGTCACGTTCCCCGCCCTCGGGGAGTTCCGCCGGATGTTATAACGGTAGGTATTTGAGCCATCGCGGTGGACGCTGGAACATGGTTCAGACTGGCGCTGCACTCGCGCTCATCGCGGTTACGCTCCTCGCGCTCCTGGCGCTGTACTACGCGACCATCAAGTACGTCTCGGCGGTCCTCGTCGGGGACGAGGACGAGGACCCCGAGGGAAACCCGAATAGCGGCGGTCGCCCCGCATAGGCCGCCGCGCGAGTCTTCTACCGGTTGGCTCCCACCAGCTCCGCAGCGACGCGACCGCTCTCAAGGGCGCCCTGTATCGACGACCAGCGCGTGTAGTCGCCGGCCAACGCGACGTTTCCGTCGGGGGCATCCGGGTCGGGAAGGCCGGCACGGAACCCCGGCGGCTGGGCGAACTGGGCGAACGGGACGCGGTCGGTCCGGCGCAGTTCGAGGCCGTCGAACCCGGCGGCCGGATACCACGACTGGAGGGCCTGGCGCACCTCGCTGGCGAGTTCCGCGTCGCTCTCCTCGGGGACGCCGAGGAACGTCGCGCTGTACAGTTCCATCCCCTCGGGCGCGTACTCGGGTGCGACGGCCGACATCGGCGCGACGGTGTTGGGCCGGTCGTCGGCGGCGTTGAGGATGATGCGCTTGCCGGTGTTCGGCGCCCGGTTCGTCGGGAGCGAGAAGTACTGGGTGACACAGCCCAGTGCCTCGGTCGGGATTGCGTCGACGCCGGTGAGGTCCGTCGCCGTCCGAGGGTCGGTCGCGACGACGGCGCCGTCGACCGAGAGCGTCTCCGCGCCGACCTCGACGGTCGTCGCACCGGAGGCGTCGGCCCCGTCGACGCCCGTCACCGCCCGTCCCGTCTCGATGGTCGCACCGGCAGTCCGGGCCCGCTGGGCCAGTTGCTCCGGCATCGCCTGCATCCCCCCGGCCGGCACGAATATCTCGCCCTCACTGAGCATCTTGTAGGTGTACTCGAAGACGGCGCTGTCGGTACCCAGCGAGCGGTCCAGCGTGATACCGCCGTAGAAGGGCGCGGCGAAGCGCTCGACGAACCACTTCGAGAACCCCTGGTCGGCGAGGTAGTCCCGAATCGTCGACCCACCGCGGTCGAGCAGTGTCTCGGGGTCCTCGCCAGCGAGTTCGCGCTGGAGGCGGAAGAGCCGCAGTTTGTCGGCGGTGCTGACCTCGCGGTTGAACAGCGTCTCGACCGCGGCCGACGGCACCCGAAGCGGGTCCGACAGCACCGAGCGGTGGTTCGGGCGAGCGATGGTCGCGCCGGGCGAGAACCGCCGCGGCGCGAGCGCGTTCACGTCCAGCTCTCGCTTGACTGCCGGATACGCCGAGAACAGGACCTGGAACCCGCGGTCGTAGGTGTAGCCGTCCTCGTGGACCGACCGGACGCGGCCGCCCACCTCGTCGCGTTCCTCGAACACGGTCACGTCGACTCCGGCCTCGGCCAGGTGGCGGGCGGCGACCAGGCCGGCGAGTCCGCCCCCGGCGACGGCGACTTCGGTCATACGCGGGGCTTCGGCCGCACCCGTCAAGAGGATGCTGAAGTAGACCGGACGACACTTGGTTCTCCCGGCCCGAGCAGCGACTATGGAGACGACGGCGGCCTTCCGCGGCCTGCGATGCACCGAGTGCGGCGAGCGAACCGAGCCGGAGACCGACCGCTGTCCTGCGTGCAACGGACTGCTGGTCGCCGATTACGACGTCCCGGCGCTGGAACCGGCGGATTTGCCCCACGTCCGTGGCCCCGGCCGGTACGAACCGCTGCGGCCCTTCTCCGAAGCGGTAACGGTGGGCCTCGACGAGGGTGCGACGCCGCTGGTCTCGGTCCCGGAACTCGCGGCGGAGCTGGACGTCGCCGCGGTGTACGTCAAAGACGAGGGCCGCAATCCCACGGGGTCGCTGGCCGACCGGAAGCTCTCGCTCGCGGTGACGGCGGCCACCCAGCGAGGCGCAGAGCGCGTCGCGACGCCGTCGACGGGCAACGGCGCACAGGCCAACGCGGCCTACGCCGCCCGTGCCGGCGTCGATTCGACGGGCTTCGTCCCCTCGCGCTGTCCGTTCCTCAACAAGGCGATGGTGAACGTCCACGGCGGCGACATGCGCGTCGTCGAGGGCCGCTACCAGGACGCCGCCGACGCCTTCCAGGAGGCCGACGACGACTGGACGCCGGTCGCCCCGGGCGACCCCTTCCGCATCGAGGGGGCGGCGTCGGTCGCATTCGAAGTTCTCGAAGACCTGGCGTGGACCGCTCCGGACGCCGTCGTCCAGCCGACCGGCCACGGCGAGACGCTCGTCGGCCTCCAGCAGGGGTTCGACGCGGCGACCGAGAGCGGCCTCGCCGAGGACGCACCACGACTCTACGCCGCCCAGCCGGCGACCGCCGACGCCGTCGCCGAGGCGTGGGCGCAAGGCCAATCCGAGCCCGCTCGCATCGAGCACCCGGACACCATCGTCGGCCCGCTGGAGGTCCCGAACCCGGCGGCCGGCGAAGCCGCGCTCGGGGCCATCGGCGCGAGCGACGGCGGGGCCGTCAGCGTCGAGGACGAGGAGACGCTGCGTGGCGCTGTGGACTGCTGTGAACTGGGCCCGGAGGTCGGGGCGACCGGTGGCACGGCCGTCGGCGCCGCTCGCACGCTCTCGGCGCGTGGGGCGTTCGACGCCGACGACGTCGTGGTGCTGGTCAACCCCGTCGCCGGGAGCAAGGAAGCAGACCTGCTGCGGTCGCACCTGATGAGCCGCGGGCTCTAAGCGCACCCGAACAGATTTACCGGTCTCGCGAGTCGTCCCGGCATGGACTCGCCCCTCCCCGATTCCGACGCATCCACCCTCGACCGCTACTTCTGGGCCCGCCACGCGAACCCCAGGAGCGGCTGGTCCCGCGTCGCCTCGCTCCCGCTCGTCATGACCTGTCTCTACTACCGACACTGGCGCGGACTCGCTGCGACCCTGGCGTTCGTCGTCCTCAACCCGTTCCTGTTTGCCCCGCCGGACGACGACAGCGCTTGGATGACGAAGGTGGTCTACGGCGAGCGCATCTGGACCAGGATGGACCACGACCGCTTTGGCTACCCGACGATACTCAACTACGCCAACGGCGCGGCGGCGTTCTACGCGGTGTACGCCGCACTTCGCCGCCGCCCCGCTGAGATGGCGCTCGCGACTGCGCTGTCGATGGCGTTCAAGCTCTGGTTCGTCGCCGAGATGGTCCACATCTACGAGGCCGAGCGGTCGAACTGACCGGACACGACGCCCGGAACCGAACACCTATGTAGACTGGCTGTCAATTCACGCCACCGAACCGAACGTGTCGCCATGCCCGCAAAAGCACCACTCACCCTCCTGCTCGTCGCCTGCCTCGCCGTGACCGCCGGCTGTTCGTTCTTCGCGACGAACCCGGACAGTCTCTCGAGCTCCTACGAGTACAGCGTGGGTATCGACGCCAACGAGACGCTGGAGAACGTGACGGTTCGCGTCCCCCTGCCGATGCAGGACGGCAGTTCCGCGGTCGATGCCGACGAAATCGCGCCGAACGGAACCCTCGAGACACAGTTCGACTCGAGCAGGATGGGGACGAACCGGACGGCAACCGGGGCGTTCAGCGCGTCGGTGGTCGACACCGAGTACGGCCCTATGCTCGAACTCACGGCCGAGCAGTTCACCGTCGAGACGCGCTACTTCCGCTACGTCGAGGAAGACGGCCTCGGTCGTCAGGAGGAGATATCCGAATCCGAGTACGACCCGGACGACCCGGACCACGCGAAGCGCGACCGACGGACGGTGTCCACGACGGTGGTCCTCGACGCGACGTACCCCATCGAGACGCGTGACCCGGTCGGTACCTCCCCGACGCTCTACGGTGAAGGCGTGACCCGCGAATTGACCGAGTGTACCGTGCCGTATCGGGACGAGGCAGCCTGCTTTGGGTACGACGCGCCGGCGTACCTGTCCTACGAGACAAGCGACGACGCGCAGGTCGACGCCACCATATCGGCCTACGGGACTAACGAGTGGTTCACCGGCGGCTGGACGGGCAACAGCTACCAGGACCGGGTCCGCGTCTCGGCCACGGGACCACAGGACGGCTGGGTCACGGCGACGGGACACACCGAGACTGGCATCGGGAACTACCCCTCGCCCGAGCCCTGACTACGAGGCGTGCTGTTTGGCCGTCGTGTACGCCTCACGGACGCGCTTGAAGTCGGCCTCGTCGCCGCCGTGGTCCGGGTGGACCTCCTTGACGCGACTCCGGTAGGCCGACTTCACCTCGTCGATGGTCGCGGTCTGCTGGAGCCCGAGCTCGGCGAAGGCCTGGACCGTCGGGTGGACCTGTTCTACCGGGTCCGGTCCGAGGTTGACCTCCGGCACGTCGAACGGGAGGCGGGCGCCCAGCTGTACGCCGGGCATCTCGTGTTCGACGAGCACCGGAATCGTCGGCGAGCGCTCGATGCGGTAGTACGCCCGGGCGTCGAAGGTGATGGCGACGTCCCGTTTGGGCAGGTAGAAGGCGACGTGTTGCCCCTCGACGAAGTGGTTCTCGGCGAACTGCTCGTCGATGGCCCGCAGGTACTCGCGGAGCTCGGTCCGGCGCTTGGTCTCGCCGCTGTCGTGCATCCGGCGGGCCGGTTGCTCGGTCGGGAACAGGCGGTCGGCGGCCACGAAGACGACGGCGGCGGCCAGGCTACACCCGCCGCCGAGCAGGAGTCCCGTGACGAGCCAATGTGGTAACGTCCCCAATGCGCTCTGCACGAACGCCTGTTGGACGTGAGTGGTAAAGAAATTCTCGCTCGCACCATACTCCCGGCAGTCCGTTCGTGACAGATTGGGTATCAGGGGAGACTGAATACTCTCAAATTGGGACTGCCGTGAAGCATCACCCGATGTAGCGGAGGTCCTCGTCGGACGGGGCGGGCGCGTTCTGCTGTTCCATCTCCTGGATCTTGCGGACGACCTCTTCCATCTCGTCGGCTCGTTCCTCCAGCGACGCATAGTCGACGTCGAAGCCGATGATCTCCTGGAGGACCTCGAGGACGGCCTGTGCGCTCTTGGGGTCGACGAGGTAGCCGGAGGTCTCGCCCATGAGACAGGTCGCGGGGATGTCACGGCGCTCGGACAGGCCGAGCAGGAGGCCCGACACGCCGACGATGCCGCCCGCGGGTTCGTCCTCGCGGAACTCGACGCCGGCGTCCTCGAGCTCGTCGGCGAACGCGTCCGTCGTCGACGCGCCCAGCACGTCGTACTCCTCGATGAGCTCGCCCGTCGGCACGCCCCCGAGCGCGAACACCCGGCCGACACCGAACGCCTCGGCGATGTCGAGGAACGTGTCGGTCAGGCCGTAGTGGCCCTGGTTGTCCTGTGCCTGGTGGTCACCGGTGAGGACGAGCAGGTCCTGGCCCTCCTCGGGGGTGACCGCGTGGAACTCGGCAGCGGCCAGTCGGGCTCGGCCCTCGTCGATGGTGACCTGCGGCGGGAAGTGCGTCGAGTAGACCCGCCGAACGAGTTCGCTCTCCAGTTCCTCGAGCAAGTGCTCGGCGGCGAGTTTGCCGACGTGGCCCACGCCGGGCAGCCCCTCGACCAGTACCGGGTCCTCGAGCGCCGGGTCGGCCAGCGCCTCGATGTCGAATTCGTCCATACCCTCTATTCCCGGCGGCGGCGCTTAAGAGAACGTCGATACTCGCCGTATCGGTCGGTGGCGTCGAACGGCGCCGGGGCGCTGTTTACCGCCTCGGCACCGCAGTCGGGGCACGTCTCGGCGAGCGTGTACACTGGGCGGTCGTGTGCCGTCTCCCAGTCCGAACACGTCCGGATGTCGGACTTCATCGCCCTACTCGTCGTCTTCGTGGCGCTCGCGGTGGAACTCGGCGGAACCGCCCTGTTCCTCGACGACGACTCGAGCCCGGTCCGCACTCTCCTCGAGTTCGCCCTCGGCGGTCTTGTAGTCGGGCGCTCGCACCTGGATGCGGTACTCGGGGGACCCGACGTAGGTCACTTCGAGTTCGATCTCCTCGGGCACCTCGCCGTTGCCCTCGGCGGCCTTCAGCGCATCCTTGATGACGTCGACGCCGTCGCTGGTCGGACAGCGGAGGTCGACGTAGCCGGTGACGTTGACGTAGGGCACCGAGACGTTGTTGCGCGCCGTCTCGACGATGGCCTCGACGTCGTCGTCGTCGAGGTCGGTCTCCTCGAGGGCGCTCTCGCCGTGGATGGCCGCCGCCTCGAAGCCGTCGTACAGCGACCCGAACTCGGCGAGCAGGGCGTTCGCGATGGCCCCGTACGTCTCGTCGTCCAGGTTCTCGCCGAAGGCCAGTTCCATCCAGTTGTCGGCCTTCTGCTCGTTTTTCCACTCCTGGATCTTCTCCTTTCGCTGGTGGTCGTTGACGTCCTTTATCGAGAGGTCGATCTGCTGGGCGCTCTCGTCGACGTCTAGGACTTTGGCGACGACCGTTTGGCCCTCGTTGACGTGGTCGCGGACGTTCTTGATCCACCCGCTCGCGACCTCGGAGACGTGACAGAGCCCGCGCTTGCCCTCGTACTCCTCTAAGTCGACGAACACGCCGAAGTCCTCTATCTCGTCTATCTTCCCGACGACGAGTTCGCTGGGCTCTGGCCAGCCGCTGTATTTCATCCTATCGTGCCTCGACGACGGCGGTCACTTCGCCTTCGATGTCGGCTTTCCCGCCGGTCGGGCGGGCGAGGGTGTGGCCACAGACGGCACACGAGACCTCGCTGGCGGCCTTCTCGAAGATGGTCTGTTCGTTCTCGCAGTCCGGACAGGCGACGGTGATGAAGCTTCCTGCCATGCTTACTCCTGGAAGGTGAGTCGGCCGGCGCGCCATCCCTCGCGGAGGTGGGCCTTCCCACACTCCGAGCAGCGGTACTTCAGGTCCGTCTTCTTGGTGGGCTTGTCGCCACCGGGGACCTTCGAGAACTTGCCGTCGTTCCCGATACCGGAGTTGCGCTTGCGCTGGCGGTCGATCCACTTCATCCCGGTCTCGCGGCCGGTGCGGACCTTCTCGACCTCGTGTTCGTTGTGCTCGTTACAGTGCGGACAGTACGTGTTAAAGCGTCTCGGCATCTCCATAGATATCGACCTTACGGAGCGATTTGGCGTGACTGCTTAAAACCCGTTTGGTTCGGAGTCGGGCCGCCGTGCGTGGTTTGGTGTCCGTTCACGCACGCATCGGTACGCTCTGGAACGGCTGCCGTGTCGCTTTTTCCTCCCAGTGACACGTTACTGGGTCCTGGCGGAAACGTAGTTGTGGCCGACGTAGTACAGGTGTTTCACGGCCTTCAGGGAGAACGACGTGGGGTTCTCTCTGAACCGCGATGCGTACTGCTGGGCCTTCAAGTGCGTTCGTTTCGCTCGGTTGGGTCGGATCATCTCCCTGGTCTCGTAACAGAACACCGGCCTACCCGTCCGCCGGGCGATTCCCCTGGCTTGCCGCTGACTGCTTTCGATGAAGAGCGACGCGTCCGTCGTGTTGTACACCGCCGCCTTGTGCTGTACGTGGTCCCCCTGTTCCTGCCTCGCCTCCTTGGTCGGAAGGTCCATCATCACGAGCGTGTCGTACTGGACCCCGTGCTCGTCCAACCACCGCTCAGTCTCCGGCCGGTACTTCTCCAGTCTGCTCGTGACGAGGTGTCCGATCTGCTGGTTCGGAATGATGTTCGGCTCGACGTCTGCGAGAAACTCGAGATATCGCTCTCCGTCGTCGTTCTCCTCCGGTGTCGGATCTCGACAGAGGACGCCGTCGATGTCCACACACGAGTGCTCCAATATCGGATGATGCGTGATGTTCCACTCGAAGACGCGCGGTTTGGGGACCATCTCACCCCAGTAATCGACGTACTTGTGCCCCTCCCGAGAGACGTATATCGCACCGTACGAGATATCGAACGGGAGGTCCAGTTCGTCGAGTCGACTCCGCGTTTCCGTCATCTGACGGCCCGTCCTCACGGAGTCATCCATGACGAGCACGGAGGTGAGGTCACGGAGCGACTCATCGTCCTTGTACCGATTACCGGTCCCGATCAGCCGCCCCTCACAGAGCCCCTCGACGTCCGTCATCGGGACATCGAGGTAGAGACAGAGCAAGTTCGCGGCCAGGAGACCGCTCCGCGGAATACCGACTACGAGGTCAACGTCAATCGGGTGGTCGCGAGCAAACCGGTGAGTGTCTTCGCTAAGGTCAGCGATACTCTTGTAATTCACAACGTTCTCCTCCCACCGATACCGTCATAGTTATGCTACTTATACCGGCCGCGCGGGTGTCTCGCTATCTGTCCGCTATGGAAACCGAATCGTGATAAACTCGCCTTCGACATTTCTAAGTACGCCGTTTCCGAAGCCGTCCCCATGAAGAAACTCATCATCCACGGGGACCCCGGCCTCCGGAAGGGTGGCCGCATCGAGTACGACGGCGAGGAGTACGAGGTGTTCGCCGTCGCCCGGCAGGGTGACTGGCACGGCCCCGACCGCCCGCAACTCTGGTGTACCATCGGGAGCGAGGACGAGGAAGAGACCTTCGAGAAGCAGGACTACATCCCGATGCACCTCGACACCGAGGACATCGAAGCCGAGGGCGTCACCGTGCTCCGAGAGCGCGGCGCACAGCCAGGCGAAACCTGACACCGAAGCCGCCCAGTTCTTTCCGTTACAGTTGCTCCGGGTGGACGCGATAGATAACCACGTCACCGGCGCGCTTCGCCACCGTCACGCCCGAGAGGTGGTCGACCGTCACGTCCCCGTAGCGGTTGCGCTCGGCCGGCCCGACGTAGACGTAGCGGACGTCGTAGGCCCTGAGCAGCCGAATCTGCTCGTCTGCGCTGCCGGTGTAGATGGTCCGAACGGCCGCGACGCGCGTGTCGTACGCCGACTGGGAGCGGTACTGTGCCTCGTGGTTCCACCCGGCGACGGTGGGGATACCGGTCAGACTCGCCGGGGCGCTCGCCCCCTCACCGTTCCCCGGGTCCCACCCGTAGCTGGCGGGCGCAGCCGTGACTATCGTCGGCCGGCCGTCGAGGCTGGCGAGCCACCGGATGGCGGGCGCTTCTCCGGGGTGGGTCCGCTCTAAGTGGTCGAGGCCGTCGAGCGTCGCGTCGCCCGCCCGCTCGGCGTGGTTCGCGAGGGCGAACGCGCCGTACAGCGACGTCGAGAGGACTAGCAACGTGACGAACACTGTCGTCGCCGGCCGGACCCAGTGCTGGGCGTCGGAACTGCCGGGTCGCCAGCGAGTCAGCAGCCAGGCGAGCACCGGCCCCACGGCGACTCCCCAGAGAATCCACACCTGCATGTACGTCTTGAACACGGTGTTCATCCGGCCGATGTTCTCCCGGACGAAGACGAACTCGACGAGCAGGACGAGGCCGGCCCCGGCGAGAACCAGCACCGCCTCGAACCCGAGCGGCCGGTCTCCGCCGTCGGCCAGCGCGGGCACGGCAGCGACGGTTCGTTCGAGCACCGGCGAGCGCGAGAGGAGCCACGTGCCGACGAGAATCGGGACGAGGACGCCCACTGCAGCGGCGTCCAGCAGGGCCGCGACGGCGACGAGTCCGAGCGTGGCCGCGCCGACGACTCGCTCGCGGGCGGTCCCGATGCCACGGCCGAGTCGTGCGTAGAGGTACAGCGCGAACGGGACCACGAACAGGCCGTGGACCGAGAGCAGTTCCACGAGGGAGATACGGTCCGGGAGGACGGCTATCTCCCGGCCGCTGGCTGGCCCCAACCAGAACGGGAGCGACCAGAGCAGGCCGACGAGCAGGACGCCGCCGGCGATGGCGAGCGCGAGCGCGATTCTGACCGCTTCCCGCGTGAGCCCCCTCGTTTGAGCGCGGTCCCGAACACCGGCCGGGAGCAGCGAGGCGGGGTCGGCCGGCGCCACGGCGACGGTCAGGAAGACGAGGCCGCCGACCGACGGGAACGACCACGTGCTGGTCACGGCGACGATGCCACCGACCGCCGGAACCGCGCCGAACAGGAGCGCGAGTCGCCGCCGGCGTTCGGAGTCGGGCGTCTGAAAGTAACTGAAACAGAGGGCAGCGACGAGCAACAGGAACCCCGTACTCATCATGTGCGCGTGGAGGTCGCCGTTGAGCCAGGCGAACAGCGGGAACTCGTCGATGACGAAGGCCGCCGACGGCTCGTAGGTGGCGAAGTCGCTCGCCTCGTCGGTGATGACACGGCTCGCGTCCCAGTAACTGAACTCGTCGGGGCCGTTCGCGAGTCCCTGGGGATCGTAGTTCGCGGCATCGATGACCGACTGGCGGAGCCCACCGGGCAACAGCCAGACGACGAACTGCGCCGGCGTCGAGAGGTTGCTCGCGAACCCCACGAAGAACGCGCCCAGTCCCGCAGCGAGGCGGCGCGGGATACCACGGTCGGCGGCGATTGCCCCCGCGAGTCCGTACGCCGCGGTGACGAGCGTCGCGTAGAATCCCGCGAGCGCGAGGTTGTACGCGAACTGGCCGGGCGTGCCGGTGAGCCGGGCCAGTATCGACGCGGCGAGGTGACCGCCGTAGTAGTACGCGACGGGTTCGCCGGCGAACCACATGTCCTCCAGCGGGAGGCTGTCGGCCCGCAACAGCGACTGCAACAGGCCGAAGTCGAGGAACTTCTCACCGCCCAGCGAGATGATGGCGGGGTCCAGGGCGCGAATCCAGACGACCAACAGGAACCCGACCGTGAACACGACGGCCGCCTCGGCGTACTGGCGGCCGTCGACCGAGACACCTCGGTAGGTCAGGCCGATAGCGGTCGCGACCAGCGCGACGAGGCCGGCCCAGACGCCCAGAGTGAGCGAGAGGCGACCGAAGAAGTACGTCGCCAGCCACAGGATAGCGACGGCCACCGGAACGCCGAAGGTCACGCCGCGGTCGGCGAATCGTGGAAAGAGGGTCGCTGCAATCGTCCCGCCGGTGTAGAGCAACAACAGGTAGAGGACCAGCCAGAGCGCAACGAGCCCGTACTCCATCGGTAGAAAGAGCGCAATCCTGTCGTATACGTCTTTTGCACCGCGGTGACGGTGGCATATTCGAACTGTTTTTACTCGCCGGGGCTGGAACCTACCCTATGTCGCGTTCCGTCGGCGTCGTCGTTCCGGCCTTCCATCCCGACGTCGAGCAGTTGCGGGCGTACGTCGAAGCCATCGACGACAACCTCTCACCGGCGACCATCGTCGTCGAACTCGACGCGCCCCGGGACGGCGTCCCTGCCGTACTGGCCGACCTGCCCGCCGACATCGAGACTGTCCCGTACCGCCGGGGGAAGGGGGCGGCGATAACGGCCGGGTTCGAACGCCTCGACACCGACGTGTACGTCTTTGCCGACGCCGACGCCTCGACGCCAGTCGACTCACTCGACCGAATCCTCGACCGCGTGCGTCGCGGCGAGGGCGACCTGGCCGTCGGGTCGCGGCGCCACCCCGACTCAGTTGTCACCAGCCACCAGACGTTCGCTCGCCGCTTCCTCGGTGACGGCTTCGCCTGGCTCGCCGGCCGCCTCCTCGCGGTCGACCTCTACGATTACCAGTGTGGCGCGAAGGCCATCACCGCCGACGCCTGGGACCAGGTCCGTCGGCACATCTACGAGCCTGGGTTCGCCTGGGACGTCGAACTGGTGGCAATGGCGGGCGCGCTGGACCAGCGAGTGGTCGAGGTCCCCATCGAATGGGAGGACAAGCCCGGGTCGACCGTCTCGCCGGTCCGGACCTCGGTGGCGTTGCTGCGCGCCCTCCTCGCGGCCCGGCATCGGGCGAAACAACTCAGCGACAGTCGGTTCCACACCGCCATCGCCGCCCGGCGCGAGGACCCGACGGCTCTCGTCGAGCAGGAGCGATGAGCGACCCGCTGGCCCGACTCCGTGAAGCGGTCCCCAGTCGCTTCGAAGCACTCGTCTCGGGCGTCCGCTTCGGCCAGTTCGTCTCGGTCGGCGTTATCGGTGCGCTCTGTGATACGACTGTACTCGTGGTGCTGACCGAAGTGTTCGGCGTCCTCCCGGAGATCGCCACCATCGTCGGCATCGAGACGGCGATCCTGGTGATGTTCGCTGTCAACGACAACTGGACGTTCGACGCCGACGGCGAACACCGGTCGCTCGGCCGCCGGCTCCTCCGGTCACACGCGGTCCGAGCCGGCGGCAGCACCACCCAGTTCGTCGTCTTCGTCGTCGTCTATCGCCTGCTGTTCGCCCCGCTCTCGTTCGCGGGCGTCGACCTCTGGCTCCTGGTGGCCAAAGCCGGCGGCATCGGTGTCGGGATGATGGTCAACTACGTCTTCGAGAGTCTCTTCACCTGGCAGGTCCATCAGGGCGACTGACCGTGGCGCGTCACTAATTCACGGACGGCGCCTGAATCACAACCCTTAATGAGCGGCCGGGGTTAGCGAGAGGTAGCGGGATGGGATAGCCAGGAGATTCCGGCGGGCTCATAACCCGCAGATCGGTAGTTCAAATCTACCTCCCGCTACTTTCTACCGACGCAACGACAAGGAGCGAAGCGACGAGTCCAGCGTCGGTTGAAATCTACCGTCCGTTCCTTTCGGCCGACGGAGCCGCTATACAGACCTCAATCGCGTAGCGAGAGCACCGAGTGAGTATCGGTTACTAATACATCAATAATCCTATAAGTAGTCCGGCGTCGTTGATACTGCATGAACGCGATTCTCGAACGTCGGCCGATTGTATTCACCCTCGGAGTTACCATCGTGATTATCGGATTCGCCGTCGGAGGTCGGCTCCTCCTTGCGCCGCTCCTTCCACAACTCACACTCGACGGTGTCGGACTCCTGTTGAACTGGCTGTTCGTCGGCCTCACTCTCGCACTGGTCGCGTGGCTTGGATGGTGGGACAAAATACGGCTCCTCGCTCCGGTCAACCGTCGGGCGCTGGTGTACCTCCTCCCGTTCGCCGTAGCGGTGGCGATACCTGTCGTGTTCGGACTCGCGATTCCCGACGTGTCCCTCGTCCGGGGTGAGATACTCCCCGACTGGGCGACCCTCCTCGTCTTGATTGTTGGCGTTGCGCTCGGTGCGGCGCTCTTCGAGGAAATCCTCTACCGGGGCGTCTTGCTCCGAGCGCTCGAGTCACGGGGCCACCTCGTTGCTGGCGTCGTCACTGCAACCGCGTTCGGTCTCACGCACGTCTCGAAGATTATCCTCGGGGGCTCCGTCGCCGAGTGGCTGCCGTCGATGATTCTCATCATCCCGCTGGGTATCGGGCTCGCGGCAGTCGCCTTCCGTCTCGAGAGCATCTGGCCACTGATCGTCTGGCACTTCGCTGTCGACGTGACGGGACTTCTCAGCGCCGGCCAATCACAGGCGTACACACTCACGACACTCGGCTTCATCTTCTTCGTCGGCGTGATGGGCGTCTGGCTCCTCTGGCAAGACGACCGAACCGCGGAGGCCGAGCTCTCCCGCGACGGGTCCGCTATCCACACCGAGAGCTGAGAACGCAAGCCATACTCGCGAACGGACAAGGGATACCTGCCCTCGGTACTGGGAGGGATTCGCGTCGTTCACGCGTGTCTCCCATAGGGGTCTATACGAGCCACGAATTCCCGGCAAAATCCCAGTCGAAGGCTGCTCCGAGCCTCAGCCGTCGCCGTGCTCGTCGGTGATGACGACCTCGCCGTCGACGACTTTGACGTTGATGAGCGTCTTCGCGTCGTAACCGGCCTCGTCGAGCTCGTTCGTCCCGTTGTCCTTCTTGATGACGCTGACGACGTCACAGATGTCGGCGCCGATGTCCTCGAGCGCACCGGTGAGCGCGGCAAGGGTGCCACCAGTCGAGAGGACGTCGTCGAGGACCAGCACCCGGTCGCCCTCGTAGACGTCGTTGACGTACATCTCGTTCTCGGAGTAGCCGGTGACCTGCGAGAGCGACACCTCGCCGTCGAGGCCGTACTTGCGCTTGCGGACGACGACCAGCGGGATGTCCGTCATTAGCGACACCGCCGTCGAGATGTGGATGCCCATCGCGGCGGGCGTGACGATCTTGTCGATGTCGTCGAGCTCGGCCTTCCGGATGATCTTGATGACGATCTCGCGGAGGAGTTCCGGCCGGAGCATCGGCACGCCGTCGCTGATGGGGTGGACGAAGTAGTGATACCCGTCTTTCTCGATGATTGGAGCCTCGAGCAGCGAGTTCTTGAGCTGGTCCATGTCGTCGGTACTGCAAGGCCCTACAAAAGTTCTCCGTCAGCGACTCACAGCAGCGTCAGTAACTCGGCGAGGGCCCGCACCATCGGCAGCGCGTGGGTATTCCCGAGCGGGTAGTACTCGACGGCGGTCAACACGACGAACAGCGTCGGGACGGCCGTGGCGACACCCAGCAGCACGGCACCGACACGACCGCCCCACCCGTCGGACCGACCCGAGAGCGCCCACAGTCCGAGCGGGACGCCGGCCGCGAGCGCGAGCAGCGCGTGGAACTGGAACGCCTCGCCGAGTCCGTTCGCGGTGAGATAGACGACTACGACCACGAGTTGCCCGCCGACCAGCGTCGTCCCGGCGAGTGTCCAGATGAACGTTCGCCAGTGGTCTGTCAGCGTCGCGCGAACGACGGGGAGGCGAACGACCAGGTAGACGCCCAGCGGGAAGAGCGGAAAGAGGTAGCGGACCGTAATCTGAGCGTGGATCGGGAGTCGGCTGGCGTACTGCAGCGTGAGGCCGACGACGGTGATGAAGGCAAACAGGTCGACGACACGCCTTGCTGGAAGGACTCGAGACGGCAGTTCGAACGCAGCAGCGCGGGCCTGCACGGTCCGAAGCGCGCCGACGAACACCAGAAGCACCGGGGCCGATTCGAGGAGCGAGAGGTTGACGGCCTCCTCGTTGTCGAGATTGAGCGTGCCTGAAGTATGGCCTGACCGAATCGTCGCATGGTAGATCTCCGACGGTTGGGTGAGGATAGACTGGAATCCGACCACGAGTTCGTCGGAGAGTATCACGAGCGGCCGAGCGACTCTGGAGACGAGAGACAGAAGCGGTGAGACAGCGACGAGGACGGCATGGACCAAATCACCGACTCCCGAACCTGAACTCGAACCCGAACTCGCACCCAGACCTGAACTCGAACCCGAACTCGCCGCGTCCACCCCACCGCCACCACCCGAGACAGCGAACAGCCGTGGTGGCCGCAACGGCGACCCGACGACCAGCGTGTTCGTCACGAAGAACGGAATCAGCGAGAGGACGAAGACCACGGCGATGAGAGCAAGGGTCCGCGCGCTGTTGTCCGGTGCCGTCGGTACGTCGACGACAGCCAGGGCGACGAGAACCAGGAGCGCCTCGGGCGCGTGGACCCAGGCGTACAGGCCGACTGTAGCGTACGCGAGCGCGCGGAACGTCGCCGGATTTGTGACGAGCACACCGTCGGCCTCCACACGACTCCGATAGAGGAGGTACGCGACCGCGACGACGACCGTCGCCGTGAGCGCGTGTCGTTTGGGAACGCTGGCCCAGAGCACGAGTGGCGTGCCGAAGACAAGCAACAGGGCGCCGGTGATGCCGACACGACTGGTGTGGATTCGTCCCAGCAGCCGGTAGAGAGCGACGGGTGCGAACGCGGCGACTGTGAGGTGGAACAACTGGAGCGCGTACAAGTGGGTCGAATCGCCTGCGAGCGGTCGAGCGAGAGCCACGTTAAGCGCGAATAGGGCGAGCACGCCGACACTCCCCCCGATGGTGATTCGCTCGTCGTCGAGTTGCCGGCCGAGAACGACGACGAGGGCGAGCAAGGCGAGCGACCAGAGCGCGACGAGCGCGATTCGGAGGTCGACGACGCGTTCGAGCCCCTCGAGCGCCAGCCAGAAGGGAAGCGAGAGGACGATGGCGCCGTAGTTCCGTGCGATGAGGGCACCGCCGACGCGCTCTGCCCCGGGCGTGTCCAGCCGGGGCCCGTACGCGACGTCGGTGAGGACGAGCTGTCCGTTCGAGAGGCTGTACAGACCGTTCGCGAGCGTGTAGGAGTCAGTGATGAGAAAGTCGGTCCGCCAGACGAGGCCAAAGAGGCAGAGACAGCCGAGGAAGACCACGAGGCCGAGACGGTCGCCGAACAGGACAGCAGTGAGAGTCCGTCGGACCGAGTAGGCGTCGGCTCGGGTCCGAACGCGCTTCGCGAGCCCGGTGACGCTCATCCGGACACCTCGATAGTGACGTTCCGCGCCGCAGCGACAGATTCGCCCGCAGAGTCGCGTTTGACGACCGAGAGTTGGCCGTCGTACGAGGACTGGTTGATAGCCTCCAGCGAGAACGTGTCCGACCGCATCGTCAGCCGGTAGCGCTCGCCGGTCGACGGGCCGAGAAAGTGGGTCGTCGTCCGGGTGTAGTCGAGGGCTTCGATGGTAAGGCGATACGACAGCGTCGGACGACCGTCAAGTCGTGTGAGCCGGAGCGTCGTCGGAGGGACCGTGAGATGATAGTTCTCGGCACCGAACGAAGCGCGTTCGAACACCGCTGATTCGGGGAGTGGTATGTTTTCGATAGTGGCGTTGCCCTGACCGTACGCACTCCTGCTGGGTTCAGCCGTGAGAGAAACTCCCGGTATCAGTGGTCCGGAGACGAGCGTCGTCACCAGGATAAGGCCGACCACTCCGAAAATGGCACCACGCCCGTAATCCATCGTTAGCATCGACTGGATAGGTGAAAATAAATGCATCGTCCAGAGCCGTTGCTAGTTCGTTATAAAAACGTAGAAAGTCGAAGGGAATTATGCGTCGGGGCCTTCGTCCTGAGCGAGGGTCGCTGAGCTGTCACCCTCCTGGGATTCGAAGACGACCCGGAAGTCGTAATCGCTGTTTGAAGCAACGTTAATGCTGTTACCAGCGGAAATTTCACTGTCTGACGTATGACCCTCCCAGGACTGAGTGCTATTTTCAGAGACAATGTTGACTCCACCAGTAGTGTTCCAGTCATCAGAACCCTCACCACTGGCGAATCCTGAGCCACGAATGAATATGCTGTTGCCCTGGATTGTGTCACCACCGTCGTGCGTTATCGATAGAACCCCTTGGTCTGCTGGGCCGGTGCTCTCATCGTAGTCGAACGAAAAACTCGCCTGCGGAGTCGTTTGCTGTGCCTGGTCGCCTAGTCCGAGGACGAACGACGCGATGACCGCGGCCAGGATGACCGTGATCGCGACCATCAGGATGACCCCGATGACCGGCGAGACAGCGTCGTCGTCGTGGATGAGTTGTTTGATATCCATTGTGTTCTCCACACACCGGTTGTGCTACGAGCGGTAATCCGAACTTATCTCCGGTAAGGGGATTATTCCCGCTCGTGGAGGTGTGCTTAGTCGATACATTAACTCGTCAAGACTTATACCCAGAACACGTTTCAGCCTTTCAATCCCGGCTTGAAACGGGTCAATAGGGGTCTGAAGGCAAATCTCGGTCTGCTTCAGAAGCGCCAAGACCAGCTGTTCGAGAGGATACCGATTTGTCATTCAGACCGGTAGTGGTGGTTCCTACTCGCTTTCTTCCCGTGAAGCCGCGTACTCAGTGAGCGTGACCTCTCTCGCGACGAAGGTGTGGTACACGGCCGAGATAGTGAGCACGACGGCCATCACCGTGGCCCAGACCAGCGGGGGGACGAGCGTGAATGGGTAGATGCCGACCCAGAGAATCGCGACGACAGCGAGGCTGATGGCCCCCAGCGAGAGGTAGTACTCCCGCCAGGGGAACTCGCTCCCGGGGACGATCTCGAGGTATACCGTCAATTCGGTCGTATGGGACGTTGTATCGATGACGCCGTTCTCAGAGTCGTATTCCACGATACCAGCCTCGTCCATCCGCGGGAGGTGCGTCTGCTGGAGGGTGGTGTAGACCCGCTTTCGCTGCGCACTCGAGACTTCGTCCGGTGTGCAGTCGTACTCTTTCGCGGCCACGTCCGACGCCAGCTCTCCCAGTTTGACCGGACCGCCGTTCGTTCGGAGATACTGGAGGACGTAGCGACGGCGTTCGTTCTGGAGGACGTCGAAAATCTCGCCTTTGGACAGTTTGTCGTTCGGTGATCGAGCCTTAGACACCTTCGTCTCCTGGCTCATTGCTGGATAGGACTCCGCCGTCCCTGTCGTGCGGCTACCATCCGATATCGGAGGTGCGCAATGCTGGGTAATAACTCCAGCGGTGAGTGTGGTTTCTTAGAAAAATCGACGACTGAAACGGAGAGTTAGACTATTTACGCCTGTGGGCCTTCCCACTCGCCGAGGGTTGCAGAGTTTCCACCCTCAGCGGCCTCATAGACGACACGGACCTTGCTTGAAGCATCGAGACTTTCATCAGCATTAGTAACAGTTACTGAATTTCCTGCAGATACCTCAGAGCCACCACCCAAGGCACCGCTGTCCCAGCCGTATCGACTACCGTCAACGACGACGTAGAGCTCAGAGCCCTGAATCGTGTCCCCGCCGTCGTGAGTTATATCCAGCGTAGGCCCAGAGCTGCTGTAGTCAAATGAGAAACTGGCTTGCGGCGCGGTATTACTGACCTGGTCACCGAGACCGAGGACGAACGTTGCGATGACGGCGGCGAGGATAACTGTAATCGCGACCATCAGGATGACACCGATGACCGGCGAGACAGCGTCGTCGTCGTGGATGAGTTGTTTCGGGTTCATGCTTTGTGTGCACGCACACCGGTTGGTGCGTATCGCACGGCGGTAACAAGACCTTAACAGAGCCTTGCTCGCGGAGGTGTGCTATCTCTCCGTTTGGGCCGGGTGCATATATATCCTGTTCACCATTCAGCGCTTCAATAGCGTCTTGAAATGGTCTTTTAGCGCCCCTAAGTCCCGAATTACCTCTGGTAATAAATCATAAATATAAAGTTATAATATTCGTCATTTCTCCGGTTAGGTAGCACGTACTCCAAGTCAAGCCGGGCCAGGATAGAATATTACGGAGGGTCGAAGAACGATCCCAGTCGTGGTCACCGAATCGGCCACGCCGATCAGGACAGCGCGATCAGTGCCAGCGCGACGAACACCGCGAGGACGAGGATGCTGAACCCGATGCCGGCACGGAGCGGGTAGGCCAGCGAGTCGTCGTTCCCTGCGGTGTCCTGGAGCCGTCGAACGACCGTGTTCGGTTCCGAAACCACCCGCGTCGTCACCGCGGTGCCCCGGACCACCGCGCGGTCGACGGCGGCGTAGAGGTCAGTAACGCCGACGACGAGGACGCGCATCCCGTAGAACACGGCGGGGTTGTACAGCGAGTCGACGTCGGGGACGCGCCCGAGCTTCGAGAGGGGCTTCTTCGTCGCGTAGAACCCGATGAGACCTGCGATGGCGAGCGCGAGGCCCTCGACGATGTGGTCGACCGTGTACGTGACGTAGACGTGCGAGACGACGCTCTCGCTGGTCACGTCGAACGGGAGGATGCTGAACAGCGTCCCCGGAAGGAGGCCGTAAGCGACACACAGCACGGCGACGGCGACCATCGCGACGGTCTGGCCACGGTTGGCGTCCTTCACGGTGCCGTCGTACTCGCCGTGGAAGAAGGCGTAGTAGCCGAACTTGATGAACGACATGAACGTACCGACGCCACCGAGCAGGAGGAGCCATTCGAGCGTAGTGCGGTCGGTGCCCAGCGTCAGCGGCCCCGCCGCGAAGTCGTAGTGCGCGCCGGCGATGACGATGCCCTTGCTGACGAAGCCGTTGAAACCAGGGAAGCCCGCGATCGAGAGCGCCGCGACGGTGAACGCGACGGCGGTGATGGGCATCTCGCGGGCGAGGCCGCCGAGTTTCTTCAGGTTCTCGTTGCCGGTGCGATAGATGACGACGCCGGCGGTCATGAACAGCAGCGCCTTGTAGAGGATGTGGTTGTAGACGTGCGCGAACGCGCCGGCCTGGGCCAGCGTCGTCCCGATGCCGACGCCGGCGACCATGTACCCGACCTGCGACTGGATGTGATAGGAGAGGAGGCGACGCATATCGTTCTGGAACAGCGCGAACATCGCACCGAAGACAGCCATCCCACCGCCCATGTACGCGATGGCGACGTGGCCGTCCGGGAACGCCCGGTACATCCCGTAGACACCGGTCTTCGTCGTGAAGACACAGAGGAACACGCTGGCGGCGATGTGGGGGCGCGGGTAGGTGTCGGGCAGCCAAGCGTGCAGGCCGATGAAGCCGACGTTGACGCCGATACCGACGGCGGCGAGCGCTGCGGGGAGGCCCGCGGTGATGCCGTCGCCGGTGAACAGGAAGGTTCCCTGCGCGACGTAGTGCTGGAGGATGGCGGCCATCAGGAGTGTCCCGCCGATGCCGTGCAACAGCGCGTAGCGGAACCCGGCACGGACGGCGGCCCCGCGGTAGTGCCAGACCAGCAGCGTGCTGGTGACGGCCATCAGCTCCCAGAAGAAGATGAGCGAGAGCCAGTCACCGGCGAAGACAGCGCCGAAGCTCGTCGCGACGTACGAGAGCGCGAACGCCGTCTGGAGGCTCTCTGCCTTGCTCGCGTAGGAGTACAGGACCGCGACGGTCCCGATGATGCCGAAGATGAGTCCCATCAGGCGCGAGAACTCGTCGACGTTGAGGAAGGCCGCCTGGAACCCGAGGAACGACGTCTGGAGGTGTGTGCCGGCCGGGACCGAGAGCGACCACGGGACGGCCAGCGCAGGCACGAGCGCGCCGAGAGCGTGGCCGGGCTTTCGGGGCAGTACCGCCACCAACAGCGCCGTCACCAGCACGACGACGACCGGCGGCAGGAGCGTCAGCGTCGACATCAGGCGACCACCCCCGGGAGGCCGGTGACGATTGCCTCGACGATGCGGAGGAAGACCGCGGTGTCGGGGACGATGCCAAGCAGGAGCGAGAGGGTGGCGGCCGTGAGGATGGGTGCGAGCATGAACCAGGTACTCTCACCGCCGAGCCAGTTCCGCCGCTCCCAGCCGCCCTCGGGTGGGCCACCGTGGTACTCTTGGTCCTCGTGGTGCTTCCCGAGGTGGTCGACGTGTTCGGGGCGGGGAATCTCCGCGTCGTCAGTGGTGGTCTCGGGGGCCGTCTCGTCACCGCCGTCAGTCAGCGCGGCGGTGCGACCGCCCAGCATCTCCTCGATGAGCGGCTTCTCGTCGTGCGATTCGGGTGTCTCGAAGTACGCCTGATAGACGATGGGCCAGAAGTACGCGATGTTGAGCACACCCGAGACCAGCAGGGCCCCGGCGAAGACGAGGCTCCCGCCCTCGAGCGCGCCGATGATGATGTACCACTTGCTGACGAACCCGGCGACCAGCGGGATGCCGGCCATCCCGGCGGCCGCGACGCCGAAGGCGGCCATCGTCAGCGGCATCCGTCTCCCGATGCCGGCCATGTCGCTGATGTCGTCGGTGTGGGTCTCGACGTGGATGGCCCCCGCACAGAAGAACAGGGTGAGTTTCATGAAGGCGTGCGCGGGGATGTGGAGCAAGCCACCGACGAGGGCAGGGCCTTCGAGCAACGCGAGGCCCAGCACGATGTACGAGAGCTGGCTGATGGTCGAGTAGGCCAGCCGTCGCTTGAGGTTGTCTTTGCGGAGCGCGATGACGCTGGCAGTCAGCAGAGTGAGGGCGGCCACCGCAGCCAGCGGAAGGTCGACGCCGAGGTCGGCCATCACGTCGGGGCCGAAGACGTCGAGCACGACGCGGGCGATGCCGAAGACGCCGCTCTTGACGACAGCGACGGCGTGCAGCAGGCCCGAGACGGGCGTCGGCGCGACCATCGCGTCCGGGAGCCAGGAGTGCATCGGCATCAGCGCCGCCTTCACGCCGAATCCGGCGACCAGTAGCGCGAACGCGGCGCGTGCGAGTGTCGGGTCGGCGCTGGCGAGCGCGGCGATTCCACCGGGCGTGAACGTCGTCGTCCCGCTGGTGATGCCCGTCCCGGTGAGGAAGAAGACGAGGACGGTACCACCGAGGACCGCGACGCCGCCGCCGAAGGTGTAGGCGAGGTACTTCCGGCCGGCGGCGCGGGCCACATCGGTCTCGTCGTGGGTAACCAGCGGGTACGTCGAGACGGTCAGCAGCTCGTAGAAGACGAACAGTGTCAGCAGGTTCGCCGAGAACGCGACGCCGATGGCCGAAGCGAGGCTCGCGGCGAACGCGGCGAAGTAGCGCGTCTGAGCGTGTTCGTCCAGGCCGCGCATGTAGCCGATGGAGTAGAAGCTCGTGACAATCCAGAGCAGACTCGCGAGCAGGCCAAACAGGAGACCGAGCGGGTCGACGCGCAGGGCGAGTTCGATGCCGGTCGCGAACTGGCCGACCGAGAAGACGTACCGAGTGCCAGAGAGCACGCCGGGGACCATGCTCGCGACGATGGCGAACTTCGAGAGCGCCACGGCGATGGTGACGCCCTCGCGGACGTTGGGCCGCTCCTTCAGCGAGAGGATGACTGGAATCGCTATGGCCGACACGAGCACTGCCAACAGGGGTCTGAGTGAGGCGACGTCTGTCATTGGTCCAGGAGCGGTGGGAGCGTTTCGAGGAGCGTCTGTTCGAGTGCCGGTACCGCGGCGACGAGGGCGACGGCGAGGACGGCGGCGACGAAGACGACGGCGAGCATGCCGGTCGAAACCGGGCTGTCACCGCCGTCGGCGACCGGCGCCGTGCCGGCGTCGTCGGCGCCCTCCTCGCCGTAGATGGTCGGCTCGGCGAAGTAGAGCCGTTCGACGAGCTTCGCGAAGTACGCCAGCGTCAGGAGCGTACTCGCCAGCAGGACGACGACGACCGACCAGATCTCGGCCCGGACGGCGCCGACGACGATGTACCACTTGCCGACGAAGCCGATAGCCGGGGGGACGCCGACCATCGCCAGTGCGAGGACGGCGAACGCGCCGCCAGCCAGCGGGACGCGGCTCGCCATCCCGGAGTAGCCACTGACCGTCGTCGCGCCGGTGTCGCGCTCGATGACGCCGGTCGCGGCGAACAGTCCCCCTTTCATCACGGCGTGGCCCAGGAGGTGGACCGTCGCGCCCACGACGGCCGTCGGCGTCGCGATGGTGAAGCCGGCGACGACGAGGCCGAACTGCGAGACCGAGGAGTACGCGAGCATCCGCTGGACGCTGTTTTGCGACACCGCGAGCGCGCTCCCGGCGACGATGCTCACGCAGGCCAGCCCGATGAGCGTCCACCGGGCGACCGGCACCGCGGTGAGGAACTCGACGGTGAACACCGAAAACAGGATGCGGGCCAGCGCATACGCCGCGATGGTCGAGACGAGCGCCGAGATGAACGCGCTCACCGTGTCGGGCGCGTTGGCGTAGGCGTCGGGTTGCCAGGTGTGCAGTGGGAACAGCGCCACCTTCACCGTCAGCCCGCCGACCATCAGGCCGAACGCCGTGAGGACGAGCGGCGACCCGTAGCCGACTGCCGCGAGCTTGTCCGCGAGGTCGGCCATGTTGAGCGTCCCCGTCACCGCGAGCAGGTAGCCGACGCCCAGCAGGTACAGCGACGCGCCGACCGTCCCGATGATTAGGTACTTCAGCGCGGCGACGGCCGAACTGGCCTCGCGACCGCTCGCGACCAGACCGTACGCCGCCAGGCCGGTAATCTCGAGGAAGACGTAGAGGTTGAACACGTCGCCGGTGACGGCCATCCCGGTGAGACCGGTCACCAGCAGCAGGTACTGGCTGTAGAACGCGTTCGAGCGCGGCCCGGCGCGGCGAGCGTAGGCGAGCAGGCCCAGCGCGACGGCGCTCACCAGCAGGACGACGGCCGCCGAGAGGCCGTCGACCACGAGTTCGATGCCGTAGGGGATGGTGAACCCACCGACCGCGTAGTCGATGGTCCCGCTGGTCCCGACCGACCAGGCGAGCCACCCCGCGAGTGCGGTGTGGACGGCCATCGTGATGGTCGCGATGGACCAGCCGGCACGGTTGGAGACGAGACTCGCCACCAGCGGAATCGCACCGCCGACGATGGGGAGAACGACCAGTAAGACGGGGAGTTGTTCAATCATAGTAGAGCTGTTTGAGCGTCTCTTCGTCCAGCGTCCCGTACTCCGAGTAGATGCGGATGATGAGTGCGAGCGCCACCGCCGTCAGGCTCACCCCCACGACGATGGCGGTCAGGATGAGGACGTGGGGCAGCGGGCTGACGTACGGCCCCCCGCCGTCCTCGATGACCGGCGGGTTGGCCCCGGCCCGGAAGGACAGCGTGATGAAAAACAGGAAGATGCCCGTCTGGAAGATGTTCATCCCGATGACCTTCTTCACGAGGTTGCGCGACTCGATGAGCATGTACAGCCCGATGCCGAGCAGCACCACGACGGCGTAGTAGTTGTACCGCGTCAGCAGCAGGTCGACGATCATGCCTCTCCCTCCCCGTCGACGGCGTGTCCGAACCCGGCAGCCAGCAGGAAGAAGAGGCCGATGGCGACGCTGGCGACGATGGCACCGATGCCCAGTTCGACCAGTTCGATGCCGTACTTGCTCGCCTCCTTGTAGATGAACAGGTACTCGTTGTACTGCAGGAAGTTCCCCCCGAGCGCGATGGCGCCCAGGCCGATGGCGGCAAAGACGAGGACGCCGCCCGAGGCGAGCGCCGCGACGGCCCGGACGTCGACCCACTGGCGAGCCGACTCGATGCCGTAGGCGAAGGCCAGCATCATCACCGTGGCCCCGGCGATGACACCGCCCTGGAACCCGCCGCCCGGCGAGTCAGCGCCGTGGAACATCACGAACAGGGCGAAGGTCAGCACGAACGGCGCGACGACCCGGACCGTCGTCATGATGATGGTGCTCTCGACGTAGAGGGTCGATTGGTCGTCGGCGCTCATGCGAACACCTCCTGCCGGAGGACCGACAGCGCGGCCACGCCGGCGACGAAGACGACGACCGCCTCGCCGAGCGTGTCGAAGCCACGATAGGCCGCCAGCACCGCCGTCACCGCGTTCTTGACGCCCGTCTCGTCGTAGGCGTTGGCGATGTAGTACTGCGAGACTTCGCCGGCGACGACCGGGGCCGTCGGGTCACCGATGGCCGGCAGCGAGGGAACGGTCGCACCGAGGACGACGACGAACGCGCCGACCCCGAGCACTGTCCGGAGTCGGACCGGCTCGAGGCGTTCCTCCTCGTCAGGCCGGACCGTGTTGGCCATCGCCAGCAGGAACAGGATGGTCATGATGCCGGCACCCACCGCGGCCTCGGTCAGGCCGACGTCGGGGGCCTGCAGGATGACCCAGATGATGGAGACGCCCAGGCTGTAGGCCGCGAAGGCGATGACAGAGGAGAGCAGGTCCCGCAGCAGCGCCGCGCCCAGCGCACAGGCGACGACGAACACGATGAGCGCCGCCTCGATGAAGGTCAGCGTCATCCATCACCCTCCCGGTCATCGACGGTCCACGGGCGGATGCCCTGGTCCTCGGCCGCACGCGCGATGGCGTGTGCCGCCGTCGGGTTCGTCAGGAACATGAAGAGCAGCAGGAACACGGCCTTGATGGTCGAGAGGTTGGTCTGGATGGCGAGCGCGACGGCAACCAGAGCGAGGACGGCACCGAGTGTATCGCTCTTCGATGCCGCGTGTGCACGCGTGTAGATGTCCGGCAACCGGACGATGCCGACGGCCGCGACGCCACCGAAGAAGGCCCCGAGCGCCGCGAGGGCGACGATGGCCCACTCGAGGGGCGTCACAGCACACCTCCCCGCTCGACGGTGAACTTCGAGAACGCGATGGACAGCAGGAAGTTCAACAGCGCGTAGACGAGCGCGATGTCGAGGAACACCGACTGGTCGAAGGCGCCGGCGACCAGCGCGATGGCGATGACGGTGTTCGTCCCGACGACGTTGACGGCGATGATTCGGTCGAACGGCGTCGGCCCGGCGAAGACGCGGTAGAGCGCGACGACGGCGAAGATGACGAAGGTGCCGGCGACGACCAGCAGCGCCGTCTCGAACTCAACCATCGTAGGTCACCTCCTCGCAGTCCTCGCGTTCGCCCGGCGACGCGATGGCGGCGGCCTCGCGGCCGTAGAAGACGAACCGAACGGCCCGTTCTAAGCCGCCCGCCTCCAGGTCGTCGCGGGAGTTGTCGGTCAGCGAGTGGACGTTGAACGCGCGGTCGGAGACGCTTATGGTCAGCGTCCCCGGGGTCAGCGTGATGCTGTTCGCCAGCGTCGTGACCGGGGCGTCGCCCCAGACGGCGGCCCGGTAACGGATGACCGTCGGGTCGATTGGCAGCGACGGGTGCAGGACAACCTTCGCGATGTGGAGGTTCGCCAGCGCGATCTGCCAGAGCAGATAGGGGACGTAGACGACCATCCGCAGGAGCTGGATGGGGACGCGGGTGATAGAGGGCTGCTTGCTGAAGGCGATGGGTGCGAGCAACACCGAGACCAGCGTCGCGGTGATGGCGCCGGTGAAGAAGTCGAGCGCCTTGAGCGGACTCAACAGGAGGTAAAACAGGTACGAGGCGGCGAAGACGCTCAGGTACTTCGGGAGCGTCGCCGCGCGGGTGAGGACCGTCTGGCGGGCCTGGCGTTCGACCGGGGCTTCCTCGATTTCGAGGCCGTTACGGGCGAGTTCCAGCTCCAGGGGCCGCAACATCGGTGCCGCGCCTGCGGGGTTGTACTCGGGGTCCAGAATCGCCCGCTCGACGGCGTGTTCGTCGCCGTACTCCAGGAGCACGTCGGCGTAGTCGGCCGGTCCGAACAGGTATCGATCCGTGCCGAGGACGTCGAGCGTTATCGAGAGCCAGTCGGGGGGAGCGCCCCCGAGGTCCTCCTCCGTCCAAACGGAGACACGGTCGAGCAGGTCGGTCGCCGCGCCCAGCTCTTCGACCGCGTCGGGGTCCACAGAGCGGGTACCCGAAACGACGACGAAGTGGAGTTCCACCGGTGCAGCGGTGTCCTCGTGTAACGACTCGGCCTCGCTGATGGCGTACGCAACGGTGTTGCGGACCGTCGCCGAGTCGTCGACTGGGATCAGCAGACGGCGTGGGTCGGGTGCAGTCACAGTAGTGAGAGAATCCTGAGTGGTGGCGGTTGACACACTGTACAGTCGTTGTCGGTGAGAAACTGCGGGACACGCAAAACTATTTCGCAATGACGCAGCCGTTTCGCGTCAGGTGCCGAGTGCGGTGACCAGTTCGTTGGCGACGCGCGCTCCGAGTCCGCGCTTGTCACCGGTGTACTCGCTCACGTCGCCGTCACTGACGAGGAGTGCCCGGGTCTCGTCTTCGCCCATGACCCCGGCGTCGTTGGCGACGACGAATGCCAGTCCCGACCGGTCGCGAAGCGAGCGAGCCTGCTCGACGAGTGCGTCGTCGTCGCCCGCCGTCTCGACCTTGAACCCGACGATGGGGAGGTCCGGGGCGGCCTCGCGGACCGTGTCGATGAGTTTCGGGGCGGGTTCGAGTTCGAGCGTCAGGTCCGTCTGTCCGCTGCGAATCTTCTGGTCGGCCCGGTCGACGGTGTAGTCCGAGATGGCAGCCGCCGAGACGAGCGCGTCGGCCGACGGCGCCAGGTCGGTCGCCGCCGCGGTCATCTCCGCGCCGGACTCGACCGGTTCGACCGTCGCGTACGGGACGTCGGGCCCGTCGTGGAGGAGCGTCACGTCGGCGCCGCGGACGTAGCACGCCCGGGCCACCTCGCGGCCGGTCCGGCCCGACGCCCGGTTCGAGAGCGTCCGCACCGGGTCGATTGATTCGGTGGTCGCCCCCGCCGTCACGACGACGTGGCGCCCCCCGAGCGGCTGGGCACCGGCCGCCCTGGCGACGTCGGAGACGATGGCCTCCTCGGTGGCTATCTTGGCCTTTCCCTCCTCCACCCGGGGGTCGACGAATCCGACGCCCCAGGACTCGACGCGCTCGATAGCGTCCAGGACACCGGGATGGTCGTACATCGGTTCGTGCATCGCCGGCGCGACGACGACCGGGACGCCGGCTCCGAGCGCAGTCGTCGCACACGTCGTCACTGGCGTGTCATCGATGGCGCCTGCGACCTTCCCGACGGTGTTGGCCGTCGCCGGTGCCAGCAGGAGCACGTCACCCCAGCCGTCGGTGCCACAGAGTTCAACGTGTTCGACGGCCCCGGTTATCTCGGTCACGACGTCGTGCTCGGTGGCGAACTCGACGGCCCAGGGGTGGACGATGCCCGTCGCGCTGTCGGTCATCACGGCCCGAACGCTGGCCCCCTGTCGGCGCAGCTCGTGGGCGAGTTCCACCGTCTTGACCGCGGCGATGGAGCCGGACACCCCGAGGACGACGTTGACTCCGCTCAACATGCCCGCGTCTTCGCCCCCATCGGCTAAAAGTCCCGGCGTCCCTCACGCGGTCAGGTTTCGTTAAGCGATTTCGGGAGTGACTAGCCAGCCACCCCTGTCAGTCCCACCCGAAGCCGGATGGTCAGCCGAGCTGGGCGGGCCCTTTCTGGCTCTACAACCCGGCAATCAAATTTCTAAAATAAACAGCACCACTCACGCGCCCCGTCACTCGACGTGCGATTCGAGCAGGCGATTGTTCCGGTCGTTCACGCGCAAGAAGGCGTCGAACAGCGGCCCGACCACGGGAATCGACCCGAGGGCGAAGTCCAGACCCACCAGGGCGAGCATCCTGGCGAGCGTGCGTTTCGGGACGCCGAGCCGGACCGCCTCGAAGACGATGTACAGCGAGATGAGGGCCCCGACCGCGTCGCCAGTGACCGGGACGATGCTGAGGAGCGGGTCGAGCCCGAACCGGAGGTTCGTCCCCGGGACGCGGACGACGTCGTCCATGGCGGACGCGACGGTCCGGGTGCGTTCGAGTGCCGCCTCGCGTGCTGGCTGGGTCTGATAACGGAGCATCGGCGTCAGGTCGGTGCTACGTCTATGCAGCAGATACGGCTGGAACCCACCGAACGCCACGCGACGAAGCAGTGCGTGTCGGCCTCACTCCTCGGCCTCCTCGGGAGCCCGGACGGTCATCACCGGCACCGGCGACGTGCGGACGATTTTCTCGGTCACGCTCCCCAGCAGGTAGCGCTCGAGGCCAGTCCGGCCGTGGGTCCCCATCACCACGAGGTCGACGTCGTTGTCGTCGATATACGAGCTGATGGCCTGGTACGGGACGCCGTGGACGATGTCGGTCTGGATGGACTGGACGCCGTCGGTCGCCAGGTCGTCCTCGAGGGTGCCGACGGCCGACCGGGCCACCTTCTCCAGTTCGTCGAGAATCAGGTCCGAGCGGACGTCGACGCCCATCGAGCGCACGTCGACGACGGACAGCGCGTGGACCGTGGCGTCGGTCGCCGTCGCCACGGCTGCCGCCGGTCGGGCCGCTGCCCGCGCCCCGTCGCTCCCGTCCGTCGGGACCAGGATGTTCTCGAACGAGACGTCGGTGCCGTCCTCGGTCTCCTGGACCGTCAGGACAGGCGTATCGGAGAGGCGGACGACCTTCTCGGTCACACTGCCGAGGAGGTACCGACGGACGCCGGTCCGGCCGTGCGTTCCCATCACGATAAGGTCCGCATCGTTGTCCGCCGCGTACGTGCGTATCTCCTCGTCCGGAACGCCGTGGCGGACGGCCGTCGTCACGGAGAAGTCGTCGGTGTCGACACGGTCGACGAACTCCGCGAGGTCGACCGACGCGTCCGTCTCTGCGTCGTCTATCTCCGTCGCCTTGTCAAGGTAGCGGACGTCGACGACGGACAGCGCGTGGACCGTCCCGTCGTGTCGCCGGGCCAGTTCGGCGGCCGTCTCCAGCGCCCGTTCGGCCTGGTCGCTCCCGTCGGTAGGGACGAGAATCGTATCGAACATCTGTATGTAGCTCGTTCGCGGGACGAGGTTATAAATTGTTGTTCGATAAATATTACCACTGGAGAGGTACTTTTAGGGCCGGGGCCCGCCTACCGGACGGTATGGTCGCAGTTCGACGGCTCGTCTTAGACGTGCTGAAGCCCCACAGCCCGCGATTGACGACGTTCACTGAGCAGGTCACGGAGGCCGAGAGCGTGGCCGGCGCCACCGTCTCGCTCGTCGAACTGGACCAGGAGGTACAGACGATCAAGCTCACGCTCGAAGGGGAGAGCGTCGCCTACGACGAGGTCGAGACGATAGTCGAGGGACTCGGCGCGACGGTCCACTCGATAGACGAGGTGTCCTGCGGGGAGTACGTCGTCGAGGAACGAGCGACGTTCCAGGACGCTTGACGCGTGCCCTCGATTCGCAGTCGGCTCCGGATGCTCCTTGCCCGGGAGGACGTCCGGTCTATCTCGCGGCGGTACTTCATCTCGAACGGTTTCGACGGGACGCTGACCAGCATCGGCATCGTCGTGGGTGCCGTCCTCTCGGGGGTGCCAGACGGGGTGACAGTCATCCGAATCGGCCTCGGTGCCGCCGTCGGCCTGGGAACGTCGGCGGTCTGGAGCGTCTGGGAGATCGAACGGGCCGAGACGAAAGCCGAGATACTCCGCATCGAGCGGGCGATGCTCACCGACCTCGACGACACCCGCGTCCAGCGCGAGCATCGGAGCGCCCGCGTCCTCCACGCGACGATGAGCGGCCTGGGACCGCTGGTCGGCATCCTCGTGCCCCTGACGGCCTTCCTCTTCGAGGGGACGGTGTTCACCATGGCCGAGGCAGCAGTCGTCTCGGTAGCGCTCGGCATCGGCGTCCTCGGCGCGTTCGGGGCCTACATGGGCTCGATCTCCGGCCAGCGGTGGTACGTCGCGGCCGCACGGATGGGGCTCGCGGGGCTGGTCGTCGCGGTGGTGAACCTCGTCCTGCCGGGCTGAGTGCGACACTCAGGCGGCGGGCCCGGCGACGAACCGTTTCACCGCCCAGCCGACGACGAGCAACAGCGGCCCGCCCACAGCGAGCGCGAGCGCCAGCAGGCCCCAGTCGGCGAGCGAGAGCGGGACGGTGCCGAAGTAGGTCCGCAGCGGCGTGTACAGCACCGCGAGGTGGAGCAGGCTGGACAGGCCGACGGCGGCCGCAAGCCACCCGTTCGACAGCGTCGGCGTGTCCTTCGTCCACCGGACCACGTAGAGCTTGACGAACTCGAAGACGACGAAGCCGGTGAACACCATCGTCATCGCGTAGGGCGTGACCGAGGGCGCGCCGTTCAGCGTGACGACCATCACGCCGAGCATAACGACCGTCGCGACGAGTCCGGCGCCGGCGATGAACGCCATCATCTCCCGGTCGATGATGCCCGACGCCCGTTCTCGCGGCTGGCGGTCCATCACGTCGCCCGACGGGTCGGTGCCGAGCGCGAGGGCGGGCAGACCGTCGGTCAGGAGGTTTATCCACAGGAGCTGGACCGCAGGCAGGATGAGATAGCCAAAGAGCGAGGCGATGAACACCAGCAGCACCTCGGCGGCGTTCGCACTCAGGAGGTAGCCGACGAACTTCCAGATGTTGTCGAAGATGGTCCGCCCGCGCTCGATAGCGGTACGGATGGTCGCGTAGTTGTCGTCGAGGAGGACGATGTCGCTGGCCTCCTTCGCGACGTCGGTGCCGCGGACGCCCATCGCGATACCCACGTCGGCGTTCTTCAGCGCCGGCGCGTCGTTGACGCCGTCGCCGGTCATCGCCACCGAGTGGCCGTTGGCCTGGAGCGCTTTGAGAATCCGGACCTTGTGGACCGGTTCGGCACGGGCGTAGACGTCGACTTCCTCGACCCGCACGGCGAGCGTCTCGTCGTCCATCCCCTCGATGTCCCGCCCGGTCAGCGACTCGGACTCGATGCCGACCTGTGCGGCGATGGCCCGGGCGGTCACCTCGTTGTCGCCCGTTATCATCTTCACGTCGATGCCGGCCCGGTGGGTGTCAGCGATAGCCGGTGCCACCGCGTCCCGCGGCGGGTCGATGAGGCCCTGCAGGCCGACGAAGACGAGATTCTCCTCCGGCCCGCCGTCGTCCGAGCGGTCCTTGTAGGCGAACGCGAGCACACGGAGCGCGTCGCTCGCGAACTCCTCGACCTGCTCCTCGATTCGCGCTCTGGTCGCCTCGTCCATCGGTTCAGGCCCGTCCTCCCGGAGCAGGCGAGACGAGCGGTCGAGGACGACCTGTGGCGCGCCCTTGACGTACACCTCGTGCTCGTGAATCGTCGCCATGCGCTTGCGCTCCGACGTGAAGGGGACCTCGTCCTCGCGGGGGGGTGCTCGCTCTGAGTTCGGCGACGTCCAGGCCGTGGTTCTCGGCGGCGGCGACCAGCGCCTGTTCGGTCGGGTCGCCGTCGTCCGTGGTCGCGTCGTTACAGACCGCCCCGATTTCGAGGAGCTTTTCGGAGTCGGGGCGCCGGGTCCGTGTCGCCGTCGTCCGCGGCGACGGTCCCCGGACCCTCGATATCGAACGACTGGTCGTTCACCCAGGCGACGCGGACCTGCATCTCCCCTTCGGTCAGCGTGCCGGTCTTGTCCGTACAGACCACGTCGACGGAGCCCAGGCCCTCGACGGCCGGGAGGGTCCGGACGAGCGCGTTCTCGTCGGCCATCCGTCGGACGCCCAGCGCCAGGGTCAGCGTGACGACCGCGGGAAGCCCCTCGGGAATGGCGGCGACGGCGAGCGAGACGGCGGTGAGGCCGGCCTGGACGAGCGCCGTACCCCCGGCGACGAGCAACGGGACGATGACGGCAGAGAGGACGAGGACGGCGAGCCCGAGTCGGCGGCCGAGTCTATGGAGGTCCCGCTGGAGCGGCGTCTCGGGGTTCTCGGCCGTGAGCAGCTCCGTCGCGATAGTCCCCATCTCGGTGTCCATCCCCGTCTCGACGACGACGCCGACGGCGCGGCCACGGGTGACGCTGGTCCCCTTGTAGACCACGTTCGGCCGTTCTGCCAGCGGCGTGTCCGCCTGGACCGGGTCCGAATGTTTCTCGACCGGCATGCTCTCGCCGGTCAGCGCGGCCTCGTCGACCTCGAGGTTCTGGCTCTCGACCACCCGGCAGTCCGCCGGGACGACGTCCCCCTGTCCGAGTTGGACGATATCCCCCGGGACGAGGTCCGTCGCCGCAATCGTCGCCTCGGTGCCGTCGCGGCGGACCGTGATCTCGGGCGTCGCCAGCTCGCGCAGCGCCTCGAGGCTCCGCTCGGCGCGGTACTCCTGGACGAACCCGAAGACGCCGTTGCCGAGCAGAATCACGGTGATGAGGACGGCGTCGACGGTCTGGCCGATGGCAAAGGAGAGCGCCGCTGCAGCGAGCAGGACCCAGATGAGCGCGCTCGAGAACTGCGCGAGGAAGACCCGAACCGGCGAGCGGCGCTCCTCGGTGGTTATCTCGTTGGGTCCCGCGGTTTCGAGTCGCTCGGCGGCCGCCTCGCTCGTGAGCCCCTCCTCGCTCGTCTCGAGTGCTTCGAGGACGTCCGACGTCGACTGCGCGTGCCACTGCATCGGTCGCGTACGGTCAGTCCCCCACCACGCTCGGTTCGGCCCCTCCGGACGGCGACGCCAGACCCTGTCCGTGGTCGGAGCGAGCACCGGGTCGCATCGCCGTGACCGACTCGAATTCCGGAGTCACGGCGGCGTCACCGTCAGATGTCGGCACGGAGTTCTTTTCGAGCGGTCAGTTCGTCGGGGACGAGCCGGAGGAACTCGAAGGAGATGTCCTGGACTGGCATGTCGAAGACGTCCACGATGGGGATGTCGACCCGTTCCAGGCCCTCGAGCGTGTCAGTCGAGATGCCCTCGGTGTCGACCGACTCCAGCCGCCCTTTCGCGATGACGCTCACCCAGCGGTCTGCGTCCTCGGGGCGCCCGTAGGTGACGAACGTGACCCGCTTGCCGACGACGTCCCCCTTCTGGCTGTCCAGCCCGGTGGCCATCCGGAAGTAGAAGGCCGTCTTCTCCGGGTCGTAGCCGTACGAGATCGGGACCGAGTGTGGCGACTCGGCGCCGTCTGTCGCAAAAGAGACGACGCCAGTGCCACCGACGCCGAGGAACTCGTCGCGTTCGTCCGCGGGGACCGCTGCGCGGTGTGCTTCTCCCATACGTAATGTAACTCAAGGACAACTAATAAAGCCACGCTGCGGTGGACTCTCGACGGGGAACAAAACCTATTATCACGGGTTGCCAACTGCTGGCATGCGCGAGGTAAGTCGGACGACGCGACAGCGCATCGCAGACCGGTTGCGAGATGAGACGATGGCTGCCGGGACGATCGCGAACACGTTCGAGATACAGACCAGCGACGCGCTCACACACGTCGAGCACATCGCTCGGTCGCTCGAGTCGACGGACGAACAGTTGCTCGTCGCCCCGCCGGAGTGCAACGCCTGCGGGTTCGCCGACTTCGACGACCTGACGAACCGACCGAGTCGGTGCCCGGAGTGCAAGCACGAGAGCATCTCGGAGCCGGCCTACACTATCAGCTAAGTGAGCGTCGCGGACCGGTCACCAGTCGCCCCTCGAAAGCGACAGGCACCGACGCTACTGGCCGGAGAACCCGATACGACTGCCCGACGAGCGGTCGTGGTCGCCAGAAGGACCCTGTTTCTCGAACTCGTACCGGTCGTCGGTCAGGTACACCGCGCCGTCCGCGACAGACACCGAGAGCTCGTCGAGCACCGCCCCCTCACAGGGCCCGAAGTTGCAGTACCCGGAGTCCGATTCGAAGGTCGCACCGTGTTTCTCACACACCAGTTCGTCGTCGCGCATCGTCGCCCCGCTCCCCTTGTCCAGCCTGACGTCCCGCCAGTGGGGACAGTAGTTCTCGAAGGCTGCGACGCCATCGGACAGCGATACCAGGAGTGCCTCCTCGGTGTCGAACCCGTCACGGACGGTAAACAGGAGCGTCCCGTCGTCCGGCACCTCGTCGAGTGACGCGATCCGGCGATCCTCGTCCATTCTCGTCTGGCCGTATGCGTGTGGTCGGTTTCAACGTTCGGAACCGTCGATGCCGGCCGACGGGACCCTGCCACGTACCCTTATTGTCATTCGGATAGTAGGTATTGGTATGAGCCGGCGCAACATGGACGCCATCCAGATAGAGGAGTTTCTCAAGAACCAGGTGACTGGTGTGCTCTCGCTGGCCCGCGAGAACGACGGCTACGGCGTCCCGCTCTCGTACTGGTTCGACGAGGACGATTCGAGCTTCTACTTCCGGATGGGGTACGCGCCGGGGAGCCAGAAGCGGAAGTTCATCGACGCCTCGCAGTACGTGACCTTCGTGGTCTACGCGGACACCGAGGAGGGCTGGAAGAGCGTGCTCGCGGAGGGCGAGCTCGAGGTGCTGTCGGAGGATACCATCGACGCGTCCATCGAGGAGGTCACGAGACATCTCGACATCCCCTACTACGAGGTCCACGAACGCCCGATAGACGAACTGGAGTTCGACATCCTCCGGATGCGCGTGACGAAGCTGAACGGTATCGCCGAGGGGCATATGGGCGCCTGAGAGGGAGTCGCCCGTCCGCAGTCGTCGGTCAGTAGTACTCGGCTTCCACCCGTTCGTCGAACAGCCGCTGGAGGAGCGTCGTCATCGGGCCGGTTCCCACCTCGATGCCGTCGACGCTCGCAATCGGCCGCAGCTCCCACGTGGAGTTGGTGAGGAACGCCTCGTCGGCGTCCCGGACGGCGTCGAGCGAGTAGTGGCCGGTCTCGACGGGAAACGACTCTTCGCGAGCCAGATCGAGCACGACGGACCGAGTGACGCCGGGGAGGAGGTCCAGGTCGTCACTGGGTATCCGGAGGCCGTTCTCCGTGACGAAAAAGAGGTTGCTCGTCGCCCCCTCGACGACGTTGCCGTCCATATCGCGCATGAGGCACTCGTCGGCGGCCTCACGGTTGCCGGCCGCCCGACGTAGCTCCAGTCGGCCGAGGATGCCGTTGAGGTAGTTGTGCGTCTTGACGTCCGCGGGCACCGCCTCGCTCGGAATCCGGCGCGTCCGGACCGTCTGGACCGCCGCGGGGTCGTCCCAGACGCGCTGCCCGTCGCGGCCGCCCCGCGGGAGCGGGGTACAGGTGACGACAACCGTCGGGTCGACGTCGGCCCCTGGGGTGAGTTTCCCCGGCTGGACGCCCCTGCTGACCGAGACCTTGGCCGACGCCTCGTCCAGGCCGTTCTCCGCGAGCGTCTCGTCGACCCGGTCACGCAGGTCGTCGGGAACGGCGTCGGCGAACCCCAGCGTCTCGGCGGTGCGCTGGAGTCGCTCGCGGTGGGCGTCCCACTCGAAGGGAGTCCCGCCGTAGACGCGGAGCGTCTCGAACGCCGCGTCGCCGTACATGAACCCGCGGTCGCGGACTGACACCGTCGCCTCGTCGGCCGGGACGAGCTCGCCGTTTACGTGGTAGTACATTGGAGACAGAAGTTCTCGACCATGGTCTTGCCGTGTTCGGTGAGGATGCTCTCGGGGTGGAACTGGACGCCGACGTGGGGCCGCTCGCGGTGGCGCACGCCCATCAGGATGGTCGCCTCGTCGTCGGTGTAGGCCGTCTCCTCGAGCTCGTCGGGGAGGTCGACCCGCTCGACCGCCAGCGAGTGGTAGCGGCCGACCTCGACGGGGTCGGGGACGCCCTCGAAGACGCCCCGGCCGTCGTGGGTCACCTGCGAGGCCTTGCCGTGGACGACGGCCTCGGCGTGGCCGACTGGCGCGCCCGCAGCCGCACAGAGCGCCTGATGGCCGAGACAGACGCCGAGCGTCGGGTACGCGAGGTCGGCGAAGACGGGGATTGAGACCCCCGCTTCGGCGGGCGTTCCAGGGCCTGGCGAGACGACGATGCCGTCGGGGTCAAGCGCCCGAATCCCGTCGACGTTGATGGCGTCGTTGCGCCGGACGACGACGTCGTCCTCGCTCCCGCCGAGTCGGAGGACCACCTCGCCGACGTACTGCACGAGGTTGTAGGCGAACGAGTCGTAGTTGTCGACCACCAGCACCGTCGGGGCGAGGTCCGAACCACTGGTCACGGCGACCCCTCCACAGAGAGGTCGGCCCGTTTACCCAGCGCCTCGTCGATGGCGGTGACCAGCGCCCGGCCCTTGTCCAGCGTCTCGTCGTACTCCCGGTCGGGGTCCGAATCGTGGACGATACCCGCACCCACGCGGAGGTAGTAGTGGTCGGCGTATCGGACGAGCGTCCGGATGACGATGTTGAGCGTGGCCCGGCCGTCGAAGCCGAACACGCCGATGGAGCCTGTGTAGGGCCCGCGCTGGGTGCCCTCGACCTCGTCGATGATCTCCATCGTCCGGGGCTTCGGCGCGCCGGTGATGGTCCCACCGGGGAAGACGGCGGTGACGGCGTCCTGCAGCGTCGCTCGCTCCCGGAGCCGCCCCTCGACGACCGAGACGAGGTGCATCACCTCCGAGTAGCGGTCGACGCGTCGATAGTCGGTCACGTCGACAGTCCCGAACTGACTCACCTTCCCGAGGTCGTTGCGTTCGAGGTCGACCAGCATCGCGTGTTCGGCCCGCTCCTTCTCGTCGCGCAGGAGGTCGGCCTCCAGGCGGTCGTCTTCGGCGGCTGTCGCCCCCCGCGGCCGCGTGCCGGCTATCGGTTCTGTGACCAGGCGGTCGCCGTCGCGGTGCAAGAGGAGTTCGGGACTGGCGCTCACGAGGTCGACGCCCGGGAACTCGACGAGTGCCGAGTACGGCGCGGGGTTCACCTCGCGCAGCGCGTCGAACGCCTCGACGGGGTGGACGGCCGCCGGCGCCTGCAGGCGCTGGGAGACGTTCGCCTGGAAGGTGTCGCCGTCGCGGATGTACGCCTTGACGGTCCGGACGCGTTCGGCGAAGGACTCGCGGGTGCAGTCGCTCTCGAAGCGAGCCTCGTCGGCGTCGACGGGCGCATCGCCTACCACAGGGTCGCCCTCGGTGGCCCGCCGGGCGAGTGCGAGCGCGTGTTGCTTGCCGAACTCGTAGGCCGCCGTCGCGTCGTCGTGGTCGCCCAGTCTGGGGCAGGCGGTCACGCGGAGCGTCACCGGGCCGTCGCCGCGCGGTTCCTCCCAGGCCGCGACGCGGTCGTAGGCGCCGACCTGCAGGCGGGGCAGCGCCCGGTCGTCGAGAGCCTGCGTCGGGAGCGTCTCGAGGTCACGAACGATGTCGTAGGAGAGCCACCCGAACGCGCCACAGGGGTAGGGGACGTCACAGTCGCCACGGACGAGCGACGACGCGTCCAGCAGGTCAGAGAGCGCGTCCAGGGCCGGGCCGTCGTCGGGCGTGACGGACAGGAACTCGGCCGGAGCCGTCGCGAAGTAGCCCCAGCCGGACTGCCCACCGGTGGTCGCCAGGTAGACCCCACCGACCGCTTCGCGGGCCCGCCGGTAAGCAGTGAAGGGGTCGTCGACGGTGACGCGGACCTCGACCGGAATCCGGGCCTGTTCGTCCGCACCGGCCGCGAGGCTGGTGAACGACTCCCGGTCGGTTTCGACCGATACCATTACCGGGAGAGAACAGCTGCGCGACTAATTCCCTTGCGGTTCGGTCAGTAGTCGTTCGCCCGTTCGATCCAGCCGGCGACCCGGCTCTCCGCGAGGTCCGTCTGGGCGGCGATGTCGGCCGCGTCCGCGACGGCGAGGTCGCCGACTGTCTCGATGTCCAGGCCGGTGAGCCGCTCGGCGTAGGCCGGGCCGATACCTTTGATCTCGGTCACCGGGTCGTCCGCGCCCTCGAAGTCGAGTTCGGGTTCTGTATCTGCTGCCGATTCGACCTCGGGTTCAGGTTCTGGCTCGGTCTCGGCTTCCGAGGCGGGTTCGGCCTCCGGTTCAGACTCGGCCTCGGCTTCCGTCCCGGCGTCGGACTCGAGTTCCGCGTCGGATTCGTCTGGACCGTCGCTTTCGGCCGCTTCGCTAGCCGCCGCGGAGTCCACCTCCGTCTGTTCGTCGTCCGCGTCGGAGTCGTCGGGCTCGGGTTCAGGCGTGGCCGTCTCCGTCCCCTTGACCGCGTCCTCGGATTCGGTAGATGGCTCGCGCTCGACGGTCACGTCCACGTCCCGCTCACCGTTCGTCCCACTGGCGGCGGACGATTGGGCCCCGTCGAGCCCGAGAATAGATTTGATGGTTTGGAGCAGACCCATGACACGGCCTAGACCCCCCCGACACTAATCTCTTGCTGGTTTGCCACTAGAGACGGGCACGCAGCGCCCGGTTCATCGCCTCCACGGGAGCCGTCTCACCGGTCCACAGTTCGAAGGCCTCGACGCCCTGGTACAGGAGCATCCACGCCCCGTCGACCGTGGTCGCCCCCGCGGCGTCGGCATCGCGCAGCAGGCGCGTCTCGATGGGCGAGTAGACGGCATCCAGTACGGACAGGTCGCCGTGCAGCGCCGACTCGGGGACCGGCGTCGCGTCCTCCTCCATCCCGACGCTGGTGCAGTTGACGAGCACCTCGGCGTCGGCGAGCAGGTCGTCGAGGTCGTCGAGACCGTGCCCCGTCGCCCCGTCGACCTCCGCGGCGAGAGTGGTCGCCTTCGACGCCGTCCGATTGGCGATGCGGACCGCCATCCCCTCGTCCGCGAGGCCGAACGCCACCGCTCGGCCGGCGCCCCCCGCCCCGACGACGACGGCCGTCCCCTCGAGTTTGACGTCGTGGTGTGCCAGGGCGCGGACGGCACCGACAGCGTCGGTGTTGTACCCACGCGGCGTCTCGCCGGAGAAGTCGACGGTGTTGACCGCACCGATGCGCTCGGCCAGAGGGGCCGGCTCGACCGCCTCGAACACGTCCTGTTTGAACGGGATGGTGACGTTCAGCCCGTCGACGGCGAGCGTGTCGGCCGCCGCGATTGCCTCTGCACCGGCGTCGGCCGCCGGTTCGAACGTGACGTAGCGCGCGTCCAGGTCGAGTGCCTCGTAGCCCGCCTCGTGCATCGGCGGCGACAGTGAGTGCTCGACCGGGTTTCCGATGAGTCCGTAGACGTCCATATGTCCCCGAGCACACGCCGTCGGCATGAACGCCACGCTCCCGGCGAGCGGGTCGGCTCGCCCGATAATTCCCTTTCGCAACCTTTTCACGGGGACCAGTGTACGGGTCTCGTAGTGAGCTCTCTGCGTCACCCGCTGGTCCAGGTCGCCGTAACAGTCGCGCTGACCGCTGGCTGGGTCGCCGTCTTCCTCACGGGGACGTCGCTCGGGACGACGGCGACGGTGGCAGTCAGCGGCCTCGCCGTCCTGGGCGCGTCGTTCCTGCTGGCGTGGGGGGCAGAGACCGCCGAGAAAGACGTGCCACGGGCCTTCGCGATTGCCGTCCTGGCCGTCCTGGCCGTCGCGCCCGAGTACGCCGTCGACGCGCTGTTCGCGTGGAACGCGGGGGCCGGTGGTGCGACCGCCGAGGCCTGTGCGCAGTTCACCGCAGCCGAGATAGAGACCGGGGTGACGTCGCTGGCCGCGGCCTGTCACGATGCGAACCTCGCCATCGCCAACATGACCGGCGCCAACCGCATCCTCATCGGCATCGGGTGGGCCGGCATCGCTGTCTTCACCGTCTGGCGGGCGACGAAGACGAAAGACCCCGCAGTCATCAGCCGCGAGGGGATGCTCTCCGACGCCGTCCAGCTGGACCGAGATATCGCGACCGAGATCACGTTCCTCTTTCTGGCGACGATGTGGGCGTTCCTGGTCCCGCTGGGTGGCGGTATCGGTATCTTCGACACGCTGTTCCTCGTGGGCCTGTACGTCGCGTACATCGGTCTCGTGTTGAAATCGGACACCGAACACGGGGAGGAGCACGTCGGCGTGCCGAAGTACTTCCAGAACTGGTCGCTGCCGTGGCGCCCAATCGTGGTCCTGCTGCTCTTTGGCTACTCGGGGGCGATGATATTCACCGCCGTCGAACCGTTCGCCCACGGGCTGGAGGACATCGGCCTGGAGCTGGGTATCCCCGGCTTCTTCATGATACAGTGGATTGCCCCGCTGGCCAGCGAGTCGCCGGAGCTCATCGTCGTCGCCGTCCTCGTCAACAAGGCCCGCTCGACGGCCGGGTTCAACGCGCTCATCTCCTCGAAGCTCAACCAGTGGACGCTGCTCATCGGGACCATCGCCGTCGTCTACTCGCTGGCGCTGGGCCGGTACGGCGTCCTCCCGTTCGACTCGCGACAGGCCGCCGAGATATGGATCACGGCCGGCCAGTCTTTCTTCGCGCTGTCGATTCTGGTCAACTTCGAGATATCCGTCCGGGAGTCCATCCTGCTGTTCGTCCTGTTCATCTCGCAGGTCCTCGTCGAGTTCGCCCTCATCCAGGACCTGCTGGTCCTGCCGATAACGAGTCACGAGTTGCTGCTGGGCTACACGGCGCTGTATATGCTCGCCGGCACGGCCCTGTTCGTCAGCCGCCGCGCGTCGTTGGTCCTCCTCCTGGGACTGGCAGGCGACGCCGTCCGAACCGCCCTGGGCCGCGACCCGGTCCATCCCGAGTACATCGACTGATGCTCGCCATCGTCGTCTCCCGCGCCGACGAAGCGTCCGTCCACATCGGTGAGCGACTGCTCGAGCGCGGAGACTGGGAGACCGAAACCGACGAGCGTCGTCCGGACAGCGAGGGCGGCGGCACGGTCTACCGCCAGGGCGACGTCGAACTGCGGGAGTTCGACGGGCTGCACCTCGAGCTGACCGACCCCGCGGCTGCCTTCGACGACCCCGACCTGCTGGTCTTCGCCTCGAAGCACGCCGGCGAGACGGATGAGCTACTGACGGCGCACCACACCGGGAACTTCGGGGCCGCGGAGTACGGCGGTGCGGATGGCCACGTTGCGCGGGCCTGCCCTAACGCGCTCCGCGCCGTCGTCCACGCGCTCCAGGAGCACGCGCCCGACCGATACGACGTCGGCATCGAGTGCACGCACCACGGCCCGACGGACGTTGGCGCTCCGTCGATGTTCGTCGAGGTCGGGAGCGCCGAACCGCAGTGGGACGACCCCGAGGCAGCGACCGCCGTCGCGGCGGCGATACTCGACCTCGAAGGCGTCGCCGCCGACGCCCCCAGAGAGGACGGGACCCGGCGTCACCTTGTCGGGCTCGGCGGCGGCCACTACGCACCGCGGTTCGAGCGAGTGGTGCGCGAGACGGACTGGTCGGTGGGACACGTCGCCGCCGACTGGACGCTCGAGGCGCTCGAGGAGTGGGCCGAGGACGACGAGCAGTACGCGGCGGTTCTCCGGCGAGCCTTCGAGGCCAGCGCGGCCGACTACGCCCTCCTGGAGGATGACCGTCCGGAGCTTGCGGCGACCGTCGAGTCGCTCGGCTACCGGGTGGTCGGCGAGACGTTCGTGAAGGAGACGAGCGGCGTCCCGCTCGACCTGGTCGAGGCGCTGGAAGGGGAGGTAGCGTCGGTCGAAGACGGGCTCCGGTTCGGCGACCAGGCGACCGAGTTCGACGGGGAGTGGACCGTCGTCGACCTTCCGGCAGACCTGCTCGCGGAGGCCCGCGGTATCGACGAGGCGGCCGTCCGCACCCTGGTCGAGGCCGAGACGCTCGCGTTCGGGACCGAGCAGAATGGGACGGTGGTGGCCGGCCCGTTCGGCTGCCCCGATGGGGTAGGGACTGCCCGCGATCGACTGGTCGAAGGGCTCGTGGATATCCTCCGCGAGCAGTACGACAGTGTCGAGCGAGACGGGGACGAGGTCGTCGTTCGCGAGACGGCCTTCGACCCGGAGCTCGCGCGTACCGCTGGCATCCCCGAAGGACCGAAGTTCGGCCGCCTCGCTTCGGGCCGGTCGGTCGAGGTCGACGGCGAAGAGATCGGCCCGGAGCGGTTCCAGCGCGAGCGTATACGTCGATTTACGTTGTAGGAAACCGGCACGAGAGGCGGTCAGACGCCGGACGAGAGTGTCAGCCGAGCGTCAGACATAGGGGGAACGTTAATAACAACGCGTACGCAAGGGGGATTTAAATATGGACTCGATCATCGACGACGCCATCGACGAGGCCGAGCAGGAACGGGAGGAATCGTCGTCGGAGACAGCTGCGGAATCAACGGCGCCACGGGACGACGTGTCGACGTCCGGGCAGATGACCGACGAGGAACTCGCCAGCGTCGTCAAGGACCTGGAGACGAAGATCACCGTCGTCGGCTGTGGCGGTGCCGGGGGGAACACCGTCACGCGGATGATGGACGAAGGCATCCACGGCGCGAAGCTCGTCGCAGCGAACACCGACGCCCAGCACCTCGCCGACGAGGTGGAAGCCGACACGAAGATCCTCATCGGCCGCAAGCGCACCGGCGGCCGCGGCGCGGGGTCGGTGCCCAAAATCGGCGAAGAAGCCGCCCAGGAGAACATCGAGGACATCCAGCAGTCCATCGACGGGTCGGACATGGTGTTCGTCACCGCCGGACTCGGCGGGGGGACCGGGACCGGGTCGGCACCAGTGGTCGCACAGGCTGCTCAGGAAGCCGGCGCGCTGACGATCTCTATCGTCACGATTCCGTTCACTGCCGAAGGTGAACGTCGACGGGCGAACGCCGACGCCGGGCTCGAACGTCTCCGTTCGGTCTCGGACACCGTGATCGTCGTCCCGAACGACCGCCTGCTGGACTACGCACCGTCGATGCCACTGCAGGACGCCTTCAAGATCTGTGACCGCGTTCTCATGCGCTCGGTGAAGGGCATGACCGAACTGATCACCAAGCCTGGCCTGGTCAACGTGGACTTCGCCGACGTTCGCACCATCATGGAGAACGGCGGCGTCGCGATGATCGGCCTCGGCGAGTCCGACTCGGAGAACAAGGCCCAGGACTCCATCCGCTCGGCGCTTCGCTCGCCGTTGCTCGACGTGGAGTTCGACGGCGCGAACTCCGCGCTCGTGAACGTCGTCGGCGGCCCCGACATGAGCATCGAGGAGGCCGAGGGCGTCGTCGAGGAGATCTACGACCGCATCGATCCCGACGCCCGAATCATCTGGGGCGCGTCGGTCAACAACGAGTTCGACGGCAAGATGGAGACGATGATCGTGGTCACAGGCGTCGAGAGCCCACAGATCTACGGCCAGAGCGAGGCCGAACGCGAGCGCGAAGCACAGCAGATCGGCGACGACATCGACTACGTCGACTGACGCCGCCGTCGGATTGCGGTTTTCACGGTCCGATACTCTATCACGAGCCCGACGACCCGGTCGGACACTTACCACAATATAGAAAAGCCATCGGCGGATACGACCGGGTATGGACGTTCCGTTCGACCTCAACTCCTACGTACGCGTGCTCAAACTGGCGAGTACGCCGTCCTGGAACGAGTTCTCATCGATTGCGAAGATCGCCGGTGCTGGTATCGTGCTCGTCGGACTGCTCGGGTTCATCATCTTCGCCATAATGAGTTTCGTCCCTGGCGCAAAGCCGGTGTAAACAGATGGGCATCTACGCAGTCAAGACCACCGCGAGCCAGGAGCGCACCGTCGCCGACATGATAATCAACCGCGAGGAGCCGGACATCCACGCCGCGCTCGCGCCGGACTCGCTGACCAGTTACGTGATGGTCGAGGCCGACGACGCGGCCGTCTTCGACCGCATCCTGGACGAGATTCCCCACGCCAACGGCGTGGTCCAGGGCGAGTCCTCCATCGCGGAGGTCGAGCACTTCCTCTCGCCGAAACCGGACGTCGAGGGCATCGCCGAGGGGGACATCGTCGAGCTCATCGCCGGCCCGTTCAAGGGCGAGAAGGCGCAGGTCCAGCGCATCGACGAGGGCAAAGACCAGGTCACCGTCGAGCTGTACGAGGCGACGGTCCCGATTCCCGTGACGGTCCGTGGGGACCAGATACGGGTGCTGGATAGCGAGGAGCGCTGAGCGTAGCGAAGCGGTCCTCGGGAAGTTCGAACGGGGAGCGAAGCGAGCCGTGAGAACAGCGAGGACCGGTAGTTACTCGGAACAGGTGAACGGACGCGTAGCGCCCGTGAGAATAGCGAGGAGCGGTGAGCGGAGCGAAGCGCTCTTCACGTAGTTCGAGCAAGCCGCGAGAAAGGAGCTTCCTTCGATACGGTCCACCGGGGAGACGCGTGCCCCTCAGGCGCCGCCTTCGAGCCGCTCGATGACTTCACTCATGTTGGCCGTCTCCTCGACGGTTTCCTTGACCGTCTCGCGCCGGCGGACCTCGGCCGCGGAGGCGTCGTAGGCACGGACGTACTCGGCGCGCGAGTGTTCGTCGAAGGTGTGTTTGATGGCGAAGTAGCCGTCTGGAACGACGGTACCACACACCTTGCACTTGACCCGCTCGTGTTCGGTGGACTGGTGGATGATGAGCTCTTCGACGCGGTCGAACTGGTGGTCGTCTCCCTCGATAGCGCACTCCCAGCGTGGCATGTGGGCGGAAACAGGCCACGGGCCGATAAAAACGTTCGCCCCCAGGCATCCACTCTGAGTACACCCTGGACCGGTCGGCGTCCCGGCGGGACGAATGGAAATTACTAATGTACCGACGTGGCTAGCGGTGTGCGTGACGAGTGAGGGGTACGCAGTGGACCTGCACGTGAAGGTTCTCGACGAGGCGGTCGTCCGACGGGCCAAGGACCGGGGGCTGGACGCCATCGTATACGCGCCGCACTTCACGCGGTTGCCACAGATAGAGAAACGGGCGCGGCAGTTCTCCGACGACGAGCTGACCGTCGTCCCCGCCCGCGAGCTGTTCGCGAACTCCTGGCAGAAGCGACGCCACGTGCTCGCAGTCGGCCTCGACGAGCCAGTGCCCGACTTCCTGACGCTGTCGGCGACGATGGACGAACTCCGCCGGCAGGCGGCCGCCGTGCTGGTTCCCCATCCGGGCTTCCTGAGTGTGAGCCTCGGGCTGGACGAGATACGGCGCTACCAGGACACCATCGACGCCATCGAGGTGTACAACCCCAAGCACCTCCCGCACCACAATCGGCGGGCGCGGCGGTTCGCCAGCGAGACGGGACTGCCGACGTTCACGTCGTCGTACGCCCACCTGCGAAAGACCGTCGGCGAGGCGTGGGTGGAGTTCGAGCGGCCGCTCACAGGCGCCGGGGAAATCGTCGACGCACTCCGAGCGGGCGAGAAGCGGCGCGTCCTCCGCCGGGAGGGTGTCGGTCACCAGCTGCGCTGTGCGTTGGAGTTCGCGCACCTGGGCTACGAGAACACCTGGGAGAAGTTCGACCGGGTGATGCTCCAGGGGACGGCGGCGACGCACCCGGACCACGTCGCCTACGGGGGCGAGTTCGACGACGTGAAGGTGTACTAGGCGATGAGCGCGGTGTTCTCGGCGAGCAGTTGGGTCACCTCGGGCGGGAGGTACTGCGGGAGGACGTGGACGAGCAGCGCGATGGCGCCCAGCTCGACCACCGTGATAGCGACCGTGACGAGCTCGGCCCGCTTGTCTGACGTCGTGACGCCGGAGGGGAACCCGTACTCCCGGTCGGAGAGCGGGTAGAACAGGGCGATGCCGCGCCGCGAGCCAAGGTAATCGAGGACGTAGTGTGTCAGCACGCCCAGCCACACCCACTGGAGGTTGCCGGCGTGGTAGATGGGATGGGCCAGGAAGATGACGAGCACCGGCAGGTTGTGGAGCGTCTTCCGGTGTTTCCCGAAGGCCGTGTCCACGTCGGGGAAGAGCGCGCCGAGCACCACCGGGAGGAACACCTCAGCGATGGTCGCGAACGTCGTGACGTCGCCGGATGGGTCCAGGACGTAACCGAGGCCGATACTCAGCAACACCGCGTTCAGCACGTGCCCACGTTTGTTCATCCACCGGGGGGAAAGTACCGGGTCCCGAAAGGTGTTTTCACTCCTCGACTGCGGCCGCGAGCAGGTCCGCGAGGGCCTGTCGGGCAATCTGTGCCTTCACGTCGGTCCGCGACCCGTCGAACTCGTGGTGCGTGACGGTGGCCCACGAGTCACCGGACTCCCACGGCGCGGCGAAGGCGACGCCGATGTAGACCGTTCCCACTGGCGTCTCGGCGGTCCCACCGCCGGGACCTGCGACGCCGGTCGTCGCGACGCCCCAGTCGGTGCCGGCGGTGTCTCTGACGCCGCGCGCCATCTCGCGGGCGACCGGGTCGGAGACGGCACCGTGGGCGTCCAGCGATTCACGAGAGACGGCCAACAGCTCCTGTTTCGCCCGATTGGAGTAGGTCACCAGCGAGCGTTCGAAGTAGTCGCTCGACCCGGGGACGTCGGTGACGAGCGAGGCGACGAGCCCGCCGGTGCAGGACTCCGCGACGGCGACGGTCTCGTCGCGCTCCCGCAACGCGTCGCCCACCCGTTCCTCGACCGGCGTGTCGCTGTCAGCAGCCATACCGGCCGTTCGACCGTCGGGGGCAAAAGGGTTGAGTCGTGACAACCATGCAATAATATATCCGTCCACGGCCGTGACTGAGGGTATGGCGTATCAGACGACGCTCGGCTGGTCGCTGGTGGCTTCGGGCCTCGTGACGCTGCTCCTCGGCGTGTTACCGGGGTCGGATTTCCTGTGGGGCGTGCTCCTCGTAGGCCTCGGTGCTCTGACGCTGTACGTCAGGCAGTGACCCGAAGACAGAAAACCCGCCACACGCAAAGAGCCGGATACCATGGACTACGAGACGCCCCAGTTCTTCCGGGTGATACAGTACGCCCGGCGGGCCGACCGGGACGTCGTCGATATGGTCTCCGGGAACCCGGACTGGGACCCACCCGAGGGGCTCCGCGAGGGACTCCGCGAGTACGCCGACGCCGACGTCGATTCGTTCCAGTACCCGCCGAGTGTCGGGCTCCGACCGCTGCGTGAGGAAATCGCCACCCGCCGGAACGTCGACGTAGGCCGCGTGGTGGTGACCAACGGAGCGGGCGAGGCCAACCACCTCGCGATGAGCGGCGGGCTCGAACGGTTCTCCGGGTCCGAGATTATCCTGACCGACCCCGTCTACCCCTACTACGCTGGCCGTGTGAACTTCCTCGGCGCGGACATGACGCTCGTTCCCGTGGACAGCGACGGACCCCTCTGCCCCGCCGTGCTCCGCGAGGCCGCCAGCGACGAGACGGCCGTCATCGTCGTCAACTCGCCGAACAACCCCACCGGCGCGGTGTACGACGAGGACGCGATGGCCGAGTTCGCCGGCGTCGCCGAGGAGAACGACGCCCTGCTGGTCAGCGACGAAGTGTACGACCACTTCGACTACTCGGGCCGGTTCAGCTCGGCGCTGGAGCAGGACTCGCCGAACGTCGTCGCGACCAACTCGTTCTCGAAGTCGATGGCTATCACCGGCTTCCGGGTCGGCTATGCCGTCTTCCCGTCGGAGGACGGTCCGCACGGCGAACTGCTCGACCGGGCGCGGACCCGGCACATGCTGACGAACGTCACCGGAAGCCGGCCCGCGCAGTACGCCGTTCAGCGGGCGCTCGAGACGACGTCGCCCGACTACTACGCCGAGGCCCGCGAGCGGCTCGAATCGCGCATCGACACCTTCTGTGCGGCGTTGGCCGAATCCGGGGCGGAGTACGACCGCCCCGAGGGCGGCTTCTACGTCATGGCCAGGTTCCCGGAGTTCCCCGGCACGTTCGAGAACGTCTACGAACTCGTCGACGAAGCCGGCGTCGCGGGGATGCCCGGCGAGGCGTTCGGCGAGTCGCGGGCCGACTGGATTCGCTTCGCGCTGGTGACGCCGCGGGTCGAGGAGGCGGCGACGCGGCTGGTCGAGCACTTCGGGTGAGTCACGAGCCGTCAGACAGCTTCGACTCGACGGAACAGCGCCGCGCCGACGGCGATGGTGAGCACCGCCGCGACGACCATCGCGCCGAAGTCGACGAGGAGCGCACGTTCGGAGAACCCGACCAACGCCCCGCGCAGGCCGTCGACGCCGTACGTGAGCGGGTTGAGGTAGCCGACGATGCGAACCGGGAGCGGCAGGTTCGACAGCGGGAAGAACGCCCCGGAGAGGAAGGCCAGCGGGAACAGCGCAAAGTTGATGATGAGGTTGTACCCCTGCGTATCCTTGAACTGGGAGGCCATCGCCAGCCCCAGCCCGATGAACGTCGCGGCGATGAGCACGAGGAAGGCGACGGCGACGACGACGCCCCACAGCGAGACCGGGCGAAAGCCCAGCGGGATTGCGAGGACGAGGATGAGCAGCGCCTGGAGCAGCGTCGTCGTCGCACCGCCGGCGATGCGCCCGACGACGACCGCGGTTCGACTCACCGGTGCGACCAGAATCTCCTTGAGGAACCCGACCTCGCGGTCCGAGAGGACGGCTAGCCCGGTGAAGGAGGCCGAGAACAGCATCGTGAACCCGAGGATGCCGGGCACGAGGTACTCCAGATAGGAGACCGACGACGGAATCGCGCCGAAGCGTGCGTCGCTGAACCCGAACCCGAAGAACACGAGGATGAAGAAGGGGCCCAGCAGCAGGCCGACGACGCGGCTCTTGGCCCGCCAGAACCTGACGATATCGCGTTTCCAGAGCCCGTAGACGGCGATGGCGTCACCGCCGAGACGGCCGTCAGTCATCGTCGTCCTCCCCGGCGACCGGCGAGATGGGGGTCCCGCTGGCTCCCGCCTCGGCCTCGTCGACCGTCCGACCGGTCAGCGTGAGGAAGACGCGTTCGAGCGTCGGCCGGTCCACAGAGACCGTCGAGATGGCGCTCACCTCGCTGGCGGCGGTGACGAGCGCCGCGACACGTCGTTCCCCGTCGTCGACCCCGACGGTGATATCGTCGTCCGTCGTGGTCACCGACCGAATCCAGGGCGTGTTCCGGAAGGCACTCGCGACGGCGTCGGGATCGTCGGTCCCCAGCCGGACCACGTCGCCGCCGAGGTCGGCTTTCAGCGCGTCGGGCGTATCGAGTGCGACCACGTTCCCGTCGTCGACGATGGCCACCCGGTCACAGAGCGCGTCGGCCTCCTCCATGTAGTGGGTCGTCAGGACGACGGTGACGCCGGCCTCCCGGTTCAGGCGGGCGACGTACTCACGGACGGTCTTTCGGGTGCCTGCGTCGAGGCCGACGGTCGGTTCGTCGAGGAAGAGGACGGCCGGTTCGTGGAGCAACCCGCGGGCGAGTTCGAGCCGGCGGGCCATCCCGCCGGAGTACTCGCCGACTGGCTTGTCGCGGTCGTCGGCGAGGTCGACCAGGTCAAGGACCGTCTCGATGCGTTCGCGTCGATAGTCGCCACGGAGGCCGTACAGCCGGCCGTGGAACCGGAGGTTCTCGATACCGGTGAGCTCCTCGTCAAGCGCCGGCTCCTGGAAGACCACGCCGATGCTCGCCCGGACGGCGCCCGGGTCCGTGCGGACGTCGTGCCCGGCGACGCGAGCGGTCCCGTCGCTGGGCCGGAGGAGGGTACAGAGCGTGTTGACGAGCGTCGACTTGCCGGCCCCGTTCGGCCCGAGCAGGCCGAGTATCTCGCCCTCGGCGACCGAGAACGAGACCCCGTCGACGGCGACCAGGTCGCCGTAGCGCCGCGTGAGCCCGTCGACCTCGATTGCGTGCATTCGTTCGGGTAACGGGCCGGACGGGCTTGAGGGATTCGTCGCCCAGCGGGATTCGAGTTCGGTCGACTGCGATGGTGACGGTGGAACCTGTCTCTGGAGTAATACTTTACTCCCCGCCGCGAGTCGTTCCCGACAGATGCTCGTCGAGATCGTACTGTTCCTCGCCGGCCTCGCTGGCCTCGTCTTCGGGGCCGACCGAGCCGTCACGTCGGCCGGCGACCTCGCGCTGTACTACGGCGTCTCACCCTTCTTCATCGGGGTGACACTCATCTCGGTCGGAACCTCTGTCCCGGAGATGGTCACGTCCATCTACGCCTCCTATTACGGCGCGGGCGACCTCGTGGTGGGCAACATCGTCGGTTCGGAGACGACCCAGATCACGCTCGCCATCGCCGTCGTCGCGTTCATCGCCCCCTTCGTCGTCGAGCGGCGCAACGTCCTCATCTACGGCTCGGCGATGATTCTGGCGATGATAATCATGATTCTGACGCTCGACGACGGCATCATCAACCGCTCGGAGGGACTCCTGATGATGCTCGCGTACGTCCAGTTCATCTATACCCTGTACACGAACGAGGGTGGCACGGAAATCACAGAGGAGGTAATCGAGGAGCCCCGGACGCCCGAACAGACGTTCCCGTGGATCGCCGGCGGGCTGGTGCTCGTGGTCGTGGGCGGCCAGCTGATGGTCACCAACGGCGTCGCGCTCGCCCAACTGGTCGGGCTCCCTCAGTACCTCATCGGACTGCTGACTGGGCTGGGAACGACGCTGCCCGAGATCGTCATCGCCGGCATCGCCGCCGCCGAGGGGCGGAGTGGTATCTCTGTCGGGTCCATCCTGGGGAGCAACATCACCGACCCGGTGTTCTCGCTCGGTATCGGGGCCGTCTTCTTCGACGTCGTGCTCGCCGACCCCGGCGCGGTCCAGCCGTCGCTCCTGTACATGCTCGGCGTCTCCATCTTCGTCCTCGGCCTGTTCTACTGGCGGCGGGGCATCGACCGTCCGGCCGCAGTGGTCTGTCTCCTGCTGTACTTCCCGTCGTTCTTCCTGTTGTAACGACCTGATTCCGTGGATTCCGCCGATTACCCGTCCACAAGACAGCGCCAGGGCAACAACCGACCGGGCGGGACTGAAAGGGGCCGGTCGCTCGCTGGCTGCTACTCGCTGTCGTCCGAAAATCAAGGATTTTCGTAATCACGAAAGACCGGCGGTCTTTCGAACGACGCGCTTCCCTCGCTCACTCCGTTCGCTCAGTCCAGTGCTTGCGTCGTTTCGCTCAGCGAGCGACCAGGGGCTTGCTGGCTGGTTTCAAATCTAGCGGAATCGACTAGCGAATCCGGCGGTTCAAATACCAAGCCGCCCAACCCTGTCTCGATGCGAGATTCGGCCCAGACCGGCGACGAGGCGTGGCGCTCGTACTTCGGCTTCGAAGAGCCCTACGAGAACCAGGCCGACGCCGTCGAACGGGCCATCGAGGCGGGGAAGTCGCGGGGGTTCCTCGCGATGGAGGGGCCCTGCGGGACGGGCAAGACGATGGCCGCGCTCACCGCCGCGGCGACGCTGGTCAAGGATACCGACCTCTACGACCGCCTGCTGGTCGTCACACCCGTCAAACAGCAGCTCGACCAGTTCGTCGACGACCTGCGGACGCTGAACGCCGGCCTCGAGGACCCGCTTTCCGGCATCGCACTCGTCGGCAAGCGCGACCTCTGCCCGTACGGGCGCGAGGGACTGTTCCCCGACGACGCGAGCACGCACGAGCGCTGTGAGGACCTCCGGGAGGCGACGGCCCGACTCGTCGAGGACGACGGGCGGTCGAGCAGCGCCGCCGTCGCCGAGACGGCCATCCAGAACGAGGTCGAGGACGAGGACCAGTGGTGGGACCCCCGCAAGGCCCAGGACCTCGCGGCAGCCGCCCGGCCAGACGCCGTCGAGCAGGCCACGCTCGGCGAAGACAGCCTGGAGACAGCCGGGGTGGCCTCGCCCTACCGACCCAGCCAGCCGACCGCCCCGGAGTCCATGGCCGAGAGCGACGACCCGCCGCTGTACTGTCCCTTCGAGGCCGACTGGTACGCCCGCGACAAGGGGTCACCGGTCGACTTCACCGTCGGCGAGCACACCGTCGCGACCATCGACGAGTACCTCCCGGCGGCCGTCGAGCGGGGCACCTGCCCCCATCGGGTGATGGGCGTGCTGCTGGACGAGGCGGACGTCGTCGTCGGCAACTACAACCACCTGTTCGACCCCGGCTCGCGGCCGCTGCTGTCCTCGGTGCTGGACGACCGGACCTTCGTCGTGGTCGACGAGGCCCACCGGCTCGAAGGGCGGGTTCGGGACCTGCTCTCGGACAGGGTGGGCCGACAGACGCTCACGCAGGCCCGCAACGACTGCAACCTGCTGGTCCAGCGCGCCCAGCAGAGCAGCGACCACAAGGCACAGGTCCGGGAGATACTGTCGGCCCGAGAGGTGCCACTGGAGGCCGTCGACCACGCCAGGAAGTTCTACGAGGACGTGCGCCGGTGGCTGGACGACCGCATCGAGTCACACCTCGACGCCGAGCACGAGGGGTGGCGCGCCGACCCGAGCGTCCTCCCCGAACACGACCGGGAGATACCACTGCGTGACCCCGATACGGTCGAGCAGGACGAGCTGACAGAGTGGGCCGAACAGCAGGGGTACGACGGCCAGCTGTGGCGGTCGCTCGCGAAAATCGGTGCCGCCGTCGAGGACGCTATCGACCAGCTGGGCCTCAACCGCCAGCCGGTGTGTGCCGCCGTCGGCGTCGTCGCCGGCCAGTGGTGGGAGCGCGACCACTCGACGTTCCTCCGCGAGATAGCGCTCGAGCACTCGCCAGCGGACGGGCGCCACGTCGACGCCGACTACCAGGCTGTGTACACGCCAGGCCTCCTCTGTTACAACTGCATGCCTGCGAGGGCGCTCGAGGAGGTGTTCGACGAGCTGGGTGGCGGGGTCCTGATGAGCGCCACGCTCGAACCGCTGGACGTCTTCACCCGCGTCTCCGGTCTCGAGGCGCTAGGCGAGCAGTCGGGCGACGACGAACCGGGCCGCCCAGTTCGCTCGGCCACGTACGACCTCCCCTTCCCGCCGGCGAACCGGGCCTCCTACCTGGTCGACGCGCGCCCCTTCACCGCCCGGAATCGGGGCGACCCGGAGGCGATGAAGCCACTGGGCGAGCACTGGAACCCGACGCGCGACGAGTACGCACAGGCCCTGCGGGCGCTCGCGCGCTCGCCGGGCAACGTCATGCTCGCCATGCCGAACTACCGAGAGGCGCGGTGGGCCGGGGCCTACCTCGAGGACGCCGTCGAGAAATCCGTCGTCGTCGACGAGGCCTCCAGCAACGAGGAGACCGACCGGCGCAAGCGGCGGTTCTTCCGCGGCGAGGGGAAGGTGCTCGTCACCTCCACGCGGGGGACGCTGACCGAGGGCGTCGACTACGACGGCGCGAAGCTCTCGACCTGCGCGGTCGTCGGGGTCCCGCTAGTGAACATCGGGTCGCCCCGAATCAGGGCCGTTCAGCGGGCCTACGGCGACGCCTTCGGCGAGGACAACGCCTTCGAGTACGCGCTGACGGTGCCGGCGGTCCGCCGCGCCCGGCAGGCCATCGGCCGCGTCATCCGCGGCGTCGACGAGGTGGGCGTCCGCGCGTTCGTCGGCCGGCGCTACACGCCCAACGCGCGCCACTCGGTGTACCCGTACCTCCCCGAGGGCGAACGCGAGGAGTTCACGACGATGACACCGGAGTTCCTCGCGGGACAGCTCGACCGGTTCTGGTCGACCCACGGCGGCTAGGTCCACGATACAACGGGTGTCGAGGTACCGGTTCATTTCGTGGGCAACAAAAGACATTTATCCGACTAATTACCTTTATCTGAGGATGCCCGAGTGCCAGAACTGCGGAAATTTCGTCACAGAGCAGTACGTACGGGTTTTTACGCCAGAAGCAGTCGAGTCCCAGGGCCCGAGGGTCTGCCCGAACTGCGAAGATAAACTACGCGACGGTGCGGACGTTCGCGAGGCGCGCTCCTCGCGCCAGTAGCGGGCGACGTTTTCGAGAAGTACTCAAGGCCGGCGGTTCGTAGCCTCGGCTATGACCGAACTCGACGTCGAGGCAGTCGACCAGGTGACGACGCCGGACGGCATCGACGCACCCGACTACGTGCTCTACGGCGGGAAGGGCGGCGTCGGGAAGACGACGTGTGCGGCCGCGACGGCGCTCGCGTCGGCCCGCGACGGGACAGAGACGCTCGTCGTCTCGACGGACCCCGCCCACTCGCTGTCCGACACGCTCGAAGCGAACATCGGCGCGACGCCGACCCGTATCCGCGAGGACGTCCCGCTGTTCGCCGCGGAGATCGACCCCGAGGCGGCCATGGGCGACGGCCCCCTCGGGATGGAGGAGGGCGCGCTCGGCGGCCTCGGCGAGATGCTCGGCGGCGAGGGGATGCCGGGTGGCCCCGGGGGAGACGACCCGGTCGGCGGCGAGGACGGCCTGCTCGGCGGGTCGATGCCCGGGGCCGACGAGGCCGCGGCGATGCGCCTCCTGCTCCAGTACGTCGACGACGACCGGTTCGACCGTGTCGTCATCGACACCGCACCGACCGGCCACACGCTCCGGCTGCTGGAACTGCCCGAGACGATGGACTCGATGGTCGGGAAGATCCTCCAGTTGCGCGAGCGGTTCTCGGGGATGCTCGGGAACCTCACCGGGATGTTCGGCGACGACGGGGACGTCGACCCCGAGGCGGGTATCGAGGACCTCCAGGAGCTGAGCGACCGCATCGAGCACCTGCGGGCGATACTGCGTGACCCCACGAAGACCGACTTCCGGGTCGTGATGGTGCCCGAAGAGCTCTCCGTCGTGGAGTCGGAGCGCCTGCTCGACCAGCTCGAGGCGTTCGGCATCCCGGTCGGGACCATCGTCGTCAACCGGCTGATGCAGGACCCCAAAGAGATTCTGGGCGAAGACGTCGACATCGAGGGGCCGAACCACGCCGACTGCTCGTTCTGTGCCCGCCGCTGGGACGTCCAACAGGAGGCGCTGCGCCGCTCGCAGGACCTCTTCCGTGGTCACGAGGTCCGGCGGGTACCGCTGCTGGCCGAGGAGGTGCACGGCGAGCGGCTGCTGTCGGTGGTCGCGGCCTGTCTCGACTAGTCGACCACCAGCACGCGCAGGTCGTTGACGTTCGTCCCGGTCCGACCGGTGACGATACGGGCGTCCCGGTCTCCCAGGTAGCCGCCGGCGTCGTTGTCGTCGAGCGCGTCCCGAGCGGCGGCCACGTCAGTGACAGTCTCGCTGTCGACGAGTGCGCCAGCGGCATCGCTCGCACCGTCGCGGCCGTCGGTGTCCACGGCGGCGAGGACGGCCCCTGCCGGCAGGTCGATGGCGCCCGCGAGCGCGAACTCCTGGTTCGGCCCTCCCTCGCCGTCCCCCCGGACCGTGACGGTCAGTTCGCCGCCCGAGAGAACGACTGCGGGCGGGTCGACCGGGTTGCCAGTCGCTACCAGCTCCTCAGCGACCGCGAGGTGGGTCAGGCCGACCTCCCGTGCCTCGCCGCGCAGGCGCGAGGAGAGCACCAGCGTCTCGTAGCCGTGGTCCGCTGCCGTCGAGCGGGCCGCTTCAAGCGCGGTCCAGGCGTCCGCGAGGACGTGCGTCGAGACGCGGTCGAACGCCGGGTCACCCGCCGAGGGCGTCTCGGCTTCGTCCCCGTCGACGCCGGCCTGGAGGTGGTCGCGGACCGCGGGCGCGTCGATGTCGTACCGGTCCAGGACCGCCAGCGCGTCGGCGAACGTCGTCCCGTCGGGCACCGTCGGCCCGCTGGCGATGACCGAGAGGTCGTCGCCGACCACGTCGGAGAAGACGAGCGTCGCCACCGTGGCGGGCGCGGCCGCCGCCGCGAGTCGCCCACCTTTGAGCCGCGAACAGTGCTTCCGGACGGTGTTTATCTCGTCGATGGTCGCGCCCGAGGCCAGCAGTGCGTCGGTGACCGATTGGAGTGCTTCGAGGCCGATGGCCTCGACCGGTGCGGGGAGCAGCGCGCTCCCGCCGCCCGTGATAACGGCGAGGACGAGCGTCGACGCGTCGGCGGCCCAGGCTTCGTCGAGCACCGCGTCGGCCCCCTCGACGCCTCGCTGGCTGGGGACCGGGTGGTCGCCCTCGCGGACGGTCACCCGGTCGCTGGCCTCGGGGTCGTCGGTGACGACCACGCCGCCCGTCAGCGCGTCGCCGAGGACGGCCTCGAGTTCGCCCGCGACCTGTGCGGCGGCCTTCCCGCCGCCCAGGACGACGACGCGCTCGAAGGCGTCCAGGTCGTAGACGGCGTCGTCGATGCGGAGCTGGCTGCCCGTGCGCTGAACCGCCGCGCCGACCACGGTCCGCGGGTGTGCGGCCTCGATACCGGCCTCGATACAGTCGAGAGCGCACTCGTGGGCCGGCGACCGCGCGAGTGCGTCGGATTCTCGAATCATGGGTCAGGCGAACTTCCGGACGATGCCGACGGCGGCGTCACGCCAGCGGGGCGGGAGGAACCGCGCGAGCAACAGGACGCGGGCCGCCTCGCCGACGGGATACCGCGGGCGCGGGTCGCTGGCGTTCGCCGCGTCCCGAATCGTCAGCGCCACCGCTTCGGGCGTGACGGCGAAGGCGTCGGTGACGCCCGAAAGGCGCGCGTCGTCTGCGGCCTCGTAGAGCCAGTCGTAGGCCCCCGTCGCGCCCGTCGCCTCGCGTTCGTCGACGGCCCGGTCCTCGAACCCGGAGGCGACCGGCCCGGGCTCGACGAGCACCACGTCGACGTCGTACTGGGCTACTTCGGCCCGCAGGGCGTCGCTCAGCCCCTCCATCGCGTGTTTGGAGGCGGCGTAGACGCCCTGACTCGGGAAGGCGAGCTTCCCGGCGACGTCGGAGAGGTTGACGATGGTCCCGTCCTCGCGGGCTCGCATGTGCGGGAGGACCTCGCGAATCAGTCGATGCGGGCCGTAGAGGTTGACGTCGAACTGGTCGTCGAGGGCCTCGGTCGAGACGTCCTCGACGGCGCCGAACTGGCCGTAGCCGGCGTTGTTCACGAGACAGTCGACGCGCCGTTCCGCCTCGATTAGGTCCTCGACGACACGCTCGCACTCACGGGCGTTCGTCACGTCGAGTTCGGCCGTCACGCACCCGTCGGGGAGGGCCGACAGGTCCGACTCGTCGCGTGCGGTCGCCCAGACCGTCCAGTCGTCGGCCAGGAATGCCTCGGCAGTCGCTCGCCCGATTCCGGAGGACGCGCCCGTTATCAGCACCGTCTTCGCCATGTGTCGTCTGGGCGAACACACCCCGGGCAGTTATACTGTTTGCTGTCAGCCAGCGGGTCAGTCCGACTCGACGGTGATGGTCGTCGAGTCGGTGTCGTCGCCGGTGGTGACGGTGAACGTGTACTCGCCCGGCGGAAGGCCGGCGGTGTCGAAGGTCTCGAAATCGACGAAGGACAGCTCGTCGGGCTCCAGGTCGACGCGCAGGTCGCGTCGGAACAGGGACGCAGCATCACTGGTCAGCGTGGTCCGAACCTGTCGCGTGCCGGCGGCCTCGCCCTCGTTGCGGACGAGTCCCTGCAACCGCAGGTCGACACCAAGGGCGACCGACACGTCCGACTCGACGATCTGAATCTGGACGTCGGCGTCGTCTTCGTCTGCGCTAGCCGACGTGGTCGCGAAGTCGGCTGGTTCGCCGTCGACTCGGACTGTCGCCGGACCGACGACCGAGCACGCGGTCACGTCGCCGGTGTACCGGTACTGGTCCCGTTCGCCGCTGCCGACGCTGCCAGTCACCGTCGCCCCGTCCCGGTCTCGGGGGAACGGTGCGTCCCGGTCGTCGCCGTAATCGAGGTCGCCGCTCACCGAGAACTCGTAGAACGCCTGGTCCTCACCGGTGCTCTCGACGACGAGGTCGTGTATCGCGGCCTCGTCGTCCGACGGCCGGGGGACCAGGTCAGCGTCGAACACCGAGAGGTCGAGTCGGTCGTCACCGAACACCGAGAGGTCGAGTCGGTCGTCGCCGACGGACACGACGGCTGGCCCCTCGGTCCGGAAGTCGGTGAGCTCGCCGGTGAAGGTGAAGGTGTCCTCGCTATCCCCGTCGACAGCACCTCTGGCCCGTGCGCCCTCGATGAACTCGGGATGTGCCGGGTCGTCCTCCTCGCCGGGGCGGCCGTACGAGAGGGTCCCGCCAACCTCGAACTCGTAGAAGACGCGGTCGCCGTCGTCACTCTCGATGGTCATCGTCTGTCGGATGCCGGTCTCTTCGACGCTCGCATCCTCGACGCGGTGGAAGTAGTACGGGGCGGTCGAGCGGACGGCACCGTTCTCGTCGACCAGCAGGACGAACACGCGACAGTAGTCACAGAACGTGTCGACTGACACTGTGGCCGTGTCCTCCTCGCCCTCGACCGACGTCGACCCGAGGTAGGCGTCACCGCCCCGTAGGAACCAGACGGTCCGGTGGAGGTCGCCGTCGGGGTCGCTCGTCGCTATCGTCAGGTCGATTGCGGTGCTCTCGTCGGAGTACGTGACCTCCTGTGCGGCGGTGGGGCGGTCCAGGACCGGCGGCCGACTCCCGCCGTCCTCGACGGTGACCGTCCACGTCACCGAGTCGGTCTCCTCGCCGGACTCGTCGAGTAGCAGTGCCGTCACGTCGTACGCCCCCGCCGAGTCGAACGTCTGTTGCAGGAAGTCCATCCCGTTGTGCAGGTACTCGTCGTGGAGCGGGCCGACGTCGGTGACGTCACGGCCGTCGACGGTCCAGCGTGTCTCGACGCCGCCGTCGACGTACTCCGGGACGGCGATTTCGAACAACACCTCCGTCTCGGGGGCGACGGTCGCCGACCCGTTGACGGGCGTGATTCGCCGTGCGCTCGTCTCTGTCTCGTGGTCGTATGCCATTGAATGTCCTCGTCGGCCCTCAGCTACCGCTGGCCCGACCAGCCACGCAGCCGTCGACGTACCGGGCGGTCAGGCGCCACTGGGGCACGTGGTGTCACGACCGTCGCGCTGTCGGACCAGCGGGGTGACCATCGGTGGGTGGGACAGCGTCGAGCGGCATAGTTAGTCGCTGCTTGTCGAGCGGAGGGGGCTCTGGCGGTCGTCTGGCTGCTTTCAGGTCGATTCGACAGCGTCCTTCGCAGCGTCGGCCGCGCGGTCCGCGAGTCGGGTAGGCTCGGGCAACTTGTAGTCCGTGACCGTCGCCGCGACGACGTCGGCAGCGGTCGCAGCGCTCACTCGATGACCGGGACTCACGATGAGGGGATTGATGTGCCGGTTCGGCGAGTCGTACTGGCGGGTCTGGACGGCGTAGCCGATGAGCGTCCCGTCGGGCGCCGTCTCGACGTCGGCGTCCGCTTCGATGCCGATTCGCTCGCCGACGGGGAGTTTCCGGTCCAGCGAGGCCCGCGGGGCCCCACAGAGGAGGTTCTTCGCGACGCCGACCGTCGGCACGTCCAGCGCGACGCCGATATGCGTCGCCAGCCCGGCCTCGCGGTAGTGGATACGGCCGCTGCCGTCGACGAGGACGACGTCCGGGCTGGACGTCAGTTTCTCGAACGCCGCGAGGATGACCCCGCCCTCGCGGAAGGCGAGGAGTCCGGGGATGTACGGAACGGTGACTGGTTCCACGGCCGTCACTTCGTCGACGACCTCGCCGTCCCGCAGGACGACGACCGCCGAGACGGCCCGGTCGCCGACGAACGCCTGGTCGACGCCGGCGACGAGCGGGGTCGCGTCTGTAGTCCCGGCGTCGCCAAGCGTCCGCTGGTCGCTGTCGATTCGGAGCGACGCGACGTCGAACGAGATGTCGTCCTCGAAGACGGCCGCCTCGGCGATGTCGCGCTGGAGCGCCGCCATCTCGTCGCGAGCGAGCGACGGGTCGGGGACGAACTCGGGGCGAACAATCTCCATCGGTCAGGGGCGACGCCGGCCGGGGCCGCCGGGGCCGCCGGGGCCACCCGGTCCGCCCGGGCCGCGACCGAACTGGAGACTCTGTGGGACCCGCGCCCGGCTCTTGACCTTGTTCCCGTACCAGAGCCCGATCGCCAGGCCGATGAGGTGGGCCGTGTGGGCGATATCGCCGCCGAGCAGGCCGGCCCCAAGCGGCGAGAGCGACCCGAAGATGCTCGCAAACAGGTAGAATCCGGTGATGGCCCAGATGGGGACCGGGATGAGGAAGTAGAGGTAGACCCGGAGTTCAGGGTTCAGCACCGTCAGGAAGGCGAGGATGGCCAGCGCGGCCCCGCTGGCCCCGAGGACGCCGTAGGCGCTCCCCTGGGCGAACTGCAGTGCTATCTGGCCGAGCCCCGCGAGCATCCCCGAGGCGAGGAAGAATATCGTGAACCGCTTCGAGCCGAGCTGGCGCTCGACGATCTGGCCGAAGAAGTAGATGACGATGCCGTTCCCGAGGATGTGGAAGAACCCGCTGGGGTCGTGGGCGAAGACGGAAGTCACCCACGTCCAGACGTACTGCGGGTTGTTCGGGTGCAGGACGAAGATGTCCCGGAACGTCCCGAAACCGAACAGCTCGATCACGATTTGTTCGGCGACGAACGTGATTACCATGGCCGCCAGGAAGACGTAGGTCATGTTCCCCCGGAAGTAGCCGAAGAGGCCCCCCGGCCCGGTGTCCAGTCCCACCCGGTCGGCCAGTCCACCGGAGTTCGTGGACTGGCTCGTCGTCACGCTGTCGTCGAACCCGCTGTCGAACACGCCGCCGGGGTCGTCCCAGTTGTCGAGCCCCGGACAGTCGTGTGCCTCCGGCAGCCGGTGTTCGGCACAGTACGTCCCGCCACAGTGCCCACACTGGTATGGCATGCTTTCTGACTTGCCACACACGTCGCACTTCGCCATTGTCCGAATGTAGAGGTGACGGGCCAAAGGGATTGTGTTTGTGCGGGTCCGAGCGGCGACCGAGTGGCGCGAAGTGCCGTGTTTTTGTGGTCCCGCCCCGAACGACCGAGCGATGCAAGCGACTGTCTACCACGGGACACGAGACGTCCGGGTCGAATCGGTCCCCGACCCGGAGATCGAGGAACCGACGGACGCCGTCGTCCGGATAACCCACACCGCCGTCTGTGGCTCTGACCTGTGGTTCTACCGCGGCGAGCGCGACTACGAGGAGGGGTGGCGGACCGGCCACGAGCCGATGGGAATCGTCGAGGCAGTGGGCGACGAGGTCAGGTCCGTCGAACCCGGCGACCGCGTCCTCTCGCCGTTCGCCATCAGCTGCGGGGAGTGCGAGTACTGCCGGAAGGGCATCCACACCTCCTGTGTCGAGGACGAGGGCTGGGCGGGCGACCACGACGGGGCGCAAGGCGAGAAGGTCCGGGCACCGTTCGCCGACGGGACGCTGGTCAAGGTGCCGGACCGCCACGCCGACGACGAGGACATGCTGGAGGCGCTGCTCCCGCTGACCGACGTGCTGTGTACCGGCCACCACGCGGCGGTGAGCGCCGGCGTCGAGCAGGGGAGTACCTGTGCCGTGGTCGGCGACGGTGCGGTCGGCCTCTGTGGGGTGCTCGCTGCTCAGCGCCTCGGCGCGAACCGCATCGTCGCCGTGGGGCACCACGAGGACCGCCTCGCCCTGGCCGAGGAGTTCGGCGCGACCGACGTGGTCTCCAGTCGCGGCGAGGCGGCCGTCGAGGAAGTCGAGGCGCTGACTGCCGGCGGCGTGGACCACGTCATGGAGTGTGTCGGGGCACAGTCCGCGATGGAGACGGCCGTCGACGTCTGCCGACCCGGCGGGACCGTCGGCTACGTCGGCGTCCCCCACGGCATCCAGGACGGCGACCTGGTGTACTCGCTGTTCGGTGACAACATCACGCTCGCCGGCGGCGTCGCGCCCGTCCGTGCCTACGTCGAGGACTTGATGTCCGACGTCCTGCAGGGCGTGCTCGACCCCTCGCCGGTGTTCACGAAGACCGTCGACCTCGAGGGTGTCCCCGAGGGCTACCGCGCGATGGACGAGCGAGAAGAGATCAAGGTGATGGTCAAACTCTGAGGGCCGTCACTCGTCGTCCAGTTCCCGGACGACGCAGATCCAGGCCGGGTCGCCGTCGTACTCGATGGTCCCGCCGGAGATTTCGATGGTCCGCGATTCGCCGTCCGCGCGGACAACCGGACAGTCGGTCTCGAACGAGTCCGCCCGTTCTCCGTCGGGCGCGCCGAGCTGCTCCAGAAGGTCTGTCTGGTCGGCAGCGACGACGAACGAGGGGGGCTGGCCGACGAGCTCGTCCTGCCCGTACCCGAGAATCTCGGCGAGTTTCTGGTTGACGTAGACGAACTCGCCACCCTGGACGATACAGACCCCGGTCAGTTCCTGTTCGACCAGGCGCTGGTACCACGAGAGGGCGCTCCAGAACTGCTGTTCGGTCCGATACTGCTCGACGGCGTTTTTCACCCGGTTCGCGAGCACCTCGTACGTGTCGGTGCCGGTCCCCTTCTGCATGTAGTCGGTGGCGCCGGCCGCGATGGCCTCGCTCGCGATCTCCTCGCTTCCCTTCCCTGTAAAGAGGATAAAGGGCAGGTCCGGGTGCTGGTCGCGAACGAGCTCGAGCAGCTCGAGCCCGTCGGTGTTCGGCATCTGGTAGTCGCTGACGATGCAGTCGACGTCGCCTTCGCGGACGTGGCCGAGTGCCGCGACGGCGCTCGTCTCGGTGACGACGGTCAGGTCCTCGTCGATGCGTTCCAGGAACATACCGACCGTCTCTCCGAGGTCCGGGTCGTCGTCGACGTGCAGGACGCGGATCTGTCGCTCCTCGCGCAGTTTCGCGAGCGGGACGGGTACCTCGATGCGACTGTCGGCGGACGGGTCCGCGGACTCCGTCCGCAACAGGGGCGCACTGTTGTCGGCCGCCCGCAGACTGCCACGCAGGACGGTCCGCGAGAGTCGGACCGTCTCCCCGTCGAAGTTGCGGAGTTGGTCCGTAGTCATAGTACCACCCCGTGCTCGCGTGACGAACTCGACGCGGCAACGCTCCCATCCGACCCGTGAGTCCGCTGCCGAGATACCCCCGGTTCGTCCGCGAAGTGAGTGCTTGCAAGTCCCATCTGTCGGTTATTCTTGCCAATGATTGTGGAGGGAGTTACAAAACGATACTGGTAGGTCGCACGGGAATCGCCACCACCTCGCCCTCTGCCGACGCAGACGGGGCGTCAGTCACCGGTCGGGACAGGGTGCACGAATCGCTCGCGAGACCGGTTCTCGTCCCCTAATGGCAAGCGGGCTCGGAAATCGCAGTTATTCGCTACTTAATATAAGTTAAAATATGTAGGTTACAATCAAAAATATTTAATTTCCCATCTCCCGACAGTCAGGGTGTACCATGTCAGATAGTACAATGGCGAAGTACCTCGCAGAGCACCCACGAATGGCCGGCGTCCTGTTCACCGTCCTCCTGCTGCTGATGCAGGCCGGGAACGCGGCGGCAGCGAACAACGCGGCTATCAGCGGTCCATAGAACGAGAGCGAACGACGAGCGTTTCGCAGCGCGGATTTTTCCGGCCGATACCTGAAACGGTAAGCAGCGCGCCCACACCGCTCAGAGAACGTCGTCCAGTTCCATCGAGCTGCTCCAGTGTAGCTCGTCGTCGATGCGGACCGGGACCTCCTCCAGGGAGAGGAACCGCGTGAGTTCGGGTTCCGAGACGTGGAAGGTGTCGATACTCCCCGAGCTGAGGTAGTACGTTTCGTTGGCCTCCAGGAACGGCATGAAGATGGTTCCGAGCCCGCGGTCGTCCGTCGAGTACGTCCGAATCTCCACGTCGAACCCGTCGCCGACCGGGGTGACGTCCAGGAGGTTCGGCGCGCCGCCCGCCGTCTGCGTGACCGTTATCCCCCCGTCCCCGACCACGATGTACTGGCCGCCCATGACGCTCTGCTCGCGTGCGACGGTGAGCGCCGCCCGGAGCGGGAAGCCACCGTTGAGCAAGCGTGCGATGGTCTCGCCGATGTGGACCGCGCGCTCGTTGATGACCTCGTTGAGCGTGACGATACCGCCGATGGCGCCCTGTTCGACGAGGGCCAGCCCCTGGTGGTAGGAGTTGCAGGCGTTCAGGAGGAACGTGTCGACGCCGACCGAATCGAGGGTCGTCACGTCGAGTTTGCCGTCGCTGCAGGTGAATCCGTCCCTGTCCGTGTGGCCGATGTAGTGGAAGAAGTCACACCGGCCGGTGAGGACGTCGGTCAGCTCCGCTGTCGTCAGGTTCTGGTGAGCGGTGACGTCGAACGGGAGGTCCGACCGGGTCCCGTAGACGGCGTCGACGAGTTCCCGTTCCGCGTCCATCCGGGCGTCGTTCTGGACGACGGCGATCGAGATATCCTCCTCGGTGTTCTCGCGGTTCAGGCGGTTCAGGAACGCCTCGACGGTGAGTTTGCTCGCCCCGATAGGGATGCTCTCGCCGATCCAGGCCTGTTCGAGGGTCCCCTCGGACGTCGGTTCGACGTACTCGCTGGCCGTCGCGCCGTCGCTGGCGCTCGCCGAGCGAGTGATGACGTCGTCGCGGGTGAACTCGGCCTCGACCTCCGCGGGCACCGTCGCCTGCGTCCGCTGGTGGTGGTCGTGGGTCCGGACGACCGCCAGGTCGTCGACGACGAAGGGGAGTTGCTCGGCGTTCCCCGCCGTGGGTTCGACGTGGGCCGTCAGTCGCCACTCGGGGATGTGGTCCTCGATGAGGTCGTACGGGACCTCGAGGTACGCCGCCACCTGCTCGGCGAGCGGTCGGTCGTAGAGGGTCGCGAAGTCGAGGTCGACGTAGGGTTCGACAGCGGTTCGCTCGTGCAGGTCTATCTCGTAGTATCCCTCGGTTCGGGTCACGCAGTCGAGGAAGAACAGCTGTTTCAGCGTCCGCTCGACCGCAGACTCGAAGCCGCGCGGCGAGTCGAGCGCGTACTCGAACCCGGTGTCGGTCGTCAGCCGCGGCGTCGACGCCGGGACCAACCGCGCGCCCAGGTAGTAGGCCAGCGGCGCCGCGACGAACACGGACGCGAGGCGCGGCGGGAGTTCCATCGTGACTCCCGTGTCCGGCCGCTCGACGCTCGACGGGATGGACAGCGAGTCGCCCAGTTCGAGCGCCGGCGGGTGGCCCCTGAGCGTCGGGTACGACCGCTCCGGGTCGGTCGTCTTCAGCGCCGACCCGAACGTCTCGACGGCCGCCATCAGGTCGCGGGGGTCCGACGTCGTCGTGACCGTCGCGGCCGGTCGGTCGTGGCGGGAGCGGGCGCCGATTCTGACCTCGGTCGGCTCGTCGAACTCGATGCGTGTCCGGTCGATGTCGACGCTGACCTCGAATCCAGACCGGACGCGCAGGTAGGTCTTGATGCGGGTACAGAGGTCGAGGCTGTACTCGCCGTCGGGGAGGGACCGACTGTCGAACTGCGTGACCTCGGCGACCGTCGCCCCCTCGGCGTCGCGGACGTAGACGGGAACGACCGTCGGGAGGACGATGGCCTCGGTCCGAATCGACACTGCGGCGCCGACCGGGAACCGGAACGAATCCGCGGCGGTCGGGTGCGGGTCGACCGCCTCGGGGGTTAAGATGCGGTAGCGCTGTCGCTCGACGCGGTCGATGACTGCCAGCCCCGACTCGTCGTCGAGCGGGTCGAATGTGAGCGTCATGGAGAGCGGATAGCGGGCGGTCGACCCTGTCTTGTCTCAGACCCACGTGAGAGGAAATCAAAAAGATACCGGCGGGCTCGGATCAGGGCGACTGGAAGTCCGTGATGCTCGCGTCCCGGTACTGGCGGCGAGAGGTCACCGAGCGAAGCGAGTAAGAGCCCCCAGACCGAACGAACGGGTAGTGAGAGAGTTCGAGCGCAAACGACTGCTGGAGCGCATCGAACGGGAGGGCGCGACAGTGGGTGCCGCGATTCCCGACAGCATCATCGTCCAGGGTGAGGAGATCGAACTCCAGTCGTTCGTCTTCGAGATAAAGCGGCGGGACACGATTCCGCCGGGCGAACGCGAGCGCGTCGAGCAGGCGAAGACGAACCTCCGCAGAGAGCGCCTCCAGCGCAAGCAACGCATCGAGAACGGCGAGGTGAGCTACGAGGAGGGCCAGACGCTGGCCGACGCCGTCATCGGCATCGACCGGGCGCTGAACGCGCTCGAACAGCTCGGCCCGGCGGACCTCGAGGCCGAACAGCGGGCCCAGCAGACCGCCGACCAGAAGCGCTGGATGAAGTTCCTGCGCAAGGCGCTGGGCCACGAGGACGCGGATTCCGGTACGGGTCGTGCCGGACGGAGTCTCTAGCATGAGCCGGAACGACGAAGTCGCGACGGAGCTCGAAGCGTTCGCCGACCTGCTGGACGCGCAGGGCGTCGAGTACAAGCCCCGGACGTACCGCCGGGCAGCCGAGAACGTCCGGGACCACCCGGCGGCCGTCGAGGACTTAGCGAGAGAGGGGGCCGACGCAGTCGGCGAGATAGAAGGCGTCGGCGACGCGATATCGGCGAAGATCGTCGAGTACGTCGAGACGGGTGCCATCGGGGAACTGGAGGACCTCCGCGAGGAGCTGCCCGTCGACATGACCGGGCTGACCGCCGTCGAGGGCGTCGGCCCGAAGACCGTCGGGAAACTGTACGAGGAGCTGGGTATCACGACACTCGACGAGCTGGAAGCCGCGGCCGAAGCCGGCGAGATTCAGGACGTCAAGGGCTTCGGTGCGAAGACCGAGCAGAACATCCTCGACAACGTCGACTTCGCCCGCGAGGCCCACGAGCGCGCACTGCTCGGGGAGGCCAGGCCCTACGGCGAGGAGGTCCGCGCGTTCCTCGACGACGTCCCGGCCGTCGAGCGGTGTGCACTGGGCGGGTCGCTCCGCCGGTGGCGGCCGACCATCGGCGACGTGGACGTCCTCGTCGGGAGCACCGACGGCGACGCCGTGGTCGACGCCTTCACCGACTGGGGGGCCGGCGACACCGTCATCGAGGCCGGCGAGACGAAAGCCAGCGTCCGTGCCGGCGGGGTACGCGTCGACCTCCGGGTGGTCGTCCCCGAGGAGTTCGGGGCTGCCCTCCAGTACTTCACGGGGAGCAAGGACCACAACGTCGCCGTGCGGAACCGCGCCATCGACCGGGGCCTGAAAGTCAACGAGTACGGCGTCTTCGACGTCTCCGAAGTCGAGGAGGAGTCGGACGGTCAGCGTGCCGGCGAGCGAATCGCGGGCGAGACCGAAGCGGGCGTCTACGAGGCCCTGGAGATGGCGTGGATGCCCCCGGAGCTACGCGAGAACCGTGGCGAGGTCGCGGCCGCGGCGAGCGGGGACCTGCCGGACCTCCTCGAAGAAGGGGAGATTCGCGGCGACCTACACGTCCACACCGACTGGTCCGACGGCGGGTACACGGTCGCCGAGATGGTCGAGGGGGCCGCCGAGTTCGGCCACGACTACCTCGCAATCAGTGACCACGCGACGGGGCCGGGGATGGTCGGTGGCGTCGGCGTACCGGACGACGAACTGCGCGAGCAACTCGAGGCGGTCCGGGCGGTCGCCGAGGATGCCCCAATCGACGTGTTCACCGGCGTCGAGGCGAACATCGCCGAGGACGGCACTATCTCGGTCGCCGACGACCTGCTCGCCGACCTCGACGTGGTGGTCGCCTCCCCGCACGCCGCGCTGGACGGCGACGGCACCGACCGCCTGGTCGCGGCCGCGGAACACCCGGACGTGAACATCGTCGGCCACCCGACAGGGCGGTTCCTCAACCGGCGACCCGGCCTCGACGTCGACGTCGAGCGACTCGCCGCGGCGGCCGCCGAGCACGGCACCGCCCTCGAGGTGAACGCCAGCCCGGCCCGCCTGGACCTCACCGGTGGCGCGGTCAAACGTGCCATCGAGGCCGGGGCCACCATCGCCATCAACACCGACGCGCACAGCCCGAGCAACTTCGAGCAGGTGCGCTACGGCGTCCACACGGCCCGTCGGGGGTGGGCCGAGGCAGCCGACGTGCTGAACACGCGCGACGCCCAGGAAGTCCGTGAGTTCCTCGATGGCTGAAGCCCCGGGCGACCCGCTCTTGCTCGACGCGATGCTCGGGAAGCTCGCGACCTACCTGCGGCTGTGTGGCTACGACGCCGCGTACGCGCTGGACCGCGACGCCGAGGGCGACGAGGACATGCTGGCACTGGCCCATACTGAGGGACGGCGTGTCGTCACCCGCGACCGGCAGCTGGCCCAGCGAGCGCCCGACGCGGTGTTACTGACCGAACGCGAGGTGACCGACCAGCTGCGCGAGCTCGCAGCCGCCGGCTTCTCGCTCTCGGTGACCGACGAACCGCAGTACTGCGGGACCTGCAACGCGCCGCTGGAGCGCGTCGACCGGACCGAGCCGACGCCGGAGTACGCCCCCGACCCGACCGAGACGTCCGTGTGGCGATGTCGCGACTGCGGCCAGCACTTCTGGAAGGGGAGCCACTGGGACTCGGTCGTCGAGACGGTCGACTCCCTGTAGCCGTCCTCACCCGCGCAACGCCGACACCGGCGGTTCCCAGGCCGCCCGGTACGCCGGGTACAGGCCCCCGACGAGCGAGATGACGACGCCGAACGCGAACGCGCCCAGCGGGACGACGGCGTTCCCCGGCAGGAGGACCGCCGACAGCGGGAGTTCGGTGAACAGCGCCGTGACGACAACTGTCACGGTACCCAGGAGCGCCCCGATGGCACCGCCGACCACGCCGAGCAGCGTCGCCTCGACGAGCAGCGTCCGGAGGACCTGCCGACGGTGGATTCCGACCGCCCGAAGGACGCCAATCTCCCCGCGACGCTCGGAGACGGACATCAGCATGACGTTGAAGATGCTGACGCCGGCGACGACCAGCGAGATGCCCGCGATAGCGAGCAAGAACCCGTTGAGCAGGTCGAAGAACTCCGAGATGCGGTCGAGGATGCTGGTCAGGGAGAAGACGGAGACGCGCTGCTGGCGGGCGTTCAACCGTTCTTCGACGCCGCTCGCCACCGCCCTGGCGTCGTCAGCCGAGTTCGCCCGTATCACGACCTGGGAGTACCCCGACGTGGCGAACTCGTCGGCCGGGAGGATGACCGACGAGTCCGGCTGGAGCGGCGAGATGCTCGACACCTCCGGGAGGACGGCGACGACCCGGTACTCGTTTTCCTCGACGGTTATCGTGCTCCCCTCGCGGACCGAGAGGTCCGCGGCGACGTCCGCCCCGACGAGCGCGCCCTGCCGGTGGAACGCCGGAATGCCGTCGCTGCCGTTCCCGAAGAGCGTCCCCGGGCGGTCGGTGCCGTACACCTGTGCGAACGTCTGCCCGCCGCTGGCACGCACCTGCGCCCCGGTCACCCTGAGCGGCACCACCGTCCCCCGGCCGCTCGCGGCCCGTTGGACCGCCGCCAGGTCGCGGGAGTCGAGCGAGTCCTCGCCGGACGCCTGGGACGGACTGACGATGACCTGGTTGCCCAGGCCGCCCAGTTCCTCCGTCGCAGCGACGCTGAGTGCGTTGCCCAGCAGGCCCAGCGTGACGACGGCGAACACGCCGATGACGATGCCGAGCGCCGCCAGCGCCGCCCGTATCCGCTGGCGTGAGAGGTTCCGCGTGGCCAGCGTCAGCGCCGGGAAGCGGTCACCCACGCTGGACCACCCCATCGATTAGCTGGACCGTCCGGTCGGCGTAGTCGGTGACGAGGTCGTCGTGGGTGACGGCGACGACGCCGACGCCGGTGTCGCTGATTTGCCGGACCTCCTCCAGTATCTGCGTCCCCGTCTCGCGGTCCAGGTTGCCCGTCGGCTCGTCGGCCAGCAGCACCGCCGGTTCGTTGACCAGGGAGCGCGCGATGGCGACCCGCTGTTTCTGTCCGCCGGAGAGCTCGTCGGGCGTGTGGTCCATGCGGTCGGCCAGGCCGACGCGTTCGAGCAGGTCGCGGGCCCGGTCGGTCGCGTCGCCGGGGAGGAACGCCGTCGGGAGCCGGACGTTCTCCAGCGCGGTGAGCGTCGGCAACAGGTGGAAGTCCTGGAACACGAAGCCCAGCGACTCCCGGCGGGCGTCGGTCAGTTCGGCGTCCGAGAGGCCCCCGGTCGACTGCCCCCAGAGCTCGACCCGGCCGCTCGTCGGGTCGTCGAGCAGGCCGAGCAGGTTGAGCAGCGTCGACTTGCCGCTCCCGCTGGGCCCGACGACGGCGACGACTTCCCCGGGCTCGACGGCGAAGTCCACGTTCGAGAGCGCCGCCACGTAGCCGGCGCGGCCGCTGTCGTAGCGTTTCGTGACGTCGGCGAGGCGGAGCGGCGGGACGTCGTGAGCCACCGTCACCGCGTCCACGTCCAGCGATACCGAGTGGGCGGGTGCAGCGTCACCGGCCCCCTGCTCGCCGGTCATCGGTCGCCGCCCCGGCGACGCCGGAGCAGGAGGGTGAGCGCGACAGTCACCACGAGGCCGGCCCCGACCCACGCGACGAGCGTCGCGGTCTGCTGTCCGTCCGCCAGGTCGGTGCCGTCGTCGGCCGGCAGCGGCACCGTCAACCGGTCGGTCGTGCGCGCATCGCCGGCGGTGTACTCGACGCGGACCGTCACCGACGTCGCGTTTTCCGTGTCCGCCTGGGCGACCAGCTCGAAGGGGGCGAACTCGCTGCTCGCGACGGTGCCCACGAAGTAGGTCCGCTGCGGGTAGGCGGGCTGGACGGCGTCGGTCGGTTCGACGGCGACCAGCGCGCTGCTGACGTCGCCGTCGCCGACGTTGGCGAGGTTCCCGCTGATGGCCACCCGACCCTCGTCGTCGACGGTCACGTCGAGCCCGGTCAGCGTCGCCTGGCCCACCGCTGGGTCGAGCGCGTACGTCCCTGTCGCTCGCTGCGTGCTGTCGTTGCCGGCCCGGTAGGTCGCGACGAAGTCGACGCTTGCGGCCGAGACCCCGGCGAGGTCGGCCTCGACGGTCGCCGACTCGCCCGGTTCGAGCCGGTCGGTCACGGCGAACCGACCGACAGCGGCCAGCACGGTGCCGTTGGGCGACTCGGCGGCGGCGACCACGTCTTCGATGGCCGCGTTGCCGAAGTTGGTCACCGTCACGTCGACCGCCTCGTCGCTCGTCGTCTCCGAGTCGTCCGGCTGTGGCTGGAGCGCGCCAGCGCCGCCACCGCCGCCACCGAGGAGGCCGGTGAGTCCGGTCGTCACCTGTTGCTGCGTGTCGTCGGCCTGCGCCCGTTGGACGCGCACGTCGACGTCGTCGGTCAGCGGGTCGACGGGGGTTGGCCGCGCGAACGTCGAGGTCACCTCGGCGCCGGTCGGCGTCGTGTAGGTCGTCGCCACCGTCAGATTGGTCGTCCCAGGTTCGGTGGCCCGGACCGAGAAGTTCAGCGTCGTCGACGCGCCCGCCGCGAGCGCCGGCGCCGTCCGGCGGAGTCGGTCACCGCTCGCCGGGTCGGTCACCTGGACGGTGATGCCACGGAGCTGTGCGTTCGTCGGGTTCGAGACGACTGCCTGGACCGAGGTATCCGCGTCAGCCACGAGACTGTCGGCCCTGAGCTCCACGAGCGGCGCGGCGCGTTCGACGCCCAGCGAGAGGGGACGCGTCGCGCGGACGTCGTCGCCGTCGGTGTCGCGGCCCTCGACGACGAGCGTGAGGTCGTAGGTGCCGGGGTCCGAGACGTCGAACGTGACCGGCACCGCGAGCGTCTCGCCGGGCGAGAGCCGGCCGAGGTCGGCCGCCGACCCGAGCGTGTTCCCGTCGCTGTCGCGGACGGTGACCTCGTCGAGGCGGAGCGGCGTATCGCTGCCTGCCGAGAGCCGGACCGTCGTCTCGGCGGTTATCGGGGCGCCCGCCACCGGCGTCGCCGGCGTGACCGTCGTGTCGGTCAGCGTGACTCGTGCGTCCGCGGCGGACGCGGGACCGACAGCCGTCGCCGGTAGCACCGAAACGAGGAGGGCCACAGAGAGTACCAGTGGGACGAGACGAGACGTCTGCATCTACCCGAGTCAAGGGCCGAAGCGACAAATATGTTGTCTGGACGAGGGGCGGCGGGCCGGCACAACTTCAGAACGCTTGTTACGCCCCTCCGGGTAGTAGGCGTCGATGACCCTCTCGGAGGAGGCCAGCGAGCGGCTCGCCGACATCGTCGAGCTCCAGCCGACGAAGAACCGCGAGCTGCAAGAGCGGTGGGGCATGGACAGTGGGAGCGAGGTCCACCAGTACCTCGAATCCGAACTCAAGGAGTACTACTACCGCAACGAGAACAGCCTCATCTGTGCGACGCCGGAGGCGACCAATCTCATCGAGGGCGAGGACCCCGACCGGGTGCAGACGGTGACAGTGACGGCCCTGCAACACGCCGTCGTCGACGTCATCGCCGGCCCCGACGAGGAGAGCCAGAGCGTCGTCGCGGTGCTGCACGCGCTGCGCGACGCCGGCGAGGATCCCGAGGTCGACGCAGTCCGGTCGGCGCTGCGGAGCCTGGCCGACAAGGGAATCGTCGAGACGGTCCAGAAGACAGTGCCGACGTTCAGGCTCGCCGTCGAACGCGACGCGCTCGACATCCAGACGACCGACGACTAATCACGCGGCGTCGTCGTCGAGGCCCGGCCGCCGGCGTCGGCGTCGCCGGTCGAGCAACCGCTTGCTCGCGCCGCCCGGCCCCCCGTCCAGCGGCCACGCCTTCGACCGCCAGGCCGGCGGTTCCGGCTCGAACGACCCGCAAGCCCCGCGACACTCGGTTTGCGTCGGCACCCGTTCCTTGGCCACACAGTACGGATAGACGCCGGAGTCGGTGGCGCGCAAGTCGAAGTGTCGGCAGTCGGGCCGCATCGTTCCGGCGTAGGCCCGCCACCCCCGTTCGTAGGCCCGCTCAGCGATCTCGTTGCGTTTGTCGGCCTTCCATCCGGGGTCGGCGTACTCGAATCGCGCGGCGCTCACGCCGTCGTCGGGTCGCTCCAGAATCCGTGTGCCGGAGTCGTCGACGGCCAGCGTCCGCGGTTGCCAGACCGCCTCGGCGGTTCCGTCATCGGGGTCGACGGTCAGGACGCCGGCCTCCGCCGGCAGGTCCGCGAGCAGGATCGGCTCGACGCGTTCGTCCGTGGCCGCCGTCGCCACCCACACCTCGTCTGCCAGGCCGAGCGCGACGTCACGTTCGAGCTGGGGGACCAGGTCGCGCGCGGCGCTGGCGGTGAGGTCCGGTTTGTTCTCGATGGCGACGACCCGGCGAATCCAGTCGGGGTAGTCGTGACGCCGGCGAATCTCGATGCGGTTGCCCCGCTTTCGGGACTCGACGGCGTCGCGGTCGGCCGCCTCGTGGATGGCTTCCCGGACGTAGCGCCAGGGGTAGCCCGGGTCCGGGAGCGCGTCGCGATAGAAGGCCCAGTCGCTCGGCGCGTTCCGGACGACGTGCAAGAGGTCCGAATTCAGGGCATCGAGTCCGAACGCGCCGCGCTGGGTCAGCCCGTCGGGGTCACACTCGAGTACCACGGTGTCCCAGCGGCGGTACTGAGTGCCGAGCTGGCGGGCGACCAGCGCTGTCGAATCGTCGCTCGCGGGCGACCACGCGCGCTCGGCCCACTGACAGACGGCCAGTTCGAACGCGAACTCGGAGTCGGCGTGGTCCACACCGCTCGTTGGCGTGGCCGGATAAAAACAGTCGGGGCCGCTCAGGTCAGGCCGTCGTCGCGACGTCCGTGGCCTGTCCGCCGTCCGTCGGCGCGTGCTTCGCGAACGCGAGTCCGAACATCCGGAACACGGCGACCTGGCCGTAGAACATGACGAACGGGACCAGCAGGCCACCGACGATGGTGAGGATGAGCACCTGGGCGACGACGTTGATGACGACGCCGACGACGATGGGCATCAGCACGGCGACGAAGTAGTCGCTGGTCAGCACGACGCGCTTGAGCATCCCGACGTCGAACGCGGCACCGAGTCGACCCTCGACGGCCATGTTCGACAGGGCGGCGGGGACGAGGTAGTAGACCAGGAACAGCACCGGAATCAACAGCAGGATGGTCGCGAGGCCGAAGCCGGCCAGGAGACCGCCGCCGTCGTTGCCGGCCGCGGAGCCGATGCCGATCAGTCCGGCGCCGATACCGACGATAACGACTGTCGGAATTAGTCCGTAGACGAGGCCGACCACCGTCGCTTTCAGTCCGTCCACGACGAGACCGCCCCAGTCGTCCCACTCGGGGGGTTCCGAATCGCCCTCGATAGTCGACTCGAGGACGCGGACGAGGTAGCCGTAGAATATGAACACCGGAACTATGAGGAAGGACAGAAAGAGGAGGATGCCGCCGATTACCAGCCGCCCGATCCAACTGTCGCCTTGCATTGGGTAGGAGAGTCCGTCTTCTAACATTGTGGGACCTTCAGTCAGAACGTCTAAGTAATCATATATAAATTCCACGGGAAATTAGACCGGCCGAGACCTCGTCTCGCGGTTTCGACCAGGATTCGGAAACGCAGTCGCTAGCGGTGCCCGTCGGGCACGTCTCGCGTCCTCACTCCCCGTCGCCGTTCTCGAGCGCCTCGTCGAGGAACTCGTGGGCGTCTTTCAGTATCTCGCGGGGGCCGTCTTGCGTGACGGTGTTGACAGCCTGGTCGTAGTCGCGCCACTGCAGGTCGCGATGCTCCGTAGAGAGCTCTGCCGATGCTTCGAAGGACTTCGCGACGAACAGGTGCACCGTCTTGTGGATGGTGTTGCCGTTCGCCTCGAACACGTAGTCGTAGTCTTTGCGGAAACCGTCCAAGAGCCGGAAATCGCCGATTCCGGCCTCCTCTTTCACTTCGCGGATGGCCGTCTGCTGAAGTTCCTCGTCGCCCTCGACGCCGCCTTTCGGGAACTCCCAGTCCCCGGGGCGGCTCTTGAGCAACAGGTACTCGCGCCGGCCACGCGTATCGCGAAAGAGGATGGCTCCCGCGCTCGTGGCCTCTATCATTAGCGATAGGTAGTACATCGGTACTTAAGAGAATATCGGAGACGACATCGAAACCGCGCGACGGCACTCACGTGGGATAGAGTCCGTCGCTGACCGGTGGGAGCCCAGTGCAGGTAGCCCGGACGACGGACGCGCGCGCAAAGAGATGCCCTTTTGACCCCGGCCGGCCTGCATCCGTAGAGAGATGCCCTTCGTCACGACCCTGACGCTCACCAGTGGGAACCGCTACCGCCTCGACGACGTCGTCTCCGACATCAAGGAGTCGGCCGAGCGAAAGGGCGTCGAACTGAAAGGGCCACACCCGAAACCGCCCAGTGACCTCCGGGTGCCCCAGTCGAAGACGCTGGGCCCCAGCGGCGGCAGCTTCGACGCCTGGAACTACACCGTCTACGAGCGGACCATCGACATCGTCGGGTACGAGGAGTTCGCCCGGAACGTCACCGAACGCTCGTTCCCCGCGGGCGTCCACGTCGAAGTGGACGTCGAGCAGCGCCAGCAGGTCGGCAGCGGGTCATAAGTCGGTCCGGCGCGTCACGGGCGGTATGGACGACGACAGACGCGAGCGACTCACCTCGCTCAGGCGGGCCCTCCACCGGTATCCCGAGCCGGCGTGGTGCGAATGTTACACCACCAGCCGCATCGTCGACGAGCTGGAGCGCATCGGCGTCGACGAGCTGCTGGTCGGCCCGGAACTGCTCGATGCCGAGGCCCGCATGGCCGTCCCGGACGACGCCGAACTCGAGCGCTGGCACGACCGAGCCCGCGAGGCCGGTGCCCGCGAGGACGTCCTCGAACAGGTCGAGGGCGGCTTCACCGGCGCGCTGGCAGTCATAGAGCGGGGCGAGGGCCCGACGGTCGGGCTCCGGGTCGACATCGACGCGCTCCCGATTCGCGAGAGCGACGAGACGGGCCACGCGCCCGCCGACGGCGGCTTTCGGTCGGACAACGAGGGGTACATGCACGCTTGTGGGCACGACGCCCACGCGACCATCGGCGTCGGCGTCCTCGAAGCCATCGCCGAGAGCGACTTCGCCGGGACCCTGAAAGTCCTCTTCCAGCCCGCCGAGGAGGTCATCGGCGGCGCGAAGCCCGTCGCCGAGCGTGGCCACCTCGACGACGTGGACCACCTGCTGGCCATCCACGTCGGGCTCGACCACCCGACCGGCGAGGTCGTCGCCGGCGTCGGCGGCTTTCTCGCGGTCCGCCAGTTCGTCGCGACCTTCGAGGGCGAGTCCGCGCACGCCGGCCGCCACCCGGGCTCGGGCCGTGACGCCGTCCAGGCGCTGGCGACGGCCGTCCAGAACCTCCACGCCATACGCCGCCACGAGGGCGGCGCGACGCGGGTCAACGCCGGCGTCGTCGAGGGCGGGACGGCGACGAACATCGTCCCCGAACACGCCCGTTTCGGAGGAGAGGTCCGCGGCGAGACCACCGCACTCAAGGAGTACATGAGCGAGCGGGCGGACTCGGTGGTCGAACACGCTGCCGCGATGCACGACTGCGCGGGGCGAGTCGAGACGACGGCCGAAGCGCCGAGCGCCGAGAGCGACGCCGAACTCGCCGACGTGGTGTACGAAGCTGCGGGAACCGCCGCCGGCGTCGAGCGCCGGCTTCACGAGGCCGCACTGGGAGGGAGCGAGGACGCCACCTATCTCATGGACCGGGTCCAGCGCCACGGCGGGACGGCGACGTTCGTCGGTATCGGCACCGACCACCCAGGCGGCCACCACACGCCCACCTTCGACGTCGACGAGCGGACACTGGAGATCGGCGTGGACGTGCTCGTCGAGACCATCGCCCGGCTCTCGGCGAGTGAGTGAAAGCCGCCCACAGCGCGGTCGCAACGTGACGGCCCGACGACGACGGCAGCGACGCCGTCCGACAGACGCGCGACCACTGTCGAAGCAAACGGCGTCACAGGCCCACGTCTGTCCCCGGAAGACCCGCCAGCGACGGCGAATCGGCCGTAACTCGCCGAAGGGGAAGATATAGGGGCGTCGGTGACAGAGTCGGAATTAATGACCGAGACAGGACGCAAGCGGCCGTGGCTCGCCGCTTTGCTCGCCTTCATCTACCCCGGCCTCGGCCACGTCTACCTGCGGGAGTGGTTGCGGGCGATACTGTGGTTCGGCCTCGTCGTCAGCACGACGACGCTGCTGGTCGGTGGCGACGTCATGCCGGACGCGCTCAGCGTCGAGGCGTTCGTCGCAGCCTCGCAGGCGCTGCCCCTGGAGGCGTCGGTGGCGTTGCTCGCCATCACCGTGCTCAGCATGGCCGACGCCTACTGGATGGCGACCAAGGAGAACCAGGCGACGGAAGTCGTCGAGGGTCACACCTGCCCCAACTGCGGGCAGGAGCTCGACGAGGACCTCGAGTTCTGTCACTGGTGTACGACCAGACTGGAACCGGCTGACGTGGACGACGCCTGAACGTGGCCGGCAGCGCCACGGAACAGCCAGCGCGCCGGTGGGTACTGGTCGTCGTCGCCGCGGGGGTGATGGGCGCGGCCGGCACCTACCAGTTCGTCTGGACGACGCTCAGCGGCGCCGTCGGAGCCCGCGTCGGTGCGTCGCCAGCGGCGCTGGGGACCGTCTTCACGCTGTTCGTCGTCACCCAGACGCTGGTCCAGTTCCCGGCCGGCAGCATCCGTGACCGGTACGGTCCCGGCGTGGTGCTCGGGGTCTCGTCGGTGTGCATGTTCGCCGGCTACGCCGGGCTAGGTCTGTCGACGACCTACCCGGTCGCCGCGCTGGCCTACGCCCTCGGGGGCGCCGGCAGCGGGATGGCCTACACCGTCGCCGTCAACACGCCGGTGAAGTGGTTCACCGACCGGCGGGGGCTGGCGATGGGCGTCGTCACGACGGCGTTCAGCGCCGTGAGCGCCGCCCTCATCCCGCTCGTCGGGGCTCGTATCGACGCCTCCTACACGGCCACCCTGCTGGCCCTCGGCGCGCTAGTGGGCGGCCTGGGGCTCCTGGCAGCGGTGGTGGTCCGCGACCCGCCAAAGCGCACCGAGACGGCCGACGGGAGAACAGAGACCGGACAGACGGTCGACGTGGTCGAGAGCGTCGGCTGGCGAACCGTCCTGGGGACCTGGCAGTTCTGGGTGCTGTTCTGGGTGATGCTGATCGTCAACGGGGTGGGTCTGATGCTCATCGGCCAGTCGGTCGGCTTCACGACCGGGCTGGGTCTGAGCGCCGGGACGGCGACGGTGGTTGCATCGGTCGTCGCGCTGGCCGACGCGCTGGGTATCATCGTCATGAGCACGCTCTCGGACCGCGTCGGCGGGGAGCGGACCGTCGGCGTCTCGCTGGTGCTCGGCGGCCTCTCGCTCGGCGGCGCGATACTCACCGGGCTGGCGGGGCGTCCGGCGCTGTTCGTCCTCCTGGTCGCCGGGACCGCCTTCTTCCGGAGTCCGGTGTTCGCCATCTTCCCGTCGCTCGTCGGGGAGTACTACGGACGGGCACGGTCCTCGGAGAACTACGCGCTGGTCTACGCGGCGAAGATTCCCGGCGGCGTCTTCGGCGGCACGGTCACGGGGCTCCTCGTCGCGCGGCTCGGGTGGTCACAGTCGTTCGCCGTCGGGGCCGCCCTGCTCGTCCTCGCCGGACTGTCGACGCTGACGCTCAGGCAGCCAACTGAGGAATCCTGATGGGAGACGTTAGACCGAGCGGTCGCTGTCTGCACCCGCGAGACGGTCTCGCCCGGGAATCCGACGGAGGTATCGAACGGCGAAGGCCGCGGCGACGAGTACCGGGAGCACGGTGAAGACGACGGCCACGAGCGGGAGCGTCACGCCGCCGGAGAGAAACAGGGCGAGGGTCATGCTGGCGATTGCTGGCGCGAGGAGGGCCCCGAAGACGAGCGCGACGCCGGCGAGGACGTACCCCCAGGGACGGCCCTGCCAGAGCCAGGCGGCGACGACGGTCAGTGCGGGGACGACGACGGCGAGGTCGAGGAAGTGCGACACTAGCGCCTTCGGGCCGACCTCCTCGACGAGCAGCGGGGGCGTCCCGGTGAGCGTGGCCGGGACCAGCTCCGAGAGCCAGAGCGCGGCGAGGCCAGCGGCGATGAGCCCGAGGACAGCCCCGTAGCGGCGTTCCGAGATCACGTCCCCGACTGCCTCGGTCACGGCGTCGGCGTCAGTGCCGACCACGCCGCCGACGAAGGTGAAAAGCGAGAGCCCGAACAGCGCGACGTAGCCCAGGAAGAAGCCGTTGAACGGGACCTGGAGACCGATGGACACCCACATGTAGGTCATGAACGCGAGCGCACCGAGCCAGAGGAGTCGGCCGCGGAGCGACCCCGCACGGGCGGACCGGAGACCGAACGCGAGTGCCGGCACGCCGACGAGCAGGATGACGAGGTCCTGGACGTAAAAGGCCGGGAGGAGCGACGGCGGATAGTGGCCCGCTCTGAAGAGGCCGAGGAGGGTAGAACCGATAGCGAGGACGACGACGATCGCCGTCGTGCGGCGCTGCCACGGGGGAATCGGGGTCGACATTGCGCGGTCACCGCTCGGAGAGATGCGCCCCGAGCAGATAGTTCCTATCAGCGGTTCTCGAAGACCGAGCGCAGCGTCACTGTTCGATGATACTCTCTTCGATCTTCTCGCCGAAGTGGGTGGCCGTGTCCTCGTAGTGGACGAGAATCTCGTCGCCGGCCTCGAGCTCCGTGACCGACTTGCGGCCGTCGCGGGTGTGGACCTTGATGGTCTCCGCGTTCTGGAGCAGCGTCTCGATGCGGTCCCCCTCGTCGGTCTCTGCCTGCACGCGGAACATCGGGCGCTTCTCTATCTTCGCGCGGCCGACGATGGCCTCACGGGTGTGCCCGTTCTCGTCGACGATCTGGACCTCGTCACCGGACTGTATCTCAGAGAGGTACTTCGTCCCGCCGTCGGGCGTGCGGACGTAGGCGTGGACCGCGCCGGCGTTGACCCGGAAGGGGCGCGAGGCGACGTACGGCGACTCTGCCGTCTCGGCGTGGACGAAAAAGAGGCCACGCGCCATCGACCCGACGAGCATCCCCTCGTCGTGTTCCATCAGGTTGCCCGTGTCGATACAGACGCGGTCGGCGGAGCCGGTCTGTTCGACCGCGGTGACGGTGGCGTACTCCAGGTCGACCGTCTCGCGCCCCATCTCGTCGCGGACCTGGACGGTCTTGCGGATCTCGTCGAGGTCGTCGGTGTCCAGCAGGACGCCGTCGGCGCCGTGTTCGAGCGTCTCGTAGGCAGTGCGGGCCTCGTCGGCCGACTGGACGCCGGTGATGAGGTCCGTCTCGTCGCCGATGCGAGCGATGAGGTTCTCCAGCGGGATGATCTGCCAGTTCTCGCCGATGACGATGGTGAACTCGGCTTCCCTGGCGACCTCCTCGGCGAACGCCTCGTAGTCCTCGTCGAAGATGCGGACGTACCCGCCCTCGTGGGCGGCGTCGTTCCGGCGGAGTGCAGAGAGGTCCGCAGACCCGGAGAAATCAGTGGGCAGGTCGACCGTGCCGTCGCCCTCGCCGTCCTTGCCGACGACCGTCGCGTCGGCGTCCGAGTCGGTAGCCTCTGCGTCCATGACGTGGACGTCGCCGTTGGTGAACGCCGCCACGTTGACCGCGCCGAGGTCACGCACCTTCTCGACGTCGGCCTCGTCGACGAGCACCCAGTCGACGCCGGCCTCCAGGCCGGCAGTGATACGCCGCTTTCGCGTCTCCCAGTCGCCGACCTCGTCGTCGGCCTTGAGCCACACGGTTCGTGTCATACGCCCACGTCCGCGACGATGGGGCTTGAACGTGGCGAAACCTGCAGTTCGGTCGGCGGACGCGGTGAACGAGACGGCCGCGTCCGTCGGCCCCGGACGTGTTCAACCGGCAATACCTGGCGGTTCCGTAACGTGATATCAGTGAAGATAACGGGACGAAAGAGTTATCAAGATTATCTAATAACACATAGACTGATACGTACCTCGTGACTTGCTAACGATGAAAGATAGATTTACCTGTGCGGTGGCTGGGGCCAAGGGTGGTGTGGGAAAGACGACGACGAGTATCAACCTCGGGGCGTCGCTCGCGGCCGCGGGGTACGCCACCGTCACGGTCGAGCTCGACCTGGCGATGGCAAACCTCGTCGATTTCCTCGATATCGACATCGACGTCACCGAGGCGACGACACTCCACGACGTCCTCGCCGGGAAGAGCGACGTCGAAGCGGCGACGTACGAGACCGACTCGGGACTCTCGGTGGTCCCCAGCGGGACGGACCTTCAGGGGTACGCGGAGACGGACCTCCGACGGCTCCCCGACGTCGTCCAGGCGCTCCGGTGGCACTACGACATCGTCCTGCTCGATACGCCGGCCGGACTGAGCGAGGAGACGGTCCGACCGCTCCAGGTCGCCGACGAGACCATCCTCGTCTCGACGCCGCGCGTGGCGTCGGTCCGCAACGTCCAGAACACGAAACAGCTCGCAGAGCGCGTCGACTGTGACATCCGAGGACTCCTCCTGACGAAGTCGGGGACCGGGGCGTCACCGGGCGCCGAACGAGTCGCGGAGTTCCTCGACGTGGAGCTGCTCGGCCACGTCCCCGAGGACGAGGCGGTTCCACACTCACAGGACAAGGGCCGGCCGGTCGTCTCGAACGCGCCGAACAGTGGTGCCGCCATCGCCTACCGGAAAGTCGCCAGCCGCCTGGTCGAGGCTGACAGAACGGGACGCGAGTTCCAGGGTCAGATGTCGTCGGCAGAGACGAGCGAGACGGCCGAGACGAACGGGACGGCTCAGGCTGCACAGCGCGAGGACACGCTTCGGCAGCCCGCAGAAGTAGCGGCCGACAGTGGGGGAACTCGTGACCTGGAATCGACCGGTGGCGAAGGGCTCTCCGCCACTCGACAATTTTCCACGGACGGGGCGTCAGCGGCACAGGCTGGCCAGGAGCCAGCGGCAGACAGCGCCGACGACGAGGAATCCACCAGCGGCCGTGACGAAGCAGCAGAACCCGCAGACACCGACGAAGCTGACGAGACGGTGTCGTCCACAGAGCCCACCGAGACGGACGGAACCCCGACGGACGGGGAGAAGACAGCGGCGGTCGCGGATACCGAGGCGACGGGCGGCGTCGATAACGCCCAGGACGAGGCAACGGAGTCGGCGGACGCAGACGAGTCTGACAGCGAGGACGACGATACACAGCAGGAGAGCACTGACGCCTCCGAAGTGGAATCACAAGCGGACGCCTCGGGTTCGGAGTCCGGATCGGGCGACACCGAGTCGGCACCAGCGGACGAGGGGGAGACGTCAGCTGACGTGGCTGTGTCTGTACCGGCGGAGGAAGAGGAGGCGGCGACATCGGCCGACGCGGACGAGTCCACACCAGCAGCCGAGGGGGCGCCCGCGACGGAAGAGGACGAATCCGACGAGACGGACGCGGACGGGTCCGACGATGCGGACGCGGACGAATCCGACGATACGGACGCAGACGGGTCCGACGATGCGGACGCTACCGAAAGAGGGAACTCCACGGTCGAGTCGACCCCCAGAGAGCCTGCAGACACCGACGGCGACGCAACGGCCCGTCGGGAACCGACGGGAGACCTGGAGACCGAAGCGGACGGCGGCGAACAAACGGACGAGACAGCAGAGAGCCAGGGTGACGACAAGTCGGTCGCCAGCCGCGTGCTGTCGCTGTTCAGTTTCTAGAGTTCGGCGGCCAGTTCGGCGTCACTCAGCGCCTCCGCGGCGCTCGCGTCGTCGTGGACGACGCTGGCGACGCCGCGTGCGATCTTCTCCGGGTCGTCGTGCTGGAAGATGGACCGCCCCATCGAGACCCCGGCTGCCCCGGCGTCCATCGCGCCCCGGACCATGTCCAGGGTCTGCTCGTCGGTGCCCCTGGCGCCGCCGGCGATGACGACCGGCAGCGACGTCGACTCGACGACGTGCTGGAAGGTCTCTGCGTCGCCGGTGTAGCCGGTCTTGACGAGGTCCGCACCGAGTTCCTCGGCGAGTCGGACGGCGTGGCCGACGGCCTGGTTGTAGTCGTCGTCGTCGGGGTCGATGTCCGGACCGCGCGCGTAGTTCATCGCTAGGACGGGCAGGCCGTAGCGCTCGGCCTCACTGGTCAGGGCGGCGAGGTCCTCTATCTGCTCGGGTTCGTACTGGCTGCCGACGTTGATGTGGACGGAGACGGCATCGGCCCCGGCCCGGATGGCGTCCTCGACGGTGCCGGTCATGCGCTTGTCGTTCTCGTCGGGCCCGATGGTCGTCGACCCGTTGAGGTGGACGATGTAGCCCGCGTCGTTCTTGTTCGGGTGGACCCGGTCCGCGATACCGCGCTGGGTGAGGACGGCGTCGGCCCCGCCGCGCGTGATGGCGTCGATGGTCGATTCGATGTCCTTGAGGCCCTTTACCGCGCCCATGGTGATACCGTGGTCCATCGGGACGATGACGTACTTCTCGTCTGTCCCGATGCGGTCCAAGCGTGTGCGCTTACCTGCGTTCATGATATGCGAGAGTGTGGCAAGAACGATTATGTGCGTTCCGGTTGCGGACGTTCCTGTGCCCCCCGGAGGGCCCCCTGCTTGAGTTCGTGGGCCTTCGCCTCGAGCTCGTCGGCCACGTCGTCGACCGACGCGCCGCTCTCGTGACCCTCGGCGACGATGTCGACCAGGGCGGAGCCGACGATGACGCCGTCCGCACCCGCGGCGACGATGCGTTCGGCGTGCTCGCCGGTCTTGATACCGAACCCGACGGCCTTCGGGACGTCCCAGTCGGCCAGACGGGCAAGCGACGCCTCGGTAGCGTCGTCGACGTCGTCGCGCGCGCCGGTGACGCCCAGGCGCGCCTGGACGTAAACGTAGCCCGAGACCTGCGCCATCATCTTCTCTAAGCGCTCGCCTTTCGTCGTCGGCGCGACGATGAAGACGAGGTCGATGTCGAACTCGTCACAGGCCGCCCGGAGCGGGCCGGCCTCCTCGGCAGGCAGGTCCGGGACGACGAAGCCCTCGATGCCGACCTCGGCGGCCTTCTCGACGAAGGGACGGGGCCCCTCCTCGTCACCGTACTGGTAAATCAGATTGTAGTAGGTCATGCAGACGATGGGGACCTCGACGTCGAGGTCCTCGACGAACTCGAAGAAGCGAGTGGGCGTCATCCCCGCTTCGAGCGAGCGGACGATGGCGTCCTGGATGGTCTTGCCCTCGGCGATGGGTTCCGAGAACGGCAGGCCGAGTTCGATGACGTCCGCGCCGCCGCGAGCGAGCGCTTCGACGTACTCCAGTGACGCCGCGTAGTTCGGGTCGCCGGCAGCGAGATAGGGAACGAACGCCGGTTCGTCGGCGAAGGCGTCTTCGAGCGCCATCACAGCATCCCCCCACCGACCTGCTCGAAGACGCTCATGTCCGGCGCGATGTCGAGGTCGCGCTTGCTCGTCTCCTCGATGACCGTCTCTAAGTCCTTGTCGCCGCGACCGGAGACGTTGACGACGACGGTGTCGCCCACCTCGTCGTGGTGCTCCTCGAGGTAGCCGAAGGCGTGGGCCGTCTCAAGGGCCGGGATGATACCCTCGTCCTGGGAGAGGCGGTGGAACGCCTCCAGCGCGATGTCGTCGTCGACGTTCACGGGCGTGACGCGGCCCTCGTCGACGAGGTAGGCCAGTTCGGGACCGACGCCGGCGTAGTCCAGGCCGGCCGAGACGGAGTGAGACTCCATGATCTGCCCGTCGCGGTCCTGCAGGAGTTTCGTCCGTGCACCGTGGAGGACGCCCTCGCCGCCCGTCGACAGCGACGCGGAGTTCGGCGCGACACCTTCCTCCTCGTCGACCTGCAGCGAGGAGCCGCCGGCCTCGACGGCGTACAGACTGACATCAGAGTCGTCGACGAACTCCGCGAACGCGCCCATCGTGTTCGACCCGCCGCCGGCACAGGCCAGCACCGCGTCGGGCAGGCCGCCGGTCTTCTCGATGCACTGCGCGCGGGCCTCCTCGGAGATGACCGACTGGAAGTCCCGGACCATCTTCGGGAACGGGTGCGGGCCGACGACGCTACCGATGACGTAGTGCGTCGTCTCCACGGTGGTCGCCCAGTCGCGCATCGTCTCGGAGATGGCCTCCTTGAGCGTCCCGCGGCCGACGGTCACGGGGTTGACCTCGGCCCCGTTGATGCGCATCCGGAAGACGTTGGGGCGCTGGCGGGCGATGTCGGTCTTGCCCATGTAGATCTCACAGGGCATGTCGAGGTGCGCGGCGGCCATCGCCGTCGCGGTGCCGTGCTGTCCCGCACCGGTCTCGGCGATGATGCGCTCCTTGCCCATGTACTTCGCCAGCAGGACCTGTCCGAGCGCGTTGTTGAGTTTGTGCGCGCCGCCGTGGAGCAGGTCCTCCCGCTTCAGGTAGACGTCGGTGTCGTAGCGTTCCGAGAGTTGCTCCGCGTACTGCAGGGGAATCGGCCGGCCACCGAAATCGGCCAACCGCTCGCGGAACTCGTCCATGAAACCGTCCTCGTTTTCCAGTACGTACCGCCCGTAGGCGTCGGTCAGCTCCTCGATGGCTGGCATCAGCGCCTCGGGGACGTACTGTCCGCCGTACTCGCCGAACTTGGGGTCGTGTGCGTCGTCCGTGCTCATGTCTCTGTCTCCGGGTGTGTCAGTCGTCGGGTGTTCTCGGCCACGTCCGAATCGCCGCCGTGGTCCATGATGGCTGACCCGACCAGCAGCGCGTCCGCGCCGGCCCGGCGCATCCGCGTGACGTCGTCGGGCGTGTGTATGCCGCTTTCCGCAATGAGGGTGACGCTCTCGGGGACCGACGCCGAGACGCGCTCGAACGTCGCGAGGTCGACCTCGAGCTTCGCGAGGTCGCGGTTGTTGACGCCGACGAACTCGGCGCCGGCGTCGAGTGCTTTCGCCACCTCGGCCTCGGTGTGCGTCTCGACGAGGACCTGGAAGCCCCGCTCGCGAGCGGCCGCGAGTAGGTCCGCGAGGTCGTCCGTACCGTCTTCCTCTAGGAACCGGACGATGAGCAGAATCACGTCGGACTCCACGACGTCGAGCTGGTCCTCGTGCAGGACGAAGTCCTTGCGCAAGACGGGGACGTCGACGGCTTCGCGCACCCGTCGAAGCGTCTCGGCCGAGCCGCCGAAGTGCTCGGGTTCGGTCAGGACCGACAGCGCGGCCGCGCCGCCTCCGACCATCTGTTCGGCCAGTTCGACCGGGTCGTCGGTCCGCTCGCCCTCGGCGGTCGGACTCGTCGGTTTCACCTCGGCGATGAGCGGTACGCGGCCGTCAGCCTCGGCGCGCTCGAAGGCGTCGGCCAGCGACCGCGCGTCGACTGAGACGCGCTCGTCACCACCGCCCCGTTCGCGGGCCGTCGCCAGAATCGAGGCGACCTCCGGTGCCATCTCTTCCTCACTAGCGTCCATTACCGTACACTAACGTACAGAGATGTTCATAAGGCTTGCGTAGTCGTCCCACTCGAAACCGGTTGGTCAGCCGACATAGGTGGGACTGAAAGGGACGTTATCGGCTCGAAGCGACCGATGACAGCCGGGGCTTTCTGGCTGTTTGCGCTCCTATTTTCGTAACTAAACGCTACCGTACTTCTCGGGCGAATCTTGAAGGGGCGACCCGCCGACGGTAGAGACATGAGCGCACCGACGGGGGACGCCGGCATCTACGCCCGCGAGTCGGACTATCTGGACCGGTACGTCCAGTTCGGCGAGGCGGGGGACCGGATTATCTCGGTCACGTTCCCCACGCAACCCGAGGACGACACAAGCGACGACCATCCGCTGCTCGACCGTATCGACGAGTATCTCACCGGGAACAGGGACGACTTCGCTGACGTCACGGTCGGCCTGACGGTCCCGACGGACCAGCGGAAAGTGCTGGAGGCGGTCAGGCAGATTCCCTACGGCGAGAACGCGACCGTCGAGAAGGTCGCCTCGATGACGCCGGACCTCTCGGCCGAGGAGATGGACGACCTGAATCTGGTCCGGGAGGCGCTGGACGCCAACCCCGTCCCGCTGCTGGTTCCCGACCACCGGGTGCGGGACGGGCCAAGCGGTGCCCCGCCGGCCGTCGAACAGAAGCTCCGCGTCGTCGAGGGCCTCTAGAGGGCGAGCCGGTCGATACCCAGCCCCTCGTGGACGATCAGTTCCAGCGCGTTCACCAGGTAGTGGGCGACGACCACGACCAGGAGGCTATCCGTGAGGACGAACAGCCCCGCCAGGCCGAGCCCGAGCGTCCCCGTGACCAGGACGCCGGCCCGGCCCTGCGCCCCATGACCGAGTGCGAACGCCACCGAAGAGACGACAGCCATCGCCCACGCCGGGGCGCCGAGACCGGCGACGGGGACGCCGATGGCCGCGCCGCGAAACAGGAGTTCTTCGACGATAGCGATGGTCGGCAAGACGAGTCCCAGCAGCACGGCCCACCCGCCGACCGAGTCGGGGCCTAGCAGTTCCCGCAGCGACTCGTCGACGGCGATGCCGAAGCCATCGGCCAGCGACGCCGCCACCTCGTTGCCGACCCAGAAGCCGACGCCGGCCGCGAGGCCGAGCGCGACTGCGGGGAGCCCAGTCGAGAGCGGAACATCGGTGATGCCGAAGGCCCACGCCGGGATGTCGAAGAAGATGGCACCGCCGACCACGAGCGCGCCGAACAGCCCCTGAGTGAGCGCGACGTTCGCGAACAGCGTGCCCGCGGAGAGGTCCGTCGACGAGAGACGGCCCTGCAGCTGGCGGCGCTGCGCGGCGGCCTCGGCCGTCTCGAACCGGGGGAATGTCGGGTCCGGACCGTCGGCCACGCGGCTCGGTTGCAGGGAGTCTGCGGTCGCAGTCAGGCCGCCCCCGTCAGCGGGGAGCGCGTCCTGCGAGAGCCGTGCGAGCGCGAGCAGCGCGGTTAGAAGGAGGCCCGTCAGGCCGACGAAGGCGGCCCACTCGGGCACGGGTTACTGCGGGCTGGGACTGCCGCCCTGGCGGCCGACCTCGTGTTCGAGTGCCTTGCCCGTGATGGACTTGAGGCGGTCGACCAGCGAGTCTTTCTCCGGTTCGCCGGAGAGCGCAACCTCGAGCACCTCGGAGATGTGCGAGACCGGGATGATCTCGATCATGTCCTCGTACTCGTCTTCGATCATCACGTCCTGGGTGTTGGCCTCGGGGATGATGACCGTGTCGAGGCCGGCCTTCGCGGCGGCCTCGATCTTGTGCGTGACGCCGCCGACCGGGAGCACGTCGCCCCGCACCGACAGCGAGCCGGTCATGGCGATGTTCTGCTCGACCGGGACGTTCTCCAGCGCGGAGATGACGGCCGTGGCGACCGTGATGGAAGCGGAGTCGCCGTCGACGCCGCCCTCACCGGCCTGGACGAACTGGATGTGGACGTCCTTCTCCGAGATGTCCTCGTCGCTGAACTTCTTGATGATGGCCGAGACGTTCTGGACGGCCTCTTCGGCCATCTCCTGGAGCTGCCCGGTCGCGATGACCTGGCCGGGGCCCTGGGAGGGCGTGACTTCGGCCATGACGGGGAGGACGATACCGCTGTCCTCGCCCATGACCGCCAGTCCGTTGACGCGGCCGACCACGTCGCCGGAGTTGACGGTGAGCTCGTAGTCCTTGCGGCGCTCGATGTAGTTGTCCGCGAGCTGTTGCTCGATGGACCGGGAGCGGCGCTTGGCCTGGAGCACGTCGTCGCGGGTGGTCCGCTCCTGGTCCTCGGCGCGGGCGATGTCGCCGGCGACGCGAACGAGGCCACCGAGGTCACGGAACTTCAGCGTGAGGTGCCCTTTGCGGCCGGCACGTCGGCGGGCCTCGAGGATGACCTCCTCGACGGCGGCCTCGGTGAAGTGCGGGAGCCGCCCGTCGTTCTCGACTTCCTGAGCGACGAAGCGGGCGTACTTCCGGCGCATCTCGGCGTCGTCCTCGATGGTGTCGTCCATGTACACCTCGTACCCGTAGCCCTTGATACGGCTGCGGAGCGCAGGGTGCATGTTCTCCATCGCGTCGAGGTTCCCCGCCGCGATCATGATGAAGTCACACGGGACGGGTTCGGTCTGGACCATCGCGCCCGAGGAGCGCTCGGACTGGCCCGTGATGGAGAACTCGCCTTCCTGGATGGCCGTCATCAGCTTCTGCTGGCTGCGGATGTCCAGGGTGTTGATCTCGTCGACGAACAGCACGCCCTTGTTGGCCTGGTGGATGGCGCCGGGTTCCACACGGTCGTGGCTCGGCGTCTCCATCCCGCCGGACTGGAACGGGTCGTGGCGGACGTCGCCCAGCAGCGCACCAGCGTGGGCGCCGGTCGCGTCCTCGAACGGGGCGGTCTTCTGGCTGGCGTTGTTGACCAGCAGGTTCGGGATCATCGCGTCGCTGCCACGCGAGCCGTAGCGGAACGCGAGGTAGATGACACCGGCCGCGAGGATGCCCAGCAGAATCTGCTGGACGATGATCAGCGAGTAGCCGATGACGATGGCGATGATGATCCACATCAGGAAGGTCCGCATCTGGTTTCGCTTGCGGGCCTCTTCCTTGTGGGCCTCGACGATCTGTTCGCCCTTGCCGCCCGGAACGGTCCGGACCTTCGGTTCGTTCCCGTCGTCGGGGTTGTGATAGACCAGGACGTCCTGGAGTTCCTCTCGGGGGAGCAGCTGACTCATCGCCTTCGCGAGCATCGACTTGCCCGTCCCGGGCGAGCCGATCATCATCACGTGGCGGCGCTGTTTGGCCGCTTTCTTGATGACGTCACGGGCGTGGTCCTGCCCGATGACCTGGTCGACGAGTCGTTCGGGGACCTGGATGTCGGCGGTGGTCTCGATGTCCAACCCACCCAGTAGTTCCTCCTCGTCCTCGCGGAGGTTCGAGTCGCCGTCGACCGTCACGTCGCTTCCCAGCGTCGTCTCTGACGAAGCCCCGTCACCGGCCGTCGGTTCGTCGGGAGCCGGTTCGTCCGCCGGCAGATCGGAGGGCTCGTCGTCGGCCACGTCCTCGTGGCTCTCGGTCGCCGTCCCATCCTCGGCGTTACCGGCGTCCCGCTCAGGGTCGGGAGCCGCGTCTGTGTCGGTATTGTCGCTCATACAAACGTTTCTAACATCTCAACGGAAGGACTGTCGACTGATATACTTTCTCCCCACGTCCGTCTTTGCCACACCGTCGGAACCGATAGACGGGAGTCGGATAACGCACTCCTACTACCGCCGCAGGCGCTCGCCGTCGGGTTTATCAAACCGCCAGTCGCAGAGACGGGTATGCGCGGGTTCTACATCGGTCGCTTCCAGCCCTACCACGACGGCCACCACGCGATGGTCGAACGCATCGCGGACGAGGTGGACGAGCTGGTGCTGGGCATCGGGAGCGCGGACGATTCCCACACGACACACGACCCCTTCACCGCCGGCGAGCGGATCATGATGATAACGAAGGCCGTCGCCGAGTTCGACCTGACCACCTACGTCGTCCCGCTCGAGGACATCAATCGGAACGCGGTGTGGGTGAGCCACGTCGAGAGCATGTGCCCCGACTTCGACGTCGCCTACTCGAACAACCCACTGGTCGTCAGGCTGTTCGAGGAGTCCGGCATCGAGGTCCGCCAGTCGCCCATGTTCGACCGGAAACGCCTCGAGGGCACTGAGATTCGCGAGCGGATGATACTCGACGAGTCCTGGCGCGACAGGGTCCCCGAACCGGTCGTCGACGTCATCGAGGAGTGTCACGGCGTCAAGCGGCTCCAGTACGTCTCCGACACCGACACGCTGGACCGGTACACCTCGGACGAGGAGGCAGAGGCCGATCCGGCAGAGGAATGATCACCCTCAGTTCTGACTTCGGCGCGCCGTACCCAGCGGCGATGAAAGGCGTCATCGCCCGGGCCTGCGACGCGCGCCTCGTCGACGTCTCCCACGAGTTCCCGCGACAGGACGTCAGTACGGCGGCCTTCTGGCTGACACAGACCCTGCCGTACTTTCCCCCGGCGGTCCACTGCGTCGTCGTCGACCCCGGCGTCGGAACGGACCGGGACGCCCTGGTCGTCCGGGCCGGCGAGCACGCGCTCGTGGGGCCAGACAACGGCGTGTTGCTGCCGGCCGCCCGGGAACTCGCCGGCGACGTCGAGGTGTTCACCTGGGCTTACGAGGACGCGGCGAGCACGACGTTCCACGGCCGGGACGTGTTCGCGCCGGCCGCCGCTGCAGTCCACGAGACCGGCGTCGACGCAGTCCCGGACCTGGACCGGACCACAGCGACCGACGAGTTCGTCGACCTGCAGTTCCCGGTGGCCGACCGGGACGGCGACGGGGCCACTGGCGAGGTGCTCGTCGTCGACGGCTTCGGGAACGTGATTACGAACGTTCCCGGCGACGTGCTCGCCGGCCGGTTCGGCGAGTCGGTGACCGTCAACGGCGACGCCGTCCCGGCCCGGCGGGCCTACGCCGCTGTCGAGGTCGGCGAGCGACTGGTTACCGTCGGGAGCCACGGTAACGTCGAACTTGCGGTGAACCAGGGCCGTGGCGACGACGCCTTCAGCCTCGAGGTGGGCGACGCCGTCGGAGTGGCGAGGTAACCGGTCGGTCGGAAACCGTCAGAGTTATTTATTTTTAGGCCAGCCTAATCGAGTGGATGCTGGACGAACAGCGCCGAGCGGCCCCGCACGGGCCGTCGGACCGTCGCGTGTTGGTGAGAACTCGCGTTCGTCGCCAGCGGCAGGGCAGCGAGAGTGACGCATGGGGGTGGATAGCCCGTCGGTGAAGACGGACCCGGCCCCTCGGGCCATCGGCGGTGTTGCGGCGACGGAGACGGTTGGCACCTGGCCGCCGGCCGGCGGCGGCTGCCCGTCGCCACGCACGAGCCCAGCTCGTGTCTGTCCCTTTTCGCGGCACGGACTCGCAGTAGCGTACACTCACCAGACAGCCTGTACAGCGAACCCAGCGCGCCGAAACTCGGGAACGTCGGCCGGCGAGCTGGTCACCGCACACAGCCACCGCTGTGGCCGACCAATCGGTCTCTATTCCCCTCGTAGCACCCAATAGGTCTCAGTTCAGGGAACTAAGTAGTCCCCTTCCGAACCCCCGCCAATGACTGCCGAATCGGAGACCGACACCGGCGGCGTCGACGTGCTCGACGCCTTTCGGCAGTTCTTCGCGCTCGAACGCGACGTCCTCGTGCTCTCGCTGTCGATGCTCGCGTTCAGCCTCGCCTTCCAGATGACCAGCCGGTACATCCCCGAGTACCTCCGGCTGCTGGGTGCCAGCGCCGGGGTCATCGGCCTCTACGGGAGCGTCGGGAACCTCATCAGCGCGCTGTACCCCTACCCCGGCGGCGCGGTGTCGGACCGCATCGGCTCGCGGTTCGCACTCACTGCCTTCGCGACGCTCGCGACCCTCGGGTTCGGGCTGTGGTATCTCGCCTCGGTCGTCGGCGACGTCGCGCTGGGTCCGGTCACCCTGCCCGCGTGGGGACTGGTCTTCGTCGGCCTCTTTCTCGCACAGGCCTGGAAGTCCTTCGGGCTGGGCGCGACGTTCGCCATCGTCAAGCAGAGCGTCCCCCCGGACCGTCTCGCGATGGGCTTCGCCAGCACCGAGGTGTTCCGGCGCCTCGGGTTCCTCGTCGGCCCGCTCCTGGCGGCCGCCCTGCTCGCCGCGAGCGCGACGTTCGTCCTCGGCTTCCAGTGGGTGCTGCTCGTCGCGCTTGGCTTCGGCGTTGTCGCGACGGTGGCCCAGCACGTGCTCTACGACGCGAGCGAGGACTCTATCGGCAAGACCTTCGAAGGTATCGGGCAGATAGTCGCCGACCTGCGACGGATGCCCGAGACGCTGCGTCCGCTCCTGGTGGCCGACACGCTCGTCCGCTTCGCCAACGGGATGGTGTACGTCTTCTTCGTCATCGTGGTCACGGACTTCCTCGCCGTCGGCTTCACCGGCTTCGGGTTCGACCTCCGGCCCGACGCCTTCTTCGGCGTGCTGCTGGGCATCGAGATGGTCGTCGCCATCCTCTCGATGATCCCCGTCGCAAGACTGACCGAGTACGTGGGACTCAAGCCGGCCGTGGCGCTGGGCTTCTCGGTCTATGCGCTGTTCCCGCTCGTCCTCATCGTCACGCCGCCGAACCAGTGGTTCCTCGTTGCCGTCTTCGCGTACTCCGGGCTCCGGTTCGCGGGCCTGCCCGCCCACAAGGCGCTCATCGTCGGGCCGGCCGAGCAGGACACCGGTGGCCGGGTGACCGGGACGTACTACCTCGTGCGGAACACCGTCGTCATCCCGAGCGCCGCCCTCGGCGGGTGGCTCTACGGGAGCGAGTGGGTCGTCGACCTCGCCGGGCAGACGATACGCGCCGGCCCTGAGTTCGCCTTCGGCGTGGCGTCGGTCGTCGGGACGGTCGGCGTCGCGTACTTCGTCGTCTTCGGGCGGGAGTTCGAGGCCTACGCGTGAACCGTCGCCGCCCGAACGCCAACCCTAAAGCCGGGCCGGTGAAGAGACAGAGCAACGATGCGTTCCGCCCATCCACTCGAACGCGCGGTCGGCATGGAGTACTACGTCAGCGACGCCGACGGCGTGGGCGGCCACCTCAGGGCGTCGCCCGAGGACTTCCGAGTCACCGAACTCGAGGCCTTCGAGACCCAACCGGTCGACGCCGACACCGGCGCGTACCCCCACCTGGTCTTCCGGGCCGAACTCCACAACTGGGAGACGAACGACTTCGCCAGTGCCCTCTCGGACCGACTCGGTATCTCGCGGGAACGGGTCTCCTGGGCGGGCACGAAAGACAAGCGCGCGGTCACGACCCAACTGTTCTCGGTAAAGGGGCTCGACGCCGACGACCTCCCCGCGCTCGACGGGGCGGCCATCGACGTGGTCGGCCGGGCCGGCCGGCCCATCCTCTTCGGTGATCTCGCCGGAAACGCCTTCGACATCGTCGTCCGCGACGCCGAGTCTCCAGAGAATGCCGCGTCGGTGCTCACCGACCTGCAGACGCTGAGCGGGACGGCGGAGCCGACGGACAGCGAGACGCTCCCGACCGGAGCGGTCACCGTCGGCGTCCCGAACTACTTCGGCCAGCAACGATTCGGCTCGCGTCGGCCGGTCACTCACGAGGTGGGCCTGGCCATCGTGCGGGAGTCCTGGGAAGACGCGGTGCTCGCCTACGTCGGCAACCCACACGAGCGCGAACCCGAGGCCACCCAGGCGGCTCGCGCGTACGTGGACGAGACCCGCGATTGGGCCGGGGCGCTGGACCGGCTCCCGCGAGCGCTGGGCTACGAGCGCTCGATGTGCCACGCGCTCGTCGAGAACGGGGCCGAGACGCCCGCCGACTTCCGCGAGGCCGTCGAGACGCTCCCGACGAACCTCCAGACGCTGTTCGTCAACGCCGCCCAGTCCTACGTCTTCAACCGCGTCCTCTCGGCGCGACTGGAGCGGGGCCTGCCCTTCGACCGCCCCGTCGAGGGCGACGTGGTGTGTTTCACAGATAGTGATGCGCCGGCCGACCTCGCGCTCCCGGACCCCGACCGCACACAGCGAGTCACCGAGACCCGCCTGCGAACCGTCGAGCGACACTGCGAGCGAGGCCGGGCGTTCGTCACCGCCCCGCTCGTCGGCACCGACACCGAACTCGGGGACGGTGAACCGGGTGACATCGAGCGGACCGTTCTCGACGACGTCGGAATCGAGCCGGGGGACTTCGACCTGCCCGGCGCCTTCGACAGCACCGGGACCAGACGGGCCGTACTCGTGCGGACCGACCTGGGCGTCGTGCGCGATGGCGCCGACCTCACGTTCTCCTTCTCGCTCCCGAAGGGAAGTTACGCGACGGTGCTCCTCCGGGAGTTCCGGAAGGGCGACCCCGCCGAGTGAGCGAGGCCGGGAGTCGACTCAGCGAACGAGGCCGCGATACCGCGCGAGTTCCGCGTACAGTTCCCGGCGCTGGAGCAACGCGAACCCGGCGACGATGACGGCAAAGCCCAGCAGTGTCAGGGGCTGAATCTGCTCGTCGAGGAACGCCCACCCGAGCACGAGCGAGACGACCGGGGTCAGATACGTCACGAGGTTCGCCTTCACCGCCCCGACAGTACCCATCAGGACGAGGTACCAGACGAGTCCGAGCGCGCCCGCGAAGACGCCGAGGTAGAGTATCGTCGCGACGGCCAGCGGGGTTATCCTGACGCTTGTCAGCGATTCGCCGACGGCGACGGCGAACCCCATCTGGATGGTCGCCCCGAGGACCATCGCCCACCCGGTCAGCGCGGGGACCGGCATCGCGGTCCGGCTCCGCCTGACCAGCACCGTCCCGAGGGCGACGACGGCCACCGCCGTGAACACGAGGAGCTTGCCGACGACAGTGGGGTCCAGCAGCGCACCGGGGTCCGGGCGGACGATTATCGAGACCCCGACGAAGCCCAGCAGAATGGAGAGGTAGTCGCGCCCGACGAGTCGCTCGTCCGGGAGCAGGGCCCAGGCGAACAGGCCCGTGACGATGGGCGAGAGGCTGAAGATGACCGCCGCGACGCCGCTGGTGATGAACTGCTGGCCGACGAACCCGAAGCCCACCCCGCCAATGAGGAACACGCCGCCGGCCAGGACAGCCGCCCAGTCCCGGCGCGTCCGCGGAACCCGGTAGTCCATCCTGAGACCCGCGTACGCCAGGAGGAGCACCGCGGCGAAGTAGTTCCGCACCGCGACGAAGAGGAGCGGTGGAAAGAACGCGAGCCCGGCTTTGACCGCCGGGAAGGCGGTCCCGAAGATGAGCGTGACGCCGAGGAACAGGAGGGTCGTCCGAGCTCGCGACATGAGTAGCGCTATTGACAACATGGGCAGGTGATAAAATACCCGGCACCCGACCGGACGCCGTGGCCCGGCTCACGCGATGGACGTGGGTCCGAAACCGCCCCGCTTATCCGAGCGAGCGGTCCTACACCCTGCATGGACTGCCGGCAGTGTGCGACGGTGCTCCCCCGACCGGGCGACTACTGCCTGGTCTGTCACACTGCCAACACCGAGGTAGTCGTCCTCGAACTCGACCGTGAGCGGGCGACGGTCACTTCCATCGAAGACGGGGACGTCGTCGGCCGGCGCACGGTGACGACGACGCCGGAGGACGAGGACGGCGAGAAGGACGTCGTCGAACTGCGGAACTTCGCCGGCCTCGTCGCCGATGAAGTGCGCCGGAAGCGACCCGAGGAGGTGTACGTCACCGGCGACCGCGAGGTCATCGACGCAGTCCGGGGCCAGTTACACTACGAGTTCTTCCGCGTCGAGGGCGACGACCCCGTCCAGCGGGTCATCGAGCGCCAGGGGGAGCCCGCACTCGACGTTGTGGACGCCGCCCCGGCGGACAAGCTCGGCGGGAGCCACTCGACGCTCATCGGGGGCCGGGCCGGCCAGCGGGTCATCCAGACCGTCGCCAGCCACCCCCACGTCAAGAAGGTCATCCCCGGTCCCATCGACGCCGGCGGGTCGAGTTCGCCGACCGGCGTCCGGGCGAAGGCGACCCGCGCGGACGCGAACGGGAACGTGCGGGTGCTCATCCGGGACGGGTCGAGCGTCCAGGAGAACCGCGTCGTGACGACGGCCGGCGACCGGGAGCTGGGCGAGCACGTCCGGGCGGACCTGAACGAGGCGCTGCGCGAGGCCGGGCTACAGGACGAGTGAAGCGCCGGGGACCTCACTCGGACAGGAACGCACCGACGGTCTCGGCCACCTCGACGGGCCGTTCCTCGGGGACGAAGTGCCCAGTGTCCTCGAAGATCGTGAGTTCGGACTCCGGGATGGCGTCGGCGGTCCGCTCGGCCACCGCGGTGTCGAAGAACGGGTCGCTGTCGCCCCAGAGCACCAGCGTCGGCACGTCGAGGCCAGGGAGCGAGCGTTCGATGGGGCCGTAGTTCCCCTCGAGGTCGGCCAGACTCCGCTGGAAGATGCGGCGCGTCATTGACATCGCCGACGGCGTCAAGTGCCGCTGGAACTGGCTCCAGGGCAGTGTCGAGCGCTGCTCGACCGCTGCCCGGTGAAGGAGGCGAAGGCCAAAGCGGTTCCCGACCATCGCGGTGAACAGGAGCGTCCCGAGCACCGGGACGCCGGCCACCCGCAGCGGCGGTGGGACCGGATTGTCGGTGAAGACGTTCGTCGAGGCGAGGACGAGCCGGCCCACTGACTCGCGGGGGAACCGACGGTCGAGCGTCAGCGCCACCGGCCCGCCGAAGTCGTGTGTGACGAGCGCGAACGGGTCGACCTCGAGCGCGTCGAGAAACGCGTCGAGCGCCGCCGCCTGCGCGTCGAGATAGTAGTCGCCCGCCGGCGGCTCGGAGTAGCCGAACCCGCGGAGGTCAGGCAACAGGACGTGGTACCGATCGGTCAGCCGCTCGGCGACTGGTTCCCACGTGTGAGCCGATCCCGGGATGCCATGAATGAAGACAACAGGGGCCCCCTCACCCCCGACCAGGTAACTCGTCTCGCCGACCGTCGCTCGGCTGAGTGAGTCGGTCACGGCTCGCCCTCCGCGCGTGCCGTCTCGTAGCTCGCCTCGACGTACGGGACCAGCGGGCCGAGGGTGGCGTCGTCGACGGGGACCTGTACCCACGACGTGACGGTCCGGTCGCCTGCCTGGAACGGTTCCGCTTCGAACGCAGCCGCGAGTTGCGCCCGCTGGTCCGGGGGGAGCCGCGTCAACACGACGCCCTCCGTAACCAGGACCGCGAAGAGGGTCCCGTCCGCGCGGTAGGACGGACAGCCGAACATGGTCGTCGCGTCGACGTCGGGCCACTCGTCGACCAGCGACTCGAAGGCGGTCCGCAGGTCCCCGCCAGCCTCGCCGTCGAAGTAGGTCACGCGGGGTCACCGTCCCGTCCTCGAAGACTGTCGCGATGACCGACGCCTCCGAGACGGCGATGGTCGCCCAGAAGACGAGTTCCACCGCTATGAGGGGCAGCGGCTCGCCGAACAGGTCGTAGGGGGTGAAAAACTCCCAGAAGGCGAACCCGACACCGAAGAGGAGTCCCGCGAAGCGGGCGGCGCGCGGTCGGACGCCGGGCGGTCACGCCGACGCGACGGTACGTCGATTGCATGGTGAGGGTTCATCGTGTGGCCCGATATACCTGTAGTACGGACTGAATGTAGACATCGCGGGCGACGCCGTCGGGCTATGCCCGCTGCCGGGCATCCAGCGCGAGCGGGACGACGTGGAGCACGCCGAGGAGGAGGAACGCGACGGGTTCGACGGTCGGGAAGGTGAACGCGCCGACCGCCAGGACGACGAGCGCGACGACGCCCGAGAGCAGGTAACCCCGCCCGCGCTCGGCGTCGCCAGCCCCTTCGAGGAGGCCCCCGGTCCAGCAGTAGCCGACGGCCGACGCGGCCACCCACGCCCCCCAGAACGCGACGACGGCGGGGACGAGTCCGGCGAGACCGCCGAGCGTGAGCGCCATCGCCGTGCCGTTGGCGCTTCCCCAGACGAACATCGGGTCGGAGAACCGGGCCTCGTCGGGGCCGTGCAACACGGTCACAGTGGCGAACCCGGCGACGAGCACGGCCCAGAGCCCCGTCGCGAGCGCGGCCGACGAGCGCGGACCGAGCCACGCGAGAACCTGGGTGCCACCCCAACCGAGGGCGCCGGCTGCTGCACCCACGAGCAGGAACTCTGACTCCGAGAGGCGGCCGCTGGTCGCTGGCGAGCGGCGCTCGAGACGCTCGCGGACCCTATCGGTGACGGACATACCGGTGTCTGCGCGTGCCAGCCCCTTAGTCGTCGTGCGCTCAGGCCAGTTCCGCCGCGAGCAAGAGCACGGACGGGGCCACGAGCAGGACCAGCCCGACGACGACGAGGAGTGCCGGGACGACGAGCAGGCCCATGTCGGTGAGCAGCCACAGGCCGAGGCCGGCCAGGACGGCGAGGAGGCCGACCAGGCGCAGTAGCCAGGTGACGATACCTTCGAGCCCCGAGTCCGCGACGACGTCGACGACGTCGAGTACCTCGTCCATGGCACCGCGGGCGTACGTCGTCCCCTCGGAAATGCGCTGTGGCCGGGCGGCTACGGGACCGCCTCACACACCCGGGCCGCCCGAACAGCGCGCTCTGAGGGCGTGTCTCGAAGGGCTTATGTGGCCGCTGGGCTGACTGGTGAACACTATGGCCAGCAAGAAGGGACGCACCGGTAGCGCCGGCCGCTTCGGTGCCCGCTACGGTCGCGTGGCCCGACGCCGCGTCGCCGAGATAGAAGGAGAGATGAACAAGGACCACGCCTGCCCGGAGTGTGGCGACGACGACGTCTCCCGTCAGGGGACCGGTATCTGGCAGTGCAGCTCCTGTGACTACACGTTCACGGGCGGCAGCTACCGGCCCGAGACCCCCGGCGGCAAGACGGTCCGGCGCTCCATCCGCGCCGCGCTCGCCGAGGACGAGGAGTAAAGCGGCTCCGGCACCTGGACCCACACATGAGTTACAAATGTTCACGCTGTAAGCGTGACGTGACGCTCGACGAGTACGGCGGCGTCCGCTGTCCGTACTGCGGCCACAGAGTGCTACTGAAAGAGCGGGCGCCGGACGTCAAGGAAGTCGACGTCAACTGACGTGTCGACACCCGGCGCGCCCCACCGGACTGTTCTCACCGCGGAGTTCGACGACGTCGAGCGAGCCAGACGGGTCGAGCGGAGCGTCCGCCCGGAGGTCGGCGCGATAGACGGTGACCGGACCACCGCCACGCTCGACCGGGCCGACGACGTCCTCACCGTGACCGTCCGCGCGAGCGACCTGGTCGCGCTCAGAGCGGGCATCAACACCTGGCTGACGCTGCTCTCGGTCGCCGAAGCGGCCGGCGGCGCAGAGACCCAAGAGTATTAGGGTCCGATATCGTGGTGTGGGTACACACACCGATGCGCGAGACGATGCCAGAGCGCCGTCCGGGGGACAGCCAGCTCGTCGAGTTCGACGACGGTGCCACGCCGGTAGACTCGCTCGACGTGCTCTATCTCGATGCAGACGCGGACATCCGAGAGGCGACGAGGCGGGCGGTCGAGGCCCGGCGCGACGTGATAGCCGTCGCCAGCGTCGCCAGCGTCGAGGCCGCACTCGAGGTAGCCACCGACGAGACGGATTGTCTGGTGATAGACCCCGTCGGTCTCGAGGGGTCGGCCGACCGGTTGCTCGACCGTTTCGACTGCCCGGTCATCTACTACACGACGCTGGACGCGGCGGCGTTCGACGACGACCTGCTGGCGGGGACGTCGACCATCGTCGAGAAGACCCCCGAGACGATTCGCGGCGAGTTCCTCGCCGAGAAAATCGTCGGCATCACCAGTGCAAACTCTGACAGAGAAGAACAAGCGCTGACGGTCGCGCTGGCCGACGTCGAGCGCCGTGCCCGGGAAGACGAGCGGACGCTCCTGGCCGAGGACGACGGGACCGTCGTCTGGTCGAGCGCCCCGCTCGCGGACTGTCTCCCGGGTGACCCGCCGGACGAGGCCAACATCGACGAGTGGGTCGAGACGAGCCTCTCGGAGACCGCGCCAGGACGAGCGGCACTCGAACGGATTCGAGACAACTCGGAAGAGCCGGTGACCGTCCGCGTCGATGGCCACTCGAGATACTGCCTCTGGACGGAGGAGCGACTTCCTCCGGCCGCCGGCTCGCTCCGGCTGATACAGATACGCGACGTCACCGACCAGGTCAGACGAGAGGCCCGCGAACGGCTGCTCGACCTGCTCGTCGAGTTCGCAGAGGACGGGCTGTACACGCTCGACGCGAAGGGGTACGTCGACTTCTGTAACGAGGCGTTCGCGTCGATGCTGGGATACGAGCAGTCGGAACTGTTGGGGACACACGTCTCGGAACTGCTCGCCGAGGACCAGCTCGCCAGCGGGCAGGCGTCGATTCAGCAGCTCATCGCCGAATCGGACCGGCAGGAGACCACCGTCGACATGGCGGTCGTCCGCAGCGACGGGACCGAGCGGGAGCTGTCGGTACACTACTCCCTGCTCGAAGGACCGGACGGGGGCTACCTCGGGCTGTTGGGGGTCACCCGGGACGTCACCGAACGCAACGAGCGCAAGCGGGAGCTCGAACGGTACAAGCAGCTGTTCGACAACCTCGTCGGCAGCTTCCCCGGCGGCGGCGTGTTCCTGTTCGACGAGGACATGCAGTTCGTCGAGGCCGGAGGCCAGGACCTGGCGCGAGTCGGACTGGAGGCGGCCGACGTCGTCGGCAACTCACCGAGCGAGGTGTTCCCGCCGGAGAACGCCGAACGGTTGGAAGACGCCTACAGCGACGCGCTCGAAGGACGCCAGCGGACCTTCGAGGACAGCTTCGGCGGATACGACTACGTCGTCCAGGTCCTGCCCATAGAGAACGTCGAGGGCGACGCCGTGGCGGGGATGGCCGTCGCCCAGAACGTCACCGAGCGGCGTGACCGCGAGCGCGAGCTCGAAGAGACGACCGAGCGGCTGAAGCTCGCGCTGGAAGGGGCGAACCTCGGGGTCTGGGACTGGAACATCGAGACCGGTGACGTCAGATTCGACGAACGCTGGACTGGAATGTTGGGGTACGACCACGGGGAGCTCGAGCATCGACTGGAGACGTGGGAGGACCTCGTCCACCCGGACGACATCGACGAGGCGTGGGAGACGATACAGCGACACTTCGACGGCGAGACGGACATGTACGAGTGTGACCACCGGCTGCGGACGAAATCGGGCGACTACCGGTGGATTCGCGACCTGGGACGCGTGTTCGAGCGCGACGAGGACGGCGAGGCGCTGCGGATGGTCGGCATCCACCAGGACATCACCGAGCGCAAGGAGCGCCAACAGGAGCTCGAGGCCCAGCACGAGGAACTCGAGACGCTCACCCAGATTCACGTCCTGATTCAGGAGGTCATCCGGGCACTCGGGTCCGCGGTCACGAGAGAGGAGATCGAGGAGCTGGTCTGTCGCCGACTGGTCGAGTCCGAGTACTACGAGCTCGCCTGGATCGGCGAACGGGCCGTGGGCAAGCACCACCTCGACTGGAAGGCCGGGGCCGGCGACGGCGGGTACCACGTCGTCGTCTCCGAGCGCTCGGAGGAGGTCGAGCGAGAGGACGACCCCGGAATGACGGCGGTCGAGACCGGCGACGTGCAGGTCATCCACGACATCAGAAACGACGACCGGATGATTCACTGGCGCGAGGAGGCGCTGTCGCGTGGCTTCCGGTCGGCCGCTGTTGTCCCGCTCGTCCACGAGGGCGTCGTTCACTCGGCCCTCCTCGTCTACGCCAACCGGGCCGAAGCGTTCAGCGAGCGGGCCATCGAGTCCTTCAGGGTCCTGGGAGAGATGGTCGGGTTCGCCTTCACCGCCGTCCAGAACAGACATCTGTTGCTCGAAGACCGGGTCGTCGAACTCGAATTCAAGTCGACCGACAAGGACAACTGGCTCGTCGCCGTCGCCCTCGGCCACGACTGCCGCCTGTCGGCGACGGGGTGTATCGACATCGGCGAGCGATTCCTCCAGTACGTGACCGTCGACGGCGGTGACCCCGAAGCCGTCCTCGAGACGTTTCTGTCGGTCGACCCCGTGACCGGCGGACGAGTCGTCCGTACAGACGGCGACCACGGCCGCCTGGAGCTGACCGTGACGCAGGCCTACGAGCCAGCGCTGCTCGACGCGGGGGCCCGCCTGACCGAGATCGTGGCCGAGGGCGACGAACTCACGATAACCGCCGAGGCCCCGCTGGACGCGGACCCACGGACGGTCCACCGCACGCTGTCGGCCGACATCGACGGCCTCCAGCTCACGTCGAAGCGCGAGCGGACCCACGTCGACGATGGTGGGGGCGACAGCCGCGACGCCCTCGAGCAGTTGACCGACCGCCAGGCCGAAATCCTGCGGGCGGCCTACCTCGCGGGCTACTACGCCTGGCCGCGCGATACGACAGCCGAGGAACTAGCCGAGTCGCTGGATATCTCCTCACCGACGCTCCACCAGCACCTGCGACGGGCCAAGCTGAACCTCCTCGAGTCGCTACTCGACGTCTGAGTCGTCGGCGGCCCGTCCGGCGACCGACCTCGCGAGCACCTCCAGAAACTCGACACGACAGGCAGCCACACCTCCGAATCCAACCCTGTTGGGGTATGAACATATATGTCTGGTTGCACATATTGTGTCTGTATGTCGACACTCGCCACCGAAACCGTCCTGCAAGCGTCGCAGTCAGACGCACTCCAGGAGATACAGTCCGACTTCCTGCTCCAGTCGTCGCTCTGGGTGAACATCGCGCTCGCCGGTCTCGCGATATTACTGTTCGTTTACATGGGTAGAGACGTCCAGTCATCCCGGGCGAAACTCATCTGGGTCGCGACACTGCTGGTACCGCTCGTCTCGATATCCAGTTACGCCGGGCTCGCCTCGGGGCTCACGGTCGGGTTCCTGGAGATGCCCGCCGGCCACGCGCTCGCCGGGCAAGAGGTCCTCTCGCCGTGGGGTCGGTATCTCACGTGGACGCTGTCGACGCCGATGATTCTGCTGGCGCTCGGCCTGCTGGCCGACGCCGACCGGACCTCGATATTCACCGCCATCACGATGGACATCGGGATGTGCGTGACCGGCCTCGCGGCCGCGCTCATCACGTCGTCGTACCTGTTCCGCTGGGTGTTCTACCTCATCAGCTGTGCCTTCTTCGTGGCCGTCCTCTACATCCTGCTCGTGGAGTGGAGCGGCGCGGCGACGGCCGCCGACACGAGCGAGATATTCCAGACGCTGCGGTCGCTGACCGTGGTGCTCTGGCTGGGCTACCCCATCCTCTGGGCGCTGGGCTCCGAAGGATTCGCCCTCCTTGGCGTCGGCGTCACCTCGTGGGGGTACTCCGGGCTCGACATCCTCGCGAAGTACGTCTTCGCGTTCCTGCTGCTGCGCTGGGTCGCCGCGAACGAGGGAATCGTCTCCAAGGCCGGGTCGGGTAGCGGAACCGGTACTGCGACGCCGAGCGACGACTGAGCGCGGGTCACTGTCAAATCAGTACTTCGCTCCGTCGAGATCCACAGCGTCAGCCGAACAGAGCGTGCAGAATAGGGCTGCTAGTCGGTCATCGGGCTTACAACGAAAAGTGAGATACTGACCTGGTCAGTCTATCTCGGCTATCGTGGTCAACCAATGTGTCACTGTTCCGCTTGTCCACAATGAACAGTTGCTGAAGACGACTTAGATACACTGTCGTGGTGGGCTTGAAAGATAGCAGCCGTGTGTTCTGCACGCTCATTCGCAGTGCCCATCGAGTGGGTGAACCAGAACACTCCCTTCGCCAGTGAGAGAGACAACCGCGTCATTATATTCGAACTGGACGAGGAGGTTTTGATTACCATCGGCCCTGGTTAGTAAGGACTCCAAAGCATCAACGTTCACACTCTCCTGTAACGGTGGCAGCTCTGTGAAGTCACATCCTTCAAGCTCCGTAAATTGACCAATAATTTTGAACACAATCTCTTCGTCAACCATCTGTCTCATCATAGAATAATATTCGCTCTCTGAGACGATGGTATCCACGGTCTATTCTCACCGATAGAGAAACGCTTGAGAGAGGTGGTTCCTGAGTTAGACTGTCTCTGCCAAAACAGCGGGAAAAGTCATCCCTCTGACACCGTCTTTGAACGGTACTGACTACATCCTCTGTATTCAGCACCCCTCGAAAAAGTGTCAGTGACGGAGTGTATCGACAGCGCCGAATACGTTATCGGTCGCTCTGTGCAGCGCCGTCTCAGAGAGACAGTCGCTGCCGGTCCTGCGAGACTCGCGCTGCTCGTCTCGCTGGCTCTCTGGTCTTCGCCAGGCACTGCTCGCTTCGCTCACCGTTCGTAAAGACGAGACCCCTTCGCTCCGCTCGGGCTCTCGCTATGGGCTCAGCCGCTGACGGTCCCGCGGGAACAGCACCGCTTCCCGGATGTTCCCCAGCCCGAGCATCGTCATGACGAGGCGCTCGCCGCCCAGCCCCCAGCCGGCGTGGGGCGGCATGCCGTACCGGAACATCTTGGTGTAGTACTCGAAGGCCTCGGGGTCGAGGCCCTGCTGTTCGAACCCTTCGACGAGGTGGTCGTAGCGGTGTTCACGCTGGCCGCCGGAGACCAGTTCCATCGACGGATGCATCATGTCGAAGCCGGTCGAGACCTCCGCGTCGTCGTCGTGGTCCTTGATGTAGAACGGCTTGATCTCGCTTGGCCAGTCGACGATGAAGTAGTGCTCGCCCATCTCCTCGCCCAGGACGTGTTCGGCCTCCGTCGAGAGGTCGTCACCCCAGACGAGCGGCTCGTCGAGTTCGCCAGTGGCGTTGATCTTGTCCAGTGCTTCCTGGTAGGTCAGGCGCGGGAACTCGCCCTCGGGCGCCTCGAACTCGTCGGCGAGGTCCAGCGCTTCGAGCTGGGCCTGGCAGTTTTCGGCGACACCCTCGTAGGCGGCCTTGACGACGTGCTCGCAGGCGTCCATCGCCTCGGTGTGGTCGTAGAAGGCCGACTCGAAGTCGATGGAGGTCGCCTCGTTGAGGTGCCGGGGCGTGTTGTGCTCCTCGGCGCGGAAGATGGGGCCGATCTCGAAGACCCGCTCCAGCCCCGAGCCGACCATCAGCTGCTTGAACAGCTGGGGGCTCTGGTTCATGAACGCCTCGCGGCCGAAGTACGTGATGGGGAACAGCTCGGTGCCGCCCTCCGTTCCCGTGGCGACGATTTTGGGCGTGTTGATCTCCGTGCAGTTCAGGTCGCGGAAGGCTTCGCGGGCGGCGCGCAGGACCTCGGCACGAATCTGGAAGATGGCCTTGACCTCGTCCTTGCGGAGGTCGAGCGTGCGGTTGTCCAGTCTGGTCGGGAGTTCGGCGTCGACCTTGCCGGAGGGGTCCAGCGGCAGTTCGGGGTCCGCTTCGGAGATGACCTCGACGGACTCCGGCGTGACCTCGACACCGGTCGGGGCGCGCGGTTCCTCCTCGACGGCCCCCGTGACCGAGATGACAGACTCGCGGTGGGCGTCCAGCCCGGTCTCGACGAGGTCGTCGTCCATCTCGTCTTTCTCGAACTTCACCTGGATCTTGCCGGTCGTGTCCCGGAGGATGAGGAAGGCGATGCCACCGAGGTCCCGAATCTCGTGGACCCAGCCGGCGACGGTGACTTCGTCGCCGGGTTCGGCGTCCGCTGTGTAGGTGCGGTCGTCCATACTGTGGCGTTCGACGGGACGAACTTAAACTCCGTTTATTCGGTCGCGTCGGTCTCCAGCCACTCGGCCAACCAGGTTCGGTGAATCGCGACGGCGTCGTCCCCCGAGCGTTCGGGGTAGTGCGGGCGAGTCACCGCTCCGGTCGAGTCGACGGCCGCACAGGCGACGGCCGCGATTCGGTAGGCCACCGGAACCTCGGGGAGCGGTCGGACCGAGCGGTAGCCGGCCCGGAACGCAGCTTCGAGCGGTCCCGGGTCGGTACCGTACCATCGGGTGACGAGGTGTTCGGTCTTCGCGACCGACAGGGCGGGGTCGGCACTCCGGGGCGCACCCCAGTCAAGCACTGCGGCGAGGTCGTCGTCGTCGAGCAGTGCGTTCCCCGGGCGGAGGTCCCAGGGGAACAGTCGCGGCGGGCGCGTCGACGGAACGCCGTCGACGGCTGTCGCCAGCGGGCCACGAAGGTCGTCGAAAGCCGGCGGGAGCGCATCCAGACACGCGGTCGCGTACTGCGCGAAGTCCGCACCGACCGAGCGGTCGGTCGCGACGAGCGCCCCGCTCGAATCGAGGGACACCGGACCGGCCGATGCGAACGGAAACGTCTCGTGAAGCGTGCCGAGGATGACGCCGAACCGCCGCGCGACCGCTTGTCGACGGACTGGCGCGAGGTCGACGAAGCGCTCGTGGAGGTCCGCCCCCGCCACGAACTCGGTCACCAGATACGCCCGCTCGCCCACGCGCCCCTGTGCGAGGAGCGTCGGCACCGGAACGGCCGTCCGGTTGACGATTTCGCCAAGCAGCACGGCCTCGGTCGTGGCGTCGCCCACGTCGTCGGAGAGCTGGACCACGAGCGGCGGTCTGTCGTCGTACCGGGCGACGACAGTCTCCTTGTGGTTGCCCTGGCGAGGCCGCACGAGTTCGACTGGTCGCCGGTCCGGGACGACCCGGCGGAGGACCTCGTCGACCGCGGTCACGGCCCCGGTCCCTCGCGCTCGCCCTCGAGGACGGCGACCAGGTCGTCGATGCGGTCGAAGACGTACTCCGGCTGATACCCGTTCGTCTCACCGGGCGTCCGCGGGCACCAGGCCGCCTGCAGCCCCGCAGCGTGGGCCCCGGCCACGTCGTAGGCGAGCGAATCGCCGACGTACAACGTCCGGTCGTGTTCGACGCCGAGGGTCGCACAGACCGACTCGAAGGGCTCGGGGTGGGGCTTGCGCCGCTCGAGGTCGCCCGCGTAACAGACGGTCCCGACCCGGTCGGCCAGCGCCAGGGTCGCTATCTTTGGCTCTTGGCGGTGGGACGGGCCGTTCGTCAGGACACCGACCGGTCCGTGGGCGAGTGCGGCCTCGAGCGCCGTCTCGGCACCCTCGCGGAAGGCGACAGCGCTCCTGTCGACGGCGGCGAGCAGGCCCGAAGCCAGGTCGTCGGCTGGGACTCGCCGGTGGCCGTGTTGGGCAGCCAACCGACGGAACCCAGCGGCGAGGTACGACTGCTCGTTCGACGTGTCGGGCGGCCCTTCGAGCGAGGCCCAGAGGTCGCCGACAGCGCCGAACGGGTCCAGTCCGGCCGACTCGAAGGCGGCGGCGTACAGGTCGGCCCCGTCCTGTGTCGACTCACACAGGGTGCCATCGAGGTCGAAGACGACGGCCAGGAGGGAAGTCATAACCCGGTTACGGGCCGCGTAGGCAAAAAGAGCCTGTCGGCGTCAGTCGGTGGGAGTCGCCGCGGTAGCGTCGTTGGCGGCCTCGACGGTCTCGCGGACGGCGTCGACGCCCTCGTCGTGCACCAGGTCGCCGACGACGATGGTGTCCGCGTGCTCGGCCATCGTCCGGGCCGACTCGTAGTCGTGGATGCCACCGCCGTAGAAGAGGGTCGCTTCGTCGAGGATGTCATGGGCAGCGGCGACTTTCTCGGTGTCGCCGAGCATCCCGGAGTACTCGACGTAGATGATCTCCTGGCCCAGCAGGTGTTCGGCGGCCTCGGCGTAGGCGGCTACCTCGTCGGCCTCCAGGTCACAGTCGGCCTGCGTGTACGTCGCGACGGAGGCGTCGGGGTTCATGACGATGTAGGCCTCGGTGAACGTCCGCGACCAGTCGATCTCGTCGTCGATGCGGATCCACTCCTTGTGGGCGCCCGTGATCCAGGTGACGTCGCCGGCGTTCATCACGACAGGGATGAGATAGCCGTCGTGGCGGTCGCTGTGGACCACCGAGGCGGGGTTCGACGGCTCGATGTACACCGGGATGTCGTACTTCCCGCAGGCCTCGACCACCCGAGTCATCTTCTCCTCGGTCATCCCCGTCGTCCCACCCACCTCGATGGCGTCGGTTCCGGTGGCGGCCACGTCCTCGTAGGTCTCCCCGTCGACGAGCGTCTTGTCGGGGTCTATCTTCACGATGTGGTTCCAGTCCGCCCAGTCGCTCATACCAGCGTGACTCGCGCGTGAGCGTATAACGCCTTCGAATGCTGGAACGGCGGCCGCTCGCTGGACCCGACCCGGTCGCGCTACACTGGCGACGCCACCAGCGAGACGTAGCCGACATCGCCGCTCTCTATCGCCCCTTCGAGTGCCCGTATCGCGTCCAGCAGGGCCTCGCCGTCGGACCCCATCGCCCCCAAGAGCCCCTCGTAGTCGACCCGGCGCCGTGCTCGGTCGCGCATCTCGAGCAGGGCCTCGCGGTGGTCCCGGACCTCGCCGACGTCGAAACCGGCCGCGTCGACCCGTTCGCGGAGGTGCGCCCGTTTGCGTTGGCCGGTCAGGCAGAGGGCTTCTTCGACGCGGGCCGGGACGCCAGGGAGGTCGCCCTCGACGACGACGTCCGAGAGGGCCAGGCGGCCGTCGTCGGGGAGTACGCGGTGGGCTTCGGCCAGCGCACCGTCGAGGTCGTCGGCCAAGCAGAGCACGCACTCCGCCAGCACGACGTCGACCCCGCCGGTCCTGACCGGGAGGTGTTCCAGGTCTCCCCGGAGCGTCCGCTCGCCGACTGGATTGAGGTCGATGCCGATGGCATCAGCGCCCCGCTCGCGAGCGAGCGAGAGTGCGTTGCCGGCCCCACAGCCGACGTCCAGCAGGCGCGTGCCCGCGGTCACGTCGGCCCGGTCCAGCAGGGCCGCCGTAGCCTCGTCGCCCCCGGGATGCAACGGCTCGCCGACGACGAGTCGCATCGTCCCCCAGGGGTTCGCCAGCGCCGAATCGACGGAGGGGAACATCAGTCGTTGCTCTCTCCGAGGGTCTCGTCGGGTGCCTCCTCGCCGGCGACCTCGGGGTCGGCGTACTGCTCGCTGCCCGCGACCGTCTCCCGGCCGCCCCAACCGTTGCGGTTCCGCAGGGCGTACTCGCCGTCCTCGGTCGTCATGTTGTAGCCACAGAACGGCACCAGGTCGCCGTCCGGGGTCGGGACCGACAGACAGCAGTTCTCCAGTCGGTTCACGTCGGCCGCGTCGGCGTCCATGAAGCCAGTGATGGAGATGGGAACGACCGAGTCGAACAGGTCGTCGGCCGCGTCTGGAACGTCGACGCCACAGCACCCCGCCGCGCTGCAGGCCAGATCCTGGCCGGCCGCGGTACCCGCGAGCAGCTCCATATAGTCCCCCTCGTCGACCATCCCCGAGACGGAGTCCCACAGTCCCTCGGTGATGAACCGCGTCAGCGGAAGCGGCGGCCCGTCCGCCCGGGGCAGCAGCGCGGTACCAATCTGACAGTACGCCGAGCAACACGGCGCGGGGAGGATATCTTCGACCGCCAGCGCGTCGAACTGCTCGGTCAGCAGGCGGGCGGCCTCGTCCAGCGAGAAGCGCCCGTCGTTGCGCTCGTAGCGGCCGAAGTGGGCCACCGGCTGGAAGTTGACCGAGCGGATGACGTCGGCGTTCTCAAGCGCGAACTCGACGATGTCGCCCATCTCGTGTTCGTTGGTTCCGGGAACCAGCGTGGGCACGAGGATGATGGGGAGGTCGGCCGCCCGGCAGGCCTCGATGGCGGCGTGCTTGAACTCGAGGATGTCGGCCGAGCGGATGTCGACGTACGTCTCGCGTTCGAGGCCGTCGAACTGGAGGTAGACGGCCGTGACGCCGGCGTCGGCCAGCCGCTGGGCGTAGCCGTCCTCCCGGGCCAGACGGAGGCCGTTCGTGTTCACTTCGACGTGTTCGAAGCCGCGGTCGGCGGCCGCCGCGACGAGTTCGGGCAAGTCGTCGCGAACGGTCGGTTCGCCGCCGGAGAACTGGACCGGCCGGGGACCGCCCTGGTCTTCGATGACGTCCAACAGGTGAAGCACGTCCTCGAAGGGGTTCTGCGTCCCGCCGGGGCCGGAACTGGCGAAGCAGAAATCACAGGAGAGGTTGCAGTCCTCGGTCACTTCGACGATAGCCAGGCAGGCGTGGTCGTGGTCGACGGTCAGGTCGACGGGCCCCTCGCTCGCGTCGAACTCGGGCGCGAACTGCCCGGCCCACTCCCAGTGGTCGAGGCTCCCCCAGACCTGCCTGCTCGTGGTCCCGTGGATCTCACACTCCCGCGTGAGGTAGACCCCGCCATCGCGGGATTCGTACGCCCCAGGGACCTGTTCGAGGCAATGCGGGCAGAGGCTCGTGGTCGTCGTGAGTGGGTCGTCGGCGTGACTCATACCGGCCTTCAGGACTGCTGTTCGGTAAGCGTGGTGGGTGCGTGCATAGTTCACACCACATCCTCCACGGACGTGCTCGCGGGCCGTTGGGCGGACTGCGTGCCAGACCGACCAACACTTTTTCAGCCGCGAGGACCTTCCTCTCCTATGTCAGATACCACCGTCGGAACCGGCGAGGGGGGCACTACCGGTGGCCAGCCGGCCGAGGCGGTGGACACGGACGGGCTCTCTCCGACCGCCGTGGCGACGGAGCTGCTGGCCGCGATCCGAACGGGGGCCGACCCGACGCCCTTCCTCGACGCGCTGGCCGCCTTCGACGACGAGGCCCTGGCACCCGTCCGCGAGGACCGAACGACTGGACTCGCATTCTGGACGAACCTCTACAACGCCGGGACGCAGCTCCTGCTGGACCGCCGGCCAGCCCTCTACGAGAGCTCGCTTCGGTTCGTCCGCTTCTTCAGGGCGAGGGCGGTGACCGTCGGCGGGACCGACCTCTCGCTCAACGATATCGAGGACGGCATCCTCCGGGCGTTGCGGTCGAAGTACACGATGGGCTACACCCCCTCGCTGTTCCAGCGCTCCTTCGAGAAACGCTACACTATCACCCCGCTGGACCCGCGCATCCACTTCGCGCTCAACTGCGGGGCAATGAGCTGCCCGGCAATCCGCGCGTACGACCCCGACGCCGTCGACGAGCAACTCGACCTCGCGACCCGGACGTACCTCGACCGGACCGTGGAGTACGACGCCGAGCGCGATACCGTCAGCGTGCCCCGCCTCTTTCTCTGGTACCGCGGCGACTTCGACGGCGGGAGCGGCACGCGTGACTTCCTTCGTAGGTACGACGTGATTCCCGAGGGTACGAGTCCATCCCTCCGGTATCTCTCGTGGGACTGGGACCGGGCCGCAGGGAACTTCACCGATTGAATCCGTTCGTTAGGTATCTAACAGCCAACACTATCCGAGTACGTACCAATCGGTTCCGTTCCCGGTCCTACCTCGCGGTACCTGCATTCTTATTGACTGGTACCTAACCGGTGGGGAACCCCAACTATATATTCTCAGATACATCTATTCGTTGCAACATGGCAGACATGAACCGACGAAACGTACTGAAGGCGGTCGGAGGCGCAGGTATACTGTTCACAACTGGTGTCGGAACGGCAGCAGCGCGAGGGAAGGGACGACGAGACGGAGCGAGTGCCGAAGGGACGATTCTCGACATCGTCAAGGGTGACTCGGACTTCAGCAGCCTTCAGGAGGCTCTCGAAGTGGCTGGCCTCGACAGCGTGCTTGACGGCAACCGACAGTACACCGTGTTCGCACCTGACAACGACGCGTTTGTCGAATTGATCGGAGTACTAGATAGCGTGCTCGATGACGATATCGAAGACCTGAACGACGTCGTCGGTGCGCTCGGTGTCGGCGGTCTCACAGAAGTCCTTCTGTACCACGTCACCAACGGCCGACGCTACTCGGAGTCGGTAGTCAACGCCTCGAAAATCAAGATGGAAAACGGTGGCACAGTCGACGTCGACGGTCTCGACCTCAACGGCGGTGGCGACGAACTCGGCGGGGCGACCATCGACGCGCCGGACTTCGACATCGAAGCGTCGAACGGCGTCGTCCACCGGATCGACAGTGTCCTGGTACCGCCGGAAATTCTGGCGACGCTGTAGAACACAAAATTCGGGCAGATAAGTCCGACTTTTTCACTCGAGTTCGATGAGATAGGGTCGCCGAGACCAGGCGACTGACTCGACAGACCCGACTAGCGTTACTCCTCGTCTTGCTCTTCGTCGTCGACGTCCTCGAAGTCGGCGTCGACGTACTCGCCTTCCTGACCGGCGCCCGCCGCACCGCCCGGGCCGGCACCGGCTGCGCCGCCGGGACCAGCACCCGCCGCGCCGGCACCTGCTGCGCCACCGGCGGCCTGCTGGGCCTGCTCCTCGTACATCGCCTTGCCGATCTCCTGGAGTTCCTCGGAGAGGGCCTCGGTGACCTCCTCGTAGTCCTCTCGGCCGGCGTCCTCGTCCTCAAGGACCGCTTCGACGTCCTCGATTTTCTCCTCGATGGTCGCCTTCAGATCGTCGTCGATCTGCTCGTCGTTCTCCTCGAGGAGCGTCTCGGCGCGGCGGACGGAGGCCTCGGCCTCGTTGCGGGCCTCGATCTCCTTGCGGCGTTCCTCGTCTTCCTCGGCGTGCTCCTCGGCCTCCTGTTGCATCTCCTCGATCTGCTCGTCGGAGAGGCCAGCGCCGCCCTCGATGGTGATGTCCTCCTTGTTCCCGGAGCCCTTGTCCTCGGCTTCGACGTTGACGATGCCGTTTTCGTCGATGTTGAACGAGACCTCGATCTGCGGGGTGCCGGCGGGGGCCGGCGGGATGCCCGAGAGCGCGAAGGCACCGAGCAGTTCGTTCTCCTCGGCGATCTCACGCTCGCCCTGGAAGACGCGGATCTGGACCTGCGTCTGGTTCGCCTGGGCGGTCGTGAAGATCTTCGATTCCTCCGTGGGAATCGTGGTGTTCTTGTCGATGAGTCGCTCGAAGAGACCGCCCTTGACCTCGACACCGAGCGACAGCGGCGTCACGTCCAGCAGGACGATGTCGTCGACGTCGCCCGAGAGGACGCCACCCTGGATGGCCGCGCCCAGCGCGACGGCCTCGTCGGGGTTGACGTTCTTCTGGGGCGCCTGGCCGGTCATCTCCTCGACTCTCTCCTGGACCTGGGGCATCCGCGTGGAGCCACCGACGAGGATGACCTCGTCGATGTCGCTCTTCTCGTAGCCCGCGTCGGAGAGGGCCTGCTCCGTCGGGCCGACGGTGCGGTCGATGAGGTCCTCGGTCAGCGACTCGAACTTCGCGCGGGTGAGCTTCTCTTCGAGGTCCAGCGGCCCCTCGTCGGTCGTCGCGATGAACGGCAGGTTGATGCGGGTCTCCTTGCGCGAGGAGAGCTCGATCTTCGCTTCCTCGGCGGCCTCGGTCAGGCGCTGGAGGGCCTGGCGGTCGTCACGTAGGTCCACGCCGTGTTCGGCCTCGAACTCGTCGGCCAGATAGTCGATGATGGCGTGGTCCCAGTCGTCGCCGCCGAGGCTGTTGTCCCCGTTGGTCGCGACGACCTCGTAGACGCCGCCGCCCAGGTCGAGGATGGAGACGTCGAAGGTACCGCCGCCGAGGTCGTAGACGAGCACCGTCTGGTCGGACTCGTCGTCGAGCCCGTAGGCCATCGCGGCCGCGGTGGGCTCGTTGACGATGCGCTCGACCTCGAAGCCGGCGATCTCGCCGGCGTCCTTGGTCGCCTGGCGCTGGCGGTCGTTGAAGTACGCCGGGACGGTGATGACCGCCTTCTCCACTTCGTCGCCCAGGTACTCCTCGGCGTCGCGCTTGATCTTCTGGAGGATCATCGCCGAGACCTGCTCAGGCGTGTACTCCTCGCCGTCGAGTTCGACCGTGTAGTCGTCCTCGCCCATGTGGCGCTTGATGGACTGGACGGTCTGGTCGGGGTTCTTGACCGCCTGGTTCTTGGCGGGCTTGCCGACCAGCCGCTCGCCGTCGTCGAAGGCGACGACGGACGCCGTCGTCCGGTCACCCTCGCCGTTGACGATGATCTCCGGGTCGCCACCCTCCATGACCGCAAAGGCGCTGTTCGTCGTCCCGAGGTCGATACCCAGGATTTTGTTGCTCGTCATCTTACCGACTCTTACCGGATTGCGCCGGTTAAAAGTTGCTAGATGGGGCGAGACGCGAACCGTACAGAGGGCGTCCCTCCCGGCTGTTTGTGACTTTTAGCCGGGCACTAATCAGCACCTATAACACGTACCGCAACACGAGCAGTCGCCGCTCACAACGGCGAAGGCCTCCCTCCGGTCGGACCCTCGCTGCTCCTGCCAGTCCCATCTCGCTGCTCGCGGTTCCCTTCGGTCACCGCTCATCTCTTCGAGGCCCTTCGCTTCGCTCAGGCCCTCGCTATCCCTCGCTACTCTTCACTGACGGTGACCTGCGCCTCGCGCAGGACCTTCTCGCCCATCTCGTAGCCAGGTCGGTGAACGTCGGCGATAGCGCCCGGGTCCTCGTCGCTCTCGACGTTCGCGAGTACCTGATGTTGCGTCGGGTCGAGGTCGGTCCCCGGGTCCGGGTCGATGATTTCGACGCCCTCCGCGTCGAGCACGTCGTCGAGCTGGCGCAGCGTCGCTTCGACGCCGTCGCGGATGTCCGTGCCCTCGTCCTGTTCGAGCGCGCGCTTGAGGTTGTCCCGGACGTCGAACAGCTTGGTCACCAGGTCCTCGGTGGCCCGCTGTTTCTCCTCGTCCCGGCGCTTTTGCATCCGTTTCTTGTAGTTCTGGAAGTCCGCCTGCTTGCGCTTGAGCTTCGATTCGAGCTCCTCGACGTCGGCCTCGCGGTCGGCGAGAGCGTCTTCGAGTGACTCGGTCCGGGCGCGGAGCGCGGCGAGCTCGCCGGCGATGTCCTCGGGGTCGGACTCCGCGACGCGCTCGACGAGCACTTCGTCGGGCGACTGAGCGTCGCCCGCGTTCCCGAGGTCGACATCGTCTACGTCCACTTCCTCGGGCGCCTCCTCGATATCGACGTCGTCGGCTGTCTGCTCGGTGTCGGCCGCGGCCGAGCTGTCGGCGGCGTCCTGTTCGGTCATACACGTACGAAGCTCGTTCGCGAATAAAAGGATTCAGAATCGACGGCGTGGTCCGAGCCCGCGTCTGTTTCGGTATGGGTTCGACTGGCAGTGTTTACAGTAGCATGTTTTGACTCAGAGAGCCAGAAAGCCCCCGTGTTCTCAGCTTTGGTTCGCGGGCCGATAGCCCGCTCACCAAGACGTGGGACCTCCGGTCCCACGCGACCCGCGGCTCGCTGTGCTCCTCGTCGTTCGCGTTGCTCACTCCTGCGGTGCTTGCGTCGTCCTCAGAAATCGAAGATTTCTGATGGGCTGCGCAAGAGCTCTGCTCTTGCGAACGCCGGGGCTTTCTGGCTGTTCACTCCCAAAATCTCGTAACTAAACACGACTGTCCGAGAGGCGGAAAGCGTTAACAGCGCCAGCGTCGAATCCGGAGGCGTGCTGACGCTTTCCTTCGAGGACGGGACGGTGCGCCTCAGTGGCGAGGCGCCGGCGGACCTCCCCGGGGTCGAGTACGACGAGCGCTCGAAGAGCGCCCGCGCGCCGGCCTACCAGTACCAGCGTGTCCGCGCCGCGCTCGACGAGCGGGGCGTCGAGTACGACGACCGCGTCCTCGAACAGGAGTCTCTCGGCCTCACGACGACCTACGACCTGCGACCCTACCAGGAGCGCGCGCTGTCGGCCTGGCAGTCGGCCGGTGACCGCGGCTGTCTCGAACTCCCGACCGGGAGCGGGAAGACGGTCATCGGTATCGCCGCGATGGTCGCGCTGGGGACGCCCGCGCTGGTCGTCGTCCCGACCATCGACCTGCTCGAGCAGTGGCAACGAGAGCTCGAGCGGGAGTTCGACGTCCCCGTCGGCCGCCTCGGCGGGGGTGAACAGCGCGTCGAAGCAATCACCGTCTCGACGTACGACTCGGCGTACCTCCGCGCGGACGAGCTGGGCGACCGCTTCGGGCTCGTCGTGTTCGACGAGGTGCACCACCTCGGCGGCGAGGGGTACCGCGACATCGCCCGCCTGCTTGCCGCACCGGCCCGCATGGGACTCACGGCGACGTTCGAGCGGCCCGACGGGGCACACGAAATCGTCGAGGACCTGGTCGGACCGCTGGTCCACCGGGTCGAGATAGACGACCTGGCCGGCGAGCACCTCGCGGACTACGACATCAAGCGCCTCGAGGTGACGCTCACCGACGCCGAGCGAGAGCGCTACGAGGAGCACCAGGGCACGTTCACCGACTATCTCGCCCAGTCGGGTATCCAGCTCCGGTCGGGCAGCGACTACCAGGAGCTGGTCAAGCGCTCGGGTCGGGACCCCGCCGCTCGCGAGGCGCTCCTGGCGAAGCAGCGCGCCCGCGAGGTGATGATGAACGCCCAGCGGAAGGTCGACCGTCTCGCCGAGATACTGGATACCCACCGCGAGGACCGCATCATCGTCTTCACGGCCTACACCGACCTGGTCTACCGACTCTCAGAGCGGTTCCTGATACCGGCCATCACCCACGAGACCGGCGCGAGCGAGCGGCGCGAGATTCTCGAGCGGTTCCGCGACGGCACCTACTCCCGGGTGGTGACGGCGAACGTCCTGGACGAGGGCGTGGACGTCCCGGACGCCAACGTCGCGGTCGTTCTCTCCGGGAGTGGCTCGGAACGGGAGTTCACTCAGCGTCTCGGTCGAGTCCTCCGGCCGAAAGCCGACGGCGGCCGTGCCTTGCTGTACGAGCTGGTGACCGAGGAGACGGCCGAGGAACGGGTCGCCCGGCGGCGTCGGTAGCCCTGACACCCGCGCAGCAAATTGTATGTTAACAGACACCATAGATAAAGGCATGGCACGCGCCTCAGACGACCCATCCGACCTCTCCGAGTACGAGCTGGACGCACTGCACTCGGTCGAGCTCGGCCTTGAGTGGCTCCGCCGGGCCCACGGGAACCTCATCGAGTTCCACCACGCCACGGGGCACGCGATGGACCACTTGAACGACGCCGAGCCAGTGTTGCGGGCCTGTGGCTACGACGGCCTGGCCGACCGACTCCGGACCGACCTGCTCCCCCGCGGCGCGGTCGACGGGCGCTGGACCTACGACCTGCTGGAGACGTTCGAAGCGGACCTGCTCGCCGACATGCAAGCGTTCGAGCGCCGGGCCCGCGAGGAGATCGCCGACGGCGACAGCCACGTCGCCGAGCGACGCCAGGAGCGCGCGTGGCGGCGACGCGCAGAGCGCGACGAGTGAGCGCGGGGCACTTTTGTAGCGCGCCCTCCCACCACCGACCGTGCTGACGAAGGACCTCCTGCGCGTCTCGCGGGCCGGCGGGGGCTACAAGCCGCAGTTCGTCGACGAGTCGGCGGACCGACTGGCCGCCCGCGTCCTCGGCGTCTACCAGGGCCATGTCGACGAGACGCGAGCGGACCTGCAGGCGGCGCTCACGGACCTTGAGGGCGACACCGAGGACTTCAAGCTCGTCCGCGGGTTCGCGAAACTCGTCGAGCGGGAGGCCACCTTCGAGACGCGGGCGCCGGTCCCGCCCGAGCGAGCCCGCCGGCGGGTCTTCGAGGTAGCCGAGACCGTCGGCGTCGTCACGGAGGCCGAGCGCGCCGACGCGCTGGCCCGGGCGGCCGGTAGCCTGGGCGTGGCCGTCGAGGCCGTCGAGGACTCGCTCTACGCCGACCTGGAGGCCAACGAAGTGCTCGCAGCCGTCGACGCGCGCTGGACGCCGGCGGACCTGCGCCGGCAGTACAACCTCTCGCTGGCCCAGACCGCGCTGTTCGACGCGACCGAGGTCCGCGTCCGCTCGTCGGACCCCACAACGCTGATTTCGGCTGTCAAGCGATTGCGCCTCATGTACGAGATCCGCCGGACAGAGGCGGGCCGGGAAGTCGTCGTCACCGGTCCGGACGCGCTGTTCTCGACCACGCGCCGCTACGGCACCCGTTTCGCGCGACTCCTGCGGACCGTCTCGCGGGCCGGCGAGTGGCACCTCGAGGCGACTGTCGACGACCGGGGGACCGAGCGGACCATGACGCTCTCCGACGCCGACCTCTCGCCGCCCGGCACCGACCCCGTCGCCGAGGTGACCTACGACAGCGGCGTCGAGGCCGACTTCGCCGCCCGGTTCGAGGCCCTGGGCCTCGACTGGACGCTGGTCCGGGAGCCGGAGCCACTGGCGGCCGGTGAGCACGTCGTCGTCCCCGACTTCGCCTTCGAGTGGCGGCCCGGCGGGGCGGACGGCGTCCGGAACACCGCCGACGCGGCCGCCGAGTTCCGCGTCTTCTTCGAGGTGATGGGGTTCTGGACGCCCGAGTACGTCGAGAAGAAGCTCTCCCGGCTGGCCGACCTGGAGGACGTGGAACTGCTCGTCGCCGTCGACGACTCGCTGGGCGTCGGCGAGACCATCGAGTCGCTCGACCACCGGGCGATACCGTACACGAAGCGCGTCCGAGTCAAGGACGTCCGGGACGCACTGCGCCCGTACGAGGCCGAACTCGTCGCGGCGAGCGCGGCGACCCTCCCCGACGAACTCCGGCCCGACGCCGACGTCGTGTCGCTCGCCGCGCTCGCCGACGAGTGCGGCGTCAGCGAGGACGCCATCGAGGACAAGTCGTTTCCCGAGCACGAGCGCGTCGGTCGAACGCTCGTCCGTCCCGCGGTGCTCGATGAACTCGCCGACGCGGTCGAGGCGGGGATGGCGTACGCGACAGTCGAGGACGTCTTCGACGAGTACGGCGTCGACGACGACAGCGCCGTCCTCGCCAGACTCGGCTACCGCGTCGAGTGGGAGGGGCTCTCCGGCGGGACCATCGCACCCCGCGAGTGACCACGGGAGGGCAGACCGGCGGCGAGACCGGCGGACTGTAACCCTACCCGGCAGTAAGCGACATAGCACCCACGGAGCAGACCAGTCCTACCCGTGCGTGACGGTAGATAAGCACTGCATGGCTTTCTCGCCCGTGAGCGAATCGAGGAGTGCCATGACGGCAGTAAAGATTATCAAGGTGCTCGGCACGTCGACAGAATCCTGGGAAGACGCGGCGCACGAGGCCGTTTCACAGGCCCGCGAGTCGGTCACGGACATCCACGGTATCGAAGTCGAGGACTGGACGGCCAACGTCGAGGACGGCCAGATCACGGAGTACAAGACAACGGTGGAGATTGCCTTCCCCGTCCACCACGACCAGTAAGCGACCGGACTCGCGGCGGTCAGCCGTCCAGGTCACGCCGTCGCCCCTTCGGTACCTGCGAGCGCAGTTCGCCGTACACGTACAGCCCGACACCGACGGGTTCGGGAGCGCCGGCCAGGTCGTGGGTGACGACGAGGTAGCCCCAGTCGCCGTCCCAGTCGAGGTCCTGACCGTGGCCGGCGACGAACGCCTCGGCTTCCCCCTCGCTCAGGTGGATGACGTTCTCCGTCGCGTGCTCGCCGAAGCGCTGAACGGCTTCGAGCGTCGGCTTCCAGTGTTCCTGGCGGGTTCTGAGGAACGTCATCCCCAGACCCTCGACGTCGACGGGCGAGGGTGGGTCGGCCCGCGAGAGCCATATCTTGCCCGCGCCGCGCTCCCAGAACGCGTGGTCCGCGAAGGTCTCGGGCGGGACGCCGAACCGGTCGTCCCAGAAGTCGAGCACTTCCGCGCGAGTCGCTCTGCCCTCGTCATCGCGCTCGGCGTCGGTCGCGGGCAGTCGCGTGAACTTCGTGCTGTCGTTGCTCATCCCGTCACCTCCAGTTTCGCACAGAAGAACCCGCCCGTGTCGTTGTGGTGCGGGTAGATGCGTTTCGCCTTCGCGACGCTCGGGTCGAACTCGTCGTCCTGCCACTCGGTGATACCATCCCGATGGGTCAGTGGCAGGTCGTAGTCGACGAGTTCGCAGTCCTCTTCGCCCAGCACGTGGTCCAGCACGGCCTCGTTCTCCTCTGGCGCGAACGTACACGTCGAGTAGACCACCGTGCCGCCGGGGTCGGTCGCCTGCACGGCCCGCGCGAGGATGCCCTTCTGGACGCCGGAGATGCCCTTGACGTGCGACAACGACCAGTCGTCGAAGGCGTCGGGGTTCTTCCGGATGGTCCCCTCACACGAGCAGGGCACGTCGACCAGCGCGCAGTCGTAGGTCGCGCCGTCGAAGGGCTTCAGCGAGTGATTGCGGGCGTCTTCGTGCGTGACGGCGACGTTCGTCGCCCCGAGGCGTTCGGTGTTCGACCGCAGCGCCGAGATGCGGCCGAGGTTGTTGTCGCTGGCGACGACCTCGCCGCGGTCGTCCATCATGGCGGCCACCTGGGTCGTCTTGCTGCCCGGCGCGGCACAGGCGTCCCAGACGCGCTCGCCGGGTCGGGGGTCGAGCACCGTCGCCGGGACGGCCGACACCTCTTCCTGGCCGTGAATCCAGCCGTGGAAGTACGGCCAGTTGTTCCCCGGCGGGGCGTCGGGCAGGACGAGCACCCGGTCGTGCCAGTCGACGGGCTCGGCGGCGATGTCGGCCTCGTCGAGTGCCGCCCGAGCGTCCGCGACGCTGGCCTTGATGGTGTTGACCCGGACCACCGACGGAAGCGGGCGCTGGCAGGCCGCGCGGAACGCCTCGAAATCGTCGACGATGGGGCGATACCGGTCGGGTAGTTCCATGGGTCCGGGGTTGGCCGGGGGGTCGCTTGTGGGTTTCGGACCGCCGTGTGGTCGCCAACCCACCCCGCCTTTCATTGCCACGGCAGTCGAACGCGGTGGCATGGCACACGTTGAGGTCCACCGTGAGGACATCACGCTGGACGAACCGACACTCGTCGAGGGACTCCCCGGCGTCGGCCTCGTCGGGAAGATCGCGGCCGACCACCTGGTCGAGGTGTACGACATGGACCACTACGCCTCGGCCCACTGCGACGGACTCCCGGAGATCGGCGTCTACGCCGAGGGCGACCCACAGATTCGGTCGCCGGTCCGGTTCTACGCCGACGAAGCGACCGACCTGCTCGTCCTCCAGAGTGAAGCCCCCATCTCACCGTCGGGCGCGACGCAGTTCTCCAGCTGTGTCGTCGGCTGGTTCGAGAGCGTGAACGCGACGCCGGTGTTCCTGAGCGGGATGGCGACCGAGCTCGAGGGGGGCGAGGAACCGTCCGTGTACGGCGTCTCGACGGGCGACGGGGCGCCGCTCCTCGAATCGGCGGGCATCGACGTGCCCACGGAGGCCGGCGCCATCACCGGTCCGACCGGCGCGCTCATCCACGAGGCGAACACCGCCGGCATGACCAGCGTCGGCCTGGTCGTCGAGGCGGACCGGCAGTTCCCGGACCCGATGGCCGCCCGCAGGCTGCTCTCGGAGGGTATCGGCCCCCTCATCGACGTCGACATCGAGACCGACGTGCTGGTCGAACAGGCCGAGCAGATCCGCCATGCGAAGGCGCGCCTGGCCGAGCAGCTCCAGGACAGCGAGGAGAGTACGAGCGCGCGGCCGCTGGGGATGTACCAGTGACATACGGCGAGACAGCGGTGCGGCTGCTCGTCGTCGGGTTCGTGGCCGTCGTCGCCGCCGTCCTGGGCTGGGTGCTGTTCGTCGCCGTCCCGGGCGACCTCGCTGAGTTGCTCGGCGTCCTGCTGGTCATCGGCGTCGTCGTCGCCGCACTGCGCCTGGGTGGCAACGTCGCCGATTACATCGCGCCGTCGCACAACGTCGCCGAGGTCGCCGTCGAGGGACCGATAACCCGCGACGGCGGGGGCGGCCTCACAAGTCCGCCGGTCGGTGCCGCGGCCGACGATATCGTCGAGCAAATCGAACGCGCCGACGCGGACAAGGGCGCCCAGGCGCTCCTGTTGAAACTCAACACGCCGGGTGGCGAAATCGTCCCGAGCGAGGACATCCGCCTCGCCGCGGAGCGCTTCGAGGGGCCGACCGTCGCCTACGCCACCGACGTCTGTGCCAGCGGGGGCTACGACATCGCCGCCGGCTGTGACGAGCTGTGGGCCCGCGAGGGCTCTATCGTCGGCTCCATCGGCGTCATCGGCTCGCGGGTCAACGCCAAAGACCTGGCCGACCGCGCCGGCCTCTCCTACGAGCAGTTCACCGCCGGCGACTACAAGGACGCCGGCGTCCCGCTGAAGGAGATGCGCGAGGAGGAACGCGAGTACCTCCAGGGCATCGTCGACGACTACTACGACCAGTTCGTCGAGACGGTGGCCGAAGGCCGCGAGATGGACGCCGAGGAGATCAGAGCGACGGAGGCCCGGGTGTTCCTCGGCACCGATGCCCACAAACGGGGGCTCGTGGACCGAATCGGGACTCGCGAAGACGTCGAGGACCGCGTCGAGGACCTGCTCGACGAACCGGTCGCCATCGCCGAGTTCCAGCCCCAGCGCGGCGTCCTGGGACGGCTCCGCGGCGGCGCCCAGCGGACCGCGTTCGCGCTGGGTGCCGGCCTCGCCAGTGCCGTCGACGGGGACGTCGACGGGCTCTCCTTCCGCCAGTGAACGGCTAGTAGCGTTGTATGCTGTGAAATCGGAGAAACAACCAGAAAACCCCGACCCGCTGGACTCGGGGGTGGTTCGAAAGACGGCGTCGCCGGCTTTCGTCATCACGGAAGACCTCCGGTCTTCCGAACGACCTCGTTGCGCTCCTCGTCGTTCGCTCCGCTCACTCCGGCGGTGCTTGCGTTGTCCTCAGAAATCGGAGAGTTCTGATGGGCTGCCCAAGAGCGACGCTCGTGCGAACGTCGCCCAGCGGGCGGGGCTTTCTGGCGCTCCAAATCCAGTACTCCGGACCCAGATACTGCAGGTGAACGGCGCGAGGGATTTTTATCTCGGGGGTGTCTCTCCAACACTGTGACCACGCTGGTCGTCTGTATCGACCGGGACAGCCCGGTCGCAGACGAGTGCCCCGTCGTCGGAACGGCGGCCGTCGAGCAGTTGATAGCCGAAACAGGGGTCGTCGACCCCGAAGACAGCCGTGTCAACTGCCTGCTCGAAGGCCTCCGGGTCACCGACGACCTCCAGCAAGACGGGACCGACGCCGTCGTCGCCGTCGTGGGGGGCGGCACGGACAGCGTCGGTGCCGACCGGCAGATAGCCAGACAGACCGACGACCTGATCGAGGAGTACGACCCGGACTCGGCGGTCGTCGTGGTCGACAGCGCCGAGGACGAACGGCTGGTCCCCATCATCGAGAGCCGGGTGCGCGTCGACGCCGTGGACCGCGTCGTCGTCCGGCAGGCCCGGGACATCGAGTCGACGTACTACCTCCTCAAGCAGTTCCTCGGCGACGAGGAGCTCCGGAAGACGGTGCTGGTCCCCATCGGCATCGTCATGCTCGCGTTCCCGATGCTGCTGGTGGTCGTCGAGAGCACGACCATGGCCGTCGGAGCCATCGCGGCCGCCCTCGGCGTCTTCCTCATCTACAAGGGCCTCGGTATCGACGACTACCTCTCGCGGCTCCCGACGCAGATTCGCGAGGGGCTGTACTCCGGCCAGGTGTCGCTCGTCACCTATGTCGTCGCCGGCGGCCTCTCGCTCGTCGGCCTGTTCGCCGGGGCGCTCGGCGTCGGGGCCGTCGGCGAGACGAGCCCGTTCCTCCTCGCGAACATGTTCCTGTTCGACAGCGTCCCCTGGCTCACCGCGGCGGCGCTGGCAGCGTCTGTGGGGCGGCTGCTCGACGAACTCCTCGAGCAAGAGGGCATCCGCAGCGCGTACGTGAACCTGCCGTTCGGTGCCGTCGCGGTCGGGCTGGTTGTCCGTGGCTTCTCGGCGTACTTCCTCGAACGCGGCGGCGTCTTCGACCCCTTCGTCGTCACGCAGACCGACCTCGGCATCGTCGAGATACAGCAGTTCACCATGGAGTCGGGCCAGCGACTGGCGGTGTTCATCCTCGCAGGCATCCTCATCAGCCTCATCGGCGTCCGCGTCGCGGCGTACGTCAGCCAGACCGACATCGAGCGCGACGTCGCCGACTGAGGGGGCGTCGATAGACAGCGATTTAGCCGCCCACCGGCTAGGCCCGCCCATGTCAGACGGCGCGTGGGTCTCGCTGTTCTCCGGCGGCAAGGACTCCTCCTGGGCGCTCTACCGGGCGCTCGAGCGGGGCTATCCGGTCGAGCGGCTGGTGACGGTCCACCCCGACGGCGACTCCTACATGTATCACGTCCCGGCGACGCGGCTCGCGGCGCTGGCCGCTGAGAGCATCGGTATCCCCTTGATGGAGGTGGAACCGGAGGACTTCGAGGCCGACGACGTCCCGGACTCGGGCGTCCAGGGTGACGAAGAGCTGGAGCCCCTGGAGGCCGCCCTCCGGCAACTCGACGGCGAACTGGACCGCGGTATCGGCGGTCTCACGGCCGGTGCCGTCGAGAGCGAGTACCAGACGACGCGCATCGAAGCGATGGCCGAACGACTGGAGGCGGAACTGTTCGCCCCGCTCTGGCAACAGGACCCCCGTGACCTCGCCGACGCGATGCTCGACGCCGGGTTCGAGATTCGCATCATCCAGGTGGCCGCCTACGGCCTCGACGAGTCGTGGCTCGGGCGCACGCTCGACGCCGACGCGCTCGACGAGCTCGAGGCGCTCAACGAGGAGTACGGCGTCCACATCCTCGGGGAGGGCGGCGAGTTCGAGACGCTGGTGACCGACGGCCCGCATATGAGCCGGCGCATCGAACTCGAGTACGAGACCACGTGGGACGGCACTCGCGGCTCGCTCGAGATTCACGACGCGTTCCTCGCGTAGGTCGGCCGGCCCCGCCGCCGAACCACCGCTACCCGCGTGCTTTCACCTATACCCTCCTTGAATGGCCTTAAACAATATCGCCAATATTATAACAACGTTAATATCCGTTGACTGACTGAAGTAACTCAATGGCAACGCAACACCAAGCCGCGACCCAAGCGTACCGCTGTCCCGACTGTTCAGGCGTCATCTCCTTCGATGGCGCGACCTGGGGCTGTACCGACTGTCAGTACGTCCCGCGACACAGCGCGGACTGACGCGGAGTCGACGCCACTTCGCTGACGGCGAAGTCGAGCGTTCGAACCGTGAACCGAGTTACGGCTGGAAGACTGGTCGGCCAGGGAACTGAGAAACGGAGAGCGACCGGTGTGGCAGCGAATCAGCCCTCGTGGGAGACTTCGCTGTGGGCGCCGATGAGCGCACCCGAGAGGTCCAGGTTCTCGATGTGGGCCTCGCGGTCGACGATAGAGCTGTGGACGTCAGAGTCGACGATGGTCGCACCGTCGAAGACGACCGTCTCCTCCAGGTGGGAGTTCTCGACGTGGGCCCCCGAGAGGACGTGGACGTTCTCGCCGAGCGTGGTGTTCGTGAGGGTGGCGTCGTCGGCGATCATGTTCTCGCCGCCAAGTTTCCAGGCGACGGCCTCGAGGTAGTTCTCGGCCTCGCCGATGTCGAACCACACGTCGTCGAAGCTGAACGCGCGGATCGGGCCACGCTCGACCAGCCACTGGAGGAACCAGCCCGGTTCGTCCGGGTTGTTGTCGCCGGCGAGGTACTCGTCGAACAGGATGGAGTCGGACGGGAGCGCGTAACAGGCGATGGAGACGAGCGTGCTCTTGGGGTCGTCGGGCTTCTCCTGGAAGTCGACGACCTGGTCGTCTTCGAGCTGGACCAGGCCGTAGGACTTCGCTTTCTCCAGCGAACCGACGTCGTAGGCCGCCAGCGTCGGGTCACCGTACTCCTCGAAGTAGTCGACGAACTCGCTGATGTCGAAGCCCATCAGGTTGTCGCCGGCCACGACAAGGAGGTCGTCGTCGCCGAGGCCTTCACGCTCGACGAGCTGGGCGAGCGCGCCGACGACGCCGAACTTCTCGTCTTCGTCTTCGGTACTCTCGACGGACAGCTGGGGTTTCTCCAGGCCGGTCTCCTCGATGTGAGCCTCGAACTCCTCGGCGAACCGCTCGTTCGTGCTGACGAAGACGTCCGTGATCCGGTCGTCGTCTTCGAGCTGGTAGAGGATGCGGTCGATGACCGTCGACTCCCCGACCGGGAGGAGCATCTTCGGACGGTTCCTCGTGACGGGCCAGAGCCGCGTGGCGTACCCGCCTGCGAGAACAATTGCCTGCATGCGCGACTCCTCACACGGGGCGGTAATAGGCCTTTATGTCCTCGATACTGGTCGACCCGGCGACACGTCAGACCGCCTCACTTATCCGCGTCGGCGGGAACGACACGGTATGACTGGCGACGGCGAGCGAGACAGCGAGGAGGCGGCCCCTGACGCCGACGACGAGCAGTCGGCCGGCGGCTTCACCATCGACGAGAGCGAGCTCGACGACGCGGCCCGGCAGGAACTCGAGGAGCTGGAGGTGCCCGAACCCCGCGAGACGGACGTCGATTTGGCGGACAAGATAAACCAGGTCAACGTCGACCAGCGCCTGGACCGACTGGAAGCGGCGTACGACGAGGTCCCTGTCACAGAGCAGACGTTCGAACTCTCGCCCGAGGAGTACGCCGACGTCTACGCCGCGACCCAGGGGACGGGCTACGACGGCAACAGCGTCGTATTCGTCACCCGCGACGGCGAGTCGCTGCCGGCGCTGAACGAGAACATCCCAGAGACGGCGAACCGGGACACCCGCGACCGGGTGCTGCTGGTGCTCGGTCGGGGCGCGGACCTGTGGGCGCTGCCCGGCGGCGGGAAGGCAGACCAGTACGAGTCGATGCAGGAGACGGCGGTCCGCCGGGTCCACGAACAGACCGGAATCCGGTGTACCATCACCGGCGTCGAGGACGTCGTCCACAGCAAGTACTACCCCGACACCGACGCCGAGGGGTCGGTCCACACGCTCGACGTCTACTTCCGGGCCGGATACGAGAGCGGCGCTCTCGACGTCGACGAGTCCGAACTCGTCGGCGCGGCGTGGTTCGCAGAGCCGCCCGAGAACCTGACGGACGGCGCGGCGGACCTGTTCGACCAGTTCCGCGGTGGGCGCGACCGAACGGAGTAGCCCGAACCCGGCGTCAGTGTTCGACGAGTTCGAGTAGCACGCCGCCGGTCGACTTCGGGTGGAGGAAGGCGACCTCGTGCCCCCACGCACCGGCCCGCGGTTCGTCGTCGATGGGGTCGATACCGGCCTCGACGGCGACTTCGAGGGTCGCCTCGATGTCGTCCGTAGCGAGCGCGAGGTGGTGGATGCCCGGCCCGCGTCGTTCGAGGTAGGTGGCTATCGCCCCGTCGCTGTCCGGGAGCGGTTCCAGGAGCTCGAAGTAGCCGTTGCCGAGGTCCAGGAACGTCACGCGCATCCCGTCGAAGGTCTCCTCGTGGACGACCGGCGCGTCGAAGGCGGCGGCGTACAGGTCCGCGAGCGCGTCGGCGTCGTCGGTGGCGATGCCGGCGTGGTCGAAGTGCATGGGGAGGCGTTGTGCGCCCTGGGTTATAGTTCCGGAGTGCCGGCGGCGCAGTCGCTAGGCCGGCCGTGTCACTGCCGGAGAGAGACGAGGAGCACGAGAAAGCCGATGCCGATGGCGACGGACTCGACGATGTGGACGACCTCGAGGTTCAGGCCTGCAATCTCGAACAGCACACCTTCGACCAGGACGCCAAGCGTCATGATAGCGAACCCGATAGACGCGTTCCGGAGGTACTCCGCCCCGGTCCGGCGGTACGCGACGGCGCTGTAGTAGGTGATGGTCGCGCCAAGGAGCAACACCGCCAGGCGAACGCCGGCGAGGACGACAGTCGTCGTCGTGTCGGTCACTTCTCGGCCCTCGGGCGGTCGAGTTCCCTATTCCCACCGTACAGCGCATAGAGGATGAAGAGCATCCCCACGGCGACGACGCCGGTCTGTATCGTCCCGGCGTCGAAGATAGAGAGGCCGAGGACGTCGAAGAGGATGCCCTCGAGGACGGCCCCGACGCTGATGAACACGAACCCGACGGCGACGTACCGAAGCGGGTCGCTGCCGGTTCTCTGGTACCCCCGGTAGGCCTGGTACGCGATGGCGACGCCGAGCGCGGCGGTGATTATCTTTGCGATGACGAGTTCGATGTGCATGGTCAATCGTTTCGCATTTCCTTCCAGATGCGGGCGAAGCGGTCCGCAGCGTCCTCCTCGACTTCGACGCGGACGTCGAACCCGGTGTTTGCGTCGAGTGTGACGTCCACCCGGTCCAGGACGGCCTCGTACTCGCTGTAGTGGTGCCCCTCCGGGTCGACGTGGGTCCGCTCTACGATAAAGCCACGGTCGAGGAGGTCGTTGACTCGCCGAGAGACGGTCGCTCGCGACATCTCGCACTCCTCGCTGAGTTCCTTCCCCGACTTCGGGCCCCGACGGGTCGCCTCGAGTATGGCCCGCGAATACTCGTCGTCGAGGACGGAGAACACCTCCGTCGCGGCGTGGTCGGAACTCACGTGTAGAGGTACTCCGAGAGCTGTATAAAAAAGACGGCGAGTTTGCTGGGTCAGCAAACCTCCTGGTCGGACTTTATCCGTACACCTGGTAGGTTTACCTGTAATGACGACCACCAACCCCACTCGAAGACGGATGCTCCAGGTAGTCGCAGGCACTGCCGTCGCTGGACTCGCTGGCTGTTCCAGCACGGGCGGGCAGACCGGTGGCAGCACCGCGACGGAGCACGACGACGCGAGCAGCGAACAGCACGACGAAGGAACGGAACATCACAGCGAAGCGACCGAACATCACGAAGAGGAGACCGGACACCACGAAGAAGAAACGGAACACCACGAGGAGGAGACCGAGAGCGGACACGGCCACGAAGACGGCGGCCACGGCGAAATCGGTGACCCGACCGACCACGCCGAGGTGGCGATGAAGACGGAGGACGGCGAGTACCACTTCGCGCCGCACGTCGTCCGCGTGAACGTCGGCGGGACGGTCACCTTCCACAACGAGAGCGGGAGCCACGCGACTGCGGCGTACCACCCCGACAACGACAAGCCACAGCTGGTTCCCGACGGGGCGGCCGCCTGGGACAGTGGCCTGCTGACCGAGCAGGGCGCGACCTTCGAACACACCTTCGAGACCGAGGGCATCTACCACTACTACTGCAAGCCTCACGAGACGCTGGGGATGATCGGCACCGTCATCGTCGGCGAACCTGACGCCCACGACCAGCCCGCTCTCGAGGAACCGCCCGCGGAGCTCGGTGATGAACCGCGACACAAGATAGAACAGCTCAACGAGCGCGTCAACGAGGCGCTGGGCCACACCCACTGACGCGCATTCACGTCGCCACGGTCGCCTCGGACTGTCACGGACGGTAATTCGAACCCGTAGCGTCTTTTGTCGGGCGAGTGTCGACTGTCGGTGATAGCGGTCACCGACTCCAGTTCCCGCACCCGTAGACCCGGTCGCGGTTCACCGACCGCCCGTCCCGCCCTCGAAATGATGGATGAGGGCGGGAAGGAGCGCTCACTCCTCGCGCAATCGAGCGCGACGCTCCTCGAACTCCTCGTCGGTCAGGTCCCCGCGGGCGTACGCCGTCCGCAGTTCCTCGAGAGCGCCGTCCTCCGCGTCCTCGTCGGTGAGCAACCGATAGACGAGGTAGACGAGGCCCACGAGCACGAGCAGGAAGAGGAGCGGCAGCACGAGACCGACGACCAGCATCCAGCCCGGGACCGTGCTACTGCCCCACATGCCGCCACCCCACATCCCGCCCATCATCGAGCCGTAGCCCATCATCCCGAAGCCCATGCCGAGCAGCGCGAAGAGGACGAGCGCCCCCAGCACGACGAGGAGGAGCGTCAGCAAACGTCGGTCAGTCGTGTCAGTACTCATACTCCCACCACCTGGTAGCGCCGGTCGTGTTCCATGAGAGAAGCTACACGGTCACGGTTCAATGCTCTTCTTGTTCGGGAAATAGCGTCACCCTGCCCGGCTTCTTTGGAATCGAAAGTCAGACGTTACAACGACGACCCGGGCTGATACTCGCCGAAGACGTCACGGAGCACGTCGCATATCTCGCCGGTCGTCGCGTAAGTCTTCACTGCGTCGACGAGGTACGGCATGAGGTTCTCGTCGCCCTGAGCGGCCTCCCGGAGGGCGTCGAGCGCGGCGTCGACGGCTTGGTCGTCACGCTCCTCGCGAACAGCGGCGACGGTCTCCTGCTGGGCCTGTTCGACGGCCTCGTCGACCTCCTCTATGTCCTGCTCGCCCTCCTCCTCGACCTGGTACTCGTTGACGCCGACGATGACCCGCTCGCCCTCCTCCTGTTCGCGCTGGCGCTCGAAGGCGACGTCCTGAATCTGGCGCTGGACCCACTGGCTCTCGATGGCGTCGGCCATCCCGCCGCGGTCGTCGATGTCCGCAAGCAGGTCACGGGCCTCGGCCTCGAGGTCGTCGGTCAGCGATTCGACGTAGTAACTGCCACCCAGCGGGTCGATGGTGTCGGCCGCGCCGGACTCGTGGGCGAGAATCTGCTGGGTCCGCAGGGCGGTCCGCACGGATTTCTCGGTCGGGAGGCCGATGGCCTCGTCTTTGCCGTTGGTGTGGAGACTCTGGGTGCCGCCAAGGACGGCCGCGAGCGCCTGGTAGGCCACCCGAACGACGTTGTTCTCTATCTGCTGGGCGGTCAGCGTCGACCCCGCAGTCTGGGTGTGGAACTTCAGTTGTTTGGACTTCGGGTCCTCGGCGCCGAAGCGCTCGTCCATGATGGAGGCCCAGAGACGGCGGGCGGCGCGGAACTTCGCCACCTCCTCGAGGATGTTGTTGTACGAGGCGAAGAAGAAGGACAGCTGCGGGGCGAAGTCGTCGACGTCAAGGCCGGCGTCGATGGCCGCCTCGACGTACTCGATGCCGTCGGCGAGCGTGAACGCGATCTCCTGGGCGGCGGTCGACCCGGCCTCGCGGATGTGGTAGCCCGAGATGGAGATGGTGTTGAAGTTGGGTACCTCCGTCGCGCAGAACTCGAAGATATCGGTGATGAGCCGCATCGACGGCTCGGGCGGGTAGATGAACGTGTTCCGGGCGATGTACTCCTTGAGCACGTCGTTCTGGATGGTGCCCCGGAGTTCCTCGCGGTCGACGCCCTGCTGGTCGCCGACGGCGATGTACATCGCCAGCAGCACCGAGGCCGGCGCGTTGATGGTCATCGACGTCGAGACGTCGTCCAGCGGGATGCCCTCGAACACCGTCTCCAAGTCCGACAGCGAGTCGATGGCGACGCCGGTCTTGCCCACCTCGCCGGCGGCCATCGCGTTGTCGGAGTCGTAGCCCATCTGTGTCGGCAGGTCGAACGCCATCGAGAGGCCAGTCTGGCCCTGGTCTAAGAGATAGTTGAACCGCTCGTTGGTCTCCTCGGCGGTGCCCATGCCGGCGTACTGGCGCATCGTCCAGAGGCGGCCGCGGTAGCCCGTAGGGTAGACGCCACGGGTGTACGGCTCCTCGCCGGGGAAGCCGAGGTCATCCTGGTAGTCCACGTCGGCGACGTCCGCCGGCGTGTACAGCCGGTCGACCTCGTGCCCCTCGGTGTCCGTCGTGAACGTCTCCCGGCGCTCGCCGAACCGGTCGACGGTCGGCTGGACCTGTTCGTCCTCCCACTCGGCTTTCGCCTCGCGGATCTCGTCCAGCTCGTCGGGGTCGAACATACGGCAGTTGTCGACCGGCGCGGACAAAAGCGTTCGCGAATGGCACTCGCAGTCTTCGAGAACACCGTCGATCCGGCGCGGTCCGGAAACCACCGGATCGCTGAAATTCCGTGGTGACGTCACGTTGACTCCCCTCGCACCGAGACGAATATAACGATAAAAGACCCACAACCTTTTGGCGGGCCCGACCCAAGCAGTAGTACGGAACACAACACACTGTGCGTTTCGCCCAACGAGGGCAGCTTGAAACGGTCACCCGTTCGCAGTTATCCATTTCTCTTCGCGCAATGGTTGCGCGCAACGCATCACAGAGTATCGCGTTTCGCAACCAGAGCCAGCCATAGACGTCAGAACATATAGAGGAGAGGGAGAGCTCACTGAGTGAGCTGTTCGAGATCCTCAGCCACGAGTACCGCCGTCGCATTCTCATAGCCGTTGGACAACACAATCCGCAGGACATAGACAGCATTACGTCGGAATCGGTCGCAGACGGAGCCGAAGACGAACCGCTCGAAGTACTACAGCAGCGACTCTTCCACGTCCATCTCCCGAAACTGGACAAGGCAGGGTTCGTCAACTGGGACCAGGACACCGGTGTCGTCACACGGGGCCCACGGTTCGAAGAGATAGAACCGCTCCTTACACTGATGCGCGAACATCGGGACGAGTTGCCGGACGGCTGGCCATAACCGTCAGTCTCCGGCTGTTCAGCGAGCGGAGGACGAACACCAACCTCACTATCGGCCCCGAGGGTTTTTACATCGAGTCGCCCGATATCCGGCAATGGCTATCGAGCAGGGCGACGGCGTCACCATCGAGTACGTGGGCCGGTTCGAGGACGGTAGCGTGTTCGACACGTCGCGAGCGGCCGTCGCCAGGGACCACGGCCTCCAGGAGGCACAGGGGACCGAGGACGGCGACTACGCGCCCCTCTCGTTCACCGTCGGTGCGGGGGAGATTATCGAGGGCATCGACGCGGCGCTCGTCGGCATGGCCGAGGGTGACGAAGCAACCATCCGGGTACCGCCGGAGCAGGCCTACGGTGAGACCGACCCCGAGCGGGTCCGGGAGTACGACCCCGAGACGTTCGAGGCGATGGTCGGCAAGCCGGCGGAACCGGGGCTCCACGTCCACGCCGAGAACGGGCTCCACGGCGACGTGACCGCCGTCAACGAGGACACCGTCGAGGTCGATTTCAACCACGAACTCGCCGGGCAGACCCTCGTCTTCGACATCGAGGTCGTCGACGTCCGGTAGCGCCGCCGGGACCGGTCGGACAAGGTGTGTCAGCGGCCGGTGTCGTACTTGTAGGTCGCCTCTTCGGGGTCGATACCGAAGTCCTCGGGACCCTCCTCGGGCTCACTCGTCGCCTGGTCGTCGATGGACGCCTGCTTGAACCGGTCGCGGAGTTCCCCGGACATCCGGAAGCGGTCGACCTGGAGACGCAGGGGGACCGCGTCGGGTTGGAGCTCCTCCTGTTTCTCGGTCAACCGCTCGCGGAGCCGGTCGGGGAGCTGGGCCGGTTCGATGGGTTCGAAGCCGAACTGGACCAGGTAGTCCGCCGCGTTCGTCAGCGAGTAGACGACGTCGAACGACTCGTCGGCGGCGTACTCGACGAGCCGTTCGATGACGTGGGCGCCCACGCCCTGTCCCTCCCACTCCTCCAGGACGCCGATGCTCGTCAGTTCGCAGACCTCGCCGTCGTTGGTCTTGTGGATGCGGATACGGCCGAACCCGGCCTTCTCGTGGGACTCCTCGTCGATCGCCAGGACGTAGTCCCGCGAGCGGAACGCCGTGTCGTCAAGCCCCATCGCCTCGATGTGGTCCAGCAACCAGACCTCCTCACGGTTTTTCGCATCCCTGACGTACATACCACAGGGTAGGTTCGCCCCGATGAAAAGCGTTTGCAGCAACCGGATAGAGTGGTTCGTCACGCGACCGGGAGGGCTACCGGCCGGACCGTGCGTCCGGGTAACGAATCGCAAGGGGCCGGGCTGAAGCGGGTGCGTAGCGAGGACGTCGGGCGTGTTGTCACGTCAGAGTTCACGCAACTACTTTGGTGTCTGTCATCGAACCACAAGGTATGGCTCCGGACTCGCTCGAAGAGATGGACACCATCGTCCACGAACCGACACAGGCGTTCGTCGAGTCGACGAACGTCTGGTCGTTCATGCAGGCGTACGACATCGACGACTACGAAGCGCTCGTCGAGCGGACGACGACCGACGTACCCGGTGAACCAGACTCGGGCGTCGAGTGGTTCTGGGACGTGCTGCCCGACTACCTGGGCATCGACTTCTTCGACGAGCCCGTCCGCGTCCGCGACGACTCGGACGGGCCACAGTACACCGAGTGGTACCCCGGCGGGAGCATCAACGCCGCCCACAACGCGCTGGACCGCCACGCCGCCCGCGACAGCGGCGCGCGGAACCACGTCGCGCTCATCTGGGAGGGCGAACCCGGCGACGTCCGCGAAATCACCTTCTACGACCTGAACCGCCAGGCGAGTAAGGTGGCGAACTACCTGGAGTCGGTCGGTGTCGAGACCGGCGACACCGTGGGGCTGTACATGCCGATGGTGCCCGAAGTCGCGTCGATTCTCTACGGCTGTCTGAAGGTCGGTGCCATCGCCGTCCCCATCTTCTCTGGCTTCGGCGTCGACGCGACGGCGACCCGCCTGGCCGACGCCGACTGTTCGGTGCTGTTCACGGCCGACGGATTCCACCGCCGGGGCAGCGAGGTCCACCTCAAGGGAACGGCCGACGAGGCCATCAAGCAGGCCGGGACCCCGGTCGAACACACCGTCGTCTACGACCGCATCGGGATGGCCGACGACCCCGACGAGACGCTGACCTGGACCACCCGCGACGAGCGGTGGGCGAAGGCCATCGAGTCACAGGCCGACGCGTACGCGAGCAAGCACCTCCCCGCTGACCAGGAGTCGATGCTGCTGTACTCCTCGGGGACGACGGGGGAACCGAAGGGTATCGTCCAGACGCACGCGGGCGCGCTCCTCCAGGCGGCTAAAGAGGTCTACTTCGGCTTCGACCACAAACCATCGGACCGCTTCTTCTGGGTGAGCGACATCGGCTGGATGATGGGGCCCTGGACGCTGCTGGGGAACCACGCCCTCGGCGGGACGGTGTTCATGTACGAGGGGGCGCCCGACTACCCCGAGCCCGACCGGTTCTGGGCGATGATAGACCGACACGACATCACGACGTTCGGTGTCTCGCCGACGGCGGTTCGCGCCCTCCGAAAACAGGGCGACGACTGGCTCGAGGGCCACGACCTCTCGAGCCTCCGCCTGCTCGGGTCGACGGGCGAGCCCTGGGACCCCGAGTCCTGGCGCTGGTTCTACGAGGAGGTCGGCAACGAGGCGTGCCCGATAATCAACATCTCCGGGGGGACCGAGATAATGGGGTGTTTCCTGATGCCGATGCCCATCCAGTCGCTCAAGCCGGGGACGCTGGGCGGGCCGGGGCTGGGGATGGCCGTCGACATCGTGGACAGCAACGGGAACTCCGTCACGGACGCACACGAGCGGGGGTTCCTGGTGGCCCGTGACTCCTGTCCGTCGATGACGAAGTCGCTGTGGTCCGGCGACGAGCGGTACGTCGAGGAGTACTGGTCGCACTGGGCGGACCTCTGGGACCACGGCGACTGGGCACAGAAGGACGCAGACGGCTTCTGGTTCCTCCACGGGCGGGCCGACGACGCGCTGAACGTCGCCGGCCGGAAGGTCGGTCCAGCGGAGGTCGAGGGCGCGGCGATGGAACACCGAGCAGTCAACCAGGCGGCGGCCGTCGGCGTCCCGGACGACACGACAGGGACAGCGGTGGTCCTCTACGTCGTCGTCGACGCGGACGCGAGGGAGTCCGACGACCTGCGAGAGGAGATCCGCGCGACGGTCGGCCAGGCGCTGGGCAAGCCGTTCCGCCCGCGCGAGGTGCTGTTCGTCGACGAGTTCCCCAAGACACAGAGCGGCAAGATCGTCCGGCGGGCCGTCACCTCGGTCTACCGCGACGAGGACGTGGGGGACACGTCGAGTATCGAAAACCCGGTCGCGCTAGAGGAGGTCGACGAGGCCCGCTAGTCCGGCCCCTCGACCGGGGCTTCCAGCTGGGCGATGTCCACGATTATCTCGTTGTTCGACTCGTCGACGGCCTCGACCACGCCGGCGACCAGGAGCCTCGAGAGCGGCGTCGGGCCGACCACCACCGCGTCACCGATATCGAACTGGGTGAACGACTCCTGGAGGTGGATGTGGGCGCGACACTCCTCGGGATGGTGGACGCTGCTCAACCGGATGCCGTCGACGGTGATGTCGACGCGCTCGTTGTTCCGGGCCAGCGTCATCGTCCGGGGGTCGTCGATCTCCTCGCGGCCCAGCGCATCGTAGGCGAGCGGCGTCGGCTTGTACCCGCCGTTCGGGCCGGTGAGTCCCTCGACCAGCGAGAGGTCCTTCAGGTGTTGCATCTGGTTCCGGACGGTCCCCGGCGTCCGGTCGACGGCCGCGGCGATGACGTCGCCTTTCACCGGTTCGCCGGTCGAGTCGTATTCGTTGACCAGGGCCGTCATCGCCGCCCGCTGGCTGCTGGTCAACTCGATTTTGGCCATATCCGTAGTAACGGAACTCGACACTTAGGTACACGGGTTGGTGCAACGGGCCCGTCGTGTCGAAGGTCAGGCGTTTATCAGGGCGAGGACCGTTCGCCCGAGCATGCAACTGGGGTCACGGCGCTGTATCCTCAATCCGGCCAGCGGCGACGGCGAGCACGCCGACTACGTGCCGCGGCTGATGCGGGCCCGCGGGTTCGAGGTGTCCGAGACGGCGGCGGCCGGTGACGGAGTCGAGCTTGGTCGGGCGGCCGGCGAAGCAGGTGCGTCGAAGGTGGCGGTCTGTGGCGGTGACGGGACCATCAACGAGGTGGTCCGGGGCCTGGCGGCGGCCGGCCACCTCGGCGACGTGACGCTGAGCGTCGTCCCGGCCGGGACGGCGAACCTGCTGGCCCGGAACATCGGGGTCAGCGACGTCGAACACGGCGTCGACGTCGCCGACACGGGAACCACCCGGACCGTCGACGTCGGCCTCGCCGACGGCGAGCCGTTCCTGGTGTCGTGTATCGCCGGCCTCCCGGCGGACGCGAGCGTCGCGACCTCCGGCGCACTCAAGGAACGGTTCGGCACGCTCGCCTTCCTCGTCACGGGCGCCCAGGAGGCCCTGGAGTTCGATGGCCTCCACATCGACGTGGACGCGGTGGGCGTCGACGGACCGTTCACCTGGGAGGGCGAGGCGCTGTGCCTGCTGGTCGGGAACTCACGGCAGTTCGTCGGCGAGGGCGGTCAGGCCGACATGGAGGACGGTCTGCTGGACGTCGCTATCGTCGAGCGGATGCCCCCCACGAACCTGGTCGCCGAGGCCGTCGGCCACCGGCTGTTCGCGGCTGACACCCCCGGCGTGACGCACGTCCGCGCCGAGGAGATATCCGTGACCGGCCACCACGAGCCCATCACGTTCAGCCGCGACGGGGAACTGAGCACCCACGACACGCTGGCCCTGACCGTCGAAACGCAGGTCCTCGACCTTCGGGTCGGCCCGGACTACGACCCGACGCCGGAGTGAGTCGGGGATAACGCCCGGTTCAGGAGAGGTCGAAGAGGTCGGCCGCCTGCTCCATGTCCTTGTCGCCGCGCCCGGAGAGGTTCACGAGGATGGTGTCGTGCTCGCCGGTTTCGGCGAGTTGCTTCGCGAAGGCGATGCCGTGGCTCGTCTCCAGGGCGGGGATGATGCCCTCCGCCTCGGAGAGTTCCCGGAACGCCGCGAGCGCCTCGTCGTCCGTGATGCCGCGGTACTCCGCGCGACCGACCTCACGGAACATGGCATGTTCGGGGCCGACGCCGGGGTAGTCCAGGCCCGCAGAGACCGAGTGGACCTCGACGTCCTCGTCGATGACACGGGTCTTCATCCCGTGGATGACGCCCTCGTGGCCCTTCGCCAGCGGGGCGGCGTGTCGGGGCGAGTCCGACCCCTCGCCGCCGCCCTCCGCACCGTAGAAGGCCACGTCGTCGTCCCGGAACGCGTGGAAAAGCCCCATGGCGTTGCTCCCGCCACCGACGCAGGCGACGGCCGCGTCGGGGAGGCCGCCGGTGCGTTCCTGGAACTGCTCGCGGGCCTCGCGGCCGATGACGCTCTGGAAGTCCCGGACCATCCGCGGGAACGGGTCCGGGCCGACGACGCTCCCGACGAGATAGTGGGTGTCTTCGATGTTCTGCGCGAAGTCCTCCAGCGCGGCGTCGACGGCGTCGGCAAGGCCCTCGTCGCCCCGCGTGACCTCGTTGACCTCCGCGCCCATCAGGCGCATCCTGAAGACGTTCATCTTCTGGCGCTCGACGTCCTTCTTGCCCATGTAGATCTCCGTGTCGAGGTCGAGCAGCGCGCCGGCCATCGCCGTCGCGGTGCCGTGCTGGCCCGCCCCAGTCTCGGCGATGAGTCGAGGTCGGCTGGCCTTCTTCGCCAGCAGGGCCTGGCCCAGCGTGTTGTTGATCTTGTGGGCTCCCCCGTGGAGCAGGTCCTCGCGCTTGAGGAAGATATCGGCCCCCCACCGCTCGCTCAGGTTCTCGGCGTGAAACAGGGGCGTCGGCCGCCCGGCGAAGTCCCGCAAGAGCCCGTCCAGTTCCTCGCGGAACGCGTCGGTGTCCTTGATGTCGTCGTACGCGGTCGCCAGCTGTTCGAGGGGCTCTTTGAGGGGTTCGGGGACGTGTCGTCCACCGTAGCCCTCGAAGTCTCCTTCGGACATACGTTGACAGACATTCTCCCCGGGGCTTAAACTATATCGGCGTTCGGGGGGCGGGAGACGTTCGGGCGGAGGCGGTGGCCCCAGACTACGACGCCGGTTTGAACGTTCCGGGGACATTTCAGTGAGGGGGCAGAAAGCCCGCCAATGGCGAGTCTACGGGCCGTCCTCGTCTGTCTTCTCGTCCTCAGCGCAGGGTGTACGACGCTCACGAGCGGTCCGAACGAATCGAACACGACGACCAGAGCGACCCCGACTACCCCACCGGGCCTCGTGGGGGGTACCGTCGACGCCGACGCCCTCGTCGCCGCTCACGAGCGGTCGCTCGCGGGTTCGAGCGTCCACCTTGAGACCGTCCGGTCGAACCGGACCGCCGAGACGAACGGCACCGTCAGGACGCGGGTGTGGGTGGACGACAACGGAACCGCGCGTACCATCGAAGTCCGTGAGCGTGGTGCCGAACGTCGGCGCGTCGAGACGTGGCGCGGCCCCGCAGCCGGGTACCGGCGCGGCGACGACCAGCGAGTGACCGCGGTCCGGAGCGACGTCGCCCCGGCGACGCGCTACCGGACGGCGCGACTCGAACGGTGGCTCTCCGCCGGGCGGTACACCGTGCGCACCGTCGAGGATGGCACGCCACGCCGGTACGTGCTCGCGGCCGACGATGGCGGCCCGCCGAGCGGTGAGCGACTGGAGGCCGACGAGGTCCGGTACGAGGGGCGGGCCGTCGTCACCGCAAGCGGGCGCATCGAACTGTTCGCCGTGACGTTCGTGACCGTCGAGCGCAACAAGTGGGGCCGACACGTCCGGGCGCGGACGTACACCTACCGGGTGGTGAGCGCCGGCGGGGTGACCGTCGAACGACCGGAATGGGCATCGAGTCAGGCCCGCCCGGTCGGTCGTGACCAGGCCGTCGGAGCGGGAACGGCGGACGTCCCGACGGGAGCGAGCGATGCCTGACCGGGCCCACGTCGCGACGGCGCTGGCGGCCGTCGGGATCGCGCTCCTCACCGTCGGAATCGGGCTGTTCGCGGTGATGACGACGCCGACGTCGGCACCCGACGGGACCGCGGCCGCCGACGCGGACCCGACGGTCGCGACCAGCGACGGTGAGTTCCGGCGGCTCCACCGGGCCGGGATAACCGGTTCGAACGTCTCTGTCGGGGTGGTCGACGTCGCCGGGTTCGACCTCGATTCGCGCGCGCTGTCGGGCCACGTCCGAGAGACCCGTGCGTTCGGTCGGGGCGGGGTACGTGGTGATGCCAACAGCCACGGCACAGCCACCGCGACCGTCCTCGCTCGGACCGCGCCCGACGCTGCCCTCTACCTGGCGCGGGTCGGCGGGGTCGACAGTTATCGGCGGGCAGTCGAGTGGTTGACCCGCCGTGACGTCGACGTGATCGTCGCCCCGGTCTCGTTCTACGGCCAGCCCGGCGACGGGACCGGCCCCGTGGCCCGAACCGTCGAACGAGCCACCGACGACGGGACACTCGTGGTCGCGCCCGCCGGGAACCTCGCGGACTCCCACTGGCAGGGGACCTACGACCGCACCGCCGTCGACGACGGCGTCCTCCAGTTCGACGCCGAGAGCCGGCGCAACAGGCTCCGGGGCGGAACGCGGGTGACGATGTGGCTGTCGTGGGAGCGGGCCCACGCCGGCGAGGACTACACGCTCGAGCTGTACCGCGAGAACGGGAGTTCCCCGCGCCTGGTCGCCCGCTCACAGGCCTATCGCGCGGACGACGTGCCGAACGAGCGGATCGTCGCCGACGTCTCGCCGGGCGAGTACTTCGTCGTCGTCCGCGGCCCGCAGGACCCGACCGGTGCCCGCCTCCGCGTCGTCTCGCCCACCCACGAGTTACAGCATTCGACCCCGAGTGGGAGCCTGGTCGCCCCGGCGACGGCCCACGGGGTACTCGCGGTCGGGGCGTACAACAGTCGGGTCGACCGGGTCGAACCGTTCAGTTCGCGCGGGCCGACGGCCGACGGCCGGACGGGCATCGACGTGGTCGCTCCGGACCGTCGGTTCGCCGCCGTCTCCGACCGGGGGTTCGTCGGGTCGTCGGCGGCCGTCCCCTACGTCGGCGGGACCGCCGCACTCGTGCTGGCCGCGGACGACTCGCTCTCGCCGCGACACGTCGAACTCCTGCTCGAACTCACGAGCGAGGACGTCGCGGCGACCGGCGTCGACTACGCGACCGGCCACGGCGAGGTCGACCCCGTCGCAGCGGTCCGCGCGGCCGACAACCGGACGGCGGCAGACGGGAGCGAGACCGGTTAAATCTGGTTTTTAGTCTGCCGTAGCCCTTTGTAGGTTCGCCTTTCAGTACACGCTAGCGACACGTATGTCGGGACTCATCGACCAGATTCAACAACGCACAGCGGCACCCGACGAGACACCGCGCGTCCTCGACGTCGACGAGCGGGCGACCGACGAGGTGCTCGACGCGCTGGCGTCGGACACCGGCCGGGCGCTGTTCCGGACGCTGTTCGACCAGCCGGGAACGCCCTCGGAGATAGCCGAGCGGTGTGACACCTCCGTCCAGAACGTCCACTACCACGTGACGAACCTCCGAGAGGCCGGCCTCATCGAACCCATAGAGACTGTCTACTCCGAGAAGGGCAACGAGATGACCGTCTACGGGCCGGCGAGCGACCCCATCGTCTTCGTCGGCGACGGCGACCTGCGGCCACGCCTGCAGCGATCGCTGACAGACGTGGTCGCGGGCCTCGGATTGCTCGGCCTCGCGAGCCTGTTCGTCCAGTGGGGGGCAGAACGGCTCGCAAGTCCTGCCAGAGACAGTGTCCTCGGACCCGCCAGCCCCACGGCGGCCTCGCCGGACCCCGGCGGGTCGCTCGTGTGGCTGGTCTTCGAAGTGTTCGAACCCGGACTCCTGTTTTTCTGTGGCTGTCTGACCGTCCTCAGCCTGGCCGTCTACGTCGCTCGGCGGTAGTATCGGCGTCGAGAACCGATATCGGGACGAGCCAGCGGACTGCCCCATCCGTCGGGTCCGAAGTCGAGTATCCGGACCGTCGCCGACACACGACCGAGCCCCCGCAGTCGTCGACAGCGGCAGCGTCGCCGCGTGTTCCTTCGCGCCGGCCATCGGCGCCCCGCTCTGACTATCGAGCCAGAATCACGACATCGAGGAGCCCCATCGAGACACGCAGCACAAAAGTCCGGGAGACCTGGAGTGACAGGTAACAGTGAGTGTCAGGCGACGAACGACCGGAGCAGCAGCACCGCCGCGGCGGCAGCCAGAATGCCCCCGATAGCGAGCGAGCCGAGCCCGGCACCGAGGGCACCACTCGACTGGCGCGACGGGGTATCCGAATCCGACAGCGCGGCCGTCTGCGTCGCCGTCGGGGACGTCTCGTCACCGCTCGGCTGGACGACGAGCGTCCCGATGTCGTCGACGTCAGCGTCGATGGCGGTCCCACGGGCCAGCGAGAGGTCGTAGTCGCCCGCGTCGAGGCGCGTGTCGAGGGCGACCTCCGACCCGGGTTCGACCGTCACGCTGTCGGCATCTCCCGCCGTCGACAGCGTCGAACCGTCGTGACCGGCGGCACCAGTGTCGAACAACAGCGTCACGCGGTCGTCCCCGTCGCCGTCACGGACCGTCGCGTTGATCTCGTACCCGGATTCCGGACCACCGATGGAGACGGTAGCGGCGGGTGCGCTCCTGAGCGAGATTTCGATTCGAGCCGTCTCGCCCTGTCGCGTGCGGACGATGCTCTGTTCGAACCCGAACTCGGGGCCCTCGGAGACGTTGTACTTCGTGTCCGTCGTTCCGTCGTCGGTGACAGAGAGCGTGCCGAGGGCGGCCGGTTGCCCGGCAGTTCCGACGCCCTCGTACAGGCGAATCTCGTAGTCAGCCGGATCGAGCGTCGACGGGAGGGCCGGTTCGTCGTTCGTCACCGTCAGGTCGTCGTCGGGATCTGCGACGGTGAGCGTCGCGCCGTCGGTCCCCGCGTTGCTGGTATTGAACAGCACCTGCGCTTCGCCGTCGGCGTCCCCGTCGGTCACCGTCGCGTTGATGACGTAGTTCACGTCCGGACCGCCGATGGAGACGGTGGCCACCTCGACTCCCTCCATCGAGAGCGGGATGGTCGCAGTGGCGCCCTGTTCGACCGTCGTGACCCGTCGTACGTCGAATCCCGACCCCTCCCACTCCGTCTCCGTCGGTTCGGGGGTAGGCTCGGGCGTCGGGGGTGCCGGGTCCGAACAGTTGCCGTCACACGCGACGACCCTGCTGTCCCGCTCGACGAGCGTCTCGCCATCGGAGTGGACCACGAGGTTGACGCTGACGTTGGCGGGGACCTGGCTCACGTCGAACGTCGCGGCGAACGTCCCGTCCTGGAGGACGCGGGTGGACTCCTGATAGAGGAAGGGGTTGCTGGCGTTACTCGACCGGAGGCGAACGGTCAGTTCCGACCCCGGACTGACGGTCGTCTCGCCCCTGACGACCTGCCGGTCGTCGGCGTGGAGCGGGAGGCTCTCCGCGTCGATCGTCGCCGTCTGGTCGGCGGCGGCTGGGGCGGCACCGAGGACGACCGTGCCGAGCAAGAGCCCGACAAGTGCGAACGCTCGGAGTCTCACGGTACCACCTCCTGGGGGGAGGCGGGAAAAATCGCGAACCGTCGCTGTGCAATCGAACAGAACTGGTCTGGAGGGCGGTAATGCATCGTTCCACTCGACAAATCGTGCAGTAGGAGTAAATTGCCCGTGGTAGGTAAAATCCAGTTTGAATCCGGAGACCGCAACGAAGACCGCGTTCGGGGGATTTTTCGGAAAACCGGAACAATCGGTACTGCGAGACCAGCGTATGAGGTATGTGACTACGAAGTTGTGGGAACGTCGGCACTGCAGTCATTCTCTCTCTGGAGGGTTGCGGGTCGGGACGGTGGCCCGGACTCGCTCCAGAGGTGGCGTAGATGTCGTCGTACGCGGTCGCCAGCCCAGCTGTTCGAGGGAGTCCGTGAGCGACTCGGGGACGTGTCGTCCGCCGTAGCCCTCGAAGTCTCCGTCGGACAGACGTTGACAGACAGTCCCCCGATAAGTGAACTGTATCACCAGCGCCGAGCCCTGGCACCTCGTCGGTTCGTCGTGCACACAAGGTATGCACTTCGACCCAGCATTGAGCTGTTTCTGCTTCGGATACGTGCCAGAATAAATACATTATCTCGGTAATCGGGACGTTACTAACACGTAATCGTATTGACGTATCATCACAGTATGAACGGCATAATTCCACTGTTCGCAGCCATGTTCCTCCAGGCATCGTTCACAGACATGATCACGGAGACCATCGGTGACGTCATCGCGTACATCCCGACGATCGTCGGGGTACTCCTCATACTCGTCGTCGGGTACATCATCGGGCGTGTCCTCGGCGGTATCGTGACGCGAGTGGTCCAGCGAATCGGGCTCGACAAGTTTGCGAAAGGGACCGCACTGAGTTCGTCCGGCGATGACGGACTCGCTCGCGCGCTCGGGAAACTCGTGGCGTACTACGTCTACTTCGTGACCGTCGTCGCCGCCGCGAGCGTCCTGGAGATCGACGCGCTCTCGTCGCTGCTCGCTGACCTCGGGTCGTTCCTCCCGGTCATCCTCGGCGCCATCGTCGTGCTCGTCATCGGGTTCATCGTCGGCCGGTTCGTCGGGAGCGCCGTCGCCGACCTGGTCGGGAGTTTCGGCATCGGGCCGTACCTCCGGGGAACGCCCTTCGAGCGGTTCGGCGACACCGAGGGCGAGTTCGGCCGCCTCGTCGGAACCGTCGTCACCTACTACATCTACCTCCTGACGCTGGTCGCCGTCGCAGACATCATCGAAATCGGGCCGCTGTCGGAACTACTGAACACCTTCGCAGGCTACTTCCCGGCGCTCGTCGCGGGACTGCTGGTGTTACTGGTCGGGATCTGGCTCGCAGAGCGGGTCGCCGCGCTCATCAGCGGCACTGACGAGAGCCGCGCGATGGACCTCGCCGGCCTCGCAGTGAAGATACTCATCTACTACATCACCATCACCATCGCGCTCGGGACGGTCGGGTTCGAGATCGACCCGCTGACGAGTCTGTTCACCACGTTCATGGTCGCCTTCCTCGGCGCTTTGGCGCTCGCACTGGCCATCGGAATCGGCGTCGCCGTCGGTCTCGGTGGGAAAGACTACGTCGCCGAGAACATCGACGGCTGGATGGGGCAGGCCCGGTCGGTTGCCGAGTTGGACGAGAGCGAATCCGGCGACAGCACCGAATAAGCGGGTCCCGAAAGCCACAGACGTCGGTGGGACCAGCACACAGGGTCACAGCGAAGGAACTATTTTGCGTCCGTGCGTCGACACTGCGCGTGAATGCCGTCTCGCTGCCGGTGGTCGAGTCGACGGGCTCGGCGACACTCTGTGACAGCGACCGCCTCGTGGTCGGCGAACAACCGGAGTTTCCGGTTTATTTCTCGCCCGGGTACCGGAACGAACCAATACATTCAGTACTTTACCCCCTGTTATAACAGTATGAATCCGTCAGGCGGGCCGTGGGAGGCTCGAGATGCCTCTCGGTCGGTCGTCCGCTTCGAACCGATGCAGTCCCGCCACCTCATGGAGGCAGTGTAGATGCAATCGGCTACGTCCACGGCCAGCAACGTCGTTCTCGTCACCATCGACTCCCTGCGTGCCGACGCCATCGGCAACGAGAACGGCGTCTCGCCCGTCCTCGACGGGCTCGCCGACGAGGGTGTCGTCTTCGATGGCGCGCTCGCCCAGGGCAACTGGACGCCGTTCTCGTTCCCGAGCATCCTCGGGTCCCGCCCGGTGTTCGCCGAACGGCCCGACATCGGCCTCGCGTCGACGCCCTCGCTCGCGGAACGCCTCTCCGAGGCCGGCTTCGCGACGGCGGGGTTCAACGCGGCCAACGGGTTTCTGACCGACCCGTGGGGGTACGACCGCGGCTTCGACAAGTTCGAACCGTTCGTCGACAGCGCCGGCTACAGCAAGTACCTCGCGGCCCACCCGACGGTCCAGGCGTGGGTCCAGCTGGCGACGTCGCCGTTCCGCCGGGCGGCGACGTTCCTTCGGGGCGGGTCGGACGCCCGTCCCTTCGCCGACATCTCGCGGATGGGCGACCTGGAGGACCACGCGGTCCGATTCCTCCAGGAGACGGAGGACGGCTTCTTCCTGTGGGTCCACTACATGGACACGCACACGCCGTACGTCCCCGCGCCGCGACACCTCCGGGAGGTGGCCGACACCCGGCTGAACCTCTTCCGGATGCTCAGCTCCCACGTCCGGACAGGGTTGGGGTGGGACGTCGACGAGCGGACCTTAGAGACCCTCGAGACGCTGTACGCGGCCACCGTACGACAGGTCGACGCCAGCGTCGGGCGAATCCTCGAGACGCTGGACGACGAGGGGTTCGCCGACGAGACGGCCATCGTCGTCGCCGGCGACCACGGCGAGGAGTTCCTCGAACACGGCCACCTCGCGCACTACCCGAAGCTGTATCGCGAGCTCATCGATGTCCCGCTGTTCGTCTCGCACCCGGACGGTACGGGTGGTACGGTCAGCCAGCCGGTCGGGCTCGACGCGATTCCGCCGACGGTCTGTGCCCTGCTTGGCGTCGAGCCCGCTGCGGAGTGGGAGGGGCCCGTGCTGCCGCTGTCTCCGGACGCTGACTTCGAGGACCAGTCCCCGGTCGTCTCTGCAGCCGTCCGCGGCGAGAGCGTCACGAGTCAGCCGATTCCACGGCGACTCGACGACGGCGAGCTCCTCCTCAGCGCGCGGGACGAGCGCTGGACCTACATCGAGCACACCGACACGGGTCGCTACGAGCTGTACGACCGGGAGGCAGACCCCGACGAACAGCGGGACCTGCGTGCGGAGACGACCGCCGAGCGACCGCCGGCACCGGTTGTCGACCGCCTCTCGAGAGCCGTCGCCGAACACGCCGACCGACTGCTCGAAGGGGACGACGGAACCGCGGAAGACGGCGATGGGGGACAGGCGTCGGACGAGATAACGGCAAGACTAAGGGCGCTCGGTTACCAGTAGCGACGATGGCGTACGCTGTTCGGTCGTCGATACGAACGGACACGCTCGTTCGGTTCTTTCTCGTCGGCCTCACAGCGGCCGGTGTCCAGCAGACCCTCCTGTGGTCGTTCGTCGACCTCGGCGGGCTGAACTACCTCGTGGGCGCGCTCATCGCGATCGAGATCACGATCATCTTCCAGTACGTGCTCAACAACCTCTGGACGTTCCACCGCTCCCGGCACACGACACTCAGGGAGTACTTCATCGGGGTGGGGAAGACGAATCTCGTCCGCGGGTCGGCGATTCCGATTCAACTCGGTATCCTCTTCGCGCTGGTCGACTGGGGCGGACACGGATATCTCCTCTCGAACGCCGTAGCCATCGCACTGACCGGCATCTACCGGTTCGCACTCGACTCCAAGTGGACCTGGGGCTGACTACAGCGAGAGGGTGACGCGGTCACCGGTACGTGCAGACTCGTAGGCAGCCTCGGTTATCGCGGTCACCACGAGCGCGTCGCGTGCGGTCGCCGGCGGCTCGCGACCCTCGACGATAGCGTCGAGGAAGGCGCCGGCCTTGTTCCACCCGCTCTCGGGCATGTAGGGCGTCGTCGTAGTGCTGTCGCCGTCGACCTCGCGGTATCGGCGGGGCTCCCACTCCCGCCCGTCGAGGTACACCGCGCCGTCGTCGTCCCAGATGTGGATGTGTTCGCGGACGGCGGGAGCGTCCCCGAACACCGACACGGTCGCCGTCGCGCTGCCGTCGAAGCCGATGGTGAGCAGCGCCCGTGAGTCGACCCGCTCGGCGTCGTCGTGGAAGGTCATCTCGGCGTCGACCCACGCCGGTTCGAGGCCGGTCGTCCAGCAGATGGCGTCGAGGATGTGGCTCCCCGTGTCGTAGAGGAAGCCGCCGCCGGAGTAGTCGGGGTCGAGCCGCCAGGTACCACTGACGCCCTCGATCCACTGCTGGGTTATCTCGGCGGTGATAAATCGTGGCTCGGCGTCGCCCGACGCCCACCGCGTGTGAGCCTCGCGGAAGCCGGCCTCGAGGTGGCGCTGGTAACCGACCATCAGCACCTCGTCGGCCCGCTCCGCGCGGTCGGCCAGGTCCTCTGCGTGGGACAGGTCCGTCGCGAGCGGCTTCTCACAGAGGACGTGCAGGCCCCGGTCCATCGCCGCGACGACCTGCTCGTAGTGGAGGGTGTGGGGGGTCGCGACGAGGACGGCGTCCAGGTCGGCCGCGACGAGCATCCGCTCGTAGTCCCCGTAGCGATTCCTCGGCGGGATGCGCAGCTCCGTTCCCGCGTCCGTCCGCGTCTCCGCGTCCGGCTCGGTGATGGCGACCACGGTTGCCCGGTCGTCCCGGCGGAACTCCCCACCGACGGCCCGGCCGATGAACCCACACCCGACGACGCCGACGCGGACCGGTGTCGATGAACGTGTCACCCCAGAGTCGTCCGCCGGAGCGGGCATATCTCTTGCGGCGCCGGGGTCCCTGTCCCGCCGGCCGCGGGTCCGCGTGAGGAGCGTTTTTCACGCCGGCCCTTCGACGGGAGGTATGGACGATTCGGTTCGGGTGGGCGTCGACGTCGGGGGGACGTTCACCGACGTGGTCCTGGTGACGCCCGGCGGGATGACGACGGCGAAGGTGCCGACGACGAACCCGCAGCACACGGGGGTCCTCGACGGCATCGAGACGGCCTGCGAGCGGGCCGGCGTCGACCTCGCGGCCGTCGATGCCTTCCGCCACGCGACGACGGCCGCGACGAACGCGCTGCTGGAGGAACGGGTCGCCGAGACGGCGCTGGTCACCACCGCCGGGTTCGGCGACGTGCTGGCCATCGGCCGCCAGGACCGACCGACACTCTACGACCCGAGTTCGGACCGGCCGGCACCACTGGTCCCCGCCGAGCGCCGCCACGAACTCGACGAACGGGCGACGACCGACAGTATCGAACGCGCGGTCGACCCCGAGGCCGTCCGTGACCTGGCAGCCGACATCGAGGCCGAGGCAGTCGCTGTCTCGTTCCTCCACGCCTACGCCCACCCGGAGAACGAGCGCCGCACTGTCGAGATACTCCGAGAAGAACTCGATGTGCCGGTGTCGGCCAGTCACGAAGTGCTCGCGGAGTTCCGGGAGTACGAGCGCACGGCGACGACGGTGGCCGACGCCGGCCTGGCGCCGGTCATCGACGAGTACCTCGAACGGCTGTCAGCGGGCGTCGACGACCGCGGCCTGCCGGCCCCGATGGTGATGCAGTCCAACGGCGGTATCGCCGCGGTCGAGACAGTCCGGGAGAACGCCGTGACAGCGGCGCTCTCGGGCCCGGCCGCCGGTGTGGTCGGGGCCAGCGTCTTCGAACCCGACGACGCTGCGGGACTGGTCACGTTCGACATGGGCGGGACCTCCAGCGACGTCTCGCTGGTGCGCGACGGGACCGTCGAGCGGACGACCGAGGCGGACGTGGGCGGGCGCCCGGTCCGCATTCCGATGGTCGACGTCGAGACGGTCGGCGCGGGCGGCGGCTCTGTCGCCTGGGTCGACGAGGGCGGCGCACTTCGCGTCGGTCCGCAGTCGGCCGGCGCCGACCCAGGCCCGGCCTGCTACGGGAAGGGGGGCACCGACCCGACGGTGACCGACGCGGCGCTCGAACTCGGGTATCTGGGCGCCGATACGACGCTCGGGAACGGTCTCGAGCTCGACGTCGAGGCTGCGGACGAGGCGCTGGAGCGGCTCGCTGCCGACGCCGGCCTCGAGGGAGCGCTCGAAGCCGCCGAAGGAGTCTACACCGTCGCGAACGCGACGATGACCCGTGCCATCCGGAGCGTGACCGCCGAACGGGGCCACGACCCCCGCGAGTTCGCCATCGCGGCCTTCGGCGGGGCGGGGCCGATGCACGCCGCCGCGCTGGCCGACCGCCTGGGCGTCGAGCGCGTCGTGGTTCCGCGAGCCAGCGGCGTCCTCTCGGCGCTCGGCCTGCTGGCCGCCGACGAACAGCACGACGCCGCGCGAACCTACCGGACACGGCTGGACGAGGCAGACCCAGAGACCGTCGAAGACGTTCTCGGTGACCTCGCAGCCGAAGCGTTGGACGACGCGGCCGACCCCGGGGCGGCGACGGTCACCTTCCAGGCCGATTGCCGGTACGCCGGGCAGAGTTACGAGCTCGGGGTCGTCATCGAGGACTTCGACCGCGCGACGGTCGCCGCCCGGTTCCACGCCGCCCACGAGCGGGCCCACGGCTACCGCCTGGCCGAAGAGCCCGTCGAGGTGGTGACACTGCGGGCGACGGCGACCGTCGACCACGAGATGCCGCCGCTGTCGCACGCGGCGACGGCCGAAGCCCGCACCGGTCGGCGCGAGGTCCGCTTCGACGGCGCGTGGCGCGAGACGCCGGTGCTCGACTGGGCTGGGCTGTCGCCCGGCACCGAGCGGTCGGGTCCGGCCATCGTCGAGGGCGGTGAGAGCACGGTCGTCGTCCCGCCGGCGTGGTCGTTGGCCGTCGACGACCGTGGGACGCTCAGTCTGGAGGGGAACGCGTGACCACACCCGACCTCGACGCCGTGGAACTCGAGATTCTCCGTAACCAACTGGAGAGCGTCGCCGAGGAGATGGGCGAGGTGCTCGTCCGCGGCGCGTTCTCGCCGAACATCACCGAGCGCCGGGACTGCTCGACGGCGCTGTTCGACGCCGGCGGTCGGCTGGTCGCCCAGGCCGAGCACATCCCCGTCCACCTGGGCGCGATGCCAGAGACCGTCGACGCGGTTCGGGACGAGGACCCCCGTCCCGGCGACGTGTTCATCCTCAACGACCCGTTCGAGGGCGGGACCCACCTGCCGGACGTGACGCTCGTCTCGCCCGTCGCGCCCGCAGGCGAAATCGTCGGCTACGCCGTCTCGCGCGCGCACCACGCCGACGTGGGCGGGATGGCCCCCGGGAGCATGCCGGCCGGCGCACGGGATATACACCAGGAAGGTGTCCGCATCCCGCCGCTCCGGCTCGTCGCGGACGAGGAGCGCCGCGAGGACGTGTGGGCCCTGCTCGCGGCGAACGTCCGCAGCCCGGCCGAGCGCCGGGCCGACCTGCAGGCACAGGTCGCCGCCAACGACCGCGGGGCCGACCGCGTCGCGGAGCTGCTGGCCGACCACGGCGACCGCCTGCTCGCGGCGTTCGACGCCGTCCGCAAGTACTCCAGGAACCGCGTCGAGGCCGAACTGCGCGAGATTCCCGACGGCACCTACACCGCCACGGACGTCATGGAGGGCGACGGCGTCACCGACGCCGACATCCCAATCGAGGTGACGGTGACCGTCGACGGCGCCCACCTGGACGTGGACTTCGCCGGGACGGCCCCGCAGGTCGACGGGAACGTCAACGCGCCGCTATCGGTCGCCAAGAGCGCCGTCTACTACGTCGTTCGCTGCGTGACCGACCCCGACGTCCCGCCGAATCAGGGCTGTTACGACCCGGTGTCGGTCCACGCCCCGCCGGGGTCGCTGCTGAACCCGAAGCCGCCGGCAGCCGTCGTCGGCGGCAACGTCGAGACGAGCCAGCGCGTCACCGACGTGGTGTTCCGGGCACTCGCCGACGCCGCCCCCGAGCGTGTCCCGGCGGCCGGGCAGGGGACGATGAACAACCTCGTCGTCGGCGGCCCGTCGTTCAGCTACTACGAGACCATCGGCGGTGGGATGGGTGCGACCAGCGAGGCCGACGGCCCCTCGGGCATCCAGGTCGGGATGACCAACACGCTGAACACGCCAGTCGAAGCCCTGGAAGCCGCCTACCCGCTGCGCGTCGCGGAGTACAGCCTCCGAGACGGGAGCGGCGGAGACGGGCGACACCGCGGCGGCGACGGCCTGATACGCGAGCTCACCGTCGAGACCGACGCGACAGTCTCCCTGTTGACCGAGCGCCGCCGCCACGCGCCCTGGGGACTCGCGGGCGGGGCGGACGGCGCCACGGGTCGGAACTACGTCGACGGGACGGAAGTCGGCGCGAAGGTGACCAGGGACGTCGAGGCCGGGACGACCGTCCGCGTCGAGACGCCCGGTGGTGGTGGATACGGGGACGTGAACGAGGACGACGACTCGTGAGCGGGACGTCGAGCCGGGGTGCTAATCCGGTATCTGAGTGGTGAGAGATACGGCCGTATCCGTGCACAACCAGTGATAGCAGTATATCCCCTCAGGAGGTGTTAGTACGCTGAGGTTATTGCAATGGCAACAGAACAAGCAGCGCCAGAAGCCGGTGTCCGAGCAGCGTCCGACCGATTCTACGAGGCACTGGAACAGATGGCCAACGGTGACGCGAGCGCGATGGCAGACGCGTGGTCGCACGCGGACGACGTGACGACGATGCACCCCATCGGCGGCCGAGAGGTCGGCTGGGACGAGGTCAAAGAGCCCTGGGGGTCTATCGCGGACATCTCGACGGACGGGACCATCAGTCGAAGCGACCAGGTCCTTCGCGTCTTCGGCGATATCGCGTACGAACTCGCGACGGAGAACGTGTCCATGACGCTCGCAGACACCCCGGTCGAGGGCGAGTACCGGGCGACCAACGTCTATCGCCTGGAAGACGGTGAGTGGAAGATGGTCCACCACCACAGCGACCTGAGCGAGCCGTTCGTCGAGATCCTCGAGGGATTGAACGCGAGCGCCTGATAGAACGGCTCAGTCCTGTTCGAGCGGTATATTCGGCCGGACTGGGACTGCGGTTTTAATACAGGTAGTACGCCGATAGCGGAGTCGCGCCACCCCCGGACGATGGCGCCGAGACGTCCGACCGCCCGCCAGGAATCGAAACCCCTAAAGACAACAGCGCGGAACGATAGGGTGAGCCGAGGTAGCCTAGCCTGGCCAAGGCGGTTGCTTCGAGAGCAACTGTCCTCACGGACTCAGGAGTTCAAATCTCCTCCTCGGCGCTTCTGTCGACGCGAACCGACGAGCAGTACGACCGCCTCATGTGTCGACGATGTCGTTCTTCTCGCCGTTCTCGAGTTCCGGGAGGAGCGGTGACTCCGACTCCTCGCCCATCCCGGTCGTCACGACGAGGCGCATCCCGCGCCGGACGCTCATGTCGATCTTGTGGACCTCGTCCTCCGGGAGGTAGAGGAGTCGGCCAGCCGTCGGGTTGGGGCTGTGGGGGAGGAACACGGCGTAGAGTTCCTCCTCGGCGACGGCTTCCATCGAAGGCGGCGCGTCCCCGGTGACGAGGCCGATGGCGTAGACGCCCTCGCGCGGGTACTCGACGAGGGCGACCCCGTCGTAGTTCGTCTTCCGCTCGACGAGCGATGTCGCCACCTGTCGGACGCTGGCGTAGATGGTGTTGACCAGCGGGATGATGTTGACCACGCGGCCGATGTTCCCGAACAGGTGCTGGCCGATGCTCCGCTGGGCGAGATAACCGAGCGTCGTGATTGCCAGGAGGATGAGGACGGCGGCCAGCACCTGGGCGGCGACTTCGATGTTCGCCGTGTACTGTGTCAGCCGCGTCCCCTCGACGATCGGGTTGAGGAAGATGAGCGACCAGTTGACCAGCACCCGGAGGACCAACACCGTCACGACCAGCGGTGTAATCAGGATCAATCCGGAGAGGAAACTGTTCTTGAGCGCGTCGGATAGCTTCATACCGGAGGCCAAAGAGCGGACCGAACTTATCTCTTCGACGCGCTCGGGTGCCGGAGGCCCGTCACACGCCGGCGACGAAGAAGATGAGGACGCTGACGGCCATCACCGCGAGGATGAACGCCGCGGCCAGCGCACCGCCCAGCGAGACCATCGCGTTGGCCGTCGAGGCGAGCGTCTCCGTGCGGTCGTTCCCGAAGACGGTCACCTCGGCCGTCTCGCTGGCCATCCCCGCCTCGACCGGTTCGAGGTCGGCGACGGCGCGGTCGACCAGGTTGTCGACGATGGCGAAGAGCTCCTGCGGGGGAAGGGCCTGCCCGACCTGGTTCTCGGCCTCGACGGTGTTGACGATGTGAGTGTCGCTGGTCATCACCTCCACCAGGTCGACGCCATCGACCGCCTCGACGATGCGGTCGCGCAGGCCCGGTTCCATGTTGTTGCCGTCGATGAGGACGTAGGCGGTGGTCTGGCCACCGACCTCGAAGACACAGACCCGGATACCGAGCGGGCCGATGCCGTCCGCGGGACCCCACGGCGTCTCGTCCCAGGCGACACCACAGCGGAGCGTCCCCGTCTCGGCGTCCGAGAGGATATCGCCCAGTCGGCCCGCGCCGTATATCATGTCGAACGAGCGCTGGCTCCCTGGGACGACGTGGCCCAGGTCCTCGCCCTCCAGGCCGTCGTTGCTGTTGTGTGCGTCAACCAGCAGGACGTCGTCCAGGCCGCCCGAGCGGGCCTCCGACATCGCCGAGAGGCCGACCGCGTACGCGACGTCGTCGGCGAAGCCGGGCGCGTACGTGGTGACGACGAAGGCGTCGTCACCGAACGAGTGGCCGGTCAGCGTCGCCTCGCCCTCGGTCAGTCTGTGGCCGGTCGTCGCCTCGTCGGAGTACTCGATAGTCTCGTGGGCCGCCGTGGCCGTCTCGAGGATGGTATCGACTTCCTTCTCGGTGACGAGGTTGAAATCGTGGCCGGCGGTCGCGTGGGGCGGGAAGGCGAGCCCGTCGGCGTCGTCGGCGACCCGTTTGGGGAGGTTGCCCCCGCCGATTTCGCCCATCGGCCCCGGGTGAATCATCGGGAGGACGAAACGAGCCTTCTCGTCGCCGTCCGACCGGCGGACCGAGAGGACCGTCACCGGGACGAGCGCCTCCTCGCCGATGTCCTCGAAGAACGCCTCCAGTTCGTCCGAGCCCTCGGCGATGTGGCCGATGAACCCCCTGAGGAAGTCAAGGGCCGAGACGCCCAGCGACGACCGCCACGGCTGGTCGATGACGACGAGGAACACCCAGACGGCCAGCGCGTAGAACGCACAGATGACCGCGAGCAGGACGAAGTCCGCGGGAATCAGTCCCTGAATCTCCGGTGGGGCCTGTTCGGCGCGGGCCAGCGTCTCCCGGAGCATCGGGTTGTCCAGGATGAACGCCGTCGCACCGCTGTAGATGGCCAGCAGTCCCGCAGCGGCGACCGTCTGGACGCTCGCCGGGACGACCGCCTGCAGCAGCGAGTGGCGCGAGACCGCCATCAGGATGAGCAGCCGGAACGCGAAGATAGAGGCCAGCGCGACCAGTAGCGTGTCGAAGACGAAGTTCTGGCCGAGCTGGGGACTGATGAGAGCGATAACGCCTGCGACAGTGAGGAACGCGATGGTGATGAGCTCACAGATGAGCGCGAGCAGCGACGCGCGGTTAGGCGTCAACTGCCCGCCGAAGCGACGGTCGACCCACGGCGTGATGGCACCGGCGATCGCCGTCGGGATGCCGATGTAGAACACCCCCTGCCAGGCGTCGTCGAGGACGAACCGGGAGTCGAAGGCGGCGATACCGGTAAACGCGGCGATAAGCAGGGCGAACGTGAGGCTCGAGTACCAGTTCGGCGCCCGGAAGATGAACCGGGAGAGACTGGCGAGGTTCCCCTGTGTGGCCGTCATATGTCAACCGTCACTTGTCTCAGTACCGTTAAAATCGTTCGGCTGCGTCTGACGCACCTCACTGCCGGGCGACCGACTGCCGGTCACAGACCGAGATGAAGTTCTCGAAGACCGCCTCGCCCTCTTCGGTGTGGGCGACCTCGGGGTGCCACTGGACGCCGTAGATGTTCTCGTCGGCGTTGCTCATCGCCTCGACGCCACAGATATCGGACGTCGCGGTCCGCTCGAACCCGTCTGGAACCTCTTTGACCTCGTCTGCGTGGCTCGCCCAGACGCGCGTCTCGGGGTAGAGCGAGCCGACGAGCGGGTCCGACTCGTCGAGAATCTCGACGGTGACGTCGGCGTAGCCGCCGTAGTCCCCGTTACCGACGCGCCCGCCCAGCTCCTGTGCGATGATCTGCATCCCGAGGCAGATACCGAAGACCGGGATATCCAGGTCCAGGTACTCGGCACAGTTGCCGATGTCGTCGATGTCCGGTCCGCCGGAGAGGACGACGCCGTCGGCGTCGATGTCCGCGGCCGGCGTCGTGTTGTCAAGCAGTTCTACGTCGACACCCATGTCGCGAAGCGCACGCTGTTCGAGGTGCGTGAACTGCCCGTGGTTGTCGATGACGGCGATTCGGGTCATTGTTCACGGCAACGCTATCGCCGCCTATATATTTCCTGATACGGTCGGCTCAGCGAGCGAAGAGGTCGCCCCATCGCTGTTTCTCGACCCAGGAGGCGGTCTGCAGTTCGATCTCGACGACGTTGCCGCCGGTGTCGGAGGTGCCGAAGGTGACGTCGCCGCCGTAGCTCTCGACCACCCAGGTGACGAGCCAGAGCCCGACCCCTTTCGAGTGGTGCAGCGGCGTCTCGGTGCCCTCCGAGAAGACGTCGAGCTCCGTCTCGGGGATGGTCGGGCCGTCGTCGGTGACCCGGATACAGGCGGTCTGTCCGCACCGTTCGACGGCGACGGTGAGCGACGGCGTCCCCTCGTTGTGGACGATGGCGTTCTCGACGAGGTTGTCGAGCACCGTCCCGAGCAACCAGTCGGCGTGGACCACGAGCTCGTCGGGACAGTCGAGTTCGACGGTCGCTTCGGGGTAGGCCCGCCGGACGGCGTCGACCCGTTCGCGGATGTGGGGGACCACGTCGACGGGGCGCTGTGAGCGGCGGTCGGCCGCCAGCGCGACGTCTATCTGTCGGGCCTTCTCGGTCGTCGTCGTCATGTCGTCTATCGTCTCTCTGAGCCGGTCGACGTGTTCGGTGGCCTCGCCGGAGGTCGTCCGTTCGAGCTGTGTCAGGTGGCCAAGCGCGACGTTGAGGTCGTTTCGCATGTCGTGTCTGAGCACGCGGTTGAGCACGTCGTTGCTCTGTGAGAGGCGACGGGCCGACCGGCGAAGTTCCAGGTGGGCGCCGACGAGGAAGCCGACGAACCCACCGATAGCGACGCTACTGGCGAGCAGTCCAGGGACGTAGCGGACGATTGTGACGTCTGATAAGAGGACCGCGACGTTGACGAGCGTCAGGACGGCGATGCCGAACCCGCCCCACTCGGCGACGGTCCACACCTCCTCGCCGTCCAGTCCGCTCCGGGGGAGCCAGTAGTTGGCCCCGACGAGCGTGAGGGCCGGCACCAGGCCGGAACAGACGACGGCGAGGGCGTACACGCCGACCTGCAGCGCGAGGACGGCGTGCACGAGCAACACGAGAGACAGAACCACCCCCGTGCCCACGACGTAGCCCATCCCGAGGGAGCGCTTCGACACCTCCAGATGCTTCACGAGTGGCTACCTGTTTCCGGAGGGGTGACTTAGTGTTTGCAGTTGAGGCTATCAAATCCGATAATCGGTGCGGTGCCGTCAGGAGTCGTCGTATCGGTCGGCCGCCGACTCGAACCCCAGTTCTGACTGTTCTCTGGTCCGCCGGCCCTCGCGCTCGGCGACGGCTTCCGGGTCCGGGGCCACGTCGTCGTCGATTCGCGCCCAGGACCCGTGGACCTTGGCGTGACACCACCGGCAGAGGAAGACCGTTATCTCGTGGTCGAGGCCGTCCTCGCTCGACCTCTCGCGGTACGAGAGGTGATGCTCTTCGAGCAGCGGCCGCTCGTCGGAGTGTGCCATCCGTCGCTCGGTCAGCCCGCAGCGAACGCACGCCCGGTCGTGCTTACGACAGCGGAAGTGCGGGCAGTCGGCCCAGTCCCACTCCGCACCGTCGGGGTCACCGTCCGGCCCCACGGCGGCCGGGCAGCGGAACCCGTCGGCACTGCGTGCGTTCGCGAACTCGGGGTCGTGCTGGCCGTGTTCCCGCGCCCAGCGGCACTTCCCCTCGTCGGTCACGAAGTCACACCGGTCGACGTACTCGTAGGGGTCGTCGACGCCGACGGAGGTCCCACCGGGCGCTTTCTCCATGGGCGACGCTCCGAGGGCGACGGTAATCAATCTGTTCGCTGGTCCTCGGGGACGAGCAGCGACTCGGGGGCTTCCGGCAGTCGGAGGGTCACGAGGGCGCCACGGGGCTCTCGGTCGGAGATGCTCACCTCGCCACCGAGGCTCCTGACCAGCCAGTAGATGGACCAGAGGCCGATACCGCTCCCGTGCTGGAGGCTCGTCTCCGTCTCGGCCGAGAGCGGCGCGCGCTCCCGTTCGGGGATACCCGGTCCGGTGTCGGCGACGTCGACGACGACGTAGTCGCCTTCGTGTCGCACGTCGAGGCTGACGTACGCCTCCACCTCGTCGGGTGTCTGTTCGTAGCCGTGAACGACAGCGTTCTCGACGGTCTCTCTGATCGCGATGCCGAGTCGCTGGTCGCCGGCGGCGATGGCCGACCTCGGTGCATCGAGTCGGATGTCGCAGTCCGGATACTCGCGGCCGATACGCCGCTGCTGTTCCCGGAGCAGGTCGACGACGTCGACGACGCCGGCGTCTTCACCGCCACGGAGCACGTTCGTCACGTCGCGGGCCTTCTCGCTCAGCCGTTCGAGCCGGCGGGCCCGCTCGACGATCCGGCTGGCCGCCGTCAGGTTCTCCGGGTCGTCGAGTTCCCGCATGAGGAGGTCACCCCGGCCCTCGATGACGTTGACCGTGTTTCGGATGTCGTGTCTGAGGACGCGCTCCAGGACCGCGAGCTGTTGCTCACGTTGCTTCCGGTCGGTCACGTCCGCGATGGCGATCATGTGGCCGGAGACTGATTCGTCGGTGTCGTTGATGGGGGCAGCCCAGAGACTGACGTCGACGAGCGCGCCGTCACTGCGCTGGCGCTGGGTCTCCACGCCGTCGATGACCTGCCCCTCGTCGACCCGCTGTTTGTGTCGGCGGAACTCCGCTCGCCGGTCGTCGGGCACCAGCGGGTACGGCTCGCCGAGAATCTCCTCGGCCGACCACCCGAACAGCCGCTCGGCCCCGTTCGACCACGTCTGGACGTCACCGTCGCTGTCGATGGCGATGACTGCCACCGGAGAGGCCTCGACGACAGCGCTGAGACGGTTCTCGGCGCGGGCGCTCCGAGCGCGTTCGCGTTCCCGGCTGACGTCGTAGACGCCGGTGAGCAGACCACCCACCGCGCCCGTCCCCGCAACCCACCCGGTGACGAGCCAGGGGTCGGCCAGCGTGACGCCGTGGGCCCGCTGGTAGCCGACGACCACCAGGGCCAGGGCCGTGATGGGCGCCGAACCCGCCAGCGACCAGGCGACGACGCGTTTGACGCCGGCCGGGTCGTAGTCGCTCGTCGCGAGCCAGCCGGCGCCCACGACCAGCGGGAGACTGAGACAGAAGAGCGCAGCACCGGTAACGAGCCGCCACTGTGCAGCGGCTTCGGAGTTGAGTAGCTGGACGACGGTCACGAGGCCGACGGCGATACCGGGGACGAGCAACACCAATCCGCCGAGCCATCTCCACTGTACGCCCGTCACCCATTTCGAGCGACTCAAGGCCCTACGTCTCACACCGGACAGCCATGTCATCAGTGGAAGAACCAGACCCACCCGCATTAAACAGGGGACGGATTCCCAGCGGATAGGAATCCGTAACCGTTGGCCCGTCGGGCAGAACACCTAACACCGCCTCGCCCCAGGCGAAGAGCATGCGCATCGTCCACGAGCCCGAGGGCGCGGCCCGGCCGCTGGCGACCGACGTCGAGCGCGCCGAGTCGATGCTCCAGCAGAGCCGCGGGCTGATGTTCCGCCGGTCGATCCCCGACGACTACGGGCTCGTCTTCCCGTTCGACCGCGTCGGCCGGCGGTCTATCCACATGCTGTTCGTCCGCTTTCCCATCGACGTGGTGTGGATTGCCGACGAGGAAGTAACGAGGGTCGAGACGATGTCTCCCTGGCGCTCGTTCGGGTGGGCGAAGGCCGACACCGTGCTGGAACTGCCCGCGGGAGCGGCCGAAGGGGTGGCGGTCGGGGACACCGTCGTCGTCGAGTCGTGACTGCGGCGCGTATCCGTCACTTTTTATAGTGTGAGCGTGTCACGTCAGAGTACAATGTCGGAACACCCGACGGAGGATAGAGGAAGTCGCCGCCAGGCGACTGGGTGCGAAATTCGCCCGCAAGAGTGACGGAAGTGAATCTTCTGTGAGCCAGCACACATTGTTCGGGGACCACCCAGCGACGCGTCCCCTCGAAGACGTCGGCGAGGTACAGTTTCTGGATACGACGCTGCGCGACGGCGAGCAGGCCCCCGGCGTCTCGCTGACGCCGGACGACAAGGCCCGTATCGCCCGCAAGCTCGACGCCGCCGGCATCGACTTCATCGAGGCCGGCAGCGCCTGCACCGGGCCCGGCGAGCGCGAGACCATCTCGCGGGTCGCCGAACTCGACCTGGACGCGTCCGTGACCAGCTTCTGTCGTGGCATCCGGAACGACATCGACCTCGCACTGGAGTGTGGCGTCGACGGCATCGACCTCGTCGTCCCGGCCAGCGACAAGCACGTCGAGCAGAAGGTCGGTACCTCGAAGGCAGACAACGTCGAGAACACCGTGGAACTCGTCGAGTACGCGACGGACCACGGCCTGTGGGTCGAGGTCATCGGCGAGGACGGGTCGCGCGCAGACCTCGACTACCTCGAAGAGCTGCTCGGCGCGGCGCTCGACGCCGGCGCGGACCGAATCTGCTGGGCCGACACGGTGGGCCACGCCACCCCGGACCGCGCGCTGGAGAGCGTCTCCCGACTCGCCGAGCTCGGCCCCGTGAGCACCCACACACACGACGACCTGGGGCTCGCAGTCATGAACGCGTTGACCTCGGTCGCCGCGGGCGCCGACATGGTCCACGGCACCATCAACGGCATCGGCGAGCGGGCCGGCAACGTCGCACTCGAAGAGGTCGCCATCGCGCTCTCGCACGGGTACGGCGTCGAGACGATGGACCTGACCGAAGTGTACGACCTCGCCGAGCTCATCGCCAACCGGACCGGCATCCCGCTGGCCCCGAACAAGGCAGTCGTCGGCCAGAACGCCTTCACCCACGAGTCGGGCATCCACACCGACGGCACGCTCAAGGACGACTCGATGTACGAACCGTACCCACCCGAGAAGGTGGGCCGCGAGCGCCGCCTCGCGCTCGGCAAGCACGCGGGCCGTGCCGGCGTGAAAGCCGCGCTGGACGAGCACGACGTCGAAGTCACCGACGACCAGCTCGCACAGGTCGTCACGCGCGTCAAGGAGATCGGCGACCGGGGCAAGCGCGTCACGGACGCGGACCTGCTCACCATCGCCGACGACGTCACCGGCCAGGAGAAGGACCGTCGCGTCGAGCTGCTCGGGTTGACGGCCGTCTCCGGCTCCGACACCCCGACCGCGAGCGTCCGGCTCTCGGTCGACGGCGAGGAGCGCAAGGAGGCCTCCGTCGGGTCCGGCCCGGTCGACGCCGCGATGAACGCCACCGAGACGGCGCTGTCCCACGCCGCTGACGCGACGCTGGAGGACTACCACGTCGACGCCATCACCGGCGGCACGGACGCTATCGTCACCGTCGAGATAGAGATGTCTCGGGGCGACGACCACGTCGCCGTCTCGGCCAGCGACTCGGACATCACGCGCGCGTCGGTGCGGGCGATGGTCGACGCGATGGACCGCCTGATGGCCGACGAGGACGAACCGCTGGTCGCCGACGACTGAGCACTGGCCCCTTCCCTGATACGTTCGGTAATCCGTAATTATAAGACAAGTGCCAAGAAGGGGTGCGTCGTGGATCGTTGTATGAGTATCGAACAGCCGGTTCAGAGTGCCGTATCAGTCATGCAGGTTCCACCGCTCCAGTTCGGCGGTGGCTTCATCGAGCTCGCCGTCTTCTTTCTGCTGCTCGCACTCGTCGCGGCGGTCCTCGGAGCGCGTGGTGTCGCCGGACTGAGCATGAAAATCGCGAAGTGGCTCGTCATCATCTTCATCGTGCTCGCCGTCGTCTCGTTCCTACTCTGAGGGCGCACCCGGCAACGGAGCAGGCGTCCCGGCACCGCTGCGTTCGGAGGGAGACAGGGACCCGTGTCTCGGCGACCACGTCACCGGACGGCGACCGATGACGAGGTGCTCAGCGTTCGGTGACGCTGAGGACTTTGCCGGCGGCGATGGTCTGACCCATGTCGCGGATGGCGAAGGAGCCCAGTTCCGGAATCTCCGACGACGGCTCGACACTGAGTGGCTTCTGCGGACGAATCGTGACGACCGCGGCATCCCCGTTCTCGATGAAATCCGGGTTCTCTTCTTCGACCTCGCCGGAGGCTGGGTCGAGCTTCTGGTCCAGCGACTCGAACGTACAGGCGACCTGTGCGGTGTGGGCGTGGAAGACCGGCGTGTAGCCCGGCGTGATGACCGACGGGTGTTGCATCACGACGATCTGGGCCTGGAACGTCTCGGCGACCGACGGCGGGTCGTCGGCGGGGCCACAGACGTCGCCCCGGCGGATGTCGTCCTTGCCGACGCCACGGACGTTGAACCCGACGTTGTCGCCGGGGCCGGCCTGCGGGACCTCCTCGTGGTGCATCTCGATGGTCTTGACCTCACCAGCGACGTCAGACGGCTGGAACGAGACGTTGTCGCCGGTGTTGAGGATACCCGTCTCGACGCGACCGACAGGGACGGTCCCGATGCCGGAGATAGTGTAGACGTCCTGTATCGGCAGCCGCAGGGGGGCGTCCGTCGGCGGCTGTGGCTCGGGCAGGTCGTTCAGCGTCTCCAGGAGCGTCTTCCCGTCGTACCACGGCGTGTTCTCGGACGGTTCGGCGATGTTGTCACCCTCGAACGCCGAGATCGGCAGGAAGGAGGCGTCCTCGGTCGCGAACCGGACCTGGTTCAGCAGTTCCTTGACTTCCTCGACGACCTCCCGGAACCGGTCCTCGTCGTAGTTGACCATGTCCATCTTGTTGACGGCGACGACGAGTTCCTCGATACCCAGCGTCCGCGAGAGGAAGACGTGCTCGCGGGTCTGTGGCTGGACCCCGTCGTCGGCCGCGACGACGAGGACGGCGTGGTCGGCCTGGCTCGCGCCAGTGATCATGTTCTTCACGAAGTCGCGGTGGCCGGGCGTGTCCACGATAGTGAAGTAGTACGTGTCCGTGTCGAACTTCTGGTGGGCGATGTCGATCGTCAGTCCGCGTTCGCGTTCCTCGGCGAGGTTGTCCATGACGTAGGCGAACTCGAAGCCGCCCTTGCCCTTCTCTTCGGCTTCCTCACGGTGCTGCTCGATGATGTGCTCGGGGATGCTTCCCGTCTCGAAGAGGAGTCGTCCGACGAGCGTGCTCTTCCCGTGGTCGACGTGACCGATGATGGCCAGGTTCTGGTGTGGTTTGTTCTCACTCATAGGTAACTGTCGTTCGCTCGACGACGAACGTCACCACTACGATAATTCATTTCAATCTACAATAAAACATACTGCAGCACCCGAACCGACCCGTCTCACCGAACGGCTGGGCCGTCAGAGTCCCGGGTCGACTACTTGAAACCGCGACTCTCGACGTGGTACTCGAACACCGTCTCCATCCCCGAGACGAGGGCGTCGAGGTCCACGCTGTCGGCCTCGGCCTTTCGGTCACGGACCGCGCGGTACCGGTCGGCCCAGCGGTCGCGGAACACCTGTTCGATGCGCTGGTCCTTGATGCGGTCGATGACCGCCTCTTTCTGTTCGGGGGTTCCCGAGAGCTCGTCGGGCGTGACGATGCCCTCCTGCAGGGCGAGGACGACGATGCCGGCGGTGAAGTCGTCCTCCCTGACCTCGCGCTCCCAGGTCGTGAGCCAGTTGCCGATGCGGGCCATCTCCTGGAGGTCCCAGAGGATGTCGCGGAGCGTCCCGTAGTCGGCGAGGTCAAAGGTCGGCGAGTACATCAGGTCGACGTCGGCGTACGGGAACATGACCATGTTGTGCGCGTCGTAGCGCTCGGCGCCGTTCAGGTTCGCGATTCTGGGGTTCTCGTTGACGACGGCGCTGTAGTCCATCGCGTTCAGCGTCTGTTTGCTGTCGTAGGCGAAGACGTCCTCGAACTCCTCGCGGCGGGGAGCGTCTTCGAGCCCCACAGTGAACTCCGCCCAGAGCCGTTCGATGAACGTGAAGTACGCCTCGTCGACGGTGGCCCGTTCGGGGTCGACGGTCGAGGGGGCCTGCACGAGGCGACGGGCCTCCTCGAAGGTCTCACGGTCCCCGTGGTTCTCGACCAGGTCGTCGAGGACAGTGACGTACATCGTCAGTACCATCTTCTGCGTGCGCACGTGCTCGGCGTGGTGGGAGTCGACCGACGAGAGCGTGAACTCGGGGAACAGCGAGTAGATCCACCGCCAGAGGAAGCGGTCGCGCTCGCCACAGACCCGGTCGTACTCGTCGACGAGTTCCCGCACGCGGTCGGGCAGCGTCACTCGCTGAATCCGGTCGAAGAACTCCGGGCTCTCGGCGCGTCGGCTGTCGGTGCTCATCTTCCGAGCCCCCTGTCGACAGGCGACCCGCGACGGCGGATACCCCGCTGGTAATCCACTAGTACCGTCCGTTTGAGTACTGGTAATGCCGTGTTAAAACGCGACACTACGCTGTCGTGAACGACAGGTGGCAGACGTCCCAGCACATCGCTTGCGCATCCCATGTCTGCTCCTGTCGGCTTCCGACGTAAGGGGATTCGTACGATATCCAGACCAGTGACAATCAGATACGTGCCAACTCGTAACAGAGTCACTGTAGATACGTACCAGTTTGAAGTTCGGTAAGATACTCATACTGAGTCGAAGAAAGAGGGTCAGCGGCGAACTCGAGAGGACCCAATTCGGCAGCCCTCGCAGTGCGGGCGTCTCGATTGGTAACACGCGATTACTCCGCTGCGAGAACGACTACAGAACGTGAGACGGGAACTCAGGCACGAACTTCGGCCGACAGTCGGTCTGCCTGAGGCGGCGTCACCCGAACGGCGTGGTCGCTCTGTACCTCGACGCGACAGCCCGCCATCGGGAAGGCGACCATCCCCTCCCGCGCCGACCCGTCTCCGGTGGGCGTGAACAGCCGGTCGAGGGCGTCGGGGTCGACAGCGTCGTAGACCCGGGCGTCCAGGTCGAGGGGGTCGACGTCCTTGACGTCCGCGACGGCACGGACGACGGTGTCAGAGAGCGTTTCGTTCGGTGAGGGTCGGTAGACGAGTGTAGTATCGGTCATTCGTAATTCGACGTTCTCACGTACCGAGGATACCGAAAAACAGATTCCGGCTAATCAGATTCAGCGCGCCGACCGGTGGCCGTATACGTATAGCTCCCGGCCGGAGCGTCTCTCAGACGTCGTCGAAGAGGAGTTCGAGGAGCTTGCGCTCGCTCACCCGCAGGTGCCGATTGACCGTCGGCTGGGAGACGTCGAGCATCGCGGCGACGTCCTGGCCGGTGCTCTTGCGCGGCCAGTCGAAGAAGCCGCTCAGGTACGACGTCCGCAGCACCTCGAGTTGTCGGTCGGTCAGGCGCTCTTCGAGCGACGCGCGGATGCCGTCGTGTGCCCGGTGCGGGACGGTCTTCTCGCGCCGCGCGACGAGTTGCGTGTCGGGATACCGGCGGCGGAGTCGTTCGATGAACTCCCTGACGTCGACGTCCGTCGTCAGGTGGAGCGTCACCTCGATGCCGGCCGACGTCGCCTCGAGCGACGAGAGGTTCGCCGCGAGCTCGTTCAGCGTCCCGGCCACCGTCGGCCCGTCCACGATGAGCTCGTAGCGGCCGGTCTCGCCGTCCACCGAGAGGTCGGTGACGGAGTCGACGCTGACCATCGACGCGATGGTCTCGACCACGTCGACGTCCGGGGCCCCGTCGACCTCGATGAACAACCGCGTCGAGTCGTCGTCGTGTGGCACGGCCCCGTCGCAGGTGACGGTGACGCCCAGCGAATCGGCGAGCTGGGCGAGCAGGGCGTCGGTCTCACCGAGCGAGAGTTCGAGCTCGAGGACGGTGTCGGCCGCGTCCCGCTTCCGGGACTCGACGTCCCGGATGGCGTTCGCGATGGTCTCGCCGAGTTCGGCGAACACCGACTGGAGCATCTCGCGGAAGCCGTCCGAGCGGTCGGCGTAGACGGTCAGCACACCGTAGACGAACTCGTCGTACTGCAGGGGGACGCTGATGGCCGACTGGTAGTCCCGGGAGATGGCCTCCGTCCGCCACGCGCCGTCGCGGAGGCTATCACCGATGGCCGGCACCACCGTCATCTGCGCCGAACGGGCCGTGCGCACGGCGGGCGGACCGTCCTCTGGGCCGATTGTGAGGTCGATGCTGTCCAGATAGCTCGCGGAGTCTCCGGCCCAGGAACGCGCCACGAGGGTCGAGGCGTCCTGGCGGCCGATCCACGCGAGCGAGAACAGTTCGGACGCCGCCAGCTGGTCACAGACGGCCTGTTCGATGGCTTCGACCGTCTCGGCCTCGACCAGCACCCGGTCGATGCGCCTGATGATGGCGTTGACCTCCTTGAGCTGGCGCAGTTCCCGGTTCTGGCTCCGTCGCTCGGACTCGCGTTGCCTGAGCGTCACCTCGCGGTCGACCCGCGCCAGTGCGGCCTCGGCGCTGGCGGCGAGGAGTTCGACCATCTCGCGGAGACGCGGTTCGAGTTCCTCGTCGGTCCGGACGAGGAAGACGCCGTGGTCGTCGAGCGGGAGCGCGATACCCGGCCACTCGGGCGTCGATAGCCCATCGCTGAGGGGTCTCTCTGTACCCGTGCCGAAGGAAATCTGTTCGTTGTCGACGAACGCGTCCCAGATGAGACCGCTGTCGGGCGTGACGAGTCGGGCTCGGGTCCGGTCACCGTCGCTCGCGCCCGACAGCGCCGTCTGTCGGAGGACGTTCTCGCCGGGGTGAAAGAGGTACATCGAGGCCGCCGGCAGGTCGAGGACGTCCGTCGCCGTCCCGACGATGTGCTCCGCCACCTCGGATTTGGTCTTGGCCTGGAGCAGATAGCGGGTCGCGTCGTGGAGCGCCGCGAGCGTCTGTTCGAGCTGACGCCGGTCGGAGATGTCGCGGACGACGCCCACCTGTCTGAACCGGCCGTCGTCGAGGTCGTACGTCGTGAACCGCGTCTCGACGGGAATCGTCCCCCCGTTCGCCGTCGTCAGTTCCGTGGTCATCGTCCCCACCTCACGGTCCCCGAACTGCATCTGCTCGGCCAGCGTCGCCGCCTCCTCGAGCGTGGACTCGTCGGCCAGTATCATCGCGCTCTCGCCGACGAGGTCCGCGGTCGAGTGCCCGGTCATCGACTCGACGGCGCTGTTGACCGTCTGGATGGTGAACGACTCGTCGAGCGTGTAGACGCCGTCTTCGATGGTCTCGACGATGCGTTCGTACTGTTCGAGCATCTGCTCGTGTTCCTGCCGGTCGGTCACGTCGTGGACGACGCCGAAGTAGAACAGCTCGTCGTCCCAGCGCTGCTCGTCGAAGGCCAGCTCCACCCAGCCGCCTCCGCCCGCCCCGTCGCTGCGCGAGACGAGGTACTCGCCGGTGTCAGTGTGACAGTGCTCCTCGATGGCCGTCTGTGACACCCCCGGAAAGAGCCATCCCACCGGTTCGCCGACGAGCACGGACGACGACAGGCCGACCAGGTCTGCGAGGCGGTCGTTCGCGACCGCGATGTGCAGGTCCGAATCGACGACGACGACCGGTTCGGGGACCCGGGCCGCGAGCGTCTCCAGTAGGACCGGCGGCGACTCGCGCGCCGCCGCTGATTGCTCACTGTCGTCCGTATCGCTATCGCCATCCTGTGGTGGCCCCCCGGCCGACTTCTCCATACACGGCATCGGGCGCTCGGGGTGGAAAGCCTGACTTCAGTATAGTTACCAGATGTGTCCCAGGTACGGCAAAATAACGCTCGGAATACCCTCCGATAACCGTCAGATACGTCCTGTCACTCAGCGATACGAACCACATCCTCGAGTCCCCAGACGTCGTACTCGGGGTCGACATCGAGGTCGGCGTCGACGCGGTGGGGCCGCCGGATGAACGCGGCGTCGATACCCGCGCGGTGGGCCGCCTCGACGTCGGACTCGTTGTCACCGACGAACAGCGCGTCGTCGACGCCGAGGTCGTCGAGCGCCGCCTCGACGTAGTGGGGGTGTGGTTTCTTCAGTCGGAGACTCTCGATGGTCGGCTCGCGAGCGCGGACGGTCTCGAACCGGGAGGCGAGGCCGAAGTGGTCGAACGCGAAGTCCACGGTCGCCTGCTGGTTCGACGAGACGACGCCGAGGGGGACCGAGAGGGCATCGAGGCGGTCGATGTCGTCGTAGGGGTGCTTCTCGCCCGCCGTCATCGCGGCGCGCTGGGCGGCCGAGATGGCGGCGTCCCTCGCTCGCCAGAACCGCGCCGGGTCGACGTCGTAGTGGGCACACACCGACTCGAGTCGAGGCACCGACACGCCGATACTCATCGCCTCGACGTGGTCCGGGTCGGGCGCGTCCACGCCGACACGGGCGAAGGCCTCGCGGGCGCCGTCCCGGTGGGCGTCCATCCCGGTCAGCGTCAAGAGGACGCCGTCGTTGTCGAAGATGACCGAGTCGTAACTCATTGGAGATAGGTCGGGGACGGACGGTCGAGAGTCTTTCTCATCGCGCCGGTGCCACCCTATACTCCGAACTCCTCGCTCCCGCCGGTGTCGAACTGGTCGGGCGACCGCCCGGCGGCGTCGATGACCTCGTCGGAGACGACGATGGGGCAGTCCACGCGGAGACCGAGGGCGATGCCATCGGAGGGGCGGGCGTCGAAGACAATCTCCTTGCGTCCCGACTCCAGATACTGCTCGGTGTCGATCTTGGCGTAGAACGTGCCGTCGGCCAGGTCGTCGATGCGAACCTGGTCGATGGCGCCGCCGAACTCCGCGACCATCTCGACGAGCAGGTCGTGGGTCAGCGGCCGCTCGAACGGTTCGCCGTCGATGGCGAGTTGCATCGACTGGGCCTGGTCCGTGCTGACGAAGATGGGGATAATCTCTCCCCGTGCGCGCAGAAGCACAACCGGCGTTCCGGTCCCCTCGTCGCTGACGCCGACGCCGACTCCCTGGACCGTGGCCTCGTGTTCCATGAGCGATACGTTGGGCGCGCGGGTATGAAAATCTACCCCGCGGGATGTTTAGTCGCCGGCCGCCAATGCCCGACTGTGAGCGACGACGGGTATCTGGTCCGGGTGAAGCCCTCGGCGCGGAAGGTCAGCGCACCCGCGGGCCGGTGGGTGAACCGCCACGGTCCGCGACGGGTCTTCGAGACGAAGGCACTGGCCCGGGAGTGGGCGCGAGCGTGTCGCGGACCGACGGCACCGGTCTGGCTGCAGGACGCCCCGCCCTGGGCCGACGACGAGGCCGACGGCTACCTCGTCGGTCGCACCCGAGAGCGCGCGCGAACGCGAGCGACCGGGAGCCAGCAGACGTTGGCCGATACCGAGCGATAGCCGCCCGGTCAACCCCAGTTAACCCGGATTAAATCTGCGTTTAGAGTGGCTAATTCGGCCAAATTCGAGTTGATTCGCGTTTCGTGCTTTCCCCCTTCATATCCCACCAGTCCACAGGGTCGAGTGGAGTCAACGCACGATGCAACTCACGAAACTCACTGGCGCGCTGCTCGCCGTGCTCCTCGTCACGGGCTCGGCGGCGGCGCTGCCTGCGGCCGCAGGCGCACAGGCTTCCGACAACGCAGCCGCGAGCGACGACGCGACGGCCGCGCAGGCGGACGACGTGAACGAGACGGCAGCTGACGCTGCCGAGACCGACGACGCGTCCGAGGCTGAGGACGATGACGACGCCGCGACAGAGGCCGACGCCGACCGGCGCGGTCCGCCCGCCGACGTAGGTGCTGCCGACGCGGCCGGTGAACGCGGCCCGCCAACCTCGATGCCCGAACAGGTGCCCGACTTCGTCGGCGAGATTCACGAGACCATCGGCCAGCACATCGCCGGCACGCTCGAGGGCGACCTGGGCCAGCAGATCAGCGACCTGACGCCGGGCGACGAGTCCGACGAGGACGCTGAAGACACGCAGGACGCTGAAGACACGCAGGACGCTGAAGACACGCAGGACGCTGAAGACACGCAGGACGCTGAAGACACGCAGGACGCTGAAGACACCCAGAACACCGAGAGCGACACCGACGACAGCGAGCAGTAACACTGCCCTCCACGGAAGCGACTGGTCCCGCTGACGCACGCGCAAGCGCGGTGCTTTTTGCCGTCCGTTCCTGAGGGTACGTATGGACGATACCGCCGAGTCAAGCGTCCGCCCCGAGGACTCGGTCGCGGCCGACCGGACGACCGAGGACCTCCTCGCGGGCGACGAGGAGTCGACGTCGCTCCTCGGCGGCGACGGCATGAGCCGGTGGCAGGCCGCGAAGTACGTCACCCCGTTCCTCCTCATCGGGCTCTTCGACCTGGTGCTGTTGCTCGGCTGGGGGCTCGACCCGCTGTGGGGCTTCATGATTCTCCCGCCGATTCTGTTCGTCTCGGTCCTGGGATGGATCGCCTTCCGGACCGGGTTCGCGAGCGACCGGACGGGCGAACCGTAGCCGCCGGCAGGGAGTCCGACGAGCGACACACAGTCACACAGCGAGCACTGCGGCTGGCTGATGTATCACGACTGAGTGAAAACGCACCGTCGCACAGTGCCGCGTGGGTGCGACGGAGTCGCTATTCCTCGGCGAAGAGGTCGTCGACCGCCGACCGGGCCGCCAGCGCCGCGTCGTCCGCGACTTGTTGCTCGTCGAGTCGACTCTCCGGAGCGTTGACGTAGACGGCGACGTCGAGGACGGCGTCCTCGAACGTGACCGTCACGTCGAGGTCGTCGACCTCGCTCTTTCCGTATCGGGAGAAGACGACGGATTCGGCGGCTTCGGCGGCCGCCTCGACGACCTCGTCGTCTGTCGGCATCGCCTTACGCGCCTGCGCCGGGGCCGCCAGCGGGGCCGCCACCGAGCATCTGCTGGAGCTCGCCCTGCAGGTCCTCGAACTGCTCCTGGACGCGCTGCTCCTGCTTCTCGAGGGTCTCGACGCGGACCTCGAGGTTGCTGACCTTCTCTTCTAAGTCGTCGCGGGCCTCGTCGAACTCCGTCTTGACGAGCAGCTCGCCGACCTCGCGGTACATCGTCGTGTCCTCGTCGATGTCGTCGAGCTCGTCGAGCGCCGTCTCGGACTCCTTCAGCTGCGACTCGGCCTGCTGCTTCTGTGTCGCGACCTGCTGTGCGGTCTCCTGAAGGTCCTGCAGTTCTTCGAGCTTCTCCTGTGCTTCCGGCGGAAGGTTACCCTGCATACTCCGAGGGTCGGGGTCCGGACTGTTAAACCCACGCTTTCGGTGCTATCGTTCGGACGAACTCAGCCCATCACCCTGCCACAGTTCGCGGCTGTCCTACCCCGTCACTTCCCCCACCGCACGCTCCCGCAGCTCCCCCGTCAGGTGCATCCCGTGCTGGTCCATCCGGCGGATGATGCGCTTCGCCGCCGTCGGCGAGAGCGAGTCGTCCTCGACGGCCGCACGGACGACGACGCCGAAACTGCTGGTGACCGCCGAGCCGAGTCCCTGGGCCATTCGCCGGACGGTCCGGTCCTCGGAGACCACGGCGACCGCCGACCGGTCGTCGGGGTCGCGGTGGGCCAGCACGCCGGCGAGGACGGTGACCGCTGGCCCCAGTTGCTTCTCGCCCAGCAGGGACCGCGCCTGCTCGACGGCCGCGTCGTCGACGGCCGTGTCGACGGGGTCGCTCTCGAGGAACTCCGCTAAGTTCGTCGCCGTCGGTTCGATAGCCACCTCGTCGATGATGGGTTCCGGGACGACGACGTCGCCCTCGAACGCACCCAGCAGTGAGAGCTCGCCCACCTGCCCGAGCTTGTACAGCGAGGTGGGCCCGACGTAGATGCGGGTCACAGTTCCGCCGCCGTGTCGGCGTCCAGTTCGAGGTCAGACAGCGTCAGCTGCGTGGTGAGGTTGCGCTCGCGGGCGACGTCGAGCCACTCGGCGACCGACAGGTCCGCGATGCGGGCCGCTTCCGCGGCCGAGACGTCGCCGGACTGGTAGCGCTCGACGGCCACGCGGATACGCAGCGTCTCGAGGCCCTCCGCCAGCGCCTTCCGGATGGTCGTCGACCGGTCCTCCGAGAGCAGTGCCGCCACGTCGTCGAGTTCCGCCTTCTCCTCGCTGGGGAGCCGTGCACTGATTGTCGGCATGTATTCGAAGTATTACAATGCATACGCACTTGAAACTACGGGCCGGAGCCGCCCGCTGGCCCGACACGCCAACGATTAACCCGGTGGGCACACGAGGAACCGATCATGAAGACGGAAGCCGAGGCCTTCGTCCCCGGGCACGTGACCGGCTTTTTCACCGTGGACCGGGGCGAGGACCCGACGGAGACGGGGTCGCGTGGGGGCGGACTGGCGCTCTCCGACGGCGTCCGGGTGACCATCCGCCCGGCCGAGGAGACACGTATCGAACTCGATGGAGAGCGGGTGGGGATGGACGCCGTGGAACGAGTGCTCGACGCTCTCGGAGCAACCGCGCGCGTGACCGCAACCACGGATCTGCCGCTGGGGGCGGGCTTCGGCGTCTCCGGCGCCATGGCACTGGGGACGGCGCTCGCGGGCAACGCCGCCTTCGACCGGCGACTCTCTTACAACGAGCTGGTGACCGTCGCCCACGGCGCGGAGGTCCAGGCTGGAACCGGCCTGGGCGACGTCGTCGGGCAGTCCCGAGGGGGTATTCCGCTCCGCCTGGAACCCGGTGCGCCGGGCCACAACTACGTCGACGCGATCCCCGACCGGGCACGCATCGAGTACCACACGCTCGGCGAGCTCTCGACAGCCGACGTGGTCGACGGCGAGACGGCGGAACTGAGTGGGGCCGGCGAACGGGCGCTCTCGCAGGTCGTCAAGGAACCGACCCTCGAATCGTTCATGCGCGCGTCCCGGCAGTTTTCCAGGGAGGCCGACCTGCTCACGCCGGCGGTGTGGGACGTCGTCACCGACGTCAACGAGGCGGGCGGCGACGCCGCGATGGCGATGCTCGGCGAGACGGTCTTCGCGCTCGGGACCGGTCTCACCGACGCTGGGTACGACGCGAACGTCTGTGAAGTGGACCCGGCGGGCGCGACGGTCGAACCCGACCGCTGACCGACGGGCTTTCTACCCTCGACCGGCGAACGGGTCGTATGAGCGACGAGGTCGAGGTTCCCGAGAGCCACCCACGGTACGAGTCGCTGCTGACCCGCCACCGCATCGAGGCCGGGGTCGACCGCGGCATCACCTCCCGGCAGGGGCTCATCGCCCAGGGCCGCGGAGAGGCCTACGACTACCTGCTCGGCGAACGGACGCTCGAGAGCGCCGACCGGGCGGAGCGTGCGGCGGCTGCCTATCTCCTGAGCGCCGAGCACGCCGTCATCTCGGTCAACGGCAACGCCGCAGCGCTGGTCCCCGGTGAACTGGTCGAACTGGCCGAGGTCACCGGCGCGGATCTGGAGGTGAACCTGTTCAACCGGACCGAGGAACGCATCGAGGCCATCGCCGAGTACCTCCGCGAACACGGCGCGACCGCGGTGAAGGGACTGACCGCAGACGGCGCCATCCCCGGCCTCGACCACGAGCGCGCGAAGGTGGACGCCGACGGCATCGAGGCCGCCGACGTGGTCCTCGTTCCGCTGGAGGACGGCGACCGCGCCGAAGCGCTCGGCGCGATGGGCAAGACGGAGCTCGTCGTCGACCTGAACCCGCTCAGTCGGTCGGCACAGGTCGCGACGGTCCCGATAATCGACAACATCGTCCGCGCCATCCCCGGCATCACCGCCCACGCAAGAGCGTTGGCGGACGATCCCGAGGCACAGGACGCGGCCATCGCGGCCTTCGACGCCGACGAGGCACTGGCCGACGCCGAACGGGCCATCCGAACGGGCGGAGACCAGTAGCCTGACGGCCGGTCGTCGACCCTCGTTCTCACTGGGATTCGCATCATCGGGTAGCAGCCCGAATCTGCGGCAGGCTCCTCCACGACCCGGCCGTAGCCACGGAACAGCCGCGTGTCGTTCGACCACAACGCATTTTAACAACCAACTAATATCACTGAGTTGTATGCGCCAGTTCGACCAGTTCAGCGACGTTGGCGAAGCGGAGGTGACGCGTGCAATCGGACAGGAGTGGTCAGACGAGTTCCTCGAGTTCTCCGATACCGAGGTCGTCGTCGTCGGCGGCGGTCCTTCGGGGCTGATGGCCGCGAAGGAGCTGTCCGAGCGCGGCGTCGAGACGATGGTCGTCGAGAAGAACAACTACCTCGGCGGGGGGTTCTGGCTCGGCGGCTTCCTGATGAACAAGGTGACGGTCCGTGACCCTGCCCAGGAGATTCTCGCGGACCTCGACGTGGCCCACAAGCCGGCCGAAGACACCGAGGGACTGTACCTCGCGAACGGTCCGGAGGCCTGTTCCGGCCTCATCAAGGCCGCCTGTGACGCCGGCGCGAAGATGCAGAACATGACCGAGTTCACCGACATCGTCGTCCGTGAGAACCACCGAGTGGGCGGCATCGTGATGAACTGGACACCGGTCCACGCACTCCCCCGCGAGATAACCTGCGTCGACCCCATCGCCGTCGAGGCCGACCTCGTCATCGACGCCACTGGGCACGACGCGATGGTCGTGAAGAAACTCGACGAGCGTGGCGTCCTGGAGGGCCCTGGAATCGACGCGGGCGACACCGGCATGGACGCGACGGACGGCGACACCTACGGCGCGCCGGGACACGACTCGCCCGGCCACGACTCGATGTGGGTCGGCGAGAGCGAGGACGCCGTCGTCGAGGAGACCGGGCTCGTCCACGACGGACTGGTCGCGACCGGGATGGCGACGGCCACGGCGCACGGCCTCCCACGGATGGGACCGACGTTCGGCGCCATGCTCGTCTCGGGCAAGAAGGCAGCCCAGGTGGCGCTCGACGAACTCGCGGTCGACGCCGACCCGGTCGAGCTCACGTCCCGAACGACGGCCGTCGCGGACGACTGACGCCGTCTCCAGGTCGTCGGGGCGACGCCTCGAATAGTCCGGATATTCCTGTATAGTCAGTAATAGCACCATTATACAAACAATTAACTGTTAGTTTCCCAACTAAGTAGACGATTAAGGACAAATGTCGAACAAAATCTCGAATACCACAACGTCGGTCCAGGTCGAGGACGCGTCGGCGACCGACCTCGAAGTGTCCCTCTGGACCCGTCGTCCGGTGTGTGGCCCCCGGACGACCGTCATCGACCGGCTGAGCAGTCTTCGCACGAACGGCGTCCTGAGCGATTTCACCGTAACGACCTGGCCCGACGAGATCACCATCAGCGAGCGCAACCGCCAGAGCGAACTGCTGGAGACCGTCGAGCGGTTCGAAGCGTGGGCGGCCGACCACGGCCTGAGCCTCCGCCCTCCGTTCGAGACGCGGACGGCCTCGCTCCTGGTCGGGAAGAGCGAGGAGGTGCTGACGACGCCGATGATGCTGGTGGCCGCCTACGAGGACGGCGACCTCGTGGGAGTCTACCCCTGTAGCGACGAGGAGCGGACGTGGACGATTCCGGAGTTCCTGGACACCCTGGAGGCGGACTACGACGATTCGACGTCGCTTGCGGGTGCCGCGTCGTCACTGCCAGTGGGCGAACTCGAGACCAGCTGAGGCGGCTACGTGACCCGTCCGGAGACCAGGCCCAGGAACCCGCCGGCGAACGTCTCGTAGCGACGAGCGACGGTTCGCTCGGTGAGTCGCTCGCGGGCGGCCGCGACCCGCTGTTCGAAGGCGCTGGCGTGTGACCGCCGCGAGAGTCGTGTCCCCGGCGCGGAGAGCCTGACGAACCCCTCGAAGGCGACGTTCAGCGGTGCAGCGAGCGTGCGGTCGCTTCGCTGGAAGTTCAGCAGCGCGACGCGGCCGCCGGGTCGGACGCAGTCACACCAGGCGTCCACTGCGGCCGCGGGGTCGGGGAAGATGCCGGCGACGAACGTCGAGAGGACAGCGTCGGCATCGGAAACGGGAGGCCTGACGGCGTCGGCCTGGACCCAGTCCACCGTCTCGCCGACGCGCCGAGGGTGTTCGCGTGCGCGGAGCAGCATCTCGCGGGTGACGTCGAGCCCGACGACGCGCCCGGCCGGACCGACGCGCTCGCTGAGAGCCGGTACGTTCGCGCCAGTCCCACAGCCCATCTCGACGACGGTGTCGCCGGCGTCGACGTCGAGCGCGTCGGCCGCGCGCTCGCGCCACGACCCGACGCCCGGGGCGCTGGCCAGGCGGTCGTAGACGGCCGCCCACCGTCCGTAGAACGCCTGGGTGCTGGTCACAGGACGTCCCGCGTCCACGCGGCGACGGTCGGCGCGTCCGCGCCGAGCAGGTAGACGACCGGTTCGATACCCATCCCACCGGTCTGATAGAGCACGTCAGTGTCGGGATGGTCGGCCAGCGCCGCCGCGACGGCCGCCTCCAGGTCGGCTTCGGCGTCGAACTCGACGGTCTCGTGGCCCGCCGCCTCTAAGGCCGCCACGATGTCCGGGTCGTACCTGACGTTGAGCGCCGCGCGCGCGCCGCTGTCTGCCGCCCGGGCGGCGAGGACGAGCGTCGCGACGTGCTCGCTCACCCCGAACTCCGGGTCGCCCGGAATCGTGGCGCGCCCCTTCACGTCCAGAATCCGGCCCGGGACGGCCGCCACGTCGTCGATAGAGTCGCCGCCGGGGAGCACCTCGACGAGGTTCGACCCGACCGCGGGGATGAGCGAGGCGAACCCGCTGGTGTTCTCGAGGACGGAGAGCCCCCGCCGGACCGACGACAGCGTCCGCTCCGCGGCGCGCAGTTCAGAGTTCGGGTCGTGGACCGCGAACCCGGTGTCGTACTCGGCCAGTTCCGGGACCGCCTCCTCGTGGAGCGTCGCCAGCACGCCGCCCTGTTCGAGTTCACGGATGAACACCTCCGTCTCGACGAGCGCCTGGACGGGCGTCATCTCGCCGCTCACGAGGCCGTCGGCGAGGCGGTCGACCAGGTCGGTCAGGCCGCGGTGGTCGAGCAGCGCCGGGTTGCGCTCGACGTCGCCGTGGACGTACTTCGAGACCGCGCTCTGACTGATACCCAGCAGTTCCGCGACCTCCGACTGGGTCAACCCGCGCTCCCGGAGCGCGTCGGCGAGCAGCGACCGGAACGTCGGGAGGAAGTCGTCGACGACGAGCTCCTCGATGAAGCGCATCCTACTGGTCGCCTCCGAACAATTCGTTTCTCGCCGACGCTGGAGCGACCCGCGCGTCGCTCATTGGTCGCCTCCGAACTCACTCGTTCGCAGCCGAGACACGAACACGGAGCCGCTGGCTCCGGTTTTCATTGGTCGCCTCCGAACTCTCTATCGCCTTGTATCTTGCTCGCCTGCGGCCCCCGCTGGCCCTGGTACTTCGAGCCCCGCTCCTCGCCGTACGGGCGGTCGGCGGGCGTCTTCAGCTCGGTGAAGGTGAGCTGGGAGATGCGCATCCCCGGCGTCAGCGCGACGGGTGCCGTCCCCAGGTTCGACAGTTCGAGGGTTATCTGGCCCTCGTAACCCGGGTCACAGAGGCCCGCGGTGGCGTGGACGACGATGGCCAGGCGGCCCAGCGACGAGCGTCCCTCGACGTGGGCGATGAGGTCGTCGGGAATCTCGACGCGTTCGTACGTCGTCCCCAGCACGAAGTCACCGGGGTGGAGGATGTACTCCCCACCCTCGTCGACTTCTGTCTCGTCGACGTACTCTCCCACCTCGGCCTCGGAGTTGGGGTGGATACACGGGATGTTGGCGTGCTGGAACTCCAGGAACTGGCTGCCGAGTCGGAGGTCGACGCTGGCGGGCTGAATCTGGATGTCGGGGTCGTCGAGGGGTTCGACGACGAGGTCGCCCCCCTCGAGACGGCGGAGGATATCTGCGTCCGAGAGTATCATTACCCGAGGTAGCGCCACGCGGTACCTAAAACATCCGGCCTCGGTTCGACGACGGTATCGCTTCAAACCCGTTTTAACTGTCGGGTAGCCCTATTTGAATCCCCTGTCCAGCTCCACGTGTATGCGGCCAAGCCGCCCATCCCCTCCAACGAACGACCAGTCGTATCGGACAGCTGACCACCGACGGCGGGAGGTGTGTCGATGAACAGCCACCAGGTCGCCGTCGTCGCGGGTCTGGGGCTCGTGGCACTGGTGCTTGCCGGTGCCGCTGTCGGCGTTCCGCTCGTCACCGGTGACGTAGCCGACCAGCCAGCGGCCGGCGAGGCGTCGAACGGGACGACGATCGAGCCTACTGGCGAGTCGCTCGTCCTCGAAGCCACCGCGAACGAGACCATCCGTGGCAGGACCGACGCCGCGGCGGGCGCCGACCTGACGGTCCATGTCAAGAGTACCGACAGCGAATCGCCGTTCCTCTACACTGAGTCGGCGAGCGTCCATGAGAACGGGACGTTCGCGACGACCTTCGACCTCCGCAGTGTCGAGGAGAACGCCACCGCCACCGTCGTCGTTCGGAACGACACGGGCGTCCTGGCGAACCGCACCGCCCGGATAGACGCCTCCGTCAGCGAGGAACCGACCCCCGAACCCACGCGGGAACCGGGGACGCACCTCAGCCACGAGGGCGACCGGCTCACCGTCGATGCGGCCCCTAACCAGACGATTCGTGGGACCACTGACGTCGGGGCCGGCAGCGAACTGACGGTCCGGGTCCGCAGCACCGACTCGGCCAACCCCTTCCTGCGACAGCAGTCCGCAGTCGTCCGGGACGACGGGACGTTCGCGGTGACGATGGACTTCGGGTCGGTCGAGACGGGCACCACCTTCGATATCTCGGTCCGCCACGACGGGACGACACTCACCGAGGTGTCGGGCGAAGTCGTCTGAGCGCCGGTCACCCGATAGGGTGACTGGGAGAGTCCAGCCCCTCCGTCCTCGGGAGGACCATACCGACGGCGGAAGTACCCTATGGTACGTGCAAGCAGGCCGGTGCTCCGACGGGGCCTTAAGTCCGGGCCTCTATCTGCGGGGTATGAAGCAGGCCATCGTCGCACGGGCCGACATCGGCATGGGCGAGGGGAAACTCGCCGCCCAGGTCGCACACGCGTCCCTGTCGGCCTACGAGGACACCGGTCGGAAGGCTCGCAGTGCCTGGAAGGGCGAGGGCCAGAAGAAGGTCGTCCTCAAGGCGACGAGCGAGTCCGAGCTGTTCGAACTCGCCGACCGCGCGGAGCGCGAGGGCCTGCCCAATGCGATCGTCAGGGACGCCGGCCACACGCAACTGGAGCCGGGAACGGTCACGGCGCTCGCCGTCGGCCCCGCCGAAGACGACCTCGTCGACCGGGTCACCGGCGACCTCTCGCTGTACTGACGGCGAGAATTGCCAGTTGAGGTGCGGATATATACGTAAAGCCCTAACCTCGGGTGAACACACAACACAATGCAAGGAAACGAACAACAGGCGTACGACCGCGGGATAACCATCTTCTCCCCGGACGGCCGCCTCTATCAGGTCGAGTACGCCCGTGAAGCCGTCAAGCGCGGCACACCGAGCGTCGGCATCCGAACGGCTGACGGTGTGGTACTGGCGGCGGACCGGCACGCCCGGTCGCCGCTCATCGAACGGGACAGCATCGAGAAGATCCACGAGATCGACGACCACGTCGGCGTCGCGAGCGCCGGCCACGTCGCCGACGCCCGGCAGCTCATCGACGTCGCGCGACGCCAGGCTCAGGTCAACCGCCTGCGATACGACGAGCCGGCGTCCGTCGAGGCGCTGACGAAGGAAGTCACCGACTACATCCAGCAGTACACCCAGACCGGCGGCGCCCGTCCGTTCGGGGTGGCCCTGCTGGTCGCCGGCATCGAGAACGGCGAACCGCGCCTCTTCGAGACGGACCCCTCCGGGACGCCCTACGAGTGGCAGGCCGTCGCCATCGGCGGGTCGCGCGAGGACATCCAGACGTTCCTCGAAGACGAGTACAAAGAGGAGATGGACCTCGAAGCGGGCATCGAGCTCGCGCTGCGTGCGCTGGCCTCGATCAACGAGGACGGGCTCGACGCGACGGGCGTCGACATCGCGACCATCGACGTCGAGAGCGAGCAGTTCAGCACGCTCCCCGAAGACGAGGTCACGGACCGCCTCGCCGAGTTCGAACTCGGAGGTGAGGAGTGATGTACGACCCCGACGACCGACTGACCGACGCCTACGAGCCCGAGGTCGGGTCCATCCCGGCTGACGAGGGGACCGAGGACGACGAGACCGTCGTCAAGACGGGGACGACCACCGTCGGTATCAGCACCGAGGACGGCGTCGTCGTCGCGACGGACCGTCGTGCCTCGCTGGGCGGCCGCTTCGTCTCGAACAAGCACGTCACGAAGGTCGAGCAGATTCACCCCAACGCGGCGATGACGCTCGTGGGCAGCGTCGGCGGCGCCCAGTCGTTCATCCGCTCGATGCGCGCCGAGGCGAACCTCTACGAGGTGCGCCGCGACGAGACCATCTCCATCCACGGCCTGGCGACGCTCGCCGGGAACTTCGCCCGCGGCGGCCCGTACTTCGCCATCAACCCCATCATCGGCGGCGTCGATGACGAGGGCAGTCACGTCTACAGCATCGACCCCGCCGGGGGCGTCCTGCAGGACGACTACACCGTCACCGGCTCCGGGACGATGGTGGCCACTGGGACCATCGAGGGCGAGTACGACCCCGAGATGAGCATCGAGGACGCCCGCGCGCTCGCGATTCGCGCGGTCAACGCGGCCGCCGAGCGCGACACCGGGTCGGGCAACGGTATCGTCATCGCCGAGATCACGACCGACGGCGTGTCGATAGACAAGTTCGACGACTACGCGTCGGCCGCCTGACGCCCCCGGGGCGTGGCCGACCCCCCACTTCCGGTACGTGCAACTTTCGTACCAGTCGATATGTTGATGCTATTGTACAGCGTAGTAGCGGTCGTGTTAGACCTGAAGGGGTACATCGGTGGCGCGCTGGGTAGACAGGAAGCGGCTGCGGAGGAGATAGCGGTACCGCCGTCGGTGCCGCGAGCGCGGCTGTACGAGTGTTCCGAGTGCAACACGGTGTTCATCGAGTCGAAGCGTGTGCGCTGTTCGAAATGCCGGTCCGGGACGCTGACGCTCCTCGAATAGGCGGACTGCACGAGGTGGGATAGACGGGGCACGGACGGTTCGAAGCCGACGCTCACGGGGTGTGTTTCTACGTCGAAAGAAATGAACGGGGAGCGGTGTCGCCGTCCGTCGCTCGGTCGGTGCCGCGTTAGCTCGACGAGATGACGTCGTCGATGCGCACGATCATCGTCGCCGCCTCGGTGGCGGACTCGATGGCCTCGTGCTTGACCGCGGCGGGGTCGAGGATACCGTACTCGACGGGGTCGCCGATGATGCCGGTCTGGCCTTCGCTGATGACGCCGGCGATGCCCTCACTCTCGTGGCGGGCGCGCAGGTCGACGAGCGCGTCGATGGCGTCGAGGCCGGTGTTCTCGGCGAGGGTCCGGGGCAGCACGTCGACCGCGTCGGCGAACGCTTCGACGGCGAGCTGCTTGCGACCCTCGATGGACGCGGACTCCGAGCGGATGTGGTCCGCGATGGCGATCTCGGTCGCGCCGGCACCGGGGACGACGCCGCCGGCGTCGAGCGCGGCGACGGTGACGCCCAGCGCGTCCTCGAGCGCGCGCTCGATCTCGTCGACGACGTGGTCAGTAGAGCCGCGAGCGAAGATAGTGACGGCCTCGGCGGTCGCACCGCCCGAGATGATGGTCGACTCCTCGTCACCGTGCTTCTGGACGGTGACGCTCTCAGCGTGGCCGAGCGCGTCCTCGGTCAGGTCCTCGAGGGAGCCGACGCGCTTGGCGCCGGTCGTGTTGACGACCTGTCGGGTCTGCTTCTTGTGGAGACCCTCTTCGACCAGGACGCCGGCCTTCGCGAGGCTGGAGGCGACGCGGTCGGAGACGTCCTCCGTGGTGAAGACGACGTCCGCGCCGGCGTCGACGATAGCCTGCGCGTAGCCCTGCAGCTCCTGTTCCTCGGCGTCGAGCGCGGCGTTCAGGTCGTCGACGCTGGTGACGTTGTACTCGGCGTCGATGTTGCTCTCGCGGACGTCGAGTTCCATGTCCAGGACCGCGATTGAAGCGTCCTCGACGGACCGGGGCATGTTGTCGTGGACCGGCGTCTCGTCGAGGATGACGCCCTCGACGAGCTCCGTCGCCGAGGAGGCCGCACCCGTCTGGGTGTGGATCTCGATGTTGTCGCGGTCGACGCCGTCGTCGGTCCGGGCGTGGCTGACGGCCTCGACGACGACTTCGGCGAGGCGGTGGGCCTCGACGTCGCCGGTGCCCTTGCCGGTCATGGCGGACTCGGCGACCTCGACCAGCGTGTCGTCGTCGAGGTCGACGTCGAGGAGAACCCCGTCGATGGCCTCGTTTGCGAGCTGGGCCGCCGTGTGGTACCCCTCGACGATGGTCGTCGGGTGGACGTCGTCGTCGAGCAGGTCCTCCGCTTTCGCGAGCAGCTGGCCCGCGAGCACGGACGCCGTCGTCGTCCCGTCGCCGACCTCGTCCTCCTGGGTCTCGGCGACCTCGACGATCATCTGCGCCGCGGGGTGCTCGATGTCCATCTCCGAGAGGATGGTCGCGCCGTCGTTCGTGATGACGACGTCGCCGCTGTCGGAGACGAGCATCTTGTCCATCCCGCGGGGACCGAGCGTGGTCCGTACCGATTCGCTCACGGCTTTGCCGGCCGAGATGTTCGACGACTGTGCGTCCTTCCCGTGTGTACGCTGGGCGTCCTCGTTAAGGATGAAAAGAGGCTGGCCGCCCATGCGTCGCTGGCCAGATGACATGTGTGTGTAACCTCACCTAAATCATCGTAAGCGGTTCTATATAAACCTTTCCGAACGGGGGAGCCAACCCCGCCCCGCCGTCTGCCAGACCGGACCGGGTACACAGTTCGAAGCGGCATGGGAAAGTCGAGGGCGGTTCGGACGGTGGCAGGACGACGGTCGGAGCGTACACGGCTCGTTTCGCAGCGACGCGCCGAGACTGTCCGAGGGATTAATACAGGGAAGGGACCACTGTCGGATAGATGCTGGAGCTGGAGCACGGGTTTCGCGTGGTCGACGTCCACGCGCGGCTCGAACCGGACGCGGAACGGCGCCCGAGAGACGGCGTCGGTGACCCCGAGCAGCTCGAACGCGAGATGCACCAGGCGGGGGTCGTCAGAGCGGTCGTCTACCCGGGGGCTCGCGACGGCTCGTACCTGAAGGCGAACAACGGCGTCGCCCGGATGACCGTCGGCCGGCCGATGGTGGCGTTCGCGCGCATCAACGGGACGCTGGGCCTGGAGACCGGCCCGGGGACGACGCTCCGGAACCTGACGAGCCGTCGGAGCGAGGCCCACACCTCGCCGGGCGACATCGAGCAGTACGCCTACGACGACCGGTTCTACGGGTTCACACTCGACCCGTCTGCCGACGGGTTGCCCGACGAGGACGTGCTCGCGGAACTCGAATCGGTGTCCCTGCCGGTCCTCGTCCACGGTGGCGAGGCGTTCCCCCCGGACCGGGTGGCCGAAGAGCTGCTCGGCTACGACTTCCCCGTCGTCCTCGCGCACTTCGGTGGCCACCCGCTCCGGCGCGACCTGATGGACGAGGCCATCGACCTGCTGGACACGCACAACCAGCTGTACCTGGACACGAGCGCCGTCCGCTACCGCGCGCAACTCGAGCGCGCGGTGCTCGAACACCCCGATCGCGTCCTCTTCGGGAGCGGGTCGCCGGCGGTCCACCCGAACGTCGCGGTGATGGAGATTCTGACCCTCGACGTACCCGAGGACGCGATGAAGAAGGTGTTCTCGAACAACCCCGGGCGCGTCGTCGACGAGCTCGCGCCCTGACTACCGCCAGTCGTACACCGCCACGGCGCGGTCGGCCCGCTTGGACCGGCCGTTGGGGTTCCGGCGACTGGAGCGGTCCCGGACGCGGGCGGCGACCCCGTCCTGTCCGCCGGTTCTGAGGCCCTCGAGGACGTCCCGCCCGTTGCTGAACCACTCCGAAGGGGCCGCATCGCCACGAGCGACGTCTTTCATCGCCGACAGGGCGTCGCTGACCGCGTGGCTCCCGATGCGCCACGCGATCGTCGGCCGGACGCCGTAGTTCTTCACCAGCCGGTAAGAGAGCGAGCGGTACTTCCACCGCCAGTCCGTCTCCATCATCCCGCCGTCCGCCTCGAACTCGCGGCTGACGCTCATGTCGGTATCCCAGGTGACGTCGTAGCCCGTCCCCGCCAGCCGGTGGGCGAAGTCCCGGGCGCCGCCCACGTCGAGGTACTCGTCGAAGCCGTCGAGCGTGGTCAGGACGTCCGTCTCGATGGCGACGTTCCCGGGATTGAAGTACGTCACCGTCCGGCCGACGATGGACCGGGACTCCTTCGTCTCGGTGGTCATTCCGGCGCGCAGCTGGTGGTGGGTCGGCCCGGTCACCACGTTACAGGCCCCGTCGAACGCGTCGCGGATCGCGCCGAACCAGCCGTCCTCGACCGACAGCCCCTGGTTCACCAGCGCGACGACGTCGCCCGTCGCCCGGTCGATGCCGGCGTTGCGGGCGACGTTGACCGACCGGTCGGCGATTTCGACCAGCACCGAGACGTCGTCCCGGTCCTGAACCATCCCGGTCGTCCCGTCGGCCGAGGGGCCGTTGACGACGATGACCTCCGCCGACGGCACGTGCTCGGCGAGCGCGTCCAGACACCCGGCCAGCTCCTCGCGGCCGTTGAGGGTCGGGACGACTACCGAGAGCTCCATAGTTCTCGATACTCTCCCGGAACCGCATAAAACTCGCGGGCCGACTTCGCCCGGTCAGACGTGGGTGTTCCAGTAGGAGACAGACGCGAGCGACTTGCCGAGCGGGGTCCCGCCGATGGCGGTGTCCAGCGAGCGCAGGGAGGCCGCCAGTTCGTTGGGAATCTTCCGGTAGAAGCCGTACGGCAGGACCCAGTCGTGGTCCTCGTCGACCAGTTCCAGCCCCGCCCCGTCCAGGAGGCGGTCGACCTCCCAGCGCGAGTAGAGCCGCGAGCCCATCGGGAGCGCCCAGTTGTACAGCGAGCGCGTCGAGAAGCGGTTGAACGTGTCGAAGACGACCTGTTCTTTCGCCACCCGGCGCATCTCCGCGAGGAACGCCGCGGGGGTGTCCGCGAGGTGGAAGAAGCGCATCGCGATGACGGTGTCGAAGTGGTCGTCGGGGAACGGGAGGCGGGCGGCGTCGCCGCGCATGAACTCGACGTGGTCGGCCACGCCGGCGGCCCGTGCCTTCTCCCGGCCCTGCTGGAGCATCGGTCCGGAGATGTCCAGGCCAGTGATGTCCGCGCCGCGTTCGGCGAGCATGACGGTGAACCGGCCGGTACCGCAGGCGACCTCGAGCACGCTCTTGTCCTCGACGGGACTGATGGCGTCGAGCACGGCCGCTTTCTCCCGGCGGTCGATGAGCCGTCCACCACGGGAGAACCGCTTGGCTTCGTACTCTTCGGCCACCGTGTCGGCCTGGTACCACTCCTGCCCTTTCACGCTTCGACTGTCGCTTCCGGGGGGATAAAACGATACTGGAATCCGAGTTCGCACCCCTGCCGCGGACCGCTCGCGGAGTGAAGGGGCCCCGAATCGTCCGAACGCACGGAAATATAAGGTGACATTAAACACATCAAGGAATCCGTATTGTTTGGTCATACATATAGCCAAGATTTACCAACTGTGTAGGGGTATCAGTAAATATGAGTACTACAGTAGATGACGCAAGGACGACGCCGTTCGCCGAAGCGGACTTCCGTGACCGCCTCCGTGAACTCCCGCCGAGCGCGAAGCTCGTCGCGAAAGTGCTGGAGGACGAGGCACCGCTGTCCCAGGGGCAGCTGGCCGAAGCGTCGCTGCTGCCGGACCGCACGGTCCGCTACGCACTGAACCGCCTCCAGGAGACCGACCTCGTCGACTCGCGGTACAGTTACACCGACGCGCGCAAGCAGGTGTACTACCTGACGGCCTGAACCGCTTACCCGTCTGATTCTTCCCCCTCGGCCGCCTGTGTCTGCTCGATGGACGCGACGAGAGTCGACACCACCGTGTCGACGGAAGCACCGACCGGGCAGACGGCCGCGTACGTCATCGGGTCGACCGAGGCGCTACTCGTCGACCCGGCGGCCCGAACCGACAGTCTGGACGCGGCGCTCGACGGACGGACCGTCGCGCACGTCGCCGTCACGCACCACCACCCCGACCACGTCGGTGCGGTCGCACAGTACGCTGAAACACACGACGCGACCGTCTGGGCACGCCAGGGTCGGACGCGGGAGTTCGAGCGAGCGACCGGCGTCGCTCCGGACCGGACGTTCTCGGCGGCGACGACGATTCGAACCGGCGACGGCGCGGTGAGCGTGGTCGAGACGCCCGGCCACGCGCCGGAGCACGTCGCGTTCGCAGCCGGTGACACCGTGGTGAGCGGCGACCTCGCCGTCGCAGAGGGGAGCGTCGTCGTCGGTGCCCCGGAGGGCGACCTGCGGGCGTATCTGACCTCGCTCCGCCGGCTGCACGCACTCGACCCGGCGCGACTCGCCCCGAGCCACGGCCCGCCCATCGAGTCGCCCCGGGCGACCTGCCGGCGACTGGTCGCCCATCGGCTCGACAGGGAACAGCGTGTCCGCGAGGCCGTCGCCTCGGGTGCGGAGATGCCCGACGAGATTCTCACGGCGGCCTACGAGAAGGACCTCACCGGCGTCCGGGCGCTCGCCCGGGCGACAGTCGTCGCCCACCTCGAGAAGCTCGCCGTCGAGGGGACCGTCCGATGGGACGGCGAGCGAGCCACGCCAGTGTGAAGCCGCGTCGGGTCGCGCCTCTTTTGTCCGTCCCGACGGTACTGGACGTGTGGAATCACTGGAGACGGAGCTCGAACGGGCGCGTGCGCTCTCAGCGTCGGCGCTGGCCGACGCCATCGAGCGCATCGGGTTCGAGTGTACGCGCTGTGGGGCCTGCTGCAAGGCCGGCGAGACGAGCTGTGGCGACGGCGGAGACGAGGACGCAGACGACGCGGAGCCACACACTGCGACGGTGTTCCCCGACGAGATTCGACAGCTGCAGGCCGCCGGCGACTACGACTTCCGCGACGTCGCGCGGCCGATGCCCTACGGCCTGACGGAGGGTCCGGACGGTCCGGAAGGGGAGACGTTCGAGTGGGCCCTCCAGACCGACGACTGTGGGGACTGTACCTTCTACGCGGAGGACGACGCGGGCGTCGGGGCGTGTACGGTCCACGAGGACCGGCCCCTCATCTGTCAGACCTACCCGTTCAGCGTGGCGCTCGGGGGCACCAGTCAGCCGCTGGGCGAGGTCGTCGACAGCGTCCCGCTGGACGGTGGCACCGACGGGAGCGGCGCCGGGACAGCGGCGGTCCAGGCACACGAGTGTGAAGGGCTGGGTCGGGACATCGACAGAGAACACGCCGAGGAGCTGGCGAGCGCGCTCAAGGAGCGAGCGGTGCGGGAACTGGAGGAGGCCATCGGGGTCCGCGACAACTACGAACCGACGACCTCCGACGGTGCGGTGGTCGTCCACGACTCCGAAGGTGCGAAGCGACCCGACGGGACCGAATACGACCGCTGAGGTGGCCTCCCCGTCGCTCGCGGACCAGTCCCCGAGATAGAGAGCGAGAGAGCGCGCCTAGACGCCTTCGTCGAGGATTTCGCCGACCGCGAAGTTCGATTTCACTTCCGTGACCTCGATTTTGACCCGCTCGCCGATGTCGGCGCCGGGGACGATGATGACGTAGCCGCGCTCGACGCGGGCGATACCGTCGCCCTGCTTGCCGATGTCCTCGATTTCGACGTAGCGCGTCTCGCCCGGTTCGACCGGAGGCTGGGGCTGGTCCGGCGGCGTCTCCACCTCGGTTTCCTCGTCGCCGACCTCGGCCCGCTCGTCGGTGGCGATGAGTGCGACGCGGTACGTGCCGCTGGCTTCGATAGCGCCAGTCTCGATTTCGCGGCGCGGTACCTCGACGACGTAGCGGTCACCCTCGTCGGTGACGTCAGCACTGAACAGACACAGGAGTTGCTCCGAGATTTCCATACGTGATAGACCTCTGTTCGCCGTAAGTGTGCGCACTGTAAAAGAACTGCCGGCACTCGACAGTAGTGTGTTTCCCACCTGTACCAACGCAGGGTGAAAACCGCCCCGGCCCGACCGTCCGGTGTACCGATTCGGGGAAAAACCGCAAGACAGAGCGGCGTTAACCGTTCGTACCAAACTCGCTAAAGGGTACTCCTGTGTAGTGTGCAGTGTACAATGAGCGCGACAGCACAGGCCGCCGACACGCGACTCTCCGAGAAACAGCGTCGAATCCTCGAGTACCTGCAGTCGCACGCCGGCGAGCAGACGTACTTCAAGTCACGGCTCATCGGCGAGGAACTCGGTCTGTCGGCCAAGGAGGTGGGGACGAACATGTCCGCCATCGCCGAGGGCGAGTACGGCCTCGACGTCGAGAAGTGGGGCTACTCCTCCTCGACGACGTGGATGGTCGAAGCCTGAAACGGGAGCGGACCAGTCTGCGCTCCCGACTGCGCACGGAATTTCTGCACCGCTAACGCCAGGTTTCGATATTGACCACCGCTGCGACCGTCCCTCGTCACGGCCCGTCGACTACGGGTCCCACCTGATGAGCGACCCTGCATCGCTCGCGAGCGCCGCAGCGTCGTCGCCGAAGGAGTCGGCGTACCGGATCAGAAGCATGAGTACCGTCTCCGGGTTCGCGACGGCGTAACCGTCGTCCCGCGAGAGGAGGCCTGCGGCCTCGAGTTCGCCGGCGTAGTTGCTGATCGTCGGCCGGGAGACGCCCAGTTCGCTCGCGAGTTCGGAGGCCGTCGCGTCCGGGTCGCGGAGCATCGTAACGAGCATCCCGCGGGGCGTCTCGCGCCGGAGGTAGCCCAGCGTCACCTGTTCGGCCTCGGAGAACTGCCCGGCCGGGAAGTACCGCCGGTAGTCGCCGTCCTTCCGCGAGGCGACGACGCCGTCGTTCTCCAGGCGGTGGAGGTGGTGCTGGGCCTCGCCGGTCCCGAGTTTGAGGTCGTCGCGGAGTTTCGAGAAGTGCGTACCGGGGTGGGCGGAGACGTAGCCGGCGATGGCGTCGGGCGCGTCGCTGTCGCTCCCGCTGTCGCCGAACCTGGCGAACGGACTCGCCGCGCCGAGGGCCGCGAACCGGCGAAGCGTCGCTCGCTTGTCCTCGTCTACCTCACCCTCCCGGGCCATCTACTCTAATTACGAACCGTCAGCATATAAATACGTTCGGTCCAGTTAGTTACCAGCGTCCGACCCTTCGTCACCCTGGTCTATCTGGGCGTCCATCTCCTCGATGACCTCGTCGGCGTCGTCGACGCCAGCGTCCTGACCGCGTTTGATCTTCTGTGCCTCTTGCTCCATCGCCTCGACATCGACCTCGGCTTGCTGGTCGATCTGGCCGAGGATCTCCTCGATGTCGTCGAGACCGAGCATCTCGCGGGCCTCCTCGTCGAAGTCCAGGCCCTCGAGGACGTGTCCGTTCTGTTTGACGTCGGACCCCGAGAGGTGCTTGCCGTAGCGGCCGACCAGCGACGTGAGCTCCTGTGGGAGGATGAACGTCGTCGACTCGCCCTGGCCGATCTCCGAGAGCGTCTCCATCCCCTTGTCGATGATGGCACGCTCGCCCATCGATTCGGCAGATTTCGCACGGAGGACCGTCGAGATGGCGTCACCCTGGGCTTCGAGAATCTGGCTCTGCTTCTCACCCTGTGCGCGGATGATGTTGGACTGCTTGTCACCCTGGGCCGTCTCGACGGCGGAGCGGCGTTCACCCTGCGCCTCGAGAATCATGGCACGGCGACGGCGTTCGGCGGACGTCTGTTGCTCCATCGCCTGCTGGACTTCCTTCGAAGGGTTGACCTCGCGGACCTCGACGGACTCGACCCGGACACCCCACTCGTCGGTGGGTTCGTCGAGTTCCTTGCGGATGCGGGCGTTGATCTCCTGGCGCTTGTTGAGCGTGTCGTCGAGTTCCATGTCACCCAGGACGGCACGGAGGGTGGTCTGGGCGAGGTTGGAGACGGCGCGCTCGTAGTTGTCGACCTCGAGGAACGCCTTCTTGGGGTCCATCACCTTGATGTAGACGACGGCGTCGGCGGTGACCGGCGAGTTGTCGCGCGTGATGGCTTCCTGTCGCGGGACGTCGAGCGTCTGGGTCCGCATGTCGAAGCGGGTGACGTCCGAGACGAAGGGGTATATGAAGTGAATCCCCTGGTCGAGGATACCGCGGTACGTCCCGAGGACGGTGTACGCGCCCTTCTGATACGGGCGGATGATGACGACGCTGGAGTACACCAGCGCGATGACCATGACGAGGAGGACGACGGTGACAAAGCCGAGGACTCCTCCTACGAGCGATTGCAACGGCACTAACGCGGGGAACATTACGACTTAGACTCGGACTCGCCGAAAGAAAAACCTTGGGTACCCGTGACAGGAATAACCGAATCGCAACCGAGTCAAGCGGTCTCGGACTCGAACTCCGAGTCCGCCTCGTCGGACTGCGTGCGGTCGCGCTCCAGCGCCCGGTCGATGTCGTCGGTCCCCTCGACCGACTCGACTTCGAGGACGTTCCCGCCGCCGGGGTCGACGACCATCACCTCGGTCCCGACCTCGATGACGCCGTCGACGCTCCGGGCCTGGTAGTAGGGGTTGAAGCCGCCGTCCTCCAGTTTGACCTCGCCGTCCGTCTTCGTGACCCGTTCGGTGACGGTCCCGAACTGGCCCCGCAGGGAGCTCGACGAGAGCGTCACCCCGCGCTCGCCGCCGGCGAAATCCAGCTTGCGATAGCCCCACAGCGTCGCCCCCGTCGCGAGCAAGACGACGGCAGCGAGGATGAGCGGGGCGAAGATACCCAGTCCCGCGGGGATGAACAGCCCGACCAGTCCGGCGGTCAGCAGCGCGACGCCGAGCACGAAGAAGTGCGTCCCCGGTGCGAACGCTTCGGCGACGATGAGCCCGGAGCCAGCCAGAAACAGCAGCAGGGAGAGCGAGAGACTGAACAGTGATTCTGCCTGCAGGGGGGCGAGGGGTGCGACGGCCAGCGGGTCGACCATACCTACTGTAGTGTCGGCACAGGATTAAGTGTCCGGGTTGCTCCCGACGAAAAAGCCGTAGAGCAGCGCAGTGCCGGCGACCACGCCGACCGTCAGGGCCCCCAGCGTCTCGGGCGTGTACATCGACGCGCCGACGAACATCCGCCCGACGGCGAGGGCGGCCGCGTAGACGCCCAGCGCGACGAAGACGACGTTCTCGAGCCGCGGCGTCCCCGGCGTGACGTCCAGGTCCGGGGCGAACGACCCGGCGACGGCGCCGTCCTCGTCGTCCGCTGCCTCCTGAATCATCTCCTCCGGGATGCCGTCGGCGAGGTCGTCGGCGTCGAGCGCGCCGACAGCGTGTTCGTTGCCACCGTCGGCCGCCTCGGGCTCGCGAGCGGACCGCTGGTCCTCGCGCTGGCCGCCGTCGTGGTCCTCGTCGGGTTGTCGCCACCCGCCGTCGTCTGCCATACGACAGGGTACGTGGTGCGGCTACAAAAGGCCTCGTGACCCTACCGGACGCGCGTCCCCAGCGGCGCGTCCTCGTGGGTGGTCAGCAGGTCGGCCTCCTCGCCGGCCGCCAGCACCATCCCGTCGGACTCGACGCCGAACAGTTCGGCCTTCTCCATGTTCGCGAGCAGGATGACCCGCGTCCCCGGGAGGTCCTCGTGGTCGTGGAGCTGGCGGAGACCGGCGACGACCTGACGCACCTCGTGACCGATGTCGACCTCCAGTTTGAGGAGCTTGTCCGCGCCCTCGACTGGTTCGGCAGTGACGATCTCGCCGACGCGCATGTCGACGCCCTCGAAGTCGTCGAAGCTGATTCGCTCCTCGACGAGCGGCTGGAGGTCCGCGGGTGCGTCCGAAGCGTCTTCGTCGACTTCCTCGTCGTCTTCGCTGGCTTCTGCGACTCGCGTCTCCAGTTCCTCGTTCAGGGCCTCGATGTGGTCGTCCTCGACCTTCGCGAACAGTTCCTCGGGTTCGCCGAACGCCGCCGGCGGCGCCTCGAGCGCGGTCTCGAGGGGGACGTCGGCGACGGAGCCCTCCTCTTCGAGCTGGCCCCAGAGCCGTTCGGCCTTCCCCGGCAGGACCGGTTGCATGACGACGGCGACGGCCTTCGTCAGCTGGACGCAGTCGCGGATGACCTGTGCGGCGCGGTCCGGCTCCTCGCCGACGAGGTTCCAGGGCTCGTTGCGCTGGATGTACTCGTTGCCGTAGTTCGAGAGGTCGATAGCAACCTCCGCGAGCGAGCGGACGTCGTAGTCCCCGACGGCCTGCTCGAACTCGTCTACGGCTTGCTCGATGCGCTCTCGCACGTCGTCGCTGACGTCGGCCTCGGGCGTCCCGTCGTAGTTGCGCTCGGCAAAGAGCAGCGAGCGGTAGATGAAGTTCCCGACGTTGCCGACGAGTTCGCCGTTGACCCGCTCCTGGAAGCGGTCCCAGGAGAAGTCGACGTCGGATTCGAGCCCGGCGCCGGTCGTGATGTAGTACCGGAACAGGTCGGGGTGGAAACCGGCGTCGAGATACTCGTCGGCCCAGACGGCGCGGTTGCGCGACGTCGAGAGGGCTTTGCCGTCGATGCCGACGAAGCCGGTGGCGAGGATGGCCCGCGGCTCGTTGAACCCGGCCCCGCGCAGCATCGCCGGCCAGAAGACGGCGTGGTGCTGGATGATGTCGCGGCCGATGACGTGGACGATCTCGCCGCTGTCGTCGGTCCACTCGTCGTCCCACTCGGGGCCGTGTTGTTCCTCGCCGTCGACCAGCCAGACGTCCTCCCAGTCGTACTCGTCGGCGCCGACGCGCTCGGAGTACTGCTTGGTCGAGGAGACGTACTCGATGGGGGCGTCGACCCAGACGTACAGCACCAGGTCCTCGCCGTCGCCGTCTTCACTCGGATAGTCGATACCCCAGTCCATGTCGCGGGTGATACAGAGGTCCTGGAGCTCGCCGTCGACCCACTCGCGGGGCTGGTTCTGGGCGTTGTCGGTCCCCTCGAGGCGGTCGAGGAAGCCCTGGAGGTACGCCTGGAAGTCAGAGAGGCGGAGGAACTGGTGCTCTCGAGTGCGGTACTCCGCGGGGTTGCCCGTGATGGTGCTGACGGGGTCCTCTATCTCGCCGGGTTCGAGGTGGCGCTGACAGCCCTCGTCGCACTCGTCGCCGCGAGCGTGCTCGCCGCAGTAGGGACAGGTCCCCTCGACGAAGCGGTCCGGGAGCGGTTGGTCCTCCTCGGTGTCCCAGGCGACCTCGATCTCCTTCTCGTGGACGTGGTCGTTGTCGATCCACGACCGGACGAACCGCTGGGTCAGCTCGGTGTTCGTCTCGTCGTCGGTGTGGCCGTAGTTATCGAACTCGACGTTGAACTGCGGGAACGTCTCGGCGTAGGTCTCGTGGTAGTCGAGTGCGAACTCGGCGGGCTCGACGCCCTCTTCGGCGGCGTTGACGGCGACCGGGGTCCCGTGCATGTCCGACCCGCAGACGAAGGCGGTCTGCTGGCCGATGCGGCGCAGGGCACGCGATAAGGCGTCCCCGTCGACGTAGGTTCGGAGGTGGCCGACGTGCAGGTCGCCGTTGGCGTACGGCAGCCCGCAGGTCACCACCGCCGGTTCCTCGGTCGGGAACTCGTCGTGGCTCATACCAGGTGTGTGCCGCCCGTGGGTCAAAAGGAGGGCGGTTTCCGGGAGCGGATCAGTCGAGCAGTTCCGCGCCCCCGAAGGCCACGAACCCGGTAAGGACGAGGTCGACGTCCTCGTGAACCTCGTCCGCTCGCGGCCGACTGTCCTCGGTCGCGCCGAACAGCGGCAGGATGTCGATACGGACGTTCCATTCGCGAGGGACGCGAATCTCCGCGGCGCCGAAGATGGCCGTCGCGCTGACGTGGGCCGGCGGGTCGGCGATAGCCGCGTCCCGGAGGTCGAGTTCGACCCCGCCGAAGATAGCGGTCAGGTCCGCGTTCCGGAACGTCTGGGAGGTAACGCGGCGTTCGGCCCCACCGAAGAACGCGAAGACCGTGGTCGCGTCGCCGGTGGCGGCCCGCGCCCGGGCCCGGTACTGGCCCAGGACGAGCGAGATGCCGAAGAAGATTATCAACAGCGGCCAGAACTGCAGGACGTCGCCCGCGGCGAGGACGTCAAGCGCGACAAGTTGCCACGCGAGCGCGACGAGGACGACCAGCAGCGGGCCGACGATATTCCGGAAGCCGCTCGAAATCAGGGCGTAGAGCCCCAGAACGATGAACACCGACGGGACGAATCGGAAGATACTGCCGACGTCGAACAATCCCGTCGAGCGGGCGAGCAGTGCGAGTCCGATGAGGACGACGATGCCCCCGAGGAGGGTCTGAGCGGTGAGTCGCCGCGATGCCATACCGGAGAGTACTCAATTAGATTACATAAAGGTGCGCCGGGAACAGAACGGCCCGCCCCTTACAGCAACGCCAGCGTCCCGCTGGCGAGCCCGATGGTCACGAGCAGGCGGCCAGCGCTCCCCACGAACGTCGCGGCGCCGAACTTGAGGTAGTCCTCCTCGAGGACCGTGAACGCGTAGATGGAGAGCGTGTCGGGGAAGAAGGGGACACAGAGCGCCAGCGCCAGTCCAACGTAGCCGAACTTCTTCGCGAGCTGGACCGTCTGGCGCTCGGACCACTCGATGAGGTCGAACCGCGAGTTCTTGATGCGGCGGACGAGCGGGCCGTACTCCTTGGCCTCCTGGCCGATGTGGAAGGCCACGAGGCTCCCCATCGCCTTCCCCGTGGCACTGACGAGGATTATCATCGCGAGGTTCCCGGTCGTCGACAGGCCGAGGCGGAGGGTCTCGGCCGGAACGAGGACGACCTCGCTCGGCAACGGCAGGATGAACGCGATGAGGAAGGAGTAGACCGCGATGATGGCCAGCCCCGTCGGCCCGGTCGCGGTACAGACGGCCTCTTCTAACAACGAGAGCCCGGCGCCGTGCGTGGTGCACTCGCCGAGGAACGCAAACATCGGAGCGACGGTGACAGCCAGACTCACACCACCTCTTGCAACCAGTGGGTTCTAAATGTTAGTATGTGCGCTCGGTAGTCCTCTGTAGTCCGACACGTCGTGTTCAGTACCAGTCCAGATCCGCGACCAACCACCTTTTGCTGCCTCGGGTGCGCTCCGCGCACCACTCGTTGCAAAACCTGGGGGAAAACCCGCCCTCTCGCTCCGCTCGAGGCCGTTAACCGGCTCACTTCGTTCGCCGGAGATCACACGACTCAGTACCAGTCCAGGTCCGCGACGAACGACCGCAGCATCGACCGGGTGACGTGGGGCATACAGACGACGCGCATCTCGCCGGACCCGGTCTTCGAGACGCGCCACCCGCGGTCGCGGAGTTCGTCGGTCATCGGTACCGAGAGGTCGGCCGCCACAAGCGGGAGTTCCGGGCCCACGACGTCGTGGCCGCGCGCGGTGAGCTGTTCGGCCAGCCATTCGGCGTTGGCCATCGAGCGCTCGTACTGCTCGCGGTAGCCCTCCGGCCACAGCGCCTCCATCGCAGCGACCGCCGAGGCGACGCCCGCCCCCGAGCGCGTCCCGGTCAGCGTGAGCTGGTCGGTCGACTCGAGATAGGGCGTCTCGACGGCGAGTTCGTCCAGCAGCGAGCGCGAGCGGGCCAGCAACCCGCCAGCCGGGACGACGGCCTGCCCGACCTTGTGCGGGTCGATAGTCATCGTGTCGACGTCGGCGTGGCCGAAGTGCCAGTCGTGGTCGGTAAAGGGGAGGTAGAAGCCGCCCCAGGCCGCGTCCACGTGACAGAGCGCCCCGGCGTCGGCCGCGAGGTCCGCGATAGCGGGGATGGGGTCGACGAAGCCGTACTCGGTCGACCCGGCGACGCCGACGACACAGACGGTATCCTCGTCGACCAGTCGTTTCATCGCCTCGACGTTGACGCGGTGGTCCCCGGCGGGCGCGGTACGCAGCTCGACGCCGAGCACGTCGGCCGCTTTTGTGAAGGAGAAGTGGGCGTGGACCGGCGCGACCACGTTCGGGTCGTCGGTATCGGCCCGGTTGCGGGCGAGGCGGAGCGCCTGGATGTTCGCCTCGGTGCCGCCGGAGGCGACGTAGCCGGCCGCGTCCTCGAGTCCAGCGAGTTCGCCGAGGTAGCCGACGGCCTCGGCTTCGAGGTCGGCGATGGTCTCGTAGGTCCCCGGGTCGCCGGGGTTGGTCGCGAGGAATCGCTTGGCCGCCTCGTAGGCCGCCGGGTGGGGAACGGTACACATCGAGGAGAGCACCCGGTCGAAATCCTGTGGCTCGGCCCGCTGGAGCATGCTATCGGCTGTAACGGGAGGAACTGGTTTATCGGTTTTGTTCGACCCGGACCGTTCGCTTCCCCGTCGTCACCCAGCCGTCGACCCGTCGCCACAGTGGTTTCTTAACGGTTTGCCACGAGGCGATAGACAATGCAGGCAGTCCAGTTCGACACCCACGGCGACAGAGACGTACTCACCTACGACGAGTTCCCGGACCCGGAGTGTGGCCGGAGAGAGGTGCTGATAGACGTGAAAGCAGCCTCGCTGAACCACCTCGACATCCACACCCGGCGCGGGTTGCCGGGCGTCGACCTCGAGATGCCCCACATCCCGGGGAGCGACGGCGCGGGCGTCGTCACGGAGGTCAGCGACGACGTCACGCGGTTCGAACCCGGTGACCGGGTCGCACTGCTCGCTGGTAAGAGCGGAGGTGACGACGAGTTCAGCCGCAAGGGTGACCCCACGCTGGCTCCGGACTTTCACATCATCGGCGAGCACGTCCGCGGAATCCACTCCGAGCAGGCCGTCGTCCCGGCGGCCAACCTCGCGCCGGTCCCCGAGGGCGTCGACTGGGAGACCGCCGCGGCCGCACCGCTCGTCTTCCAGACGGCCTGGCGGATGCTCCGCGACCGCGGCGGACTGCAGAGCGGCGAGTCGGTCCTCGTCCTCGGCGCCTCGGGCGGCGTCGGCCACGCCGCCGTTCAGGTGGCCGACCACGCCGGCGCGGAGGTGTTCGCGACGGCGAGCACCGACGAGAAACTCTCGTATGCCGAGGAACTCGGGGCCGACCACACCATCAACTACGCGGAGACCGACTTCGCCAGCGAGATTCGGGACCTGACCGACTACCGCGGGGTCGACATGGTCGTCGACCACATCGGTGCCGACACCTGGCGCGACTCGCTGAAGAGCCTCGTGAAAGGGGGGCGGGTCGTCACCTGCGGCGCGACGACCGGGGGCCGCCCGGAGACGGACCTCAACCGCATCTTCTGGAACCAGTTGCAGGTCATCGGGTCGACGATGGCCACCCCCGGCCAGGCCGAGGAGGCACTGGAACTCGTGTGGGACGGCACCTTCGAACCGACCCTCCGCGAGACGCTCCCGATGAGCGAGATACAGGAGGCCCATCGGCTCATCGAAGAGCGCGAGGGATTCGGAAAAGTCGTCGTCGTCCCGGACAGCGAACTCAAGGGGTTAGCGGACCGATTCCAGCAGGAGGCGCTGCTCGACGCGCTTGACCTCGTGCTGGACGTCGCGGACGGCGTCGATGTTCGCCGAGATGGACGTGACGCCCTCGTCGACGAGGAACTGGACCATCCGCGGCTTCGAGGCCGCCTGCCCGCAGATACTCGTCGAGACGTCGTACTCCCGGCAGGTGCCGATGACCTGACTCATCAGGTTGAGCACGGCGGGATGGAGCTCGTCGAAGCGGTCGGCGACGTTGTTGTTGTTCCGGTCGACCGCCAGCGTGTACTGCGTGAGGTCGTTCGTCCCGAAGGAGACGAAGTCGAGCCCCGCCTCACAGAGACCCTCGATGCTCAGCGCGCTGGCGGGCGTCTCGACCATCACACCCCAGTCGCGCTTCTCGGGGTCGATGCCGACCTCCTCCATCAGCGCCTTCGCCCGCAAGACGTCCTCGGCGTCGGTCACCAGCGGGAGCATCAGCTCGACGTTGTCGTACCCCAGGTCGTAGAGACGCTCGAACGCGCGGAGTTCGAGCGTGAACTCCTCGGGCCGGTCCAGCGAGCGGCGGATGCCACGGTAGCCCAGCATCGGGTTGTGCTCGCTGGGTTCGTCCTCGCCGCCCTGGAGCTGCCGGAACTCGTCGGAGGGCGCGTCGAGCGTCCGGACCCTTACTGGCCGGGGGTAGAACGCCTCGGCGACGCTCCGGACGCCGTCGACGATCTCGTCGATGTAGGCCCGCTCGCCGTGGTCCTCCACGTAGCGCGACGGCGTCTTGTTCGTCGAGAGAATCATGTGCTCGATGCGGAGCAGCCCGACGCCGTCGGCGCCCGTCGCGGCGGCCCGTTCGGCGGCCTCCGGGATAGAGACGTTGACCTTCACCTCGGTGCCGGTCATCGGCTTGACCGGCGAGTGGGGTTCGACGGTCGGGACGTCCTCCTCTTCGCTGTCCTCGGAGATGGACGCGCCCTGTTCGACGGTGCCCATGTCACCGTCGAGCGTGACGGTCTGGCCGTCGCGCAGTCGGTCGGTCGCGTCGTCGGCGCCGACCACCGCCGGGACGCCCAGTTCGCGGGAGACGATGGCGGCGTGACTGGTCATCCCGCCCTGGTCGGTGACGATGCCGGCCGCGCGCTTCATCGCCGGGACCATGTCGGGGGTGGTCATCTCGGTGACGATGATGTCGCCCTCCTCGACCTTGTCCAGGTTGTCGAGCTTGTCGACGATCTTGACGGTCCCCGTCACCCGGCCGGGGCTGGAGCCGAGCCCCGAGAGCCGGATGTCCTCGCTGGAGGTCTGCATCGACCCGCCGTCGGCGGCCCCCGCGGCTTCGGTCGGTTCGGCCCGGCCGGCGTCGGTCGAGGGGACCGCAGAACCCTCGTCGATGGTCGTAATCGGCCGGGACTGCAGGAGGTACACCTCGTCTTCGAAGATGGCCCACTCGACGTCCTGTGGGGTATCGTAGTGTGCCTCGACCGTCTCACCGACCTCGATGAGGCGGTGTATCTCCTCGGCCGAGAGGACGCGCTCCTCGCGCTTCTCTTCGGGGACCGAGCGCTCGATGGTCTCGCCGTCGTCGCCGCGGACGCACATCACGCGCTTGTCGGCGACAGTCACTTCCTCTATCTCGCCGCTGGCCCGGTCGACGACGTAGTTGTCGGGTGAGACAGCGCCCGAGACGACGGCCTCGCCGAGGCCCCACGCCGCCTCGAGGATGGCCTTCGGTGCGCCGGTCGACGGGTGGCTCGTGAACATCACGCCCGACTTCTCGGCGTCGACCATCTCCTGGACGACGACGGCGATGTTGACCACGTCGTGGTCGAACCCGTTCTCCTTCCGGTAGTAGATGGCGCGCTGGGTGAACAGCGAGGCCCAGCACTCCTTGACCCGCTGGAGCAGGTCGGCCCGCGAGACGTTGAGGTAGGTGTCCTGTTGCCCGGCGAACGACGCGTCCGGGAGGTCCTCCGCCGTCGCCGAGGACCGGACTGCGACGTCCGCGTCGCCCATCTCGTCGTAGGCCGCGAGCAGGTCCTCGCGGACCGACGCCGGCAGGTCCGTCCCGAGGATGAGTTCCTGTGCACGCTCGGCCGCTTCGGCCAGCGCGTGCGAGTCGTCGGTGTCGACGTCGACCGCCTCGAACAGCTCCTCGTCGATTCCAGTTGCTTCGATGAACGACCGATACGTGTCGGCGGTAACGACGAACGCCGACGGGACCGGGAGGCCCGCCGCGGTCAGTTCTCCGAGGGACGCCGCCTTGCCGCCGACCTCCTCGAGGTCGTCGGCACCGATATCATCGAGCCACAATGTAGGCATTGACTCGTCTTGGAAATCACGAACGGGAAGTATGGGTCTTCCGGTTACGGCATCCAACGCAGGGGGATTACTCTCGTTCGAAACAATCAGACCTCGATGATGTCGTCCGACGCCTCGGCCTCGGGAACCGTCAGCGTCCCGTCGAGCGTCGTCACGGCCCGCCCGCCGACCCACACCTCGTGCCCGTCGGTGTCCACCGTGACGGTGCCCGGCCGGTCGAGGAAGTGGCCCTGCTCGACGACGACCTGTTCGATGGTCTCGTCGAGCACGCCCTGCCGGCGGACGTGGGCCGCACAGGCCCCCGCCGCCGTCCCCGTGACCGGGTCCTCCGGGACGCCCGCACCGGGCGCGAACGCGCGCCCGTGGAGGGTCGACTGGCCCGAGATTGTGTCGAACGTGAACGCGTAGAGCCCCTGGGCGTCGACCTGTGCACACAGCGCCTCGATAGCGGCCATGTCTGGCTCGGCGGTACTCAGGTGCTCGAAGTAGTTGACGGGGACGAGTAGCCAGGGGAACCCCGTGTCGCCGACGGCCAGCGGGAGGTCGGCGCCGATGTCGCGCAGCGTCGCGTCGTCGACGCCCAGCGCGGCGGCCACCTCGTCGAGTGAGCAGTCGACCACCTCGACCTCGGCGTCGTCCTGTTCCATCCACACCGTCCCGTCGAGTTTGCACTCCACGTCCAGCACTCCGCGTTCCGTCTCCATCGTGGACTCGCCGGCGTCGAAGGCGCCGCGCTCGAACAGCGCCGCGTAGGCGGCGATGGTCGCGTGGCCACAGAGCTCGACCTCTCGCTCCGGCGTGAAAAAGCGGAGTCGGCGGTCCGCGTCGTCGCTCGACAGCACGAAGGCCGTCTCGCTGGCCCCCAGTTCGCCGGCGATGGCCTGCAGCTGGTCGTCGCTCAGTCCCTCGGCGTCCGGCACCACGCCGGCCGGGTTGCCCGCCATCGGCTCGTCGGCAAAGGCGTCGACGAGCAGCGCCTGTCGCGTCTCCATGCCCACTCGTTCGACCACGTCGGGGTTAGTTCTGCTGGTGGGCGACCAGGTTCGAGCCGGCCGCGAGGCCGTCACGCGCGTTCTGAAACCGTTAAGTCGACGCGCCGACCGTCTTCTGCCATGGGCGAGTTACCGGACGAGTTCTCGTGTACCATCACGAACTGGGAGTACATCTACGGCCTCTGTCGCGACGTGGCCGACGACGTCAAGGCCGCCGAGTTCGAGCCCGACGTCGTCGTCGCGCTGGCCCGCGGCGGCTGGTTCGGTGGCCGCTGCCTGTGTGACTTCCTCGGGCTCGACGACCTTGCGAGCCTGAAGATCGAACACTACGTCGGGACGGCCCAGACCGGCGAGGAGGCGGAGGTCCGCTACCCGCTGGCCGACGGTGCCGTCGCCGGCAAGGACGTGCTCATCGTCGACGACATCGCTGACACGGGCAAGTCAATCGAGACGGCCGCCGAGACGGTCCGCGAGCGCGACCCGAGCAGCGTCCGCACCGCGACCCTGCAGCTGCTGGACACCAGCGACCACGACCCGGACTTCGTCGGCGAGTACTTAGAGGAGTGGACCTGGGTCGTCTATCCGTGGAACTTCGTCGAGGACATGGGCGAACTCGTCGCCGGCGTCATGGAGAAAAGCGACGCGGCGGGCCACACCGAGGACGACGTCCGCCAGCTGCTCAGAGAGTACCACGACGTCGGACACACGGAACTGGAAATCGCACAGCCGGACCGCCTCGGCGAGGTCCTGGCCGAGATGGAGCGCCGCGGCGTCGTCGAGTCGGCCGACGGCGGTTGGCGATTGGTGCAGTAAGCACGCGCGTCACTTCGCGTTGGAGCCGGGCGTCTTCCGCCACGTACAGCGGCGACCTGTCTCCGTCGGCCCGTGGTTTCTTGCGGCCGCCACTCGTTGTCCGGCTATGGTCAGAACTGCCGTCGTCGCCGGTGTCGGCCCCGGACTCGGTGCCTCGCTCGCCAGCCGCTTCGCAGATGAGGGGTGCCAGGTGGCACTACTCGCTCGCTCGGCGTCCTCCATCGAGGACCTGGCTTCCGACCTCGGGGACGGCGCGCTGGCCGTGCCCACGGACATCGCCGACCCCGACGCGGTCGGCGCTGCCTTCGAAACCATCCGCGAGCAGCTGGGTCCCGTCGACGTCCTGGTGAACAACGCCAGCGGCGGCGCGTGGAAGGGGAGTCCGTGACATCGGCCACGAGGAGTTCTCGAACGCCATCGCCGTCGGCGTCGAGGGCGGCCTCTACTGCGCACAGGAAGCTGTCGAGGACATGCTGGCAGGCGACGGCGGGACCGTCATCTTCACCGGCGCGACGTCGGCCCTCCGGGGCCGTGACGGCGCGATCGGCTTCAGCGCCGCGAAGTTCGCCGGCCGCGGCATGGCCGAGTCGATGGCCCGGGAGCTCGGGCCGGAGGGGGATTCACGTCGCCCACGTCGTCGTCGACGGGCAGATACGCCCGACCGACGCCGACGACCGCACGCGGGCCGACGAGACGTATCTCGACCCCGACGCCATCGCCGAGTCGTACTGGCACCTGGTCGAACAGGACCGCTCGGCGTGGACGCTCGAACTCGACCTCAGGCCCCACGTCGAGGCGTTCTGAATCAGTCGGCCGGGTCCTCGACCAGCCGGTCCTCGTGGATTTCGATCCACTCACGCAGCGGGGCCCGGATGCCGTCGACGGTGACCGTGACGCGACCGTTGAGCCCCCACTTCGCCTTCGGCGAGTCCTGGCCGAACCGGAGCGGCACGGTCACCTCGAGGTCCTCCACCTCGAGTTCGAACGACTCGTCTCTGTCGACCGTCTCGTCGAGGAGTCGCTCGATTGCCAGTCGGACCTCCTCGGCGTTCGGTTCCGGTGGGGGCGCTATCTCGCTCATAGGCGACCCTACGACGGCCACGTACCTCCTTGTTTCCCCTGCACAAACGGGCAGGAATGTATCGAACGACGCACATCCGGGGACTACCCCGCCCTGTTCACGAGGAAGACGCCCAGGACGAGCAGTGCACCGCCGCCGACCACGCTGGGGCCGGCGCTCTCGCCGAGGAGGGCCGCTCCGAGCACGATGCCGACGACCGGTTGTGCGAAGAAGTACACCGCGACCGTACTGGCGTCCGCGTACTCCATCCCCTTGTACCAGCAGTACCACGCCGCCGCGGTGCTCAGGAGGCCGAGGTACAGCACGGCACCGACGACCGGGAGCGTCATCGAGACGGACGCGAGGGCGTCCGGGCGCAGGTATAGCTCGACCGGAACCAGCGCCCCGAACAGCGGGACCGACAGGACGGTCGCGTACGTGGCTGTCTCGAGCGCCGAGTACCGTTCGATGAGCGGTTTCGCGAACACGGAGAACGCGGCGAAACTGAACGCCGAGAACAACAGGAGGGCGGCGCCGAGCCCGTTCCCGCCCGTCAGCGCACGGACGTCGTACTGGCCGAGGAGCACGACGAGCGTGCCGACCGACGCGAGACCGATACCGGCCACTTTCCCGCCCGTGAGGCGCTCGCCGAGCGCGCTCACCCCGAGCGCGACCATGAACACGGGCGTCAGGATAGTGAGCAACGACCCCTGGCTCGCGTTCGTCAGGTCGGTGCCGACGAACTGCGTCGAGAGCGCCGCCGTGAGCCAGACCGCGAGCGCGGCGAAGCGCCGCCACTCCCGACGGGCGAACGACCGGTTCGGCGTCGTCAGTCGAACGACAAGGTAGAGGACGGCAGCACCGAGGACGATACGGAGGAAGGCCAGGGTGAGCGGCGGTATCTCGCTGAACCCCCACTTGCTGACGACGTACATGCCGCCCCACAGAATCGCGGCGAGGAGCGGCGCGGTGGCGAGGAGACGCTCACGGTCCATCGACCGACCGTGTGTGCTCGGAGACCCTGACGGTGCTGGTTTGTATCCGCCCTCGAATCGAGGCGTCGCCGGGAGCGACAGCATGGCCCCGGACGTCGCCGCTCAGACCAGCACCAGGGGGATTGGCACGAAACAGAGCGCACCGAGCACGAGCGTCAGGAAGCCGACGGCCTTCCGCTTGGCCCCGAGCGGCGTCTCGTCGATGGGCGCCACCGTCCCGGTCTGGCTGAACACCAGCGTCAGGACGCCCCAGAACGCCCAGAGGGCCGCAGCGCGGCCGCCCTCGAAGACGTAGAGGTAGCCAGCCAGCCCGAACAGGGCGACGGGGACGGCACGCTGGACGAGTCGCATCCGGTCGCCGACGAGCGCCCGGGAGACGTGTGCGCCGTCGAGCTGGCCGACCGGGAGGAGGTTCAGGAAGGTGACGAAGGCGCCGACCCAGCCGCCGATGACGACCGGGTTCGGCAGGAGCGCGGGGTCCGCGTAGGTGAGCTGCTCGCCCATGAGCGCCGCGACGCCCTGGAGCAGGAGCGGGTAGCCCAGCTCGACGCGGGCGGCGATACCGCCCGTCACCTCGACCGGCGGGAGCGTGACGCCGATGGCCGTGACGACGACCGTCGCCGCCAGTCCGGCCAGGGGGCCGGCGACGCCGATGTCGAACAGCGCCCGCCGGGACGGCATGTTGTCGCGCATGCGGATGACCGCCCCGAGCGTCCCCAGCAGGTTCGGGATAGGGATGAAGTAGGGGAGACTCGCCTGCACCTCGTGGTGGCGCGACAGCGCGTAGTGGCCGAACTCGTGGACGGCGAGCACGCCGAGGACGGAGGCCGCGAAGGGCCAGGCGGCCAGGAGCGCCATCGGGTCCGCAGTGACGGAGGACCCGTACCACCGGGACCCAGCGAACAGCGTCGAGAGCAGCGTCACGAGCGCCAGCGTGACGTTGACCCACGGTATCCCGTCGACGCCGAGCGAGCGTTCCGTCGCGACCAGGACGTACTCGCCGGTCTCGCGGCGCAGCGTGACGCGGTAGCCCTGCTTCCGGAACCACGGCGCGACCCGCTGGACGACCTGGTCGGTCTCGGCCAGCGGTTCCCCGTAGTAGCGGACGCCGTCGGTCGGCGTCGTGTCGACCTCGTAGACGACGAAGGTGTCGGCCAACGTCTCTGGGTCGGGGAGCCCAGTCGGCGACGACTGCTCTGCCATTACGCCGTGTTAGGACTCGAAGCGTTTAGGCCTGTTTCCACTGTGATACGGAATCGCACGCCTCGGTCAGTCCGCGACGGCCTCGCCCGAGCCCGTCGCCGCGCTGGGGTCCTGTATCCAGAGGTCGCCGAAGAGGTCGTCCTGTTCGAGCCGGACGCGGCCGCGGTGGGCCAGAAAGAGCAGCCCGAGGAACGTCTCGACGCGCGACCCGCCGGCGGTCTCTATCTCCCGGTACAGCACCTCGGTCCGACCCTTGTCGTACTGTTCGCGGACGGCCGCGAACACGTCGTCGATGATGTCGTCGATCTGTTCGGCGTGGGCGGTGCCGGTGACGTCGGCGGCCGACGGTTCGTCCTCGAGGCGCATGTCGTCGGCCCCACGGTAGTCGAGTTCCTGGGTCCCCCGGGCGAAGCCCTTCGGGGACCCCGAGGTGTCGTACTCCCGTGACTCCTTCCACCAGGAATCGCGCTCGGCGTCACGCAGGTCACGGACGAGCTCGTCAAGCGTCTGGGGCATCCCGCGAGCGCGGCGGCGTTCGAGGCGGCGGTCCATCTCGGATTCGAGTGCCGAGAACGGGTCCGGCTCGTCGAGGGGGGCGTCCTCGGACATCGCCTGCTCCCACGGCTCGAGCGGCTCCGGTTCGTCCTCGTCCGCGCCGAGCATCGCGTCGCTCTTCATCCGGATCAGCACCGACGCGTAGAACAGCGCCCGGCCGCCGGTCCGGAGGTCGCCCTCGTCGATGCGTTCCAAGAACTTGTCGGTGACTCGGACGACGTCGATGTCCCACGGGTCTATCTCGCCGTCGTCGGCCAGCTGGACGAGCACTTCGACCGGTTCGACGTCGTCATCCCCTCCGTCATCGGCGGCAGGTTCGGCGTGCCCGTTCGTGGTCGGGTCCACGTCGTCGCCGTCGTCAGCGCCGAACAGCTCGTCGGTGCTCTCATCGGACTCACCGGGGCGCTCCCGCGAATCGTGTCCGGTGATATCCAGCGGTATGTCGTCACTCATGGGTCAATCGTCCGCTGGCACCTCCTCTTCGTCCGGTCCGTCGCCGGAGAGGTCGATGCCGGTCACGGCGCTCACGTTGTCGCCTTGCATCATCACGCCGATGGCCCGCTCGGACCGTTCGAGCAGCGCAGAGCGGTGCGAGACGACGACGAACTGGGCGTCGCTGGCGAGTTCGTCGACCAGTTCGCCGACGAGGTCGGCGTTCTTCGCGTCGAGGAAGGCGTCCACCTCGTCGAGCGCGTAGAACGGTGCCGGGTTGTGGCGCTGGATGGCGAAGATGAACGCCAGGGCGGTCAGTGACTTCTCGCCGCCGGACATCGCCGCGAGGCGCTGGATGGGCTTGTCGCCCGGCTGGGCCTTCATCGTCAGGCCGCCCTCGAAGGGGTCCGCCTCGTCTTCGAGGTGGAGGTGGCCCGTGCCGTTCGAGAGCCGCTCGAAGATGTCCTCGAACTGCTCGTTGATGGCGTCGAACGACTCCATGAACGTCTCCTTCTTGCGGGCCTCGTAGGTCTCGATGCGCTCGCGGATACCGTCGGCCTCCTCGACCAGCGTCTCTTTCTTGTCCTCTAAATCCGCGAGGTCGTCGGCGACCCGGTCGTACTCCTCGATTGCCCGCATGTTGACCGGTTCCAGCGCCTCCATCTCCCCGGCGAGGCGCTCGATTTCGGCCTCGACGGTGTCGTGGTCGGGGACGTCTTCTGGGTCGTAGTCGCCGACCTGCGCCTCGAGTTCGTCTATCCCCCACTCCAGGCGGTCCTCGGTCTCGCGCTCGTCCCCGAGGTCGCGTTCGACCTCCGAGACGGCGGCCTGTTGCTCGTCGCGGGCCGCCTTGGCCGCCTGGAGGTCGTCGCGCAGGTCCTCGCGTTCGGCTTTGAGGTCGGCCAGTTCCTCTTCCAGGTCCGCGACCTCGGCCTCCTTCTCGTCCTTCTCGGCCTGTTTCTCCTCGACCTTCGATTCGAGGTCGACGATGCGCTCCTCGTGTTCGGCCTTGCGGTTCTGAGCGGCCTCGATGTCGTCGTGGAGGTCCTCGATGGCGTCCTCGGCGTACTGCTTCTCGAGTTGCAGTTCGTTGAGTTCGGCGTCGCGGTCGTCCAGCCGGTCTTCGAGTTCGTCGATGTCGTTCCGGATTGCCTCGCGCTCGTCTGTCAGCGCGGGGAGTTCGGAGTCGGCGACCTCGGCTTCCAGGTCGTCGATGTCGGCTTCGAGCGCGGCTATCTCCTCCTTTTTGGCTTCGATGTCGGCCTCCAGCTCGTCCATCTCGTCGGCGACGGCCTCACGCTGGCTCGAGATTTCCGCCAGGTCGGCCTCGAACTGCTCGATGCGGTCGCGGGTCTCCGATATCTCGGCCTCGGCCTTCTCGATGCTGTTCTGGATGTCCCGGACCTGTTCTGTGGCGTCGGTCTCGCGGTCGCGGGCGTCGTCGAGGCGCTCCTCGACGTCCCGGAGGTCCGAGCGCACGTCTGCGCGCTCGTCCTCGAGTTCCGTGATTCGCTGTGCGACCCGTTCGAGCTGGCCCGCGCCGCCGGAGAAGGAGTATCGGGTGCCCGACGACGACCCGCCGGTCATCGCGCCGCTCTTCTCGACCAGGTCGCCCTCCAGGGTGACCATCCGGTAGTCGCCCATCAGGTCCCTCGCCGTGCTCATATCGTCGACGACGACGGTGTCGCCCAGGACGTACGAGAAGATGCCCTCGTACTCGGGATCGAAGTCCACCAGCTTGTAGGCGAAGTCGATAACGCCGTCGGCACTGGGCAGCGACGGGAGCCCGCGAGGCTGCATCTGCGTGATGGGGAGGAAGGTCGCCCGGCCGGCGTTTCGCGATTTCAGGTACTCGATGCAGGACTGGCCGACGCCGTCGTCGTCGACGACGACGTGAGCGAGTCGCCCGCCGGCGGCCGTCTCACAGGCGGTGGCGTACTCGGGGTCGACCCCGCCCAGCTGGCCGACGGTGCCGTGGACGCCTTCTCGGTCGGCGTTCAGGATAGCCGTGACCGCGCGGCCGTACGAGGAGTCGCCGTCCTGGCCGGCCTTGGCCTCGAGTTCGGCGTACTCCTGCTGTTTCGCGCTGATCTCGTCTTCGAGGTCGTCGAGGTCGGACTGCAGTTCGCGTTTCTCCGCGCGCAGATCGTCGACCACCTCGCCGATGGTCGCCTTGTTCTTCTCGGCTTTCTCCAGTTCCGTCTCGAGGTCCGCGATCTCGGCCTCGAGGTCCGGAATCTCCGCCTCCAGGTCCTCGATGGCGGCCCGCTTCTCGTCCTCCTCGTTCGAGCGCCGGCGGGCCTCGTCGAGCAGCCGGTCCTGCTCGCGCTGGAGGTCGTTGCGCTCGCTCTTGAGCGTCTCCAGGCGGTCGCGCTTCTCCTCCAGCTCGTCCTTGACCTCCTCGAACTCCTCGCCGACCGAATCGATACGCGACTGGACGTCCGCGAGCTCACTCTCCTTCTCGGCGATGTCGGCCTTGACGTTGGACTTCGCGACCTTCGTCTCCCGGATGTCGCTCTCCAGGTCGTCGACGGTCTCCTGTTTGCGGTCGATCTTCACGAACGCCTGTCGTCGCTCGTTCTCGGCGTCCTCCACGGCCGACTCGGCGTTCGCTATCTTGTCTTCGAGCCGCGAGATATCTCCCTTTATCTCCTCTATCTCGCGCTTGATGGCGAGCTGTTCGTCCTCGCCCTTACGTTCGATCTCGTTGTTGAGCTCGTGGAGTTCGTCCTCCAGGCGGATGACCTTCCCCTGGCGCTCGTCGAGTTCGGTCTGGAGGTCGGCGAGTTCGGCCTCCAGCTCGGAGATGGCGTCGGTGACCGCTTCGAGTTCCGCGCGCTTGTCCTCGAGCTCGGCGGCCTTCCGGTAGCCCTCGTACTCCTCTTTCTCCTCGCGGAGCGACTGGTACTCCAGGGCGGTCTCGCGCTCGTCTTCGAGCTGGTCGAGGCGGTCCTGTTTCTCCTCGATGCGCAGTTCGGCCTCGTCGATGCGGTCCTGAACCACCTCGAGTTCCTCGAAGGCGTCGGCCTTCTTCTGATCGAACTGCGCCACGCCGGCGATCTCGTCGATTATCTCCCGACGGGACCCGGCGGTCATGTTGATAATCTCGGTGACGTCGCCCTGCATGACGACGTTGTACCCCTCGGGCGTGACCCCGGCCTGCGAGAGCAGGTCCTGGATGTCCCCGAGGTTGACCGAGCGACCGTTGATGTAGTAGTAAGAGTAGTAGTTGTCCTCGGTCTCCTTGACCCGGCGTTTGATGGCGATCTCGTCGACGTCGCCGATGTCCTCGGTGCCGGCGGCGTTGACGACCTGCGAGCGCTCCAGCGTCCGGTCGTCGTTCGCGAGGATGACCTCGACGCTGGCCTGTCGTTCGCCGCTGTACTCGGCGTCCTCGTCGGCGTGCCCGGGATTGTAGATGAGGTCGGTCAGCTTCTCGGCGCGGATACCCGACGTCCGGGCCAGTCCGAGCGCGAAGAGGACGGCGTCGATGATGTTTGACTTGCCCGAGCCGTTCGGGCCGCTGATGGTGGTGAAATCCTCGTAGAAGGGGATTCGAGTCTTACGACCGAAGCTCTTGAAGTTGTCAAGGACGGGCTCTTTGATATGCATACGGTGGGTGGACCGTCTCCCTACGCAACGATGATGTCCGACTCCGAGTCCTCCGTGGACTCGGACTCCGCGTCGGCCTCAGCATCGCCATCGGACCCGGCCGCGACTCCCTCCCTGTTGTCTGCATCCTCGGTGGCCTCCGTGTTATGTGTATCGGCCCGTTCGTGACTCACCGAGTCGCTGTTGCCGAATCCGAGGTCTTCGTCGACCGCGTTCTCGAGTTCGCGGAGTCTGACCTTGCATTCGACGAGTTCGTCTGTGAGTCCCTCGACGGAGGCTTCCAGTTCCCTGACGTGCGCTTCGAGTTCCTCGACACGGTTGCCGCACATATGAGAACACCAACCGGTCCGGCCACTTATACCTACGTCAGACATTGACAGAGAAGTTGACAGGTCGGGCGCGCCACACAGGTGTCGGTTCGGTGCGAATCGGTCACTGTCCGGACCAGTCACGAACCGTACGTGTTCTCGACGTAGTCAGTGACGGCGTCGGTCACGTCGCTGTCGAAGGTCCAGCACCCTCGCCACTCGTTTTCCCCCGTCTCCTCGGCTACCAGCGCCGCTTTCGCAGCGTCCGGGCAGTCGGTGTGGACGACGAACCAGGAGCGGCTGAGCTCCTCGGCCGGCGTCGTGTAGACGGAGACGTCCTCACTCACCGACGGCTCTCGGTCCGGGACGCCGTAGACGTTGACGTCCACGTCCTGCTCGACGAGGCGTTCGTACACCCGTCGCGTCCCTCGTTCGTCGTCGATACGCGAGAGGTACTGGAACCCCGAGTGGAGAGCCCCGTCGGCGTGCTGGACCGCCAGCGACTCGATGTGCCGGGACATCTGGATGAGCAGCATCTTCTGTTTGCCCGAGACGGGGAACGTCGTGTCGTCGAGGTTCGCCAGCACCTCGGGCGTCTCGACCCTGTCGACGGAGCGCGTGCCGGTGATATAGAGGTCCGAGTTGACCATCAGGACGCTTCTGGCGATGTCGCTGAGCGACGAGATACCGAGGTTCCTGCCGCGCTCGTCTTCCAGCGTGACCGCGTTCACCACCGAATCCCCCGCTGTCTCCCCCTCTCGCACGTCGACGGCCGGTGCGTCGACCATCCGCCGGAGCATCCGAACCAGCGGTTCGGGTTCGTCCTCGTTGTACACGGTCAGCGTCTTCCCCCCGGCGCTGACCGCGTCGATGAATCGTGCGATTGTCACACACAGCCGTATTAGTTCGATGATATTAGCAGTTGTCCCGGAGCAGTGCGCAGCGGGTACCGGACATCGGCTCGGAGAGCCAGAACGAGCCGCCTTTGCCCCTGCACACGCCACCCACAGCCGACTGGGACGACAACAGTCGGTTCGGGGTCGTTAGCCTTTAGCCACCGGACACCGAACGCCGGGTAATGACTGCACAAGCCGCCGAGTCCGGCGAACTCGCGGCCGTCATCGGGCTTGAGGTCCACGTCCAGCTCGAGACGGACACGAAGATATTCTGTGGCTGCTCGACAGACGTCGCCGACGACGAACCCAACACCCACACCTGTCCGGTGTGTCTCGGCCTCCCGGGTGCGCTCCCGGTGGTCAACGAGGGGGCCGTCGAGGCCGCCGTGAAGGTCGGCAAGGCCATCGACGCCGACATCCCCGAGGAGACTGCCTTCCACCGGAAGAACTACTACTACCCCGACCTGCCCAAGAACTTCCAGATAACGCAGTACGACGCCCCCATCTGCCAGGACGGCGAACTGGAGTTCGGCGTCGCGGGCGAGCGCCGCTCGGTGAACATCCGCCGGGCACACTTAGAAGAGGACCCCGGCTCGATCAAACACGTCCGCGAGGGGACCGGGCCGCTCGAATCGCGGACCTGCTCCATCGACCGGGCCGACTACACGCTCGTCGACTACAACCGCGCGGGGACGCCGCTGATGGAGGTCGTCACCGAACCTGACTTCCGAGCCCCCGGCGAGGTCCGGGCCTTCCTCGAGAAACTGGAGGAAGTCCTGGAGTACCTGGGTGTCTTCGACGCAACGCGCGACGGCAGCCTCCGCATCGACGCGAACCTCTCGATGGTCGACGCGAGCGAGGTGGGTGACGACGGGGCCATCGACGAATCGGTCCTCGAAGGTGCCAACCGAACCGAGGTCAAGAACATCTCGAGCCACAAGGGCGCCGAGCAGGCGCTGGCCTTCGAGGCCTCGCGCCAGCGCAAACTCATCGAGTCCGGCCGCGCCGTCGAACAGGAGACGCGCCACTTCAACGAGACCCACGGCAACACTGTCTCGATGCGCTCGAAGGAGGAGGAGAAGGACTACCGCTACTTCCGCGAGGCCGACCTCCCGCCGCTCCGGGTCAGCCACTGGAAAGAAGAACTGTCGATTCCGGAACTGCCCGACGCCCGCCGGGAGCGGTTCGTCGCCGAGTACGACCTCAGCGAGGAGGCGGCCTCGAAACTCACCTCCACCAAGCAGGTCGCGGACTTCTTCGAGGACGTCGCCGAGCAGTTCGACGCCGACCTCGCGGCTACCTGGGTCGCCGACAACCTGCTGGGCGAACTCAACTACCGGGACCTGCAGATTACGGACGTCTCGGGCCGGTTCGACGAAGTGACCCGCCTGGTCGAACTGGTCGCCGAGGACGAGATCACCGCGAAGAACGCCCGCGAGACGGTCCTGCGAGAGATGCTCGACGAGGGCGACGACCCCGACACCGTCGTCGAGCGCGAGGGCCTGGGTAAGACCTCCGGCGACGCGGTCCAGCAGGCCGTCGAGGAGGCCATCGACGAGAACCCCGAGGCCGTCCAGGACTACTATTCGGGCGAGGGCGGCGCGATCAACTTCCTCGTCGGCCAGGTGATGCAGAAGACTGGCGGCAGCGCGGACCCCGGCGAAGTGAACGGACTACTACGAGACGAACTGGACGACTAGTATCCGAAGCGCGCAGCGCTTCGGTTCGAAACGAACCTGAGCCTACAGAAGGGATTTTATCGTCCGGACAGCAGCCGTTGCCATGCCCTCCCCGCAGTCCCGCCGCCGGTTCCTCCTCGCCAGCGGCACCCTCCTGGCAGCGACGAGCGGGTGTCTCTCCGACACCGGCGGTCGAACACCAACAGAGACCGACACCGAGACGCCGACGCCGACACGGTCCCGTACCGACCAGTCCTCGGAGCCGACCCCAGCGGTCGACACCGTCTGGGTGACCGACAGCGTCGTCCACGTCGCCAACGTCGACAGTCTCGTCGTCGCCGGCGCGCCGGACGGCGAGCGACTGGTGCTCGCGACCTACGTCGACGAGAGCCGCATCGACCCCGAAGCCTTCGACCTGGTCGTCGACGGCAAGTCGTTCGTCCCACAGCCACCGCCGGGGACGTACACGGACTTCGAGACCATCGCCCGGTCGAGCGACCGCGTCGCGGACGGTCAGGCACTCGTCGGCTTTGTCGTCCCCGTGCAGGACGCCGTCGAGCGGGTATCACTCACCTACGGCGAGGGGTGGACGCGCGACCTTCGGGCGTCCACCCGCGACCGATTGACCGTCGAACCGGCGTTCGAGGTCCGCGAGTTCTCCCTGCCCGACATCGCCGAGCCGGATGCGCCGATTCCGGCGACGTTGACGGTCGCGAACGTCGGGGCCGGGGTCGGCGTGTTCCGGGCGGTGGCTCCTGCCTGGGGAATGCTGCCGACCGTTATCGAGCGCGAACTCGCGGCCGGCGAGTCGACGACCTTCGAGACGGAGGTCGGCGAGCAGTACAGCGGCGGCCTCACGGGCGCGAGTGCGGGCGAGACCCGCGAGGTGACGCTGTCCTGGGCCGGCGGCGAGACGACGGCGACAGTACGATTCGAGGAGCGCCAGTCGACCACGAGCGTGACCTAGCTCTCGGTCCCCTCGTTCGTCTCGGCCCGCGCCTGGCGCTCGTCTGGGATGATGGCCGGGTCCTTCCACAGGAGCGTGACGAAGATGGCGATAGCGCTCATCTCGATGATCTTGATGACGCCCTCGACGGGTTCGACGACGAAGTGGTCGAGGACGAGCGCGATCGTCCCGGTGTCGTGGCTGTGGCCCCCGCCGCCTGCCGACGGCGCGCTGAATCCGTCGACGAAGATGGCGCCGTGACCGGTGGTGTGCCAGAACACCCAGGCGGCGATGGAGGCCAGCAGGACGACGGTCCCGGCGATGTAGGCGTCACGCAGCCCGATGACTCGCCGCGTGACGAGGTACGGCCCGGTGAAGAGGAGCGCCGCCATCGCGACGAACAGGAACGGGCGGGGGTCCGGTGGCAGGCCGCGGCCGGTGAGACTCTCGATGGCCTGGAGGTAGATGAGGCTCCGTGGCAGGCCCCACCAGAGGTGGTAGGCCGCCGTGGCGAAGACGAGGGCGGCCGCGGCCCCGCGTAACACTCTGGCAGTCCGGGTGTCCATACCGGGACTCCGGTCGACAGCCCCAAGAGCGCATCGGAAGGTCCGCGTCGGGCCGGACTGGTTCGGTCGCGGTGACTCGAAGGGATTAATCCGCACCGCCCCGCAGGCAGTGGTGTGCTCTCGAGCATCCGGTCGCGCCGCTGGCTCGTCCGCGGCGTCGTCGCCCTCCTCGTGCTATCGCTGCTGACCCCGATGCTGGTCAGCGCCGCGACACACGACCCGTCGGACGCACAGACGCTGCAACGCGGCACGCTGACCAGTCCCGCCAACGGGACGACGGTCGTCAGCGCGCAGGGCTACACCTTCCAGGGGAACACCAACCGCAAGAAGCCCGCGCGCCTCGTCGCGGTGGACGAACGCGGCCGCCTCGAGTGGACCCACCAGAACCCCGAGGGGACCAACGGCTGGTTCTTCGACGTCGACCCGCTCCCCAACGGGAACCTCCTGGTCGTCTCGCCGCGCGAGGGCAACACCCTCATCTACGAGTTCGACCCGGAGACCCAGGAACGGGTGTGGAAACGGCTCCTTCCCTACGAGGACACCCACGACGCGGACATGCTGAACGACACGGCACTGGTCATCTCGCACATGCGGGCGTGGGAGGAGTCCAACCAGACCTCGATGGACGAGATCGTCGTCTACAACCTCACGACCGACGAGGTGACGTGGTCCTGGCAGTACCGGAACCACTTCCCGCCCTCGACGGACGGCGGGATGAACGACGACTGGACCCACAGCAACGACGTCGACCCCGTCGGCGACGACCAGTTCCTCGTCTCGCCGCGCAACTTCGACCAGGTGTTGCTGATCAACCGGACGACGAAGGACATCGACATGCGACTGGGCGCGGACGGCAACCACAGCACCCTCGACGAGCAGCACAACCCCGACTTCCTCCGTGGCGAGGACGCGACGCCGACGATGCTGGTCGCCGACAGCCACAACAACCGCGTCGTCGAGTACGCCTACACGAACGGCACCTGGACGCGGACCTGGAGCGTCGGGTCGAACACGCTGAACTGGCCACGGGACGCCGACCGCCTCCCGAACGGCAACACGCTCATCACCGACACGCTGAACCACCGCGTCATCGAGGTCACGCCCACCGGCGAGATCGTCTGGGAGTACTACGCGACGTGGGGCCCCTACGACTCTGAGCGTGTCGCTCACGGCGACGGGTCGAAGGGGCCGACCATCCGCGAGCAGAACGCCACCGGTACGTACGACATCACGGGGAGCGCCAACCTCACCGCCGGCGGCGAGCAGAGCGTGCCGGTCGGGACCTACATCAGAGCCACCTTCGCCGGGACGCCCCTGTCCGGGGTCGCCACCGAAGTCGGTACCGTCTGGGGCCACTACGCGCCGTGGCTCCGCCCGGTGTGGATGACCGGGTGGGCGCTGTTCTACGGCCTGCTGGCCGGCCTCCTGGCGCTTGGCTGGCTCCTGACCGAGGTCGGCCTGGTCGGCTACCGTCGGTTCAAGGCCCGGTCGAGCGAGAGCCCCGACACGGCGCAGCGTTAGGGAAGTAACACACCTCTCACGCGGGCGCGGGCCCGTACCCGCATCCGCCCGCAACCGCACGCACACCCGCGCTGTCCGGTGTTTTACCCGAAACCCTTTAGACTCCGTGCCGGCGTATCGACCGCTAATGACAGCGCAAGGTGAGACGCCGTGGAGCTGATCATCACCGAGAAGGACAACGCCGCGCGCCGCATCGCGGAGATTCTCTCGGAGGGCAGCGCCTCGGCCGAGCGACGCAACGGGGTGAACGTCTACCGCTGGGGCGACAAGCGGGTGGTCGGCCTCTCGGGCCACGTCGTCGGCGTGGACTTCCCGCCGGAGTACAGCGACTGGCGGGACGTCGAGCCACAGGAGCTTCATCTACGCCGACGTGACGAAGGAACCGACCCAGGAGAACATCGTCACGACCCTCCAGGAACTCGCCCGCCGGGCCGACGCTGCCGTCATCGCGACTGACTACGACCGCGAGGGGGAGCTCATCGGCAAGGAGGCCTACGAGCTCATCCGCGCCGAGACGGACATCCCCATCTCGCGGGTCCGGTTCTCCTCGATTACCGAACGGGAGGTCACCGAAGCCTTCGCCGACCAGGACGAGGTGGACTTCGACCTGGCTGCGGCCGGCGAAGCCCGCCAGATAATCGACCTGGTGTGGGGCGCCGCGCTGACGCGCTTCCTCTCGCTGTCGGCCCGGCAGCTGGGCAACGACTTCATCTCCGTCGGCCGGGTGCAGTCGCCGACGCTGAAGCTCATCGTCGACCGCGAGCGCGAGATTCAGGCGTTCGACCCCGAGGCCTACTGGGAGATATTCGCCGACCTCCAGAAGAACGGGTCGGGCTTCGAGGCCCAGTACTTCTACGACGACGACGGCGCCGAGGCCGAGCGTGTCTGGGACGAGGACGGGGCCGACGCCGCCTACGCCGACCTGACGAGCGTCGACGCCGCGACGGTCACGAGCGTCCGGCGGCGCACCCGGGAGGACAGCCCGCCGACGCCGTTCAAGACCACCGCGTTCATCTCGGCGGCCAGCTCGCTGGGCTACTCCGCCCAGCGAGCGATGTCGATGGCCGAGGACCTCTACACCGCCGGCTACATCACGTACCCCCGGACCGACAACACGGTCTATCCCGAGGACCTGGAGGAAGACGCCCTGCTCGACGCGTTCGTCGGGTCGCCGGAGTTCGGCGAGGACGCCGAAACGCTGCTCGAACAGGACGAACTCGTGGCGACCGAGGGCGACGAGGAGACGACCGACCACCCGCCGATTCACCCGACGGGCGAGCTCCCCTCGCGGAGCGAGCTCTCGGACGCCGAGTGGGAGATATACGAGCTCGTCGTCCGACGGTTCTTCGCCACCGTCGCAGAGGCCGCGACGTGGGAGCACCTCCGCGTCGTCGCCGAGGCCGCCGGCCGCTCGCTGAAGGCCAACGGCAAGCGCCTGGTCGAGCCCGGCTACCACGCCGTCTACCCCTACTCCAGCGCCAGCGAGAACCACGTCCCCGACGTCGAGGAGGGCGAGGAACTCGCCATCACCGAGGTCCGACTGGAGGACAAGGAGACCCAGCCACCCCGGAGATACGGCCAGTCACGGCTCATCGAGACCATGGAGGGGCTTGGGGTTGGCACAAAAAGCACGAGACACAATACCATAGAGAAACTCTACGACCGCGGCTACATCGAGGACGACCCGCCCCGGCCGACGGCGCTCGCGATGGCCGTCGTCGAAGCCGCAGAGGAGTTCGCCGACCTCGTCACGAGCGAGGAGATGACCGCCCAGCTGGAGCGGGACATGACCGCCATCGCCGAGGGCGAGGCCACCTTAGACGAGGTGACCGACGAGTCCCGCGAGATGTTAGAGCAGGTCTTCGAGGAACTGGAGGACTCGCGCGAGGAGATCGGCGAGTACCTCCAGGAGTCGCTGAAGGCAGACAAAACGCTGGGCCCGTGTCCGGAGTGCGGCGAGGACATGCTGGTCCGCCGGTCGCGTCAGGGCTCGTACTTCGTCGGCTGTGACGGCTTCCCCGAGTGTCGCAACACCCTGCCACTGCCCTCCACCGGCAGCCCGCAGGTGCTCGACGAGGTCTGTGACGACCACGACATGAAGCACGTCAAGATGCTCGCCGGCCGGAACACCTTCGTCCATGGCTGTCCCCGTTGTGAGGCCGAGAAGGCCGACGCGAGCGAGGATGAAGTCATCGGCCCGTGTCCGGAGTGTGGCGTTGCTCCGGCGGAGCAACGCGGCGGAGGCGGCGAAGCCGCCGAAGCGGAACCCGACGGCGGCGAGCTCGCCATCAAGCACCTCCGCTCGGGGTCGCGCCTCGTGGGTTGTACGCGCTACCCCGACTGTGACTACTCGCTGCCCCTGCCGCGTAACGGCGACATCGAGGTGACCGACGAGTTCTGCGAGGAGCACGACCTGCCCGAACTCGTCGTCGACCCCGACAGCGACGACCCCTGGGAACTGGGCTGTCCCATCTGCAACTACGAGGAGTACCAGGCCCGCAACGCCGTCGAGGACCTGGAGGACCTGAACGGCATCGGCGGCGCGACGGCCGAGAAACTCGAGGCGGCCGGCGTCGACTCGCTGGACGCCCTGCGCGACGCCGACCCGGACGTCGTCGCCGGGGAGGTCCAGGGCGTGACTGCGAACAAGGTCCGCGACTGGCAGTCGCAGTTAGAGGCCTGAGCCACCCCGGGTGGACAACATCTACAACGACTGACGCCCTTCCGTCTGTATGGGTTCGGCGACACGGTGGTTGTCTCGGTCCACCTACCAGCTTCGGTCACGTGCGCTCGTCAAGACGCTGCTGTACCGACTATTGATGCTCGTCGTGACCGTCACCGTCGCGCTCGCGGTGACCGGGGACCCGGTGGCGGCGCTGAACATCGGACTCGCCGCCAACCTCGTGAAGACGGTGACCTACTACGGCTACGAGCGTCTGTGGGACCGTATCGAGTGGGGCCTGGTCACCGAGTGAACCATCACAGCGACAGGTGCGACGTCGAGTCGGGGCCCTCGTCGTCGTCGATGCCGCCCTCGTGGCGGAAGGTGTAGTCGTCGTCGGTCAACACCACCGTCCCGCGGTTCGTCGCGACGGCCACGCCGGGGAGCGTGGTGCCGGCGGCCTCGCCGTTGTCACAGTCGCCCTCGCAGGCGTCGAACAGCGAGCCGTGCTTCGGACAGACCAGCTGACCGTCGCGCATCGGGACGCCCCGTCCGGTATCGAAGCGCTGGGCCTCGTGCGTACAGCGGTTCACCCACGCGCTGACGCCGTCCTCGCAGGGGACGAGAACGACCTCTTCGAGCGAGCCGTAGGGGTCTTCGACGGTGAACAGCCACGACCCCTCGTCGTGAACCGTCTCGACGTCGGCCAGTTCCTGCATAGTGGCCGATTGACCGCCACCCGATAAGGCGTGTCGGTCGATTCGGCCGTGGGAGCCCAGTGAGGGGCGGTGTCGTGAGACTTTTCCCCTCCCGCCGCGGAATCCGGGTATGTTCGGCGGAGGCGGCGGGATGGACCCGCGCAAGCTACAGCAGATGATGGAACAGATGGGCATCGATATGGAGGATATCGACGCCGAGGAAGTGATTATCCGGACCCCCGACGAGGAGCTCGTCTTTACCGACGCGGAGGTCCAGTTGATGGCAGCGCAGGGCCAGAAGACCTACCAGGTCGTCGGCGAGCCCGAGTCGCGGCCCCGTGACGGCGAGTCGACGGCCGAGAGCGAGGCCAGCGAGACGACCGAGGGAGATGCCGGCGACGACGCGGACGAGAGCAGCGACGAGTCCGGCCCGGTCACCATCTCCGAAGGTGACATCGAGCTCGTCGCGATGCGGGCCGGCGTCGACGAGGAGACCGCGCGCCAGGCGCTGGAAGACAACGGCGGCGACCTCGCCGACGCCGTCGACCAGCTGGAGTAACGTGGCCTACCTCTTCGTCCACGAGGACCGCGAGTACCTGCTGGACCCCGGCGAGCGCTTCGAGTCCGACCTCGGCATCCTCGAGGTGCCCGAGGACGTCGCGCCCGGTGACGTCGTCGAGACGCATCTCGGGACCGCGTTCACCGTCCGCCGACTGCGCGGTCCGGACCTCTTTACCCACTTAGAGCGGACCGGCGCGCCGATGATGCCACGCGACGTCGGCCTCGTCGTGGGCAAGACCGGCGTCGCCGCCGGCGACCGGGTGTTAGACGCCGGGACCGGAACGGGCATCCTCAGTGCGTACATGGGCCGGATGGGTGCCGACGTGGTGACCTACGAGCGGGACCCCGACTTCGCCGAGGTGGCGCGGCAGAACATGGCCGTCGCCGGCGTCTCGGAGACCGTCGAGGTCCGGACCGGCGACGTCACCGAGGACCTGGACGAACTGTCCGGGTTCGACGTCCTCACGCTCGACACCGAGGACGCCCCCACCGTGGTCGAGCGGACGCCGACGCTGCTGGAGCGTGGCGGCTCGCTCGCAGTGTACTCACCGTTCGTCGAGAACACCCGCGCGGCCGTCGAGGCAGCGCGGTCGGTGGGACTCGACGGCATCGAGACGCTCGACACCGTCCAGCGCGAGATGGACTTCGACGAGCGCGGATCCCGACCCTCGACGGCCGGTGTCGGCCACACCGGCTACCTCACCTTCGCCCGGCGACCCTGATTCGGTCGTGGTTATGTTAGTGATTTTGGGAGTGGACAGCCAGAAAGCCCCTGCGTTCGAGGCATACTTTCAAACGTCATCGAGCCGTACAGTCAATCGTATGAGCGAATCAGACAGGCCGGAAGAAACGACCACCTGGCCGGAGCTCGCAATCAGTCTCTACGACCGACTCACTGGCCGGAACGCCGAGATAACCTACGAGTTCGAAGACATGGAGGTCGACGTGCCGAGCAAGACGGGTGAGGACCCCGAGTACGCACACTGGCGGCTCGACGGGGCGCTGACCGTCAAGACGCGCGAGCGCGACTGAGAGAAAGTGAGCCAGCCAGTCCAGTCGGGCGAACCGATAACCACCGCCGCGGAGCTGCTGGACCGCCTCGAGCGACGGCCGGACCTGGCCATCGACTGCGACCTCGACGTGACCATCGACGGGACGACAGTCAACGTCCTGGGCTACGAGGACCTGGTGGCCGTCGACTGCCCGTCGGTCCGGAGCGCCGTCGACCTGGCCCGCCGGCACCGGACGGAGTCGATGGACGCTGCCGCCGCCCTGGCCTCGACCGGCCTCACCGCCGAACTCCGCGTCCGTGGCGTCCCGCTGGCCCGGGTCGGCGACGGCGCGAGGCCGAGCCGGCTAGCGCAGTGGCTCGGGCTCGGACCGGTCGAACTAGTTCCGGAGGGGGCTCTGCTGGCCGCCGTCACTCGACGGCGCGGATAAGCGAGAGCAGGTCGTCGCGGTACTCTCCGGGCGTCCGCCGGAGTTCGTCCGGCGCGTCCGCGATACCGAGCAGGTCCGCGACGGGGTCGTCCGGATACGCCCCGGCCGCGATTCGGAAGCCGTCGCTGTGCCAGACGGCGACCCAGCCCGTGACCGACAGCGTCTCGCCGACGCCCTCGAGGTCGACAGCGGCCGAGTACGACCGGAGCCGGGCCCGGTCGCCAGTACCGACGCGAATCCGTTCGCGTCGCCCCTTCTCGACGTGGCTAAAGCCGCGGTCGCGGAGCTGGTCGGCGAACGCCGACTGGGCCTCCGAACGGACCGTCGGGAGCACCATCGGCGGGCCGATACCGGGCGCGAGCGGCGGTTCGAACGTCAGTCGCGTCGCGAAGAAGAAGCGCCACTGCTGGTCGATATCGGTCGCATCGCGCGCCGCCGTTCGCGTCCGAGCGTCGTCGTAGAGACTCGTCGCCCCGACCACCCGCGCCGTCGGCATCCGGAACACCGTCTCGACGCTCTCGTCGGCGAGCGTCCACCCGCCGTCGTCGAGGCGGTCGGTCGGGAGCACCGGGAACGGAGCGTCATCGGACACGGTATCGCCTCAGTGGTCGTCCTCGCGCCACTTGTGCTCGCACTCGGTGCAGGTGAAGAAGCGCGTCTCGGACTCGTCGGCCGCGCGGATCTGCTTCATCTCGTAGAAGGCCCGCTCGTTGCCACACTCCGGACAGCGCGCGCCCGTCGTCGGCCCCATGTCCTCGGCGTCGACCTCGGAGGTGTCGACGACTTCAGACGCCTCCTGTCCCTGCGTCGTGACCGCCGTCTGTTTCTCTACCTCGGCGTCACGCGCTTTCTCGTAGCCGCAACTACTACAGACCCAGGTGTCGTCCTCGGTCTTCATCATCGAGCCGCATTCGTCGCAGAACTCCATTGGTGTACACCCGTGTATGCTCGGCGAGTGTGTTAAACGCCCGGGTTCGATGCCGGTATCGGAAGCCGGAGCCGCTCAGTCGTTGCGTACCCACGCCGAGCAGGGTTCCATGTCGTCCATGACCGTCTCGTGGAAGGTGCAGTACGGCTGGATGTCGTCGTCCTCGTCCATCACGTACTGGAAGTGCCGGCAGTTGCCACAGTAGGTGTCCGGTTCGCCCCGGTGGGTGGCCGTCTCGGTGATGGGGTCGTGGCCCGTCTCCGTCGTCGTGCCGCCGTCGGTCGAGGGCGAGGCCTCCGGACCGGCGTTGGCGATTCTGGGGTCGAGCGAGTGCTCCGAGGGACCTCGAACCGGCGTGGGGTCGGTGTCCGCCGTCGAGCGCTGAGACGGCTGGTCGGCGGACTGGGTCTGCGAGGACTGTGTGGACTGTCCCGCGTCGTTCGCCTGGGTGCCGCCGTCGCTGACGGTGCCCGACGTCGCGCCGGGGCGGTTGGTCTGTGTCTCGACGGTGCCGTCAGGGTCCTGACCGAAGAAGCCGATGCCGCCCAGGCCGGGAATCGAGCGCGCCTGCTCGACCAGCCTGATGGTCCCCTCCTCGGTGACCTCCATGTGTGCGGTGCCGCCCGGGTCGTTTCGCGTCTTGAACGTCGCGAGGGCGACGAACAGACACCAGAACGTGGTCACCACGCCGCTGAAGTAGACGATGCCGGCCAGCAGCGCCAGCAGCGGCGCACCCTCGAGCCAGCTGTACGGGTACAGGTGCTGGAACAGCGCGACGCCGAGCACGGCGACGCTGACGCCCAGCACGGCCGTCGCTCGCGTCTGTCGACCCGCCGGCAGGACGACGAACACGCCCAAGACGACCGCCGGGAGGCCGAGGCCGGCGACGATACCGGCGATTTCACGTGCGGCGTACCCGTCCAGTCCCAGCGTCGACCCGAGGCCCGTCGTCGCGAGGGCGATAGCCCCGACGAGGCTGGCGGCCCCTGCGACGAACAGTCCGGTGCCGACGAGCTGGCGCCGGCGCGACGCGACACGGCCGACGTCCCCCTCGTAGACGTCTGTCAAACTGGTCATGGCGAGCTGTACCACTGCCTCCGACAAAACTACCCGTCAGACAGGCGCAAGACGGCCGCGTGCGCGGCGCGGTTCCGAAAGCACTAATCGGACCCGCCGGTACACTCGGAGTATGAGCGACGACGAGAACGAGGAAGAAGAGGCACCCGCCGTCGAACTCGGGGAAGGCCCCGACGTCGAGGGCGCGCCGCTCGCGCGCGTCTCGGCGCGGCTCACCTGGAGTATCGAACACAGCACCATCGTCGAGCGCGAGGGCGAGACGACCATCCGCACGCCCGACGGGCCACGGACGCTGGCCGACGTGCTCGAAGACGTCGACGTGCCCTACTTCGCCGACCGTCACGAGTTCGAGAACGCGGTCCGCGAGGTCGTCGGAACCGGGCCGGTCCCGACCGAGTAACGCGACGTTTCTCGGGGACGTATCCCGCTGTGTTCGGCGGCATCGACGCCCCTGGCTCGGTCGGCCGAACGCGGTCACCCCGTCAGAAGAACGGGTGTGCGAACGCGGGCCGGCAGGTGACCCGCCGGTCGACCGAACGCCGTCGCCGGTCGGTCACCGCATGTTCTCGAGCGCACAGACCGTATCGGACATGAGCCACTCGGTTTCCGGATTGTCACCCTCGATGCTGAGCGCGCTGAAGGAGTCGCGGCCGTCGTCGACGGAGATGTGGAAGGCACGGCTCGACAGGGGTTCGGCGGGGCCGGGACCACGCTTGTCGGAGGTCATAGCTCACCCTCACGGATTGGCACCGATAAACGAGTCGATTCGGCCGCGAACCGGCACGACACCTGCTAACACTGTCGTCGCGGGCCCGGTAATCGACGGACAACTATACGGCGGTGGCACCGGGTGCTCCTGTATGGCCATCGAAGAGGCCGGGCAGAACACCCAGGGCGAGACCCCCGACGTCGAACCGACCGTCGAGACGGACGAGGCGACGATCACCGAGGACGCCGAGCTCGAGCGGACCATCGGTCTGACGGGCGGCCTCGCCATCGGTATCGGGACGATGATCGGCGCCGGTATCTTCGTCTTCCCGGGCCTCGCGGCGGGTGCGGCCGGGCCCGCCGCCGCCGGGTCGTTCGCTATCGGCGGCCTCGTCGCGCTGCTGGTCGCGCTCCCGGCCGCGGAACTGGCGACGGCGATGCCCAAGAGCGGCGGGGGCTACTACTTCATCTCCCGCGGCCTCGGGACGCTCGCAGGCACCGTCGTCGGCCTCTCGCTGTGGTTCGGCCTGGTGTTCGCGACGGCGTTCTACCTCGTCGGCTTCGGCTACTACGCGGTCGACGCGCTCACGCTCGCTGGTGTCGCGGTCGGCCGGGAGCTCGTCATCCCGCTGGCACTGGTGCTCGGGGTCGGGTTCACCGTCCTCAACGTCACCGGGACAGAGAACGCGGCGAAGCTCCAGAACGGCGTGGTGGCGCTCTTGCTCTCGATTCTGTTCGTCTTCCTGGGCTTCGGCGTGCTCGACGCGTTGGGCATCGTCGGCGAGCCCACGGCCCCCACGACGCTCGTCCCGCGGGGGTACTTCCCAATACTGACGACCGCCGCGCTCGTGTTCACGTCGTACCTGGGCTTCGCGCAGGTCGCGACAGTGGCCGGCGAGATGAAACGGCCCGGGCGCACCCTTCCCGTGGCGATGATCGGGTCCGTCCTCGTCGTGACCGTGCTCTACGTGACGACCATCTTCGTCGCGACGAGCGCCTTTGGCTGGGAGCGCCTCGCCGCCGAAGGCGAGACGGCGATGGTCGCGGTCGGCCGGGACCTGCTGGGGCAAGCCGGCGCGCTGGCGATTCTCCTCGGCGGCCTCCTGGCGACGATGTCGAGCGCCAACGCCTCCATCCTGAGCACCTCCCGGTCGATATACGCCGTCTCGAAGGACGCCCTCCTCCCGACCTGGGCGAGTCGCATCAACCTGCGCTACGGGACACCCCACGTCGCGCTGGGGCTCGCCGGCGGGCCGATTCTCGCCCTCACGGCGACCGGTCGGGTGCAGGTGCTTGCCGAAGTCGCCTCGTTCCTCCACCTGATGATGTACGGGCTCCTCTGTGTGGCGCTCCTCGTGCTCCGGCGCGACGAGCCCGAGTGGTACGACCCGGACTTCCGGACGCCGGGCTATCCCGCGGTCCCGATACTGGGTGCCGTCGCGAGCTTCGCCCTGGTCGGATTCATGACCCGCCTCTCGCAGGTCATCGGCCTCGCAATCATGGTGGCGACCGCCGGGTGGTACTACTATTATGCCCGCGGCGTGAGGTTACGGGGGGTGCTCTGATGCGCGTCCTCGTTCCGCTGGCGATACTCGACGGCGAGACCGTCTCGCCCGGCCTGATGGACCTGCTGGGCACGATGGACGTCACCGTGCTCGGCTACCAGCTGCTGCCCGAGCAGACGCCGCCCGACCAGGCGCGGGCGCAGTTCGAGGAGCGCGCGACGAGCGCGCTCGAGGACGTGACAGCGGAGTTCCGCGAGGCCGGTGGCGACGCCGACCACCGCCTCGTGTTCACCGGGGACCGCCGGCAGTCTATCGACCGGGTCGCGACCGACGTCGGTGCCCGCGCGTACGCCATCAACGGTGCGACGGGAACCGTCGAGCGACTGCTGGTCCCGCTCTCGGGCGACGTGGCCGTCGAGCGAATCCTCGAGTTCGTCGCGGCCCTGGTCGGGGAGCGTGCCATCGGCGTCACGCTGCTGGTGGTCGGCGAGGAGGACCCGGCGGAACCCCGACTGAGCGACGCGGCCGACCAGCTCGCGGCGATGGGCGTCGACGTCGCCACCCGACGCGGGACCGGCAACCCGCTTGACGCGCTGGTCGACGCCGTGGCGGGACACGACGCCGTCGTCATGGGCCAGCGTGCGCCGTCGCTGGCCTCGCTCGTGTGGGGCGGGGCCGAAGACCGGGTCGCCGCCGCCTCTGTCGGCCCGGTGCTCGTGGTCCGGCGGGAGGACGCGGACACGGCGCCGGACTAGGGGCGCGACCTCACTCCTCGCCCGGCGCGCCGTCGCGCTCCTGTGTGACTTCACGCCGTCCGCGGCGCTTGCCGAGGACGTACGCACCGGCGGCGAGGACGAACGGGAGCGGTATCAGGAACAGCCCCAGTATCAGGACGACGACGAGGAGTTCGGGACCACCGGGCAGGCCGGGAAACAGGAGGGTGAGCATACCCGACCTCTCTCGCGTTGGTGTAAAATAGTTGCCCAGTTTCGGCTCAGAAATCCGAGAGCTGTGACTGCAATCCGGCGACCAGCTGGGACTTCCGTCGGAGCGCGCCGACCGGCACCGGCAGCTGGTCGGACACGGCCGACAGCGTCTCGCTGAACGTCTGGCCGACGCCGGGTTCCCCCTCGAAGGCGTTCCGGACGCCCTCGCGGACCTGCCAGACGCCGACCGGGGCCCAGTAGTCGTCGGTTATCTCGCGCAGGACGAGACACTTCGCCTGGCGGCCCCGCTCCTGGAGGTGCTCGAGCACGCCAAGTCGCGCAGCGTAGTACGCGCCCGCGGTCTCTTCGACGTAGCCGGTGCGCCCCTCGTACCCCTCGTGGGCGCTGGCGAGATAGTAGCCCGCGCCGGGGTTCGGGTTCCAGACGCTCTCGGGGGCTTTCATCTCGACGAGCTCGAACTCCCACCGGCCCGGCGCGAGCAGGACCCAGTAGCGGTTGCCCATGTACTCGTTGTACCACACCTCGGGCTTGTCGATGGTGTCGCTGTTGTGGACGGTTCCCCGGAGGTACTGGCCGACGGTGTCGTCGACAGCCGTGATGGACCACCGCGTCGGGACCAGCGACCGCTCGCGGGCCTGGCCGAGCGCCCCCGCCGAGAGGATGGTGTTGATGTCGTAGACGTCGAACCCGCGCCGGTAGAGGTAGGTCATCGCGCCCTCCGCGCGCCAGTCGTCGTCCGCGAGCGTCTTCTGCACCGGCCGGGGGACGTGAGGGTTCTCGGTGAGGTCGGCGCGCTTCGCGCGGGCCCGTGGCCCAGTCGGCGTCGAGACGTCGTCGAACGCCACGTCGAGGTCCGGTTTCCCGTCGAGTCCGACCTCCACGCCGACGGCCGTGTCGGCGATGGCGACCTCGCGCTGGACGCCGACGAACCCCGTCCAGACGTCGTGGACGCCGTCGGTGCGGCCGCCGCCAGTGCTCACCGCGTCGACGGCGGTGGGTTTCGCCGAGTTGACCATCCCCGTCCGGCGCTGGAGGACGTCCTCGATGCCGAGGCCCTGCTGGTACCACTCGCCGCTGGTCGCGAAGTCGTCGGCCGCGGCGTCGGTGTCGACCGGCGAGAGCAGGCCCGTCGAGACGTTCGGGTAGCCCGACCGGCCGACGAATATCTCCGGCGCCGTCGAGCCCACGAGCGTGTCGCCCTGGAGGGCCTGCTCGAACTGCCGCTCGACGTCCTCGAGGTGGTCCGTGATGGCGTAGGACTTCTCGGCGGCGAGGCGTCGTCGCTCGGCGGCCTCATCCCGTTCGAACCCCTCGATGAACTCGTCGAGTCGCATCTACCCGGGATTGGCCCCAGCCGGCCATGAATGTGTCCCCCGTGCGGTGGACGGACGGCGCTGCTGGGGCGGACCACAACGGCTTTGACCGACCGTCGGCCACCCTCGGACGATGCCGGTCATCGAATGCGACCCGTCGGCCGCCCGAGAGCGCCTGGAAGCCGAAGGTGTCCCCGTCGAGTCGGGGAACACACCACACGAGCGCTGGCGCGCCACGCACGGCGGCGCCACCGCCGTCGCCTACGACGGGAAGGTCGTCGTCCAGGGCGGCGACACCGCGCGGCTGGAGGCGATGCTCCGCGGCGATTCCGGGGGTCGCGTCCACGTCTACTTCGACGGGGCGTCCAGAGGGAACCCCGGTCCGGCCGCCGTCGGCTACGTGCTCGTCGACGACGGTGGCATCGTCGCCGAGGGCGGCCAGACCATCGGGCGGGCGACCAACAACCAGGCCGAGTACGCCGCCCTCGTCAAAGCCCTCGAGGTGGCGAGCGAGTACGGGTTCGACGAGGCGCGCATCCGTGGTGACTCGGAGCTCATCGTCAAGCAGGTCCGGGGCGAGTGGAACACGAACGACCCCGACCTGCGCGAGCAGCGCGTCCGCGTCCGCGAGCTCCTGATGCACTTCGACGACTGGCACATCGAGCACGTTCCGCGGGAGATAAACGACCGCGCGGACGAACTAGCCAACGACGCACTCGACGATGACTGACCTGCCAACCGACGTACTGGAGGAGGCCGAACGGCTCACCAGGCTCGCACGCGAGGCCGTCGACGACGGGGAGACGACGGCGTACAAGGACGAACGCGACGCGTTGCTGGCCGACCACGATTACGACGCGCGCGTCAGGGAAGACGACACCAGTGACGTGCTTGTCTGTCACCCACAGGAGTGGGTCGAAGACGGCGTGATTCGCCCTGGACGAATCGAGGACGTCGACAGGGGCGTCGAAGTCCAGCTCAGCGGCCCCGGCGACCCGGAAGAGTGGGACGTGGTCGACGAGCGGAACCGGGCGGTCGCCGCGGCCGTCGCGGAGGACCACGGGCCCGTCCACGGCGCGACCGCCACGGCGCTGGCCGACTTTATGGGCAACCACTACGCGAAGCCGATCGCCGAGGCGACGCCGGACGAGCTCGAGGAGTTCAAGGCGGAGTACTTCCCGCGGAACACCTGGCCGAGCGAGGACCAGCGGTCGCTGCTCGACGAGTCTGTTCGGTTGTGTCTAAAGAAATCTGACGGTCGGCTACCGGAGCCGTAAGGTCGCGGTAGACGACGATTACTTCTGGCTTTCGACGAGGTTCTCGAGCATGCCCGCGCGGTCGCCGTCGGTGACGAACTTCGAGAACTCCCAGCCGAGCTGGTCGAGGACGGCTTCCTTGCCGTCTTCGGTCAGCGCGTACTGGTTCGTCCGCTTGTCGAGCTCGCTCTTCTCGACCAGCCCCATCTCGACCAGGTCGTCGAGGTTCGGGTACAGCCGGCCGTGGTTCACTTCGTCGTCGTAGTACGACTCGAGTTCGCGTTTGATAGCGAGCCCGTACCGTGGCTCTTCGGCCAGGATGACGAGGATGTTCTGTTGGAAGGCCGTGAGGTCCTTCGCGATGCCGGGGCTTGTGTCGAGTGATTGTGCCTCTGACATAGTTAGCAAAATGTCACCACAGTACTTAACACTTGTTAACTTCATCCTAAGAGACAGGATTAATCGATAGACTGCGGCCCTTTGTAAGGCAATCTATCACTATCAGAGGTGTCGAAATAAATACCGTTATCCCCGGACCACCTCGCGGGCTGGTCGCGGGCCGTAGTAGCCTACTACCGTTTATAGTACCGTCCAACAGCACCGTAAAATATCTTGGGATAGTGCAGAGCCAGAGACATTACGAAAGTACTTTTTGACGCGCCGGTGCAGTCGGTGACGATGACGAACCTCTGGGAAGACCTGGAAACCGGACCGAACCCGCCCGAAGAGATCTACGCGGTCGTCGAGTGCCTCAAGGGCGAGCGCAACAAGTACGAGTACGACAAGGACATCCCCGGCGTCGTCCTCGACCGTGTGCTCCACTCGAACGTCCACTACCCCTCGGACTACGGGTTCATCCCGCAGTCGTACTACGACGACGAGGACCCCTTCGACGTGCTCGTGCTCGTAGAGGACCAGACGTTCCCCGGCTGTGTCATCGAGGCCCGTCCGGTCGCCCTGATGAAGATGGACGACGACGGCGAGCAGGACGACAAGGTCATCGCCGTCCCGATCGAGGACCCGCGGTACGACCACATCGAGGACCTCGAAGACATCCCACAGCAGACCGTAGACGAGATAGACGAGTTCTTCTCGACCTACAAGAACTTAGAGGAGGGCAAGGAAGTCGAGACGCTGGGCTGGGAGGACAAGCAGGCCGCGATGGACGCCATCGAACACGCACAGGACCTCTACGACGAGCAGTTCGACTGAGGCGACCGGCCGCGTCCCGTTCTGCGCTGCGTCAGGGGCGGTATATCCCCGAGTAATGACGGGGGAACCCCCGATGCGTTATGAGCATGGGTAATTATTAGTTCGTTCGGCTGATAGGTCGGGACACGATGGCGACCCAACAGCCCGACGGCCCGCTGGACCGCTCGGCGGTCCCGTTCGACCCCGAGGAGGCCCCGATTCCCGGCATCGCCCACCTGACCGTCGTCCCGACGAACGCGGACGGGGCCTGACCCACCAGACCGGCGTCGGCTCCCGGCGAGGCAGGCGCAGTCGCGAAACGAAGTTTCTTGACCCTGACCGCTATACCGGAAGGCATGGGACTATTCGACCGCTTGAAAGGAGACAGCGGCCCCCGCGTGGCCTTCTTCGGTATCGACGGCGTTCCGTTCAGCCTCATCAACGAACATCCGGACGTGTTTCCGAACCTCACCGAGCTGGCCGCCGACGGGAGCGCGGGCCCCATCGACAGCATCGTGCCGCCCGAGTCCAGCGCCTGCTGGCCCTCGCTGACCACCGGCGTCAATCCCGGTGAGACGGGCGTCTACGGCTTTCAGGACCGCGAGGTCGGCTCGTACGACACCTACGTCCCGATGGGCCGTGACGTCCAGGCGACGCGTCTCTGGGACCGTGTCACCGAGGACGGCCGCGACGCGACCGTGATGAACGTCCCCGTCACCTTCCCGCCCCAGCGCAACGTCCAGCGGATGGTCTCCGGGTTCCTCTCGCCGGGCGTCGACAAGGCCGCGTACCCCGACGACCTCCGGGACAGCCTCGAATCGAACGGCTACCGCATCGACGTCAACGCCAAGCTCGGCCACAGCGACGACAAGAGCGAGTTCGTCGAGGACGCCCACGAGACCCTGGAGAAGCGCTTCGAGACGTTCAAGCAGTACGTCGAGGCCGACGACTGGGACCTCTTTTTCGGCGTCTTCATGACCACCGACCGGGTCAACCACTTCCTGTTCAAGGACTACGAGCGCGACGGCGAGAACCAGGAGGCGTTCTTCGAGTTCTACCGCAAGGTCGACGAGTACCTGGGCAAGCTCCGTGAGCTGCTCCCGGACGACGTCACCATGATGGTCGCCTCCGACCACGGCTTCACCTCGCTCGACTACGAGGTCCACTTCAACGAGTGGCTCGACCAGGAGGGCTGGCTCGAGTACGAGGACGACGAGCACAGCGAACTCGGCGACATCGCCGACGAGACGACGGCCTACTCGCTTATCCCCGGGCGCTTCTACATCAACCTCGAGGGCCGCGAACCGCGCGGGAGCGTCCCCGAGTCCGAGTACGAGACGGTCCGCGCGGACCTGAAGGAGAAACTCGAGAATCTCGAAGGCCCCGACGGCAACAAGGTGGCCGAGCGCGTCGTCACCCGCGAGCAGGCGTTCCGCGGGGACCACGACGACATCGCGCCCGACCTCGTGGTCGTCCCGAACCACGGCTTCGACCTGAAGGCCGGCTTCAAGGGCTCCGAGGACGTCTTCGGCGTCGGTCCGCGCAACGGGATGCACAGCTTCGACAACGCGTCGCTGCTGGTCGACGACCCCGAGGTCCGCATCGAAGACGCGGACCTCTTCGACATCGCGCCGACCGTCCTCGAACTGATGGACCACGAGTACGACCGGACCGAGTTCGACGGCAGCAGTCTGGTCCAGTAAGACCGCGACTCACACCAGTTTTCCTGCCCCGTCGCTCACAGCAGGTTGTCGAGGTCCTCGTTGTCGAACTCCTGGGGGTCGACCTGCCGGCCTTGGGCCGAGGCGGCCTCCCGGGCGCGGTCGAGGAACTCGTCGATTCGCGGGGACCGCTCGACGCCCGAGAGCACCACGAGCGCCGCGATTTTCGAGGAGGCGAGCGGGAAGTCGCCGCCGCGGACCTCCATGCTCCCGGTCTCGTCCTCGACCCACCGCCGGGCCCGTTCGACGCCTTTCCGCGAGAGCCGTTCCGGGTCGCCGGCGACGACCAGCAGCGCCTTGTCGGCCTTGACCGCGTTGGGGAGGCTCATGCTGGAGAGCAGTGCTTTCCGGGTGACACTCGTGACGACGTTGACGTTCTCCTCGGGGTTCTCGCTGGCCGTCGCACTGGCGTAGCCGAGCGAGGCGATACCGCCGCCGCGGAGCGTGTTGATGATCTCCGAAGAGTCGACGACGCTCTCGCCGACGCCGTCGATGGCCTCGCCACTGGCGAGCAGGAGCCCGACCCGCTGTGAGATGGCGTCGTTGATACGCTCGTACCCGGCGGCGACGCTGTCACCGCTGCCCCGCCAGGCGTCGTTGTCCACGAGGAGGAGGGAGTCGGCCTCGCGGACGGTGGTCTTCAGCGACCGGCCGGCGTTCGCCTGGTAGATGCCGCCCTCGTCACGGCCAGGCAGGACGCCCAGGACGTACACCGGGATGTCGTAGATGCGCTTGAGCTCGCGGGTGAGCATCGGCGCGCCGCCCGACCCGGTACCCCCGCCGAGGCCGGCGACGACCACCACGGCCTCGGCTTCGGAGGTAAGCCGGCCATCGAGGTCGTCGAGTACTTCGGCGGCGTTCTCTTCCATCACCTGTGCGCCCAGCTCGTTGTCACCGCCGACCCCGTGGCCTTTCACCCGGTCCTGGCCGATGAGGGTCGTGTCGATGTCGAGGTTCTGGAGGTCCGCGCGGGCGGTGTTGACCGCCAGCGCGCCGCGGACCGCCTCGAACCCCATCTCGTAGTCGAATTCGGCAAGCGACTGGGTTATTTTCCCCCCAGCCTGGCCGACACCAATCAGGACGACTTTCATACGAAACGTCTTGGTAGGGTGACTAATCAACGTTGCCCCGGGCGAAGCGACGGGACCAGAAACGAACGGCGGCGAGTCAGCGAGGCGCGGTCACTCGATGCGGAGCGAGTAGATGCGCTTTCGCGCGTCGGCGAAGGAGAACCGGGAGTCGACGACGCCCGCGTCCTCGAGTCGGCTCAGTGCGTAGCGGACCGTACGTGGCGGCAGCAGCGTCTCGTCTGCCAGCTGACTCTGGGTCAGCGTGTCGTTGTACTCCAGAACCTTCGCGACCAGCTTCGCGCTCGGCGGCAGGTCTCTGACGGCGTCCCAGCCCGCCTGGTCGGCCTCGCTGTCGGCGTCTGCGTGCGTGATATCGGATGCGCTCATGATACTACCCCCTATCGGATACAGGATAATAATATTGTCTGTTCCAGATTATGCACCAAGAGAATCTTCCGGCAAGTATCGCACCGCCCGCCCGAAAGTTTACCTCGCGAAGCCCCTGCATAGGGGACGTGGACGAGATCGAGGTCAGTACGGTGGTACACGTGCCCCCCGAGCGGCTGTACGAGTTCCTGCTCGATTTCCCCGGGTACGCCCGGTACTCCGAGTACATCGACGAGGTGCGACGGGACGGCGACGGGTCGCCTGGGACGCGCTACGACCTCGTGTTCTCGTGGTGGAAGCTCTCGTATACGGCGCGGTCGGAGGTGGTTTCCGTCGACCCGCCCGGGCGCATCGATTGGCACCTCGTCAAGGACATCGACGCCGAGGGCCACTGGATAATCGAAGCGGACCCGGAAGCGGCTCCCGACCGCGTAGAGTCGGCCTCGCGGGTCGTCCTGCGCATCGCGTTCGACCCGGGCTCGGCGTCGAGAGATGCGGTCGACCTGCCGCGACTGGTGTCGCTGGACTGGGTCATCAAGAAGGTCGTCCCGCTGATTCGGCGGGAGGCGGAGCGAATCGTCGAGCGCGTGGTCGCCGACCTCGAGGGCGAACCCCGCGAGGTCGACCTCGAGATACGGAGCGGCGGCGAGACGGTGTGACTACTGGTCGCCGGGCGTCTCGTAGTCGCCGCCGTACCGGATGAAGAAGTACGCGAGCCCCAGCGTCGCCACCATGACGAACGACGTCGCGACGCCGAGGGTCTTCGCGCTACTGGGTACCTGCGGGGAGCCGCCACCGCCGCCACCTCCCTCGCCGCCGCTGCTCACCGTCGGGTAGTCCGTACCGACGACGATGGCGCCTTTCATCCCGAGCCCTTCGTGGGGAACACAGACGTACGGGTAGATGCCGTCCTCTTCGAACGTGTGTTCGTAATTGACGCCGGCGCTCGACACCGCGTCACCGGAGTCCAGCGGTCCCTCGCCCTGGGAGACGACGTTGTGCCCGCCGCCCTCGCCGGTCCACTCGAACTGGACCGTCGCGCCGTTGTCGACGTGGATTGCGGGGGGACCGAACCCGAAGGCGCCGCCGTTGGCCTGGACCCCGACCTCGACCGTCGCCGAGTCCTGTCCGGTCGCGTCGACGGTCGTCCCGTCGAAGTTGCCGACCTGGTCGAGGAAGCCGCCGAAGTCCGGCGGACCGCCGCCACCGCCACCGCCATCACCGCCTTCGGTTCCGTTTTCCTGTGCCGCCGCCGTTCCTGTCGCGGCCGAGGCAGCCGTGGCCCCCGCGGCCGTCCGCAGGAAGGCCCGACGAGATACGTCCACACTACCGTCTGTCATACCAGACCGTTGTGGGGGCCGGGTTCTCAATATGTCGGTTTCCGACCGCGGGGTGACGTAATCCACAACGCATTTCCGAACGACGCCCGTGCCCTCTCGGGATGACACCCACAGCCGACGTCAACGACGTCCCGCGGGCCGACGGCATGCCACTGCTTGGCCTCGGAACCTGGCAGAACGACGCCCCCGAGCAGTGCGCCGAGAGCGTCACGACCGCCCTGGAGAGCGGCTACCGCCACATCGACACCGCCCAGGCGTACGGGAACGAGGCGGCCGTCGGCGACGGCATCGCGGCCGCGGACGTCGACCGCGAAGACGTCTTCCTCGCGACGAAGGTGTGGACGTCGAACCTCGCGTACGACGACGTGCTCGAGTCGACCGAAGCGAGCCTCTCGAAACTCGGCGTCGATGCCGTCGACCTGCTGTACGTCCACTGGCCCGCCGGCGCGTACGACCCCGAGGAGACGCTGTCGGCGTTCGACGAACTGTACGAACAGGGGACGGTTCGGAACGTCGGCATCTCGAACTTCGAGCCCCACCACGTCGAGACGGCGCTGGACGTCCTGGACGCGCCGCTGTTCGCCAATCAGGTCGAGCTGCACCCGTTCCTCCAGCAGGCCGACCTGCGGGCACACGCGAGCGAACACGACTACGAACTGGTCGCCTACTCGCCGCTCGCCCGCGGCGGCGTGTTCCACGACGACGTCCTCGCCGATATCGCCGACACTCACGATGTCAGCGAGGCCCAGGTCAGTCTCGCCTGGCTCCGCGAGAAGGAGATCACCGCCATCCCGAAAGCGACCAGCGAGACCCACATCACCGACAACCTGGGGAGTCTCGACCTCGAGCTCACCGGCGAGGAGGTCGCGCGCATCGACGACATCGAGCGGACCGACCGCCGCGTCAATCCCGACTTCGGCCCCGACAGCTGGGACTGAGGACGGGCTACGACACTGGTCGGCTGACCGACGAGTTCTGTCAGACAGAGCCTCAAAGTTTTAACCGGGGTGAGTCAAATCCTGGAGTATGTCTACCGGGAACCAAGGGGTCGTCGGCGCGATGCGCGTCGATCTCCGTCGGTTACACGAGACGTGGATGGAGCTCGTCTATCCACGGCAGCGCGGCGCGCAGGACACGGTCCTCGGAACGTGGACGCCGGACAGCCAGCTGGGGATGCTGCTGTACCGGGTCTGGTCTGCACTGGGGATGCCGATTATCGCGTTCATCTACCCGCTGGTGCTGGTCGGAACCATCCTCCGGTTCCAGACCCGGCGCATCGGCGGCACGGCGACGCGACTGGGGCTCATCGGCGTCGTGGTGCTCTCGCTCGTCGTCTGGGGCGGGCTGGCCGCGCTCGCGCGGTTCGAACTTGACCTCGTCGCTGGGGGGTTCACCGCCATCGCCATCGCCGGCGGCGTCGCGACGCTCTCGGCCGCACTGGCCGTCGGCTTCCGGAGCATCGGCGGTCGCGGAACGACAGTCCTGTTTGCCTTCCCGCTCGCGGTGACCGCCATCTTCCTCCCGCCGGTCGTCGCGGCGCTGTTCTCGACGACCGTCGCGCAGTACGTCATCCCTGGCAGCGACGCGCTGGCGAGCTGGATACTGCTCGACCTGCTTGGCTCGAACAGCATCGCCCAGTTCCTCGAAGCGGAGTTCGAACTCGAAGGCCCGGCCTACATCATCATGTGGCTCGGCTTCTCGTTCCCGGCCGGCTGGCTGCTCGGCTTGCTGGTGACGCTGGCGGACGTCGTCCGGCCGACGGAGTAGAGAGCAACGTTCAGGTACGTCGGGTCCTAACCCCCGTTCGTCATGGAATTCGACCTGACCAAGACGGCGGTCGCGTTCGTCGCACTCTTCGCCGTGCTCGCGATAGGGACGTTCATGAGCCCGATGACGACGAGCACCGTCATGATGGTGCTCGGCGGGCTACTCGTGTTCGGTGCCGTCACACTCCTGCTCGGCGTCAAGCACGGCGAGTACCGCGCGTCACACTAGCCCGTCCGGCTGAATCACGGTTTCTTCCGGTGCATCGGCCGCAGCGACGGCCACGTCGCCAGCGGACTCGGCGCCGTCGCCGCCGAACCGGACCGTCGCACCCGCACGCATCGGCGCGACGAGGCCGGCGACGAGCGCCCCGGCCGTGGTGACGGGCGCGCGGAGGACGACGGTCGTCCCGCCGTCGAACCCGTAGTCCTCGACGACCCGCTGGCTCGCGGCCAGCAGGTCGCCGTGTGAATAGGTCCGGTCGGCTGCCAACGCGTCGTCGGCAGGCCCTACCTCGCCCGGCGGCTGCAGCGGGTTCTCGCTCCAGAGCTCCCGCTCGAACTGCGCGACGGTCGGGTCGTCGCTCGGCCCGCCGTAGGCCAGCGCCTTCGTCCCCGGCGCGAGTTCGTACCGGCCGAGCCAGTTGGCGGGCGCGACCAGCGCCGTCGTGTCGACGGCCCCTGGCGGGTCCATATCGACCACCGCCCCGTCGAGCGTCGCGGCGAGGAACGCCAGCAGTGCGTCGGGACTGTCGCGGAGATAGCCGGGTTCGTCGTCCCCGGTCGGGTTCTTCGGCCCGGCGACGACGGCGACCCGCATCCCGTGGCGAACCCCGTAGTGGCGCATGAGGTTCCCCGCCTTCCAGACGTTCGTACAGAAGTCCCGGTAACTGAACGGCGTCGAACGGTCCGGCGCGGTAAAGAGAACGCCCTCGCGCTCGCGGCCCGCGGCGACGAGGTCCTGTAAGGTTTCCATGGTCGGAGGTTGGGACGGGACCGCTAAAAGCGCGACGAGTGGCTAGCGATTCGTTTAAACTATACACCAGGTGTGTACAGCCAGAAAGCCCCCGACCGCTCGCGGCCGCTGAGCGACATATTCTCGCTCGCTGCGCTCCCTCGAATAGGGGTCGCTCAGTCGACCAAGTGAACGCGAGCGGTCGGCCCCTTTCAGTCCCACCCAGCAGTGGCTGGGGAGCCGACTACGGGCGGGACTTTCTGGCACTCAGAACCTCGCACGAAGATATCTCCGACCAGAGCAACTGAAGCTTACAGCGAGTTCTTGAGCTTCTCGAAGAAGCCCTCCTCGACGTCGACCTCCTCGCCGCCGGCCTCGGCGAACTTCTCGAGAGCTTCTTTCTGCTCTTTGTTCAGGTCGTCGGGTGTGACGACCTGCACCTGGACGTAGAGGTCGCCGTTGCCACGGCGGCGCAGGCGGGGCATCCCCTTGCCCTGCAGGCGGAACACCTCGCCACTCTGGGTGCCGCTGGGGACGTCGACCTCCACCTCGCCGTCGATTGTCGGGACGGTGATGGTGTCGCCGAAGACCGCCTGCGGGAACGAGATGGCGTGCTGGTGCGAGAGGTCGTCGCCGTCGCGCTCGAAGTCCGGGTGGTCGCGGACGGTGACCTGGATGAGGAGGTCGCCGTTGGGGCCGCCGCGCTCGCCGGGCGCGCCCTCGCGCTCCATCCGGAGGCTCTGGCCGTCGTCGATACCGGCGGGGATGTCCACTTCGAGCGTCGCCTCGTTCTGTTCGATGCCGTCGCCGCGACAGGTCGAACACGTCTCCTCGTATAGCTCGCCCTCGCCCTCGCACCGGCGGCAGGTCGCCGTCTGCTGGACCCGGCCCATCGGGGTCTGCTGGACACGGGTCGTCTGGCCCTGGCCGTTACACTCGGGACAGGTCTCGGAATCCGTCCCCGGTGGGTGGCCGGACCCGTCGCACTCCGCGCAAGTCTCGGGACGGGTGATGGTGAGCTGCTTCGTCGCCCCGTGGTACGCCTCCTCCAGGTCGATCTCCATGCGGGTCTGGAGGTCCTGACCCTGACGTGGGCGGTTGCCACCGCGGCCGCGGCCCCCGCCGCCGCCGAAGAACTGGTCGAAGATGTCCTGCATGTCGAAGCCGCCGGCGCCGCCGAAGGGGTCGCCACCCATGCCGCCAGCGCCGGCACCGCCGCCACCGCCCATGCCGCCGCGTTTCTGGGCCTCCTCGAAGCGGTCGTGGCCCACCTGGTCGTACATCTGGCGCTGCTCCTCGTCGGTGAGCACCTCCTTCGCCTTCTTCGCCTTCTTGAACTTCTCCTCGGCGTTCGGGTCGTCGCTGACGTCCGGGTGGAACTCCCGGGCTTTCTCCCGGTAGGCCTCCTTGATCTCGTCCTCGGAGGCGTCGCGGGAGACACCCAGTATCTCGTAGAAGTCCTGGCTCATTCGTTGTGAGACAGATACCGTATTGAGACACTTGAATAGAACGGCTCCCGGTCGTGAGGGACGGTCCGGGTCCAGTCACCGCGGTGTCTCCCGAATCTCGCCCCGGCGACCGCAGGGCGGGGGACTTATCTTCACCCCGGCAGACAGGTCACGTAATGAGTCCGGCCGTATCGCGCGGGGCGCTGACGCTCGAACGACTGGCCGTCTGGGGACTGGCAGCGCTGGTGGTCCTCGGCCTGGCCGCGCTAGTCGTCGGGCCGGGGGCCGACCTGCGGACCGACGCGCCGGATATCGTCGTCGAAGGCCAGTTCGACGCCGAAACAGGGACGATCACGCTGACCCACGCCGGCGGCGACCGGTTGACCGGCACCGCGACAGACGAGCTCGCGGTCGTCGTCACCGACAGCGACCGGGACGCCACGACGAGGCGCGTCTGGGCGAGCGAAGCAGAGTTGCCCGTCGGCGAGGGTGCACAGTTCGTCGTCGACGACCCGCGAGTCGACAGCGACGGCGACGGGGACTTCCACGACGGCGACGCCACCGTCGGCTTCCACCTCGAAGCCGGTGACACTGTCACCGTCGTCTGGACCGGTCGACTGGTCGGCGCACCCGACGTGCGGACCGAAACGCTGGCGACGGTGCCACTCTGAGACGGAGCGAGTGGTCGAACTCCCGTCGGAAGGGCCTTGTTAGTCCGTGACATATCTGGACGCATGTCGACAGACCAACTCGTTCCGGTCGCCGACCTCGCCACTCTGGAGCGCGAGGGCCACGACGTCGCCGACGCCGGCGGCCACACCGTCGCGCTCTTTCACCACGAGGGCGAGGTGTACGCCGTCGACAACCGCTGTCCGCACATGGGCTTCCCGCTCGCGAAGGGCACTGTCGACGACGGCCTCCTGACCTGCCACTGGCATCACGCGCGCTTCGAACTGGCCTGTGGCGACACGCTCGACATCTGGGCCGACGACGTCCAGACGTTCCCGGTCGAAATCCGCGACGGCACCGTCTACGTCGACCCGGACCCCGAGCCCGACGTCCCACCGAAGACCCACTGGCGCAACCGCCTCGTCGACGCCATGCAGGAGAACCTCGGCCTCGTGGCCGCGAAGGCGGTCATCAACTTAGACGACCTGGGCGAGGGCTTTGCGACGCCGGTCGAGAAGGCCGTCGAGTTCGGGACCACCTACCGCGAGGCGGGGTGGTCCTCGGGACTGACTATCCTCGGCGCGATGGCGAATCTCTACGACGACGTCGGCCACGACGAGAAACTGCGGGCGATGTACGTCGGCGTGAGCCAGGTCGCGAGCGACTGCGCCGGTGAACCGCCCCGGTTCCCCCAGTACGAACTGGGCAACGCCGACCTCTCGAAGGCCCGCCTGAAGTCCTGGTTCCGGGACACCTGCGAGGTCCGTGACAGTGACGGGGCCGAGCGCTGCATCCGGACGGCCGCGGCTACCCTCCCACCGGAGGACGTCGTCGAGATACTGCTCGCGGCGGGGACGGACCACCTCTACATGGACACGAGCCACACGCTCGACTTCGTCAACAAGGCCGTCGAGACGCTGGACCACGTCGGCTGGGACCACGCGCCCGACGTGTTCGCGTCCCTTGTCGACGGGTTCACCGACGCCGTCCGGAGCGAGGAGCGCTCGCAATGGCGCCAGCCCATCGACGTCGCCGAACTGTGTTTCGACGCCCAGGACGCCCTCCCGGCCCTCGTCGCGGCCGGGCAGGGGAAACAGTGGGACCGCCCCGACGACTTCGTCGACACCCTACTCGCCGACGACCCCCACACCGTAGTCGACGCGTTGCGTGACGCAGTTCGTGATGGTGCGACCGCCGAAGAACTGTCGCGTGCGGTCGCGCTCGCGGCGACTCGCCGCGTGGCCCAGTTCGCCACGAGTAACGAGTTCTCCGACTGGAACACGGTCCACCACACGGTCTCCTACGCCAACGCCGCCCACGCGCTGGCGAGTCGAACGGACGCCGTCGATGCGTACCGCCCGTGTTTCGACGGCGCGATGTCGGTGTACCTCGACCGCTTCCTCAACACCCCCGCAGCACCGATTCCCGAACCCGGCGAGTCGGACCGCGACCCGGCAGCCATCCGCGAGGACCTGCTCGCGACGTTCGACGAGCAGGGCCGCGTGAACGAGGCCGGGCGCCTGGTGAGCGAGCACTTCGACGCGGACGGGGACCTCGCGGACCTGAAACGTACCCTCGGTGAGGGCCTGCTACGCGAGGACGCGTCCTTCCACACGCTCCAGAACGTCGAAGCGTCGTTCCGGGGGACCGACCACGCCGAGTCGGACGCCGAGCGACGGCTGCCCCTGATTGCGACGGCGCGCTACATGGGTGCCCACTTCCCGACGCGTCGGGAGCGCGAACAGACGTTTACCATCGCCCACCGGCTGTTCCGGGGCGAGCAGATTCACGGGGACGAGACGGCCTGAAGCCGTCGGTCGACGGTACTGCGTACTCCGGAGCGTCCCGGCCACTCACTCTTCGAAGTATATCCGAATCTGCTCCAGCGAGAGTTCGACGACGGCGTTCGACCCCATCCTGATGTCGTACGGCCCGACGGGGAAGGGGTCCGTCACCGATGGCCCGTCTTCGATGGCGACGGTCACCTCGTACGACCCGGTCTGACTGATTCCGGTGTCGAGTGACGGTTCGTCGGCCGGCGCGACGGAGAGACTCCGGTCGAGGAGGACGCGCTCGGACTCGGTGACAGTCACCTGGACCGTCAGCGTCTCCTCGGTCGTGTTGTACAGGTCGACCGCGATGGGGTCGTCGGGGTCCGGCGTGACGGCCTCAGTCTGCGTGGGGTCGGTAGATGGCGTGGCGGTCGACTCGGTCGCGGGCGTCACAGTCCGGGTCGACGTGTCGGTGGTCGTCCCGTCGTCAGTGCCGGGCGAACTTGGTGCGGAACAGGCAGCGAGCGATGCGACGGAGAGGGCGACCGTGGAGAGGACCTGGCGGCGCTGCATAGCGGCGGTTCCGACGGGTGCAGTAAATGTCTTCTGTGGCGGTCAGGCGCTGTCGGCCCCGTGGCGCACCTTCACGGCCATCCCCGTCTCGAAGTCGCGCATCCCGTGGCCGGGTAGTTCCGCGCGACCGACGGCGAGCAGGTGGCCGTCCGCGTGGACGACCAGCACCTCGTCACCGGGGCGGAGGGCAGAATCGGCGTCCTGGACGAACTTCGCGAAGGCGTTGCGCCCCTCGCGGACGAACGGTTCGCTCTCGTCGCCGACGACGACGCGGTGGCGCGGGGCGTCGAAGCCCTCGACCAAGCGACGGCCACCGACGAAACCGAGCGTGTAGCGGCCGTCGGTGCCGTAGGTGGCCAGCCGGCCGCCGTCGGCCAGGACCTGGCGCGGGCGACCGGAACTGGTGTGTGTCACCTCGATAGCGTCGGGGGCGGGAAAGAGCGTCGCGCCCGCGCCGCGGCCGAACTGGTAGTCGGCGGCACGGCGGAGGCTCCGGAACTCGCGGTCGGTCATTGGCCGTTCTCGACGCCGGGGCGACAACCGACTTTCGGTCCGCTGGCGGAGACGGTGGTCACGAGCGACCCGCGACACTGAATATTCTTCACGATTTTTCGGCCTGTATGAGACTCTCTATCTCACTCTCGTCTGGCGGTTTTGGGGAAATTTATACCGGATGAATTCCAAGTGGCCAGTACAATGGCAACAGACAAGCGAAAAGTGATTCTCGGTGGGGTGCTGCTCGCGGTCAGTACGGCGCTCATCCTGGGCACGGGCCCGCTCGGCGTTTCGGTTCCGCTGGTCGGCGCTGCCATCGCGGCACTCGGCCTCGCCGCCGGCGCGCTACTGGTCGGCACCTCCGAAGAAGGTCGCCCGGTCTAACGCGTTCTCTCGTTCTGTCGACCGAGCAACCCGAGCGACGCCTACAGCAGGAACCGGTCCGGTTCGTCGCTCATGTCGACGAACCCGTCGACGGCCTCGATGAGGTCCTCCGAGGACGACTCGGCGAAGCCCATCGCCTCGGCGCGACAACCCTCGTGGCGCAGGTAGCGACAGAGCCGGGCGAAGTCGCCGTCCCCGGTACAGAGGACAACGGCGTCGTTGTGCTTCGCCAGCGTGACGGCGTCCAGGCTCATCCCCACGTCCCAGTCGGCCTTCTTCGACCCATCCTGGAACGTCTTGATGTCCTTGATGCGCGTCTCGAACCCGATGTCGACGAGCGCCTCGAAGAACGACTCCTCGTCGGGCGAGTCCGCGCGGATGACGTAGGCGATTGCGCGTGACAGCTCGCGGCCACTGACGGCCTCCTCCAGGAGGGCGGCGTAGTCGATGTTGCGCGTGTAGAGACTCCGGGCGGTGTGGTAGAGATTCTGCGCGTCGGCCAGTACGGCGACTCGCTGGCCCGGATGCGTGACGGTCATAGGGGATTTTGACGCCCCCACGGAGAAAGGTGTTCGGGGTTCTAGCCGGAGAGGGGAACTATTAAATCCGTCACGAGTGATGTGTCATGTATGCGACGACGCCTCCTCGTACCGGTCGCTGGGACTGCCACCGGCGAGCGCGTCGTCTCCGCGCCGAAACGCAAACGGTCGTTCTAGCGGCTCGCGGCGGGCGTGGCGTCCCGTCCCGGGTCGACTTTTCGAGAACAGACCGGACGACATATCCCACAGCGACACGACACATATCAGCAATGACCGACATCGATTTCCACGGCGTGTACCCCGCGATGTGTACGCCGTTCCACGACGACGACGACCGCAGTATCGACTTCGAGACACTCCAGCGCGACGCCCAGCGGCTCGAAGCCGCCGGCGTCGACGGCCTCGTCCCCGTCGGCTCGACCGGCGAGTCGGCGACGATGACCCACGACGAACACGTCGAGGTCGTCGAGGCGGTCATCGATGCCGTCGACGACGTACCCGTCATCGCCGGCACCGGGTCGAACAACACCCGCGAGGCCCTCTCGCTCTCGCGACGGGCGGCCGACGCCGGCGCGGACGCGCTCTTGCTCATCTCCCCGTACTACAACAAGCCCGAACAGCGAGGCCTAGTCGACCACTTCACCGCGCTCGCAGACGAAGTGGACGTCCCGCAGATCGTCTACAACGTCCCCTCCCGGACCGGGCGGAACGTCGAACCCGACACCGCCGTCGAACTCGCTTCGCATCCGAACATCCAGGCGTACAAGGCCGCCAGCGGTGACATGAACCAGATATCGGAGATTATCGAGCGCACGCGCGACGAGGAGTTCGCGGTGCTCTCGGGCGACGACGGGATGACGCTCCCGATGCTCTCGGTCGGCGGGACCGGCTGTATCTCCGTGGCCGCCAACGTCGAACCCGAGCGCACCTGCGCGATGGTCGGGGCGGCACTCGCCGGTGATTTCGAGCGAGCGCGCGCGCTCCACCACGAACTGGGGCCGCTGTTCCGGGCCCTGTTCGTCGAGACCAACCCCATCCCGGTCAAGGAGGCCATGCGCATCCGGGGCTACGGCCCGGCACACATGCGCTCGCCGCTCACGCGCCTCTCCGATGACCATCTCGACCACCTCCGTGACGTGCTGGCCGTCCTGGAAAACGAGGACCTGGAAGCGGAGTACGCGGAGATAGAGCGATGACGCGCGTCGCCGTCAACGGGGCGGCCGGCCGGATGGGACAGACCGTCATCGACACCGCGGCCGAGCGTGACGACCTCGACGTGGTCGTCGGCTTCGACGTCGAGGCGGGGGAGTACGCAGGCGTCCCCATCGTCGAAAGCGGCGGCATCGGGAGCGCCCTGGCCGAGCACGACGTCGACGTCGTCGTCGACTTCTCGATTCCCGCGTCGACGCTCCCGCTGGCCGAGACGTGTGCGGACTCCGGCGTCGCTCTCGTCGTCGGCACCACCGGCTTCGAGGAAGAGGAGATGGGCCAGCTCAAGGACGTCAGCGAGCGGGTCGCCGTGCTCAAGGCGACCAACTTCTCGCGTGGCATCCAGGTCCTCCAGCGCACCGTCCGCGAGGCGGTGCGCGCGCTGGACGACTACGACCTCGAACTGATGGAGACCCACCACAACCAGAAGGTCGACGCACCCTCCGGCACCGCGAACACCATCCTCGACATCGTCCAGGAGGAGCGCGACGTCGAACCCGTCTACGGCCGCGAGGGCCACGCCCCGCGAGACGAGAACGAGATCGGCGTCTTCGCCCGCCGCGCCGGCGACATCCGCGGCGAACACGAGCTGATTCTGGCGGGCAACGACGAGGTGCTGTCGCTCTCGCATCACGCCGAGGACCGCGCCGTCTTCGCGGCGGGGGCGCTGGACGCCGCGGTGTGGGTCGCAGGGCGCGACGCAGACTGGTACCGTTTCGGCGAAGTCGTCGATTCGTAAGGTAGCAAGCGTCGTCTTCTCAGCTGGGACATCTGTTGCTGGGTACCCGACCGACTGGCGCGAGTCTGCCACGGTCGAGCGTGAGTGCTTCGTTCGGAACCCCCGGAGGCTATATTTCAGGGCGCAGATACCACCAGACACCAATGCTCGGACAAGACCTCGAAGCGAACATCGGGGACCTGTGGACGGCCTACGAGGGCGGCGCGACCGCCGAAGACGTCGAACCGCCGCAGCTGGACACGCTGGACGACTTCCTGACGGCGCTGGAGAACGGTGACATCCGCGCAGCCGAGAAGGTCGACGGCGAGTGGCAGGTCAACGAGTGGGTCAAGCGGGGCATCTTGCTCAACTTCGCCTTCCGGGAGACCTACAGCCGAAACTACGGTGACGTCCAGTATCACGACGTCCTGCCGCTGCGAGACACCGGCGACCTGGGCGAGCGCGGGACGCGCAACACGCCCGACGGGACGACCATCCGCCGGGGGGCGTACCTGGGCAGCGACTGCATCATGATGTCGCCCTCCTTCGTCAACATCGGTGCCCACGTCGGCGACGGGACGCTCATCGACTCCTGTGACACGGTCGGCTCCTGTGCGCAGATCGGCGAGAACGTCAAACTCGGCGCGAACACGCTCATCGGCGGCGTCCTCGAACCGGTCGAGAACGCCCCGGTCATCGTCGAGGACGACGTCTCGCTGGGCGCCGGCTGTCGCGTCACCTCGGGATTCATCGTCGGCGAGGGCAGCATCGTCGGCGAGAACACGCTGTTGACCCCGCGTATCCCCGTCTACGACCTCGTCGAGGACGAGGTGCTGTACGGCGAGCTGCCGCCCGAGCGCCGGGCCTTCCAGCGGTTCGTCGACTCCTCCGTGGGCGAGAACGACCTCATCCCCGGTGGGGCGTACAAACCCGCTGTGGTGGCGACGGACGTCGAACAGGAGACCCTGGAGGCGACGGAGCGGGAAGACGCGCTTCGAGACTAACGCGGTCTCGACTACTCGCGAGGGGGCCTGTGTCGAACCCCTCGAGCGAACGAGATGCGGTCGAGAGCGGAACCCTTGTTAGCCGGCGCCACCGTGGTTCTGGCAATGAGCCACACCTCGCCGCCGGTCCGCCGTCTCGCGGACTGGGACCACGGGCTCCTCGAACGACTCGCCGCCGAGCACGGCACGCCGCTGTACGTCCTCGACCTGGACCGCGTCGCCGAGAACTACGAACGGTTCTCGGCGGCGTTCCCGGACGCCCACGTGATGTACGCCGCGAAGGCCCACACGGGCCAGGCGGTGCTCTCGAAACTGCTCGAGACTGGGGCGGACATCGAGTGTGCCGCCTGGGGGGAACTCCAGCGGGCCATCGACGCCGGCGCGCCACCGGGGACGCTCCAGTACACCGCCGTCAACCCGCCCGACCACGACCTGGACTACGCCGTCGACCTCTCTGCGGCGCACCCGGGGCTGACCATCACTGCCGGCGCGCGCGACACCTTCGACCGTCTCGAGGAGCGGGGCTACGACGGCCGCGTCGCCATCCGCGTCAACCCCGGCATCGGGACCGGCCACCACGAGAAGGTCGCGACCGGCAAGGACGCCAAGTTCGGCATCCCGTACGAGCAGGTCCCGGCGGTCGCCGCGGACGTCGCCGACCGGTTCGACCTCGTCGGCCTCCACGCTCACGCCGGCAGCGGCGTCCTCCACGACGACCTGGAGGACCACTGCCGGGCCATCGCGAAGGTCGCGGACATGGGGCGCACCGTCATCGACGAGGTCGGCGACCTGGAGTTCGTCGACTTCGGCGGCGGCTTCGGCGTCCCCTACCGCGAGGACGAGGACCCGCTGGACATGCAGGTCGTCGGCGAGAAGGTGCGTGACGCGGTCGGCGACTTGGACGCACAGATAAAACTAGAACCGGGCCGCTACGTCGTCGCCGACGCCGAGTGTATCCTCACCGAAGTAAACACCGTCAAGGAGACGCCGGCGGCCACCGTCGTCGGCGTCGACGCCTCGCTGGCGACGCTCATCCGCCCGGCGATGTTCGGGTCCTATCACCCCATCCGGAACGTCAGCGCACCCGACCGCGAGGCCGAACCGGTGTCGGTGGGTGGCCCCTGCTGTACCAGCGCCGACGTGTTCTGTACGGACCGGCCCATCGCCCGACCCGAGCGGACGGACCTGCTGGCCATCGGGAACGCCGGCGCGTACGGCTACGAACTCGCCAACCAGTTCCACTCTCAGCCCCGACCAGCGGAGGTCGCCATCGAACGCGGCGAGACGCGCGTCGTTCGAGAGCGTGAGACACTCGACGACGTGACCCGCGTGGAGCACACCCAACGATGACGTTCGACCCCGCTACCTTCCACCGGGAGGCCGTCGACATCCCCTCCCACGAGTCGGTCGGCGAGATGCGCGAGTACCTCCTCGAGACACTCGAAGCCGAGGGCGTCGACCCGACGGTCGACGACCTGGGGAACGTCCGGACGTCGCGGGGTGACGGCGACGGAACCCGCCTGCTGTTGAACACGCACATCGACACGGTCCCGCCGCACCTGCCGTACGAGCGGCGGTCCGAACCGCCGGGACTCGACGAGCGAATCGACGGGAGTGGGGACGAGAGCGCCGGAGACGTCGTCTGTGGCCGCGGGACCTGCGACGCGAAGGGACCGCTCGCGGCGCTCCTCGACGCTTTCCTCACGGTCTCGCCGACGGACGGGCGCGTCACGCTGGCCGTCTCCATCGACGAGGAGACCACGCAGACCGGCGGCGCGCACCTCGCGGAGGACATCGACGCCGACGCGGTTATCGTCGGGGAACCGACCGGCCTCGACGTCTGTACGGCCGCGCGCGGCCAGTTCGAGGGGACCGTCACCATCCGCGGCGAGAGCGCCCACGCCGCCGACCCGGCGAGCGGGATGAACGCTATCAGGGCGGCCGCGCCGGTCCTGCAGGCGATGGAGACCTATACCGAGGAACACGGTCCTGCCGAGCACGAGACGCTCGGACGGCCGACGCTCACGCCCTCGATGATAGAGGGCGGCGAGGCGACGAACCAGGTGCCCGCCGAGTGCGTCATCACCTTCGACCGGCGCTCCGTCCCGCCAGAGCGGAGCGGCGAGTTCTGTGCCGACCTCGAAACCCACCTGGCGCAGTGGCTCCCCGGCGCGATGGGGCTCTCGGTGGACCTCATCCGGCCCGACACGCCGTTCCCCGAAGCATTCGCGACCGACGAGGAGGCCGAGGTCGTGCGAGCGCTCCAGCGGGCCAGCGGCGGCGCGATACGGCCGTTCGGTGCGGCGACGGAGGCCTCGTACTTCGCGCAGGAGGCGCCGACGGTCGTCTTCGGCCCCGGCGACCTGACGGACGACCGCGGCGCTGTGGCGCACTCCGAGCGCGAGTACGTCCGCCTCTCCGAGGTCAGGGCGGCCGCGCGCGCCGTTCGAGAGACCGTCGAGCGACTCGTCTAAGCGAGGTAGGCCATCGCGTCCTCGTCGCTGACCTGCGAGAAGTCACGGTAGAACTGGCCGACAGCACCGAAGGAGGCGGGTTCCTCGAGTGCGACCACGTCGTCGACTGACCGGCCGATGGCGGTGACGGTGTCGGGCGACCCGACGGGGACGGCGACGACGATAGCACGCGGGTCGGCCGCTTGCACCCGCTGGACGCAGGCCCGCATCGTCGCCCCGGTGGCAAGCCCGTCGTCGACGACGACCACGCGCTTCCCCGCGAGGTCGAGCGGCGGCCGGTCGCCACGGTACCGGTCGAACTTCTCGCGGGCGGCCGCCTGTTCGCGCTCGCGCGCCGACTCGAGGTAGCCGTCTGTCAGGTCGTAGGAGCCGATTATCGACTCGTTGCGCCAGAGCGTCCCGTCGTCGGCGACGGCCGCCACCGCGAGTTCGGGATTGTTCGGCGCGCCGATCTTCTTCGCGACGACGACGTCGAGCGGGACCCCCAGCGCGTCGGCGACCGGCCGGCCGATGGGGAGGCCGCCACGCGGAATCGCCAGCACGACGTCGGCCTCGACGCCCCGCTCACGGAGTGCTGCCGCCAGCTGCTCACCGGCGTCTGCTCGGTCAGCGAACATATGTAGAACTACTAACGTTACCGGCCTAACCCTTTGGGTCAGTCCGGGGATAGAGACCCATTGGCCCGGAACGTCGGCGGGGGCTCGAAAGCGATGACGGGCCAGCACGCGGGCATACTATTATTCGCTCGGCCGTCCGAGACGGGGTATGCGCGCAGTTGTCTTCACCGGCCACGGTGAGCCACTGGAGGTCAGCACCGTCGACCCGCCGACACCGGACCCGACGGGCGTCGTCGTCGAACTGGAGGCGTGTGGTATCTGCCGGAGCGACTGGCACGCCTGGCAGGGCGACCCGGTCTGGGCGGAGCGGGGCCTGGCCGCCGGCCACGTCCTCGGTCACGAGCCCGCCGGCACCGTCCGCGCCGTCGGCGACGAGGTCGAGACCGTCAACGAGGGCGACCACGTCACGGTGCCGTTCAACCTCGCCGACGGCACCTGCCACCAGTGTCGAACCGGCCACGCCAACCTCTGTGAGAACCGGCGCTCGCTGGGCCTGGAACCGGCGGTCCCGGGCGCGTTCGCCGAACAGCTCCACGTCCCGGACGCCGACGTCAACGTCGTCCAGTTGCCCGACAGCGTCTCCTCCGTCGACATGGCTGGCCTGGGTTGTCGGTTCATGACGGCCTTCCACGGGCTCGTCCACCAGGCCGACGTCGACGCCGGCGACTGGGTGGCCGTCCACGGCTGTGGCGGCGTCGGCCTGTCGGCTGTCCACATCGCAGCGGCGCTCGGCGCGAACGTGATCGCGGTGGACCTCTTCGCGGAGAAGCTCGACTTCGCCGAGCGACTCGGCGCAGCGGCGACGGTCGACGCCGACGCTATCGAGGACGTGCCGAGCGAGATACACGACATCACGGACGGCGGGGCCCACGTCTCGGTGGACGCGCTGGGCATCGCGACGACCTGCCAGAACTCCGTGAACTGCCTTCGGACGCGGGGCCAGCACGTCCAGATCGGCCTGACGACACGGACCGAAGGGGGACAGGTCGCGCTCCCGACCGACCGCATCGTCGGCAAGGAGCTGTCGGTGGTCGGCGCCATCGGGATGGCCCCGGCGCGCTACGACGAGCTGTTCCGGTTCCTCGAGAACGACCGTATCGACCCAGCGAAGATCGTCGCAGAGCGGGTCGCTCTCGAGGAGACGCCCGAGACACTCGCGGCGATGACCGACTACGACACGATGGGGATTCCCGTCATCGACGACTTCTGAGCGCAGGTCAGGCGTCGAGCGTCTCTTCGACCTGCGTATAGGTCAACACGAGTGCGACAACCGCGAGGCCCGCCCCGACGGTGAACGGGGTGCTGAACCCGCCGAAGTTGAAGAGGAGTCCAGACGCGAGCGGGCCGGCGGCGACGCCCAGCCCGAAGGCCATCGTCAGCACAGAGAGCGTGGTACCGGACCCGCGCTCGCCGGCGAGGTCGCCGGCCAGCGCCAGCGACGGCGCGAAGACGAGCGCGACGCCGATGCCCTGGACGAACCGGGCCAGAAGCATCAGCCACGGGTCGGTGACGACGCCCTGGGCGAACACCGACGGAATCAGGACGACGAACCCGGCGACGACGAACGGTCGCCGCCCGAACCGGTCGCTGGCCCGGCCGATTGGGACCTGGAAGGCGACGTTCGCGATGACGACGGCGGCGAACTGCACGCTGAACATGAACGTCGACTCGTCTAACCGCATGCGTATCGGTCCTTCGAGCGTGGCAAAGAGCGCGATGGTCGTCGCCATCAGGAAGGTGCCGATGCCGAGGACGAACACCGAGTCGAGTCCCCGTCCGTTCGGGTTCCGAATGGCGATAGAGAGGTTCTTGCTCGCCGCGTTGGCCGCCTCCGGCGGGTCCGTGATGAGCAGGAAGACCAGGGCGAAACTCACGACCGCACCGAGGACTGCGACGGCGAACGCCGCGGTGAACCCGGAGAACGTCGACCCGAACAGGGTGTACGTGACCACGTTCCGGCTGGCGAGCCCGCCCGTGATGACCACGCCGGCGATGATGGGCCCGAAGCCGAAGCCGATGAGTCGGAACGTGTTGAACACGCCGAAGTTGCCACCCCGCTCGGCGTCGCTGGTCGCGTAGTCGTTGACCAGCGCCACCGTCGCCGGGATGGTGAAGGCGGCGCCGACGCCCTGGAGCGCCCGGGCGCCGAGGACGGTCCAGTAACTCGTCAGGAAGGGGTAGGCCGCACTCCCGACCGCAAAGAGCACCAGTCCGACGAGGACGAAGATTCGTCGCCGACCGGTCCGGTCTGAGGCCCGTCCGGTGAAGGGCTGCCCGAAGCTGTTCAGGAGACCGAACAGCGAGAGCACGAGCCCGATGAGCGTCTCCGTCTGGAGGACGAGACCGAAGACACTGGTGCCGACGATGCCGGCGAGCGATATCTGGCCGCTGGCGATGTACAGTGGGAGGACGATGATGAGAAAGGAGTTGCCCAGCGCGTCGGCCATGCGGGCCAGCGCCAGCGTCAGAATGCGGTTGTCGGTGCCCAGGACCATCAGTTGTGCGGGCTACGGCCGAGCGAGTGGTGACTCTTTCCGTTCCCGGGCGGCTTACACGTCCTCGGCCAGCTGGTCGGCGATGCCGGTGTAGCCCGGGGGGGTCAGCGCCTCGAGTTCGGCGCGGACGTCTTCGGCGACGTCGAGGTCGGCGATCATCGCCTCGAAGTCGGCCATCGTCACCTCGCGGCCGCGGGTGGCCTTCTTGACCTGCTCGTAGGCGTCGTCGTGGCCCTCGCGTCGGAGGATGGTCTGGACGGCCTCGCCGATTATCTCGGGCGTGTCGTTCAGGTCGTCCAGCATCACCTGCTCGTTGGGGACGACCTTCGCGAGGCCGTTCTGGCACTTCCCGTAGCCGATGAGACAGTGCGCGAAGGCCGCGCCGATGTTCCGCTTGACCGTCGAGTCCGAGAGGTCACGCTGGAGTCGGGAGCTCGTGACGTAGTCCCCGAGGAAGGTCAAATCGGAGTTGGCCTTCGAGAGGTTCCCCTCGCTGTTCTCGAAGTCTATCGGGTTGACCTTGTGGGGCATCGTCGAGGAGCCCGTCTCGCCTGCGACGGTCTCCTGGCCCAGGTAGCGGTCGGAGACGTACAGCCACATGTCGAGGTCCATGTCCAGCAGGACGTTGTTCGCGCCACGCAGGGCGTCGAACAGCACCGCGAGGTCGTCACAGGGGTTGACCTGCGTCGTCAGGGGCTCATGTTCGAGGTCGAGGTCGGCGACGAACGCCTTCGAGAAGGCCGGCCAGTCCACGTCGGGGTAGGCCGCGTGGTGGGCCGCGTAGGTCCCCGACGCACCGGCGAGTTTTCCCGAGAGGTCGCCCGCAGCGCGCTCGATGCGGCCGATGGCCCGCCCGAGTCGGGAGGCGTAGACGGCCATCTCCTTGCCGAACGTCGTCGGCGTGGCGGGCTGGCCGTGGGTGCGCGCGAGCATCGGCACGTCGGCGTAGGTCTGTGCCATCTCCACCAGTGAGTCGCGAATCTCGCGCAGTTCCGGGACCAGGACGTCCTCGGCTGCGGGTTTCACGAGCAGGCGGTGGGCGAGGTTGTTCACGTCCTCGCTGGTGAGGCCGAAGTGAATCCAGTGATCGGCGTCCAGTCCCTCGGGCATGCCCAGGCGGACGAAGTACTCGATGGCCTTCACGTCGTGGTTGGTGGCGCTGTACTCGCCGTAGCCCTCGGTCTCGAGTTGCTTGACGACGCTCGCATCGTCGTCGTCGAACTCCTCGTAGAGCGCTCGAAGGGTGGCGCGCTGGTCGTCGTCGATAGTCAGTGGCGTGGCGTCGAGGTCGGCGAGCGCGACGAGGTACTCGACTTCGACCTCCACGCGGGCGCGCATGAGCGCCCGCTCGCTGGCGTACGGGACGAGCGGTTCGGTGTAGCGGGCGTACCGCCCGTCGAGTGGCGACACGGCGGCGAGTGGCCCTCTCTCGGTCATGGTCGAGAGTGCACGGGAGGTCCGAAAAAGCGTGTCGTTACGCGTCGGACGGGTCGGCGCTCGACCCGTCGGTCTCGCTCTGGTGACCGCTGGCCGCCGTCCGGTGGTAGAGGCGCTTGTACCGGGCGAGTTTCCGGTAGAGGAAGTACCCGACGACGGCGTCGAAGACGACGACGAACCCGATGAGGGTGGCGAAGTTCCACGGAATCAGTTCCGGCAGGTACGTGACCGACGTGTTGTAGAGCGCGTGGACCAGCGCGGCGAGGAGCAGCCCCTTCACCACGATGGGGCCCTTGTTCTCGGGGTTGAACTTCGCCAGGCCCAGATAGTAGCCGGCCAGCGAGGAGTAGAGTACGTGGCCCGGCCCGACGAACGCCCGGCTGGTGGCTGTCTGGACGGCCGCGACGAGGGGCGTTCCGCTCTGGAGTGCCATCTGCCGGGAGTAGCCCTGGACGATGTAGATAGCGTTCTCGATGGTCGCGAAGCCGAGGCCGGCGACGGCGCCGTAGACGACCCCGTCGACGACGGAGTTGATCGACTCGAAGGCGCCGATTCGGACCCCGAGCCACTTCACCGTCTCCTCTATCGGGCCGACGACGACGAAGAAGAAGACGGCCATCCCGACGACGGGAACGAACCGGAACAGCGGCTGGAGGGCCGTGTTGACCACCGCGGCGAAGCTCGCAAACAGGATGGCCAGCACGAACACGACGGCCATCGTCTCGACCGGCTCGCGTATCGTCGGGTCGCCGTACCACAGGTAGCCGACGATGGCGAGCGCCGGCACCGCCGACAGCGCGGCGAGGACGCCCAGCGACGGCTGCCGGAGGACGAGCAAGCCGGCGAAGGCGAGCTGGACGACGAAGAGGACGACGCCCAACGCGATGAGGAGCCAGCGCCGCGAGGCGTGCAACAGCGAGTGGACCGCGACCGAGGCCCGGTCGAGACCGGACCGCGGGTCCCACTCCGCGACGTCGTAGAGGTCGGTCGACCCGGACAGTGCTGCCGCCACGGGGTCGTCTGTATCGTCACCTGACACGGTCTGCACGTCGCGAGCGAGACATATGGTAGTGTTGTTATCGGAACACCGGAACGAGGCCGACGGAAACGGTCGCGCGGTCAGTCGTCGCTCGGGTCTTCGCCGCCGTCGGTCTGTCCGAGCGGGGCAGCCGGAGTGTCCGGCGAGCGGCCCGGTCAGCGTCTCGGGACGCATCTCGAATCGGGACACACCATCCGGAGCGAAGGCCTCGGTCACCGTGCTATCGGCCGGAGCGCGCTCGCTCGGCCGCCGCCGCGAACGCGCGTTTCGCAACTACTTTGCACCGGCCGCGCACCCACTCCGATATGAAACTCGCCGGTATGGCCAGCAACCGCGGCCGGAACCTCATGAACATCGCGGACCGCGCCCCGGGCGGGGCCGAGTTCGCAGTCGTCCTGACGAACGACGCCGACGCGCCCGTCCTCGACGCGGCGGCCGAGCGGGGCATCCCCACCGAGGTCGTCGAGCGTGACGAGGATAAGGCGCGCGAGGCCCACGAGGAGCGCGTACTCGACGCGCTCGCGGCGTACGACTTCGACCTCGTGACCCTGGACGGGTACATGCGCGTGCTCAGCGAGACGTTCCTCGACGGTGCGCCGACGACGCTCAACGTCCACCCCTCGCTGCTCCCGAACTTCCCGGGCATGGACGCCCACGAGCAGGTGCTCGACGCCGGCGTGAAGGTCACCGGCTGTACGGTCCACGTCGTCGGCGAGACGGTCGACGGCGGCCCCATCGTCACGCAGGAGCCGATTCCGGTCGTGGAGGGCGACGACGTCGCCGACCTGAAAGAACGGGTCCTCTACCAGGGCGAGTTCACCGCCTATCCACGGGTCGTCAAGTGGTTCGCCGAGGACCGCGTGGAGGTCGACTCCGAGAACAACTCCGTCTCGGTCGACGGCGACGTCGGCGGGGCCTTCCCCGCGCGACGGCTCGTCTCTGACGACCGCGCCGCCGACCTGCGGTACGGGGAGAACCCCCACCAGGACGCCGCGCTGTACGCCGACACCACCGTCTCGGAGGCCAGCGTCGTCCACGCCGACCAGCTCAACGAGGGCGCGAAGGCGCTGTCGTACAACAACTACAACGACGCCGACGGCGCCCTGAACCTCATCAAGGAGTTCGACGAGCCCGCGGCGGCGGTCATCAAGCACACCAACCCCGCAGGTTGTGCGACCGCCGACTCGCTTTCCGACGCCTACGCGAAGGCGCTGTCGACGGACCCGATGAGCGCCTTCGGCGGCATCGTCGCGCTCAACCGGACCTGCGACGCCGACACCGCCGAGCAGATCATCGACTCGTTCAAAGAGGTCGTCGTCGCGCCGGGGTACACCGACGCCGCGCTGGACGTCCTCTTCGAGAAGGAGAACCTGCGCGTCCTCGACGTGAGCCGCGGGGACGGCCGAACGGACGAGTCCGGCCGGTCCGACAACTTCGAGGTCACCGACACCATCACCGAGAAGCCGCTCGTCGGCGGCCGACTGGTCCAGGAACGCGACACCCAGCACCTCACCGCCGACGACCTGGAGGTCGTCACCGAGCGCGAGCCGACCGACGAACAGCTCGAGTCGATGCTGTTCGCCTGGCACACCCTGAAGCACGTCAAGTCCAACGGCATCCTCTTCGCGAAAGGCACCGAGACGGTCGGCATCGGCATGGGGCAGGTCTCCCGCGTCGACGCCGTCCGACTGGCCGCGATGAAGGCCGACGAGCACGCCGAGGGCAAGGACGCCGCGGGCGCCGTGATGGCCTCCGACGCGTTCTTCCCGTTCCCGGACGGCATCGAGGAGGCCGCCAAGGCCGGTATCGAGGCCGTCATCCAGCCCGGCGGGTCGAAGAACGACGAGAGCGTCGTCGAGGCGGCGAACGAACACGACATGGCGATGGTCATGACCGGTCAGCGGTCGTTCCGGCACGACTAGCACCGACCACGTCGCGCCGTTTCTCGCTGTCTCGTCGCACCGGTTCCCGAAGCGGAGTCGCGATAGCCCAGACCGCTTGACGGGCAAACACATTTGCCTCGGGTCGACGTATAGGACGGCGTGTCCCTGGTCGCAGACAACCGCCTCCCGCTCCTGTTTTCCGGCGTCGTCCTGACGACGGTCGGTGCCGTCGGACTCGGCGTGGTCGGCGTCCTCGCCACGCTCTCGACGCTCGTTACCGGCGGTTCGATACTGGCGCCGGCCGTCATCACCGTCCTGGGCCCGCTCCTGTTGCTCGGCCTAGACGTCGTCTTCGCGGTGGCGCTTCTCAGAGAGCTGCGGCGGCGCGCGACGCTCCCCAAGCATCAGCGGTTGGCCAGTGTCCTCCGTCGACTCGAACGCGTCCTCCCGCCGCTGTCGGCGCTGGGGCTGGCCGACCGCTTCGAACCGCCGGCGCCGACGAGCGACGAACGCCGGGCCCAGATCGCCAGGCGCTACGTCGACGGCGACCTCTCGGAGGCCGAACTGGAGCGAGAGTTGCAGGCCCTGCTCGAATCGGAGTCGACGGCGGCCGACGAGCCGCCAGTCGTCGAGTCCCTCGAAGGGGTCGACGAGGAACGGGAACCGATGGTGGAGCGGGGCCAGGGGTAACTTCACGTTCCAGCCACTCGATAGGTCACGTATGCGAGACTACACCGTTCTGCGGGTCGACGTCGATTTCGGCCCCGCTACCAGGGTGCTCCGGAAGGTTCCGGGCGTATCGGTGGGCGATGACCACGAGGAGTCGGCCGCCGAAGAAGAAGTGCCGCTTCAGGACGAGTCACAGAGACCGTCACCCGGCGAGACGCCGCCACCGAGCGAACCGGACGTCGACGAACCCTTCGACCCTGACGACCAAGGAGATGGCGGACTGACAGACCGACTCCCGCCGGTCGTCCGCGAGTGGGGGCTGCTCGTCGTCGGCGTCCTGTTTCTCCTCGTCGGCGTCGCGAGCGGTGCGCTGTGGTGGCTGCGTCGCCGGAACGCCGGAAGCGAGGCTTCGGCAGACGGGCTGTCGGCGGTCGACAGGTTCGACGAACCGGTCGACGAATGGCGGCCCGAGAGGGACGCGGACGACACGAGCATCGTCGAACTCGGTGGCGAGACAACACACGAGTCGGCCGACGACGGCTCGACAGTGGACGTGGTCAGGACGACCGAAGACCCAGGTCCCGAGGAGGAAACCACGCCGCTGGACCCAACGCCCAGCGGTGTCGGCGCCGAGGAGGCCATCGAATCGCCACTCGAAGCGACGGCCGGTGAGGACCGGGCGGAAGACGATACCGAGGGCGAGGACGAGGACGAGACGGCAACCACGCCGACGAGCCGGGCTGACCAGGAAGCCGGGTCCGTCGACGTCGCCCCGCTGCTGGGGCTGAGTTTCCTGGCCGTCGGCGCGGCGGTGGTGCGGTGGGCCCAGCGCGAGTCGGCCGACGAGCGCTAGGTCCGACAGGCTAAAGCGCGCGGCTCCGATTTGTGCGTGCATGGAGTTCCACGAGGCCGCGAACTTCCTCCTCGAGTTGCGCCGGTTCCCGTCGGGAATCGGCACTGACGCCACGCGGGGCCTGCTCTCGTCGCTCGGAGACCCACACGAGAGCCTCCGGTGTGTCCAGATCGCCGGGTCCAACGGCAAGGGCTCGACCGTTCGGATGGCCGAGCGGACGCTCCGCGAGGCGGGCCTCGACGTCGGCCGCTACACCTCGCCGCATCTGGAGGACGTGCGGGAGCGGATCACGGTCAACGGCCGGAAACTGTCGAAGGCGGCCCTCGTCGAGTTCGTCGCCGAGGTGCGACCGTACCTCACCGAACAGGGGGCGACCAACGACTCGCCGACCTTCTTCGAGACGATGACCGCGCTCGCGCTCTGGGAGTTCGACCGACAGGACGTCGACGTGGCGGTCCTCGAGGTCGGTATCGGCGGGAAACACGACGCCACGAGCGTCGTCGACCCGGTCGCCAGCGCGGTCACGTCGGTCACGCTCGAACACACCGATATCCTCGGCGACACCATCGAGGAGATCGCCCGCGACAAGGCTCACGTCGCACCCGATGGTGCCCCGCTGGTCACCGGCGCCACGGGCTCGGCACTCGACGCGGTACGGGACGTCGCCGGTGACGTGGTGACCGTCGGCGCGTCGGACGACGCGGACGTGTCGGTCACCTACGGTGGCCGCGACGGACTGGAAGCCGCCGTGACGCTCGACGGCCCGGACTGGCACGTCGAGACCCACCTCCCGCTGCTTGGCGAACACCAGGCGCAGAACGCCGGTGTCGCCGCGGCGCTGTGCCGGCAGGTGGCCGACGTCGCGACGACCGATATCGAACGCGGCCTGCGCAACGCTCACTGGCCAGGCCGCTTCGAGGTGATGGACGAGTCGCCCCTGACGGTGCTCGACGGGGCGCACAACCCCGGCGGCGTCGAGCGGGTCGTCGAGACGCTCGCGGCCTTCGAGTACGACGACCTGCACGTGGTGCTGGGGGCGATGGTCGACAAGGACCACAGCGACATCGCGGCGGCGCTCGGGGACGCGGACCACGTCGTCGCCTGCAAACCCAACGTCGACCGGGCGGAGTCGACGTCCGTCGTCGCCCGGGCCGTCGAGGGGGCGACCGACGCCACCGTCGAGACGCGCTCTGACGTCGCAGGCGCACTCGACATCGCACTCGACGCCGCAGGCGAGGACGACGCCGTCCTCGTCACCGGGTCGCTCTACGCCGTCCGGGAGGCCCGCACGCGATGGGCCCGCTCGATGGTCCCCAAACGCGTCGACTCCATCCCGGAGGCTCGCGAGACCATCGCAGCGGCCGACGTCACCGACGCCGGCGCCTGGCGGATGCGCGGGAAGGCCGTCCACCGGGTCCTCAGAACGCGCGTCCAGCCGCGACAGGCCCAGTATCTCAAGGAGGAACTGCTCTCACTGGGTGGGGAGTGTGCCATCTCCGGCCTGAACAACCAGGACGAGGAGAACGTCGACGTCGTGCTGATGGCGACGATGGCCCAGTTCAAGCGCCTGACCGACAAGCTCGAGGGACAACCGTACGGCCTGGCGACGTTCAGCGACGAACTGCGCGAGGCGCTCGACATCCAGCAGCCCGCCACCGACCGCGAGTTCCCCTGGGACGACGGCACCGCGGTGATGGGTATCCTGAACGTCACGCCGGACTCGTTCCACGACGGCGGCGAGTACGACGCCGCCGAGGACGCCGTCGCCCGCGCCGAGGCGATGGTGGAAGCGGGCGTCGACATCCTCGACATCGGGGGCGAGTCCACTCGTCCGGGCGCCGAACCGGTGCCCGCCGAGGAAGAGCGCGAGCGCGTCCTCCCCGTCATCGAGGCGCTGGCCGACGCCGACGTGGCGATCTCCGTCGACACCCGGAAGGCCAGCGTCGCTCGCGCGGCACTCGACGCCGGCGCGGACATCCTCAACGACGTGTCGGGCCTCGAGGACCCCGAGATGCGGCTGGTCGCTGCCGAGTACGACGTCCCCGTGGTCGTGATGCACTCCATCGAGACGCCGGTCGACCCGGAGACGGACGTCGACTACGACGACGTCGTCGAGGACTGCATCGACCAGCTGACCGAGCGGGTCCTGCTGGCCGAGAAAGCGGGGTTGGACCGCGAGCAGATAATCGTCGACCCGGGCGTGGGCTTCGGGAAGACCGCGGCGGAGAGCTTCGAACTGCTGGGCCGCATCGACGAGTTCCAGGCGCTGGGCTGTCCGGTCCTGGTCGGCCACTCCCACAAGTCGCTGTTCGGCCTCATCGGGCAGGACGCCGACGAACGCGGGTCGGCGACGGTTGCCGCGACGGCGCTCGCCGCCGAACGGGGCGCGGACATCGTCCGCGTCCACGACGTCCCCGAGAACGTCGCCGCGGTCGACGTGGTGAACGCAGCCGCCGACCCAAGCCGGTTCGAGGACTGACCGAGGTCACGCCTCGTCGGCGGGCGACTCGACCGTCTCGCTCTCGGTCTCGGTGACCTGGATGCCTTTGGAGGCGAGGTGGCGCATCTGTCGCCGGACGAAGTCTTCCTCCGTCGTTCCGCGCGTCGCCAGCAGAATCATCCGCGCCTCGCCCGCGGGCCGCATCGTCCGGCCGGCGCGCTGGGCACCCTGTCGGCGCGACCCCCCGAGCCCGGAGGCGACGACGGCCAGTTCGGCGTCCGGGAGGTCGATGCCCTCGTCGCCGACCCGTGAGACCACCAGCGTGTCCCGTTCGCCACGGCGGAACTCGCCGAACAGTCTCTCTCGCTGGGCGTGAGGCATCTCGCCGCTGATGAACGGCACGTCCAGGGCCTCACTGAGTGCCTTCCCCTGGTCCAGATACTCGACGAACACCAGCGCCTTCGACGCCGGGTACTCCGCCAGCGTGTAGCGGACCTCGTCGATTTTCCCCGAGTTCGAGGCCGCCGCCTGCCGCCGGTCGTGGCCCGACGTGGCCGAGTACTCGGTTCGCTCGTCGGTGGTGCCCCACGGAACGAGGCGAATCTCGACCTCCGGTTCGGCCACGTAGCCCTCGTCGAACAGCTTGCCCCAATCGGTGCCGATGGGCGGGCCGACGAGCGTGAATATCTCCTCCTCGTCGTCGCTCTCTCTGGTTGGCGTCGCCGTGAGGCCGAGGCGGTGCTTGGTCTGAAGGTCGGCGCTGCGTCTGTGAATCGGGCTAGGAACGTGGTGCACCTCGTCGTAGACGATGAGCCCCCACCGGCGCTGGTCGAACAGCTTCCGGTGGCGGTCCATCCCCGCCGTCCGGTAGGTGGCGATGGTCACCGGCCGGATGGATTTCTCGCCGCCGTGATACTCGCCGATATCGTCGTCGGAGAGCGAGGTGTGGCGGACCAGTTCGTCGTGCCACTGCGTGGCGAGTTCTCGTGATGGTACCAGAATCAGCGTCTCGCCACCGACGGCGGCCATCGCGCCCATCGCGGCGACGGTCTTGCCGGAGCCCGGTGGCCCGACGAACACGCCCGACCCCTGGTCGACGAACCGCTCGACCCAGTCCTGCTGGTAGTCCCGAAGCCGGAGCAAGAGGTCCATCTCCAGCGCGTCGCCAGTTTCGAGGTCGCGCTCGTCGCGGACCGGATAGCCGGCCTCGTAGAGGACGTGCTTTATTTCGGCGGTGGTGTCCTCGTTGACCCAGGACTCGGAGTCCGAGATGGGCGCACGGAGGTGGTCGTCGTCGAGTTTCTGCCGGGCGACGTTGCCCATGAGGTCGTCGTTCTCCGCGGCGAGGACGACGTAGCCGTCCTCGTGGGTGTAGAGGCGGAACTTCCGGGCGCGCTCCCACTGGCCTGTCACCCACTCTTCGAGGTGGGGCGAGCGCTCGCCCAGCACGTCACGCATCGTCGACAGCAGCGCGTCCAGCGAGTCGTGGGGCGCGGCCCAGATATCCTCCTCGCGCATCTCGTAGATTGAGCCGCCCGACCGGTTGCTGTCCTGCAACCGGGCGAACTGCGAGAGCTGCGCGCGGGTGAACTGCTCGGGGTGTTCGACCACGATTTCGCGCCGGTCGGGGAAGAGGACGACCCGCTCTCGCCGAGTCACCTCGGCGACGTCGGTCGGGTACCAGACCGACTCGACCTCCGAGACGTCGTGGTGCTGTATCTGTCCGTCCGCTTCGAGTGCCGCCAGCCCCTCGCGGGCCTCGTCGGGCGTGAGGTCGGTCTTCCGCGATAGCTCGGTGGCCGTGAGATGGGGCCGGCCAACGGCGTCGAACGCGTCGTAGACGGCGTCGAGTTGGATGGGACGGTCGCTACCCTCGACGTCCGCGTCGGCGTCGTCCGGGTCCTCGCCGTCGACTGCCTCGTCGTCTGTCACTGCGCCTCGATAGTGGTCGGACGGTCAAACGGGTTTCGTCTGGCCGTTCACTCGCCCAGCGCACGCCGGCGGTCCTCGAGGTACGCGACGACACCGAGGACGTTGACCACCGGTACCGCCGCCGCGTGGACCCACGTCAGGTCCGGGTCGTCCGGTCGCCGTCTGACGTCGAGGTAGACGCCGGCGGGGATGAGAATCTCGACGAGGACAAAGGTGAAGGCAGCGAGGCGTATCGAGACCGAGTACGTCGCGGCGAACGACGAGCGACCGGTGAGACTGAGGCCCAGTAGGAGCAAGAAGAGCGAGAGCGCCACGAGTTCGGGGACGACGAGTGCGAGCAGCAGTTGTCGTTCCTCGGCGGCCATCAGAAGAACCCGTACTCGTCGACGAGCCGGTCGAACAGGGCTTCGTACTCCTCTCGGACGGCGTCGTGGTCGAACTCGGCCCACGATTCGTCGACGTGCTTGCGCTCGAAGTCGGCCGAGTCGACGATACGGGCGGCGATCTCCTGTGGGTTCGTGACCCGGAAGGCCCGGTCGCGCTGTTCGATGAGTTCGTGGGCGCTGGACTCGGCCTGGTACTCGACGATGCCGAGACAGCCACAGGCCATCGCCCACAGCAGGTCGGTGGCGAAGTACTCCCGGAAGGCCGTCTGGACGAAGACGTGAGCCCCCTTGTAGATGGAGACGCGCTGTTCGCGGTCACACGCCCCGACGAACTCGACGCGGTCGTCGATGCGGAGGTCCGCAGCCTCCTGTTCGTACGCCTCGCGTTCGGGGCCGTCGCCGATGACCGTCGCCGACCAGTCCTTCTGTCGGAGTTCCGCCAGTCCGAGGAAGAGCGCGTTGATGTTGGCGCTCTCGTCCAGCGGGTGGGCGTAGACGACGTCGACCGTGTCGGCTGGTTCGACCTCGCGCACGAGGTCCATGTCGATGCTCTCGGGCAGCACGGTCGTCCGGTCGTCGGACGCCCCGCGTTCCCGGAGCGTGGTCCGGACGAGCTCCGAGGGCGTGACGAGGCAGTCCGGTTTCTTGAGTGCGGACTTCGTCGCCCGGCCCTCGGGCAGGGACTCGTCGCCGAACCAGTCGACGACGAGGGGTGCCCTGGCGAGAGTGCCACCGGCACTGGCGGCCAGCACGACGGAGGGCGGTTCCGGGATCGCGTAGACGACGTCGGGGCGAAACCGGGCCAGCAACGCGGGCAGGCGCGTACAGAACGACGGCACGGTCGGCGAGACGGTGACCGCCCGGTAGGTCACTGACCCGGGCGTGAACCGGCTGTCGTAGCCGCCCCACCACTGCGAACAGAAGACGGAGACGTCGTGGCCCGCCTCGGCGAGGTCGGTTGCGACCCGTTCGACGCGCTCGCGGCCGGTCGTCTCCCGGTAGTGACTCGTCTCCATGGCGACGACCGCGATTCGCATACTGGTCGCGACGGTACCGTCCGGCAAAAATCCCCCCGTTCGCCGCAAACTGTTTTGCCCGTGCCACCCCTTCGAGGTGTCGTGTACGAGTACGACCTCGAACGCTACCTGAACGTCCGCAGCGCCTACGGGGCCTCCATCTCGTCGGACGGGACGCTGTCGTTCCTGATGGACACGACCGGCGTGGGCCAGGTCTGGACGCTCGACGACCCGCTCGGGTGGCCCGAACAGCGGACCTTCTTCGACGAACCGGTCGGGTTCGTCGACTACGCCCCCGAGCGCGACGAACTCGTCTTCGGCATGGACGAGGGTGGCAACGAGCGCGCCCAGCTGTACCGCCTCGACAGCCAGAACCGAATCACGAACCTCACCGCCCACCCCGACGCGAAACACCGCTGGGGCGGCTGGCGACACGACGGGGAGGCCTTCGCCTTCGCCTCGAACCGCCGGAGTGAAGCCGTCTTCGACGTCTACGTCCAGCGCCGCGACGTGACAGGGACCGACGCCGAACTGATTTTCGAGGGTGACGGCTGGCTCTCTGTCGGCGGGTGGTCGCCCGACGACACCCACCTCGTCGTGAGCGAGGCGTACTCCAGTTTCGACCAGGACCTCTACGCCCTCGACGTCGAAAGTGGCGACCTGACCCACCTCACCCCACACGAGGGGGACGTCCGCTACCTCAGCGCGTCGTGGGCCCCCGACGGCGAGAGTCTCTACCTGGTCACCGACGAGGGGAGCGACCGGCTGTATCTCGCCCGACTCGGCCTCGATGGGACGCTGGAGACGGTCCGCGAGGACGGCGAGTGGAACATCGACGGCGTCGCACTGGACCACGACACGGGGCGCATCGCCTTCTCGCGCAACGTCGACGGCTACAACGAGCTGACCATCGGTGAACTGACCGGGCCGGCGACTATCGACGCCTTCCCCACGCCGGACCTGCCGGGCGGGCTGGCCGGCGGCGTCGCGTGGGGCCCGGACGCCGAGCGGTTCGCGCTCAGCGTCACGGGCCGGACGGTGAACACGAACCTCTTCGTGGTCGAGACGGAGACCGGCGCGGCCGAGCGCTGGACGGCCGCCTCGACGGCCGGCATCCCACAGGAGACGTTCGTCGAACCCGAGGTGGTCCGCTTCGAGTCGTTCGACGGCCGCGAGATTCCCGCGCTGTTCTCGCTCCCGAGCGACGTCCCCGAGGACGGGGACACGCCGGTCATCGTCGACATCCACGGCGGTCCCGAGAGCCAGCGCCGGCCCTCCTTCGCGGGACTGACTCAGTACTTCCTCTCGCGTGGCTACGCCGTCTTCGAGCCGAACGTCCGCGGGTCGACCGGCTACGGGAAGGCCTACACCCACCTGGACGACGTCGAGAAGCGGATGGACTCGGTGAAGGACCTCCGGGCCGGCGTCGACTGGTTGCACGCTCACCCGGCGGTCGACGACGACCGAATCGTCGCAATGGGCGGGTCCTACGGCGGGTTCATGGTCCTCGCGGCGCTCACCGAGTACCCGGACCTGTGGGCGGCCGGCGTCGACGTCGTCGGCATCGCGAACTTCGTCACCTTCCTCGAGAACACCGGCGAGTGGCGCCGGGAACTCCGCGAGGCCGAGTACGGGTCGCTCGACGAGGACCGCGAGTTCCTCGAGTCCATCTCGCCGCTCAACAACGCCGACCGCATCACGGCACCCCTATTCGTCCTCCACGGCGCGAACGACCCCCGCGTTCCGGTCGGCGAAGCCGAACAGATCGCCGCGGAAGCCGAGTCGCACGGCGTCCCGGTCGAGAGACTCATCTTCGAGAACGAGGGACACGGTATCAGCAAGCGCGAGAACCGCATCGAAGCCTACTCGCGCGTCGTGGCGTTCCTGGACGAGCACGTCTGAGCGGTGGCCGTAACCAGCGGGAGTTATACGGAGTACCCGACCCGGCCGTGTAAACCGCACGACACAATCGGGATGATGACTACGTAACGCGCAGTCGACGGGTGTCTCCGAGTAACAGATATGAAAATAATGAACGACTTTATACAAGCGGCCGCCGACCACTGTGTATGACAAGCGTTGGGGGGACGCGAGAGGACATCCAGGACCGGTTGGCACGCCTGGAACAGGACTACGGCTCTGTCACGGTGAACCAGACCACCTACGAGGTCGAGGACGACCGCTATCGGCGCGTGGCCGGTGGAACGGATGGTGAGGACGCAGCCGTCCACGTCCTGGTCAGCAACGAGGCCGACGACGTGCTCGTCCGCGAGGGACAGCGCGGGTGGACGATTCCACAGGGTCTGATCGAGAGCACCGAGACGCCGGAGGCCGCGGCGGAACGAATCGTCCAGGAGAACGCCGGCGTCGACTGTACCATCGAGGACGTCGACAGCGCGACCATCACTGGGTACCGCAACAGCGACGACCCGTCGGCGGAGACGGTCTACCAGCTGCGTATCGTGTTCACCGCAGATATCGACGACCCATCGCCCGCCGACACCGAGCAGGTCCGGTGGGACGACGAACCGTCGCTGGCCGAGATCGAGTCGGTCAGATAACGCCGGTCACCGTCGCCGCCTCCATCGCCGCCTCCTCGCTCATCCCGTCGCCGAGAATCGTGTAGCGGTCCCGAATCTCGTGGGCCGTCGTCAGTGCCTCGATGACGGTCTCGTCGTCGATACCCAGCTCTGACGCCGTCGTCGGGGCGCCGATTGCGGCGAGCGCGTCGCGGACGTCGCGCCACCGGCCACGTGGTCCGGTGTGGAGGTACTCGGTCATGACAGCGCCGACGCCGACCTGGTGGCCGTGCAGGGCAGACCCCGGCGCGATGCGGTCCAGCTGGTGTGAGAAGAGGTGTTCGGCTCCGCTCGCGGGCCGGGACGAGCCCGCGATGGACATCGCGACGCCGGAGGAGACCAGCGCCTTCACCACGATCCAGGACGACTCTTCGAGGCCTTTCTTGATGGAGTCCGCGCTCTCGACGAGCATCTCGGCGGTCATCTGTGCGAGCGCGCCGGCGTACTCGGAGTAGGGGACGTTCTTCAGCCGGTGGGCCAGCTCGTAGTCCCGGACGGCGGTGAAGTTCGAGATGATGTCGGCACACCCCGCCGTCGTGAGGCGCCACGGGGCCTGCGAGAGAATCTCCGTATCCGCGACCACGGCGAGCGGGGGTTCGGCGGCGACGCTGTGGCGGGTATCGCCCTCCGGGACCGACCCCCGGCCGGAGACGATACCGTCGTGGCTGGCCGCCGTCGGCACCGAGACGAAGCCCAGGCCCAGGTCGTCGGCGGCCATCTTCGTGATGTCGATGGCCTTCCCGCCGCCGACACCGATCATGAAGCCCGCATCGACCGCCTCGGCGTGGCTGATGACCTGCTGGACGGCGGCGAACGTGGCTTCGTCGATAACCATCTCGGCGGGGTCGTAGCCCGCGTCGCGGAACTGTGCGACGACCCGCTCGCCGGCCACCTCGTAGGGAGTGGGCGAGGAGACGACCAGCGGCGTTCCGCTGAGGTGGAGTTCGGTGACGGCGTCGATGGTCTGGTCCAGGACGCCGTGGCCCACCACGACGTTTCGCGGCAGGCGAATCCAGGTGGTCTTGTCGAACATACACCCTCTCGTCCCTGGGGGTGCAAAATGGTTTGTCCTGGCCGCGTGCTGGGGTAGCAGGTATTGATTCAGAGAGCCAGAAAGCCCCACTATGCCGGCTGACCGTTCGGCTTCAGGTGGGACTGAAAGGGGCCGGTCTCTCAGCGAGCCGCGGGAGCTGAGAGGCTGGGGGCATTCTGGCTCTGCATGGTACCCGTTGCTAAAGGAAACACGGCCGCCCTCGCATGCCTCACTCGGCGAGGGCGTCCAGCACGTCGCGCTCGATGGCTCGGTCCGGGCCGTACTCCCGTCCGGTACGGTCGTTCTCGCGATGTTCCGCGACGGTGCGGTCGAGCGCCGTCTCGTGGTCGGTGGAAGACCATCCCAGGTCGCGCAGTTTCGCGACCGACAGCAGGTGGGGCGGGTCGCGGTAGACGGGGAAGTCCTCGGGGGCGAGTCCAGCGCGGGCGAGGTCGCGTTCGCTGGCGCCGACGGTCTCGACGCTCGTCCCGCAGGTCGCCGCGAGCAGGTCGACCCACTGGCCGAGCGTCGGGGCGTGCTCGTCGCCCACGTTGTACGCCTCGCCGGCCGTCCCCGACTCGGCGACGACGCGCAGGGCGCTGGCGACGTCCTCGACGTAGGCCATCTGCCAGAGGCTCAGGCCGTCGCCGGGGACGACGACGCGGTCGAACGACTGCACCCGGTCGACCCAGTAGGCGAAGCGCTCGGTGTAGTCGTACGGCCCGTAGACGACGGTCGGACGGACGCTCATCGCCCGCACGCCGTCGGCCGCGGCCGCAAAGACCGCCCTGTCGCCCTCGGCTTTGCGGGGACCGTAGGTCTCGCGGCTGTCGGTCGTCGCCTGCTCGTCGGTACAGGACGCGAGCGCCGTGTCGCCCTCGCGTTTAGGTACCCGTTCTGCGCCGTACGCTGCGCCACTGGAGACATAGACGTAGGCGTCGACGTCGGCGAAGACGTCGGTGGCGACCCGCACGTCCTTCGGAAAGTACGCCACGCAGTCGACGACGACGTCGGGGTCGACTCGACGACGGGCGGCTTCGAGCGTCTCACGGTCGCGACGGTCGCCCTCCACGTGGTCGACAGCGGGGTCGTCAGCGAACGGGTTCTCGTGGCGGCCGCGATTGAGTATCGTCACGTCGTAGTCTGCGTCCAGGAACTCCGCGACGGTGTGCCGGCCGATGAACCGGGTCCCGCCGACGACGAGGGCACGCTCCATACCCGTATCTGGGACGGGGCGGACAAAACGGTCGGGGACCTCAGTCGAGGTACTCGCGGCTGCCGAGTCGCCACCGGACCTGTCGGAGGGCGATACCGAGGAGCTTGCCCGGCCCCTTCGGGAAGTTGTCGAGCTGTTCGACGATACCGAGCGCGTCGGCGAGTATCCACGCCTCGGCGATGCGGCCGTCCTCGATGCGGTAGTGGCCGAACTGGGGAACCTCGAAGGGCCGCCCGGTCGGGGCAATCTCGCGGCCTTTCATCCGAACCGGGCCGACGTTCCGCCCGCTGGCCGTGACGTACGCCGCGATTTCGCCGTCGGCGCTCACCGACCGTTCGACCCGGATGTCGAGGTCGGTGAACGTCCCCTCGTTGTCTCCGGTCGCGTCGACGATTGCCGACCGGCCCGTCCGCGTTATTGGCCACCGTGGCTCGTGGAGGACACAGTCCTCGGTCACGAGGTCGGCGACCGCTTCGGCGTCACCGCCGACGAACGCCGTCAGGAACGCCTCGACGAGCGCTTCGTCGGACTGTCCGGTCGCTGACCCACTGTCTACTGCTGCCATGAGTCGTCACCAACGAGAAACTACGGTGTGTGTTAGCATAACACTTACTCAGGAGTGGACACTGAAGCGGGCCGAACCCACACGACGTCGCTGCCGTCAAAAAACGGGGTCCGCGCCTCAGTCGTCGCTCGAAGCGGCGAACTCCGCCTCAGTCGCCTCGGCGACCTTCGAGGCGGCCTTGGGCGGTTCGTTGCGGACGTCGTCGCGCTCGCGGTCGGAGATGACCTCGGCGTAGGCGTCGGGCATCACCTTCGTGAAGTTCTCGAGCTCGGCGTCCCAGTTCTCGAGCATCCCGGCGGCCAGCGCCGAGTCGGTGTAGGCCGCGTGGTTCTCGACGAGTCGGGTGACCATCTGCCGGTCCTTGCCCTCGAGGGATGCTTCCAGTGAGACCATCCCAGTGTTGCACTTCTCGGCGAAGGTGCCGTCGGGGTCGTAGACGTAGGCGACGCCGCCGGACATCCCGGCCGCGAAGTTCTTGCCCGTGTCCCCGAGGACGACGATAGCCCCGCCGGTCATGTACTCACAGCCGTGGTCGCCGACGCCCTCGACGACGCCCTTGACGCCGGAGTTGCGCACCGCGAAGCGCTCGCCGGCCATCCCGTTGACGTAGATCTCGCCCTGGGTCGCGCCGTAGAGCGCGACGTTGCCGATGACGATGTTCTCGCTGGGGTCGTAGGGGGCGGCTTTGGGCGTCTTCAACAGGAGCTTCCCGCCGGAGAGGCCCTTGCCGACGTAGTCGTTGGCGGTGCCGGTGAGGTCCATCGTCACGCCGCTGGCGAGGAACGCGCCGAACGACTGGCCGGCCGTCCCGTCGAAGTCGATGTGGACGGTGTCGTCGGGCAGTCCCTGGCCGCCGAATTTTCGGCTGATGCGGTTCGAGAGGGTGGCACCCACCGCACGGTCGACGCTGTTGATGTCGGCGTCGACGACGACCGGTTCCTTGTTCTCCATGGCCGGTTGTGCGGCCTCGAGCAGGTCCCAGTCGAGCTGTTCGTCGACGTCGTGGTCCTGTTCCTGTTGCTTGTAGCGGCCGTCGTTGTCGGCCGGTTCGGCGATGACCGCCGAGAGGTCGAGCTTCTTCGCCTTCGGCTGGGTGACGTCGTCGCGCTGTTCGAGCACGCCGACGCGGCCGATCATCTCCTCAACCGTCTCGAAGCCGAGTTCGGCCATTATCTCGCGCAGTTCCTGGGCGACGAACGTCATGTAGTTGATGACGTGCTGCGGTTCGCCCGGGAAGCGGCTGCGGAGGTTCTCGTTCTGGGTCGCGACGCCGACCGGACAGGTGTTCTCGTGGCACTGTCGGGCCATCACACAGCCGGAGGTGACCATCGAGGCGGTCCCGAAGGTGTAGCCCTCGGCGCCGAACAGCGCGGCGACGGCCACGTCGCGGCCGGTCTTCATCCCGCCGTCGGTGGTAATCTTGATGCGCGAGCGCAGGCCCGTCGCGCGGAGCATCTGGTTGGCTTCCGCGACGCCCAGCTCCCACGGGAGGCCCGCGTTCTTGATGGATGTCTTGGGCGAGGCTCCGGTACCGCCGTCGTGGCCCGAGATGTGGACCACGTCGGCGTTGGCCTTCGCGACGCCGGCCGCGATGGTGCCGATGCCGTCCTCGGCGACCAGTTTGACGTTGATGTCGGCCTCCGGATTACTGGCCTTGAGGTCGTGGATGAGCTGTTTCAGGTCCTCGATGGAGTAGATGTCGTGCAGTGGTGGCGGGGAGATGAGACCGACGCCGGGCGTCGCGTAGCGGACGTGGGCGATCATCTCGTTGACCTTCTTGCCGGGGAGGTGGCCGCCTTCGCCGGGCTTGGAGCCCTGGGCCATCTTGATCTGGAGCTCGTCGGCGGCCGCGAGGTAATCGGAGGTGACCCCGAACCGACCGGAGGCGACCTGCTTGGTCGTACACTCCTTCTCGGTGTGGAACCGCTCGGGCGGTTCGCCGCCCTCGCCGGTGTTGGCGTTGCCGCCCAGCCGGTTCATCGCGATGGCGTTGTTCTCGTGCATCTCCGGCGACAGCGAGCCGAGCGACATCGCCGCCGTCTCGAAGCGTTGGACGATATCCTCGACCGGCTCGACGTCCTCGATCGGAATCGACTCGCGGTCGGAGTCGAGTTCGAGCAGGCCACGCAGGGTCTGGAGCTGCTCGTTCTGGTCGTTGACCAGCTCGGCGAACTCCTTGTAGATGTCGTAGTCGCCCATGCGGACGGCCTGCTGTATCTTGCCGACCGTGTTGGGGTTCCACTGGTGGTGGATGCCGTTCGAGCGGAACTCGTACTCGCCCTGGCGGGGGATGTCGGGTTCCTCCTCGCTCCAGGCGATCTCGTGGCGCTGCAGCAGGTCCTCCTCGATGTCCTCGATACCGATACCCTCCGTTCGGCAGGTCGTGCCCTCGAAGTACTCGGCGATGAAATCGGAGGAGAGGCCGACGGCCTCGAAGATCTGTGCGCCCTGGTAGGATTCGACGGTCGAGATGCCCATCTTGGCCATCGTCTTCAGCAGGCCGTCCTCGACGGCCGTGATGTAGGCGTCGATGGCGTCGGGCAGGTCCGCGCCGTCCGGGCCGGCGACGAGGTCCTCGATGGTCTGGTAGGAGAGGTAGGGGTTGACCGCACCGGCGCCGTAGCCGATGAGCGTCGCGAAGTGGTGGACTGCACGCGGGTCCGCGGACTCGATCACGAGGCCGACGTGGTTTCGAAGGCCGTTGCGGACGAGGTGGTGGTGGATGCCACCGACCGCGAGCAGCGACGGGATGGGGACGCGGTCGTCGCCGGCAGCGCGGTCCGAGAGGACGATGATGTCGTGTTCTTTGGCGGCCGCGTCGGCCTCGGCACGGGCGTCCTCGACGGCTTCGCGCAGGTCACCGCCCTTCTCGTAGGTGATGTCGACGACCTTCGTCGACATGCCGTTCTCGTCGATGCCCTTGATGGCGTCCAGTTCCTCGTCGGTGAGGATGGGCGAGTCGAGCACGAGCTGTCGAGCGTGGGCCTGACTCTCGTCGAGCAGGTTGCGCTGGTAGCCCAGTCGGGACTCCAGCGAGGTGACCAGTTCCTCACGGATGTAGTCCAGCGGCGGGTTCGTGACCTGGGCGAACAGCTGCTTGAAGTAGGTAAAGAGCGGCCGGTTGAACTGCGAGAGCACCGACAGCGGCGTGTCGTCGCCCATCGACCCGACGGGGTCTTTCCCCTTCTCGGCCATGGGCTCAATGAGGTGGTCGACCTCGTCGTAGGTGTAGCCGTACATCGCCTGGTAGCTGCGCAGGCGGTCGACGGAGTGCTGTGGGGAGTTGTCCTTCCGGTCCGTGATGTCGGCGATGTCGACCTGCTCCTGGGCGACCCACTCGCCGTACTTCTCGTCGGAAATGTCCTCGAACACTTCGGCGTCCGGAATGACGCGGCCCTCCTCGGGGTCGGCCAGGAAACACTGACCGGGCTGGAGGCGGCCGCGTTCGGTGATCTCGCTGGCGTCGTGGTCCAGCGCGCCGGCCTCGGAGGACATCACGAGCGTGTTGTCTTCGAGGATGTCGTAGCGACACGGGCGCAGGCCGTTACGGTCCAGCACGGCGCCGATGCGTTCGCCGTCCGTCGCCGCGACGAGCGCGGGGCCGTCCCACGGTTCGACGAGCGAGGCGTGGTAGTCGTAGAAGTCCTGGCGGTCGCCCGTGACCTCGTTCATCTCACCGCGCCACGCCTCGGGGATGAGCATCCGGAGCGCGTGCGGGAGGTCACGACCGCCCTGCAGGAGGAGTTCGAGCGCGTTGTCGACGCTCGCAGTGTCTGACTGTTCGGGGTCGTCGATGATGGGTTTGACCGCGTCGATGTCACCCTCGAAGGTATCGCTCGCGATGTCCGTCTCGCGGGCGCGCATCCAGTTGATGTTCCCTTGGATGGTGTTGAACTCGCCGTTGTGGATGATGCGACGGTAGGGGTGTGCGAGGTGCCACGCGCCGAGCGTGTTCGTCGAGAAGCGGGCGTGGACCATCGCGAACGAGGACTGCATCCGCTCGTCGTTCAGCTCGGGGTAGTACTCCGGGAGCTGCTCGGCCAGCAGCAGACCCTTGTAGACGACGATGTCGGTGGCCAGCGAGACGACGTAGAACCGCTCGTGGCCCTCAGGCTGCTCGGCTTCGACTGTGTTCTCAAGGACACGACGGCCGACGTAGAGCTGGTTCTCGAAGGCGTCGCCGGTCTTGCCGGTCGCAGAGGTGACGAAACACTGGACGACGGCGGGCTCCGAATCGAGCGCTGTCTGTCCGAGGTCCGAGTTGTCAGTCGGGACGTCGCGCCAGGCGACGACCTCGAGGCCCTCGGCGGCGAGTTCCGACTCCACGAGGTCCCGGAGGTCCGCTGCCGCGTCCGCATCCTGTGGCAGAAAGAGCGTCCCGACGGCGTAGTCGCCCCGAGCGGGCAGGTCGGCGTCGACTTCGTCGACGAAGAAATCGTGGGGCATCTGCAGCATGATTCCGGCCCCGTCGCCGGTGTTCTTCTCTGCACCGGTCGTCCCTCTGTGTTCCAGGTTCTCGAGCAGCTCGAGCCCGTCCGATACTACCCAGTGGTCGCTGTCGCCGTCGAGGTCCATTACCACCCCGACACCGCAGTTCGACCGCGCGTCAGTTGGGTCCGCGAGCCCGGCCTCACTCGCAGACTCGCCAGTATATCGCTCAACCATGTAGCGATTTCTTTCGACTACTGGTATAAGAGACTGTCCCTCAAAGGCTAAGGGCCTGTTTATGCCAAACTAGGATGTTTAAGGTGTATTGAGAGATATATAATGTCTATGATGATTGTTCCTGAAGAGTATCGCCGACCGGATAACAGTCCCTCGTGGGAATCTGAACGATTGTCGAGACAACATGAAACCGCCTACAGTCTGCCGGTTGTATGACCGGAGTCTGACGGCCATTTATATACACCGGTGTCCGAGTCCATCACGGGGGCACGGAGAAAACGTCACACGCTCCCTCCCCAAAGCTTTTCAGACCGTTCGATACCGCCGGGGGCCGTAACATCTAACATCGGGACGGCGGTGGGATACCGTATGCTCGCGGACCGAACGACCGTCGCACGGTTCAGCCTTCCAACGGAGGCGTTTCCACCCGGTGCGGTGTTCGAGACGTGGCCCGACGCACGGATCGAGCTCGACCGGTTCGTACCGAGCAGCGGGTCGACGATGCCGTACTTCTGGGTGTACGGGGTTGACGCGGCGTCGGTCCAGTCGCTCCTGGCGGCGCGGCCGGAGTTCGAGTCGGTCACGGTGGCCGACGACCTCGACGACAGGGCGCTGTTCCGGGCCGAGTGGAGCCCGCGGTCGCTCGGACTGTTCCACTCTATCCTGGAATCCAACGTCACGATAATCTCGGGCGTGGGGACGGCCGACGGCTGGACGTTCGAACTCCGTGGGACCGGTCGAGCGGCGATTGCCGGGTTCATGGAGCGCTGCCACGAGTACGACGTCCCCGCCTCGCTGACCCGTATCGGCGACATCTCCGAGGAACCGACCAGTCCCGACGGGGTCCTGACCGAGGAACAGCAGGAAGCGCTCCTGTTGGCGTTCGCCGAGGGGTACTACGAGGAGCCGCGTGAGACCGACCTGAAGTCGCTCTCCGCCGCCGTCGGTATCTCCCGGCAGGCGTTCTCGTCCCGCCTCAGACGGGCCTACAGGAACTTCATCGAGGCCACGCTCGTCGAGAGTAGCGACACGAGTATATAAACGACTTACACAGGTAAGAGCGAGTCTGAACAGGGATAGCGGCGTAGAGTACTCTGACGATGGAACGATTTTCGAGGGATGAAACGGCAGCAACGTGGTACGAGCTCACTGACGGCCAGACGCGCAGCGACGGTGTCGTCAGGGCAGTCTCTGCCGTCACGGGACTCCTTCCAGCCGTCCCGCTAGACGGCGACGCTGGGAGCGACGACGTCATGGACCCGCTGGCGAGCGTCATCGACCCCGACGCACTCGACAATCTCTTCGAGCGCAGTGACGACGGAGCGGTCACGAGCATCACGTTCAGCTATCACGGCCTGTCCGTGACAGTCGACGCTTCGGGCATAATCCGGGTCTCACCGGACGAGGCGACCGCGGAGTCGCCGACCCGGACCCGGGTTCCCGCGCCCGAGTGCCTGCGAGAGACAGCCGGTCAGTAGCTCTTCGCGAAGTACGCCGTCTCTTCTGCGTCCTCGCCACAGATGGCACACTCGTCGTGGATGGGCTCTTCGTCACGGTCCAGCGGAACCATCACGATTTCGGCAGCGATGGCCTCCTTGATGGGGTCCTCACAGGCCTCGTCGCCGCACCAGCCGGCTTTCACGTAGCCGCCGTGCTGGCCGATGGTGCCCAGAATCTCCTCGCGGGACTCCGCCTCTCGAATCTCTCCTTCGAGGGTATCTTCCGCACTCGCGTACAGTTTGGCGTGGACGGTGTCGAGGTGGTCGGCGACGGTGTCGGCGATAGCCTCGCGGTCGACGGTGGCGTTCTCGCCGTCGGGTCGGTGGACCAGTGTGGCCTCCCCATCCTCGACCTCGTGGGGGCCGACCTCGATGCGCAGCGGAATCCCGTTGAGCTCGTGTTCGTTGTACTTGAAGCCGGGATTGCGGTGCTCGCGGTCGTCGAGTTCGACGCGGATACCGGCTTCCTCCAGTTCCGCAGCGAGGTCCGCCGAGTACTCGAGAATCTCGTCTTTGGTGTCCTCCTGCCAGATGGGGACGACGACGACCTGCGTCTCGGCGAGCGCCGGGGGTAAGACGAGCCCCTGGTCGTCGGAGTGGGTCATGATGAGCGCACCCATCGCCCGCCAGGAGAGCCCCCAGGAGGTCGTGTGCGCGACCGTCTCGTCCTCGTCCTCGTCGACGTAGGTGATGTCGAACGCCTCGGCGAAGGAGGTCCCCAGGTAGTGCGACGTCGCCCCCTGGACGGTCTTGCCGTCGGGCATCAGCGCCTCGACGGTCGTCGTCGTGTGTGCGCCGGGGAACTTGTCGTGGGGGGGCTTGCGACCCTCCATAACCGGCATCGCCAGGACGTCCTCGTAGAGTCGCCGGTACTGGCCCAGGCGGGTCATCGTCTCGTCCCACGCCCCGTCCATGTCCGCGTGGGCGGTGTGGCCCTCCTGCCAGAGGAACTCCTTCGTGCGGAAGAACGGCTTGGTCTCTGTGGCCTCCCACCGGACGACCGAACACCACTGGTTCAGTCGCAGCGGCAGGTCGCGGTGCGAACGGGTCCACTGCGCCATGAACGGTGCGATGATGGACTCGCTGGTGGGGCGGACCGCCAGCCGCTCTTCGAGTTCCTCGTGGCCGCCGTGAGTGACCCACGCCACCTCGGGGTCGAACCCCTCGACGATGTCCTTCTCCCGTTCGAGGTACGACTCGGGGATGAACATCGGGAAGTAGGCGTTCGTGACGCCGGTGTCCTTGAACCAGCCGTCGAGGTGGTCCTGCAGCCGCTCCCAGATGGCGTAGCCCCGAGGGCGCGTGACGATGAACCCGCCCATGGGGGCGTAGTCCGCCAGGCCGGCCTTCTGGACGACCTCGGCGTACCACTCGCCGGGTGAATGCTCCTTGCTCTCCGTGATACCGAGTTCCTGCTCGCCGCTCATTGTCGGAGTCTGGCCGGTGCCGGTAATAAACTCCCCGGAGGGACGTCAGGCGCCGATGGTCGTCAGCGACGCCACGGCGTCGGCGACGTGCTGGTCCATGTGGGCCCCGAGGAACGCCGGGGTCGGGTCGACGTCCACGGCGTAGCAGTCGTCCCCGTCGGCGACGAAGTCGACAGCGAGCGCCCGCGCGCCGACACGGTCGAGCAGCTCGCGGACCCGCGTCGCCAACCCGACGTCGACGTCGGCGTCGGCGACCACGTCGTCGAACCCCGTGAGCGCCGAGCGGACGGTCACGGTCCGGACGTGCGTCTCGCGGCCGTCGTCGACCGCGTAGTATCGGTGGCAGACCGGGTCGGCGTCGACCCGACGCTGGAAGAAGGTCTCGGCAGTGTCCCACCGGTATCGCGCCCGCTTGATGTACGCTGCGGGCCGGGACGGCGCGTCGGTCCGGACCTCCGGCACCGGACAGCCGACGCGTTCGAGGGCGCCGAGCGCGACCAGCCGACAGGCGAGGGCCGTCGTCGGGACGAAGCCGTTCAGCGTCTCGACGCCGACCCGGTCTGCGTACCGCAGCGCGTCGAACGCCGTCCGCCCGAGACGGGCCCCGGCCAGGGCTGCACAGGCGTCGATGGCGTCGCGTGGAATCGGGTCCGTGGGGTCGAGGAACCGGACCTCGAAGCCGCGCGCTGCGAGCCGTTCGGCGACGGGCCAGAACACGGGGTGAGTCGGCTCACAGACGAACCCGATGCGGTCCATAGCTGGGGGACGAAGGGCATCCTCAAAAAGGCCAGCCAGAACCGAACGAGTGAGGTGTGTCGAGCCCCGAACGTCGGTATGGATTGGCCGCTTCACCTCGGCGTCCACGTCGGCGGCCTGCACGCGGACTTCGCCGTCGTGCTCGCCCTGTCGGCCGTGGCGACGGTGACGCTGTGCGCCCTGGGCGTGGCTGCCTACCGGCGGCGGCAGTCGCGGGCGTATCTGCTCGTCGTCCTCGCGCTCGCTGCGCTCGTGGCGCGACCGTTGGTCGGGGTTCTGTCGGCGGCCGCCGTCGTCTCGCCCGAGACGCATCACCTGCTCGAACACGCCATCGACGCCGTCGTCGTCGTCCTCGTGCTCGGCGCCGTCTACTACGCTCGCAGCGTCGAGCGGCGCCTGGAGGGGGACGCGTGACCCGCACTCGCGCCCGCATCGACCGGTACATCGAGGCGAACCCCGGCGTCCACTTCCGGGAGCTGACTCGGGCGCTCGACCTCGCGACCGGGCAGGTCCAGTACCACCTGAAGCGGCTCGACTCGGTCACCGAACAGCGGTGCAACGGCCGCACCCACTACTATCCGGCGGGATACGGCCCGTGGGAGCGGCGGGCGCTAGCGTATCTCAGACGCGAGACGGCACGGGACGTCGTCGTCCACCTGCTCGCGGCGGAGACGGCGTCGCCGGCCGCGGTGGCCGACGAGCTGGGCATCGCCCGGAGCACGCTCGAACATCACCTCGACGGGCTCGTGGCGGCCGGCGTCGTCGCGAAGCGACGGGACGGCAACCGGGTCCGACTCTCGCTGCGTCGGCCGGCGGCGACGGCGGCGTTGCTCCGGACCGTCGAGCCGTCGCTCCCCGAGCGGCTCACCGACCGCTTCGAGCGCCTGCTCGACCACTTCCTCGAGGGCCCCTGACGCACGGATTTCGAGGGGTGTACCACAACCACCATGGAGGGCCAGTCCCTAGCGACGGCGATGACTGGACGCGGGATCTCTCGACGCGAGTTCGCGAAGAGCGCCGTCGCCATCGGCGGTGTGTCGGCGCTCGCCGCCTGTCTCGACCGGAGCAGCGGCGGGACGGTGCCAGCGGGCATCGACGACCCGGCGAACCTCCCCGACCGACAGCACGCCTGGGACGACGCGCTTGCGACCGACGACGCCGGCAACCCCCAGATGCCGAACCACCACGTGTTGCTCCTGCTCGACTACACGGGCGACGGAGCGCCGACCGAGGCCCACCGGACGCAGGTCGAAGCGGCCCTGCGCTCGCTCGAACGCGCCTACGAGTGGAGCAACGAGGGGCTGCTGTTCACCCTGGCGTACGGCCCGGCGTACTTCGACCGCTTCGACAGTGGCCCGGCCGGCGTCGACCTTCCCACCCCCGAAGCGCTGGCTCCGTTCGAGGACCCCGAGCCGGACACACCCGACGCGCTGCTCCACCTCGCGAGCGACGACGAACGCGTCGTCCTCGAGGCCGAGGAGGCGCTGAAGGGGACCACCGACACCGCGAACGACCACGAGATGGACGGGTCGTTCGACGGCGTCTTCGAGACGGCGGCGCGCCGGACGGGCTTCATCGGTGCGGGACTCCCGGCCGAGAACCAGGACGTCGACGGCATCCCGGACTCCGAACCGGTGCCGGAGGACGCTCCGCTGTTCATGGGCTTCAAATCCGGGTTCAAGCGGAACCAGGCCTCGGAGGACCGCGTGACCATCGAAGCGGGTCCCTTCGCGGGCGGGTCGACCGCACACCTCTCGTTCATCCGGTTGCAGCTCCAGCAGTGGTACGAACAGGACTCACGCGACCAGCGCGTCTCGAAGATGTTCTGTCCGGCCCACGCCGCCGAGGGGAAGGTCGAGGGCGTCGGCGAGAACCTCGGCACCGACAGCGGTATCGACGAGTGCCCCGAGGACGTCGTCGAGAGCAGCCGCCGCGAGGGCGTCGTCGGTCACGCACAGAAGCTCTCCGGCGCAAGAGAGGAGAACAGCCCTCGCATCCTCCGTCGGGACTTCGACTCGACCGACGGCGGCGAGGCGGGCGTACACTTCCTCTCGCTCCAGCAGTCCATCGCCGACTTCGTCGAGACGCGCCGGGCGATGAACGGCACCGACGTCTCGGAGAACTCCGCGGTCGGCCAGCGCGTCAACAACGGCATCCTCCAGTACATGCGCGTCGAGCGCCGCGGGAACTACCTGCTGCCGCCCCGGTCGCTGCGGGCGCTGCCACCGGCTGACCCGACGCAGTGACCGACGCCGGAACCCGCTACAGTCGGCCGTTTTCGCCCGCTGTACCAGAACCGTCTTTCACGGGAGACTGTTAGGGACGCGCATGAACCGACGACAGTTCCTCGCCGGTGCCGGCGTCACCGGCGCGTCGCTGCTGGCGGGCTGTGGGGCACTGAGCACGCAGTCGACACGGGCCCCGCCGCTCGTCGAAGACCGCCCCGACGCCACCTACCGCCCCACGCACAGAGAAGGGATGGGGATGGCCGGAATGGCCCAGGCCGGCGACTACATGGTCGGCCTGACCTACTCGTACCCACACCGCTTCTGGACGGTGACCGGCACCACCGCCGAGCAGGTCGACATCCGCGAGGCGGACAGCCTCCACCTGATGGCGAGCGTCTGGGACCCCGAGAGCGGGATGGTGCTGCCCGTCTCAGCCGGCGTCTCCATCGCGGTCGAACGGGACGGCGAGACGGTCGCCGACAAGCAGCCGTGGCCGATGGTCTCGCAGAACATGGGCTTTCACTACGGCGACAACTACGCGCTGGACGGCGAGGGCGTCTACCAGATCTCGGTCCGTGTCGAGGGCATGAACGAACGTCGCCTGGGGGCGTTCGAGGGCCGCTTCGGGGACGCCGGCGAGGCGACCGTCGAGTTCGACTTCGCGGAGTCGGCGCTGCAGAGCCTCGCCTACGAAGAGTTCCCCGAGACCCAGGGTGAGCGGGCCGCGCTCGACCTGATGCAGATGGACATGATACCGACCTCGCGGGCCCCGGAGGCGTCGGCGCTGCCCGGAACGCTGCTCGGAACCAGCGCGGGCGCCGACGAGACTTACGCCGCGAGTTGGCTGCGGGACGCCCCATTCCTCGGCGACGGCGAGTCCTACCTCGCCGTATCGGTCCGCACGCCCTACAATCGCGTGCCGCTCCCGATGATGTCGCTCGGCGGCGCCGTCGAGGCGGACGGCGAGACGGTCTTCGATGACGCGCTGACCGCGGCGATTCACCCCGACATCGGCTATCACTACGGTGCCGTGGTGGCCTCGACGGCGGCCGAGCCGTCGGTCACCGTCGACGTCATCGCCCCGCCGCAGGTCTCCAGACACGAGGGCTACGAGACGGCGTTCCTCGGGACGCCCTCACTCTCCTTCTAGACGGAAGGGACTCTCCTGCTCCTGCCACGGCCAGCCTGGGAGTCTGGTCTGGGCGCCCGCCGCCAGCGCCGCGTCGAGGTCGTCGGCGCCGGCCGCGTCGTCGGCATCGCCGTGCGTTCGGACGTCTGCGACGTGGAAGGTGGCCTCCGCCAGCAGCCGTAGCGGTTGGTCGCCGGCGACCATCCCGGCGAGTTCCCGGCCAAGCAGCTCGTCGACGACGAACCCCGGATAGTCGCCCTCGACATCCAGGTCGCGGAGCAATCGCGAGAGCGTGGCGACGTTGACCGCCCGGTCGCCGTCCGCGAACACCGCCGCGACGGTCTCGTCGTACTGGGTGTCTGAGATGTGAGCGACGTCCACGTCGAACTGCTCGCCCAGGTGGTCGCGGGTGTCGTTGACCAGCGGAACGACGACCGAGCGCCGCTCGCGAATCCACTCGTACTCCTCGCGGACGACGGCGGGTGTGACGCGCATGACGGGAACTCCGTAGTGCGAAGTCTTTTATATTGTGAAGGGAATACCTGGATTAGAGGCCGGTTTTCCGGACGTGTTTCCCTGTCCGGAGACAACTCGATATACAACTGTATGACATCCGTAGACAGCGTTCATCCCGCAGGTTTCGGGCCCAGCGACGGCGACGGTGGGGCCCGCCTGTCGACGACAGCGACCCGTTCTGACTCATGAGTACGGTAGACCAGCAGCTCGAAGAGGTGAAGGCAACGATAGACGACGTCGTCCCACGGCGAATCTCCGTGTCGGACGTGACCTACGAGGGGCCCGAACTCGTCATCTACACACAGGACCCCAAGGAGTTCGCCGCGGACGCCGAGCTCGTCCGCCAGCTCGCGTCGAAGCTCCGGAAGCGCATCACGGTCCGCCCGGACCCCGGCGTCCTGACACCGCCGGAGACCGCCGAGGCGGCCATCCGGGACATCGTCTCGGACGACGCCGGCGTGACCGACATCGACTTCGACAGGGAGACCGGCGAGGTCCGCATCGAGGCCCGGAACCCGGGCGTCGTCATCGGCCGCGGCGGCGAGACGCGCCGGGAGATTACCGCCGAGGTCGGGTGGACGCCGGACGTCGTCCGGAGCGCCCCCATCGAGTCGGCGACGGTCGACAACGTCCGGAGCTTCCTCGGGCAGGAACGCGAGGAACGCCGGACCATCCTGGAGCGCGTCGGCCGCCAGATCCACCGCGAGCCGATGTCCGACGACGAGTGGGTCCGCATCACCTCGCTTGGCTGCTGTCGCGAGGTCGGCCGCGCCGCCTTCGTCATCTCGACGCCCAACACGCGAATCCTGGTCGATTGCGGCGAGAAACCGGGCGCGAGCGGCGAGACGCCGTACCTCGACGTGCCCGAAGCGCTCGGGTCCGGCGCGTCGACCATCGACGCCGTCGTCCTGACCCACGCTCACTTAGACCACTCCGCGCTGGTGCCTCTGCTGTACGAACGGGGGTACGACGGCCCCATCTACTGTACCGAACCGACCCGTGACCTGCTGGGGCTGTTGACGCTGGAGTACATCGACAGCGCGAACGCGGACGGGCGGACGCCGCCGTACGGGTCGGAGATGGTCCGCGAGGCCATCAAGCACACCATCACGCTGGACTACGGCGACGTGACCGACATCGCGCCGGACGTCAAGCTGACGCTGCACAACGCGGGCCACGTCCTGGGCAGCTCCGTCGTCCACTTCCACGTCGGCGAGGGGCTGTACAACGTCGCGTTCTCCGGCGACATCCACTACAGCGACACCCGACTGCTCGACGGGGCGGTCAACCAGTTCCCGCGCGTCGAGACGCTCGTCCTGGAGTCGACGTACGGCGGCCGCAACGACTACCAGACCGACCAGGGCGACTCGGAGCGGAAATTCAAACAGGTCGTGCGCGACACCGCCGAGCGCGGCGGGACCGTCCTCGTGCCGACGAACCCCGTGGGCCGGGCACAGGAGGTCATGCTGGTCCTGGCGGAGGCGATGCGGGAGGGCGACATCCCCGAGCTCCCCATCTACCTCGACGGGATGGTGTGGGAGGCGACGGCCGTCCACACGACCTATCCCGACTTCCTTCGCGACAACCTGGAGGACCGTATCTTCGACGTGGAGTCGAACCCCTTCCTGGCCGACCAGTTCCAGCCGTTCGACGGCGACGACGACGAACGGAAATCGATAGCGGACGGCGAGGCAGCTGTCGTCATCGCCCCGTCGGGGATGCTCGACCGCGGCCCGGTGCTGTCGTGGCTCGAACACGTCGGCCCGGACCCGGACTCGGCGTTGACCTTCCTCGACTACCAGGCGAAGGGGACGGCCGGGCGCCGCGTCCAGAACGGGCAGTCGGAGGTCCCGACGCGCGACGGGAGCCGCGAGCGCATCGACGTCCAGCTGCGCGTCGAGACCATCGACGGGTTCTCGGGCCACGCCGACCGGCAGGGCCTCGAGAACTTCGTCAACACGATGAGCCCGCAGCCGGAGAAGGTGCTCTGCGTCCACGGCGACGAGTCCGCGATTCAGGACCTCTCGTCGGGACTGTACCACGAGTACAACCTGCGGACCTTCGCGCCGGAGAACCTAGAGACGTTCCGCTTCCGGTAGTCGACGGCAGACTTTTGCTGTCGTCGGTAGTGGAGAGACCATGCGCCTCTCGACCGGTATCGACACCATCGACCGGACACTGGGTGGCGGCCTCCAGCCCGGGAGCATCGTCGCGCTCCTCGCACCGCCGGAGGCCCAGTCCCTGCCCGTCCTCTGTGCCCACACGGGACTGCGACCGACACACTACTTCACGACGCTTCGGACCGTCGACAGCGTCCAGCGCCAGCTCGCCCAGCAGGACCTCGACCCGAAGCTCAGGCGGGTCGAGCACGTCGACCTGGACGACGCGCTCGCGACCATCGACGCCGGGCTCGAACAGCTCGAGGACGGTGACGACGTCGTCGTCGACGTAGTCGACCCGCTCGAACGGACGGCGTCGATGGCGGCGTACCTCGACCTGCTCAACGCGCTCTCGCGCCGACTGGCGGAGACGGGTGGCGTCGGGATGCTCCACTGTCTGGAGTCCGGTCGTGAAGCCGAGTCGCCGAACCGCGAGCTCACGCTGTCCGTGGCCGACCACGTCTGGCGCCTCGAACCGCGACGGGAGGGGGCGCGGTCGCTGACGTACTACCTGGAGATTCCGAAAGCCAACGGACTCCCGCTGGACGAGAACGACCGGGTGCAGGAACTGGACGTCGGCTCGTCGGTCCAGGTCGACCGGACGCGGGACTACTGACCATCGCCAGCGGGGTCGTGCCATAGAGGTTTTCACGCGGCCGCCCGTGCGCGCCGGTATGGAGTACACACGACTCGGCAACACGGGGACGCGCGTCTCGCAACTCTGTTTCGGCACGTGGCGGTTCGGCCGCGAAGCCGGCGACATCGTCGAGACGGACCGGCAAGAGGCCCACGAACTGCTGGACGCCGCCTGGGAGCGGGGCATCAACTTCATCGACACGGCCAACGTCTACGGGACGCCCAACGGCACCAGCGAGGCGTACATCGGCGAGTGGCTCGAAGAGTACGACCGCGAGGACTTCGTCCTCGCCTCGAAGGTGTACTTCCCCTTCGACGGCCGGGGCGAACCCGGCCCGAACGACCACGGCCTCGGGCGCAAGCACATCCGCGCCCAGATCGAGGGGACGCTGGAACGCCTCGGTACCGACTACCTCGACCTCTACTACATCCACCGCTGGGACGACGAGAGCGACATCGTCGAGACGATGCGGACGCTGAACGACCTGGTCCGGGAGGGGAAAGTCCACTATCTGGGCGCGTCGACGATGGCCGCCTGGCAACTCACGAAGGCGCTCTGGACGAGCGACGTCGAGGGCCTCGAGCGCTTCGACGTGACACAGCCCCTGTTCCACGCGGGCTATCGCGACGACGTCAAGGACTACCTCGACGTCTGTGCCGACCAGGACATCGCGGTCTGTCCCTACTCGCCGCTTGCCGGCGGGTTCCTCACCGGGAAGTACGAGCGCGCAGACCCCGACGACCCCAAGGCCTTCGAGGGGCCGGAGGGGGCCCGTGGCGACATCTACGACTCCTTCCAGGACTACTACCTCTCGGAGCGCGGGTGGCACGTACTGGCGGAGATCGAGGCCATCGCCGAGGACCTCGACGCGACGCCGGCACAGGTGGCGCTGCGCTGGCTCATCGAGCAACCGGACCTCACCTGCGTGCCCATCGTCGGCGCCCGGACCGTCGACCAGCTGGACGAGAACGTCGGGGCCGTCGACCTCTCGCTGTCGGACGACCAGTTCAACCGCATCGTCAGTGCCCGGTACGCCGACGACGGCGAGCGATGGGGCCACCGGCAGTAAGCCGACCGTACCGGGTATACAGTCAGTGACCTTTTACCAATAGCCGAGGGACTACGGACAATGGCGACGCTCGCGGAGTTCACCATCGACTACGGGGCGTTCCCATTCGACGCCGTCTTCGAGTCGTTCCAGGACGCGACCATCGAGATAGAGCGGCTGATTCCAACGGGGGACGCTATCTTGCCGTACATCTGGGTCAGCGGACCGGAGGGCGAGCAGGCCCGCGAGAGCCTCACGGCGGCGGCCGCCCTGGCGGACGTCGACGTCATCGACCAGGTCGGCGACCGCTCGCTGCTCCGGTGTGAGTACGTCACGACCTACGAGGGCGTCCTGGGGGCCATCATCGAGACGGGCGTCTCCTTGCTCTCGGCGAACGGGACGATTCAGGGCTGGACGGTCCAGGTCCGCGGCATCGAACCGGGCGCCATCGCCAAGTTCGACAGGGCGTGTCGGGACCTGGGTATCGACCTCACGCTGACGGAACTGCACGAGCTGTCCGCCAGCGGCGACTACGAACCAGCCGAACTGACCGCGGCCCAGCGAGAGGCCCTGCTGCTGGCCTACGAGCTGGGGTTCTTCGACGAGCCGCGGACCGCAACGCTGGAGGACGTCGCGGCCGAACTCGGCATCTCGCGACAGGCCGTCGCGAACCGACTGCGGCGTGGCCACCGGGCTCTCATCCGCGAGATGTTGTCCGAAACCGGATGACTCGCCCGGGTTCCGTATTTAAACGAGTTACATAGTCAACCGCATCTGGCATTCTCGTAGACATATTCCGTACGTGCATGGACGAGTTATCTGAACGAGAGACAGGTCCGGGAGCGTTAGTCAGCGACGGGATGTTCCCGTTCACGAGCCTCACGACGGACGAGGCCACCGGCACGACGGCCGCGGCGTTCGACCCCGCAGACAGCGTGCCGAGCATGGCGGTCACGGCGCTGGTCGCCGACCGGAAGGGCGTTGACCCGCGCGACCTGTCGGTGGTCTACGACATCATCGACCCCGACGCGCTGGACATGCTCTTTAGCGACCACCGGGCCGACCTGGCGAACGCCTCCGTCTCCTTCCAGTACGAGGGGTTCGACGTCCGCATCGACCACGGCACCATCTCCATCACCGAGAGCGACTGAGAACGGATTTTAGTCTCCCTCGCTCGGGTCGACCACCTCGCCCGAGGCCGGGTAGACCCCCACCTGGTCACAGAGCCCCGCCAGCGGACACGCGTCAGGGTCGTCCAGACACGCCGGCTGTCTCGCGGTACAGTACTCGCGTCCGAACTGAATCATCGCCGTGTGGCCGAAACCGCACTTCTCTCCCGGCACTGCTCGTTCCAGGTGCTCGCGAACCGTCTCGTGGTCGGCGTCAGCGGGTGCCAGCCCCATCCGGCGCGCGATGCGGTGGACGTGCGTATCGACGGGAAAGACGCCGTCGCGGCCGCCCGAGAAGAGGAGGACACAGTCGGCCGTCTTCGGCCCGACACCGTTCATCGCCAGCAGTCGGTCCCGGACCTCCCCGGGGTCGCCGGTCGTGACGAACGCGTCGAAGCCGTCCGCGCCGCCGTACTCGTCACACACCAGTTGGGCCAGGGCGACGATGCGTTCGGACTTCTGGTTGTACAGGCCGGCCGACGAGATGGTCTCGGCCAGCGTCCCCTGGTCTGCGTCGGCGAGCGAGGCGGCCAGGTCCGCCCCGCCGTAGGCGTCCATCAGGGCCTCGTGCGCCGGCTGACTGGCTTTGTCCGAGGTGTTCTGGCTGAGAATCGTCCGGACCAGGCACTCGAAGGCCGCCTGGCCGCCGTAGGTCTTCTGCCAGTACAGGTCGCCCAGGCGGTCGACGACGGCTTCGGCGCGCGTCTCGCCGGTCCCCGGGTCGAACGCCGTCGGCTCGCCACCGCCCGCCTCGCCGCCGCTGATGTTCCGGTCGGGTTCGGGGTCGTCCATGGCTCGACGGTGGGTCGCGAGCCCCAAAGAGCCGTCTATCGTGCCGACGCCGGCTCAGTCGACAGTGACTCGCAGAGTCATGGTCACGTCGGCCCCATCGGCCAGTGCGGCGACCAGGTCGCGGTCGACGTCGCCGGCGGCGGCGTCGGCCTCGACCATCACCGTCCGGTCGTCGACGTAGTCACTCGTCCGCAGGACGTGGCTCCGGTCGCTCTCGAAGGTCAGGTCCGGGTGGCCTGACCCCGTGACCGTGGCGGTGTGGCCGGCCGCTCGGATGGTCGCTGAGATGGTCGCGTCGGCGTCCCGGCAGGCCGCGACGAATTCCTCGTCGAACTCACAGGGGACCGGATAGGCATCGATACCGAGGATGCAGTCCCCGGCCGGCGTCAGGAAGTCGTCGCTCGTCAGTTCCAGCGTGCTCGCGTGTTCGGCGCTGACGTGTTCGTGCCCCGTCGCGTGGACGGTCGCCTCGAGGTTCATACGCCCCCTCGACGGTCGGGGTACTTCAGCGAGACGACTCGGGGCGACAGACGGTCACCGTCACCGCACCGCACGCACACTCGTAGGCCGCGCGGCGGCCGGCGTCCGTCTCGAACACCAGCGCCGGCTCCGCGAGCGACCGGTCGCAGTCGTGGCCGTCACAGGTCAGCGCCGCGTCGTCGAGTAGCTCCTCGAACATACTCGACCCAAGCGGCCCATGGAATGTGAACCCGAGCCATCCCCGGAGTGAAAGTGAAAGTGGAAAGCGACAGCGGAGTAACTGATATGTCGCCAGCGGACGCCCCACCGAGTATGTCGCTTTCGTGGCGCGCCGCGGCGGTCACCCCCGACGGAGGCCGACCCACGCCCGACGAGTGGGAACCGGTGACGGTCCCAGGTCGGCCGACGCAGTTCGAGGGGGCCGACGCGGTCGCCTACGAGACGACGTTCGACGACCCACGAGGCCCCGACGAGGAGCACGTCCGGCTCGTCCTCCAGGGCACCTACGCACACGCACGCGTCTGGTGTAACGGGGACCAAATCGCGACCCACGACACCTACTTCGCACCACTTCAGATCAGACTCCCCGACGCCGAGCGGTACCGAATCGTCGTCGAGTGTCGCGCCCCCGAGGACCGCTTTGGCGGGTTGCACGCCACCGGCGCGCTCCCGGCGGCGCGCTGTGTCCCCGGTATCTGGTGGCGCGCCGCCGTCGAGACTCGACCGGACCCGTACGTCGCGGACCTGCGCGTCGAGCCACATCTGACCGACGACGGCGCGACGGTCGACGTCGCCGCCGACGTGGTGACGACCGACGCCGTCGACGACCGCATGACGATATCCCTGCGGCCGGAGGGCGCGAGTCGCGGCGGCGGAACGATGTCCCGGTCGCGCGTCACCGCCGAGGGCGGCCGGACGACCGTCTCGCACGCCATCGACCTCCGCGACCCGGCGCTGTGGTGGCCACACGACCGGGGCGAGCAGGCCCGCTACGTGGTCCGGGCCAAGATAGGCGACGACGCACAGTCGGTGACCACGGGCCTGCGGACCGTCGAAGCGGCCGACGGAGGCCTCCGGGTCAACGGCGACCCGGTCCCAGCCCGCGGGGTGACGCTACTGGACCCGACGCCCGAGGACGTCGAGCGCGCCGCGGCGGCGAACGCGAACCTGGTCCGCGTCCGGGCGCAGGGAACGCCGCCGGCGGTCGCGGCGGCCTGTGACCGCCACGGTGTCCTCCTCTGGCAGGACCTCCCGCTGACCGGTCCGGGCTCGTTCGACGCCGAGCGCGGGGCAGACCTCGCGACGTCGCTCGTCGACACCTACGACCACCACCCGTGTCTCGCCGCCGTCGCCGTCCACGACTCGCCCGTCGACCCGTACGCAGCGGGGCTGGGCTCGGGCTTCCTCGACCGACTGCGCTTTCGCTGGCGCGCCTGGCGGGCGGCCTACGACGCGACGGCGGCGACCCGGGTTGCAGCGGCCGTGGAGAGCGTGCCCACGTATCCGGTCGTCGGCCCACCTGGTATCGACCCGGACGCCGTAACCCTGTTCCCCGGCTGGACGTACGGGCAGGCCGGGGACCTCTCGCGGCTCTGTGACCGCTACGGCGTCGGCGACGTCGTCGGCGGGTTCGGGGCCGGGTCGCTCGGTGTTGCGGACCCGGCCGACGAGACGGGGTTCGACCGCGCCGCACACGACCGGCACGTCGACGACGGCCTCGACGCCTCGCAGGCGTACCAGGCCCACGTCGTCCGGGCCGTCGCCGACGGGCTTCGTCGCCGGGGGTCGGATGTCGTCGTCCTCGAAGCGCTGCGTGACGTGGCCGACGCCGGAATGGGCGTCCTGGCCGCCGACGGGACGGCGAAACCGGCGTACGACGCACTCGCCGACGCCTACGAGCCGACGCGGGTCGTCCTCACGGCCCCGACGCCCGGCCCGAGCGACGTGGTCCTCGTCCACGACGGGGCGGCGACCGAGACGGTCACCGTCGAGTGGGACCACGAGGGGAGGCGCGAACAGGCCGAACACACCGTCGGGCCGGGCGGGCGCGTGACCGTCGGGTCGCTCGACCTGTCGGCGGGCGACGAGGTGACGGTGGCCGTCGCTGTCGGGGACGGCGTGGTGAAAGCGGAGTATCAGATACCGAGTGGTATATAGGCGACCACAGTTCTGTGGTAACCCTTCACGCGGTCGCACAGCGGCATGAGAGCCGTTGTCGCGGTATCCTGTGTACCGCAATATTTAAACACAATCCCCCGATAGTATTAGTTACCAGAACGCTTCCGCGTTCAGGCAGTATCGCCTTCCGCCCAACATGAGAGGGAATCCTTATTATTGGCGTCAGCCCCTCATTAGCGGATTCGCTGTCTGTGCAGAAGCGGTGATGGCATAGAGGTTTCAACAATGGCAGACTCGATAGACGAATCAAAGAACGTTGCAGTAACAGAAGAGGACCTTGAGAACAAATCCAAAGGCGAGCTCATCAAGCTCGCCGGCCAGCTCCGCGACCGGCGCAACGAGCTGAACCAGATGGCGTCCGAGCGGGCGTCCGGCCGCGACGACCTGAACGCGAAGACGCGCGAGAAGGTCGACGAGGCCCAGGAACACCGCGAGAAGCGCGACGAGCTCAACGAGCAGGTCCAGGAGCACAAGGACAAGCGAAACGAGCTCAACGCCAAGGCCAACGAGCTGTTCGACAAGGTCGACAAGCTCAAGAACGACCTCGAACTCGACGAGGGCACGTCCGTCGAGGAACTCAAAGAGGAGATCGAGGACCTCGAGTTCAAACAGCAGACCGAGGTGCTCTCCTCCGAGGACGAAAAAGAGCTCATCGAGAAGATCGAGGACAAGCGCGAGAAACTCGCCGAGAAGACGGAGAAGCTCGACCAGAGCGGTGACTTAGAGGAGCTCAAGGCCGAGGCCGAGGAGGTCCGTTCCGAGGCGTCCAAGCACCACAAGAAGGTCACGGAGCTCGCAGACGAGGCACAGAAGCACCACAACCAGATGATCGAGGCCTACCGCGAGGCCGACGAGATCCGCGACGACGCCGACGAGAAACACGAGGAGTTCGTCGAGGCCCAGGAAGCGGCCGACCAGCACCACGAAGACTTCGTCCGCGTCCAGAAGCGCCTGCGCGAACTCGACAAGAAAGAGGAGCAGGAAGAGCGCTCCCAGCGCGAGGAAAAGCAGGAGGCCGCTCGCGAGGAGGCCGAGGAGATCTACCAGAAGTTCAAGGAAGGCGAGACCCTCGACACCGAGGACCTGATGAAGCTGCAGAAGGCCGGCAAGCTGTAACGCCGACGTTTTCTTCTCCCCGTTCTCCACTCCGATAGATGCTTCACTGGCTCTCGCAGTCCGGCCCGCTCGCCCTCCTCCCGACGGCTGTCGGTGGTGTCGTCTTCGGGCTCGCACTCGCGGCGCCCCCGGGGCCGATGAACGCCGTCATCGCCGAGGAGAGCGCGCTCCGTGGGTGGCGCTCGGGGTTCGCCGCCGGCCTCGGCGCGATGGTGGCCGACGCCTGTTTCTTCGTGCTGGCGCTGGCGGGCGTGGCGACGGTGGTCCGGTCGACGCCGGGACTGCAGCGCGCGATGGTCGCCGTCGGCGGCCTCCTGATGCTTTGGTTCGCCTACGGCGCGGTCCGGGACGCGAACGCGCTCTCGTCGGTCGAACCGGCCGACGGCGAGAGTCGCGGGTTCCGGAAGGCGTTCGTGCTGGCGCTGACGAACCCCTATCAGGTCGTCTTCTGGCTCACCGTCGGGGTCGGCCTGCTCGAACCTGGGCAGGTGGACGTCCTTGCCTATCTGCCGGTGGTCGGCGCGGACCTCGCGAACGCACTGGTGGTCCAGACCGGGCACCCGCTGCTGGTCGCTGGGCTGTTCGGGGGAATCGTCCTCTGGATAACGGGGTTCCCGGCGACTATCGTTGCCGCACGGAGACGCGTCGAACGACTCGCGCCGGTCGTGGCGTGGGCGAGCGCGGCCGTGCTGGCCGGCACCGGCGTCCTCTTTCTGGCCCGGGCGCTGGGCCTATGACTCGCCCATGCCGGTCGCGACGTCGTCCAGCGGGTCCTCCTCGGCGGCCATCTCCGCGACCTCGATCTCGAGCCACTCCTGGAACCAGCGGGTGCGCTTCAGCCGCTGGTGGATGAGCGAGTCGGCCGTGTCGCTGACGACGCGCTCGCGGGCGTCCTCCCCGCGTTCGATGACGCGCTCGACCATCTCGGCGGTGTCCATGTGCGTGCGGGCCTCGTAGCCCATCCGCAACAGCATGAGCGCGGTGCCGTTGGCACCGACCTTGTCGAGGATGTCGGCCTCGATGAGACAGCGCGTCTCCAGCGAGAGGTCGTCGAGGTCACCCTGGTAGGAGTGGTCCTCGACGGCGGCACACACCTGGTCGACGAACGAGTCGGGGTAGTCTCCGTGGGCGACGAGGTACTCGCGCGCGATGCGCGCCCCGGCCTCCGCGTGGAGGTCCTGTTCGGCCTCCAGTTTCGCGATGTCGTGGAAGAGGGCCGCGACTCGCGTGACGTCCTCGTTGGCGCCCTCGCGGCGCGCGATCTTCGTCGCGATGTCTACCACGTTGAGGATGTGGTTGAACCGATATTCGGCCGAGTGCCACGGGTACCAGCGCATCCGTCCACCCTCGCCCTCGTTCTCGACGCTCGCGGCGAGGTAGTCGTGGACGAACTCCTGCATCGCCTCGAACTCCTCGTCGGAGATGGGCGACTCTTTAATCTCGATACCCACAACACCACCTCCGTAGAGCGGGTCCAGTAATCATCTTACAGGTAGAAAGGTACGTTCGACTCTTTAGCGTTACGACAATGCGAGTCGGTGACAGACGGGGAGACTCCTCGTCGACCCGTACCCGCGGCGACGAACGGTGGTCTCGGCGGCGGTGAAAAACGGCACTGGGGAAGGCCCCACGAACGCTGGTTGAGCGAGTGAACCGGTATGGTACATACTTGATCACAGACGTGGGAACCACACATGCTCAGACTGACGTCGGCTCGAGACGTCGTACACAGGCGGTCGGAAACTGGCCCTTATTTTTCTTAATTGTCCACCTCCAATCTCGATTACCACTCAAGCGACCACCAATATAAACTTTTTTCTGCAATTCCTGGAAGAGTATCGAGTGTCACCGAGTGTATTAACAGATATAAGGCACCAAGGTTCGACGGGGTGACAGGACTGTACGTTTATGACGGTTGGCGTACAGGAGGGGAATATGAACATCCGAACGGCCGAGCCGGCAGACAGGCCTGCCATCAGAGACGTCGCGCGGCGGTCGCTGCAGGCCTCGTACTCGCTGGGACCACAGGCCATCACCAGCGCCATCGAGGAGTGGTACGACGAGGACCGCCTGGACGAAATCATGGCCGACGAAGACCACACGGTACTGGTCGCCGATCGGGACGGCCAGGTCGTCGCCTTCTCCGAGAGCGTCGTCCCGGGGGACGACACGGGAACGCTGCTGTGGCTGCACGTCGACCCCGCCCACCGCGGGGAGGGTATCGCCTCGGAGCTGTTCGAGGAGACTCGCGACCACCTCACGGACCTCGGTGCCGCGCACCTCGACGGGCGCGTCCTCGCGGACAACGTCGAGGGGAACGCCTTCTACACCGACCGCGGGTTCGACCAGGTCGGGACCGACGAGGTCGAGATCGACGGCCGGACCTACGTCGAGAACATCTACGCGGAGGCCGAACAGTGGGGCCGGGAGCCCATCGAGGCGGACGACGGCCGGACCGTCTACATCGACCACGACAACTCCGAACGCGGGTCTATCGCGCCGTTCAACGTGGTCTTCGTCGACGAGGAGGGGCAGGACCGCTACGGCTACTTCTGTAGCAACTGCAACACCCTCGCCAACTCCATGGACTCGATGGGGCGCATCGAGTGTGACAGCTGCGGGAACGTCCGCAAACCCCTGCGCTGGGACGCTGCCTACCTCTAGTTCCCCGTATCGCGTCTGGACGTCCCTCCGTCGTTGCTGGCGTCACGTGAGCGACCGCGCTTCGCCCGGAGCAGGACCAGCTTGTAGTAGAGGGCGAAGAGGCCCACCGCGACGAGGATGCCGACGACGATGTCCGTGGTGAGGGTTGCCGGTGCTGAGTCGCCGATGACCGATGGGAGCGGTGTCGCATGGAGCATATCTAAAGGTAAGATATCAGTCACTATAACAGACCCCGTGGTTTCTCGCGGACTGGGAATGGGACCCGTTACCATGCGGGTGTGGCGCCCTTACTCGTCGACGGTCGTCGCGGGACCCCCGGCGCCGCCGAAGGCGTCGGCCAGTGAGGCCCGGAACTCGCTGAGTCCCTCGACGTCGGCGCGGAGCGTCTCGACCTCCGCTCGCAGCGTGTCGACGTCGTCGGCGACGTCCGAGACCGACGTCTCGACGGCGTCGATGGTCTCGGCGTTCCCCTCGATCTCCGCCTCGATATCGCTGACGCGGGCCTCGAGCGCCTCGTAATCGGCGCGAAGCGAATCGAGGTCGTCGCCCTGATCGTCGAGACTCGAGTCGAGTCGCGCCACGTCGTCGTCGAGCTGTGTCCGGACGGCGTCGAGGTCGTCCTCGACGGATTGTTGGGCGTCGTCGATGCGGTCCTCGAGTTCGTCGGTCCGGTGCCGGAGCTCCTCACCGAGGTCCTGGTTCGTCTCCCGAATCGTATCGACCTCCTCGGAGACCTCCTCGAGCGCGGTCGCGAGGTCCGCCACCTCCCCGTCGACCCGGTCGATGAACTCCTGGGCCGTGCCTTCCTCGTCCAAGAACGACTCCAGCGCGGTGGTGTACGCCGCGAACTCGTCGACGCGCGCCGAGAGGTAGTCGAGCCGTGTCTCGACACTGCGCGGCGGGGAGTGGGTCTGCCTGGCCTCGCCCGCGCCGTCCGCCGCTCCGGCGTTCCCGGTCCCCTCCTCGTCGGTCTGCCGGATGACGTCTTTCACGGACCCCGACGAGGCGTAGACCCCCTGCTGTCCCGCGCCCGAGGCCCCAGTCGTCGGACCGTCGGCCTGGTCCGGACCGTCGGTGCTGGCAGTGGTCCCGGCTCCGTCCACCTCGGACGGAGGGGCGGTGGCCGTGTCGTCGTCGCCCTCTGTGGCGGGGTTTTCGCCGCCGTCGGTCTGGGCGACCGAGGGCGACGGCGCTGCTGTCTCGACCCGCTCGATTTCCGGCTCGTCGAACGCTACGTCGTCGACGGTATCGGCCAGTTCGATGCCGAAGTCGACGCTGACGGCGTCGTCCTCGACGGGCAGGGCCACCGACACGCGCTGGGGCGTTATCTCCCCGTCGCTCGGCGGGTCGTCCCGCTTGAAGCCGACGCTCTCGACCGGCAGGTCGTCGGGCAACTCCTCGGTGACGTAGACCACGTCCGGCCGCTGACTGATTGACTCGACCTGAATGGTGCCGACGACCCACCCATCCTCTATGGAGAGGGTCCGTTCGACGAGGATTCCGTTCGCAGAGGCGGTTGCCGTTTTGTTGTCAGATATCATAGTTTCGTTGCCAGGTGTATGACACATGTCGCACTATAGTGTTATAAAACTGACTGGAATTATCTATCGCAGGAACGGAGGTCGACACGACCGCGGAACGGGGTAGCAGCGCCGAGAACCAATTATCACCATATACCGGCAGTAGAATGTCTCTGTCCACTATTTTCAAACGGTGAATATGGCCGATTCGATCGATACATATCTGTTTTCGAAAGTGATATTCGCTGGTCTTGACTTGTTTTCTACTTATTTATTACGGATTTTTCTAGAGCGATTCGAACCGGAGAAAGACGGGTCCATTACGCTGCGCGCGACTTCCAGGGTTCGAATCCACCGCCGAGGTGTTTGCCACTCGCGAATTGCTCGGAGCAAAAGTAGTCCCGGGCGGATTCGAACCGCCGTCATAGGCTCCAAAGGCCCATATGATTGGCCACTACACCACGGGACTTCGCTTCGCTCGTCCCGCGTTCACACTGCGGGACAGTATCGAACCCAACCGCCGGAACGCACTTGAACGCTTCGAGACCCGTCAGTCGCTGGTGACCTCGGCCGCGACGTCGAGCAGCCCGCAGACGTCGTCTTCGGCGTCGAAACAGTCCGGACACTGAGGCTCTCGGTCGATGATAGTGTCGAGGCGCTCGGCCACCGTCTCGTCGATGACGCCTTCGAGTTGCTTTGCCTCCATACGGAACTCCTCGACCTCCAGGACTTCGACGAGGAACCGCTCGATGATGCAGTAGTTCTGGAGGGCCTCCCGGGCCTGCTGGATGCCCTCGTCGGTGAGGTCGACCCCCTTGTACTTCTCGTGTTCCAGGAGGCCGCGTGACTCCAGTTTGCCGATCATCTCGTTCGCGCTCGCTGGACTCACGTCGAGGAAGTCGGCGACGGCACCCGTCGAAGCGGGGCCGTCGGCCTGTTGCTGCGCGAGATAGATCGCCTTGAGGTACTGGGCCTGTGTGTTCATCGATAGTCCTCCATGAGTTCGGTGACCGCTTCGACGCCCTCGGCCTCCTCGGCGCGGATGGTCTCGAGGACCGACAGCAGGTGGTCCCGGTCGACGCCGAAGTCGGCGTCGGAGGCCTCGATGGCCCCGATGAGGTCGTCGTAGAACTTGTAGGCGGTCTCCTCGTTGCACAGCTGGTCGTAGAGGATGCCGTCGAAGTCCTGGTCGCTCTCGTACTGGGCCTCGACGAGCGTCTGTATCTCGTCGAACGGGACCGTCTCCGCGTCGAGCTCGTCGATGACGGTCTCCAGCCGTTCGCGGTGCTCGGCGGACTCCGCGACGGCGGCCTCGAGCATCTCGACCACCTCCGCCTCGGCAGTCGCCTCGGCGTGCTTCTCGGCGCGGGCCTCGACGACCTCTTCGAGGACCACGCCGATCTGCAGGAGACGGGCCAGCTGGTGGTCCGACGCGATGGGGGCTCGGAGACTCATCGCGACCACTCCGGCTGGCAGTTACGGGGCGAGACAGTCATGTTCGCTCATCGGGGAGGCGGCGACTTAAGCCGTTCCCTGTCTCTATCGTGACGGATTGTGGCGGCGCGTAGCACACCAGTGCTGGCAGTGGACGCCGGAGAGACGACTGGCCCCGGCTGGGGACACAATCGAAGACAGACCTCGGAGAAATCGCGCCGAGCGACGTTACGCCGTCAGCCGCTCGACGATGAGGTCGTCGAGGTCGTCGCGGAGTTCGTCGACCGCGACCTCCTCTAAGACGGGTACGAAGAAGCCCTCGACGAGCATGTTCTTCGCGCGCTCGGGGTTGACACCGCGAGAGGTCATGTAGAACATGTCCTCCTCGTCGACCTGCCCGACCGTCGCGGAGTGGGAGGCCTCGGTGTCGTGGTTGTTGATGATGAGCTTCGGCGACGCGTCGGCCTCGGACTCCTCGGAGAGCATCAGCGTATTCTCACGCTGATAGGAGGAGGTATCCCAGGCCTCGCGGCCGACGTCCTGGACACCCTCGTACACCGAGCGGGCCTGGTCGTCGAGCACGCCGCGGGTGACGAGGTCGGCGACGGTGTGTTCGGCCTCGTGCCACACTCGGGACGCGATGTCGAAGTGCTGGTCGTTGTGGCCGAAGAACGCGCCGACGATCTGGGACTCTGAGGAGTCACCGAGCAGGCGCGTCTCGACGTTACTCTTCGTCAGGCGCGAGCCGATATTGCCCTCGATCCAGTCGACCGTGGCGTAGGTGCCGGCGTGGCCGCGCTTGACCTGGTAGTTGTAGCTCTCTTCCGAGAGGTTCTGGAGCGTGCCGTACTGGACGTAGGCGTTCTCGCCCGCGACGGCCTCGACGACGCCGGAGTAGTAGCGCGCGCCCTCGACCTCGTCACCGGTGGTCTGGCGTTCCAGGATGGTAACCGAGGAAGACTCCTCGGCGATGACCAGCGTGTAGTTGAACAGCGACTTGCTGTTCATCGTCGTGCGGATCTTCACGTCCTCGGCGTCGACGCCCTCGGGGACGTAGACGACGGTGCCGGCGGAGAACAGCGCGGTCGACAGCGCAGTGAGGTAATCCCGCTGCGGGTCGACGACGCTGCCGAAGTGCTCCTCGATGCGGTCGCCGTGCTCGGCAAGCGCCTCGCTCCACGAGAGCACGTCGACGCCCTCGGCGTCGATGCGGTCTTTCTCCTGGGCGTAGTCGAGCGGGTCGACCAGCGTCTCGTAGTCGAGCGCGTCGAGGTTCGTCCACGTGCGGCCCGGCGTCCGGATGACGTCGGGCATGTCGAGGTCCTCGAGCGCCGCGAGGGCCTCCTTCCGTGTCTCGAGCAGCCAGTCGGGCTCGCCCAAGTCTTCGGAGATCTGTTCGACCTGGCTCTCTGTGAGATTTGCGTGTACCTGCGTACTCATTGTTATCCGAGCGACCCCTCCATCTCCAGTTCGATGAGGCGGTTCAGTTCGACGGCGTACTCGATTGGCAGTTCCTCCGTGATGGGCTCGATGAAGCCGGCGACGATCATCTGCTTGGCGTCGTCGTCGTCCAGGCCGCGGCTCTGGAGGTAGAAGACGTCCTCGTCGCCGATCTTGCCGACGGTCGCCTCGTGGGCGACGTCGACCTTGTTCTCCTGGATCTCCATGTACGGCATCGTGTCCGAGGTTGACTTGTTGTCGAACATCAGCGCGTCACACTCGACGGACGTCGAGGAGTTCTCGGCACCGTCCGAGATGTGGACGAGGCCACGGTAGTTCGTGCGGCCGCCGTCCTTGCTGATGGACTTGGACTCGATGGTGGATTTGGTGTTGGGCGCGTTGTGGTACACCTTCGCGCCGGTGTCGATGTCCTGGCCCTCGCCCGCGAAGGCGATGGTGATGTGGTTGTCCGTCGCGCCCGGCCCCTTGAGGATGGTCGCGGGGTAGAGCATCGTGGCCTTCGAGCCCATGGACCCGGAGACCCACTCCATCGTCCCGTCGGCCTCGACGATAGCGCGCTTGGTGTTGAGGTTGTAGGTGTTCTTCGACCAGTTCTGCACGGTCGAGTACTGGACGTGGGCGTTCTCGCCGACGAACACCTCGACGCCGCCGGAGTGGAGGTTGAACGCGGAGTACTTCGGGGCGGAACAGCCCTCGATGTAGTGGACCTCCGAGTTCTCTTCGGCGATGATGAGCGTGTGCTCGAACTGGCCCATGCCTTCGCTGTTCATGCGGAAGTACGCCTGGACCGGCATCTCGACGGTGGTGTCCTCGGGGATGTAGACAAAGGACCCGCCGGACCACACGGCACCGTGGAGTGCGGCGAACTTGTTGTCGCTCGGGGGGACACACTTCGTCATGAAGTGCTCGCGGACGATATCTTCGTGTTCCTGGACGGCCTTGTCCATGTCACAGAAGATGACGCCCTTCTCCTCCCAGCGCTCCTGCATGTTCTGGTAGACGATCTCCGACTCGTACTGGGCGCCGACGCCCGAAAGGGCGTTCTTCTCGGCTTCCGGGATGCCCAGTTTGTCGAAGGTGTCTTTGATCTCGTCCGGGAGGTCTTCCCAGGACTCCGCGCCGCCACGCGTCTCGATGTCCGGGCGGATGTACGGGACGATCTGTTCGATGTCGACCTCCGAGAGGTCGGGCGCGCCCGGCCAGCCCTCCGGCATCGGCATCTGCTGGAACTGTTCGAGGGCGCGCAGGCGGCGCTCGAGCATCCACTCGGGTTCGTCCTTGTCTTCCGAGATGACCCGGATGGTCTCCTCGGTCAGGCCCTTCTCGGTCTGGAAGGCGGACTTCTCCTCCTTCTTGAATTCGAATCGGGCTTCGGTGTCGGTCTCTTTGAGGTGGTCTTGGTCTGAGCTCATGATTGTGTTTGGTGGTGTGGACTGATGGGCGTTACGCGGCCTCGTAGACTTCGTCGCGGACCCAGTCGTACCCTTCGTCCTCGAGTTGCTCGGCCAGTTCGGCGCCGCCGGACTTGGCGATCTTGCCGTCGAGCATCACGTGGACGTGGTCGGGTTCGACGTAGTCGAGGATGCGCTGGTAGTGGGTGATCTGGAGGATGCCGGCGCCCTGCTCGTCGCGGAGCGCGTTGATGCCGTCGGAGACGTCCTGCAGGCGGTCGATGTCCAGCCCGGAGTCGATCTCGTCGAGCACGGCGATAGAGGGCTCGAGAATGGCGGCCTGGAGGACCTCGTTCTGTTTCTTCTCGCCGCCGGAGAAGCCGGCGTTCAGATAGCGGGAGGCGAACTTCTCGTCCATGTCCAGCTGCTCCATCTTCTCCTGGAGTATCTGCTGGAACTCGGCGACGCCGACCTCGCCCTCTTCGACGTTCCCTTCCATCGGCGAGGTGTCGTAGCCGGCGGCGTCCTCGTTGGTGTCTTCGGCCTCGGCTTCCTCCTCGTCGTCCTCCTCGAAGAGCTCTTCTCGCTCTTCGAGCTTGGCGTTGAGCGCCGTCCGGAGGAAGTTCACCATCGTGACGCCCTCGATTTCCGCGGGGTACTGGAAGCCCAGGAAGACGCCCAGGGCGGCGCGCTCGTTGGGTTCGAGCTCGAGGAGATTCCAGGTCCGCATGTCCTCGGGAATCTCGAAGTCCTCACCGAACTCGTCGTCCTCGAGGTGGATGAGGACCTCACCGTCTGTGACCCGATAGGCGGGGTGCCCGGCGATGACCTTCGCTGTGGTCGACTTACCCGACCCGTTCGGGCCCATCAGGGCGTGGATTTCGCCCGACTGCACTTCGAGGTCGACACCGCGAAGGATCTGCTCACCGTCCTCTTCGGCAACTTCGGCGTGGAGATTGTTGATTTCGAGTACTGCCATGGTTGTCTCTTAGGTCAACCGAAAACAGGGTAGAGACGCTGATAATAGTTTCGGGTTTCACTGGCCTCGTTGCCGATTCGCAAAGAGAATTTTCCGTTTCGGGAATGATAGCCGCGTCCGGCGGTCTCGACCGGTCACATGAACTGCCCGAGACCGGTCTGTTCCTGGCCGCTCTTGACCTCGTCCCAGGAGATGTCCAGCGCCTCCAGGATGCGGGCGATGGGCCCTTTCAGCGTCTTCTCCAGCATCTTGTCCCAGTCGACCTCGAACTCCGGAGGAATCTGGTCGGCGTACTCGAAGCAGATGACGTCGGGGTCCCGGCGGAACTCGCCGTACAGTGGGTCCTGCGCCGGGTCGAGCCCCTCCTCTGCTTCGATACGCTCAAAGAAGTCCGAGTGCACGCGGTCGAGATACAGCCGCTTTGGCTTCGACCCGCGCTGGAAGTTCGTCCCCAGCAGGAGGTTGGCGTACTTCGCGCCCCGGACCTGTGCGGTGTCGGTGTCGTAGTTGTCCAGTTGCTTCCCGATACCGCCCGGGATGCCCACGTCGTCGAAGTCGACGTTCCCGGCCTGGTAGTCCTCGATGACCTCGCCGACGTACGTCTTGATGCTCTCCGCGTCCTCACCGTGGACGATACGGTCGATGACTTCCTTCTGGACGCGCTTGGTGATGGGCGCGATGTCAGAGCGCTGGTACTCGAAGCCCGTGATGTCTATGTCGTCGACGTGCTTGCCCTCCTTCCAGACGATGTGGCCGGCGTACCGTTTCTTCTTGCCCGCCTGAAAGAACCGTCGGTAGAGTTTCTCGAACTCGATCTGGAAGCGGTGGTCGCTCGCGTTCAGCCGTTCGGTCGCGAACTCGTCGTACGAGGCGTTGATGACGTCCTCCAGTTCAAATCCCTTCCCGATGGTCGCCGCGAGCGTCGTCAGTTCCGCGTCGTCCATCTCGGGATGCTTCTCGCGCATCTCGTCGGTGACTGAGACGTCGCCCTCGACGTCCTCTGGCCCGATGTCGCCGAGTTGGAGCATGACGGAGTCAGTATCACCGTAGACGACCTCGTACCCTTCGTTCTCGACGACTTCGTCGGTGTAGTCGATGACCTCCCGGCCAGTCGCGGTGACCGCCGCCCCCATCTCCTTGTCGTAGAGGCGGAAGCGGTCCCATCCCAGGACCCCGTAGAGCGAATTCATTATCACCTTAACTGCCGCTTGCTGGCGGTCTAAGCGCTCATACTCCGGATTCTCTGGGTCGAAACTATTCCGGCGTTCTTTCTTCTCCTCGCGCTCGGTCAACAGTTCGTCGACCATCTCCCGGATGACGCCGTCCGGCTCCTTCCGGAAGTGGGTCCCGTTGGGCGCGACGTAGGTGTCGCCGTCGTAGGCCTCCGGGTCAACTTTCGTCTCGGGACTCGCGTTCGTCGTCACCATGCACATGGGGTAGAGCGACTTCAGGTCCAGCACCGTCACGTTCTCCCGGACCCCGGTAATCGGGTCGAAGACGGCCCCGCCCTCGTAGTCCTCGCTCGCCTGTTGGCCCTTCGAGGGGAGCGCGAACTCGCCGTAGAGTTTGTGCAGGACGTACATGTCGACGGCGTCGCCGGGCGTCGTGGCGTCCTCGAGTTTGCAGCCGACGAACGTCCGGACCTCGTCCCAGAAGTCGATGATGTCCTGTTCGCGGTCGAGTTCGACACACAGCTCGACGTCCCGGAGGTTGTACTCCAGCAGGCGCTCGGGGTCCTGTTCCCAGAGGTCGCCGATGTCGCCCGAGTAGCGTTCCTTCCCCACGCCGAGTTCCTGTTCGCCGACGGCGTCGAGGCGGTAGGACTCGAGTTCGGTGAACTGGGTGCGCTTGTAGGCGTAGAGCAGGTCGAAGACGACCCGGCCCTTGATGTCCGGGCCGCGCCAGTCGCTGCGCCAGACCTCGTCGACCCGGGAGAGGCGGTCAACGTCGAGGTCGTAGTCGTGGTTGTAGTCCTGGAGGGCCTCGAGGCGATCGAGGAAGTACGGCGCGTCGAAGTCGTCGAAGTTCCAGCCCGTCAGGACGTCCGGGTCGGTCTCGACGATATAGTCGACGAACGCTTCGAGCATCGCCTCTTCTTCCTCGAAGATTCGCACGTCGGCATCGAAGTCAACGTCCTCGCGGATGGGCTCGTAGCCCGCCAGCGCCTCGGGACCGTCGATGCCGTCGGGCGACTGGTAGAGCCAGACGACGTACTCGTCGTCGTAGGAGTCGTGAGAGGTGAGACAGAGGACGGGTTCCTCGCCCTCCTCGGGGAAGCCCGAACGGTCGTCGACCTCGATGTCGAACGTGTTGACCCGCGGGTCGGCGCTGGCCTCGACCGGGGTAATCTCGCGGTGATGGACCTTCAGGCTCCCGTCGTCGAGTTCCCGGGCTGGCACGCGGACGCCGCTCGTGATGTCCTTGTCGATGAGCAGGCGGTTGGGAAAGAGGATGTCGGCCTCGTAGTGGTCGAAGTCGTCACGCATCTGGCCGACGTCGCGTGGCGTCTGGCCGAATATCTTGACCAGGCGCTCGCCACGAATCGACTCGTAGGGCTCGCCGTCGGCGTCGGCCTCCTCCCACCCCGTGATACGGTCGTACTGCCGGAGGCGGTCCGGGGTAGCGCTCTCGACGGGTGCGTAGAAGTACGGCTTGAAATCGTAGACGCGGGCGTGGACGGCCTCCCGGTCCTCGGTCCGACCGAAGACGTGGACGACCGGGAACTCGTCGTCGCCGCTGCCCTCGACGGTGTAGTCGACCTGGGTGACGACGAACTCCGTCGTCTCCTCGACGTCCGGGAACTGCTGGTCGTCGATGTCGACGACGTCGGCCCCACCGTCGCCGTTGCCGGCGATGGCCGCCGCCTCGTCGGCGACGGGCCGGTCGTCCCCGTCCGCAGTGCCCCCGGCCCCGAAATCCCCGAGGGCGCGCTGGGTCTCGTCAGTCATTCGTGTGCGCCCTTCGAGATGCCGGATAAAAACACCGGCGGTCGGCGGTGTGTCCCGGTCCGGCCACCGAGCGCGTGCCGGAACACCGCGATTGACAACATCTGACACGGGCAGAAAGTATTTGTGAAGGTGTGCCATACCCATAGGCGACGACCCAATGTCGCACCACGCATCCCCCGACGGCGAGGCGGACAGGTCTGAAGCGCTCCGGTCGGAGCCGGCACTCCCCGAGGCGGTACAGACGACCGAAACCTACGAGACCGACGAGGGGACAGTATTCTACGACGCGGAGAACCCGCTCGCGTGGCTGCAGACCGATACTGCGGTCACGTTGCAAGACGCAGTCTGACAACAAACGCTTTTTCGCCGGCGATACCGTATCCGCTATCAGTGGATATCCCCGGCGACGACGACCCGGACGTGAGCGGGAACGTCTTCACAGAGAAGAGCAAGCACGAACCCGAGGAGTTCGACCCCGACAGCCTCGGCCCGCCGACGCCGACACCGAGTGAGGCCGACTACCAGAGCGACGTCGCCGGCCTGTTCGTCAAGCTCGTCGTCGTGTTCAACGTCGCCCTGCTCGCGCTTGCACTCGGCCCCATGCTGGCGTACTTCCGTGGCCAGGTCGACCTCGGAGCCCGGGTCTTCCTGGTCGGCGTCGTCGCCTTCTCCTATGGCACCTACGAGTACGTCAAGTTCAAGCGACGAGAGACAGACGACGAGCGCGAGGGAGAGAGTCGGGACGACGCCGAGACCGAGAGCGGGAGCGCGGAAGACGACCCGGAGTGTTCCGGCGCCAACAAGGACGGTGCGGACGTCGACGCGAGGGACCAGCGCGACGGGACAGGCGGCCCGCACCACAACGGCTAACCACGCCGGACGGCTAGCCGGGAGCATGCGAACGGTCCGAGACGAGTCCGGGCACCACTATCTCCTGGTGAAGGAGTCGAGCGACGCCAGCCTCGTCCGCGACCCGGAGACAGGAGCCCAGCGACACCTTCCGAACGACGAACTCGAACCGGTAGACGGGGAGTCACCCCTCGTGACCGCGGCGGGGGCCGTGCCCGCGGCGGTCCGGCGCGTGCTGTCGGCGGTCCACGACGACCGGTCGCTGGGGCTGCTCGTCGAACTCGACGCGCGCGGGCCGCTGTCGGTCCACGAGCTGCTCGACGCCTACGACCTCTGTGAGAGCGACCTGCACGGCCTCCTCGCGGAGTTCCGTGCGGCGGGCCTCATCGAGGAAGCCGACGCGGCCGGCCGGCGGGGGTACGACGCGACGGAGACGACCAGCGAAGCACTGGCCGTCCTCGCGCCGTAGTCAGACCAGCTCCGCCACCGACGCCTCGACCCGGTCGACCTGTGAGCGGTTCGAGGTTGCGTCCTTCTCGACGCGGACGAGGTCGTCGGCCGCCCCCACGAGCTCCTCGTCGTGGCTGACGACGAGAATCTGCTCGACGCCCACCTCGTCGCGCATGTACGCCACGAGGTCGAGCAACTGGGTGACGTGGCCCGAGTCGAGGAACACCGTCGGTTCGTCGAGGATGAGCGGCGGCATCGGGGCCGCCCCTTCGATACCCTCCGCGAGCAACCGGTAGATGGCACACCGGAGGCTCAGGTTGAACAGCGCCCGTTCACCGCCCGACAGCTGCCCGGGTTCGAGCGGGTCGCCGTCCTTCTGGTACACCGTCAGCTCGTACTCGCCGTCGAGTTCGATGTGCGAGTAGGAGTCGTTCTGGTAGATGAGCCGGAACGTCTCGTTGAGCATCCGCTCTAAGGTCTCGACGTTCCGCTGGCGCAGTTCCGCGCGCAGGCGACCGTACATCTCCTGGAGGTCCTGTGTCTCGGCGTAGAGGGCCTGGAGGTTCTCGAGCGTCGTCTCCAGTTCGTCCCGGCGGCCTCGGAGCGCCTCGAGTTCCTCGAGTTCGTTTTTCACACCGCCGACGGCGTTCTGCAGGTCGTCGCGTGTCGCTCGCAACTCGTCGAGTTTCTCGTCGGCCTTCTCGATGTACGCCTCGGCGTTCTGCTTCTGCGAGCGGGCCTGTTCGATCCGGTCGTCGTCGAAGTCGGCCTCGAGTTCCTCCTTTCGCGCCCGTTTGTCGGCCAGCCGCTCGCGGCGCTGGTCGTTCAGTTCGGCCTGCTGGTCGCGCTTCTCGCGCAACCGTTCGATCTCGTCCGCGGTGGCCTGGATCTCTTCTAGCAGGTCCTCGACGCGCTCCAGCCGCTGGATGGCCGTCTTGACCGTCTGGCGCTCCTGGTTGCACTCGGCGATGACAGCCCGGCACGCCTCGGCCTGTTCGCGCGTCTCGGCGGCGGCGTCACGCTTGGCTTCGGCCTTCGATTCGAGGTCGTCGGCCTCCGCCTGGAGCGTCTCGATTCGGGCCTGGTCGTCCTCGAGGCCCGTTTCTTTCTCGGCGATGAGCTGGGCGACGTTCTCGCGGTTGGCCTCGAGCGTGGCCAGCTCGTCGGCGGCCTCGACGAGCGCGTCGGCCGCCTCGAGCTTCGATTCGAGCTGCTCGACGGTCTCCCGTGCGTCCGCGAGGTCACCGTCGAGGCGGTCGACGCGCTCCCGGTCCGACTCGATGGAGTCGACGTGGGGCGACCCGTCGACGTCCTGGCCACACTCGGGGCACTTGCCGGCCTCGAGCAGCACCTCGGCCTCGGCGAGCGACTCGCGCTCGTTCTCGAGCGTCGTCTCCAGCTCGGTCACTCGCTGGCGGGCCGTCCGCAGGTTCTCGGCGACCGCCTCACGGTGGTCGTCGGCACCGTCTCTGTCGACCGGTGCGTCCTCGAAGCGCGCCTGGAGGCGGTCACTCTCGTCGTCGATGTCGTCGAGCTTCTCCCGCCGCTGGGCGATGGTCTCGCGTGCGTCCTCGATGTCGGTCGCGAGCGACTCCGCCTCCGACCGCTTGGACTCGGCCCGCGACGCGAGGTCGGCGGCAGTCTCGGCCAGCGAGTCAGCCTCGCCGCTGTGTTTCTGGGCCTCGACGCGCTCGTCCTCGATTCTGGTCCGGAGTTCCTCGTCCCGTTCCTCGAGCGTCTCCAGGCGGGCGGCGACGGCGTCGGGGTCGGCCTCGTCCAGGTCGGTCTCCGCGAGCGTCTCCTCGAGGTCCGTCTGGAGCGACTCGCGGTCCGCTCGTCGCTCGGTGATGCGTTCTTTGAGTTCCCGTCGGTCCGTCTCGGTCTGGGTGATGGTCTCGCGCAGCGACTCGACCTCGCTCTCGAGCTCGTCGAGTTCCGCGCGTCTCTCCTCGTACTCTGCGAGGACGGTGGTCGCCTGGTCCAGAGTCTCGCGGGCCGTCTCTCGCTGCTCGGAGAACTGCTCTATCTTCGAGGCGACCTCGCTCCGGCGCGTCTCCAGCGAGTTCAGGCGCTCGTGGAGGTCCTTGTCCTCCTTCTCGGCAATCTGGTCCTCGAGCTGCGAGAGTGCTCCCTGTTTGTCGTCGCGGACGCGCCCGACGCCCAGGCGAGCATCGCTGGCCCGCTCCCGGTAGGTCTCGAGCTTCCCGAGTTGCAGCAGGTCGTCGAGCATGTCCTGGCGGTCGCTCGGCGACGCGTTGATGAGCTTGTTCACCTCGCCCTGGCGGACGTACGCGCAGTTGACGAACGCCTCGTCGTCCATCCGCAGGAGTTCGGTGATGCGGCCCCGGACGTCGCGGGCCCCCTCGAACGTGCCGTCGGGCGTCTCCAGGACGCACTTGGCGGTCTGAGCCTGCTCGCCCGTGTTCCTGACGCGGCGAGTGAGGTGGTACTCGGCACCCCCGTGCGCGAACCACAGTTCGATGGTACACTCGTCGGCGCCGATGGTGACGACCTCTTCCAGCGTCTCGTCGATGGCCTTCGAGCCGTAGAGCGCGAAGAAACAGGCCTCCAGCAGTGACGACTTGCCGCTCCCGTTGAGGCCGTGGATGACCGTCACGCCCCGGTCGAGTCGCAGGTCGGCGTCGTCGTAGCACTTGAAGTTCTCGAGGCGGACGCGCTGGAACCTCATCGGCGTCGCCCCCTCATAGGAACTCCCCCATGTTGGCTTGCCCGTCCGATTGGGCAGTCGGTTCGTCGTCCGTCGTCGCCGACTCTGCCGCGGACGATGCCGCTGACTCGCCACCGTCGGCCTCGGCCGTGCCCTCTGTCGCGTCCTCGTCGGCCGTACTCTCCGTCGTCTCCTCCGTCTGTTCGGCGCTCGCGGTCAGCGCGTCGGGGTCCGATTCGACCACCTCGCGGACCCGCCGTTCGACGGTGTCGGCGACGTTCGAATCGGCGACCTTCGACGCTCGCACCGTCTCGTCGATGTCCCGTGCTGCACCGCTCAGGCCGAGTTCGCGGACCCGCTCGGTGACGGCGTCGTCCGGGTCGGCGAAGCTCACGCTGGTCTCGCGGTCCTCGGCCGCAAGCTCGCGGTGGTCGGTGACGCGAGCGACGAGCGCGCCCGCGTCGAGCGCGTACTCCTCGATGCTGGCGGGCGCGATGGGGTCGCCGTCGCCGTCGATGCTCACGACCACGACGGCGTCCTCGAGGTCGTGTTGCCCGACGCGGCTGCGGACGCGTTCGGCTCCCTCCTCGCTGTCGAGTTCGACGTCGACGAAGACGAACTCGCGGGTCTCGAGGCCGCGACGCGTGATGCGGACCTCGTCGTCGAAGGCGACGATGTTGTACCCGCGGTCGTCCCGCTCGCTCGCGCTCGCACGCTCGGTGGACCCGCAGTAGGTGACCCACGCCCCCTCGACCTGCTGTTTGCCCGGGGCGTGGTTGTCGCCGAGCAACATGGCGTCGAAAGCGACGGAGGACTCCTGGAGCACCTCACCGGCGTCCCAGTCGCCGTAGTCGAACGGCTGGAACAAGCCGTGCGTGACGAGCGCCGCGTTCGCGGCGTCGGTCGGTTCGAACTCGTACTCCAGGTCGTCGCGCTGCGAGCGCGGAACGAAGTCCAGGCCGTAGAACGCCGTGTCGCCGACGACGGTCGGCTCGGCACTCAGGCGTGTCGCCAACCCCAGCGACGCGTAGAGGTCGAGCCACTGCGCGTCCCGCTTCGCCTCGTGGTTACCCACGACGGCGAGAAACGGGATGCCGGCATCGTCGAGCGTCTCCAGTACCTCGAGCGTCCCCAGGATGTCCGTGAGCGTGGGCCGGCGATCGTGAAACAGGTCGCCTGCGTGTACCACCGCGTCGACGTCGTCCTCGATTGCGTCGTCGACGACCTGCCGGAACGCCGCGAGGAAGTCCCGACGGCGTTCGGGCACGTGGTACTGCTGGTACCCGATGTGGGTGTCGCCGGTGTGTATCACCCGTGTCATTCGTCGTGGCGTACGCCAGCCCCGCCTAAAGAGGTGTCGCGAGCGTGGTGGAAGTGGTCGGCGGCGGCCGCTTCGCGGTATCGCTCGAACGCCGCACGGGCCTCGCGCCCAGCAGCGGCACGGTGGCGGAGTTCGCGCTCCGCGTGTTCGACTGCGCGGTCGAGTCGCGACAGGCCGACTTCTTCCAGGAATATCGCGGCTGCCTCGATGTCGTCTCGCGACGCCACAGCCCGGTCGATGACGCGCTGGGCCACCTCGCTCTGTTGCTCGGAGTCGCCGTCGGTTGCGGTCTCGTCGTCGGCGAGCGCTGCGAGCGCCGTCTTCGCTTGTTCGGTCCCGGACATGGACGGTCTTCGCGCCTCGATTCGATATAAACCCTCGTCGCGGCCTCCGCCCGAGGGTTCAAGTAGGGGAACGGGAGCAGCCCCTGCTATGGCCGACGTCGAAACACTGGCCGAGCGCGTCCGGACCGTCGAACGAGCCGTGACCGACGGCGCGACCGAGCTCCCCGAAGCGACGACGCTCGCCGACGTAGAGACACGAATCGAGTCACTGGAAGATCGGGTCGCCGACCTCGACGACCGGACGACCGAACTCGAAGCGGCGACACAGGCGCTCCGCGGGTACGTCGGGAACGTACGATCAGTCAACGAGGAGGTCGAGCAGCGGGCCGACGCGGCGCTAGCGGCGACCGACCGTCTCGAGCGGCGGCTCGACGAGGAACTGCCAGCCTCGGAGCCGCCCATCCCTGGCCCGACTGGTGCGTCTACGACGAGCGACAGTCCGTCTTCGGGCGGTCGGGCCCGTCGGGAGCCCGACACCACTGGACCGAGAGACGAGTCTCGAAGCCGCGCCGAGCAGTTTCAACTCGAGCGTGACGAGTTCGGTGACCCACCGATGGAAGGCGAGTCGATGCAGGGTGCAGGCGGGAACGCATCGGCCGACGGCGCGGTGTCGAGCAGCGACTCGGACGAGACCAGCGAGCTCGGGCTTCTCGCCCGGATACGGGCCCACCTGTGATTATCCGGCTCCTGCTCGCGGCCGTCGTGACCGCTGCTCTGCTCGCAGTGAGCACCCCCGCAATCTCCGCGGCGGCCGTCGAGCGAAGCGACGCGACGCTCGAACGGCAGGCCGAGGAACTATCGGACCGGCTCGAACGGATGGTCGCCGCTGACGACCCGACCGAGCATGCGAGCGCGCGACTGGTCGCGACACTCCGCCTGCCGGGCCGGTCACTGACCAGTGCCGGCGTCAGCCAGGTGAGATTCCGGCACCGGAGTGGTGTGGGTCTCGTGACCTGGCAGGTCGGTGCCACTCACCGTGGCAGTCGCGTCCTGGTCGACGCCGCGCTCCGCGCCGTCGGCAATCCGCTCGTCCTGCGCCGGGCTGGCCCTCACCGACTTTCGTTCGAACTCGAAGGGTCGGAGCACCACCCCGTCGTGACCGTACAGCGATTGGGCGGACCACAGCCCACGGAGGCGGCTAATGGGTGAGTGGCGACCGGCGTCCGAGACTCGAACCGAGTGTGCCTGTCGCACCGACCGCGACCGGCGCACACTGACCGTCGACGCGGTGGACTGTCCAGAATCTGGAACGCTGGCCACGGCACCGGCGTGCCGCGCCACTGTCGTCGACGCGCTCGGAGCGACTCCCGCCGACAGTGTCGTCGTCGAAGCCCACGGCAGAGCGCGTGCGTACCTGGACGACGCTGCAGCGCTCCTGGTCGCTGCCGGCCAGTTCTCGACCCGCGTCGCACCGGTCGACGAGCGGTTGTCCGGACGAGCGAAACGCGACCCGCTGGCGGCGGCCACCGAGGCGAGCGGCCGGGCGGGGACTGTCGCCGACCTGGCCGCCGAGACCGGACTCGCGCTCCTGTCCGACCGTGCAACAGACTACGAGACGGCTCTGGAGTGCTACACCGGCCCGACGGTGAGCGACGCTCGCGTCGGGACCACCCCACCGGCGGACGCCACACTCGAGGACCGACGAACTATCGAGACGAACGCAGTGGTCAGGCGATACGCGACGCCCTCTGACCGTCTGGACGTCTATCACGTCGAACCACGCGAACAGGGGTTCGACGCGTCGACCACGGCGGCACTCCGACGAGCGCACGAACGGCTCGTCGCCGCCATCGAAGCGGAGCAGACGACGCCCCGGCGCGCGGCCGAGGCAGTCTGTGAGGACGGGACGACGGCGACAGCGGTCGGGTCGGTACTGGCGAAACACACCACCGGTCTCGGCATCCTCGAGGACCTCTTTGCCGACCCGCGCGTCTCGGACGTGTTCGCCACAGCACCCGTCGCGGAGAACGCCCTGCGGGTTCGCGTCGACGGCGAGACGCGACGGACGAACGTCCGACTCACGGAGGACGGCGCGCGAGCGCTGGCCTCCACCTTCCGACGGACGAGCGGCCGGTCGTTCTCACGGGCCAGTCCGACGCTCGACGCGACGGTGACCGTCGCCGACCGGCAGGTCAGGGTCGCCGGTGTCACCGGCCCCGTCAGCGACGGCCTCGCCTTCGCCTTCCGGGCACAGGACGACGATTCGTGGGATCTGCAGGACCTGGTGGAAGTCGGGTCGGTACCGCCCGCCGTCGCCGGGTTGCTCTCTGTCGCCGTCGAACGTGGGAGCGCGTGTCTCGTCGCGGGCCCACGGGGTGCCGGGAAGACGACACTCCTCGGTGCGCTGCTGTGGGAGCTCCCGAAAACGCTTCGGACGCTCGTCATCGAAGACACCCCGGAGCTGCCGATCGACGACCTGCAGGCGGCGGGGTGCGACGTCCAGGCACTCCGAACGACGACCGACAACGGTCCGTCGGTGGCCCCCAGCGAGGCACTCCGGACGGCGCTCCGACTCGGGGAGGGGGCGCTCGTCGTCGGCGAAGTCCGCGGCGAAGAGGCGAGCGTGCTCTACGAGGCGATGCGCGTCGGCGGTGGTGACGGCGCCGTCCTGGGGACCATCCACGGGGACGGGGCCGAGACCGTCCGTGAACGACTCGTCTCCGACCTCGACGTCGCCCCCAGTTCGTTCGCGGCGACCGACCTCGTGGTGACGCTCGCACCGCCGTCGTGTCCCGCCGGCCGAGGTATCGAACGCGTCGAGGAGGTCGTCGGAACCGAGACCGGTGCCCGGTTCGAACCGCTGTACGAGCGTGACGGCGAGACAGCGACAGCGACGGGCCGGCTCTCACGGGGCACGAGCCATCTGGTCGACTCCCTTCGGACAGCGGGAGAGTCCTACGAAGCAGTCCTGGAAGCAATCGCCGAACGGAGCGACACGTTCGAGCAGTGTCGCGCCACCGGTCCCGATACCAGTCCATCCGCGGAGGAGCCGACGACATGACGCCGGGGGTCGTCGAGACGTGTGCGAGGGTCTGGCCGAAACCCGTCGAAGTTCCGGAACCGTACCGACAGGCCTCCCGCCTCCTCGGCCTGTCGAACCGTCCACGAATCGTTCTGGCGGCCGGGTACGCCGCCGGGACGGCCGGCTCGCTGGTCGGCATGGGCGTCGTGGCACTCGCACGGGGGCCGTCGGTGGCCGTCGCTGGACTCGCGATACTGCTGTTTTCGTCGAGCATCGCGCTGGCGGTTCGGTACGGCGTTCCCTTCGTGGCCCGTGCACGACGGCTTCGGATACTAGGTGCAGCCCCGTCGCTGGTGACGATGCTTACGCTTGGCGCGACGCTCTGGGGGAGCACCGAGCGGGCGGTGGAGTTCGCCACGGCCGCCAGTGAGCAGTCGCTCGCGGATTATCTGGGCAGACACGCGCGGCGCTCTGCGGGGACGCCACGGAGCGGACTGAGTACGTTCGTCCAGCAGTGGGGCGACGAGTTCCCTGCACTGGCGACGGCCGTCGAGCGAATCGAGCGGGCGACCATCGCACCGCCAGGCGAACGGCCCTCGATACTCGCGTCCGCCCGCCAGTGCGTTCTCGAGGGGACGCGAGCGGAGATGAGCGAGTTCGCCGCCGACCTCCGGGCACCGGCCACTGGGCTCTACGCCTTCGGCGTTCTGCTCCCACTGGCACTGGTTTCGCTGCTCCCGGCCGCAAACGCAGCGGGTGTCCCGGTACCGACGACGCTGCTGGTCGCGGTGTACGGGGTCGTACTCCCGGCGGCGCTCTGTGTCGCAAGCGGGTGGCTGCTGGGGCAACGCCCCGTCGCGTTTCCACCCGAACCGGTCCCTCGGAGTCACCCCGACGTTCCGGAGGGGCGGTGGAGAGCGGTGGCAGCAGGGCTCGGCGTCGGTGGAGCGGCCGGAGCACTCAGTCACAGTCTCGGACTCGGGTGGGGTATGCCGATAGCCGCGCTCGGGACCGGTGTCGGAGCGGCGCTGGTCGTCCACTTCCGTCCGGCCGTTCAGGTCCGCGAGAACGTGACTGCCGTCGAATCAGGGCTGCCCGACGCGCTGTCGGCGATCGGTACCCGGGTCGAACGCGGCCAGTCGGTCGAGGCGGCACTCGACGACGTCGCCGAGGAGCAGTCGGGGCCGCTGGCGGCGCTCCTGCACCGCGGTGTGCGACGGCAAGCGATACTCGGCGTCGACGTCGAACGGGCGTTTCGAGGCCAGCACGGCGCGCTTGCGGCGGTCCCCAGCCCCCGCACGCGGCAGGCGGCCACGTTGCTCGGTGCGGCAGCCGAAATCGGTCCGCCAGCAGCCGAGTCGGTCTCGGCGATGGGGAAGCACCTCTCGGACCTCCAGCGTATCGAGCAGGAACTGCGTCGCGACCTCGCACAGGTCACCGGGACGCTGTCGAACACGGCCGCCCTGTTCGGTCCGCTCGTCGGCGGCGCGACAGTGGCCCTGGGGGAAACGATGGGGACCGCAGGCCCCCTCGGCGGCCCGGCGCCCGAGCGCGTCGGGCTCGTCGTCGGCTGGTACGTGCTCGTCCTCGCGGTGGTCCTGACGGCCCTCTCGGCGGGACTGCGCGGTGGATTCGACAGGGTTCGCGTCGGCCATCGCGTCGGCGTGGCGCTCATGTCGGCCACTGCGACGTTCTTCACGGCGGTGTTCGCGACCCGGCTGGTCGTCTGAGGGTTTATATCCGAACACGGGACCAGGGCCGCTATGTTCGAAACGCCGATCGATACGTTGTTCCTCTGGGTCGCGCTCGGCGGCGTCGCCGTCGCCGTGCTCGGCGTCGTCGCTGGCCTCCCAACGACAGCGCCGCCGAACGCGGCGGGGACCGCGGCGACCATCGACGAAGTGACCACGAGTCCAGCCGGGTCGGTCAGGCGCAGGTCGACGACCGGAGACGAGTGGCGGCTGGACGGGCGCCGACTCGGGCTCCGGAACGACGGCGGGACGACGCACGCGACGCTCAGTTATCCTGCCGTCCCGGCCCACGGAACAGGGGTCAGGCGCGTGCTCGCTGGACAGAAGCCAGCGCGCGTGTACGCCTCGCCGGCCGGATTTAGGGACGCGATACGACACGCACGAACTGACGGGGATACCTGGCGCTCGACCCCGGACCGACTGACGGTCAGACACGTCGCCTGGGAGGGTGTCGATGTCACGCTCGTCGGATAGAGGAGCAATCGAGCCGACGGCCGCCCTCGTCACAGTCTTCGCCATCTGCGTAGGCGTGACACTGTACGCTGGCGTCCTGGAATCGGCGGTCGCAAGCGCGACGCCCGCACAGAACCGGGCCGCGTCGTCGGCAGACGCCGTCGAGCGACAGCTCTCGACGGCCGGTATCGTCCACCCGAACCGCATCGTGACCGTCCAGAGCGCGCTGCCCCGCGGATACGAGGGTAACGTGACGATAGCGACGGACGACCGGTGGACCAGTGGACCGACGCCACCGCCCGCCGCCGACGGTGAGACGCGACTCGTGAGCGTCCGCGTGGGACCGGGGACCATCCGACGTGGGCGCCTGTCGGTGCGGGTGTGGCGATGACGCGAGCGACGAGCACCGTCGTCGACGTGACGCTGTTCCTCCTGCTGGTGGGTGGGGCGGCCGCGGCACTCGTCGGTGGCGCGGCCGTCGACTCACCACCGGCAGGCAATCCGGCGTCGGAGCGGGCGGAGCTGCTCGCAACGAATACCGCGAGCGTCGAGTACGAACTGGTCGTTCCGGGAACGGAGCCGGACTGGCTCGCGAACGGGTCGGCCAGACGCCAGCGAACCGCTCACGGGACGCTCGCGGAGTTGCTGGGCGGGGCGACGATGAGCCGGGTCCGAATCGACGGGCAGCGAATCTCGCCGGCCGGTCGGGCGTTCGAATCAGCTGTTACGGCGACTACTAAACGGCGTCTCAGGGACCGGCGGCGACAGACCAGCGTCCGCGTAGAGTGGGAACCGTATCCCGGGGCACCGGTGTCGAGTACCCTCACGCTCGGCACGGCACCGCCAGCGTCGGCAGACGTTCGAGCGGCGACGATATCTGTCGCCAGCGGCGTCGAGGATACGACGAACAGCGCGCGCCCGGCCGCCCAATCGCGAGGATACCGTGGCGTCGCGAGCGTCGTCGCACGGGCAATCGTCGACGGTCTGTTCCCGCCGGACAGAACCCGGGTCACGCTGCACGGGGACTACCCAGGTGACGCGATAGTGGCTCAGCGATATCAGCGGACGGGCACGCTCAGCGGTGCCGGTGACTTCGCGGTCGAATCGACACCGGTCACGGAGATGAACCGGGAGTTGACAGTCGCACTGCGGGCGAAACTGACCGACGACATGCGGTCGCAGTTCGCGTCACCGGGGGCCGCTGCAGCGGCCGTCGACACCCAGACGGTCCACATCACTGTCCGGACGTGGTCACCGTGAGAGCCGACACCCGCGGGCGGGTTCCGTTCGCACTGCTCGGCGTGTTACTGCTCGTGAGCAGCCTCTCGCTCGCGCCGACGCTGGTACCGACCACGGCCCCGACCGAAACGGCCGTCGAGCGTGTCCTCGACAGGACGACGGCCGAGACGCAGACAGCAATCCGGGACGGTGCTGCGACGGCTGCGCACCGCGCCGCGACAGACCCGGTGATTACGCCCGCGAACACGACCGTCGGTCGGTCGCTGAACGAGTCAGCCCCGTTCCGCGACGCGCTCCGGTTACGGGTGTACCTGCAAGTCCGGAAGCGACTGACAGAGGTGTCGGAGACGAGCGAGGGCGTCACCGCGACCGCCAGCCTGCCAGCAGTCACAGACGCGAACGACGTCGACCGGGCGATAGACCGCGTCCGTGTCGAGCGGGGCGGCCCGAACCGGACCGCGATGCGCGCGACCGTCGAGAACGTCACGCTCACCGTTCGCCGCGGGAACCGAACCGTCACCACCCGCACCCTCTCACCGACCGTGGTGGTCACGGCGCCCGCTCTCTTGCTCCACGACCGGGTTACGGCCTACGAACAGCGGCTGAACAACGGCCTCGGGAAGCCGGGACTGAGCCAACGGCTGACAGCCCGGCTCTACCCTATCGCGTGGGCTCGCGGCTACGCGCAGTTCGGTGGGGCGCCTATCGAGAACGTCGTCGCCAATCGCCACGTCGCGCTCGCGGCCAACGGAGCAGCACTGGGTGTCCAGCGGTCGACGTTCGGCCGAAGCGACCCCGACGGCCGGCGGGCACTCACCGAGGCCACGGCGGTAACAGGAGTCGAAGACGTCGTCAGAGGATCCGATGGAGGCGCGTTCGCCGGTCGGGTGCTCGACCAGGCCGACTACCGACCGGCAGCGGCGGATATCAGTACGGTCGAGCAGCGGTCGGATTACCCGCGGCCAGGGGATGCAATTCGAATCGGCGTCAACGAGACGGCGACGCGAGCCTTTCGCGAGGTGGCAGCCCCGACGCAGCTCAATCGAACGCTCCGGGCGGCCTACAGCGTCGAAGTCCGACTGACGACGACGAGCGAGCGGTTGCGCGGCGGTCCGCCCGGACAGCCACAGTCGCCGGGACCCGACTGGACACTCGTAGACGGAGACACGACCCGGCAGACGACGGTGGCCGGTGGGGCGAGCGCCGACGCCCCCGCACGGGACGGCTGGCACACACTGGACACGTACGGACGGATCGTCGTGCGTGAGTACACCCGGACGGCGCTCTGGAAGAACGACAACGAGACCCGGACGACTGTGGCGACGAGCACGGAACGCTGGCGGGTCTCGGTCGCCGTCCTCGGTCGCCACGAGGGCGGGTCGTCCGCACCGACCCGCGGCATCCGGACGGCCCACGAGCGCGGGGCGGGACCGCTCTCCGGGCCGAACCTCGCCGACATCGAACCCAGAGCCGAGCGCCACCTGATACGCAAGGCAGGTGGTCGCAACGCCGTCGCGCAGCGCGCGCTACGAGGCGAGGTCGATACAGAGCCCGTCACCGTACGTGGCGCACGACCAGCGGGGCTCCGAAGGTGGGTGTACCGCGACGTCGCCGCGCTCCGCGAGCGACTCCAGTCGATCTCCGTCGCTGTCGAGCGTGAGTCCGTCGGGGCCTTCGAACGGAACCCTGCCCGGAAACTCCGGACGCGAGTTGCCGACCGTCGCCAGGAACTGGCTGCGGTGCCAGCCACGTACGGGAGCACAGCAGAGAAAGCCCGCGTGGCGGCCCGCATCGCGTATCTGGACGCGGTCGAACGACGGCTCGACGAGCGAGTACGCCGGCGAACGGGAGCTCGCGACAGGTTCGCGGACGTGCTCCAGGGGCGAACGGAGGGCTCGCTGACCGACCTCCGACGGGGCTTGACAGCACGAGAGGCGCGGAAGCCGCCGTCGCGGCCCGCGCCGACCGGCCCCGCTGGCCCCGTCAGGTTCCACGTCGACGCCAGCCCACAGTACCTCACGCGCGCCGCCCTCGGCGAAGCGAACTATCCGGCGATGAACGGGAGTGAACACCCGCTGGCCGTTCGCAACGTCAACGTCTTCACCGTGCCGTACGGCGACGCCGCCGCGACCGTGACCGACGGACTCTCGCCGTCGGACGGACACGTGCGACTCGCCACGGCGGCCGCGACGCTCTCGTCGGCCAACCGAACCGCGAGCGTCGCGGCGAACGGGACGGTCACCAACAGACGAGACCGGTTACGACGGGCAGTCGCCAAAAGCAACGACGAGGTTGCGCGCGCCATGGCAGCGACAGTCAGTGAGACGACCGGGGTGGACACTAAGCGTAGTCGAGCCATCGTCGCCGCGTCGATGAGGGACTGGAACAGCACGGCCTCGCGAGCACTCGCCCTCTCGAACGGCTCGGCGTCGACGCGGGTCGCAGCCGTCGCCGCGACGAGACTGGATCTCTCGAAAGTGGAGCGAGACTGGCTTGAAGTCCGTCTCCGCGCAATGGTCGCCGACAGGCTCGAAGAACCCGGAGCCCGACCGCGAGCGTCCCTGGTGAACCGGACCGCAGCGGCGGTACGGTCGGTCGCACACGAAGAAGCGACCAGGGCGCTCGGCGACGCGGGTCGAAAGCGGGTCGAACAACTCGTCGCGCGCCGCACCGGAACCAGTAGACTTCCGGCGGGCATCCCACTCGCGCCGCCGCTGTCGCCGTGGTACGCGACGGCGAACGTCTGGTGGGTGACCGTCGAGGGGGAGTACGCGCGGTTCGAGGTGTCGGCACGGCACGGGTCGCCGACGGTGGCTGACGCCAGCACGTCCTACGTCCGCGACGGCGAGCCAGTGCACCTCGACGTCGACAGTGACGGGGCGGCCGAGCGACTGGGGACCTCGGACCGCGTGACGTTCCGCGCCGAGACCGGTGTCGTAGTCGTCGTCCCGCCGCGGCCACGGGGCGTCGGTGACAAGGACGGCGAGGCCGTCGAGACGTCGGCCGGGTGGCCCGACGCCGGCACGTGACCGGGAGTCAAAGTCACAAATACCCCCCGACCCTACCCCGTGTATGCTCAGAGCCGAGTTCCCGGACGCGGGCGACCAGTCGCCCGAGGCGTTGCTCGCGGCCTACGAAGGAGTGCTAGCCGAGACAGTCGAGACGGTCGGCGTCGAGCAGGTGGTCGAGTCGACCGACCTGGACGCGGCTACAGTCGAGGCAATCCTCGCTGGCGACGCGGGCGACCTCTCGCTGTCTGACGCCGCCGCCGTACTCTCGACGGCCCCCGACCGCCCCGACGCCGACGCCATCCAGGCGGAGGCACAGGACATCCTCCTGATGGGGATGACGACGGCCGTCCTGGACGTCGAATCGCTGGGGTCCGGTATCGACGACGAGATGGAGCCGAAAGAGATTCAACAGAAGATAGAGGGGCGCTATCCGATGACTCTCTCCGAGTACGCCCGCCTCCATCAGTACATCGAGAGCAGGCAGCGGTGACGATGCGGGTCGCGATACTGGGCTGTGGCTACGTCGGGCTCGAACTGGGTCGACAGCTGCAGGCGGCCCACGACGTCGCCGGCGTCCGGCGTTCGGCCGCGGGTGTGCAAGCCGTCGAAGACGCTGGTCTGGAGGGCGTGCAGGCGGACGTGACGGACGACGCGGCGCTGGGCGCGGTGCCCGATGCTGACTGGGTCGTGTTCGCCGCGAGTTCGGGCGGTCGAGGTGCCGAGGCGGCGCGGGACGTGTACGTCGACGGGTTGCGGACGGCAATCGACCACTTCTGGGCACGTGACGACCCGCCCGAGCGACTGGTGTACACGTCGAGTACCGGCGTCTACGGCGACCACGGCGGCGACTGGGTCGACGAGACGACGCCGCTCGACCCACAGACGGAGAAGACAGAGGTGCTCACCGAGGCCGAGCGAATCGCCCGCGAGCGACCGGCTGAGTACGGCGGCCACGGGACCGTCGCCCGGTTCGCAGGGCTCTACGGCCCCGACCGCTACCGCCTCGAACGCTATCTGCAGGGGCCGGTGACGGCAGGCTATCTCAATATGGTCCACCGCGACGACGCCGCGGGCGCCGTCCGGTTCCTCCTCGAGGGTGACCATCGCGACGAGGTGGTGCTGGTGGTCGACGACGAACCGGTCGAGAAGTGGGCCTTCGCCGACTGGCTGGCCGAACAGTGTGGCGTCGACCACCCGCCGAAGCAGACGAAAGCGGAGCGGCTGGCCGACGAGACGCTGTCGTCGACCGCACGCCGTCGGATCCAGACGAGCAAGCGCTGTTCGAACGACCGCCTCCGCGAGCTCGGCTACGAGTTCGCGTATCCGACGTTTCGAGCGGGGTACCGCACCGCAGTCGAGGCCTATCGTGCGGATTGACAGGTCGGGGGAACATTCTTGTCTGTGCCCGGAGCATCCTGAGGTATGGTACTGGTGGCCATGGGACTCCCCGGTTCGATAGTCGGGGCTGTGCTCGGGTTCACCACGTCGGAACCGCTCCTGGTCGCCGGCATCGTCGTCGGGGCGCTGGTCCTCGGCGGCGGGGCCGCGTGGCTGTATCGGTATCTCACACGACCGGCGGTCAAGCGACTGCAGTCCGTGCTCGCAGGGTACGACGAGGTCGCGGTGCTGATGCATCCGAACCCCGACCCGGACGCGATGTCGTGTGCGCTGGCCGTCGACCGGCTGGCCCGGGCCGTCGACACGTCCGCGTCGCTGCTGTACGCGGGCGAGATACGACGCCCGGAGAACCGTGCGTTCGAGACCGTCCTCAACCTGAACTTCGAGTGCATAGAGGCACGGGACGAGATCGACTCGGACGCCGTCGTACTGGTCGATCACAACGAGCCGCGGGGCTTCGCGGGGGCGGGCGACGTCGACCCCGTCGCCGTCGTCGACCACCACCCCGGCAACGGGACGGGCAAGCAGTTCACCGACATCAGAGACGAGAGCGGTGCCTGTGCGACCATCTTCGCCGACTACTTCAGCGACCTCGGCTGGGAGTTCCACGAAGTCGACGTCGGCCCGACCAACGGCGGCCCCAATATGGACGACATCCCGAACGACTGCGTCCCAAGCCACGTCGCGACGGGACTCGTTTACGGCATCCAGTCGGACACACGGTCGCTGACCAACGGCTGTGCGCCCGAGGACTTCTCGGCGGCGGCGTACCTCTACGACGGGATGGACGGCGACCTGCTGAACCGCATCGCGAACCCCCAGATAGACGCCGAAGTACTGGAGATCAAGGCCCGAGCGATAACGAAGCGGGACGTCCGCGCTCCCTACGCCGTCAGCGACGTAGGGTCGGTGTCGAACTCGGACGCGATTCCACAGGCCGCCGACGAGCTGGAGACCCTCGAGGGCGTCTCGGCGGTCGTCGTCGTCGGCGACAAGGACGGCACGATACGCCTGGCGGGGCGGTCACGGGACGACCGAGTCCACATCGGCCGCGCCATCGAGGCGGTCACCGACGACATCCCGATGGCGGAAGGGGGCGGCCACGCGCGGATGGGCGGCGGGAAGATCCCCGTCGAGTACCTGAACGGCCTCGGCCCCAGTGATGGCGTCTCCCGCGACGAGCTGGCAGAGCGGTTGTTCGAGGCGATGGGCGGCGAGCGCTGACGGCCCGGAATCTCGCTCCTTTTGTCCCGTGGGCACGAACCCGAGCGCATGGTGACACGGGAGGCGACCTGGGCGTACCGGGACGACCACGACGAGTTCGCACGCACGTTCTTCCGGCGATTCGGAGCGGGCGTCGTCTCCAGCATCGGCGTCGGCACGTACCTCGGCGACCCCACCGACGAGCGCGACGCGGCGTACCGCGAGGCCATCACGCGCGCACTCGAGTCGGGGGTCAACGTCGTCGATACGGCCATCAACTACCGCCACCAGCGCTCCGAACGGGTGGTGGGTGACGCCGTGGCAGACGCGGCCGTCGACCGGGACGCCGTCCTCGTCGCGACGAAGGGCGGGTTCGTCCCCTTCGACGGCGACCGACCGGAGAATCCGGGGGCGTTCGTCCGTGACGAGTACGTCGACACGGGACTCGTCGACCGGGCCGACCTCGTCGGCGGCCAGCACTGCATCGCGCCGGCGTTCGTCGACGACCAGGTCGACCGCTCGCTGTCGAACCTCGGGCTCGAAACCATCGACCTCTACTACGTCCACAACCCCGAGACGCAGCTGGCCGAGCGCTCCCGCGAGGCTGTCTACGACCAGCTCGAGGCGACCTTCGAGCGCCTCGAACACCGGGCGAGCGACGGGGACATCGCGCACTACGGCGTCGCGACGTGGGACGCCTTCCGCGTCCCGGCCGACCACGAGCGGTATCTCTCGCTGCCGGAGGTCGTCGAGCGCGCTCGGTCGGCCGCGGCGTCGGCGGGCAATTCGGCGACGCACCTGCGAGCGATTCAGTGTCCGTTCAACGTGTTCATGGCCGACGCGTTCACCGTGGCGTCCCACCAGGGTCCCGACGGGCCCCAGTCGGCGCTGTGGTTCGCCCACGAGGCGGGCCTCGACGTGTTCACGAGCGCCTCCATCATGCAGGGACGACTGGCGAGAGAGATGCCGGAGGCCGTCGAGGCGAAACTCGACGGGGAGACGAGGGCGCAGCGAGCCATCAACTTCGCCCGGAGCGCACCCGGGGTGACCTCGTCGCTGGTGGGGATGGGGACGCCGGACCACGTCGCCGAGAACGTCGACGCGGGACGGTACGAACCACTCGGCGCGAACGCGTTCGACGCCGTCTTCGAGTGACTACCCGATCTCCTTCCACTCGGAGCCACACTCGGGACAGACGCGGACCTTCCAGACCTCGTCGGGGCGGCTGTCCGTCGAGAGGTTCTCGCCACACGCCGTACACGAGAGTCGTCCGTAGCTGTCCTTCTCGACATCCCCGGCGCGGAGCGCCTTCCTGACCGAATCCATACTCCGTGCTCCGTCACCATCGGACAAAAAGCCCGCGGCCTTCCGGAAGCCTTCCTACGGTCCCCGGATCAGGGACGGGCGTGTCTCGACGGACGGTCTTTGGCTCGCTGCTCGGGTTGGTGTTCCGCATCAACCTCGCCCGCGTGGTCTTCGCCCCCTCATCGAGCCCATCCGGGCCGCGACGGGCGCGAGCGACGCTACGCTCGGCCTTCTGGCGACGCTTGTCTGGGCCGGGAGCGCGCTCTCACGGCTCCCGACGAGCGCGGAAGGTGAGACGCCACCGCCAACAGTATGAAGCCGCTCGGCCACGGGGAGGCAGGTATGGACCCGACACCCGACGAACTCGCCGGAGTGGTCGACCTCTTCGGGGCGCTGACGCGTGCCGAACTCGGACGGGCCTGTTCGGAACTCGCCTTCAAGCGCGGCGAGCGGGTCGACGCCGACGCGTTCGCGGCCGACATCGAGGACGCTGTCGCCTCCTACCACCTCGTCACTGTCGCGGACCACGGAACCGACGCCGACGACGACCTGCTCGTGGCCGGCCCGACGGCGTTCGCGACGCTCCCCGAGGGGGCCGGCGACCTCCCGCACATCCTGGACGTTCCCGCGCGGGACGTAGACCAGGACGACGTCGCGGCCGCGGTCGAAGCGCGGTTCCGGGAAGACGCGGCGCGGGCACTCGGTGCCGGCGACGAGGTGCGGGTCGCCGAGCTGCTCGACGTCAGTTACGACCTCGACGCGTGGGGCCCCATCTCCCTCGACGGCGTCCGCGAGCGGCTGGACGACGGCTGAGCGGGGTCGAACGACGTACACGAACGATTGTTTACGAACGGAATTAAGAGCATCCGTCTCGTCCTCGCTAGCATGGATTACGACCGGGTGGCCGCGTACGACCCCATCGTCGTCGAAGACGAACAGCGGGAGGCCGCCGTCATCGTACCGGTCGTCGAGCGCACGGAGGGCGAGGCGATTCTGTTCACGAAACGGGCCGAGCACCTGACCGACCACCCCGGGCAGATGTCGTTCCCCGGTGGTGGGCGCGAACCGGAGGACGACGACCTGCTGGCGACGGCGCTGCGCGAGGGCAACGAGGAGATCGGCCTCGACCCGATGGCGGTCAACGTCGTCGGCCGACTCGACGATATCCGGACGATAACGCACTACTCGGTCAGGCCGTTCGTCTCGCGCATCCCCGACCGCGAGTACCGCCCGAACGACGAGGAGGTCGCGGAGGTCGTCACTCTCCCCGTCGCGGCCCTCACCGACCTCGGGAACTACGAGTCGGAACAGCGCGACCACCCCTACTACGGCGAGATTCGCCTCCACTTCTTCTACGTCGACGGCTACACCGTCTGGGGGGCGACCGCGCGGATGCTCGTCCAGTTGCTCGAACTCGCGACCGACTGGCGGATGCCGCCGGAACCCGACCGCTACACCGGACCGGACGACGACCTGCCGCCGAGCGTCCGCGACCAGGTGTGATGCGCGTCGCCGTCGTCGGCGGTGGCGTCGTGGGTCTCGTCGTCGCCGGCGACCTGGCGAAGCGCGACGCGGACGTGGTCTGTTACGACCGCGGCGAGCTCGGGGGCGGGTCGACGGGGCGAGCCGCCGGTATCTGTTACGACGCCTTCGCCGACCCTGTCGACGCCGCCGTCGCCGACCGGGCGCTGGCCCGCTACCGCGAGTGGGGTCTGCTCTCGACGTGTCCGTACGTCTGGGTCGCCCGCGACGACGCCGACGCGCGGGCGGTCCGGGCACAGGTCGACCGGATGCAGGACCTGGACCGTGCCGTGGCCCACGCCGACGGCGAGGCGCTGACCGACCGCTACCCTGCGCTCGAGACCGAGACGATTACAGCGGCGGGTATCGCCCACGACGCCGGCCTCCTCGACCCCGAACGGGTCGTCGAGTTGCTCGCCCGACGCGCACGCGATGCCGGCGCAACGCTCCGGCCCGAGACGCCGGTTTCGCTCGCAACAGGGGAGACACCGACCGTCCGGATCCCTGCCGGACCGGAGCGATTCGACGCCGTCGTCGTCGCCGCCGGCCCGGCGACGAAGCCGCTCCTTGCGGCCGCCGACGTCGACCTGGCGCTGAAGACCTACCGGGCACAGGCACTCGTGACGACTCCGGTCGAGGCCACGCTTCCGTCGCTGTACGACGCCACCCGGGAGTTCTACTGGCGGCCACACGGGGATTCGCTGCTCGTCGGCGACGGCGCCCACGAGGTGTCCCCCGACGAGTGGACCCGCGACGCGGACCCTGCGTTCGTCGAGTCGGCGCTGGAGCGGCTCGGGGATGCGACGACGCTCGCACCGACGACTGCCCGGTCCTGGGCTGGCCTGTGCACGGCGACGCCCGACCGGGACCCGCTGGTCGGCCAGGTCGCCGACGGCCTCTGGGTCGCGACCGGATGGCAGGGCCACGGACTCATGCACGCGCCGGCGATGGGCGAGTACCTGACGTGTGCGCTACTGGGCCTCGACTACCCGGTCGACGCGCCCGTCGAGGCCCGTCTCGACCCGACCCGGTTCGACGGCACCGAGACGTTCGACGCGCTCGGCGACCCCACTCGCGACTGGGAGTAAGTCCCGGAACCCGCGAAGAATAGCGACGCTCAGACGTCGTCTTCGTCCGCCGCGTCGTCGTGGTCGGTGTCGGCGTCGTACTCGTCGGGCGCCGCGTCGTCGGCCTTGGGGATGCGGACCTGCAGCGTCCCGTTGTCCTTCAGCGTGGCCGTCGCCGTCTCGGGGTCCACGACCGCGTCCTCGGGGAGCGTGACCGAGCCGTCCAGCGCCAGTCCGCGGCCCGGATAGCGCATCTCGAACCCCTCGTGGAAGTCGCGGAACCGGTCGATTCGGACCTCGACACGGTCGTCGACGTAGCGCACCTGGACGTCACTCGACACCGCGCCCGGCGCATCGAACACGACGAGGTAGGCGTCGTCGGCCTCCAGCAGGTCGGCCGGCAACGGCTTGTTCTCCTGGACGCGACTCGAGGCGCGGCCGATGTTGTCGAAGATGGCGTTACCGATGGATTCACCGAGGTCCCGGATCATAACTCGATTGCCTCCAGCGAGTCGGTGCCGCCACAGTACGGACACGAGAAGTCCGAGACGTCCACGTCGTCGGGCATGTCGTAGGTGTAGTGCAGTTCGAACATGTCGAGCGTGCAGTCCGCGTCGTTGCAGACGACTTCCAAGGTGGCGGGCATACGATTCTGTTGGTCCGTCCCGGACAAACCGCTTTCGGACCCACACAGGTGCCACTCGAGGCGAATATTCCAAACATTGATAATAGCAGCCAGTAACATCCGGGGTATGGGTTCCGGTGTTCTGGGTGTGGATTTCAGCGGTGCGAGACGGGCCGGCGACGCGCTCTGGGTGACCGTAGCCAGAGAGACGTCGACCGGGCTCGTCGTCGAGGACTGCTATCGAGCGACAGCGAAGTGGGGGCGTGACCGCGAGTCGGCCCACGCGGGCCTGGTCGACCGAATCACCGACGAGGACGTCGCCACGGCGGGCCTGGACTTCCCCTTCAGCCTCCCGCAGAGGCTCCTCGAAGACGTCGGGGACGGGGAGTGGCGGGGGTTCCTGGAGTGGGTCGCCGGGGGCGACGGGCCGACCGACTCGGCGTCGTTCTCGACGGCGTGTCGGGACCGTGCCGAGGGGCTGACCGGGTCGCGCGACGTCCGTCGCGAGACCGACCTCCAGCGGGCGGCCCTCTGCCCGTACACGAACCGCGTCCGGAGCATGACCTACCACGGCGCGCGGAACGTCCTCGGCCGGCTCGCGCCCCGGGAGGACACCGCCGTCGTGCCGATGCAAGCCGACGACGCCGAGACCGTGGTCTGTGAGGTGTACCCGGCCGCGACGTTCGGCTGGCTCGGCTGTTACCGCGAGGGCTACAAGGGCGACGACGGCGCTCGCGACCGCCGTGCGAAGAACATAGAGACCATCGCAGCCTGCAGCGTCGACGTCGGCGAACACCGCGAGACGTACCTCGGGAACCACGACGCGCTGGACTCGCTGGCCGCGGCCGTCTCCGCTGCCCGCGTCTGTGACGGGTCCCGGCCGGAGCCGATGGGGCCCGCTGCCGAGGGACACATCTACGTCTGAGACGACGGCACAGGCTGGCGAGTACCTCCCCCGAACACCGTTCTATCACCCGATGCCTACCAGTCGATGACCGCTCGGTCACGCCAGAACCGCCCGCTGGTGCTCCCCGGTTCGAAGGTCGCCAGCCAGACCGGGGTGTCCGCGCCCTCGGCGGGGCTCCGCGGGGCCGCCAGCGACCCGAGGTCCGTCCTGACCCACCCGGGACACGCCGCGTTCGCAATCAGCCCCTGGGCGTGATACTCGCCGTGGAGATAGGTCGTCAGGCCGTTGAGCCCCGCTTTCGAGACGCGGTACGGCGGCCAGCCGCCGCTCATCCCTTCGCCGAGCGCACCCATCCCCGACGAGACGTTGACGACGCGGCTGCCGTCCCCTTCGAGCAGGAGCGGCAGGGCGAGCTTCGTCAGGACGACCGGTCCGCGCAGGTTCACCTCGAGGGTCGAATCGAGGTCCTCGACGGCAGCTTCGCCGAGCGGTACCTTCGGACCGCCGACGCCGGCGTTGTTGACGAGGACGTCCAGCCGGCCCGTCTCGGCTTCGATTCGGTCGACGGCCGCTCGCATCGTCCCGTCGTCGGTCACGTCGAGTTCGACGGGGCGCTGGTCGGATGCGCCCACGTCGGCTGTGTCTCTGGCACCTGCGTAAACTGTCGCACCGTGCTCGGCCAGCTGTATCGCTATCTGTTCGCCGATACCGCGTGTCGCGCCCGTGACGAGAGCGACCTGGCCCTCCAGGGAGTCGTACCGCTCGACGGAGACCATCGTACCCGCATAGTGGTCCTGCAGTGACATAGTGGTTTCACGGGTCGGCGGCGCCCCCGACCAGACACCGTTTTAGGCGTCGAGCGTCAATCCGCGACCATGACCGACCCCGAGACGCTCGACGTGACCATCGTCGACGGCTACGTCGACGAGCCCGCGCACTTCGGGGTCCCGCCCTACATCTCGACCTACCCGCGCTACGCCGCCGGCGCGTTGGTCGACGCCGGCGTCCCCCGCGAACGCATCACCTACCACACCATCGACGAACTCCGCGACGACCGCCACCTCTGGCGCGACGTCGAGGAGGCCGACCTCATGGTGTACGTCGGCGGCATGACCGTCCCCGGGAAGTACGTCGGCGGGACGCCCGCGGAACCCGACGAGGTGCGCGAACTCGCCTGGACCGCCGACGGCACCTCCATCATCGGCGGCCCCGTCCGCTTCGGCGTCGGCGAGGCCAACGAGGGAGCCAGCGAGACGGCCCGTGACGACCTCGACTTCGACTTCCTGGCGATGGCCGACATCGAGGCGGCCGTCTTCGACCTCGTCGAATCGGGTCTCGAGGGGTTCAACAATCGGTACCGCGACGTCGAGGAGGAGACCCGCTGGGCCCGGGCCGGCGCGTTCGTCGTCGAACAGCACCCCAACCACCCCGAGTACCTCATCTGCGAGATGGAGACCTCCCGGGGCTGTCCGTACCGCTGTTCGTTCTGTACGGAGCCGATGTACGGGAACCCCGACTTCCGCCCGCCCGAGAGCGTCGTCGACGAGGTCGACGCCCTCTCGGACCGCGGCGTGAGGCACTTCCGCCTGGGCCGACAGGCCGACATCCTGGCCTACGGCGGCGACGGCGAGGCCCCCAATCCGGACGCACTCCGTCGGCTCTACGGCGGCATCCGCGAGGTGGCTCCGGACCTGGAGACGCTCCACCTGGACAACATGAACCCCATCACCATCGTGAAGTGGCCCGAGAAAGCGAGGGAGGGGATAGAGATTATCGCCGAGCACAACACGCCCGGCGACACCGCCGCCTTCGGCCTCGAGTCGGCCGACCCGAACGTGATGAGCGACAACAACCTCAACGTCACCGCCGACGAGTGTTTCGAGGCGGTGAAGGTCGTCAACGAGGTGGCCGGGTTCAGGCCGGGCGGCGACCAGGACTCTGCTCCCAACCACGGTGAGGACGCGGCCCCACGTCTGCCAAAACTCCTGCCCGGCATCAACCTCGTCCACGGGCTGAAAGGGGAGACGAAAGAGACCTTCGAACACAACAAGCGCTTCCTCCAGCGGGTCTACGACGAGGGCCTGATGCTCCGCCGAGTGAACATCCGCCAGGTGATGGCCTTCGAGGGGACCGACATGGCCGAGACGGGCGCCGAAATCGCCCACGACCACAAGAAGCTGTTCAAGCAGTACAAGCGCGAGGTCCGCGAGACCATCGACAACCCGATGCTCAAGCGCGTCGCGCCGCCGGGCACCGTCCTGCCGGACGTCCACCTGGAGTACCACCAGGACGGCAAGACGTTCGGTCGACAACTCGGCACCTATCCGCTGCTGGTGGGCATCCCCGGCGAACGCGAACTGGGGACGACGCTGGACATCGCCGTCACCGGCCACGGCTACCGCTCGGTGACCGGCGTGCCCCACCCGCTGGACCTGAACTCGGCGACGATGGGCGAACTCGCGACCATCCCAGGCGTCGGTAAGAGCCGCGCCGGCGACATCGTCGTCGGCCGCCCCTACGAGTCGGTCGCGGAAGTCGGCGAGGACCTCGCGAAGTTCGTCACCGCCGAGACGCTCCCGAAAGCAGAGTGACCAGCCGGCCCGCGTGAGCCAGAGGGCGATTCGGCTCGCAGTTCGCGACCATCGCTGCGACTGCAGTCGAACCGAACAGAAGGTACTTTTGCGCCGCTCGCACATCCCGAGGTAATGAGCGACGGAGTCGAGGTGAGCGTCGTCCTCCCCGCCTACAACGAGGCCGACAGCATCGAGCGGACCGTCAGCGTCACGCTCGAGACGCTCGACTCCTTCCTGCCCGCGGGGACCTACGAGGTCATCGTCGCCGAAGACGGCTGCGACGACGAGACGCCCGCCATCGCGACGCGACTCGCCGACGAGGACACGCGAGTCAGGCACATCCACAGCGACCGGCGCCTGGGCCGTGGCGGCGCGCTGGAGTACGCCTTCGAGCGCGCCGCCGGCGAGACGCTGGTGTACTTCGATACGGACCTCGCGACGGACATGCGACATCTGGAGGAACTGGTCGAGTCGGTCAGGACAGAGGACTACGACGTGGCGACGGGGTCGCGCTGGATGCCCGAGAACCGTGCGGACCGCCCGCCGAAGCGCGGCATCCCGAGTTTCGGGTACAACACGCTTGTCCGACTGGTACTGCGCTCGGAGTTGCGGGACCACCAGTGTGGCTTCAAGGCGTTCGACCGGACGGCCCTGGAGGCGCTGCTGCCCGACGTCGGCGACGAACACTGGTTCTGGGACACCGAGGTCCTGGTGAAAGCCCAGCGCCAGGGCTTCCGGGTCAAGGAGTTCCCCGTCGACTGGACGCCGAAGGGCGACTCGAAAGTCGACATCGTCCGGGACGTGTTCGGGATGGGGAGCCAGATCCTCCGGACGTTCTGGGAACTCTCTGTCAGCCCGCGCATCACCCGACGGGTGTCGCTGGGCGCGGGGACCGCGCTCGTCGTCGTCGCCCTGCTGTTGATGACCCAGTATCTCGACCCACAGGACGTTCTCGAACGGATGGCCGGGGCCGACCCCGCGATCGTGCTGGCGAGCGCGCTCGTCTACGTGCTCTCCTGGCCACTCCGGGGGCTTCGCTACCGGGACATCCTCTCCTCGATGGGCTATCGCGAGCGCTGGGGCTTCCTGACCGGCGCGGTCTTCATCAGCCAGACCGGGAACCTCGTCTTCCCCGCGCGGGCCGGTGACGCGGTCCGCGCCTACGTCGTGAAGGCACGGCGCTCGATTCCGTACCCCACGGGCTTCGCCTCACTGGCCGTCGAGCGCGTCTTCGATCTGCTGACCATCACGCTGCTCGCCGGCGTCGTCCTGATGGGGCTGGCGGCCACCGGGTCGGCCGGCCAGTTGCTCACGGCCCTGACCGGCGGCGCAGTCGGCGGCGAGACGGCCAGCAGCGGACAGACCGCGATCGTCGTTGCGGCCGGCGTGGGACTGGCCGCCATCGCGGCCGTGACGGCCATCGTCGCCAGCGCCCGGACCGACCGGAACTACGTCCGCCGGATCGTCGGCCGCCTGAGCGAGGACTCATACGCCGACTACGTCGCCGGCGTCGTCGAGCAGTTCGTCGGCGACGTCCAGACGGTGGCCGCGGATTCCTCGGCCTTCGGCCGCGTCGGCGTCGGGAGCCTCCTCATCTGGTCGCTCGACGTGGTGACGGCGCTGGTCGTCTTCGCCGCCTTCGAGGTCGAGCTGACCCCGGCACTGGTCGCGGTGGGTTTCTTCGCGGTCAGCGTCGGTAACCTGGCGAAGGTGCTCCCGCTCACGCCCGGCGGGGTCGGGCTCTACGAGGGCGCGTTCACCCTCATCGTCGCCGCACTGACCCCCGTCGGCGTCACCGCCGCGCTCTCGATCGCCATCGTCGACCACGCGGTGAAGAACCTCGTCACCATCGCCGGCGGCGTCACCTCGATGGCGTGGCTCAACGTCTCGCTGACGAAGGCCGTCGAGGAGTCACGGGGTGCCGGAGATGTCGAGGTCGAAGCAGATGATTGACTTCGTCGACCCGACGCGCGTGACCAGCAGCTGACAAAGGCGGGTTTTTTGTCGATTCACAGCCCACTGCGTGGTGTGACCGAGTGGCTGTTCCCGGAACGCGACGTCGACCCGGACGACATCGGCCCGGATGACGTCGACATCCGCCGATTCGACACGCGCGACATCGCCCCCGGGACGAGTATCCTCGTCGCCGGCCCCGTGATGACGGGGAAGCGGCGCTTCGGCGTCGACGTCCTCAGCGGGTCGTCCTCCCGGACAGCCTGCATCGTGACCACGAAGAAGTCGGCCAACCGCGTCAACGACTCGTTCCGGGCGGCCGTCCAGGACGGCGACGGGTGGGACCTCTCCATCATCGACTGCAACGGGGGCATCAACCGGGCGCGCGAAACAGCCGACTACACGTTAGAGCAGGTGTCGTCACCGAGCGACCTGACCGGCATCGGCATCAAGCTGAGCGGCATCCTGCAGCAGTGGCACCACCGGGGGGTCGAAGACCCGCGTGTCCAGCTCCATTCGCTGTCGACACTGTTGATGTACACCGACCTGAAGCGGGTCTACCGGTTCGTCCACGTCGTGCTGTCCCGCCTCCAGCGAGTCGGGGCCGTGAACGTCTTCACGCTGGACACGAGCAAGCGCGACCGACACCAGTTCAACAAGTTCGCCCAGCTGTTCGACGCGGTCATAGAGGTCAGAGAGACCGACGACGGTCGCGAGTTCCGGGTTCGCGGCGAGTCGTTCGGCCCGAAGTCCTGGACGGGGTACTGAGTCAGACCCCGAAGTGCTCGTCTGCCAGGTCGAGCAGCGAGTCGGTGACGCGGTCGAACGTGAACACGAGCCCCGACCACTCTCGAACTGGGAAAGACGCGACCACCACCGAGTCGTACCAGCGGACGGTCGCATCGAGGTGGCCGAAGTCGAACAGCGCGCTCTCCTCGACGGGGTCGCCCAGGCCCTTGAACATCAGCGTCTTGACGCGCTCTGCCATCTCCGCCTCGGAGAACTGCGCTTCGACGTCCTCACGGACGAACAGGAGGTCGTACTCGTCGCCGCTGTACTGGATTGCCATCCGGACCGTGTCGCCCGAACCGTCGAGGATTGCGTCGACCAACTCCTTCGCCTCGTCGTCGAGGTCTTCCGCGTCGCCGGAGACGTCATCAGAGACCTCCTCGAGCGCTTCCTCCGTGGGGTCTGGCATGCGTAGGCGAAGAACCCCCGGAAAGATAAATCCACACAGTGAGCGATTCCGCGACGACCCAAGCGGGCGTCGTCGGAAGTATTTGAATGATAGTGTATGAACAACGCAGACACGTGTTTCGACCGGTGAGACGCCGCTCCACGTCCCGATACCAGAGCGTTTAAATGGCTTTCGAACACAGGGAAGTTTACCGACAGCCGCCGGGTTTCTACGGGAGATTCCAGCCCGGTGAGCACCCGCCCTCGCAACCAATGAGTGACCATACACGAACGCGACAGCGAACCGGTGAACGAACGACGGAGTCGACCGAGTCGACCGAGTCGACAACGACGGCCTGTCCCGAATGCAGCGGCTCACTCGTCATGGACGACGAGCACGGCGAGACGGTCTGTGAGGACTGTGGCCTCGTCGTCGAGTCCGACGAGATCGACCGCGGGCCCGAGTGGCGCGCCTTCGACTCCAGCGAGAAAGACGAGAAGTCCCGCGTCGGCGCCCCGACGACGAACATGATGCACGACAAGGGGCTCTCGACGAACATCGACTGGCGCGACAAGGACGCCTACGGCAACTCCCTGTCGAACAAGCAGCGCCAGAAGATGCAGCGCCTGCGCAAGTGGAACGAGCGGTTCCGGACCCGCGACTCCAAGGAGCGTAACCTCAAGCAGGCCCTGGGCGAGATCGACCGGATGGCCTCCGCACTGGGCCTCCCGGAGAACGTCCGCGAGACGGCCAGCGTCATCTACCGCCGCGCGCTCGACGAGAACCTCCTGCCTGGCCGGTCCATCGAGGGCGTCTCGACGTCCTCGGTGTACGCCGCCGCCCGACAGGCCGGTGTCCCGCGCTCGCTCGACGAGATCACCGAGGTCTCGCGCGTCGAGAAGAGCGAGATCGCGCGCACCTACCGCTACGTCGTCCGCGAGCTCGGCCTGGAGGTCGCGCCGGCCGACCCCGAGAGCTACGTCCCGCGCTTCGCCTCCTCGCTGGAACTGTCCGACGAGGCCGAGCACCGCGCCCGCCAGCTGCTCCAGAACGCGAAGGAACAGGGCGTCCACTCCGGCAAGTCACCGGTCGGCCTCGCCGCCGCGGCCGTCTACGCCGCCGCCCTGCTGACCAACGAGAAGACCACCCAGGCCGCGGTCAGCGAGGTCGCCGACATCTCCGAAGTGACCATCCGCAACCGGTACCACGAACTGCTCGAAGCCGAGCAGGACCTTCCGGTCGCGTGAAGCAGGAAGGAGGTTGCCGCTCGAGGTAGTGTTTAGTCAGTCGATTTCGGTGGTGAACAGCCAGGCAGGCCCGCCGGTAGCCGGCTGACCACCCGGCATGGGTGGGACTGAAAGGGGCCGCGCTCTCAACGAACCCCGGCGTTCGCAAGAGCAGGGCTCTTGCGCAGCCCATCAGAAATCGAAGATTTCTGAGGACGACGTAAGCACCGCAGTGAGTGCAACGAACGAGGAGCGCAACGAGTCGCGGGAGTTGAGAGTGCGGGGGCTTTCTGGCTCTCTGACCCACTAGCTTAACGTAAACACTGCCACGCGCGACAACCGCAAGAACCGAGTCCCGTCCCCGTCTCGGCCGTTGATATGGAGACCACACATCGGATTGTGACGGGGGACGCCCGCGAGATTCCCCTGCCGGACGACAGCGTCGAACTCGTCGTCACGTCCCCGCCGTATCCGATGATCGAGATGTGGGACGACATCTTCGGTGCCCTCGACCCGGCCATCGCCGACGCGCTCGCGGCCGGCGACGGCGACCGGGCCTTCTCGCTGATGCACGACGTCCTCGATGGCGTCTGGGCCGAACTGGAACGCGTCCTCGCCCCCGGCGGCATCGCCTGCATCAACGTCGGCGACGCGACCCGTTCGCTTTCCGACGGCTTTCGCTCGTACCCGAACCACGCCGAGATAACGAACCGGCTGACCGCGCGCGGTCTGCGGGCGCTTCCGGACATCCTCTGGCGGAAACCCACGAACAGCGGCGCGAAGTTCATGGGCTCGGGCATGGTGCCGCCCAACGCCTATCCCACGCTGGAACACGAGCACGTCCTCATCTTCCGCAACGGCGAGCGGCGACGGCTCGAACCGGGGGCCGACCGGCGCTACGAGAGCGCCTACTTCTGGGAGGAGCGCAACGAGTGGTTCTCGGACCTCTGGCAGTTCCCCGGCGAAGTGCAGGACATAGGCGAGGGGTTGCGCGACCGCTCGGGGGCGTTCCCGCTGACGGTTCCCTACCGGCTCGTCTCGATGTTCTCGGTGTACGGCGACACGGTCCTCGACCCGTTCCTGGGGACGGGGACGACGACGCTCGCGGCGATGGTCGCCGGCCGGAACTCCGTCGGTATCGAGCGCGACCCCGAACTGGTGGCCGCGCTCGACGACCGAGTCGCGGGGGTCCCCGAGCGCTCGGCCTCGAAGGGGCGCGAGCGCCTGGCCGCCCACCGCGAGTGGGTCGCGTCCCGCCGCGAAGCCGGGAACGAGCCGGGCTACGAGGCGGAACACTACGACTTCTCGGTCAACACCAAACAGGAGCGACGCATCCGCCTCTACGCCGTCGACGAAGTGGAGTCGACCGACGAGGGGTACCGCGCGCGCCACACACCCATCGAGGCAGGGACGTTTTAGGGCGGCGCGGTGAACGCCGCGTATGGACTTCAACTCGTTCACGCTGCTCGCGGCCGGCGACGACCTGGGCATCGAACCGGCCGCCCGCGAGGACGCCGACGGCGTCGAGCTCCGGATGGACCTGACCGACGACCCGCTGGCCCAGCTCGACGCCTACGACGGCGACCTGCCGGTACTGGTGACCAACCGCGTCGAGTGGGAGGGCGGCGCGACAGCGGACACGGCCGACCGGCTCGACGCGCTGGAGACGGCCGTCGAGTTCGACGCCGTCGAGGCCGTCGACCTGGAACTGGCGTCACTCGAAGGTGACGGTGACCACGACGCAGCCCGGGTGGCTGACCATGCCCGCGAACACGACGCCTCGGTCGTCGTCTCGACGCACGACTTCGAGGCGACGCCCGATCGGGAGACCCTCGTCGGCCGACTGGAGCGCGCCTGTGCAGTCGGTGACGTCGGGAAGGTGGCGACGACGGCTCACACGCCCGACGACGTGCTGGCCATGCTCGTCGCGACGCGCGTGTTGACCACCGCCGGCGAGCGCGTCGCGACGATGTGTATGGGCGAGGCCGGCCGCCACTCGCGGGCGGTCGCACCGCTCTACGGGTCGAAGATCGGGTATGCGCCGGTCGACCCCGGCGCGGCGACGGCGCCGGGCCAGTACGACCTGGCGACGCTCCGGCACTTGGTCGAGCAACTGGAGAGCGAGGCGTAGCGAGAACAGACCCCGTCGTTCGTCCCCTACTCTGCGCTGTAGGCCGGCACGAACCCGCAGTTCTGACACCCGCTGTGTTTCGTCGTCGCGTAGCTCATCGGTTCGCCGCAGTCGGGACAGTCGTAGGCTCGCACTGACATACGTCACTCTATTATTCGACGGTTACTAAAGATTTATACGACAATCGACGAAAGAGCCGTGGCCGAGTACCGGCCTCGTCGAACGGGAACGGGCAGTGACGAGACCAGCGGGGAGCGAGAAAACAGAACCGGGAGCGACGGGCGTCGAAACTACCCGTCGGTGACGCCGCCCGGAGTTACATGTAGCCGAGGTCGCGCAGGCGCTCCATCAGGTCCTCTTTGTCCTGGGCGCGGCCGGCGCGCTCGGTCGTGTTCTCCATGTCCTGCAGCCAGGCGGGTTCGTTGTCGGACTTCTTCGTCGAGACCTCACTACCCAGCGAGCGGAAGCCCTCGAAGTACTTCGGGGAGACGGGGATGTCTTCCTGCTCGATGCCCTCCGGCAGGTCGCCGAAGCCCTGCGGGACGTAGCCCTCCTCCGGGTAGCCCTCGACGGTGTCGGGGACGACGAAGTGCCAGAAGGCCTCCCAGACGTCGGCCTCGGCGAACTGGAGTATCGGCTGAATGCGGTCGTGGGGCGGGTAAATGTCGGGGTTGTGCCGCGGCGAGAAGAACGTCTCGTCGGCGCGGGACTCCTGTTCGTCCCAGCGGATGCCGGAAAGGATACCGTCGACGTCGTACTCCTCGATGGTATCGTTGAGCGCGACGGTCTTCAGCAGGTGGTTGCCGACGTAGGTGTCGAGCAGGAACGGGAACGACTCCTCCTCGTACTCGAGGATGTTGCGCACGTGGTGCTGGTTGTGCTCGGAGAGGGCGTCGATGGGGATGTCGTCGCCCGGCTCCAGCCCGTTCTCGTCGACGTAGTTACCGACGTCCGTGTTGCGGGCCCAGATGACCTCCAGGTCCCACTCGTCGGCCCAGTGCTTGACGAACTCGATGAGCTCGTCGAAGTGCTGGTAGTGGTCGATGAAGACGGCCGGCGGGACTTCGAGGTCGAAGCGCTCGGCGACTTCCTTGACGAAGTACAGCGTCAGGGTCGAGTCCTTGCCGCCGGTCCACATGATGACCGGGTTTCGGTACTGTTCGAGGCCGCGCTTCGTGACCTCGATGGCTTTCTCGATCTTGTGGCTGACTGTCGGATAGTCCTCGGGCAGCTCGTTCTCGCCGTCGGTGTAGTCGACGTCGAGGTAGTCGGGGAATTCGTCGGACATCGTGTAATGAGATATAATTAGGACCTTGTAAGTATTTTATGGGTTCTCGACAGGTGTGAGACGAAAGGCCACGCCTACCAGGTCCCGCCGTTCCCGCCGAACGGCCGTAGTCACCTACTAATCCCCCGTTCTTTTACTCGCCGCCGCCCTTGAGCAGACAGGATGAGCGACCGTCTCTCGTCGGCCGCCGGTATCTATCAGGACTGGGTAGCGCTCTACGTCCCCGTCGCGGCGATGCTGCTGGGGGTGAGCACCGCCGTCGGGTTCGCCCTGGGGAGCGCCGTCCCCGTCGAGACGCTGCCCACGGCCACCGACGGCGGCGCGAACCCCTTCTTCCCGGCCGAGCTGACGACCACGTCCATCGCGCTGAACAACCTCACGGCGATGTTCGTCATGCTCCTGGGCGCCGTCTCGCTGGGCATCGTCTCCGTGTTCGGACTCGTGCTCAACGGCCTGCTCATCGGTGCCGTGGTCGGCATCGCTCTCCAGGAGGTCCCTGCCGTCGTGATTCTCGCCTTGCTCGTCCCGCACGGCGTCCTAGAGATTCCGGCCCTCCTCCTGGTCGCGGCCGTCGGACTACGGTTCGGCCGGTTGACCGTTCGCTACCTGCGCGGCCTGGAAGCCGAACTCGTGACCGAACGGCTCCTCCGGGAGGCCGGGGTGCTCGTCGCCGTCGCGACCGTCCTGATTCTCGTCGCAGCGTACATCGAGGCGAACGTCACGCTGCAGGTGGCCGAGCGGGTGGCCGGCGGACCCATCGGCGTCGAGCCCTGACGCGCTGCCCAGCGCGCAGGCCTGCCAGCGACGGGGGAGCCGGTTCGCGAGAGACCTGTCGGTCTCGTCTCGGATACAGACGGCTGCAGAACGGGCCGGGCGCGATCAGCTGATGAACTCGTTGTCCCGCCAGTTGACACCCTCGTTCTCGTCCTCGTCGGACGGGTCTTCGACGACGTTGATCGAGGCGGGCAGCTCCTCGCCGTCGACGATTCGGACCGCCGTCAGCTCGCCGTCGACGGCGGCGATGGCGGTCAGTGCCCCTTTCTCCGCGATCTTCGCAATCGCACACAGCACTTCGAACATCTCGTACTGGAGGGCGGTGTTCTGGAGGACCGTCTCGCGGTCGCCCTTGAAACAGGCGTACTCGACGAGTTCGGACTCGATCTCCTCCTCTTCCTCCTCCAATGCACCCCACTGTGGGCCGCCACCACTCCCCGTGCTGGCCGCGCCGGGCGGGCCCATCTCGTCGGGGTCCTCCTCGTAGACGCGGTTCTCGGTGACGCTGGCCTTGAGCTGTGCGGTCGGGGTGTACTTGCTCATCGTCTCGTCTTCGGCGACGGCGCTGACGATGAGCGTGTTGTTCCGGCGGGTGATGTCGATGTCCGCGATTTCGGGTGGGAGTTCGGGATCTTCGAAAAAGTCGTAGGCGTCTTCCAGTGGCAGTTCGAGTGTCGAATGAAGTCTGTATACGCGACTGGTCATGGTTGGGGAAGGTGTCAATCGTCGCCGGCCGTCCGCTCGCACTGCGGTCATGTTCAGATAGGAACCACACGCTTATATCATCTGCCCTTTACTCGCCGGATTCGTGTCACCGTAAAATCATCCCGCCGTCGGGCGGGTTCGCCAGCCGTCGACGGTGGACCGAGCGGCCGAACGGCGGTATCGGGTCCGTCAGTCGTCGGCCGTGACTGCGTCACCGGCGTCGGCTTCGATGCTCGGCGGGTAGACGCCGCGGTCGAGTTTCAGGTCCGACTGGGGACGGGCCATGCAGGTCAGCGCGTAGTTCTCGCGCTCCGTCTCCGTGAGCCCGCGCGCGGCCGGCTGGGTCACCTCGCCCTCGACGATGCGGGCCGAACAGGCCAGACACATCCCCACGCGACAGGAGTACTCCTGTGCGATGCCCGCCTCGATGCACCGCGAGAGGATGGTCTGCGTGTCGGCGACCGTGATGGTTTCGTCGGTCCCGACGAATTCGACGGTGTACTCGGTCATATCCCGCCGTTCGGAACCACCGGTCAAAACTCTTGTCTCCGAGGCTGTTCCGGCGAGCGGGACAGTCGGAACGGTTTTCTCTCTCCGGCTAGCAGGCACCACCATGAGCAGTCACGAGTACGACGTCGTCGTCGTCGGGGCCGGCACGTCCGGGTGTTACGCCGCCGCGACGCTCGCCGACGGGGGGTACGACGTCGTCGTCGTCGAACGAAAGGACGCCGAGGAGGCGGGCCACATCGCCTGCGGGGACGCGCTGAAAGGGGCCAGCGACTTCCCGGAGGCCATCCCGAAGTCGCAGCTGGAACCCGCGTTCACCAACACCGACGTGGACCACGGCCGCTTCGAGATTCCCCAGGAAGACGCGGTGCTCGAGATTCCGGTCCCGGGCGAGCTCGCGGTCATCGACCGCTGGGAGTACGGGCGGCGCGTCATCGACGGGGCCGAGTCGAAGGGGACGGACTTCCACTACGACACCGTCGTCCAGGACGTCGAGCAGGACGACGACGGCCAGGTGACCGGTATCACCGCGATGCGGAAGGGACGCGAGGCGACCTACGAGGCCGACCTAGTCGTCGACGCCGCCGGGGCGCTCTCCCTGCTGCAGGACAAGACGGACTTCGAGGGGAGCACCTTCGACACCAACGTCCGGTACTCGCAGTTCTGCTCGGCCTACCGCGAGATAATCGAGGTCGAGGAACCCGTCGAGTGGGACGACGCGCTCGTGTTCAAGCCGACGGAGCGCTCGGCGGGCTACCTCTGGTACTTCCCGCGCACGTCGACGGAGATCAACGCCGGCCTGGGCTTCCAGATGAACGAGGAGCCGATGGAACTCGTCGACGACCTCAAGGCCGACCTGGAGGACAGACCGGAGTTCCGTGGGGCCGAAGTCACCGACAAGCTCGGCGCGGCACTCCCCACGCGGCGACCCTACGACTCGGCGGTCGCGCCGGGGTACATCGCCGTCGGCGACGCGGCGGGCCACGTCAACCCGACGACCGGCGGCGGCATCGCGGGGGCGGCCTACGCCGGGAAGTACGCCGCCGAGCAGGCCATCGAGGCCATCGAGGACGACGCCACCGGCGACGAGGCGGCGCTCTGGGAATACAACGTGAACGTGATGGACCACTTCGGCGCGCGCTACGCCGCGCTGGACGTCTACAACATCTTCACGACCGCCTATGACGTCGACGACCTGATGGCTCTCATGGCCGCGCTCCCCGGCGAGAAGCTCGCCGAGGCGCTGTACGGCGGGTCGACGAATCTGAGCCTGGGCCTGAAACTGAAGACGGCCTTCAAGAGCATCGGGCACTGGGGGACCATCTACGACCTCTACCAGACCAAGCGACTGGCCGACCGGTTGCTCGACCACTACGAGTCGTACCCGAGCGACCCGTCGGGCTTCGACGCCTGGCAGCGCGAGCGCGACGCCATCATGGACGACATCTACGAGCTCACCGGCGCCGACGCGAAGTACTGAGCGGGCAGTACCGTAGTGGGTCGTCAGAACGTCCCGGGCGCGAACACGTAGACGAACAGCAGCGCCAGGATGCCCGTCATCGTGGCGTAGTACACGAGCGGGATGAGCTCGAGCCGGATGACCCGCCCCTCCTCGCCGACGAGGCCGACGACGGCCAGCGCGGCGACGACGTTGTGGACCGCGATGAGGTTCCCGATAGCGCCGCCGACAGCCTGTGCGCCCACGAGGATGGTCCTGGAGACGCCGAGGTCGCTCGCGACGTTGTACTGGAAGGTGCCAAAAAGGATGTCACTGACCGTGTTCGACCCGGCCAGGAACGCCCCGAAGGCCCCGACCAGCGCGGCGAAGAACGGGTAGACGACACCAGCGGTGTCGGCCGTCGCCTCCGAGAGGACCACCAGCATGCTGTCGACGTTGGCCGTCTCACCGGACTGGATCATGATCTGGACCGTCGCGACGGCGAACACCAGCGCGAGTACCGCGGGCGTCACCTTCACCACCGTCTCGCTCCAGGCATCCCGGACCTGCTGGGTGTCCATCCCGTGCAGCGGGATAGTCAGCAGGTGGACCGCGACGAAGATAGCGCCGGGCAGGTACAGCAGCGCGAAGCTGTTGTCCATGCCCGTGCCGAGGATGTTCGCCCACTCGAAGACGAGCGTCGAGGTGAGGAAGTTCGTCACGGGGTCGACGACCCGCGTGAGGACGAGCAGCGCGGCGAGCACGGCGTAGGGCGTCCAGGCACGGACGAGCGACATGGACGAGGCAGCGGTGACCTGCCCGCCGTCGGCGGCGACCCTCGTGTCGCCGCTGGCCGACTCGCCCGGCTGGATGTCGCCGACCCAGTGCTCGGGCCACTGTGCCTCGGGCGCAAACTCCCACTCCTCGTCGGGGTGGAGGAAGCCGGCCTTGAGCGCCCCGACCGTGAGGAGCATCCCGCCCATCGCCCCGAACAGGCCGGGGAACGTCGGGCCCAGGAAGTACGCGGTAAGCCAGTAGGGCACCGAGAAGGAGGCCCACGCGAACAGCGTCAGGGGCAGGACGTTCAGTGCCGGACGGATGGACCGCTCGGGCCCGAAGAACCGGGTCATCATGGCCACGCCGATGAAGGGCAGGAGCACGCCGACGACGACGTGGAAGGTGGCCGCCCAGACGGCGATCTGGGCGACCCACTCGGGGATGGTCAGCCCCTGTTCGGCGACCGTCGACTGGATGGGCTCGGTCGAGGCGAAGATGTCCTCGAGCCCGATGATGAGCGGCGTCCCGACGGCGCCGAACGTGATGGCCATCAGGTTCCCGGTCAGGGCGACGACGACGGCCGCCAGCGGTGGGAAGCCGAGGCCCACCAAGAGCGGGCCGACGACGGCGGCCGGCGTCCCGAACCCGGCGGCGGCCTCGATGAACGACCCCATCAGGAACACGAGCAGGACGACCTGGACGCGCCGGTCGTCGCTGATGGAGGTGAAGCCCTCGTTGATGACGTCGAACGCGCCGGTCTCCTTGAGCGTGTACAGCACGAGGATGGCGCCGAAGACGATGTAGAGGATGTTCACCGCCGTTATCGCCCCGTTGATGGACGCCGCGGCGAGCCACCGCAGGGACATGTTCCACCCGAACAGCCCGACGACGGCGGCGACGAGCCACGCCACCGGCATGGCCTTCGTCGCCGGCCAGTACCGGCCGATCATCAGGAACGCGATGGTCGCCAGCGGCAGTACCGCCAGCCCGATCTGTGCTGCAGTCGCCATCTCAGCAAACCTCCCCGGCGAGCGCGCGGCTCACCGGTCTGTGAGGTCGCGAGCTGTGCACATTGAGCTGTGTTACCACCAGTGAGGACATAGTCGAACCGTCTACCGTCCAACCATTTATAGCTAACAATCGTTCAACACGTGCATCCTGATATGGCAGGTCGCCCCGGGTCATCGGACCGGCGCACCGAGTCGCGTCACTCGAGACACACCCGTCGTGGTGACATCACTCAAGTGGGGCGTCGTTGTGGCGCAGGCCGCCAGCTGCCACCCGTACTATCATCGCTGGTAACCCGCCCCGAACGATTATGTGCACCTCAGTGTTGAGTTTGGGTCATGTCTGCTGCGGTCGGCCGCCCCATCCGAATACTCCACGTAGACGACGACCCCGAGCTCGCGGACCTGGCCGGTACGTTGCTCGAGCGGGAGGACGACCAGTTCCGGGTCGATACCGCCGGGTCCGCCAGCGAGGGGCTCGAACACCTCGAACAGCACCCGGTCGACTGTGTCGTCAGCGACTACGACATGCCCGGTCGCAACGGTATCGACTTCCTCGATGCGGTCAGGGAGCTGGACGCCGATTTACCGTTCATCCTGTTCACCGGGAAGGGAAGCGAAGAGGTGGCGAGCGAAGCTATCTCTGCCGGCGTGACCGACTACCTGCAGAAGGAAAGCGGGACGAGCCAGTACGCCGTTCTCGCGAACAGAATCGGGAACGCGGTCGAACAGTAACGGTCGCAGAACGAACTCGAGTCGAGCAGGGAGCGACTGTCCATGCTCATCGACGAGTCCCCCCTGGGAATCGTCGAGTGGAACGAGGACATGCGGGCGGTCCAGCTGAACGACGCCGCCGAGGAGATTCTGGGGTACAGCGAGGCCGAGTTGCGCGGCGAGCCGTGGACGACCATCGTCCCGGCGTCCGACAGGGAGCATGTCGGCGAGACGATCTCGGCGACCCTCGCGGACGCGACCAGCCGCTACAACGTCAACGAGAACGTCCGCGCCGACGGCGAGCGGATCACCTGCGAGTGGCACAACCGGGTCGTCACCGACGACTCGGGATCGGTCGTCGCGCTGTTCTCCCTGTTTCAGGACATCACTGACCGGGTCCGTCGGGAGGAGGCGGTCGAACAGCTCCACGAGACGGCGCGCTCGCTGATGAGGGCCGAGACGCCCGAGGATGTCGCGACTATCGTCGTAGAGGCCGTCCGCGACATCCTCGACATCCCGGTCAACTCAGTCCACCTCCGGACGTCGTCGGCCGACCGTCTCGAACCGGTCGCATGGACCGACGAAGCCAGGGAGCTCGTCGGCCCGCTCCCGTCGTTCGAACCCGGACGCGGACTGGCCTGGCGGGTCTACGAATCGGGGACCATCGAGACGTTCGACGACGTCTCGACCATCGAGGACCGGTACAACCCCGAGACGAACGTCCAGAGCGAGATAATACTCCCGCTCAGAGAGCACGGCGTCTTGCTCGCCGGGTCAACGGCGGCCGCGGCGTTCGACGAGTCGGACGTCTCGCTGGCGAAGACGCTCACCGCCACGGCGACGGCGGCGCTGGAGCGCATCGAGCGCACGGAGGCGCTCGGACTCGAACGCCACCGGCTGCAGACGCTCTTCGAGATGGTGCCCGAACCGATCGTCCGGATCAGGCTCGAAGACGGGCACCCGGTGTTGGAAGACGGTAACCAGGCGTTCGAGGAGACCTTCGGACACTCGGTCGACGAGGCCGCCGGCGAGTCGATAAACGACCTCATCGTCCCGCCCGACCGACGGAGCGCCGCCGAGCACATCGACGACCAGGTGACGAAAGACCAGCGGATACGGAAGGAAGTGCAGCGCCAGACCGCGGACGGGCTGGGGGACTTCCTCTTCCGGTCGGTCCCGGTCGAGGGGTTCGAGGAGCGCGACGAGTACTTCGGCATCTACATCGACATCAGCGAGCTGAAGACCTACGAGCGGCGGCTCGAGCAGCAAAACGAACGCTTAGAGATGTTCGCCGGCGTCGTGAGCCACGACCTCCGGAACCCGCTGATGGTGGCCCAGTCGGGCCTCGAGATGGTCCGACAGCGACTCGACGACGGCCAGGCCATCGACAGTAGTGCTCTCGACATCGTCGTTCGATCCCACGAACGGATGGACCAGCTCGTCGACGACCTGCTGACGCTCGCTCGCAACAACGAACAGACGCTCGACCCGGAACCCGTCTCGCTCGCCGAGATGAGCCGAGCCTGCTGGGAGACCGTCGCGACGGACGGTGCGACGGTGGAGGTCGAGACGACGGAGCGGATCCGGGCCGACGAGAGCCAGCTCAAACACGCCCTGGAGAACCTCATCCGCAACGCGGTAGAACACGGTGGCGACGACGTGACCGTGACTATCGGCGACACGCCCGACGGATTCTACGTCGAGGACGACGGGGTGGGGATTCCACCCGACGAACGCGAGCAGGTGTTCGAGAAGGGGTACTCGACGACCGAGGGTGGGACGGGGTTCGGACTGGTGATAATCCAGCAGGTCGCCGACGCGCACGGCTGGGAGGTCGAGGTGACCGACACCGCGGACGACGGTGTGCGGTTCGAGTTCTCCGGGGCCGAGACCGGCGACTGAGACTGGGGCTGAAATATGCCCACAATATTGCGATTAAATCAGTCTAAATAGATACTAAAATTTAAGTCCGGTCGGGCGACCAACTGCCCGACATGAGCCGTCGAGCGGACACGACCCAGCGGCCAGTGGTTCCGACACCGGTACCGCCGGACGACCCCACAGCATGGTACAGCCCGGACGTCCGGGAACAGGACGAAGTGTACCCCGGCGTCGTCGTCACCGTCCGTCGGACGGGAACCGAGTTCAGGTACGAGGTCCGCGAGCCGCGACTCTCGGCGCCGGGGTCGGCAGCACTCGCGACCGTCGAATCGCACTTCGAGGGGGCGAACATCCAGCGCCCGCGCACGCGCGAGGGCGCAGTAGAGCGCATGACCGGTGGCTTCGACCCGAAACACCGCCGGGTCATCGACCGGCTCGTCGACTGCTCGCCGGCCGTGCGACGACGCGTGGAGTACCACGCGCTGTGCTCCCTCTCCTGTCTGGGCGACCTGACGCCGTACGCGCTCGACCACCGCATCGACGTCGCGGACGTCACCGACGACGGCGTCGTCGTCCACACCGAGGACTACGCCCCGGCCGAGACGGCCCTCGAAACGGACCCGGCGTACATCGACCGGTTCGCCAGCGAACGCGTCGAGCGCCACACGGTCTCCTTCGAGGGGTTCGAGGTGCCGGTCGTAATCTACCGCGAGCATCTGCTCGGGTCGGACCCCTTCACCACCAAGTACGCCGTCCAGGAACCCGACCTGTTGCCCGGCGACGAGCGACTCATCGAGGCCTGCAAGGAGCGGATCTGGGAGACGAGCGTCGACGGCCTCGTCGAGGACCGCACCGCGTTCGTCCGCGAGCGGGCGCGGGCCCATCTCGCCCGGCAGCTCACCGTCCGCAACACCACCGAGTGGCTCGACGCCGTGCGCTACCGCGTTCGCTCGGCGCTAGCCGAACTCGACCTGGCGGTGCCACCGGTGGACCACCGCTTTGCCGACGACCGACTGGCGGACCTGCTGTACTACGTGATGCGCGACCTGGTCGGCTACGGCAAGCTCACGGTCCCGATTCGCGACCACACGCTGGAGGACATCGAGGCCAACCGGGTGGGCGAACGGGTGAAGGTCCTCCCGCGGGCCGACCTCGGCCACGACGGGCGGGTCCCGACGAACCTCGCCTTCGAGTCCGAGAGCGCCTTCGTCAACGTGGTGATGCAGCTGGCGGCCGACGACGGCACCGAGCTCAACGCCTCGAACCCGAGCGCGAAGGTCAACATCGACCCCGATGGCGACGACGCCCACGACGCCGACGAGACCATCCGGTGTGCGGTGGCGCTGCCGACCATCAGCGAGGACGGCCCGCACATCTCCATCCGCAAGCAGTCGACCGACGCGATGACGCCGATAGACCTCGTCGAGCGGGACTCGCTGCCGACGGAACTGGTCGCGCTGCTGTGGCTGTGCTACGAGTCACACGGCGTCGTGCTGTTCTCGGGGCCGACCGGCGCGGGGAAGACGACGCTGATGAACGCCCACATGCCGTTCGTCCCCTACCGCGACCGCCCCATCAGCATGGACGAGGGGTCACGCGAGGTGCGCATCCCACACGAGACGGGGGTGTCGCTGACCACCCGCGAACACGAGCGCGACCACCGGCGCGTGACGATGGCCGACCTGATGACCCAGTGTAACTACCTGAATCCCGACGTGGAGGTAATCGCCGAGATAAACACGCCCGAATCGTTCGAGACGTTCGCGGAAGTCCTGAACACGGGCCATGGCGTCATCGGGACCACCCACGCCGACGACATCGAGACGCTGGTCAACCGCATCATCGAGAAGGGCGTCCCGACCTACCTGCTCGCGGAGATCGACCTCGTCGTCTTCCCGCGCCACGTCGACGGCGAGCGGTACGTCGGCGAGGTCGTGGAGTTCGTCGACGAACCGCGCCACCGGGGCGACCGCTCGGGGACCGTCGAGAAGGGCGGGACGACCGTCCACTGGAACAGCGTCTGCCGGCGGCGACCGGACGGGCGGTACGACTTCGCCTACGAGCACCCGCAGCTCGGTGACGACGAGAGGAGCGTCGAAACGGGTATCCTCGACCGGCTCGCGACGCTCCGCGACGAACCCGTCGAGGACGTCGAGGCGGCGCTCCACCGCCGCCACCGGTACGTCCAGTACCTGGTTCGCGAAGGCATCACGGACTTCGAGTCGCTGTTCGAGGTGCTCGCGGACCTGGAGACCAACGAGGCCGCGACAGTCGAGCGGCTTCGGCGACGGGCCGGCGAGTCGGGCCCCGACCACCTGGAGGTCCGGAGCGATGACGACTGACGGCGGGACCCTGAGCCTCTTAGACCGGGGGCTGTACGCCCTCTTTGCCCACCACGCGGACGACGACCGACACACCGCGACGCGGAGCCGGTATCGGGCGGCCGACCCCGACACCGGGTTCGGGCTCTACGTCGCGCGGCTCTACGGCCTCTCGTGGCTGGCGCTGGTCGCCGGCATCTCGGTGACGGCGACGCTCGTCGCGCTCGCCCCGCAGAGCGCCGTCGACGGGGTCGTCTCGGTGGCCCGTCGGAGCCTCCCGATTCTCAACCGCGTCTCGCTCCCGGCCGTACCCAGGCTCGGGCTCGTGCTCACCGGCAGCTCGGTGGCCGGGCTCGGGTGCCGAGCGGCGGTGTTCCGCCTCGGCGACCGGTACCTGGGGTGGGTCGCCGCCGGTCGACGGGCCGACATCGCCGCGACGTTACCCGGCGCGGTCCGGTACCTCCGGGTGCTCGCCTCGGGGACACAGGACAGGGAGGCGATACTCCGTGCGGTCGCCCAGCAGGAGGCCTACGGCGAGACGGCGCGCGCGTTCCGACGGGCGCTCAACCGGGGCGCACTGACCGGGAGCCTGGACGAGGGGCTCGAACGGGTGGCGAGCGAGACGCCATCACGGGACCTCCTCGCGCCGTTCCTCCTGAAGTTCAAGGAGCACGCCAACCAGAGCAGCGAGGCGCTTGCGGGCTACCTCGAGATGGAGGGGCGACTCCTCGCACACCAGCAGAGCCGGCGCCACGAGCGGGCGACCGGCTACCTCGAACTCCTCGCGGAGCTGTTCGTCGTCCTGCTGGTGGTGCCGGCGCTGGTCGTGCTCATCGTCACCGTCATGAGCGTCCTCGCGCCGGGGCTGTCGGCGTCGGTGTCGACCCCGGTCGGCGAGACGACGGTCAGGGCGGCCGTCGTCTACGGGAGCGCGGGGTTCGTGCTCGTGACGGGGCTGCTCGCGTCCTGGCTCGTCCACTCGCTGCGACCCACTAACACCGCGGCGCCAAGTTACCGCCGCCCCGAGGGTCCGCTTCCGACGCTCGCGACAGCGCTGTCGAACCCGGCGAGCGCGCTCCTCGTCGTCGCCCCGGTGGGGGTCGTCGCCGCGGTCGCCCTCTGGTCGCTCGGCTACCGGCCGCTGAACGTCGGCTTGCTGTCCTACGTTGCCGTCGGCCTCCCAGTGGGCGCCGTCGCTGTCCGCCGGGCCCGCCGCGACGACGCGAAAGACCGGGAGATACAGGATTTCGTCCACGCGGTCGCGGGCCACGTCGCCCTCGGCCGCCCGTTCCCGGACGCGGTCCGGCGGGTGGCGGCGGAGGTGGAACTCGGGGCGCTGTCCGACGACGTCGACGCACTCGCCTTCGCACTGGGACTGGGCGACACCCCGAGCGGCGACACGGCCAACCGGCGGTCGGCGGCGCTCGAACAGTTCGTCGACCGGGTCGGGACGCCGCTGGCCGAACAGACCATCGGGCTGGTCGTCGGCGCGCTCGACGCCGGGAGCGACAGCGAGGACGTCTTCGAGACGTTACAGACCGAGATCGGGACGCTCTATCACCAGCGCAAGTCGCTGCGTTCGGCCCTGCTGGTGTACGTCGCCGTCGGCTGGACGACGGCGCTGTTGGTGCTGGGCATCACCGTCGCGGTCAACGTCTACGTCTTAGCGGAGTTCGCCCAGCTGTCGGCCGTCGCCGACGGGTCGAGCGTCGCGTTCGACCCGTCCGCGGTCGACCCGCAGCGCGCGCGCTACCGCTTCTACGTCGTCACGCAGGCGACCATGCTCGCCTGTGGCTGGTTCGCCGGGACAGCCAGTCGCGGGGTCTACGAGGCGCTGCTGCACTCGGGCGGGCAGGTACTCATCGCCTACGTCGTCTTCGCGGGGGTGGGCCTGTTGTGAACCGCGCTGGTCGGCGTCGCGGACAGTCCCACGTGGTCGGCGTCGTCCTGCTGCTCGGCATCACGACGCTCGCGCTGGGCGGTCTGACGGCGACGGTCGGGACCATCGTCGACGGACAGACCGCGGCGGCAGACGAGGCGCGGGTCGAGCGCGCGTTCGGGACCCAGCTCCGGCCGGTGGAACACACCGGCCCGAACGAAGCGCGGGTCCGGTTCAGCGAGGGCCGCCTGACGACCGTCGAGCGAGAGGTCAGAATCACGACGCCGACCGGGGTGGTTCGAACCGTCGACGTCGGCGGCCTGGTCTACGACTCCGGCGAGGGCCGCGTCGCGTTCCTGGCTGGAAGCGTCGTCCGCGGCACGGCGGGGAACGCCTGGCTCGAGCACGACCCGCCCGTGACAGTCACGCGGGACGAGACTGCAGTTGTCGTCGGCGCGCCACGAGTCGGAGCGCAGGGACAGAGCGTCGCTGGCGGCGGGACGTCGGTGCGACTCCGCACGAACGTCAGTCACGAGCGGACGACGCTGGGCGAAGCCGAGTACGGTGTCGCTCTGGAGACGGCCACGCCGGCACCGCTGGCCCGGTACTTCCGGGGGCAGAACGCGACGACGCGCACGCGGGACTTCGACGGCGACGGCGTCCCGAGCGTGGTCGCCACCTACCCCGGGGACCGGACGCTGTACCTCGTGGTCCACGACATGCGCCTGGAGGTGGCCCATGGATAGCCGCGCGGTCAGCCCGGTCGTCGAGAAGCTGCTCGCGCTGGGCATCATCGTGCTGTACGTCGGCCTCCTGACGACGACGCTGTACGGGGGTACCCTCCCGGCGTACCGAGCGGCGGTCGGCACCGAGCTCGGTGAACGGACGCTGGCCGAGGCGACGGCGCGCGTCGAACAGGCCGTCCCGCCAGAGGCCAGGGCCGGGTCGGCACGGTATCGAGTCGACTTGCCGTCGACCATCGGCGGGGCGGCCTACGAGATTCGGACGGACGGGCGGACGCTGGTACTGGTGCATCCCGACCCCGCCGTGGGTGGCCGGACCCGGCCGGTGCTGCCCGACCGAGTCGACGCACTCACCGGAACCTGGGAGAGCGGGGCGGAGACGGTAGTGACGGTGACCGGGCCGCCGGGTGAGTTGACCGTCGAACTGGAGGAACGATGAGCGCCGGCGTCCGCCGACCGCCCGTCGTTCGACGAGTGCGGGGACAGACGACCCTGCCGGCGCTGGCGTTGGCCCTCGTCGTCCTGACGGTGGTGACGGGGCTGAGCCTTGGGATGGCCGACGCCGCGATTACCGGGGCGGACCGCTCGCCGGACGAGCGCAGGGCGGCCGTCGGGCTCGCAGCCCACCTGGTCGCTCCGGACGGCCCGCTCGCCGTCCGAGAGAACGTCCTCGGGAAGGGGCGTGTCGATTCGTTCGACGGCGACGACCTCAACCGGGTAGCACCGCCAACCGACGACTATGCCTTGCGCGTGAGGCTCGGCGGACGGACGATAGCCCGCCGAGGGACTCTCGATGGCGGAACGACCGCCCGCCGAATCGTCCTGGTCGAGCGACGGGTCCGCGAGACGGTGACCGCCGACCTGCGCGACACACCGGAACTGACGCTCCCCCGACGGACCGGCGAGGCGACGGTGACACTCACGCCGCCCAATGGGACCACCGTCTGGACGGTCCGGGCCACCGACAGGGTCGTCCTCCACAACAAGAGCGGGCTCGAAGGCCGCTTCGAGCTGTCGCTCGTCCCCTACGAGACGACCACGCTCCGGGTCCGGTTCGCCGGCCCGCTCGACCGGGGCGACGTGACCGTCGCCTACGATGCCCCCCGGACGACCAAGGCCACGCTGGCGGTGACCGTCGATGCGTAGGGCGCAACTCCCCCTCTCGCTCGTCGAGGTGGCGCTCGGGGCCGTGCTGATACTCGGGGTCGCGCTGGGGTTCGCACTCGGGACGCCCGCACCGGACACGCGGACGCCCCAGTTGACGGCGTACGCCGAGGACACGGCGACAGTGCTGGCAAGCGAGTCGCCGCGTCACGGCGGGACGACCCGGCTTCGAGAGGTGGTCCGAAGCGAGTCGGCCTTCGAGCGGGAGCGGGCGGCACTCGACCGTCGCGTCGACCGAATCCTTCCGGAGAACGTGATGTATCGGATGACGACACCCTACGGAACCGTCGGGTTCCCGAAGCCGGGCGGCGTGGCGACCGGGACGGCGACAGTACCGACTGGGTACGGCCGTGTCCACATCGAGGTGTGGTACGCGTGAGACGCGGCCAGCTCGTCCTCGTGGCGGCGGCGCTCGTCGCGGTCGCACTGGCGCCCGTCGTCCTCTCGTATCTCCAGCTGGGCTACCACGGTGACGTCCGAGCGACGGCCGACTACGACGACCCGACGACGGACGCACGGCGCGTGCTCGACCGGGCGGTCGCGACCGCACAGTCTGGGGTGGCCGGGGAGTATTCCTGGTCACGCCGGGCGGACGCTGTGGCCCGCGTCCGCTCGGAACTCGAACCCAGGCTCGACCGACTGCGGACCTCCCGGGTCGTGTCCGGGACGGTACACGCTGTCACCTACAACGGAACCGTCGCCGAGGCGTGGCGTACTGTGCACTGTCCAGGCGGGCCGGACCGGCAGTTCGGCGCCTGTGTCGTCGACCGTGGGGTCGTCGTCCAGGCACGAACGGGGCGGACACACGTCGTCGGCGTCGGCTTCGACCTCACGACGACGACGCCACGGGGCGAGACGAACGTGACCGTTTTCGTCCGTCCGGTCGGTGACCGACACGAACGCTCCTAATCGTGACACTAAACACGGTGGAACGTCCACTTAGTGCCGATGGACCCCGACAAAAACGTGTTTGGGGACGTCCAGTTTCTCACTGGGTCCTCACAGCGGTTCGCCGTGCTGTCCGCACTGTGTGCGTCGCCGGCGCGACCCTGCGAGCTGTGCGAGCAGGTGGACGCGACGCGGACGACGGTCCAGCGCATCCTCGCCGGATTCAGAGAGCGCCAGTGGGTCTACAAACGCGACGGCGAGTACCACCCGACGGTGACGGGCCGCCGGATACTGACGCAGTATCGATCGCTGCTGACGGAGGCCGACCGAGCGCGGGAACTCGCCCCCATCGCGTCGTATCTGAACCCGATAGCCGACCAGTTCCCGGCCGCCCTGTTCACCGAGAGCACGATTACGCGAGGGTCCGAGCAGGACCCCCTCGCGGCGGTGACCCGACTCATCGATCGGTTCCGGTCGGCAGAGGGGCCCGTGAGCGCGCTCTCCCCCATCGTCTCACAGGCGTTCAACGACGTCGGGGCCGACCTGCTCGATTCGGACGTGGAGATGACGCTCGTTATCGACAGAGGCGTCGTCGAACGCTCGGCGTCGAGTTTCCCGACGGCGCTGGAACGAGGGGTCGAAGACGGCGGTATCGACGTTTTCGTCCACGAGACGCCACTCTCCTTTGGCCTGTTACTGGACGATGTGGGGTGTTGTCTGGCCGTCTACGACGACGAGAACAACCTCCGGGCGACGATAGAGACGGCGGACGAGACAGTCTGTGACTGGGCGCGAGAGCAGTTCGAACGACGCCGTGAGCGGGCGAAACCGCTCCCGGTGCTGCTGACGAACTCGGACGACTGAGACGCGGCGTCAGAAGGGGGACCGGGCGACCGGAACGGGGTGTAGAGGGTGGAAGGCCGAGTCGAGTCAGCCCGGGGGACGTTGTCCGTCCACGTCGCCTGTGGGGTGGGGGCGTCCCATCTGTACACGGAAGTGGTGGCCCCCTATACTTACTCGCCGACATTCGTTACATACCCTGCAACCTGTTACAGCACCTGTAACAGCCATGTCGGGGAACGGACCGGAACACGGCCGGAGCGGCCCGCGTTCGGGGCGACCGACAGTATAAATACCAGGCCTCCGTGGAATCTCACATGTCACCCCCCGGACGGGAAGTCAAGTACACTGAATCGGACGTCATCGAGGTGTTCAAAGACCGGGACGACTACGCAGAACCCCTGACGGCGTCGGAAGTTGCCGACCGGCTCGGCTGTTCGCGCCGGACCGCGCTGAACAAGCTCCACAGCCTGGCCGCGGAGACCGACGTCACCAGTAAGAAGGTCGGCGGTCGCTCGCGCGTCTGGTGGATTCCGGTCCGGACGAGCTAGAGGTCCCACGCGTCCGCGCGTTCGCGGGCCTCGGCCCGCGCCTGCTCTTGGATCGCCGTTATCTTCTCCGTGTCGTCGAGGAACGCCTCGACGGCACTCACTCCGTCGGGGTCGCTGTCGTCGGTCTCGCTGTCCGATGCCTGCTCGGGACACGCTGACCGGTCGGGCCCGGCCCGACGTGTGCTCTCGGCGAGCGCCGGGTCGCCGGCCAATCGCTCGGCCGGCATCCCGGGTGGCACGTGGAGCTCGGTCGCGTCGTGCACGTCGGCGAGGTCCGCCGCCGACAGCTCGTAGAGCGAGACGTGATAGGGGCCGGGGATGGCCAGGTCCGCGAGCGCCGGCGGGCCGCCACGGTCCGTGCCGGTGTGGTACGCGACAACCGGGACCCCGTCCTCGAAGGTGATGACGCCGCGACCCTCGGCGTCCAGCAGGAGCGTCTCCTGGGACTCGAAGACCGCGTAGCCCGTCAGTTCGCGGTCCAGCACGTCGGCCAGCGGTTCCCGTGGATCGGCGACGACCCGGGACTTACAGAGACGGCCGGTGGGAACTCTCATGGCGGGTCGGGGATAACCGCGCTCCGGAAGCGGTCGGCGACCGTCTCCGGCTGGCCCCTGTCTATCGACAGCGCGTCGGCCGCGTCGTGGTAGGCGGCCGCCGCTGTCGAGTCCGGTGCGTGTGCGAGTAACGGACGCCCCGCTCGACGCGCCTCGCGTGCGGCCTCGGACTCCGGGACCGCCGCGAGCGTCGGGCCGTCGAAGTACCGCTCGGTCTTCTCGGCGACCTGGTCGATCCGCGCGTCGTCTCTGACCTTGTTGAACAGAAGCCCGGCGACGTCGGTGTCGTAGGAGGCGGCGTACTCCTGTACCTTGAGTCCGTCCGAGATAGCCGGAATCGTCGGTTGGAGGACGACGACGGTCCGGTCGGCCATCACCACCGGGAGGACGGCTGCCCTGCTGTCTAAGGCCGGCGGCGAGTCCAGCAAGATGACCTCCGTGTCGGCCGCGAGCGTCGCTACGACCTCCCTGAGCCGGCCCGGGTCGGCGTCGCGGAACCCGTCGAGGCTCGTGCCACAGGGGACGACGGTCATCCCGAACCGGTCGTAGGCGGCGTCGGCCACGGGGACGTCGTCGGCCAGCACGTCGTGGAGCGTCGTCTCCACGTCCGAGAGCCCGGCGTGAAAGAGCAGGTTCGCCATCCCGGTGTCGGCGTCGACGACGGTCACGTTGTAGCGGTCCGACAGCGCCATCCCCAGGGCGACGGTACTCGTCGTCTTGCCCGTCCCGCCCTTCCCGCTGGCGACGGCGAAGACTTCGACCATGTTCGAGGGGGCGCGCCCGCTCGAACATAAAGTTCGCGGAATTTCGTCGCGAAAAAACCTTATTCGAGCCCCAGCGGGCCGAGGTCCACGTGATCTGCGACCAGCGCCGCCGCGTGCTCGTACGGGTCCGACGCCGTGGCGACGGACTGCGCTGGCGGCTCGATACCGCCAGCATCGAACGCATTTTTCACGAAGGAAACTCTCGCGCAATCGTTCTCGAAGAGGTCGTGGAGGTACGTCCCGAGTACGCGGTCCGTCGCGGTACCGTCCGACGCGAACGGGCGCATCGCATCGGCAGTCTGAGACGTGTCACCGGTGTGTATCTCGTACCCCTCGACGACCCCCTCGGCGCCGTCGAGCGGGCCGACGCCGCGAATCGTCCGGGTGACGTGCTCGACCGTCTTCGACTCAGAGAACGTCGTCTCGACGGGGAGCAAGCCGAGCCCTTCGACCACATTCTCGTTTTCAGTTCCTTCGAGGGCTGCATTCTGCAACCGTTCCCCGAGCATCTGGTAGCCACCACAGAGGCCGATTATCGGACCCTCGAAGGCAGCAATTCGTTCCGCGAACCCGGCATCACGGAGCGCTCTGAGGTCGTCGACCGTGTTCTTGCTCCCCGGCAGGACGACGGCGTCGGCAGCCGCGAGCGAGTCGTCGGGCGGGACGTAGGCGACCCGGACGCCAGGTTCCCTAGCGAGCGGTTCGAGGTCGGTGAAGTTCGAGATGTGAGGGAGGCGCGGCACGGCGACGGTGATGCTCCGGGCCTCGGGAACCCCGTCGTCTGCGCCGAGGACCGCCCGCTGGCCGACCGGTGGGAGCGAGACGCTGTCCTCCTCGGGGAGCCCCGGATCGTCGTACGGGACGACACCCAGCACCGGCACGCCAGTTCGCTCCTCGACGGCTTCGATGCCGGGTTCGAGCAGCGAGCGGTCGCCGCGGAACTTCGTGACGACGACGCCGGCGATGCGGTCGCGGACGTCCTCGGGGACGAGTTCGAGCGTCCCGACGATGGACGCGAAGACGCCGCCGCGTTCAATATCGGCGACGAGCAGGATATCCGCGTCGGCGAAGCGCGCCGTCTCGACGTTCGCGAGGTCACGGTCGTGGAGGTTTATCTCGGCGATGGAGCCGGCACCCTCCGCGACGACGACGTCGTGTTCGTCCGTCAGTCGCCCGTGAGCGGCCTCGGCCGCGGTCAGCGCCGTCTTCCAGTAGTCCTCGTAGTACGCGCCCGCCGGGACGTTGGCGACGGCTTCGCCGTCCACGACCAGCTGTGACTCACCGTCGCCGCGGGGCTTGAGCAGCACGGGGTTGTGGTCGGTCGTCGGCGAGACGCGGGCCGCGCGGGCCTGGACGTACTGCGAGACACCGATTTCTCCGCCCGCCGTGGCCCGAGCGTTGTTGCTCATGTTCTGGGCCTTGAACGGGGCGACGTCGCGGCCGCGGTTCGAGAGGTGGCGACAGAGCCCGGCCGCTATCGTGCTCTTTCCCACGTGGGACGCTGTTCCGGCGACGAGAATCGTCGTCATTCGAGTTGCCTCGCCTTCGTGTCCGGGGCGCTTGAGACTCCCGGTCGAGAGGGAGAACCGAACCGCCTACGTGGCCGAGGGACCAACCACGGATAATGACCGGGGACCGACTCGACAGGCTGGCAGCGCACCTCCGAGCGACCGGCGAGCGACCCGTCGAGCGGTCGGCCGCCCGCTGGCTGGGCGAGGCCGAAGCCATCGCGACGGACCTCGCCGAGAGCGACCTCGAATCCGACGCGCGAGCGAAGCGCCTCGACCAGCTCGACCACTTGCTGTCGAACGTCGAGACGACGGGCGACGAGGACGCCGACGACCACCTCGAATCTGCCCGCGACCTGCTGACCTCGCTCCGCGAGACGTAGTCAGTACTCGGTGCCCTTCCGGGCCGGGTAGCCCGCGTCGAGCGGGTGTTTCTGCTTGCGGACCTCCGTGACGAGGTCGGCGTGGTCGACGACGTAGCCGGGTTCCTCGTGACCGCCCGTGAGGACGAGTTCCAGGTCCTCGGGTTTCGACTCGACGAGTTCGACCACGTCCCCGGGGTCGACCAGGCCGCGGTTGGCGGCGTAGAGAATCTCGTCGACGACGAGCATGTTCACGCCGTCCTCCGGCGGACCGTCGGCCGCAAGCGGTTCCGAGAGGTCGGCCGCGGCGCTGCCCGCGAGTATCTCGTGGGCCCGCTCGAGTGCGCCTTCCGCGCGGGCCTGGTGTTCGTCGTCGTCGCTTCCGTCCATGAACCCGTGCCAGCCGTAGTGGCCGGCATTCTCGTAGGAGAAGCCCGGGAGCGCCGCGATGGCGTTGTACTCCCCGCGGACGTCCTCGACGGTCCCCGTCCCGCCCTTCATGAACTGGAGCAGGTGGACGCGGTAGCCGTGGCCGACAGCGCGGGTCGCCATCCCCAGCGCCGCGGTGGTCTTTCCCTTCCCGTTCCCCCACCACACCTGCACCAGTCCGAACGACTCCGGTGCGCTGGGCGTTATCGGTTCGGCGGTCGGGCCGGCCGCGTTGCGCGCGGGCCCGGTCTCGTCGTCGCTCATGCACCGACGTTCACGGCTGGAACACATCGGTCTGCCGGTCGGTGACGACGCCGTAGGGTGCCTCCTCGACGGTCGGTGGCCCGTCGTCGTAGCGGGCGGCCAGGCTCGCGCGGACCGTGTCGCGCACGCAGGCACGCGTCGCCGCGCCGACATCGGTCGCGCTTCCGGCGAACTCGGCCGGTCGGGTACCCGGAACGCACCCCACGAGCGCGGCATCGGAGGTCGTCCCCGGGACGCCGGCCACGTCCAGCAGCGTCGCGGCCTTCGCCTCGACGGCTGTCGCCAGGAGCGTCGCGAGCGCGCCGTCGTCCAGGGCACGGCACACGCCGACGAGCAGGTTGACCGTCCCGGGCCGCCAGTCGTCACTGGCCGGTCGCTCGCCAGTGGCGTCGCGGTCCCCCATCGGGAGCGCCGCCGGGTTCGACACCCCAGCTGTCACGAGGACGGTCACGGGGCCACTCCGGGCACACCGGGCGTGGGCCATCTCGACGCCGGTCAGGAGCGCGGGGCCGCTCGCGAAGCCGGCCTCGGCGAGTCGCTGCTCGCGATACGCGTCGAGGTCCGTCCGCTCGAACCCCTCCGGGACGGTGACGTTGTACACCGCGTCGGCGCGCCGGTAGCCGCCGTCCCAGGACGTCGAGAGCCAGCGCGCCCCGTCGTGGGCCAGCCGCGCGACGCCGTCGCGCCGGTCGACCTCAAACATCCAGCGCCTCCAGCAAGCGGTCGTTCTCTTCGGCGGTCCTGACGGCGACGCGGACGTGGCTGTCGAGGCCCCGGAACGTCCGCGCGTCGCGCACCGCGACACCCTGCTCGCGGGCGCTCGCCAGTAACCAGTCGACGCTCGTGTCGGTCACCTCGAAGAGGACGAACGGGGCGTCCGACGGATATATCTCGAACCGAGATGTCAGGCGTTCGGCCATCCGCTCGCGCTCGCGGGCGACGCGCTCCCGCGTCTCGGCGACGAAGGCGTTCTGCTGGTAGCAGTGGGCGCCGACGGCGGCCGCGGGGCCGCTCATCGACCACGCGCGCCGCGCAGTGGAAAGTCGGTCGAGCGCGTCGCCCGTCGCGACGGCGTAGCCCATCCTGACGCCCGGCAGGCCGAACAGTTTCGTCAGCGAGCGCGCGACCACCACCCCGTCGCGGCCGGCCAGCGACGGGTCGTCGGTGAAGCCCAGGAACGCCTCGTCGACCAGCAGCGTCGTCCCCGCGTCGCGACAGCGGTCGGCGAACGCCCGGAGCGATGCCGGGTCGTACGTCTCCCCGGTCGGGTTGTTCGGGTTGCAGACGATAGCCAGCGCGTGGGGTTCGGGGTCGGCGTCCAGCACGGCATCGTGCGAGACAAAGGAGGAGTCCGCGCCCTGGAGGCCGACCTCGCGGGCGTACTCCCCGAAACTCGGTCTCGGGACGAGCACCGACTCGCCCGCCCTGACCGTCGTCTGGATGGCGAGTCGAATCGCCTCCAGCCCGCCGGCTGTCGGCACGACCTGTTCGGGGGCACAGCCGACGAAGTCGGCGGCCGCTCCGCAGAACCCCGGGTAGTCGTCGGCGGGGTACGACCGGGCGGCGTCGAACGCCTCGCGGTAGACGGCTTCGACGCCGGACGGGAGTCGCGGGTTCGTGTTCGCGCTGAAGTCGAGCACCTGCGGGTCGTCGTCGCTCCCGTGGGGCACGCGCCCGTCGGGACCGATGGCGTCGTCCCCACTCGCCCGCAGTCGCTCGACCGTGTCGGGGTCCATTTCCGAGTCGTACGGCGAGGGGCCTAGAGAAAGTTTCGCGATTCGAGGAGGCGTTCGGCCACCCTCGCGTCGCCACGGGTGTTGACGTTGACCGCCAGTCGGACGTCGTCGGTGAGCCAGGCGTCGTCGCCCGCGTCGCCGACGACGTTCACGCCCGTCGGCGCGACTGTCTGCCCCTCGCGGTCGAACGTCGTGTCGTCGCTCACCCCCAGGTCGCGTTTCAGGTCCGCAGGGACGAGGACACTCAGCGAGTCGTCGTCGTCGTGGACAGCCAGGACACGGTCGAGCACCTCGCCGTCGAGCAGCGGCAGGTCGGCGGCGACGGTCAGCACCGGCGTCGAGAGTCGGTCGTCGGACAGCGCCGTCTGCAGGTCCGCGACGTACCCCTCGCCGGGCGTCGACACTGTCGGGACGTCGACGTGGGCGCGCGTCTCGGGTGCATCTGGAGACGTCGCGGCGTACACACGCGCGACCTCACTGTCGGCGAGCGCCCCGAGCACCCGGTCGACCATCGGGACGCCGTCGATTTCGAACAGCGGTTTCTCGACAGGGACGTCCAACCGGGTCCCGCGGCCGCCACACATCACGAGAGCGTCCACGCGACCACCCCCCAGTCCGCCAGGGTCCAGACGGCCACCGCTGCGTGGAGCGCGACGACGCGCGCGAGTTCGTTGGCCGCCCCGAAGACGTCCCCGCCGACGCCGCCCAGGGTGCGGTCGGCCCAGCGGGTCAGGCCAACCCCGACGACGAGCCCGGCCACGACGGCGACGGCCGTCGCGGGCACGACCAGGACGGCCGCAGGGAGCGAGACGGCGACGGGGGCCACGAGGTCACGCGGTCGGTTGCCCGCGAGCACCGTCGCGCCGAACCCGTCGTGACTCGGCGACCCGAGGCAGGCGAGGGTGGCCATCGCGAGTTTCGCGCCCACTTCACTGGAGAGCACGAGGACCGCCGCGACCAGCGGCGGAAGCGCGGCCACCGCCAGCGCGCCGAGTGCGAGCGCGACCAGGACCACGCCGAGCGCGAGGACGGCCCCGACGCCGACGGTCGTATCGCGCAGCACCTCGCGGCGCTCCGCTGGGCTCCCGTGGACCACGGCGGCGTCGCCGAGGTCGGCGAGGCCGTCGAAGTGGTTGACGCCGGTGACGAGGACGACAGCCGCGAGGTAACCAGCGGCGACGACGGGCGCGGGAAGGAGTTCAGAGACGAGTAGTGGGAGCGCGACGAGCCCGCCGACGACGTACCCCGCGAGGGGGAAGGCAGCGGGCGTCTCGGTGAAGGCCGCCCACGCCGACTCGCTGTGGCCGACGGGGAGCCGCGAGAGGAAGCCAAGGGCCCCGCGGAGGGCGGTCAGAACCACCCGACCACCCCCGCGACGACGTACGACAACAGGCCGGCGAGGCCGACCCGGCGGATGGCTCGGCGGGCGTCGTCGACCTCGGGGAGGTCGGCCCCGTCGTTCAGCACGTACACGTCGGGCTTCTCCAGCCGAACGTCGAGGGCGGCGGCGACCACGCCCATCGGCCATCCGGAGTTCGGCGACGGGACCCGGTCGAGCCACGCTCGGGCACGGAGGAGCGAGCGCGGGTCACCGAAGGCCACCGCGAGTGCGACCGCACTCACGCGGGCCGGCAGCCACATCACGGCATCGTCGAGCCGCGCCGCAGGCGTCCCGACGCGCTTCTCGCGGTAGCCCAGCATCGAGTCCATCGTGTTGACCGTCTTCACCCACGCGGCCGCACCGGCGGCGACGGGCAGCGCCGGGAGCCCGGCGAACGGGGCGAGGACGCCCCCGAGGACGAACGCCCCCAGCGACGCGACCAGTCCGTCGGCGAGGTTCTCGGCTGCGCTCTCGACGGCCGCACTCCGGAGGTGTCCCGGAGAGAGCGAGTCGGCGTCGCGGCCCGCGAGCGCGAGCAGGCCTTCGCGGGCCGACTCGACGTCGCGCTCGGAATCGGCGACGACCCGCCAGGAGACAGAGACGAGCATCCGGAGACTCGTCGTCAGGAAGAGGATGAGACCCGAAAGCAGCACGCTCCCGAGGAGGGAGACGGTCCCGATGCCCACGACGAGCAGGGCGACCACGACAGCGACTGCGAGCGGCAGGACGAGTGCAGCAATGCCACCGGCGAGGAGCGGATATCTCCACTGCCGGTCGACGGGGGCGACCAGCGACCCGAGCCAGGCGACCGGGTGGAACCGTGTGGGCGGTTCGCCCACGACCACCTCGAGCGTCGCCGCGACGAGTACCGCGAGCGCCGTCAGCACAGCGTCCCCTCCCGGAGTCGCCGGGCAACCGCCGGGAGCCGCACGTCCGAGAGAAGCACGGAGCGTGCGCCGACCCGGCCGGCACCGCCGTCGGTGCGTGCGTCGTCGCCGACGTGCACCAGGTCTTCGAGACTGGCGTCCAGCGCGCGGGCCGTCACGACGAATATCTCCCGGTGGGGTTTGCGCCACCCGCAGTCGACGCTGGTGACGATGGCATCGGGTCCGTCCGGTGCGCCCGGACCCAGTCCAGCGCGTTCGAGCGTCCGCTCGACGAGGGCCGGGACGCTGCAGTTCGAGCAGACAGCGACGGGCCCCCGGTCGGCTGCGGCACGGAGTGCAGCGCGGGCGCCGTCGCGGACGGCCACGGGCGCGTCGAACGCCGCGAGGACTGCCTCGCGCGCCATCGCCTCGCTGACCGCGACGTCACGACTGGCGAGCGCGAGGCTGACGTGCTCGTCGAGCGGTGCCTCCCAGCCGCGGTCGTACTCGCGGTGGGCAGTGCGATAGGCAGCCTCCCAGTCGTCGGGGACGCGGACGTCGCGCTCGGCGAGCGCGTCGGCGACGGCGGTCCAGGGTTCTTCGGGCCGGTCGGCGCCGACGAGGGTCCCGAAGAGGTCGAAGGAGACAGCCACGTCCGTGTGATTCCGGCAAGCACACTTGAACGGTGTGGTCGTTCCCATAGCGATTTACACCGGGCCGGCATCGGTGTGTCCATGACCGACCCATTCCGCTACGGGGGCGAGGTGGCGCCGGGGGAACAGCGACACGTCCGCTACGAGGTGGGCGAGACGTACCTCGGGGACCCGATCGAGATCCCTGTGACGATAATCAACGGCGAGCGCGACGGTCCGACCGTCGGACTCACCGCAGCGCTCCACGGGGACGAGCTCAACGGCGTGAAGGTCATCCAGGAGGTGGCCGACCGCTACGACCCCGCAGACGTCCACGGGACCCTGCTCTGTCTGCACGTCCTCAACGTCCCCGGCTACCTCGCACAGACTCGGGACATCCCCATCTACGACCAGGACCTCAACCGCGCGTTCCCGGGCAAGCCCCGGAGCAACACCGCCGAGCGGATGGCCAACCGAATCTACGAGACGTTCGTCTCCCAGTGTGACCTGGTGCTCGACTTCCACACCTCGACCCGCAACCGGACGACGATGTATCACACGCGAGCGAACATGACCAACCCGGCCGTCGAACGTCTCGCTCGCGCGTTCGGTGCGAACGTCGTCATCTCCGGTGCTGGGGACGTCGGGTCGCTGCGGCGGACCGCGACGGAGAACGACATCCCCGCGGTCACCGTCGAGATGGGCAAGGCCCACCGCTTCCAGCCCACGCTCATCGAGCGCGCGCTCGCTGGCGTCGAGAGCGTCTTCGCCGAATACGGAATCGACCCGACGAAGACGGTCGACTGGCCGGGCTGGTTCCGTGCCGTCCCCGCAGACCAGGGGGACAAAATGTGGCTCCGAGCCGACACCGGCGGCCTCGTCGAGATGAAGTGGGGGCCCTACCCCCTGGTCCGCGAGGGCGAGACCATCTGCACCATCACCGACCACTTCAAGCATCAGGAACGGGTCGTCGAAGCACCGTTCACCGGCATCCTCGTCGGCGTGCTGGAGAACCCCGTCGCCCAGCCGGGTCACCCGCTCTGTCACCTCGTCCGCATCGACGACACGACGCGCGACGAGATAGAGGCCGAGATAGAACGCGGTGAGTTCGACGGCTACCGGCAGCGCGGTCTCCGCTGGCGGGGCGAGCGTGAGGAGCTCGACTGACCGGACACTAGCAAAGATAGTTGATACAAACGGCAGACAGACATACCATATTTCTGATAGTGGTTCGAGCGTATACAGTAAGATTTCTTACCTAAATCAGCAGACTACGTAGTTCAGAACCGTCAGTCAATATATTCGGATGACATGATTCGAGAAGAAATCAGAGTGCTGCTTATCGGTCAGTAAACGAATACTTCTCCATGAATCTCACCAACGATAGTGGACGTCGCCGTAGACGTCCGCAGTGTCGATGGAGTCGATGCCGGCGTCGAGGGCCGCTCGGACCGCGTCGCGCCCTTCGTCGTCGTCGACCTCGCCCCAGTCGCCGCCGATGTTCCAGGTGCCCAAGCCGACTTCTGTCACGTCGAATCCAGTCGAACCGAGTGCACGTCGCTCCAGACGGCCACAATCGACACGAACCACTCGTGTCTACCCGAAACAGTCCGCAGGCGGCGTAAAAATGAGGCGAACGCCCGATAGCAACCGGAGGTGGACGTGCCGGTGGACGTCGAGGGGGCTATTCCACCCACTTGGCCCGGCGGACGTCGTACGCGTCACAGACCGGACAGGAGTGATACAGCACTTCGAACGACTCCTCGCATTCCAGACAGATATACGGCCCCCGCTCTTCGGCCCCGAGGTGGGATACAGTTTTTGCCTTGTCAAATACTCCCATCGACGACCACGTCATACGTACGGCAGACACCGATAAAAAGCGGGCAGATAGTTCACGCCATTTTACCCACCGCAGTCGTGCGGTTTCCCGTATCGGCACTTCGGGCGTCGCCAGCGAGGGCTGCCTGGTAGTCAATGGTCGTGGCCGAGCGTCGGTAGGGCCCGAGCGCGTCGCGGCTGTTCCAGACAGCGTCGTCATACAGGCAAGGTGCGTGTGCACGAGATAGAGCGGACCCGCGTGTCGACGACAACCGATACGCGTCTTCCGGGCCCTCGTTCGCTCGACAGTCGGCGCCGAACCGACTGCAAACAACGTCCACCCTCCCCGATTTGAACAGATGAGAGACGGTCGGCTTCCCTCCGTTCAGCCGCTTCGACTTCCAAGCTCAAATCGTGTCGCGGTTGAGTCGTCACTGCTCACTGTCGTTCGCAGGAAGAGTCCGCCCTCCCCGATTTGAACGGGGGACAAGTCGATCTACAGTCGACTGCTCTACCAGTCTGAGCTAAGGGCGGTCTGCACCCGAACGTAGCCCGCCGTCCGGACTTAAGGATTGTTATTCGGCAGACGTGCGACGGTCGGTACCACGACCGGAGTTGTCGGTCCGGGACAGCCACGAGAGCGCGTTGGCCACACCCAGACTAGTCAAGCATCCAAGGTCTCCGGCAGACGGCTGTCTGACATCGCGGGAAGATTAAAATAGTCGGAAGACATCGTGTCTGACGAGCCGAATGAGTAAGATCACGTTCCGGGCAGACGACGCCCTCATCTCGCAACTCGAGGAGTACGACGCCTCGAAGAGCGAAGTCATGCGTGAGGCGCTCCGTGCGTACCTCGGGGAGCGCGAGGACTCGCGCGCGGAACGTGACGAACCCGTCGCGTCGGTGACGGACACCGAGTCCATCGACGACCTCATCGCCGATCGCGTCGACCGCATCATCGCCGACCGGCTGGACGACGCAGTGCCGCGCCGCGAGGCCCAGGACGTAAACGTAAACATCACCATAGACGGTGATTCGACGGCGGAGACGGCGAATGCGTCTGACGAAGAGGTCGAGGTGTCTAACGGACCCGAGGCGAGCGTATCACACGAGAACGAGGTGCGTAAGACAGACCCTGCAGCGCGCGACCGGGCCGAGCCGACGGAGCGGAAGACGTGTGCGCAGTGCGGCGAGGAAGTCGCGTCGTCGCACGTCTACTGCCCGAATTGCGGGGAGAAGGCATCCCGCCGCGTGTTCTGTGACTGCGGCGACGAACTCCGGTCGGACTGGGGCTTCTGTCCGAGCTGCGGGCGACGAACCCCGGCTGCCGACGTGCTCGACCAAACCTGATTACGCCGTTTACGCGACTGAGAGGGCGTAAGACTGCGTTCCCGGGTGTGTGTATGACACCCACCGTAAGTTTTAATACATAATGGTCTGTTGTATCGTCTGCGTAAGACGGTTGTCTTACACAGCGGGCGTCGCGGGGGTGTGACCCCCGCAGTGGGGCGGTTTCGCTGTGTAAACGAACGGGCGGGGCGAAAATCGGCCCGGTCGACCCGTCTTACCCAAAGGGAACAAAAACTATGGAGCGTGTGACACTACGGATTCCGAAGCAGCAGATCGAAGAGGTCGAACAGATGGTCGAGACTGGGGAGTACCCCAACCGGAGTGAGGCCATCCGTTCGGCGGTTCGGGAGATGCTCGCGGAGCAAGAGGGCTCCGAGCGTGCCTCCGAGAAACGAAAGCGGACCTGGGCGAGGGTGTAACGATGCAGGACATCGTCAACGAGGCCCTCGAACGCGACGAACAGGAACAGAAACAGCTGTCTGACGAGGACGTCGACGGGTTCGGTGACCCGCGAATCGTCATCGTCGGGTGTGGTGGGGCCGGCAACAACACGGTCAACCGGCTGTACAACATCGGCGTCGAAGGCGCCGACACCGTGGCCATCAACACGGACAAGCAGCACCTCAAGATGATCGAAGCCGACACGAAGATTCTGGTCGGCAAGTCCCTCACCAACGGCCTCGGTGCCGGCGGCGACCCCTCGATGGGCGAGCGCGCCACCGAGATGGCCCAGGGGACCATCAAGGAAGTGCTGGGCGACGCCGACCTGGTGTTCGTCACCGCTGGCATGGGTGGCGGGACCGGGACCGGCGCGGCCCCCGTGGTCTCGAAGATCGCCAAGGAACAGGGCGCAATCGTCGTCGGCATGGTGTCGACGCCGTTCAACGTCGAGCGCGCACGGACGGTCAAGGCCGAGGAGGGGCTGGAGAAACTGCGCAACGAGGCAGACTCCATCATCGTCCTCGACAACAACCGCCTGCTCGACTACGTCCCGAACCTGCCCATCGGCAAGGCCTTCTCCGTGATGGACCAGATAATCGCCGAGACGGTCAAGGGCATCTCGGAGACCATCACCCAGCCGAGCCTCATCAACCTCGACTACGCCGACATGACCTCCATCATGAACCAGGGCGGCGTCGCGGTGATGCTGGTCGGCGAGACACAGGACAAAAACAAGACCCAGGAAGTGGTGAAGGACGCGATGAACCACCCGCTGCTGGACGTCGACTACCGCGGCGCGTCGGGTGGCCTCGTCCACATCACCGGCGGCCCCGACCTCACGCTGAAGGAGGCCGAGGGCATCGCCCAGAACATCACCGAGCGCTTAGAGGCCTCGGCGAACGTCATCTGGGGCGCGCGCATCCAGGAGGAGTACAAGGGCAAGGTCCGCGTCATGGCCATCATGACCGGTGTCCAGTCCGCGCAGGTGCTGGGCCCGACGACCCAGAAACAGGCCAACAAGTCCCGTGAGGCGATCCAGGAGGTCGACAGTGACGCCTCCTTCGACGCCTCCGAGAACTTCAACAGCGGCACCGCCGGCGGTTCGAGCGGTGGGCGCAACACCGGCTACGGCGAGACCGACGGCGGGCAGGATCCCGTCGAACAGAACAACGGCCTCGACGTCATCCGGACGAACAAGTAACGACCCCCCCGCTGACGGGAGTCGTCCGCCGTCTTCTGCGTTCGATTCACCGCCGAGCGGTCGCTGTGTGACGGTGTCGACAGTCTGTCGGACAGCGACTCACGCCGCTTCGAGCGCCTCGAGCAGGTTGCACTTCCGACACAGGTCGCGGGCGGTCGGCGCGCCACAGCGGTCACAGTCGCCGAACTCGACGTCGGCGTCGTCGCCGCCGTATGCGTCCGCCGCGAGGGCCGCGAGTTTCTCGTAGCCGGCCATGATGGAGTGGCGCGTCCCGGGGTGGTTCTGTTCGAGGTCGAGCATCAGCGACTGGATCTCGCCGCGATACGCCTCGTCGGCGTGGGGACACTCGGTGATATGCGCCGGCAGGTTCCGGAAGCGCGCGTAGAGGGCGACCTCCTTCTCGGGGACGTCCCGCAGGGGTTTGACCCGCGGGATGTGGTGGTCCTGGTCCTCGCGGGCGCGCTCGGTGGGAGCGTCGCCGCTGGCCTCGAACGGACCGAGCGAGGCGTCGAAGTGCTGAGCCATCTGGGTGACGTCGCCCTCGAGGAAGTTCATCAGTGCTGTCTCGGCCTCGTCGTCGAGATTGTGGCCGGTCAGCAGCTTGTCGGCGTCGAGTTCCTCGGCGTACCGCGACAGCAGGTCCCGGCGGAAGACCCCACAGTACGCGCAAGCGGCCATGTTCTCGGGGTCGTCCTCGACGACGTCGTCCATCTCGACGCCGAACTCCTCGCTGTAGGAGACGACCTCGTGGCGGATGCCCAGGTCGGCGGTCAGTTCCTCGCAGGCCTCGAGACTCTTGTCGCGGTAGCCCTCGATGCCCTCGTGGATCGAGAGCGCGACGAGTTCGATGCGGGGGTCCTGCTCGAAGACGTCGTGGAGAATCTCGGTGAGGACGACGCTGTCCTTGCCCCCCGAGAGCCCGATGACCCACGTCTCGGGGTCCTCGGGCGTCGCGTCGTCGGGGACGAGGCCGTCCTCGCGGATGCGCCGACGCACTCGCTTCTCGACGGCGCGACAGAGGTGGTCCTCACAGAGGTGCAGTCCCGAGTAGGCGGCGTGCATCACCGCGTTCCCGCCGCACTTGTCACAGTCCATTGCCGGGAGATTGCGCGTCGAGGGGGGTGAGCGTTTCGTCTCGAAACGGCCGGTGGGTTGGAAGCCGAGGGAAAGTCGGATGCTCCCGGAACCCGGTCGGGAGGTATATGGGCGAATCGCTGCGGACGCGGCTCTACCGACTCGCGTTCAACCTGTATCCCTCCTACCGGCGCAGCGGCGGGTGGATCACCCACATCGAGGACGACTGGTCGGAACTGCGGCTCAGGCTGCCGCTGAACTGGCGCACCCGGAACGTCGTCGGGACCATCTTCGGCGGGAGCCTCTATGCCGCGGTCGACCCGATGTACATGATGCAGTTGCTGAAGCGACTCCCGGATGACTACGTCGTCTGGGACAAGGCCGCCGAGATTCAGTTCAAGCAGCCCGCGACCGAGACGGTGTACGCCACGTTCGAGATGCCCGACGAGGAGGTCGCGGCGGTGCAGTCGGCGCTCGAATCGACCGACTCGGTCGACCGCGAGTACACCGTCGACCTCGTCGACGACGACGGCGAGGTGTACGCCACCGTCGAGAAGACGGTCCACGTCAGTACCGACGAGGCCAAACGAGTCTGAGCGTCAGACGGCGTCGGGTCCGGATTCGAGCGCCGCGAGCACCGTGTCGATGTGAGCCTCGCGCGCGCTGGAGGAGAACAGTTCGTGGCCGCCGTCGTACAGTCGGACGCGGTCGGCGGGCAGGCGCTCGCCGATAGCCCGCGGGTCGACTATCTTGTCTGTGAGCGTACAGAACGCGACTTCCGCTTCGCGGGCCGGCGGGAGCGTCTCGTGGGCCTGCGCGATGGTCCGGACGAACGCGGGCGAGTACGCGCTCGGGCCGTCCTGCAACTGCGCCTCGGTCGCGAGGTCACCGATGTAGTCTGGCGAACCGAGGTCACCGACCGGGATGACCGGTCGGTCGATCGGCAGGCGCGCGATGGCCAGGAGGACCGGTTCGGGGAGCGGCGGGTCGGTCCCCCACCAGGGGCTCAGATAGACGCGGTTCGTGACGGCCTCGCTCTCGAGGTGGGCAGTGGTCAACCCGCCGGCGCTGTGTGCCAGGACCGAGACCCCGTCCAGTCCGGCGTCCGCGAGGTACCGCTCTACGGGAGCGACCCACTCGCGACGGAAGTCAGTGATGTGGGTCGGCAACTCGACGGCGTGGACGCGGTAGCGCTCGGCGACCCGGTCGACGAGCCACTGGACGTTCTCGTGCCGACAGCGATTGCCCCAGCCCAGCACCAGCAGGCAGTCCTCGTCGGCGCCGTCGTCGAAGATTCGAACCTGCATACCGGAGGGTTGCGGGCCAGCCCGAAAAACACACGGCGCCGGAGAGTCAGCGTTTTGCCCGCGGCGCTACTACGAAGCGGCGATGAGCATGGACCGCGCGGCGGCCGTCGAGCGCGTCGAGGAGATCGTCCGGACCGTCGAGTCGGAGACGATGCCGGTCCCGGTGCGCGAGGTGTGGGTGTACGGCGACGTGGCGCTGGGGCTGGACCCGGTCGAGCGCCTGGACGTCTACGTGACCAAGGACATCCTGTTCCGGGACGCCCCCGAGCGCGCCGAGGAGTTCGAGGCGAGTCACGGCGTCGCCGGCGTCGGCAAGACGGTCCGGGCCGAGTGGGCCGACGAGTTCCCAGAGTACCTGCGGGCGAACGCGAACGGCCACGCTGCACCCGAGAAGTGTCTGGCGGCCCACCTGCTCCCCGACGACGAGCCGATTCACCTGGAGGTGTGTAACGCCTCGTTCGACGACAACGTCACCCAGCGGCTGAAGGGTGCGATGGCCCGTGAGGACTACGAGCAGATTCTGGACCCGCGCGGTGCCTGCCTGTGGGTGGACGGCGAGCGCTCGGCCGACGCCTTCCAGAAGTTGCGCGACGGTGAGTTCGTCCTGCCGACGCTCTCTGGGGCGCTGGAGATGCTGGGGATGGACGCCGAGGAAGCCAGCACGGCCGCCGACGCGGTGCGGGCCTATCGCGAGCGCCAGGAGGGCGCGACGGTGCGTGGCGACGTCGTGTAGGCTGACACTTTTGGGCCGGCGCACGTAGTGGCGAGCGATGGCCCCCCTGTCCCTCGCGATTCGAACCCTCCACGTCCTCACGATGGCGGTGCTGGTCGGCGGGACGCTCGCGGTGTGGTACGGCTACCGGAGCGGAGCGCTCTCTGACCTGACCCTCGCTCGACGGTACGAGTGGGGGTTCTGGGCGGCCCTCGGCGTCGTCGTCGTCACCGGTGTCGGGAACCTCGGCGCGCTCGGCGCGCCCGGGCCGGCGACGGCCTGGGGCCAGACCTTCCTCGTGAAACTGCTGGTCGTCCTCGCCGTCGTCGTCGGGTCGGCCGTGCGAACGCTCGCGGTCGTCCGCGCCGACGACGGCGGTCGCCGTCGGACCGCACAGCTGCAGTCCGTCGGCCGGCTGTACGGCGTGACGACCGTCTCGCTGCTCGCCCTCGTCGTCCTCGCGGAGGTGCTGGCGCATGGCTGACTGGCTGGCCGACGACGGCTGGACGCTGACCGCGTGGGCGCTGGGGACGGTCGACGTGACGCTGTTCGTCCTGGTCGCCGTACTCGCCGCCCACGCGAGCGGTGCCCTCGGTGACCTGCTCGGGGGGCTGAACACGGCCCTCGGCCTCGCCGTCTTCGGCTACCTCTGGCTCCTCGTGAGCCTCGCCGTCCGGTGGGTGCTCTCGGGGGCGACGCTCGCCGAGACGCGACTGCGGACGCTCGCACTCCGGGGGCTCGCTTCGGGGGCCGCCACAGGCATCACGTTCCTGCTCGGCGTCGTGGCCCTCGCGGTGGTCCCACGCGTGTTCACCACCTCCCTCGAACCGCTGTCGGCCGCACTGATAACGGTCTTCGGCATCGTCGTCGCCGCGCCGGTCGGCGCGCTCCTGGGGCTCGCGTTCGGCCTCCTCGACGTGGCGCTCTACCGGCTGGCCGGCTACGCCGTACCGTCGACGGGTCGGGAGGCGACGAAGCGCGCTACACCCGACCGACCGTGACGAAGAAGGGCGTGGTTTCGCGGCGCTCGTACTCGCCGGCCTGCATCTGCGTGACGACGTCGCGCCCCATCTCGCGCCACTGTTCGCGAAGCGCGTCGTATTCAGCGGGCGTCGTCTCGCCTTCGAGGATGGTCTCGCGGTCGGCCGCCAGCCCCTCGCCGGTCGCCTTGCGCTGTGCCGCCCGCACCGACGGTTCGTCGTAGGGCGGTTCGACGATACGGCGCTGGTCGTAGCGGCGCGTCGAGACCACCGCCAGACCGGCGGCTTCGAAGACGTCGGCCGTCGCCGCGCCCAGCGTCACGTCGGTCCGGACGCCGTCGAGGAAGTACTCCCGGGCGCGTCGGGCCAGAATCGGCTCGCTGTCGACGGTCGACTCGACGGTGACGGCTGCGTTGTTCGGCTCGATGGCCGCGACCCGGTCGCTCGCGACGCGGGCGAACTCCCGGACGGCCGCCTCTGGGTCGGGCAGGTTGATGAGCAGCGCCTGGCAGACGACCAGGTCGAACGCGTCGTCGGCGAAAGGCAGACGCGTGGCGTCGCCGCGGACGGTCGGCCCGGGAACCTCGGCCAGGAGCCCCGCGTCGGCGTCGAGTCCGACGACGGTCCCGCCGGTCTCCTCGCGGAGGACGCGCGTGAGTTCGCCGGTTCCACAGCCGACGTCGAGCACCCGCTGACAGTCGGCTAACCGGAGGTCGGACAGCGCCTCGCGGGAGTCGGCCCACATCCCCGTTCGGGTGGTCTCCAGGTAGTCGGCGGAGAATCGGCGCACACTCCCAGGCAGTCGGGTCGAGGGCAAAAGGACAGTGGTCGGCGGCGGGGGCTACTCCCCGCGCAGTTCGCGGACCCGCTCGATGTTCCACTGGAAGCTCTTCCCGTCCTCCGTGGGCGTCTCGAGCACCAGCGGAACGTTGGCGACGGCGTCGTGGTTGACGAACGCACGCATTCCGTCCTCGCCGATCTCGCCCTCGCCCACGTGGGCGTGTTCGTCCTTGTTGGTCCCGCAGGCGTGTTTCGAGTCGTTGAGGTGGACGCAGGCCAGCTGGTCGAGCCCGACCACCTCGTCGAACGCCGCGAGCGTCTCCTCGACACCCTCGGGCGTCGAGAGGTCGTAGCCCGCCGCGAACGCGTGGGCCGTGTCGAGGCAGAACTCGATGTCCTGGTCGGTCCGCGCCTGGACCGTCGCGAGGTGTTCGAAGTCGCCGCCGAGTTTCGTCCCGCTGCCGGCGTCGGACTCGACCAGGACGGTGACGCCGTCCGGCACGTCGAGTTCGTCGAGCGCGCTGGCGGCGTTCGAGAGGCCGCCGTCGACGCCCGCGCCGGTGTGGGCGCCGAGGTGGACGTTGACGTAGTCGATGTCGAGTTTGTCGGCCGCATCGACCTCCTTCTGCATGGAGTCGACGGACTTCTCGCGGAGGTCGTCTTTCGGCGTACAGAGGTTCACGAGGTACGACGAGTGGATGACCCACGGGCCGACGCCGTGTTCCTCGGAGAGCGACCGGAACCGCTCTGCTTCCTCGTCCTCGATGTTGGGGTCCTGCCAGACCTGCGGCGAGTGGGAGAATATCTGCCCGCAGTTGCCGCCGTACTCGACCTGCTCTTCGACGGCGTTGAACGCGCCGCCCGCGATGGAGGTGTGTGCGCCGACTCGTACCATGGTCCGGGGTCAGATTCCGGGCGGCAAAGAGGTTCCGGAGTCGGCGGGCCGGGTCACGGCGAGCGACGGACCCAGTCGTCGGACCGGTACTTCTCGTCGGCAATCTCACGAGCCCGGTCGAGCTCTGCGTCCGTCCAGCCGCCCTCGCTGGCACCGGCCCACTCGGCGAGCGTCGACCGGAGCGTTTCGACGGCCGTAGCCCGTGAGATGTCGGCGTACTCGTCTATCGCGCCGACGCGCTCGCGGAACCGGGCGGGGTCGGGGTCGCCCACGAAACAGCCGCAGTGGCGCTCGGGCCGCAGCGAAAAGGAGAGCGACCCGTGCTGGATGACGGCGTCGCGCTGGCGGTACTGGGCGTTGCCGCTCACCTTCCGGTCGTCGGGGCCGACGATGTCGTGGGCGGGGTGGAGCGCCCGCAGGTAGCACGCCGGATGGTAGATGGCCTCGCGCTCGGCGTCGACGAAGTCGGCGTCGACGCCCATCCCGGCGAACGCCGTCAGGACCGGTTCGCAGAACAGTTCGTAACACTCCATGAGGTCGCTCGGGACCGCCTCGGCGGGGGCGACGATACCGTAGGAGATGTCGCCGACCGCGTCGTGGTAGATTGCGCCCCCGCCCGTCGGCCGCCGGGTGACCTCGATACCCTCGCGGTCGCAGTAGTCCCAGTCGATGGTCTCGGGGTCCTGGTTGTAGCCAAGCGAGAGCGTATCCGGCCACTGGTACACTCTGACAGTGGCCGGGCCGCCGTCGGCCGCGGTCTCGGCGGCGACTTCCTCGAGGGCCATCGTCAGTGGCCCCGGGCGGCGCTCCTCGCCGACGACGCGCCACTCGAGGGCCGAAAGGTCGGTCATCGCCGGTGGTAGGTCGGGCGAGCGGATATGGATTGCGGGCTACGGCTGTCGAGTGTCGGTGTCGACGAGTCGCGCCATGACGCGGGCCTCTGCTTTCCGGAGGTGTTCGGCGGCGGTACTGGGTGTACAGTCCAGTCGGGCAGCCACCGCCTCCGTGGTCCCCTGTCGGGGGTCGTCGTAGTACCCACACTCGACCGCTGCCGAGACGGCTGCGAACTGCCGGTCGGTCAGCGTCGCGGCCGTATCCAGTCGGCGGCTCGCGTACGCGCCGACCTCCCTGACGTCGGCCGTGACCTCGTCGGGCAGCGCGTCCAGCGCGCGCTGGACCGTCCCGCCGGGCCCCACCAGCGTGAGTTCGACCGTCCCGTCGGCCCGGTAGGCGACGGGCGAGACGAGGACGAGGCCGACCTGCAGGAGCGAGTCGACGAGGTCGCGGTCCGTCTCTGAGGGGCGGTCTCTGACGTAGAGGAAGAACGTCTCGTCCGGACACGTCGAGATGGCGTACTCCACGACCGACTCCGCGCGCTCCAGGGCCGCCCGGTAGGGGTCGGGCGGGTAGCCGTCGACGTGAAAGAGCAGCGTCTGGACGTCCGCGCCGACCTCGTTCCCGCGTACGAGGTAGCTCGCCTCGTAGCCGTCGTGCTCCACGACGAACTGATGCATCGGATGGCGGTGGTCGGCGTCCATCGTGAGCGAGAGGCTGACGTACTTCACAGCGGGCGTTCGATCCCCCTCATAAAGAAGCCTCGCCGATGGGGCACCAGACCGAGGGGGTGGGGACGCGAAACGGGAGCAACCGAGATGTCACAGACAGCCCTCTCCGACGCTGCCGAGCCGACGTCGCTGATCGACCCCGTCCGCGAACACGTCGCCCGGGCCGACGACCACGAGAACGCCCCCGCAATCGTCGTTCGGGCCGACGAGGTCCAGGCAGTGCTGTCGACGCTCAAGACCGAGTCCGGCCTCGACCACTGCGCCTCCGTCACAGCACAGGAGTACGACGACCGCTACGAGTCCATCTACCACCTGCGCAAGTATGACGAACCCACGACGGAACTGTCGGTGGTCGTCCCGACCACGAAGGACGACCCGGGAAGCGAGTCCGCCGCGCCCGTCTATCCCACGGCGGCGTGGCACGAACGCGAGGCCTACGACCTCGTCGGTATCGAGTACGAGGGGCATCCGGACCTCCGGCGTATCCTGCTGCCCGAGACCTGGCAGGGCCACCCGCTCTCGCAGGACTACAACCAGGACCAGCCACAGATCGTCACCTACCGCGAGCACGAGCGTATCCTCGAAGACCGGCGGGCGGGACCGGACACCCTACACCTGAACGTTGGGCCCCACCACCCGTCGACCCACGGCGTCCTCCATCTGGAGGTGTCGCTGGACGGGGAACAGGTCGCCGACGTCGAGCCCGACATCGGCTTCATCCACCGCTGCGAGGAGCAGATGTGCCAGTCCAAGACCTACCGCCACCAGATTATGCCCTACCCCGACCGCTGGGACTGGAGCGGGGCCGGCCTCCTGAACGAGTGGGCCTACGCCCGCACCGCGGAATCGCTCGTCGACATCGACGTCCCCGAGTACGCACAGGTCATCCGGACGATGTGCGGGGAGTTCTCGCGCATCCTCGGCCACCTGCTCGCTGCCGCGACCTACGCGCTGGACGTCGTCGGCGAGTTCACACCTGTCTTCCAGTGGGGTGTCCGCGACCGGGAACTGGTCCAGGATATCCTCGAGGACCTCACCGGCCAGCGCCTGATGTTCAACTACTTCCGGCTTGGTGGGGTCGCGTGGGACCTGCCCGAGCCCCGCGAGGAGTTCTTCGAGAACATCCGGACGTTCCTCGATGGCCTCCCCGAGAAACTCCAGGAGTACCACACGATGCTCACCGGGAACGAGGTCCTGCAGGTTCGCACGGTCGACACCGGCCACCTCCCCGCGGAGACGGCCAGGGCCTACGGCTGTACCGGGCCCGTCGCTCGCGGGTCTGGCGTCGACTACGACCTGCGGCGCGACGACCCCTACGGCTACTACGACGAGCTCGACTGGTCGGTGGTCACCGAGGACGAGGGCGACAACTTCGCCCGCCTGCTCGTCCGACTCAGGGAGGTCGAGGAGTCCGCGAAGATAATCGACCAGTGCGTCGACCTGCTGGAAGACTGGCCCGAGGCCGACCGCGAAATCCAGGCGAACGTCCCCCGGACAATCCGCCCGGAGTCCGACCGGGAGATCTACCGCGCCGTCGAGGCTGCGAAAGGCGAACTGGGTATCTACATCCGGACCGACGGCACCGAGACACCCGCCCGCTTCAAGATTCGCGGCCCGTCGTTCTCGCACGTCCAGGTGCTCCCCGAGATGGTCCGCGGGGAGTACGTCCCCGACCTCGTGGCCACGCTCGGCAGCCTCGACCCCATCATGGGCGACGTGGACCGGTGACCACGACAGGGGCCGCCGAGGTTGTTTTCTGTCTCGCGCGCCTATTCACGTCAGATGACCGAACAAGCAACGTTCGCCGGCGGCTGCTTCTGGTGTACGGAATCCGTCTTCAAGCAGGTCAAGGGCGTCACGGACGTCGTCTCGGGCTACAGCGGCGGCCACGTCGCCGACCCGAGCTACGAGGCCGTCTGTCGCGAGGAGACCGGCCACGCCGAGTGCGTCCAGATCACCTACGACCCCGACGTGGTGGGCTACGAGGAACTACTGGCGGTCTTTTTCACCACCCACAACCCGACCACGCTGAACCGGCAGGGCAACGACGTCGGGACACAGTACCGGTCGGCCGTCTTCTACCACGACGACGACCAGCGCGAGACCGTCGAGGCGTTCATCGACGACATCCAGCCGGGCTACGACGACGACATCGTCACCCAGGTCGAGCCCATGGAGACGTTCTACCCCGCCGAGGCGTACCACCAGGACTACTTCGAGAAGAACCCCAATCAGGCGTACTGCCGGATGACGATTCCGCCGAAACTCGAGAAACTCGAGGAGAAACACGCGGAGCTGCTGGCGTGACCTTCGAGTTCACCACCGAGGTGGCGGTGCGGTACAAGGACATCGACAGCTACGGCCACGTCAACAACGTCACCTACGGCACGTACCTCGAAGAGGCCCGTATCGACTACTTAGAGGCCGTCGTCGGTCGGGAGAACAGTTCGAGTCTCCTGTCGACCGGTGCGGACGGTGGCACCGGTATCGTCATCGCCAACCTCGAAATCGACTTCGAGCGGCCGGTGACGATGACCGACAGCGTCACCGTCGGTGTCAGGGTGGCCGGGATGGGCGAGAAGAGCTTCGTCCTCGAGTACGAACTCCGGGACGACGGCGCCGTGGCCGCGACCGGCGAGACGACGGTCGTCACGTACGACCGCGACGAGGAGGCCCCACGGCCGATTCCCGCGAGCTGGCGGGAGGCGATAGCCGAGTTCGAGGCGCTGTAGCCGAATTTTCGTCCGTTTCGAGTGTTCGCACCGTCGCCCACAAGTGACGAGGCCGTCCTGCGAGCGGGCGTTTTGATATAGCAGATGTCGATTTATCGGCCGAATCCCGGCGAACGCGTCGCCCTTTTACGAGTTGGGCGTTAAGAGCCCGCTAATGGTCCAGAACGTCGCTTCCGTGATGGCCGAACTGGAGGCCGAGGACTTCCACCTGCTGTCTGGCGTTGAACAGGGGATGCGGTTCTCCGAGTTCGTCGACCGGGGGAAGCTCACCGACTTCTCCGGCCTGACCGCGGAGAACGTCGACTACCGACTGGACCGCTGTGAGGACCGGGGCCTGATCGAACGCAAGACCATCCAGTACGAGGGGTTCAAACTCACCTTCGAGGGTTACGACGCGCTCGCGTTACACACGTTCGTCGAGCGCGATACCATCGAAGGCATGGGCGCACCCCTGGGAGTGGGCAAGGAGAGCGACGTCTACGAGGTTACCTCGTACAAACCCCTGGCGCTGAAGTTCCACAGGGAGGGCTACACGAACTTCCGGGAGGTGATGCGCGAGCGGGACTACACCTCGGACCGCGACCACGTCTCCTGGCAGTACACCGCCCGAAAAGCCGCCGAACGGGAGTACGAGGCCCTGGAGACGCTGTATCCCGACGTCTCGGTCCCCCAGCCCATCGACGCGAACCGGCACGCCATCGTGATGGAGAAGGTCGACGGCGTGGAGCTCTCCCGGACGGGACTCACCGACGAGCAGGTCGTCCCCATCTTGGAGCTCGTGCTCGAAGAGATGCAGTCGGCCTACCACGAGGGGTTCGTCCACGCGGACATGAGCGAGTACAACGTCTTCGTCACGACCCAGGGCGTCGTCGTCTTCGATTGGCCCCAGGCGGTCCCGACCGACCACGAGAACGCTCGCGAACTACTAACGCGTGACGTGGACAACATCGTGAGCTACTTCGGCCGGAAGTACCCCGCCATCGTGGGCGGTGTCGACGTCGAGGGCGTCGCCGACGCGCTCGCCACAGAGACCTTCGAGGCGCTGGCTCCGTTCCTCGATTGAGCGCAGATTTCGGTGTTTCCTGGGACGACGGTACCTGAGTGACGACTTCAGCGCCGCTCGAGTCGACACTGATAAATCCTATATCGCGATATCAAATCTGATTCGTGAACGAATGCACGCACACAGCAACCCGGCAGTCTGTGGGCGCTTCGCGGTCGAAATCGACGAGAACGGATTACACCGGCCGGTCATAGGCAGGAGCCACTCGCTCGACCGTGCAGTCCGATAGCGGGCAGGGACGACCGGCGGTCCCCACTGCGAAGTCCAGATTGCGTTTCAGTGCCAGACGCTGGGATGGAAAACAGAAATCGTCTGGCCTATCGAAATCGCGCTACCCCTGACTCTGTGCGCGGGCCGCGTCGAGCCAGTCGGGGTCCTCGACCGACGTCGTACCGACGTCCGTCACTGTGTAGCGCCAGCCGGCCGAGACGGTCTCTCCGGCTTCGGTTTCGCCGTTCACCGTCCACTCGGTGGAGCGGGCCAGTCCGTTCTGGTCGACGAGGACGACGACGGTGAAGTCGGTGACGGTGACGTTCTGCTCCGTGCCGAACGTCCCGGTGCCGTACTGCTGCCAGACCGCCGGGTCGGAGTAGACGAAGCGATCGACCGTGTCGCCGTCGAACGACTCGGTGCCGGTGAACTGGGCGTCGTCGAACTCGTCGTAGCCGGTGATTGCCCTGGCGAGTGCGTTCTCGACCAGGTCGGTGTCGTCCGGTCGAACCTGGAAGAACGACTGCTCCCCGTCTCCGAGCTTCGTGTAGGCCATCCCGTCGGCGTAGAACGTCTCGAACTCGACGGCTTCGGCCTCGCCGTCGATGGAGAACGACTCGTGGGAGCGCTCGGTGTCCAGGTCGACGACGTAGGCGCTCGACATCGTGGCCTCCGTTCCGTTGGCGTCGGTCATCGTGAACGTCCAGGTCGCGGTGAAACTGCCGGCATCGCGGAGCGCTTGCTCCGAGTCAGTCACGGCGAACGACTGGTCGGCGCTGTCGTCCCCGCTCCCGCTCGACCCGGCGTCACCGCCCGAGCCGCTCGCGCTGTCGCCGTCTGAGCCGTCACTGCCCCCGGCCGCGCCGTCGCCACCGTCTTCGGAGACAGCAGCGCCGCCACAGCCCGCGAGCAGCACGACCAGTGCCACCAGAACTGTCAGAACGGTACTGGAATTCATCACGCTAGAGACGGGCCCACACCTGATAAGATAGTACGGTTGATACGAAAGGGAAGCGTCCGGCTACGAACTCAGATTTCGGTGTCGATGTCGACGCGCGACCCGCTGTCGGCGGCCTCGTGGACAGCCTCGATGGCACGCATGTCCATCAGACCGTGTTCGCCGTCGAGGGAAACAGGCGTTCCGTGGGCGAAACTGTGGCCGGCGTAGTCGAATATCTCGGTCATCTGGTTCACCTGTGGCGTGTCGAACGCGACCGTCTCCTCGCCGACGGTGACCGAGAGACCGGTCTCCAGATGGAAGGCCGGGTCGAGGCGGAGACTGCCCTCGGTCCCTGTGATCTCGAGGTGGCTGCCTTTGTGGGCGTTTTGACTCGTCGTACAGGCGGCCATGACGTCGTTGTCGAAGGTGAGCGTGAACGACGCGTGCTCGTCGGGGACGTCGTCGAAAGCGGGATGGGTCGAGCGCATCGTGGCCTGAGCGCTGACCGGGTCGGCATCGAGCAGGAACCGGGCGGTGTTGAGCGGGTAGATGCCCAGGTCCATCACCGAGGTGCCGTAGCCGGTCAACGCGCTGTCGAGCCGCCACTGGTCCTCGTTCGGGTTCATCTCGAGGAGTCGCTGGTAGTTCGCCCCGTGAACGTACCGGGGTTCGCCGATGACACCGTCGCGGATGAGTTCTCGCGCGCGTCGGACGGCGGGTTCGGTCTGCATCCGATAGCCAATGGCCAGGTCGACGCCGTGGTCCGCACACGCAGCGACGAGGTCGGCGGCTCGTTCCGTCGTCGCCTCCATCGGCTTCTCACAGAGGACGGCTTTCCCGTATTCGGCGGCGCTGCGGGCGTACTCGAGGTGGAAGGCGTTCGGCGTCGCGATGTACACCGCGTCGTAGGCGTCCGTGGCGGCGCCGTCGTGGAAGTCGTCGTAGGAGATCCCGTGGCTCGCAGTCGGGACGTCGGCGGCGACGCGCTGGGCCTTCTCGGTGGTGCTGCTGACCAGCACCGTCACCTCGCAGTGGTCGCTCGACTCGATGGCGGGGATAGCCTCGTCGATAGTCCACCAGCCGAGCCCGACGAGGGCGAATCTGACCGTGCCCTCGGTGGTCGTCTGCCAGTCACGGTCGTCGAAATCAGCGAGATACGATTCGAGAGACATGCTCCGAGGTTCGCTGACGCCGCGTAAAAGCACCGCGAAAGGCGCTTCGCAACCGGCGGCTCCCTCCAGCTCTAGAGCCAGTCGGTGTCGGGGTCGATGCGGTCCGGCGGCGTCTCGCCGGCCAGCGCGGCGCGGACGTTCTCGGCGACGGTGTCGTTCAGCGCCTCGCGCGCCTCGACCGAGTACCAGCCGGCGTGGGGCGTGATAATGCAGTTGTCCAGCGCGACCAGTGGGTCGTCGTCGGCCGGCGGCTCCTCGCGAAGCACGTCGAGTCCGGCGGCCGCGATATCGCGGCGTTCGAGGGCCGACGCCAGTGCGTCCTCGTCGACGAGGCCGCCGCGGCCGGTGTTGACGAGGACGGCGTGGTCCTGCATCGCCGCGAGCGCGTCGGCGTCGACCATCCCGCGCGTGCCGTCGGTCAGCGGCGCGTGGAGGGAGACGTAGTCTGCCCGCGTGTAGAGGGCCGCGAGGGCCACCTTCTCGACGCCGTCGTCGGCCATCGTCTCGGCGTCGACGTACGGGTCGTACGCGACGACGTCGAGGTCGAAGCCCCGGAGCCGGTCCCGGACCCGCCGTGCGATGGGGCCATACGAGACCAGTCCCAGGGTGCGGCCGGCAACCCGGTGGAGCGGGCGACTGCGTTCCCAGCCCCAGTGTCCGGCTTTCACGTCGCGGTCGTATCCGGTGACGTTTCGGATGCAGTCGAAGAACAGCGCGACGGTGTGGGTCGCGACCTCGTCCGTACAGTAGTCGGGCACGTTCGTGACAGTGACCCCGTTCTCGGCGGCGGCTTTCACGTCGACGTTGTCGACGCCGACGCCAGCCCGCGCCACGACCTCGAGGGCGTCGAGTTCGTCGAGGACCCGGGCGGTGACCGGCGTGTTCACGTCGACCACGAGCCCGGTCGCGCCGCTGGCCGCCGCTACGAGCTCGTCCTCGTCGCGCATCTCCGCGGCGACGACTGCCGCTTCCAGTGCCTCGTCGAGTCGTGCGACGTCTATCATCGGGTCGTCGCTGGCGACCACTCGCGTCATGTGACGTCCCTCGTGTCGCCGTCATATAACGGCTCGGCGGCGTTCTCAGCCGGCTGGAATATTCACGATTGACCGTGAGTGGCCGTCGTCGCCAGAAGTCGATGCGTTCGCCCCGACCCAGAAGCCGTGACGTGGTCTTACCGGCTCGGAGTGTTCAGGATGACAGTCGGCCCATCAGTATAAACCGTATACCGGGATAGGAAATCGCACGTTGTGGGCCCCGAGTGTGAGAGGGCCACATCCCCGGAGCCAGTTCGAACCGTTTAAGCCGCCGAACCCAGAACAATCGGTAACTCGCTGGACGACGGGCACCAGCGGGCACCTGCGTGTGCAGGTCGGGATGTGAGGCCGCGCGGGCGGCCTTGAACCACGCAACGCCCGTGGTGATAGACATGGCACGAAGTGCATACTCGTACATCCGAGACGCCTGGAAGAACCCGGGCGACGGCAAGCTCGCAGAGCTCCAGTGGCAGCGACAGCAGGAATGGCGCAAAGAGGGTGCCGTCGAGCGCATCGAGCGCCCGACCCGCCTCGACAAGGCCCGCTCGCAGGGATACAAGGCCAAGCAGGGTATCGTCGTGGCGCGCGTCTCCGTCCGGAAGGGCGGTGCGCGCAAGCGCCGACACAAGGCCGGCCGGCGCTCGAAGCGACAGGGCGTCACCCGCATCACGCGCCGGAAGGACATCCAGCGCGTCGCCGAGGAACGCGCCGCGCGCGTGTTCACCAACCTCCGGGTCCTCAACAGCTACTCCGTCGGCCAGGACGGCCGACAGAAGTGGCACGAGGTCATCCTCGTGGACCCCGAGCACCCGGCCATCCAGAGCGACGACGACCTCAACTGGATCTGTGAAGACCACCAGGCCGACCGCGTCTTCCGCGGTCTGACCGGTGCCGGCCGCCGCAACCGCGGCCTCGGCAAGAAGGGCAAGGGCGCAGAGAAGACCCGGCCATCCCTGCGCAGCCAGGGCGGCAAGGGCAAGTAACGCCGACCACGCGGTCGTCGATTTTTGCGGAATAGTACGGGACGGAGCGAGCGACGCTAGCGCTGGGAGAGCGGGATATCCGGCTTCAGGTGGTACTCGAACGGGACAGGGGCAATTCGAGTGGTGTTTCGCTACATTCAGGCAGTCGAATTCGAACGTTCACCACCAGTCAGGGGACGTTTCGCAGAATCTGTCTCTCGATTCTGAGCGGAAATAGACCGAAGACTAGTATCGGACAGTATATCTACAGATACGCCACCAGATACGACCACCCGCGGCGAGTGGCGACTTAGTCGAGCGATATCATCCCTTTCACGACGTCGGGTTCCATCGCCCGCTGGAAGGCGTCGTCGATGTCCGCCAGCGGCGACTCGAAGTCGACGATGCCCTCGACGTCGACGACGCCGTCGGCGAGCAGGTCGACGGCCGCGTCGTAGGTGTTCTTGTAGCGGAACGATCCGTGGACGTCGAGCTCGTTGTCGATGATGTCGAGGACGTCGAGGGGAATCGTCGCCTCGGAGGCGAGGCCGACGAGGACGACGGTGCCGCCCCGGCGGACCACGTCGAGCGTGCTCTTGATCGACGGCTCGGCGCCCGAGGCTTCGATGACAACGTCCGCTCCGGCGCCGTCGGTGTAGTCGTCGACGGCCGCCTCGAGGTCCGTCTCGGTGACGTCGACGGTCAGGTCGGCACCGCGTTCCTCGGCGAACGCCAGCTTCTCCGCGACCACGTCGGTGAGGATGACGTCGGTCGCGCCCGCGGCGCGGACGGCCTCCATCACCAGCAGCCCGATGGGGCCCGCACCGGTGACGACGACCGTATCGCCGGTCCCGACGTCGCCGCGCCGGGCGGCGTGGATACCGACCGACAGCGGTTCGCAGAGCGCCCCCTCGGTGGTGGAGACCTCGTCCGGCAGCTTGTATGCGTAGTCGGCCGGCCACGAGACGTACTCGGTGAAGGCGCCGTCGTGTGGCGGCGTCGCCATGAACGTGACCGCCTCACAGAGGTGGTAGTCTCCGCGCTTGCAGTGGCCACAACGGCGACAGGGGACGCCGGGTTCGAGTGCGACGCGGTCACCGGCCGTCAGGTCGGTGACGTCCTCGCCGACGGCGACGACCTCGCCGGCACTCTCGTGGCCGAGGACAAGCGGGTTCTCGACGACGTAGTCACCGATGCGACCGTGCTGGTAGTAGTGGACGTCCGACCCGCAGATGCCGACGTCGCGAACGGCGACGAGGACCTCGTCGGGGTCGGGCGTCGGTCTGGGACGGTCTTCGAGTTGGAACTCCGTGGGTTGGACTAGCACTGCGGTTTGCATATCGAAACGGAGGGTGCAATCCTACTAAAAATCAGGGGTCACCACTCGGCGACGCTCCCGTCGGCGTGGTGCCAGACGGGGTTGTACCAGTTGACCTCCGCCTGGGCCTGCTCCCGGACGGTGTCCTCGTCGACCTCGATGCCCAGGCCCGGGCCGGTCGGGCGCTCGACGTAGCCGTCCTCGAACTCGAAGGTCGCGGGGTCCTCGAGGAGGCCCAAGCGCTTGCTGGTCTCCGGGTCGTGCACGCCGAGGTCCTGTTCCTGCATCACGATTCCCTGGGCGCTGAAGCCGACCTGGAGGTTGGCCGCAAAGGCGATGGGGCCGAGCGGGCAGTGCGGGACGACCGCAACGTCGAAGGCTTCGGCCATGGAAGCGACCTTCTTCAGTTCGCTGATGCCGCCGACGTGCGTGACGCTGGGTTCGATGACCGAGACGGCGTCCTCGACGAACAGCCGCTTGAAGTCGTACCGGGAGTAGAACCGCTCGCCGGTCGCGATGGGGACGGTAGTCTGTTCGCTGAGGCTCGCGAGCAGCTCCGAGTGCTCCGGGAGGACGGGCTGGTCGACGAACATCGGGTTGTAGGGTTCGAGCCGGCAGACGAGTTCGCGGGCCATCGACTTCGAGACGCGGCCATGGAAGTCGACGCCGATGAAGCAGTCGTCGCCAACCGCATCCCGGATAGCGCTGATGCGTTCGAGCGCGTGGTCGACCCCGTCGGCGGTCTCGAGCGGGCGGAACTTCCTGGCGATGTTGAACTTGAACGCGCGGTACCCCCGGTCGTACCCCTGTCGCGCCGACGCGGCGATATCCTCCGGGTCGTCGCCGCCGATCCACTGATAGACGAACATCCGGTCGCGGACGTGTCCACCCAGCAACTCGTGGACCGGGGTGTCGTGGTGTCGCCCCTTGATGTCCCAGAGCGCCTGGTCGATACCCGACAGCGCGCTCATCAGGACCGGGCCGCCGCGGTGGTAGCCCCCCTGGTAGAGCTTGCGCCAGTGGTACTCGGTCCGACGTGGGTCGCGACCGAGGAGGTGGCCCTCGACGAGTTCGACTACCGCCGCCCGCACGGTCTCGAGTCGCCCCGGGAGAATCGGCTCTCCCCACCCGACCAGGCCGGTGTCGGTCTCGAGTTTCAGCAGTAACCACCGGGGCGGGACGGCGAACAGCTCGTAGTCGGTGATTTGCATGCCCCTACTTACGCGAGAGACTACTTGAAAGGACAGGCCCGGTGACGGCGAAGCGAAGAGCGGTCCGACGGCGGAAGACGGACGTCAGTCCGCCGAGAGCGTCCGAAGCCGGGCTTTCGCCTCGGCCCAGTCGTCGCCGGCCGTCGGCTCGTAGGTCGTCGTGGCGAACGTCGATTCGACCAGCTCGCGGCCCGCCGACACGTCGTCGAGCGTGCCGGCGGCGACGCCCTGCACCAGGAGGTTGCCGATGGCCGTCGCCTCCACCGGTCCGGCGACGACCGGGCGGTCGACGGCGTCGGCGAGGAGTTGGCAGAACAGGTCGTTCCGGACGCCGCCACCACCGAGGTTGATGCGCGACGGCGGGTCGTCGATGACCGAGACCAGTTCGTCGAACGCGAGCGCCGTCTTCGCCACCAGGCTGTCGACGAGACAGCGGACAACCGCCCCTGGACTCTCCGGGACGGGCTGGTCGGTGCGGCGGCAGTACGCACGGATCTGGTCGGGCATCGGCTCGTCGATGCTGAACGCGTCGGCGTCGGGGTCGACGAGGGCAGCGCGGGCCGGGGCGTCCTGGGCCGCCGAGAGGAGGGAGTCGTAGTCGGTCGGTTCGCCGGCGTCTGCCCAGGCGTCCCGGCACGCTTCGAGCAGGAAGAACCCGTTGACGTTCTTGAGGAGGCGGACCGTCTCGTCGACACCGAGTTCGTTCGAGAGCTCGGCCTCGAAGGCCGCGTCGGTCCGCAGCGGCTCGGTCCGTTCGACGCCCAGAATGAACCACGACCCCGTGTTCAGGAACGCGCTGTCGTCGTCGAGCGGGAGGCCGGCCACGGCCGCCGCCGTGTCGTGACTCGCCGTCGACACCAGTTCCGGCGTCGCGGACAGCGACGCGGCCACGTCGTCGGCGACGGGGCCGAGCGACTGTCCCGGCTCTTCGAGGTCGGGGAGGAGGGCCGTCGGGAGCGAGAGCGCTTCGAGCAGGTCCGTCGCCCACGCGCGTCGCTCGGGGTCGACCATCTGCGTCGTCGACGCGACGGTCACCTCGCCCGTCTCGCGCCCGCCGAGGAGCGAGGAGAGCAGTTGCGGCATCGGGAGGAGCACCTCGGCCCGTTCGAGCAGGTCCGGCTCCCGGGCCGCGAGCGTGTACAGTTGCCAGAGCGTGTTCGGCGTCGCCCAGTTGGTGATGCCGGTCTCGTCGAACAGGCGGCGCTTGCCGACGGCCTCGAACACCTCGTCGCGCTCCGCCGTCGCCTCCGGGTCGCGGTACGACGTCGGGAGGCGGAGGACCTCGCCGTCCGCGACGAGGCCGAAGTCGAGGCCCCAGGTGTCGATGGCGACCGTGTCGACGCCGCCGGCCTCCCTATCCGCCGCCCGGATACCCTCGACGATGCGGTCCCGGAGCGCGTCGAGGTCCCAGACGTACCGCCCGTCGCGCTCGACGGGGTAGTTGTCGAACGAGTGGACCTCGGCCACGTCGAAGTCGGTGGGTGTCAGGTCGCCGAGGTACACCGTCCCGCCGCTCGCCCCGATGTCGATAGCAACGTGTTTCATGGCCTGATGTTACTGCCCGTAGCCGTCGAGTTTGCCCGCGAGGTGCTCGATCTCGTCGTCCGGGAGAATCTCCGGGTCGCCGATGGCCCGCGCCTGGTGGTGGATGCGCGCGCAGTACTCGACCATCAGCGCGACGGTGTAGGCGTCGTCCAGGGAGTCGTCGGCGGTCAGGACGCCGTGGTTGCGAAGGAGCGTCGCGTTGAACGAGTCACCCAGTGCCTCGACGGCCACCTCGCCGAGCTCCTGGGTCGCGTGAGTCCGGTACTCTGCGACGGGCACCTCCGTCCCGGTAAACGAGATGAGGTAGTGGGAGGCCGGGATGGGCTCGCCGAGCGAGGCGAACGTCGTCGCGTAGGGCGAATGCGTGTGGACGACACCGCCGACCTCCGGGCGTTCCTCGTAGACAGCCAGATGCATCGGGAGCTCCGTCGAGGGGTCGAACTCGCCCTCGACGACGGTGCCGTCGGTCCGGACGATGGGGACGTCCGCCGGGGTGATCTCCTCGTAGGGAATCCCCGAGGGGCTGATTGCGACGTGGTTCTCGTCGATGCGAGCACTCAGGTTCCCGCCCGTGCCCGTCGTCAGGCCGTCTTCGAGCAACTGACGGCCGTAGTCACAGATCGCTTGCTTGACGTCGCTGTCGGATTGCGCCGAATCAGTCATGGTGCGAACCTCTCACGCACCGAGTAAATGTACTTCGGTCTGGAAGCGTTCGGCGGGAGAGACACCCGAGAGCGGTGAGACGAGGCTGCACTAAACTTAAGGTCGACCCATCACCTCATTGAGACAGATGCTATGAGCGTACTCGAGAACCTCTCCCTCGACGGGAAGACTGCTATCGTCACCGGCGCGGCACAGGGCCTCGGCAAGCAGATGGCGACCGGCCTCGCCGAGATGGGCGCCGACGTCGCTATCGCGGACATCAACCACGAGAAAGCGACCGAGACCGCGGCGGAGCTGGACGGCGAGACGGACGTCGTCGCGGTCCAGGTCGACGTGACCGACGAGGCGTCGGTCGAAGCGATGGTCGAATCGGTGACTGACGAGCTGGGACCGATAGACGTGCTCGTCAACAACGCCGGCGTCCCCGGCAACGCCCCGGCCGAAGAGATGAGCTACGAGCTGTGGCGGAAGGTCATCTCGGTGAACTTAGACGGCGTGTTCCTCTGCTCGAAACACGTCGGCCAGCAGATGCTCGACCGAGGCGAGGGGCGAATCGTCAACATCTCGTCGATGTCGGCCATCGACGTCAACGTTCCGCAACCCCAGGCGGGCTACAACGCCTCGAAAGCCGGCGTCTCGCAGTTGACGAAGTCAATGGCCGTCGAGTGGGCCGACCGGGGTGTCCGTGTCAACGCCATCGCGCCGGGGTACATGCGGACGGACCTCGTCGACGAGGTGCTCGCAGAGAACCCGGCGATGGAGGAGACCTGGCTGGAGAACACGCCGATGAGACGGCTCGGCCGTCCCGAAGAACTGCGCGACCTGGTCGTGTATCTGGCCTCGGACGCCTCGTCGTTCATGACCGGGTCGGTCGTGACGATGGACGGCGGCTACACCAGCCGTTGAGACGCGAGGCGCTTCTTCGGCCGTCACTCAATCGGGCAGTCGCGACACCCGTCGCGCCGCCCGGTCGACAGACCGCTGTTACTCTCGAGTCCGAACGGCGTCTGAAGCTGTCTGAGGCCCGGCGTCGAGAAGCCCGCTCGGTCACGGGCAGTCGATGCGGGAGGCTCGGTGGGCAGCAGCCAAGACGGTAGTGAGAAAGGCGAGGGCGCTCAGCTGTTGACGGTCTGCATCCGCTCTTCGAGGGCGACCTCCGCCTGCTCGTCGAGCTGGCGCTGGTGGATGGTCTCGCCGGTCTCCGCGTCGAACAGGTGGACGTCTTCGGACGGGATGTCGACGTAGACCGACTGTTCCTCGGAGATGGGGCGCTGCCCGTCCGTCTCGACGATGAACGTCTGGTCGTGGTCCTGGTTGGTCGGTTGCAGGTAGACGTAGGAGATGCTCCCCATCGGTTCGACGACGTCGACGACGGCCTCGAACTCGGTGCCGACGGTCGGTTCGTCGTGCAGGGTGATGTCCTCCGGCCGGACGCCGAGGACGAGTTCGCTCCGGTCGCCGACGGACGTCTGCATCCGGTCGGTCAGGTCGAAGTCGAACCCGTCGGTACGGAACGTGCCGCCCTCGACGTGCCCGTCGAAGAAGTTCATCGACGGCGAGCCGAGGAAGCCGGCGACGAACTGGTTGGACGGCCGGTAGAAACACTCCAGAGGCGTCCCGACCTGCTGGATCTCCCCGTAGTTGAGGATGACCAGTCGGTCGCCCATCGTCATCGCCTCCGTCTGGTCGTGCGTGACGTAGAGCGTCGTGACGTCGAGGTCGTTCTGGAGCCGGTTGATCTCCGTGCGCATCTCCGCCCGGAGCTTCGCGTCCAGGTTACTGAGCGGTTCGTCCATCAGGAACACGTTCGGGTCCCTGACGATGGCGCGACCGAGCGCCACCCGCTGTTGCTGGCCGCCCGACAGCTCGCCGGGTCGGTTGTCCAGCAGCGGGCCGATGCCCATCATCTCGGCGGCTTCCGTCACCTGTCGCTCGATCTCGTCGTCGGAGAGGTCCGTCGACATCTTCAGCCCGAAGGACATGTTCTCCTCGACGGTCATGTTCGGGTACAGCGCGTAGTTCTGGAACACCATCGCGATGTCCCGGGCGCGCGGTCCCAGCTGATTGACGACGGTGTCACCGATCATGATGTCGCCCTCGGACTGGGACTCGAGCCCAGCGACGATGCGCATGAGCGTCGACTTCCCACTGCCCGACGGGCCGACGAAGACGATGAACTCGCCGTCTTTCATGTTGAGCGAGACGTCGTCGACCGCGACGACCGAGTCCTCGCCCTCTCCGAACCGTTTCGTTACGTCGTCTATCGTGATACGAGCCATTATCGTGCCTCCGTTGTGCAGCTACCTGAATGTACCCCTGCTGCGAGGGTGTGGTTTGCGAGCGAGACCTGCCGTCCGTCTGGAATCGTGCTCATTCTTTGATCACCACACCGAAGCTGAGACCCGCAGCGAGATACTTGTTGACCGCGACCAGGAAGATTGCCACGGGGATAATCATCGACATCGACGCGGCCGCCAGCATCGACCACTCGATGGATCGAGAGCCGATGAAGGAGTAGACGAACAGCGTCACCGGCACTGCCTCGAAACTCGTCAGCACGAGCCCGAACAGCAGCTCGATCCACGCGAAGATGAAGCTGATGATGGCGACCGAGAAGATCCCGGGCTTGGCGGCCGGTAAGACGACCTTGCGGAAGCCCTGGAACTGGGTCGCCCCGTCGACGCGTGCGGCCTCCTCCAGCGTCTCGGGGATGCCGTCGAAGAACGCCTTCATCACCCAGACGACCAGCGAGAGGTTGATGCTGATGTACATCAGCACCATCCCGATGCGCGTGTCGAAGAGGTTGAGCTCCCGGAAGATGATGAAGAAGGGGAGCACGACGGCGATCGGCGGGAGCATCCGCGAGGAGAGGATCCACACGAGCACGTCCCGCTCCATCGGGATGTCGTACCGCGAGAGGACGTACGCGGCGGGCACGCCGATGAGCAAGACGAGGATGACCGACGCCCCGACCATGAGCAGACTGTTGAGGAACGCCCCGACGAAGTCCGACTGCTGGACGAGCTCGAGGTAGTTGTACACCGTCGGCAGGAAGATCCAGTCCGGCGGGAGCGAGTTCGCTTGCCCCGGCGGTTTCAGCGACATGGACGCCAGCCAGTACAGCGGGAACAGCACGACGAACGACCACGTCAGGAGGACGGCGTGCCGAGCGACCTTCACGAGCGTCTCCCGCGTGTCCTTATCGAGTCGCTGTTCCGAGCCGGGTTCGACGTCTGACGTCGCCATCAGTCCCACACCCCCTCGAAGCCGACCTTCGCGATGACGATGTTCGCGATGGCGATGACGAAGACCAGGTAGACGACTGCGATGGCAGCCGCGACGTTAATCTGGTTGTTGATGAACATCTGTTCGTAGATGTTGATACTCACCAGCTGGGTCGCCGTCCCTGGACCGCCCTGGGTCAGGCCGTACACCACGCCGAACGTCCGGAACAGGTCGATCATCCGGATGAGGGTGGCGACGAACACCACCGGCTTGATGTACGGGATGATGACGTGGACGTAGCGCCGCCACAGCGGCGCACCGTCGACCCGCGACGCCTCGACGAGCGTGTCGGGCACCGACGAGAGGCCGGCGTAGAAGATGATGAACATGAACGGCGTCCAGTTCCACGTATCAAGCAGGATGACAGTCAGCAGCGGTAGGTCCGAGAGGAACGCCGGCGCGGCGAACGGCGTCGCCGCGTTGATGACGTACGGGATGATTCCGACCTCGGTGTTCAGCATGAGTCGTCCGATCGTCGCGAGCGAGACGGGCGCGACTGCCATCGGCAGGATGAACAGGACCCGGTAGAACGACTTCAGCCGGTTGGATTCGACGCCGGCGACGAACGCCGCCAGGAAGAATCCGAGGACGCTCTCGAGGAGCAGCGCGCTGATGACCACGGTGACCGTGATGACGAACGAGTGGAACGCGCCCCCGCGGGTGAACGCGGTCCGGAAGTTGTCGAGGCCGGCGAACTCGGCCGCGAAGATGTTCAGCGAGGGCTCCTCGATCAGCGAGAGGTACAGGTCGTAGGCACCGGGGAAGAAGGTGATGCTCACCATCACCAGCACCATCGGTGCGATGAACCAGTACGGGAGATACTCGTTCCACAGGTCGCTGAGTCTGGCGAGCCCTTTTGTGTTGCTTGTTTCTGTTTGTGTTGGTGTGCTCATGGGATTGTGGGAAAAATTGACCGAGCGGTCTGTCGCCTGGCCTTAGCCGCTGTAGATGTCTTCGGCGGCCGCCGCGGCGTCCATCATCGCAGTCTCGGCGTCTTTCTGGCCGGCGATGGCTCGCTGCAGTTCCTCGGAGTAGCGCTGCCCCCATTCGGGGTACTTGCGGTCGAATGGGTCAGGCGCTGAGACCCGGAGCGATTCGAGCGAGACCGTCGCGTAGTCCTCGCCGACCTTCGAGATGTAGTCCTCGTTCTCCCAGGTGGACTCACGCACCGAGAACACACCGCTGCTCTCCGTGTTGATCCAGAGGTCGGTCGGTGGCGAGGTCGCCCACTGCATGAACAGGAACGCCTGCTCGGAGTTGCTGGCGTTCGTCGACGTGGAGATCTGCCAGTTGAACGCGTTCGGTGCCAGCTCGCCGCCCTCCGGCTTAGGCACCTTCGCGATCCGGACGGTGTCCTGGACGGCGGACTCGTCGTTGGTGAGGCCGCCCCAGAACATGTTGGCGTCTGCGACGATGTGACCGGTCTGGCCTTCCGCCATCGCGGCCTGGACGTCGGACCAGGTCTGGGTCGACGCGCCGTCGGGTCCGTAGTCCTGCAGCAGGCTCGAATAGTACTCGGCCGCCTCGATGACGCCCTCGGTGTCGAGCCCGGAGTCGTTCGGGAAGTCGGTCCAGAGGCTGGTCCCCTTCTGGCGGAGGAGCGTGTTCAGGATGTAGATGTTCATCCCGTAGCCCTTCTGCCCACGACCGGACGTCCCGGCGACGTCTTCGTTCTCGTGGAGGACCTGCGCGTTCTGACGGTGCTGTTCCCACGTCTCGGCGACCTCCAGGTCGTGCTTGTCGTAGAGGTCCTGGCGGTAGAACTGGGTCTGGACCTCGACCGTGATGGGGAGGCCAGTCCAGTTGTCGCTGTAGCCACCACCGTGGGCCTGCCAGCGGGACGACTCGAAGAGGTCGTTGGGCTGGTAGAAGTTCTCGTCGTAGAGGCTCTCGTCCTCGAAGTAGGGGTCGAGCGGCTGGAGCCAGCCTTCCTCACGGAACTGGTTGACGACCTGGTCCATGAAGAACACGTCGAACTGTCCCGCACCGGTGCTCGCGTCGGTCTGTCGCTTGGTCCGGAACTGGTTCTCAGGCAGGATGTTCCACTGGACGTCGATGCCGGTCAGTTCCTCGAACACCGGGATGGCCGGCCGAATCGCCGACACCCACGGGTGCTGGACGGCACCGATGTTGATCGTGTCGCCCTCGAACTGGCGCCAGTCGATGTCGGCGCTGTCGTACTCGCTCAGTGGGATGACGAGTTCGTCCTCGGAGCTCCCGTCGCCCGAGCCACCGTCACCGGTCGAGCCACCGTCGCCCGAGCCACCGTCGCCCGAGCCACCGTCGCCCGAGCCGCCACCCGAGCCACCGTCACTGCCACCATCTGAGCCGCCTCGCGTACAGCCAGCGAGGCCGGCCGCGATTCCGACACCTGTCGCTTTCAGAAACTTCCGCCTGTTGGAATTGCTTGGCATGCTTCAGTTGCCTCAATCGTAGCACATTGTTCATAGATAATAAAGGTACTCCCTTCTATCTAGATAGTGGTCACGTTCGCGCCGAGTGCGCCCAAGCGTCGAAACGTACGGTAGAGGCAGTCTAGATGGCCAACACAGGGTGTAGAAGGTGGCGCTATCGGTGCTCCACGCCCGCGGGCAATCGAGTGTTCCAGCGCTTCGAGCCCCACCACTGCCGCCACGGCGGTGGAAAGTTTTTAATAGACCCTCATACAAATCCGGAACGAAGCAGGCCGAGAGACCAGTGGCCACAGACGCGCGGCGACCAGCGAGGAACGGTCACTGGTGGGCCTCCGGTCGCCTCCAGTCGGCCTACCACCAGTCAGAGACAATGACACGGAACGAACTTCAGCCAGACCAGTATCGCACAGCCACTACAATCGGGCGCGCCCGGGGGGGCGCCGACTGATGCGCGTCGCCGCGCTGACGGGCGTCGGGGAGATCGAGGTGCAGGAGCGCGACCGCCCCACGCCCGAGCCCGACGAGGTGCTCGTCGAGGTCGGTGCCTGCAGCGTCTGCATGACCGACTACCACATGTATCACGGCACCTTCCCTGTCGACCCGCCGGTGGTGCCGGGCCACGAGAGTGCGGGGACCGTCGCCGACGTCGGTGCCGACGTCGACAGCGTGGAGGTCGGCGACCGCGTCGCCGTCAACCCGACCGTCCCCTGTAACGTGTGTTCGTACTGCAAGCAGGGGGATACGAACCTCTGTGTGAGCAGTACGAGTATCGGCGGGGCAGCCGAGACGGTCCGCGACGGCGCCTTCGCCGAATACGTCCGGGTCCCGGAGATGTGTGTCGAGGACATCGGCGACCTCCCCTTCGAGCACGCCGCGCTGGCCGAGCCCCTGGCGTGCTGTGTCCACGGCGTCGAGGTGGCCGACCTCACACCGGGTGACAGCGTCGCCATCATCGGTGCGGGTCCCATCGGCCTCCTGCTCCTCCAGTCGTTCCGCAACGCGGGCGCGGGCCCCATCGTGGTCTCGGAACTGGACGACGAACGACGGGCGCTCGCAGCCGAGCTCGGCGCGGACGCGGTCGTCGACCCGAACGAGGTGGACCCGGAGACGGCGATCCCCGAGGCCGCCGGCGGGAAGGTCGACGTCGGCGCCGAGGCCATCGGTCTCGTGCCGACAATCGAGCAGGCAAACGCCGTCACTGCCAACGGGGGAACCACGCTCATCTTCGGCGTCCCCAGCCAGGACGCGACGCTGGAGGTCAGCCCCTTCGACATATTCTTCAACGAGGTCGACTACCGCGGCTCGTTCGCGCTGAACACCGACGACTTCCAGCGGGCCATCGACATGCTGCAGACCGGCCGAATCGACGCCGATAGCGTCATCACCGAGCACATCGACCTGGAGGACCTCCCCAACGCGTTCAAGCGCATGGGAGACGCCGAGGGACTGAAGAAGATCGTCGACCCGAGTCCGAGCTGACCCGAACATCCCGCCGTACGACGCTATCCGCACGGGACGACGCTCGAACGATCGCAACGGATTCTGCATGGTGGACGACGAGTGAGCGACGTGGCCACCCCGGACCCCAACCCAGCCGTTCTCCAGAGAAGAACGATATTATTTCAGTACAGTTCGGTGGGGGAACATACTGTATTGTGCCTGGTTATTAATGATATATGTGAACATGGCACGTGTACACACGGCCAGTTTGTTCTTCTCTAACGAACAGAGTTTTGAGGGTTCGAGCCGTACGTGCTGAAAGCATGCCCGACGACCCGGACTACACCATCGACGCGACGGAAACCTCGCTCGACCTGTTCGAGACGCTCGTCGAGTCACCCGAACCGATGGGCGTGACGGCACTCGCCGACAGCCTGGGTGTCTCGAAGAGCGTGGTCCACAACCATCTCTCGACGCTCCGGGCGCGGAACTACGTCAGCAAGCACGGGGCGAAGTACGCGCCGTCGCTGTGCACGCTGTACCCCGGGGCGAAGACACTCCAGGGGCTGCCCGTGTACACCGCGGCCAAGCGCCATCTCGACAACCTCGCGTCGGCGTCCGGAGAGACGGCGGTGTTGTTCGTCCTCGAAGAATCCGTCGGCGTGCCCGCGTACATCGCCGAGGCGTTGGGCGGGTGGTCACCTCGCTACGTGGCCGGCGAGCGGCTCCCGCTCCACGTGAACGCGCCCGGGAAGGCGATGCTCTCGGCACTCTCGGCGGACCGTCTCGACGAGGTCCTGGACGACCGCGACCTCGTCGCACCGACCAGCGCAACCATCACCGACCCTGCGGAACTGAAACGGACGCTCCGCGGTGTCCGCGACGAGGGAGTTGCGTTCTGCAGAGGAGAACAGTTCGAGAGCATCGTCGGCGTCGCTGCGCCGGTGACGGCCGACGAAGAGGGTCGGATGGCCGCACTGGGCGTCTGTGGTCCGGTAGACAGGCTTCACGGCCGGTATCTGGAGGAGGACATCACCGGACAGGTCCTGAGTACGGCGAAGGCGATACAGGTCGAGCTGACGGGCCAGAACAAATAACAAATGTACACAAGTTAGGATTGTGATTCGCCTGGGAACATAGATACTCGTATCGAAGTATAATTATGGAGGATGTATCAGCCAATCACCGGCAATCCATCCACGTTATAACTTTCTCTCATATATTAGGCATAGTTGGACTTGTTTATCCATTTTAATCTACGTTTTTCGTATTTTTGACTCTAATATTTCGCTATTGGGCCTATATTGCTCTTCACGTGGTTTTGTGGAGCTATTTCGATATGAAATTGGGGCTGAATCAACCACCTTCCGTCCAGATACCCTGTTCGACGTCCATCAGCGAGACCACCGCGACGTGAGGGAGCGTGACAACCGCGATGAACACGAGGTAGAGCCCGACCCACTCCGGGACCGTCTGCGGGGGAGTCGGGACGAGCACGGCGAGGCCGACGAGCAGCGCGAGCGACACGAGGGTGAGCGGGGTGGCGTCGCGGGCAAACGCTACGAGCGCGCGCGTCGGATTCCGGTTACGGAGCGCCGTCCCGGCGCGGTCGTCGACCAGTAACAGGCGCGCGACGTGACGGAGCGAGTGCCAGAGACAGAAGTAGACGCCGATAGCGAGCACCGGCGGCACGAGCGCGAAGTACGCGACGAGTCCCAGCGTCTCGCCCGCGTCGACCAGCCACGGCCCGCGGTCGTCGGCGCGAGCGTAGCCGACCGCCAGCGTCGCGACCAGTACTGTGCCGTACGCGGCGGCGAGGGCCACGCGAGCGTCAGTCCGGAAGGCGACGTCGAGCGCCGCCGTCGCGCCGGGGACGAACAGGCCGACGAGGTCGGTGGCCACCCGCCGGTACCACGCCGGGAAGGCGAGCAACGGGACCAGCATCGGGAGCCCGCCCCGGACGACGACGGTGCCGACGCGCTGCGCGGTCGACCGGATATGGTCGGCGTCGGCGAGCGCGACCAGCGAGAACAGGTCCCCCTGTCCCCAGTGTGCCCAGGTCAGGGCGATGAACAGCACGAAGGCGGCCGCCGGCGCGAGGAACCAGAGCACGGCGTACGCGCCACCCAACACGGCGTAGAGGGCGACGACGCGAGCGATGGCACGCCAGGTCGGGGTCTGTCCGCGGGCGCGCGCGACCGCGAGGTGGTCTACCGCCCCGTGGGGGAGGCCAAAGACGACGACGCTGAGGACGAGCGGGACGTACTGGAGCGACGGCGAGAGCGACGCGCCAGCCAGGAAGAGTCCCGCGAGCACCAGCGAGGCGACCCACGACGGGACCAGGACGACACGGCGAAGCGTCTCGCGGGCGGGCTGTGCGACGAGCGAGCGGTCGGTCATTGCCATCGGTCTAGCACCCAGACGTAGAGGACGAGCCCCTGGACGACGAACAGCGACGTCAAGAGGAAGAAGACGGCCTCTTCGATCGGGAGCCCCAGCAGCGGGATCTCGAGTCCGAGCGTGTGCTGCTTCGAGAGCACCCAGATACCCAGCCAGATGGCGACGGTGTCGGCGACCCAGAGGTATCCCACCGGGACGAGCGTCCCGACGGCGACGGTCCGCCAGTGCGCGACGAGGAAGGGCCACCCGAACGCCCACTGGATGGCGAGGACCGGGGCGCTCCAGGCCAACAGCAGGCCGAGATACAGCCCACCGGGACGGGTCAGGAGCGCGAGCCCCGAGAGTCCAACGAGAGCGGCGACCACCGCACCGACCAGCCGCGTTCGGATCGGGATGGCGAGTGGCCGCGAGGTGTCGACACTGAAGCGGCCGACCCACAGCCCCACGATGAGCGGCTGGAGGACGAAAAAGAGGTACTCGCCGAGCGGAATCGCGGCGAAACGGGTGAAGACGCGCCCCTCGCCGTACCACCAGGCCCCACGGAGGATGAGGTAGCGGTCCCAGGGCGTGGTGTACACTGCGGCCAGGAGCGCCAGGAGGAGGGTCCCTGAGATGACGGCACGGCGGCTCGCGAGCCGATAGCGAGCCGCGACCAACAGTCCCACGAGCACGGGGAGGATGAACACCGCGTGAAACTGGAGGTAGGTGAGTGGATACTGCATCGCCCGTGGGAGCGACGGCGGTCAGCCGCGCCAGGCGGGCTGGCCGTGACCAGTCACCTCGGCCGAGACGGTGCTCGGCCGGCGTTCGGAGACGGCGCTGACGGCGTAGAACGTCGCCTCGGGGTCACCGTTCCGCCGCCAGTGCCACCAGGTGCGGACCAGGAGCCAGAGGCGGCGCCGGCGGGTCAGCTCCGGCGTCTCGGTCAGGACGTCGTAGCCTCGCGAGCGGATGAGCCGGTGGTGTTCGGCGTAGAGCACGGCGGCCAACAGGACGCCGAACTGACAGTCCTCGGGGAGATAGCGGATGCCGACGACGCCCTCGCGGTAGAGGTCGTCGGTCCGGGCGAGCTCCTCCTGCATGACCGCGCGGAACGATTCGTCGACCTCCGCGTCGGCCAGCTGTTCCTCGGTCACGCCGTGGCGGTCCAGCGTCTCCTGAGGGAGGTAGACGCGGCCGTAGTCGTGGATGTCCTCGCGGACGTCGCGGAGGAAGTTCGAGAGCTGGAAGGCCTCGGCGAGTGCGGCGGCGTGCGGGCGCGCCTCCTCGGCCTGGTCCGGGTCCATCACCGTCGTCATCATGTTCCCGACGGCGACGGCCGACCCGCGCATGTACTCCCGGAGGTCCTCGAAAGAGTCGTAGCGGGCCTGGGCGATGTCCATCTCCATGGCGTCGATGAAGACGTTGATCTCGTCGTCGGAGATGTCGTGTTCGGCGGCGAGTTCCTGGAAGGCGGCCATGACCGCGCCGTCGTCCGAGTCCTCCGGTTCGCGGTTCCCGAGCGCCATCTCGCGGAACTCTTCGAGCCGGTCGTGCTGGACCGCCGGGGGCGGCCCGTCGGGCTGGTCGACGATCTCGTCGGCCACGCGGAAGAAGGCGTACATCACGTATGTCGGGTGGCGGATACGCTTCGGCAGGAGCCGCGTGGCGAGGTGGAACGTCCGACCGGTCTGTCGCTGAATCGATTTACTGGTCGTGATGTTGTCAGATTTCATTGAATGTGGGCGGCAAGTCAATCAGAGATGATGCGGGGTGAGTCTGAGTCATAGTCGTGGAGTGTCCCGTTGCAGTCGGGCGACGAGCGGGCCCACGAGCGACACGGCCGTCGTGCGGCGGACGGTCGCCCTTCCGAGGCCACTTGACTCCCGAATCACACGTCATTCGGTCGATACAAGGAGCCCTACGACTTTAACCTGTGTACCCAACCAAGTTAGGCACCGGCTCCGTCATCCCGTTTTTCCACGTACGCCGACCGCTGTGCCCAGTTGTCTGAAGACGGGCGACACCTACGGAAGCCCGGTCGTCTCGGGGGTGGAAAACCCTATAATCCACGCACTGTTACGACCGTATATGTTCGGTTCCCGGACCCGCCGGGAGACGGTGACCTGTATCGCCTGCGGGGATACCGTCTCGCGGTCCGACGCCCGCGAGTACGACAAGTACGGCGACCGGTGGGACCGGACCGACAAGGAGTTCGAGTACGTCTGCAAGGACTGTTTCGGCGACCTCTGTCGCCAGCCCCGGAAGGGACTGGAACGCACGCTCGACGAGGCCGGAGCCGGTGAAGCCGACCGGGAGACGTTTCTGGCGCGGTTCCGGGAACTGTCAGAGGACCGCCGCCTGGAGTGAGTTCGAGCCGCGCGGCCCGACAGTCCTAACTACACCCTGGTCGTAGCCCGCCCCATGACTACCGAGGACGCGCAGGCGGAGGCCGGGACCGCCGAAGGGCAGGGCCCCGTCGAGATCGACGAGGAGATGGCCCGCCACCTGGCCAACAAGCGCGACGAGCTGTTCGAGAAGTTCGGCATCCGCGACGAGTTCCCGCCCGAAGTGCTCGAAGAGGCCGAAGCACGGACCGACGGCGTCCACGCGGAGATTCAAGACGAGATCGACGAGCGGGCGGACCTCCGGGAGATGACCACCTGGACGACCGACCCGATCGACGCCCAGGACTTCGACGACGCCATCTCCGTCGAGGAGCGCGACGACGAGTACGTCCTCTGGGTCCACATCGCCGACGTCACCCACTACGTCAACCCGGACACCGCGATGTGGGCCGAGGCCGTCGAGCGTGGGAACACGGTGTACCTCCCGGCGTACACCATCCACATGCTCCCGCCCGTGCTGGCCGAGACGGTCTGTTCGCTGGTCCCCAACGAGGAGCGACTCGCCCACACCGTCGAGATGCACCTCGACAAGGAGAACCTGAGCTACGAGGAGATAGACATCTACAAGTCGGTCATCGAGAGCGACGCCCGCCTGACCTACTCCCAGGCCGAGACGCTGCTCGAAGACCCCGACAGCGCCGACGACCTGCTAGAGGACCAGAGCGTCGACCTGGCGGAGAAGACCGAGCTCGTCTGGGAGCTGGCCGACCGGATGCACGAACAACGAAAGGAAGACGGCTCGCTCGTCCTCAACCCGGCTCGCGACCGCGCCCACACCATCATCGAGGAGTGCATGCTCAAAGCGAACAAGGCCGTCACCCACGAGCTGATGTGGGACCGCGGGGTCGAGGCGATGTACCGCGTCCACCCGCAACCGAGCCCGGAGGAGTGGGACGAAGCGCTCGTCGAGATTCAGGAGCTCGACGGCGTCTCCATCCCGGGGTCGACCTGGGACGACCCGCGCAAGGCCGTCAACGCCACCCTCGAACAGGCGCCCCAGCGCCAGCTGAACAAGATCCAGTGGGCCGTGATGAAGGTGATGCCGCGCGCGAAGTACATGAACGACCCCTTCGGCGGTCACCACGCGCTGAACTTCGAGATATACGGTCACTTCACCTCACCCATCCGCCGCCTCTCGGACCTCATCAACCACTGGATCGTCTACACCAACGACGTCCCCGAGGACCTCGTGGCACTCTGTGACCGCGCGAGCGACCGGCAGAAAGACGCCGAGCAGTGCGAACGCGAGTACAAGCAGTTCTTAGAGGAGGTCGGCCTCGACCCGTCGGCGGTGAACAACCGCGGCCTCGAGGTCGTCGACGACGAGGAGTGAGCGAAGCTCAGGACCGATCCGGAAGGTCCTCGGAGAGGTGTTCGCGGCTCCACGCCCGGAGGTCCTCGATGACCGATTCGAGGTCCTCGCCGGCGGTCGTCAGCGAGTACTCGACGCGGACCGGCTTGTCGTCGATGACCTCCCGCGTGACCAGGCCGACCGACTGGAGGTCGTCGAGACAGTCCGAGAGCACCTTATCCGAGATACCGTCGAGGGCTCCCTTCAGGTCGTTGAATCCGCGCCGGCCGTCGGCCAACAGGGTGGATATGACGACCGGGTGCCACTTTTTCCCGACGATCTCCGTCGCACGGCGGAGGTCCCGCCGTTCGCCCGAAGCCTGCAACACGTCTGCCTCTGATGCCATATTTCGGTATCGAGAAGCGGGCACATAAGTATCGGTGTAAGATATTCTTCGAGTAATATGATGCTCAGCAGACAGGCCTGGGGTCCAGCCCCATCGACTCGAGCGTCGTGGCGTACTCGTCGTACGCTGCCTCGATAGCGGCGAGCGCGGCCTGACTGGCCTGCTCGCGTTCCTCGGTCGAGAGTGCAGCGAGGGCCTCCCGGGCGTAATCGAGACTCGAAGCGTCGGACCTGACCTCCCGGAAGACGTCGGCACTGGCTTCGTCCGGTTCGTTAACGAAGAAGTTCACCACTTGCAGGTAGAACCGGTCGGCGACCAGCGGGGTGGCGACGAGGCCAGCCCCGACCTGCTGGGCCGTCCCGTCGACGGAGTCGAAGTGGACAGTCAACGCATCCGACTCGCCAGCCGACACCTCGAACCGGTCGGCACGCTCGGCGGCGGCCGTCGCTGCCGCCGCGAACGCGTCGGCGACGGCCCCGTTGGATTCGTCCGCCGCCCACCGTTCGAGTGCACCTGCAACGCCGCTCTCGCGAGCGACCGCTGCACTGCGGACTGCGTCGGGTTCGAGCGTCGCTTCCGTGACGGCGATGAGGAGCTTGTCCGACCCGAGACGGTCGAGTTCAGTCGCAGCGGTCTGGCGTACCGTCTCGATCGTGTCGGCTGGATCCATACCGGATAGAGGGGTGGCACGGATTTCAACCCCGGTGACTCGGAGGGTGATCGCCGGCGAGGCGGGCCAGGCGATTCGAGTGTCGGGCACCGTCCTACCGAGACGCCGGTCACCGTCGATTTATCCAGACCGGGGCCCTACCCTCGATATGACCCAGACGGCACCCGACCCACCGACCGAACCGGCCTCGCTGTCGGCCGCGGAGCTGAAACGACGACTCGACGCCCGCGAGGCGGTCCGGTTGCTCGACGTGCGGAACCGCGACGAGTTCGAGCAGTGGCACATCGACGGTCCGTCGGTGACGGCGACCCAGGTCCCGTTCACGAAGGTGCTGCAGGCGAGCGTCACCGGTGACGTCGAGGGCCTCCTCGAGGCCGTCGACGGCGACGGCCCCATCGTGACGGTCTGTGCCGAGGGGGAGGCCAGCGCCTTCGCGGCCGGCCTGCTCTCTGACCACGGCGTCGACGCGCAGAACCTCAGCGACGGGATGGAGGGGTGGGCTCGACTGTACGAAGCCCACGAAGTCCCGTGCGACGAGGCGACGGTGCTCCAGTACCAGCGCCCGTCGTCAGGATGTCTGAGCTACCTCGTCGTCAGCGACGGCGCGGCCGCCGTCGTAGACCCGCTTCGGGCGTTTAGCGACCGGTACCTCGCCGACGCGGCCGACCACGACGCGACGCTCGAGTGCGCCATCGACACCCACGTCCACGCCGACCACGTCAGCGGGCTCCGACGACTCGCCGACGAGGGCGTCGAACCGGTCATGTCCGCGAGCGCCACCGAACGCGGGCTCACGTACGACGTGACCGAACTCGACGACGGCAAAGCGCTCACGGTGGGAGACGCCACGCTCACGACCGTCGCGCTCCCCGGCCACACCACGGGGATGGTCGGCGTCCGCGTCGGCGGCGTGTTGCTCGCCGGCGACAGTCTCTTCCTCGAGAGCGTCGCTCGCCCGGACCTCGAAGCGGGTGACGAGGGCGCGCAGGCCCTCGCCAGGGACCTCCACCGCACACTGACCGAACGACTCGCCCCGCTACCCGACGAGACGGTGGTCGCGCCTGGCCACTACAGCGAACAAGCCGAACGCGCGGCCGACGGAACGTACACCGCGCCCCTCGGCACCCTCCGGGACCGATTGCGCGCGTTCGAGATGGACACTGAGGCGTTCGTCGAGTACGTCACCGCGGACATCCCACCCCGTCCGGCCAACTTCGAGCGTATCGTCGCGATCAACCTCGGGACGGAGACGGCCGCGGAAGACGAGGCGTTCGAACTCGAACTCGGACCGAACAACTGCGCGGCGACACCACTCGAGAACACCTGACACAGGAGAGTCGAACACAGAACGATCGATAGCGAACGGAATCGTCAACGCCGCCGTCGGACCAGCAGCGTAGCCCCGAGCAGTGCGACCACGGTGACGACCGGGCCGAATCCGGGTTCGGACGCCCCAGCGAGCATCGTCCCTCCACTCAGATACTCGAACTAAAGTGTGTGATCGAGTCTGAACCGTGAGAGTCGAATCGCGTGCACCCGCTCACACCCCTCCGTATCTCTCAGAGGGAGAACCGCCTGCGGAGCTGGTCGAGCAGGGACTCGTCCTCGTCCGGTGGCTCCGTTCCGATGACGTCTTCCTGTGGCAGGATGACCGTCCGCTCACCGTTGTCTTCGACCTCGATGAGGTCGTCCGCTTTGAGAGCGGCCAGGGCGTCTTCGATCTGGTCGATACTCACGTCCGCGCGCGACCGGAGCTCGAACACCGTCATCCCCTCCTGGTGGCGGTCCGCGAGGGCGTCGAGCACCGCAACTTCGGTGTCGTCCCGGTCACGGTACTCCCGCTTCGCTCTCATACGTGCTACTATAGCCGGACGACTCTTGGCTTTGTCCCTCGTTTCGGGGATCAGCGGGAATGCGTCGGAACCCCAACCGGACCGCTCAGGGCGGTGCCCGTTCTGCGCTCCGGTTCATCTCGGGATAGGTCAACCTCGTGGTGGAGTTCTCGCCGCCTTCGACGTAGGACGGCGACGCCGGCCCCTCGACCTCCGTGCCGAGATACATGAACCAGTAGCCCACGATGTCGTCCTCCAGGTCGTACCTGTCGGCCCGCTCCTTGGTGATGTAGGTCGTCCGGTACAGCGTCCCGTTGGGCGTCACTGCGCGGTGATAGATGCGGTCGGGAACCCACGACTCGTCGACCTGTTCGTACTCGGTGCGGTAGTCGTCGAGCATGATAGTGTACGCAAGTAACAGGGCGATATCGATCGAACGGAGTTCTTCGGGACTTGGGTCGCTACTACTCAAGTGGTACGTGACTATAGCGTAGTCCTGCTTTGGATTGACAGCGTCGACTCCTCTCGTTGGGCGGATATCTATCCAGTCGCTGGTATTCGCATTCGACTGGTAATCCGCGACAAACTCACCGTATCGCTCACTCTCGTTCCATTTTGTCGGATCACCCGCGAACCACCCCCGGTCGTTGGGATGGACCCACTCTGAGACGGTCAGCCAGTACTCGAACGTCTCACGGTACTCCGCGGACATGGCTCGGATGGTGTACTGACCGGTCTCGGGGAGTGTGACATTCATCAGTGACGAGTCGTTGTGGCGCCAGTGGTCGTCGCTGGACGCGATGATCGTCCCGTTCGGAGCGACGAGCTCGGTGTACGGGTCGCCGGATTCAGACTTCATTCTGATGACGACTGTCATACCGGCCTCGCCGGAGAAGGTAACTGGTTCGTAGTGACCTCGGTCGGACCGTGGATCTCGCTGGTCAATTTCGCCGCGAGAGGGATGACCTCTCGGGTCTACGGTTTCGAGATCCACCCCGCCAACAGTAGAAGTGGCCGTCGGAGTCGCAGTCGCTGTCGGAGTTCCTGTTTGTTCTACGGTGGGCGTCGGATTAGGACCAGTAACAGGAGATGGGACGACTGCTGAACATCCAGCACTCATGATTAGCAATGCGAGAATTGCGGAAACGATGAATCGTGATTCAGATAGTTGTGTCATTTTTGACTTATAAAAGTACTACCCAGTCCAGTAGCCACCATACGAGACACCTCCACTAGTCCACGAATCATCTGACTCATCTGAGTCAGTCGAGTCATCAGAACTGTCGAAACTACTTGTCGAGGGGGACCCAGCATTACCCGCGTCTATGTTGTACCCGTCCTGTGCGCCGGTATCAACATATCCACTGCTCTCGTCCTCACTTGCGGTGGAATCGTCACTGCCTCCACTGCTATCTCCTTCGCTCATACTGTGGTCGTCACTGTGGTCGTCGTCCCCCGGACTCCCGTCTTGTTCGTTCTCTTGCTGTTCCGTCTTATCCAGCGTCGCCTTGTTGTCGACCACGTCTATCATGTCGGCTTCGAAGCGCGTCGGGCCGTTCTCACCCGTCGAGGTCCGGTACTTACTCACGTCGACGTACTCGTTCGCGTCGACCAGGCCGCGGGCGTCGGTCATCACCTGGATGCCCTGCTCGCCGTTGGCGTTGATGACGGTCTGCTGCCCGGTCTCGGCGTTGGTGAGGACAGCGTCGTTGAGGCAGTTGTTCGACCAGAAGTGGCAGTCGTCGGCTTCCGAACCACCGGCCCCGGAACCGCCGGTACGCGTGAGGACGGTGAGGTCGTGTGTCGCCGTCGCCCGGTGGCCAGCAGCGTCGTAGACGACGGCGCGGACAGACACCGAACCGTTGGTGGTGTAGGGGCGAGACAGCGTGGCCGTCGTGCTCGAACCGGCGAGTACGTCACGCTGGGCGACCGCTCCGTCGACGATCCAGGCCACCGACGAGAGCGACGGCTCGCCGGCAGCGACGTCGGCCGTGACGGTCGCCGACCGGTTCCAGACGACCGTGCTCGGTCCGGAGAGGGTGACCGACGGGCCGGCACCGGCCTCGACGTCGACGAACAGCGTGTCCGAACTGGTCGCCCCGTCGTCGTCGGTGACGGTCAGCGTGACCGCGTAGCGGCCGGTCGTCGTGGGCTGGAACCGCGTCTGCCGGCAGGTCGGACAGTCGGGGCGAGTGGCCGTCCCGGTTGGTGTCTCGACTGTCCAGCTGAAGCGGGCGACGGAACCATCGGGGTCCCGGGAGCCGCTGGCGTCCAGATGGACCGTCGCGTCGGCACCGACCGTCTGGTCGAGGCCCGCGTCTGCGAGCGGCGGTGCGTTGCTCGTGGCCGCCGCCGTGCCGGCGAGCAGGCCAAGCACACAGAGGGCGAGTACCGTACCGATGGCCAGAGACCGGGGCATCGGTCGAGTGTCGGCTCCCCCTCGGTTATAAAATTTCACATCTAGTTTTGTTAATTAAGGCAATTGGTTTTGAGATACGGACCGCCGTGGCAGCTCGGCCCGCTGAGACAGACAGGGTTTAAGTACGTCACGGTGAGAAGAACTGACAATGGGTCTCAAATGCTCCGTCCTCGGGCACAAGTACGGCGAGGCCAGCGTCGAACGCGACCGTGAAGAGCAAGGTAGCGAAGTCGTCATCACCATCCGCGAACAGGAGACGTGCGAGCGGTGTGGTAAGACGCGCATCGTCTCCGAGAACAAGGAGGTGACGTCGGTCGAGACGCCGTCCGACATCGCCGGCGACGTCGTGGAAGCACAGGCTGCAACGAACGACGAGGAATCGGACGCGTCCGACGCGGGCACAGAGCCCGCAACGGGCCAGGCAGACGACGCGGTGACGCCGGTGTTCGAATCGGAGAACGACAGCGCGGACGTCGGCCCGGTCGACCCGGAGACCGACGACGCAGAAATCATGAGCGGGAGCGACGACGACGTCTCGAGTGGTGACGCGGAACTCGACGAACCGACCACAGACGTCGCGGTCCCCGGCGCGGAGGAAGACGTGGTCGCCGAAGCGGAGCCCGAAGAAGACGACGGGGTCATCATCGACAGCGACGACGAGACGCCGGTCGAAGACGAGCGGGCGCCGGGCGAGTGGCCGGAAGAGCCGGGTGACGACGGCGACGACTGGAAGCCCGAGACGGTTCTGGGCGACGACACGGACGAAGCGTCCGAACAGCCGGAGGTCGAACCGGTCGCCGAGAGCACGGTGACGGTCCCCGACGGCGAGTTCTTCTGCGAGGAGTGTGGCTTCTCGACCCCCGTCGAGTCCTCGTCGCTGCGTGCGGGCGATTTCTGTCCGGAGTGTCACAAGGGGTCGCTGGTCCAGAACGCCGACGAGTGAACGCAAAGGGTAAGACGGGCGCTCGCAAAACGTGGCCCATGCGAGAGTACAAAATGCGTCGGGGCGAACATCTCGAAGACCGCGTCCCGGACATGAAGGCGTTCGTCGAGGAGTACTTCGGAGCAGTCACAGACACCGAAGACTACAACGGGAACGACCTCTACGTCGTCGACGAGCCCGAGAACCCTGTCTTCGACCGCGTGGTCGCCGGCACGGTGAGCTACGGGAGCAAGAAGGACAAACTCGCGCTACACATCGACGAGAAGCCCGCCGAAGAGGTCATCGCCGGCGGCCACGTCGACGCCGCCGAGGACGCCGTCGCAGCCAAGAACGACTTCCTCGAGGAAGCGACCGACCGCGACGCCAAGGCCCGCCGGGATTCGCTGAAACGGTCCGTCGAGGACGACCCGGACGCGCCCGACAACGTCTGAAGCCGCGGCATTATTTTCATCTGAGTGTCACGTGAAAGCCCATCAAGTGTAAATACTCCGCGTGGTATAGATTCACATACGCCTGGTCCGGAGGCGCTCAGAAATGTCCGGATCACGAGCACCGCTCGTGGGGACCCTGTCATAGTTTGTCCGCCCGCCGGAGCGGACCCATTCCGGCATTCGGCACGTCCGTCCGTTCTTCCGAACGCCGCTGTCAGTCTACCAGGCCGTAGCCGCGCCTGACCAGTTCGATGTCGATGGCGAGGACGACCACGGTGAGCCCGGTGAGGACGGCGAGCGAGACGTTCGGTTCGACGTCAGTCGTCTGGGGGATGACGCCGTAGCGGACGCCGTTGACCATGTACACCATCGGATTCAGCAGGGTGACCTGCCGCCAGATACCGTCCAGCGCGCTCAGCGGGTAGAACACCGCGCCGAAGAAGACGAGCGGCCGGATGATGAACTGGTTCATCACCGTCAGGTAGTCGAAGTCGTCGGCCCACAGACCACCGATGACGCCGAAGCCGGCGAAGAGCGTCGGAATGACGAGCATGAACGCCACGAGATAGAACGGGTTCGCGACGGTGACGGGCGTGAAAATGAGACCGACTCCCCAGATGATACAGCCGACGATAATTCCTCGAAGGGCCGACGCGCCGACGTACGCCAGCACCATCTCGGTGTGCGAGAGCGGCGAGGTAAGTACCTCGTGGATGTACTCGTTCCATCGCCCGTGGAAGATGGAGAAGGAGGCGTTCTCGAAGGCGTTGGAGATGATGCCCAGGACCACCAGTCCGGGGAGGATAAAGAGGATGTAGCCCGCGCCGCCGAACGCCTGCGGGTCGCTCCCGCTGATACGTTCGCCCAGCACGACGCCGAAGACGGTGAAGTAGAGGACGTTCGTGATCATCGGCGGCAGGAACGTGTTGCGCGGCCGGCGGACGTACCGGAGAATCTCGCGGTGCAGCAGGGTCCAGAGCCCGACCAACCGCGCACGGAGGCCGGTCGGCGCACCGGCGTCGGTCTCGCTGTCGGCGGCGAGCGTCGCAGTGCCCCCGTCGGTACCGACCGGTTCGTCGCCAGCGCGGCTCACGCCGACACCTCCGCATACTCGCGCTCGTCGCGGGTCATGTTGACGAACACCTCTTCCAGCGAGGCCCGGCGGATGTCCAGCGACGTGACGTCGTGGCCCTGGCGCTCGAGGGTCCGCATGAGCTCCGGCGCGGTCTGACTGCCGCCCATCGCCGTCACGCTGAGACCGTCGTCGGTGACGGTCACTTCGGTGACGCCCTCGACGTCGAGTCGCGGTGCTGTCCGAGGCGGGTCCGCCAGTCCGAGTTCGATGGTGTCGGTCCCTCGGGACATCAGTTCGTCGGGGGTGGAGACATCGACCTTCCGGCCGTCGTCGACGATGGCCACGCGGTCACAGAGCCGTTCGGCCTCCTCGATGTAATGGGTCGTCAGCAGGATGGTCGTCCCCGAGTCGTTCATCCGGTTGATGATGTCCCAGAGGTCGTGGCGTAACTGGACGTCGACCCCGGCGGTGGGCTCGTCGAGGATGAGCAGGTCGGGGTTCGAGACGAGCGCGCGGGCGAGGACGAACCGGCGTTTCATCCCGCCCGAGAGCCAGTCGAAACGGGTGTCGCGCTTCTCCCAGATCCCGACGGTCTTCAGCGCATCCTCCGCCCGCTCGCGGGCTTCCGAGCGGCCGATACCGTGGTAGCCCGCCTTGTGTTCGAGGACCTCGATGATGGGAAAGAACCGGTCGACGTTGAACTCCTGTGGGGCCAGGCCGATTCGGTCGCGGGCCTGGCGGTAGTCGTCCTCGACGTCGAAGCCGAAGACCTCGGCCGAACCGCCGTCGCTGTGGGCCAGGCCGACGAGGGTGTTGATGAACGTCGTCTTGCCGGCTCCGTTCGGACCCAGCAGGCCGAAGAACTCGCCTCGCTCGACGGTCAGGTCCAGGCCGTTGAGAGCCGTCACGTCACCGTAGCGTTTCACTAACTCCCGGGCACGGATGGCCGGCGCGGTCATTGTCAGTTGCAGTGGGCCGAGACCGAAAAACACGTTGAAACGGCATTGACGTCGCTAGCACAAGAGAAAGACCGACGACGCCTCTGGCCCCGAGCGTGACCGACCGACTACTGGCCGAGTCGGTCGCGGGCGATGGCGACGCCGGCGGGCGTGATGATGAGCTGGTCGTCGTCCTTCTGGACGATGTCACCGCCCACCTCGTTTGCGACCTGCTTGAGCTCGTCGCTGATGTGTTCCATCGTCCGGTCGGTCGTCGAGTGGCGGACGATGTCGGCGATGACGACGTCGCCGTCGTAGACGGCGTCCTTGATCTCGATGACGTCCTGTTTGTCGCTGATACGGGCGATACGGACCTGTCGCTCGGCCTCGGCGCTCGTGAGGTCGTAGGCGTCGGCGTTCAGTTCGACGTAGTCCTCGGTCTTCCGGGAGGATCCCGATCCGCCGAGGATCTTGCTCATCAGTCCCATGTCACCTACGGCGGCCGCAGGTGGTTTAGGTCTTACGTCAGACTAGGTGGCGAGTACCTGGGACGCAAGGGTCGACTGCGGGGTCACTCCCGGTCGGGCGCGTAGTAGTACTCGCCGGCGTTCTTCTGCTTGCGGTCGAGTTGCGAGCCCGGCTTGTTGATGCGTGGACGGGACGTCCGCTCGTCGCGGCGGAAGGTGATGTCCAGATTTTCGAGGAACTCGTTCATCCCCTCGCGCATCCCCTGTGGCGGGGTGGCCCGGCCGCGTTTCGCCGGTTCGCCCTCGAAGACCAGCAGACGGTCGGCCAGCAGGTCGATCATGTAGATGTCGTGGTCGATGACCAGCGCGGTGGCGTCGTGATTCTCGGCGTAGCGGCGAATCGCGGAGGTGGCGAGCACCCGCTGTTCGACGTCCAGGTGCGCCGAGGGCTCGTCCAGCAGGTAGAGGTCGGCGTCCTTCGACAGACAGGCCGCGATGGCGACGCGCTGGCGCTCCCCACCGGAGAGGTCCGTGAGGTTCTGCTCCATCACGGCGTCCAGCTGGAGCGGCTGGGCGATTTCGGTGTTCCAGTACGAGGAGCCGAAGTCGTCGGTGATGGTAGAGAGGAACGCGTCGACGCGCATCTGCTGGTCGATGTCGATGTACTGCGGTTTGTACGCGATGTCGAGTTCCGCGTCGACCGACCCCGAAGACGGTTCGAGGCGGCCCGCGAGCATCTTCGCGAACGTGGACTTCCCGATACCGTTCGGGCCGACGACGCCCAGCACCTCGCTCTCGCGGATGGTTCCGGCCTCGACGGACAGCGAGAACTCGCCCTCGCCGTAACTCTTCTCTAAGTCGGGGTACTCGATGACCACGTCGCCGGTCGAGGCGCTTCGGGGGGCGTGTTCCTCGAACTCGATCTCCGTCTGGCGGATGCGCATGTTCTCGTTCTCGAGGTATCCCGAGAGGTACTCGTTGATGCCGTTCTTCGTCGACTTGGGCGGGGTGATGATACCGAACGCGCCGGGGCGACCGTAGGCGACGTTGATGTTGTTCGCCAGCAGGTCGAGGATGGCGAGGTCGTGCTCGACGACGAGCATCGAGCGGTCGCCGTCCTCGGCGAGGTCCCGGATGAGGCGGGCGGCGGTCATCCGCTGGCCGATGTCCAGATAGGGGGTTATCTCGTCGAGGAAGTAGAAGTCGGCGTCCCGCGCCAGGGTCGCGACGAGCGCGACGCGCTGGAGTTCCCCGCCCGAGAGGTCGTCGATGTGGTTGTCGACGACCGGCGCGATACCCGTGCGTTCGATAAGGTCGTCGAGCGCGCCGCGTTCGTCGGTCCGTTCGAGCAGTTCGCTGGCCGTCCCGTCGAACTGGTCGGGGATGCGGTCGACGTACTGGGGCTTGCGGGCGACGGTCAGGTCGCCGTCGCGCATCTCCTCGAGGTAGTCCTGGAGTGCGGTCCCACGGTACTGGTCGAGTATCTCTCCCCAGTCGGGCGTCTCGCCGTAGCGCCCCAGGTTCGGGGCCATCTCGTCGGCGAGGATGTGGACGGCGGTGGTCTTCCCGATACCGTTCGGGCCGAGGATGCCCGTGACCTGGCCGTCGGTCGGGGACGGGAGGCCGTACAGCGCGAAGGCGTTCTCGCCGTAGCGGTGGACCGGGTCGTCCTCGAGTTCCTGGGGGAGGTTGATGATCTGAATCGCGTCGAACGGGCACTTGTTGACGCAGATACCGCAGGTCTCGCCCAGGCAGATGTCCTCCGAGATGCGGATCTGGTCGGGCTTCCCCTCGAACTCCTCGTCGTCCTCGTAGGCGTCGCCCCGCTCGACGATGCACTCTTTCCCGCTGCGGTTCGGCGGGCAGTAGTTCATGCACTCGTAGTTACAGCGGTCGGGCTGACACCGATCTAAGTCGACGACTGCGATGCTGTCGTCTGCCATGGTTACACCCCTGTGGTCAGCAGGATGCCCCACGTGACGAACCACAGGGAGAAGGTCATGAAGGCGATGTAGAGGATGTCCTTCGTCGAGAGGTCCTCCTGCCCGATGCCGATGAGTCGCAGAATCGGGAACTGAATCAGGATCGCCGCCGCGAGCACGAGCACCCCCGTCGTGTCGGTCGCACCGCTCGCGAAGGCGTTCGACCCGAACGCCGCGGCGATGCCCGCGACCGCCGTCAGCGTCGTGACAGTGAGCCCGCGCATGTGAGAGCTCATGCCGTCCGCCATGTCCGTAGCCATACTCCACTTTCGTCTACCCTCCACCAAAAGGGGCGCGGTTCGCCGAGACGGGCTCGCGGCCGTCTGTGCGCGGTCCAGCCGAGCCAACTCCTCAATCTTTAAGCATCCCGCGCCTCTGGGTCCACGTGATGACAGAGTCCGATGGGGAAGCGATAGCGGACCTTCCTCCGAGCGCGAAACTCGTGTACAAGGTACTGGAGTACGACGGGCCGCTCACCCAGAAGGGAATCGTCGAGGAGTCGATGCTCTCCGCGCGGACCGTCCGCTACGCGCTCGAACGCCTCGACGAGGTCGGTGTGGTCGAAGAGGACGTCTACTTCGCCGACGCGCGACAGAACCTCTACGAGATCACGGAACAGCCCGCCGAAGCGGACGCACCAGTCTCGGACTGACGCGGATTTTTCTCTCGACGGTCGTCGCGTGCCAGCGACGGCGTGAGCTGTATCGCTGTCCGAGAAAGAGTCCGTCGGCCTTCCCGTCCGAATCCGGGCACACAGTGACCCCGCGGCACGCGGAGGTTTTTGGTCGTCAGGTGCGAATCCCGGACAATGAGCGACGAGGGCCGGCGGACACACGGCTTCAGGCGTCGGACACCGCTCGAGGACGCACGAGAGACACTCCTCGATGCGGTGACACCGCACGAGCGGGCCGAGCGAATCGCGCTCCGTGACGCCGACGAGCGCGTGCTGGCGACGGTCGTCGACGCCGAGCGCGCGGTTCCGGAGTACCGACGAGCGGCGGCGGACGGGTTCGCGGTCCGGGCCGAGGACACCTTCGGCGCGAGTGGCCGCTCGCCTGCGGCGTTGCAGGTCGGCGAGGCGGTCGGTCCGGGGACGGCGACCCGCGTCGAAAGAGGGAGCGAACTCCCCGAAGCGGCCGACGCCGTCGTGACGGTCGACGCGACCGAGCGGCGGGGCGACTCGCTGACGGTGTTCGACGCGGTGGCCGGCGAAGAGAACGTCGCGGCGGTCGGCGAAGACGTCGCAGCCGGCCAGAAGTTGTACGAGACGGGCCACCGGCTCAGACCCTCGGACCTCGGACTGCTCAAGTCGGTCGGCAGAACGACGGTCGAGGTGTACGAACGCCCACGCGTGAGCGTGATTCCGACCGGCGAGGCGCTGGTTGAGTCCGACCCCGACCCGGGCGAGGCCGTCGAGACCGACGGCCAGACCGTCGCACAGTACGTCGAGCGCTGGGGTGGTGACGCGACACATCGCGACGTCGCCGACGACGAGGAGGCCATCCGCGAGGCAATCGAGCGTGACCTGGACCGCGACGTGGTGGTGACGACCGGCGGCACCTCTATGGGGGCGCGCGACCGCGTCCCGGAGGTCGTCGATTCGCTCGGCGAGGTGCTGGGCCACGGCGTCGCCCTCGAACCCGGCGGCTCGGTCGCCCTGGGCGTCGTCGAGGAGACGCCGGTTCTCCTGCTCCCCGGCCCTCCGGTGGCCTGTCTCGTAGCCGCGATGGCGTTCCTCCGCCCCGCACTCCGCGAGCGCGGCCACCTCCCACACGTCGACCCGCCGACGACCGAGGCGGCGCTGACCCGGAAGGTCGTCAGCGACCCCGGCACCCGGACGTTCGCCCGGGTGGAACTGGACGGAACGGGCGACGACGTGACCGCGACGCCGACGCGGGCGAGCGGGGCAGGTGTCCTCTCCAGCGTCGCGCTGGCCGACGGGTGGGTCGTCGTCCCCGAGCGGCTGGAGGGGCTGGACGCCGGACAGCCCGTCGCTGTCGAGGACTGGGAGTGGTCGGCATGACCGACCGCCGCGAGTTCCGCGACCTCGCCCCGCCGGAGGAGGTCCGAGACGTGCTCGCGAGCCTCGACGTGGCCCCGGGGATCGAGTGGGTCCCGTTCGGCGACGCCCGTGGCCGCATCCTCGCGGAGCGTATCGACGCCGAACTGGACGTCCCGGGCTTCGACCGCGCGAGCATGGACGGCTACGCGGTCCGCGCCGAGGACACCTTCGGGGCAGACGAGGCGAGCCCCGTGACGATGCCGCTCGTCGGGACGGTCCACGCGGGCGAGGAGCCGGCCGTGGAGGTCGAACCAGGGACCATCGTCGAAATATCCACCGGCGCGGTGCTGCCACCGGGGGCCGATGCCGTCGTGATGGTCGAGCGGACGACCGAGGTCGAGGACGGCATCGAGGTCCGGACCGCCGTCGCGCCTGGCGACCACGTGATGCCCGCCGGTGCCGACATCGCCGCGGGAGCGCGGGCGCTGGGCCCCGGGACGCGAATCACGCCCCGGGAGATGGGGCTGCTCTCGGCGCTCGGCGTGGACGAGGTCCCGGTCCGGGGCCGGCCCACGGTCGGTATCATCTCGACCGGCGAGGAGCTGGTCCGGCCCGGCGAGCCGCTGGACAGCGCCGCCGGCCAGATATACGACGTGAACAGTTACACGCTCGCGGCCGCCGTCGAGGAGGCCGGCGGCGAGGCCGTGCTCTACCCGCACGTGGGTGACGACTTCGAGGCGATGGAGCGCCTGCTCCACGAGGCCGCCGACGAGTGTGACCTCGTGCTCTCCTCCGGGTCGACCAGCGCCAGCGCCGTCGACGTCATCTACCGCGTCGTCGAGGAGCGCGGTGAACTGCTGTTACACGGCGTGGCGGTCAAGCCCGGCAAGCCGACGCTCGTGGGCACCGTCGGCGACTCGGCGTACGTCGGCCTGCCGGGCTACCCCATCTCGGCGCTGACCATCTTCCGCGAGTTCGTCGCGCCCGTCGTCCGCGACGCGGCGGGGCAGGCGGACCCGGCCACCGCGACGGTCACCGGGACGATGGCCGTCACCGAGCGCTACAGCGAGGGCCGCTATCGGTTGCTACCCGTCGGCCTCGTCAAGGACGGTGACGGCGACCTGCTGGTCTACCCTGTCGACAAGGGGAGCGGTGCGACGACCAGCCTGGTCGACGCGGACGGCACCGTCGCCGTCCCACCCGAGACGGACTACCTGGGCGCGGGCGAGACCGTCGACGTGTCGCTGTTCTCCCCGGACGTGCGACCCCCGACGCTGCTGGGCGTCGGCGAGGACGACCCCACGCTCTCGGAACTACTGGACGACGTCGACCGCCCGCGGTACCTCCCCGTAGGGACCGTCGACGGCCTCCGGCGACTCGAAGACGGGACGCCGGATCTGGCGGTGACAGCGGGACCGGTCGACCCGCCACAGGACGCCGTCGAACTCGGCGGCTGGGAGCGCGAGTGGGGACTGGTGGTCGCAGACGCAGACGCCGTGGACGGGCTGGCGGCGCTCGTCGACGGGTCGGCGCGGTTCGTCAACCGCGGGACCGGGTCCGGTCTCCGGCGAAGTCTCGACGCGGCACTCGACGCGCTCGCCGAGGAACGCGGCGTCGACCGCGGGGACCTCACAGCCGCCATCTCGGGCTACGGGCTGACGACGAACGCACACGAGAGTCCGGCCCGGAAGGTCCTCGCCGGACAGGCGGATGCGGGACTCGGGCTTCAGTCGACCGCCGAAAAACTCGGGCTCGGGTTCGTTTCGCTCGGGACCCAGCGTGTCGGCGTATACGCGGCCCCAGAGAGAGTAGAAAAACCGGGTGTCAGTGCTCTCGAACGGTCGATCGACAGCCTGGAGCCGTAGTCAGAGGGTTCATCGGAGCCGGGCAGACCGAACGAGTCGTTCGACCGGCAGCGGTGTTCGAATCTCTGTCGCTTGCAGACTCGAACTGCTGGAGAGAACACGATACTGACTCCCTGTTCACTGACCTTCACGAGGGTGGGGATGGTGACGCAGTATCGCAGTTCGGCATCGATATCGGTTGCTGTTAAATGGTACCGTCTGTTAGCCTACGGTATGGTCGATCCGATCTCGGCGACGCTCGGGGCACTGACGTTGGGGGTCAACGCCGCGAGTGCCTATCACCAGCGGAAATCCGTCGTCCTGGACGGAGGTGTCGACGAAATCGGCGGTGTCAAGGAGTTCTGGAACGCACACCGTCGGGACACGCTCGATACCGGGACCTACGTTACGGTCGAAGGGACGCTCTCTCTGTACGCTCCGATGATCTTCGGGGATCCGCGGCTCATCAAACAGCGGCACTTCGAGTTCAGAGACGCACTTTCGACGGAGGCTCCAGCCAGTATCGACGCGCTCGTCAGCATCGGCTCGGGACAACCGGTCGTCCGCCTGGAGCCGATGGAAGGCGTCTACTACGCCGGCCTGTACGAAGGGATCGGTCGAAATTCGATCCCCGTCTTCGTAGACGAGACCCGTCTCGACGCCTGGCGCGACGAGCACACGACCGCCAGTACACACGTGTGGGACGTCGCGTTGACCGGTCAGCTCGACGACTTGCCGACCGAGTGGGACGATTTCTTCTCGATCTTCGGTCTCGATCAGGAAGCGCCCGAGTACGCAATCTACGTCAAGGACGATGACGCCTCGAACATCGAATACCGGGGCGAGACGAGATTCTTCGAGGCGGATATATGGGCCGCGTACGAACACGATAACGACCGCGGGTGGATAACCCGGTGCCCCGACTTCGCCGAGCGGACCGAGATCCGGGGAGCGATCGACGCCGTCATCGACAACCTCGAAGCGGTCGAGGGGCCGGTCGAACTGATCTCGCAGTACGACCTCGTGGACCGACCGCTCGGAACGAGCCCGAGTATCGACCAGACGTCGACGCACGTCCAGGAGATGTCGAACCGACGAGTCCGCGAGAACTACATCGACGAGGTCTCGGCACTCGTCGATAGCTACACATAGGCGGCTTTCAGGGTTCAGTGCTGGTGGTTGGGTGGCGTCTCCCGAATTTGAACGGGAGGAGATCTCCTTGGGCACGGATTCCGTTTCGGTCGCTCGCGGATTTGCTCGCGACAGAAATTCCACCTCTCGGGAGCGACTCGCTGAACGACTCCGATACCCCCTCTCAGTCGTCCTTCGAGTACTCGTAGGGCGTCCGGTCGCCCTCGCTGTCCCGGTAGGCCTCGTTGAACGTCCACTCGCCGTCCTCTTCGATCATGTACTCGCCATAGTAGGGGACCCGCTCGGCGACGGTCGTCCGGAAGGCCTCGCGCATCGAGGCCTTCGTCTCGCCGATGGCGACGAGGTCGTCGTTGCGGTTCAGACACCCCTTGAGGTAGCCGTCGTGCGTGAGCCGGACCCGGTGGCAGTTCGCACAGAAGTCGGCGTTCCCGACAGGGTCGACAATCTCGACCATCCCCAGCCCGGCGGCATCGCCACCGCCGTCGGCGGCCGCCACGGTCCCGTTCTCGGCTCGCGCGGCCGCCTCGCTGCTGACGAAGTAGCGCTTCCGGTCGTGCATCGCGCGGGTCTCGACGTGGTCGGCCTGGGCCTCGAGCCAGTCGTGAACCCGCTGGATGTCGACGGCCCACTCCGGGTGGCCCGCGAGCTCCGGCATGTACTCGATGAGCTGCAGCTGGAGCCCGTCGTTCTCGGCGACGTGGTCGACCATCCCCGGGACGTAGCCCGCCGTCGGCTCGAAGACGACCATGTTGAGTTTCACCGGCGCGAGTCCCGCGTCGAGGGCCGCCTCGACGCCTTCGAGGACCCGGTCGTACGCGCCGCTCTGCGTGAGTTCGGCGAACGCCTCGGCGTCCAGCGCGTCCTGCGAGACGTTGACGCGGTCGAGCCCCGCATCGACGAGCCCCTCGGCCCGGCCCGGGAGGAAGGTGCCGTTGGTCGTCATCGACACCGCCATGTCGTCGGGCGTGCGCCGAACGATGGCTTCGAGGTCGTCTCTGAGCATCGGTTCGCCGCCGGTGAACTTCACCGCACCGACGCCAAAGTCGTGGGCGACTTCGAGAAACCGGACGACAGCGTCGGTCCCGAGTTCGTCGTCCTGTGGGTCCATCGGGCCGCGCGTGTCGCCCAGCCCCTCGTTGTGGCAGTAGACGCAGTCGAAGTTACACCGGTCGGTCAGCGAGACGCGGACGCCGGTGACCTCGCGACCGAACTCGTCTTCCAGCATCTGGTTGCTATCTCTAGGCGCCGAAGCAGGTTAAAGGATAGTCCCGGTTTCGTGCGGTGCGCTGGCTCGCGTCTACGACGGGACCACGGTGATGGTGTTCCCACGGTCGATGGCCCGTTCCAACTCCTCGGCGATGCCCGACCCGCGCGAGACCTGTATCTCGCCCCCACGGGAGACGGTCGCCGTAAAGAGGTACTCACCGTCGGCCTGTACCTCGACGGTGTCGCCCGAGTGGCCGTCCAGCGGGACGATGATGTGCCGGGACGTCACCTCGGGCTGGACGATTTCGCCCTGCTTGCCGCCGGCGTCGGTCTGCGGACCGCCCGAGGGGCCGCTGGGCCGTTCCTCGAAGGTCCGGACGTCGATGTCGATACCGAGGCGGTTCTCCACGTCGGTGATGCGGCCGCCGCCCTTGCCGATGACCTGCGAGATGTCGTCGTCCTCGACCCACACCACGGCGGTGTTCGGGCCGCGCAGTTCCACCTCGACGTGGCCGCGCGCGATGGAGCGAATCTCTCGTTCGACCTCCTGCTTGGCGAGGCGGTCGACGCCGGAGTCCTCGCCATCGTCGTCGTCGTCCAGCGGGACGGTGACGACCTGGTTGTTGAACGTGTAGATCTCGAAGGCTGGCGCGTCGGTCGCGAAGTCCTTGACCATGATGACCGGGCGGGCCAGGTCCTCCTCCATGAGGCCCGCGGGGACCTTGACCTCGGTCGTGACGTCGTAGACGGTGTGGACCTGCCCGGCCTCGATGTAGACGACAGTGTCGACGATCTGCGGGATGAGGCCGAGTTCGACCCGGCCGATGAGGCGCTGGAGTGCGTCGATAGCGCGGGTCGCGTGGACGACGCCGACCATCCCGACGCCCGCGAGACGCATGTCGGCGAAGACCTCGAAGTCGTCGGTCTTCCTGACCTCGTCGTAGATGGTGTAGTCGGGCCGGACCATCAACAGGGAGTCGGCGGTCTTCTCCATCGACCCGTCGAGGGCGGTGTACTGGGTGACGTTCGGGCCGACCTGGAGGTCCCGTGGCTTCTCCATCGTCTTGACCGAGTAGTCGGCGTCGACCAGGAACTCCGCGACGGCCTGGGCGAACGTCGACTTCCCCGCGCCGGGCGATCCGGAGATGAGGACGCCGCGCTGGTGTTCGGTGAACCGGTCACGCAGTTCGTCGGCGTACTCGTAGTCGTCGAGTTCGGTCTTGACGATGGGTCGGACGGCCGTGATTTCGAGTGCGTCCGAGAACGGCGGGCGGGCGATGGCGATACGGAGGTCGCGGAACTGGATGATGGTCATCCCCGGCTCGTCGAGTTCGACGAAGCCGTCGGGCGACCCGCGGGTGCTGTCTTCGATGTCGGCGGCGTACTCGCGAAGTTCGGCCTCCGTTGCCTTCTCGTCGCGAATCGGCTGGTAGTGCATGTCGCCGATGTCGCCCTTCTTCGCGAACGGGGCGACGCCCACTTTCAGGTGGACGCTCATCGTCGCCTCGTCGAAGAAGTTCTCGATCTGGAGGTGGTCGACCGAGCGACCCCGCGGTTCGATGTACTCGACCCGGATACCCTTCGCGCGAGCCACCTCGGCCTGGACGTCGTCGCTCGTGACCAGGACCGCGCCGCGGTCGTCGGCCACGTCGCGGATGAGCGCGTCGATTTCACCCTCGCCGGCGTCGCGTTTCTCCACGGCGTCGGGCCGCCGACCGACGTACTCGACCTCGATGAGTCCGTCCTCGGCGAGTTCGACCAGCCGCCGGAGCTCCTCGAGGCCCTCCCAGCCGGTCTGTCGGCCGTCGTTGGCCTGTGCTTCGAGTTCGCCGACGACGGCCTCCGGCATGACCACCGTCGCGCCGGCAAAGCCCTTGCCGCTCTCCGGTGAATCAGGGTCAGCGTCGGCTTCGACCTGTTCGGACACGCGGCCGTCGACGACCACGCTCGTGTCCGGTACGATTTCCATACCACTGATACGATACCGTCGATTGATAAGGGTCCTGATACGGGGGTTTCCGAAGGAATCTACACCGTCGGTGCAAGGTACGGCCTGAACTTCGTGGGCCCGCTTCCGAACGACGACTGACTGACTCGTTTTCGAGCAAGACACAAACCGATGGCCCGAGAGCGTCCGGTATGGACCTCACCGAACTCACGAGAGAACTGGTCGCGACGGGGAGTCACGAGGACGAGACCGCCGCTGGCGACTACGTCGAGGAGTGGCTCCGGACCCACACCGACGCCGCGGTGGCCCGCGACGACCACGGGAACGTCCTGGCGCGGCGCGGCGATGGCGAGACATCGCTCGCGCTGGTCGGCCACCACGACGTCGTCCCGCCGGACGACTCGCAGGTCGACGACGACGGCCACTACCTCGTCGAGGAGCGCGACGGACGCCTGTACGGTCGCGGTACCGCCGACATGAAGGGCTGCGTCGCTGCGGCGATGCTGGCGTTCCGCGACGCCGACCCCCTGGACGGGGCGGAACTGGTCTTCGCCTCCTTCGTCGGCGAGGAGCAGGGGGGCCTGGGTTGTCAGGCGGCCATCGAGGACGGCTTTTCGCCGGACTACGCCGTCGTCGGCGAGGGGTCGACGGGGTACTCCGCGCCGGGAGTCACAGACGTCGCCGTCGCCCACAAGGGCCGGCGCGGGTCGACCATCGTCGCGGAGGGGGCGGCCGCCCACGCCAGCGAGACCGAGGCCGGTGAGAACGCCATCTACCGCGCGACGGATGCCGTCGACGTCGTTCGCGACCTGGCGTTCCCGGAGACAGAGGTACTGGGCCACCACCTCTCCGGGAGCGTCGCAGTCACCGAAATCGACGGCGGGTCGGCGTGGAACGTCATCCCCGAGCGCTGCGAGGCGACGGTGGACGAGCGGACCGTTCCCGGCGAGCGTGCGCCGTTGGACCGAGTCGAAGACATAGCGGGGGTCACCTGGCAAGTCGACCAGGACCTCCCGCCGATGGCGTGCGAGGACACCAACTTCGCCGAGTTCGTGCTGGACGCGGCCACGGACAATCAGGCCGAGCTGCCCGAACACGTCGTCAAGCCTCACGCGACCGACGCGGGGTGGCTCTCGCAGGCCGGCACCCAGTGTGTGGTCCTGGGCGCGGCCGAACCGGGCGAGGCCCACACCGCCGACGAGAGCGTCTCGCTCGCTGTGCTGGAGCGCTGTCGGGCCATCTACGAGCAGGTCGCGAGAGAGTGGCCGGCCGACTGAGGGAATGCGCGCACGCCTTTCCGCCTGCGTCGGCCCTTTAGTGTCGCCGCACTAACGTGGGGGCATGGCAACAACCAGCGAGGACGTCGAATCGACGTACGAGGCGTTCATCGACCACGTCAAGCGGCTCCACTACGTCGGCGACGCCGGCGGCGTCCTGCAGTGGGACCAGCAGGTGATGATGCCGGACGCGGGGACGCCCGCCCGCGCGAAGCAGTCGTCGGCCATCTCGACGCTACACCACGAGCTGCTGACCGACGACCAGCTGGCCGGGTGGCTCGACGAGCTCGGGGACGCGGACCTCGACGCCGAACAGGAAGCCGTCGTCCGCGAGGTACGCCGGGACCACGAGCGCGCGGTTCGAGTCCCGTCGGACCTCGTCGAGCGTCTCTCGGAGGCGTCCTCGAACGCCCTGCCGGTCTGGAAGGAGGCCAAGGCCGACGACGACTTCGACGCCTTCGCCGACACCCTCCGGGAGATGGTCGACCTGCGCCGGGAGTACGCCGAAGCCATCGACCCCGACCGGGACCCCTACGAGGTGCTGTTCGAGGAGTACGAGCCGTATCTGGGCATCGACACCGCCGAGGCGGTGCTGACGACGCTCCGCGAGGAACTCGTCCCGCTTATCGACGACATCGCCGCCAGCGACGTGACCCTCGCAAGTCCCTTCGAGGGAACATACGACGACGACACGCAACACGCGCTTGTCGAAGCGGCCCTCGACACGCTGGGCTACGACTGGGACCGCGGCCGCCTCGACACCGCGCCCCATCCGTTCTCCACGGGGACCCAGTTCGACGCGCGCGTGACGACCCGGTTCACGCCCGACGACCCGCTGGACGCGCTGGGCTCGACCATCCACGAGTTCGGGCACGCGACCTACACGCAGGGCCTCCCCCGCGAGGAGTACGGCACGCCGCTGGGGGACAACCGCGACCTGTCGGTCCACGAGTCCCAGTCGCGCTTCTGGGAGAACCACGTCGGTCGCTCCCGGCCCTTCTGGGACCTCTTTGCCCCCACGGTCAACGACCACCTCGGGACCGACGCCACGCCCCGCGAGTTCTACGAGGCCGCAAACGAGGTGTACGATGACAACCTCATCCGCGTCGAAGCCGACGAACTGACCTACCACATGCACATCGTGCTTCGGTTCGAAATCGAGCGCGACCTCATCCGTGGCGACCTCGAAGTCGAGGAAGTCCCGCAGGTGTGGAACGACAAGATGGAACAGTACCTGGGCGTCCGCCCCGACACCGACGCCGAGGGCTGTCTCCAGGACATCCACTGGACGAACGGCGCCATCGGCTACTTCCCGACCTACTCGCTTGGGTCCGTGCTGGCCGCGCAACTGGCCCACCACGTCGATGCGGACGTCGACGACTTCGACGGAACTGTTCGCGCCGGCGAGTTCGGCCCCATCCACGAGTGGCTGACCGAACACATCCACCGCCACGGCGCTCGGTACACGACCGACGACCTCATCGAGGAAGCGACCGGCGAGGCGTTCAGCGCCGACTACTTCGTCGAGTACGCCGACGAGAAGTACCGCGACCTGTACGACTGCTGACGGGGCCAGTATCAGCGACGATAGCGTTTGGTACACCCTTTTTTAAGTCGCAACGGTCAGATCCGGGCACAATGAGCGATACTGGCCTGGGTACGACGGAGATCGCGACCGACGCAGATATCGACGACGACATCGACGCCGATATCCAGAGCGACGTCGCAGCAGACATCGACCGGCAGGCAGGCTACGACCACGATGCCGCGAGCGAGATACAGACCGGGCTGGCCGAGCTGGAGGACTCCTCGGTCGACATCGCCGAGGAGACCGACGACATCCGCCAGCAGGCGGCCGAACAGTACGAGGGGATGTCCGAGGTGGCGAGCGAGGTGTCGAACCTCTCTGCGTCCGTCGAAGAAATCGCCTCCTCCTCCGAGGAGGTCTCGGCGGCCGCCCGCGAGGCGAAGGAGCTCGCCGAGCGCGGCCAGGGCAACGCCGAGGACGTCCACGAGGCTATGGAGAGCATCCAGACGGCCGCCGACAGCGTCGCCGAGGACGTCAGGACCATCCAGGCGAGCGTCGAGGAGATCGACGCCATCGTCGACGTCATCAACGACATCGCCGACCAGACCAACATGCTCGCGCTGAACGCCTCCATCGAGGCCGCGCGGGCCGGCGAGGCCGGCGAAGGGTTCGCCGTCGTCGCCGACGAGGTCAAGAGCCTCGCCGAGGAGTCCCAGGAGCAGGCGACGACCATCGAGGGGATGATCGACGGCATCCAGGACGACACGAGGAACGCCGTCGAGAGCCTCGAGGCGAGCAACGAGGAGATAGAGGCGGGCATCGACACCGTCGAGGAGTCGACCGAGATTCTGACCGAGATCGGCGACACCGTCAAAGAGGTCAACCACGGTATCGAGGAGGTCGCGACGGCGACCGACCAGCAGGCGGCCTCCACCGAGGAGGTCGCGAGCATGGTCGACCAGGCCACCGACGCTGCCGAGGAGATCGCCGAGAGCACGGCAGAGATCGCCGACGACGCCGTCGCGCAGACCGACCGGGTCGCCGACATCAACCGGCGGATGGACGACATGGTCGCGGACCTCCAGCGCAACAACTGAACCGGCCGAACAGGCCCATCCCGCGATTTATCTTGCTCGACGGTCAACGGGCCGTATGCGCCCGAACCTCGACCCCGAACAGCTCGACCGCTACTCGCGGCACGTCATCATGGACGGGGTGGGGCCCGAGGGACAGGCGGCGCTGTTGGAGTCGTCGGTGCTCGTCGTCGGCGCCGGGGGCCTCGGGTCGCCGGTCCTGCAGTACCTCGCGGCCGCCGGCGTCGGGACGCTGGGTATCGTCGACGACGACGTGGTCGAGCGGTCGAACCTCCAGCGCCAGGTCATCCACGCCGATAGCGACGTGGGCCGGCCGAAAGTCGAGAGCGCCGCAGCGTTCGTCACCGACCTCAACCCGGACGTCACCGTCGAACAGCACCAGACGCGGTTCACGACCGGGAACGCGCCGGACCTCGTCGAGTCCTACGACATCGTCGTCGACGCCTCGGACAACTTCCCTACCAGATTTCTCGTCAACGACGCCTGCACGCTCGCGGGCGTCCCCTTCTCGCACGGCGCCGTCTTCCGCTTCGAGGGGCAGGTGACGACCTTCACCGGCGAGGGACCCTGTTACCGGTGTCTGTTCCCCGAAGCGCCGCCGGAGGGGACCGTCCCGGACTGCGCGACCGCCGGGGTACTGGGCGTCCTCCCGGGGACTATCGGCTGTATGCAGGCGACGGAGGTCATCAAACTCGCGATGGACTACGGCGAGTCGCTCGACGGCCGCCTGCTGGTCTACGACGCCGGCGAGATGCACGTCGACGAGGTGCCGGTAACGAAACGCTCGGAATGCCCGGTCTGCGGGGCGGACCCCGTCATCGAGACGGTCAGCGAGGCCAGCTACGACGGGCAGTGTTCGCTGACGGGCGACTGACAGACGGCCGTCGCCGGCGCGAAGACCGTAGAGAGTTATGCCAGTTCGGTCCGTAGCGGGGGTAGACAGTCCCGCCCCCATGTCACGCCCTCAAGCCGACGTCAGCCGTCCCGCAGCGCTCCTCTCGCGAGTGGTCCGACCGGGGTACGTAGAGCTCGTGTTCGCGGTGGTGCTCGTCTGGGGCTTCGGTGACGCCGTCTCGACGCTGCTGGCGGCCGAGGCCGTCGGCATCAGGCACGAGCAGAACCCGTGGCTCCGGCTCCTGTTCTCGATAGAACCGCTGTTGATTCCGCTGGTGAAGGGAGCCGTCGTCCTGTTCGTCGGCGTGGTCTTACTCGAGTGCCGCGACATCGTCGAGTCGGTGCCCCTGTGGCGGGCCTGGTTCGTCGCCGTCATCGCCGCGGGGACGCTCGTCATCGCGGGCAACGTCTACGTCGCGCTCTCGACGCTCTAGGCGCGCAGCGTCGCCAGGTCACGCACGGCGTCGCCCGGCGGCGCGTCGAACAGGTCCGGATGGAGGAGCGCGGCCAGGTACTCCAGGGTCTCGACCAGCCGTGGCCCCGAGCGGTTGACGAAGTGGTGGCCGTCCATCACGGCGGCGCGCCCCTCGCGGACGGCCCGGAGGTCGTCGAACCCCGGTCGCTCGGTCAAATCGTCGAGGTTCTCGCTGGTCTGGGCGACGTCGAACCCACAGGGCGCGGCGACCAGCACTTCGGGGTCGTACTCGCGAACCTCGGTCCACTCGCGGGGCCGGGAGTGAGCGCCGTGTTCGGCCATCTCGTAGCGACCGCCGGCCAGTTCGACCAGCTCGGGAATCCAGTGGCCGGCGACCATCACCGGGTCGAGCCAGTCGAGGACGGCGACGCTGGGCGTCTCGGTGGCACGGGCCGCGGTCTGTTCGACCGCTGCCACGCGTTCGCGGAGGTCGGCGACGAGGTCGACTGCCCGGTCGGGCCGGTCGATGGCCGCCCCGACGCGGTGGATGGACTCGAAGAGGTCGTCGAGGCTGTGGACGTCGAGCGTCAGCACCTCGCAGTCGAGGCCGAGGTCGGCGACGGCGTCGGCGACCTGGACGTGGTCGACGGCACAGACGTCACAGACGCCCTGGGTGACGACGAGGTCCGGGGCGAGGTCGGCCAGCGTCTCGCGGTCGACGGCATAGACCCCGTCGCCCGCCTCGGCGGCCGCGACCTGCTCGTTGATGTCACTGCTCGAGGCGTCGGGGTCGACCCGCGAGCGGTTGACCGCGGGTTGCTCTCTGGCGGCCGGCGGGTAGTCACACTCGTGGGAGACGCCGACGGGGGAAACACCCAGGGCGTAGACGATTTCTGTCGCCGAGGGCAGCAGGGTGACGACGCGCATACACGGGTTATGGCGCCGCCGAACAAAAGGCTCCGCGGGTTCGTTACGCTTACCCGCCGGCCCCGCACAGACACGGGTATGGAAGTCAAATCCCGCCACCATCTCCGTTCGGACGAGGTCGGCAGCATCACCGACGCGCTCTCGGCCAACCTCGGCGTCGAGCTGGACGCCGACAGTTTCGAGAAGGTCGAGTTCGCGGACAGCGACTGGGACGTCGTCCTCGTGGACGGGGACCCGCTCGTGCTCTACATAGATGAGGAGCCGTTCCTCACCGTCCAGGGCGCGAACGCCCATCCCCCACAGAAACACGTCGTGACCGTCGACGCCGGCGCCATCTCGTTCGTCTCCGACGGCGCGGACATCATGCGACCGGGAATCACCGAGGCCGACGCCGACATCAGCGAGGGCGACCTGGTCGCCATCAACGAGGAGACCCACGGGAAGTTCCTCGCCGTCGGCCGGGCGATGACCGACGGCGACGACATGGTCGGCGAGAGCGGCAAGGTCGTCCAGTCCATCCACCACGTCGGCGACGAACTCTTCGAGTTCAGCATCTGAGCGACACTGGCGGCGCTGGGTCGACGGAAAACAGTAAAACGGTGCCACAGTCCGGTTCTGGAGGGTTGGAGGGTGCGTCGACGGTGGCGCTATTCAGGCCGCAGGGTCGGACGTGTCACCCGTCTCGGCACCGGCAACGGCGTCGTCGAGGCCGTCGGCGACGTCCTCGTCGTCGAACTCGTCGTCCGGTCGCAGTTCGCGGTCGGAGGGCCCGTCGTTCTGCTGTTCGGTGACCGATTCGCCGCCAGTGACCGAGACGAAGATGTCGCCGAGTTCCTTCGCGCGGTCGCGGGATTGACTCTTACTCATCGCAATTACATGTAGCGGATGAGAGAACCTATCCGAGTTACCTAACACGTTAGGTGAATTCCGGCCGGCTCAGAGGACGTCACGCTGACAGGAACCACAGAGCGACGCCTCCTTGACGTCGACCTGTCTGACCGTCGGCGAGAAGTTCATCACGCAGCGCTTGTTGTCACAGTGCTCCAGTCCGATGGTGTGGCCGATCTCGTGGACGATCTCCTTCCGGACGCGGGCCGAGAAGATTTCGCTGGCCGAGCGGTTCGAGAACCCGCCGTCTGAGGAGGTCTGCAGCCGATAGGTCGAGATGACGCTGCCGGAGCCACCGAGGTAGGCGAGCCCGAAGACGTAGTTCCGGCGGCGGTAGAACAGGTCCATCGGCGTGATGCCGATGTTCTTGTCGCCGGCCCCGACCCGGCGGACGAGGTCGATGAGCTCCTCGGCTCGATACTGATCTCGGTCGGCGTCGTACGCACCCTTCGGGATGGGCTGTGGTTCGTGCATGGAGACCTCGCAGTCGTAGACGGACCGCAATCCATCGGAGGCCTCCCGCTTTACCTGGGCGGAGACCTCGCCCACGGGTACGATATCGACGTGCATGCGAACGTATATGCGACGCCGTCTCATAAATATCCCGACGTGAACGACCCCGAGACAGAACTGGTCAGCCGGCTGTTGTCTGTCGATTCTGTCGTCGAGGTCGGGGTGGGGAATCGGCCCGGTGTAGCCGGCAGGCTGGCCGCCGAGGGCGTCGCAGTGACCGCGACCGACATCGACCCGCGGCCGGTTCCCGACGGCGTGCGGTTCGTCGTCGACGACGTGACCGACCCGGACCGCTCCGTGTACGCCGGCGCGGACGTCGTCTTCGCACGGAACCTGCCGCCAGAACTGCACCGTCCCACACGTGCGGTCGCGCGGTCGGTCGACGCAGCCTGCTGGTTCACGACGCTCGGCGGGGACCCGCCAACGGTGCCGGTGGACACGGAGCAGCTCCCCGGTGGGGAGACGCTGTACCGGGCGACCGGCAGAGATGGGAAGGTGCTTGAATGAGCGGCGTGTTCGGCCAGCCATGCACGTAGACGCGGTCGTCCTCGACATCGACGGCGTGCTCGTGGACGTGGCCGACTCCTACCGGCGGGCTATCCTCGAGTCCGTCGACCGGGTGTACGGCGACACCATCGAGCGGGCCGACGTCCAGCAGTTCAAGGACGCGGGCGGGTTCAACAACGACTGGATGCTGACCGACGCGGCGGCGCTGTTCGTCCTCGCCGACCGGGAGGGTGATATCGGCACCATCGCCGAGTTCACCGACGCCATCGCCGAGCACGGTGGGGGACTGGACGCCGCGAAAGCGGTCGTCCGGGACCGACTCGACGACGCGAGCGCCCGAGCGGTGTTCGAGGCGTGGGACAGCGACCGGCTCCGGGACGTGTTCCAGGCCTTCTATCTCGGAGCGGACCTGTATCGGGAGATAGAGGGCGGTGAGCCACCGTTCGATGCGCCGGGCTACATACACGACGAACCGAAGCTGGTCTCGGCCGACACGCTCGAGGCGCTCCAGTCGCGCTACCACGTCGGTGTCGTGACGGGGCGACCGGCCGCCGAGGCCGATATCGCACTGGAACGGGTCGGGCTCGACGTCCCCGACGACCATAGGTTCACGATGGACGACTGGGCGGAGGGGAAACCCCATCCGTACGCCCTCCTGACCCTCGCGGAGCGCTTCGGCGCCGAGCGGGTGGGGTTCGCCGGCGACACGCTCGACGACATCGAGACGGCAGTCAACGCCGACGCCGAGGACGAGGAACGGGTGTACTACGGTATCGGCGTCCTGACCGGCGGCCTCACCGGCGAGGCGGGGCGGGAGAAGTACGCCAGCGCGGGCGCCAGCGCCGTCGTCGACTCCGTCGAGGACCTGCCGGACCTGCTGGAGTGAGCGAAACGGCAGGGATTTCTGCGCCGACGAACAGGTCGAGCTATGGGTCGGTTGTCGCTGGTCGGCTGGTCGCTCCTGGTGAGCGTCTGGGCCGGCATCGTCGGTGGGGTGGCCGTCTACATCCCGAGCCTCGACGTGGCCCAGCTGTACACCGTCGGCTTCCAGCTCGTCGCGTGGCCCGCCGCCTACTGGACGATGCGTGAACACCGGGACATCTTCGACGACGCCCACCGACCGGGTCGGTTGGCCATGTTCATTCTCGTGTTCTTCTTCGCGACGGTGAGCCTGGCGACGGTCGCGAATCTCGCGCTCGGGCACACGAGTCTCGCCGGGATACTCGTCCAGCTTGCCACGTTCGTCGCCGGACTGGCCACCGCCCTCTACGTCGCGTACGGCGGGGGGTTCGACTGGGCCTGGGAGACCTACACGTAATCGAGGTCGGTCGCACAACGCTTATTCGCCGGACACTCCACTCAGTCGACATGGACATCGCATTACTCGGCGGCACCGGCGACATCGGACAGGGCCTCGCGCTGCGCTGGGCGGCGGACTCCAACCACACGGTCATCATCGGGTCTCGGGAGGCCGAGAAGGCCGACCAGATGGCCGAGGAGTACGAGACGGAACTCGACAGCCGCGGCCGAGACGTCACGGTCGAGGGGCTCTCGAACCTCGATGCCACGGCCCGGGCGGACGTCGTCGTCGCGGCCGTCCCCGCGTACCACCTCACGGACACCGTCGAATCGGTCGCCGACGAGCTCGGTGACGCCGTCCTCGTCTCGCCCGCCGTGGGGATGAAACGCGACGAGGACGGGTTCCACTACAACCAGCCTGGCGTCGGCAGCGTCACCGAACTCGCGGCGAACGCCGCGCCCGACGACACCCCCGTCGTCGGCGCGTTCCACAACCTCGCGGCCGGTCGGCTGGCGAACCTCGACGCCGAGCCGACTGGGACACCGTCGTCGTCGGCGACGACGGCGACGCGAAAGACACGGTCAGCGAACTCGCAGAGGCCATCGAGGGCCTCAGGGCCCTCGACGGCGGCCCCCTCTCGAACGCCGCAGAGGTGGAGGCGGTCACGCCGCTGCTCATCAACGTCGCCCGCCACAACGAACGGATGCACGACCTGGGCGTGAAGTTCTGGTAGTCTCAGAGAGAAAGCGTTATTCCCGACGGTCGAAAACGACGTAGTGCGGGTCCGTGGTCTAGTTGGTTATGACGTGGCCTTTACAAGGCCGAGGTCGGTGGTTCGAATCCGCCCGGACCCATAGATTCTGCCACGAACGAGCCGTGAGTGGCGAATCTATCCGACGGGCGGTTCGAACCCTGCGGGACGAACGCAGTGAGTCTCGCTTCGGTTCGAATCCGCCGAGCGAACGGAGTTCGCTCGAGCCCTGTGTGCACGTTGCTCGCACAGGACGCCCGGACCTGCCGAGACGAACCGGACCATTTTTATTTTAGGTCTGCCTAATCGCTCGTAATGGCCGCTGGCACACAGTCCACCACCAGTGATGATGCGAAGGCAGAGACGCCGGAGACGCCCGAGATATCCTTCTGTACGAGCTGTCCGGGGAAATCGGTCTTTCTCGAAGCCGGGAACTCGGACGGGTGGATTTCGAGCGAACTGACCGTCGACGTACGGCGATAACAGAGACGACGGTGTGCCAGGGCGGACGGCGGGCGTGACTCTCCAGAGCAACCGGCGACTCGACGCGGGAAAACGGGTGGGCTGTCAGTCGGTGGTCGCTCAGTTCGTCGCCGAGTCGACGACGAGCGTGTCGTCTTCGAGGTAGTGGTCGATGACGTGGGCGTGTTCTTCGACCTCGATGAGCTGTTCACGGAGCATGTGGGCGGTTCCGTGGTCGCCCAGGCCCGCCGCGAGGTCGATGTGCTCCCGGTAGCTCTCGAGGATGTCGCCGTACATCTCGAGGTCGTTCTGCAGCGAGGTCCGGATGTCGTAGACGTCCTCGTCCTCCGGTTCGACGGTCGCTACGTCCGACAGCGTGGCCATGCTCGCGTGGGGCACCCCGCCGAGCGTCTGGACGCGCTCGGCGATCTCGTCCGCTGCTTCTTCGACTTCCTCGTAGGCCTCCTGGAGGAAGACGTGGATGTCCCGGTGCTCCGCACCTTCCACGTTCCAGTGGTGCTTGTGGAGCTGGTGGTAGAGGACGTACGCGTCGGCGAGGTCCGTGTTCAGCGCGTCGATGACCTGTTCGGCTTTCTCCTCGTCGATACGGAGCGGGTTCTCGCCGACCGTCTGTGCTGCTTTGCGAGCGCTTTTCTGGGAACTCATTGCAGTATATCCGTACGTGCGTCAGGCACTTATACCTACCAGTAGGACAACACTTTTAGGTCGACCAAACTTCGGGTCGGTCCCCATCCTATGATTCCCGGAACACCAGGCCCGGCCGTTTCGACCACGGTCGTCGCCGTCGGTAGTCGACCCCGTACTCGTCAGGGAAGCCACCACAGCAGCGAGAGGTGGCCGGACGAACGCGTCTCAGCCGCACCCCGAATCTCACGGGCCGAGAACCATCGGCGGGTATTTGCTGCCGTGCGACGAAGTCTCATCTGAGGGCAACGATAGTTGCCAACAGCGTCGTACAGCCGTCGACTACAGCGGAAACATGGAAATTCATGGATATCGCAGCAATCGTTTCGGAAGACTACACCGAGTTCAGCCCGGAGACGCGCGTCTCGAAGCTCGTCGGCGCCTTCGACGACCCCACGCTCAAGGGCGTCGTCGTCCACGGTGACGAGTTCGAGGGCATCGTCACCCGCCGGCAGCTGGCCGGGTCCCACCACCCGCCGGACGAGAAGGTCGGCTCGCTCGTCTGGCACGTGCCTCGACTGCGCGCGGACGAGGACATTCGCGCCGTCGCGCAGTTGATGATAGACAGCGACACGCAACTGCTCCCCGTGTTCGAGGGGGAGACGCTGACGGGCATCGTCACCGTCGACGGGATTCTCGAGGCGGTGATGCCGTTCCTCGACGCGGCGACGGTGCGCGAGGCCGCGACGTCGGACCTCGTCACCGTGGCACCGGAGACGACGCTCGGCGAAGCGCTCCACGACTTCCGGGAGCACCGTATCACGCACCTCCCGGTCGTCGAGGACGACGACCCCGTCGGCATCGTGAGCCTCTACGACGTGACCGAGCTCACCGTCCGGGAGGCCAGACAGAGTCAGGGCGGCGACGCGAGCGGGCAGGACTCCTTCGGCGGGTCGCTCGCGGCCAGCGCCAGTCGAAGCCGTGGCGGCGGCTTCGGTGCCCGGGAGGGTGAACTCCAGCGGGTGCTCGACCTGCCAGTCCGTGACGTGATGGTGGCGCCGGTCCGGACCATCGACCCCGACGAGACGCTCGACGTGGCCGTCGAGGCGATGTTCGACCTCGGTGGCTCGTCGCTCGTCGTCACCGACAACGGCCACCCGTACGGCATCGTCACCAAGACGGACGTCCTCGACGCGCTCACCTGGGAGGCCGGCGGCAACCGGAGCGTCCAGGTGTACGGCACCGACCTGCTCGACGACGTGCAGTACGAGGACATCGTCGAGATGGTCGACAAGTTCGACGGGCGCGACCGGGAGATGACGGTCCTCGACGCGAAGATACACCTCCACGAGCACGACGAGAAACTCCGCGGGACGCCGCTGTTGCTGGCTCGCATCCGTCTGCACACCGACCAGGGCCTCTACATGGCATCGGGCGAGGGATACGGCGCGAGTCACGCCCTCAACGAGGCCCGGGACGTCCTCGAACGACGGATTCGCGACCGGAAGACCCGCGGCAAGAGCAAGAAGCCACGGAGCGAGGAGTTCTGGGAGAAACGCTTCGGCTGGCTGCTGGAAGAAGCGGACTGACGGGGCGAGGGGTCAGTCGTCTCGCGTCCCCGGAATCGCGAGGACCGGGACGTCGGACAGTCGGATGACGCGACTGGTGACGCTGCCCAGCAGGTAGCGCTGGACGCCGGTCCGGCCGTGGGTCCCCATCGCGATGCAGTCGATGTCGTGGTCGTCGGCGTACGCTCTGATGGCCCGGTGGGGCGTGCCGGTCGTGACGGTCGTCTCCACCGACGAGAGGCCGGCGTCGCTCGCGACTTCCTCGAGGTCCTCGAGCAGTCCGGCCCCGGCCGCTTCGAGCGAGTCGAGGATTCGAGCCGTGTCGACGTCGCCGTAGATTGCCGCCGGGTTGACGACGTTGAGGAGGTGGAGCGTCGCACCGGTCAGGTCGGCCAGTTCGATAGCGTGGTCCACGGCGGTTCGGGCACAGCGACTGCCGTCCGTCGGGACCAGTATCGAGGAGAAGTCCGGGTCGAGGACCGTCTCGGCGTGGACGGTCAGCACGGGCACCGGGGACTCACGGACCGTCCGCTCGGCGACGCTCCCGAAGACGACTCGGTCGACCCCGCTCCGGCCGTGTGTGCCCATGACCAGGCAGTCGACGTCGTGGCGCTCGACGTAGGCGAGGAGCGCCCCGTGGACGGAACTGCCGGCCTCGACGATGGCCGTCGCCACTTCGAGCCCGGCATCGGCTGCGGCCTCCGCTATCTCGGTCACCGCGGCCTCGGCGCCGCTCGCGAGGGGGCTCGCGTCCGCGTCGTCCGTGCCCGGCGGCAGTTCGCCGAGTTCGCTGACGTGGACGACGTGCAGCGTGGCGTCGAAGCGGCCGGCGAGCGTGATCGCCACCTCGGCCGCGGTGTCGGCGACGTCACCGCCGTCGGTCGGAATCAGAATCTGGTCGTACATCGTCGTGGTCAGGGCTCTGCTGTCACGACGACCACGTCACGGTCGTACGTACTGGCCACCTTCTTGCCGACGCCAGAGAAGTGCTCCTCGTGGTCGCCGTGTTCGCCGACGACGATGACGTCCGCATCGACCTCGTCGGCGTACTCGAGAATCGTCTCGTGGGGGACGCCGTGTCTCGTCTCCCCCTCGACGACGATATCTCGACCGTCGGCCATCTGGGTCACCTCGTTGACAGAGACGACGGCGTGGTCCTCGGCGTAGATGGTCGCCAGTTCCGCGGAGCTGAGCGCCGGGTCGTCGAACTTCTGGCGGTCGACGACACAGATGACGTGCAACGGGCTCTCGTGCTCCTCGGCCAGGTCGATCGCCCTGTCGGCTGCTTTCCGCGCGTACTCGCTCCCGTCGGTGGCAAGGAGGATACTGCCCATACCAGTCGTACAACTCGAAGTGAATTAACTGTTCCCCGAAACGTTTCAGATAGAGAGAGGTCGGTATCCGTCTGCAGCCACTGCTAGCGTGCACCTACCGGTTATTTGTCCATGCGGCATCTATCTACCAGCACCGGGAACAGTGTTCCCGATTGCCATGACATACACGCTCGAAATCAGCGACGACCTGCGAGAACGGCTCGAGACCCACCTGGAGGACGACGAGACCTACGAGGAGTTCATCGTCGAGCTGGTGTCGATGTACGAGACGGAAGGCGCGTTTCTGCAGGAAGGGTACTCGGAGTGAGTCCGTGCCGGGCCGGGGCGGCCCGGTCCGGCCACGAGACAGACGGGCCCGGGGCGCTCAGACGATGGAATCCGGCCGGGTCATGAAGTAGTTGAACACGACGCCGAGGCCGATGCCGTAGACCACGTGGGCAACCAGCGTGAGCAGGGCGTACAGGACCAGCGAGAGGCCGCTCTGTCCCGTGTAGAAGGCGAGGACGAAGCCCGTCCACATCGCGGCCCCGAAGAAGGCCCCGCTGACGGGGTCGCTCCGTCCGGGGAGGTACGCCTTCAACGACGCGAAGAGGAGTGGCCAGGGTAACATCCCGCCGCCGAGGAAGATGAGGTACCCGAACAGCACCTCCGGGACGAGTCCGTCCAGGCCGACCAGCTCCGTCAGGATGGCGAACGCGGAGCGGTCGAAGGCACCGACGGACTCGGCGACCAGGAAGACGACGCTCATCATCGCCGTACCGACGAGCCCACCGGCGGCTCCGACGAGCCCGTCGCCGATGATACCGACCAGGCTGTCGAACTCGTTTTCGTCGGGCACGGCCGGCTCGTCGTTCATTGCCGGGTCGTCGACGCCCGGAGACGGGTCTGCCATGTCATGGTATTACATACCATCAGATAAAAAAGTTCGCTCGTGGAATAGGTTACGCGAGATTACTTATCCACTCGTTGTCCACAATGACTAATACATGGTACCTTGAACGTCACCTTGATGTCGAGTCACACGCTACCACACGTCACGGCGTTTCCGCTCCACGGAGGGGACGTCAGGGCGCCGGCGGACGTGTTCAACAGTATCTTCGAGGTCTTCCTCGTCCTCGGAGCGGTAGTGGGCATCGTCGTGGTCACCTACACGATGTACCACGCCGTCAAGTATCGGGAGTCCGCGAGCGAGGAGGACCCGTACACGGACAAGGTCGAGCGGCCGCAACTGGGCGAGAAACCCACCGGGGGGACCGGCGGACGGAAGGTGTTCTACTCCTTTGGCATCAGCGCCGTCATCGTCATCTCGCTCATCGCGTGGACGTACACGACGCTGCTGTACGTCGAGAACGGGCCGGACGACGACCGTGCGGACATCGACGCCATCGATATCGACGTCGAAGGGTTCCGCTTCGGGTGGGCATTTACCTACCCCAACGGGCACGAGACCAACACGCTGGTCGTGCCACAGGACCGGGTGATCAGATTACAGGTGACGTCCTCGGACGTCTTCCACAACTTCGGCATCCCCGAGCTGCGCGTCAAGACCGACGCTATCCCCGGGCAGACCACCACCGCGTGGTTCACCGCCCCCGAGACGGGCGAGTACGAGGCCAAGTGCTACGAGCTGTGTGGCAGCGGCCACTCCGTGATGGTCGCGCCGGTCGAGGTCGTCACCCAGTCCGAGTACGAGGAGTGGTACAGCGACACGCAGGCGAGTTCGAACGGGACGAGCGGTAACGAGACCGCCGCGCTCGCCCCGAGCGGGACCGCCACAGTCGGAGGTGCGCCGGCATGAGCTACGACCACGGCCTGCCGCCGAAGTCGTCGATCAGCCGGTGGTTCCTCACGACCAACCACAAGGACATCGGCATCCTCTATCTCATCACGTCGATCTTCTTTTTGGTCTTCGGCGGCGTCCTCGCACTCCTGTTCCGCCTGGAACTGCTGTCCCCGGGCGCGGACCTGCTGGGGTCGATGGGCTACAACCAGGCCGTCTCGACGCACGGCCTGCTGATGGTGTTCTGGTTCATCTCCCCCTTCGCCTTCGGCTTCGCCAACTACCTCGTCCCGCTCCAGATCGGGGCCGACGACCTCGCCTTTCCCCGGCTGAACGCGCTATCGTACTGGCTCTACCTGTTCTCGGGCATCCTGGTCGGCGTCTCCTTCTTCCAGGGTGCGACGTTCGCCGGCGGGTGGACGATGTACGCGCCGCTGAACACGCCCGCCTACATCCCCGGCGAGGGACTGGGCGCGACGTCGGTCGTCCTGGCGCTCATCATGTTCACCGCCGCGGTGACGATGGGGTCGGTCAACTTCCTGACCACGATGTACCGCATGCGGGCCGAGGGCCTGCGGATGCGCGACATCCCCATCTTCTCGCTGTCGATCAACCTCACCGTCTGGATGATGCTCTTTGCCTTCGCGGCGCTGCTGGCGGCCCTGATGATACTGGCCTCGGACCACGTCATCGGGACGACGTACTTCCAGTTCGCCAACGACGGGACAACGCTCGGGACGAGCGCGGAGAACCCCGGCGCGTCGCTGCTGTGGGCCCACCTCTTCTGGTTCTTCGGCCATCCGGAGGTGTACATCGTCTTCTTCCCGGCGCTGGGCGCGATGGCAGAGATCTTCCAGACGTTCACCGGCCGTCGCCTGGTCGGGCGCAAGTGGTTCATCATCTCGATGGTGCTGGTCGCCATCCAGTCCTTCATCGTCTGGATGCACCACATGTTCCTGACCGGCATCAACCTGCCAATCAAGACCATCTTCATGGCGACGACCATCGGCATCTCGCTGCCCTTCGACCTGATGGTGTTCTCGCTCATCTACACGATGGCGAAAGGTCGCGTGCGGTTCAAGACGCCGTTCCTCTTCGCGCTCGGGGCCCTGCTCCTGTTCATCCTCGGGGGCATCACCGGTGTCTTCCTCGGGGCCATCGTGCTGGACTACCAGTTCCGGGGGACCTACTGGGTGGTCGCACACTTCCACTACGTGATGTTCGGGGGCGCGACGGCGCTCATCGGGGCGCTGTACTACTGGTACCCGAAGATGACCGGGAAGATGTACAACGAGTTCCTCGGGAAGGTCCACTTCGCGGCGTTCTTCATCGGTTTCAACGTGCTGTACTTCCCGATGTTCATCGCCTGGGAGACCCCGCGGCGGGTCTTCGAGTACCCCGCTGACCTGACCATCTGGCACAACATCTCGACGATCGGCGGGTTCATCCTCGGGGCGAGCATGCTCGTCATGTTCTACAACCTCTTCGTCAGCATCTGGCGCGGCGAGGACGCCGGGGACAGCCCCTGGAAGTACGCCTCGACGGCGGAGTGGGCCGTCCCCTCGCCGCCCGACCTGGAGAACTTCCCCGGCCTGCCGTCGTACGCGAACGGGTCGCTGGAGTTCCTCGACGACGAGGACGTCGCCGAGCGGACCGGCACGTCCACCGGTGGCGCGGGCGTCGCGGCCGACGGGGGGCGGGCCACCGACGGCGGGACGGCCCGGAACATCCGGGCGGTGACCGCCACCGCGACGCCGACGGCAGCGGCCCACGAGACCGGCGGTGGGGAACACGCCAGTCACGCGAGTTTCTGGCCGTTCCTCGTCAGTCTCGGGGGCTTCATCGCGTTCCTGGGCCTCTCGGGCGTCCGGACCGGGAGCGTGGTCTACGTCGGCATGGCGGCGGTCGGCAGCCTGGCCACCTTCGGGTCGCTGGTGGGCATGACCCGCGAGCCGTTCCACGCCCCGGAGATGGCCATCGCAGAACGGTGGCCGTTCGACAGCGTCGAGAAGATGAAACTCGGGATGTGGACGTTCCTCGCGAGCGACGTCGTCCTCTTCGGCGGGTTCATCGGCTCCTATGCCTTCGTCCGGGTGGCCTACGGCTGGTCGGACTGGCACCACGACCTCATCCCCGCCGAGCACGTGACGATGCCGGGGCTCATCAACACCTACCTGTTGCTCACGTCGAGCTTCCTCGTCGTGCTGGCGATGGTCGCGGCCAAGCGCAACCGGCGGAAGTTGACGACCGGTCTTATGGCTGGCACCTTCGCGCTGGGCGTCGGCTTCCTCATCAACAAGGGTATCGAGTGGAACCACCTGTTCCACATCTCCACGGAGGCGTTCCCGAACGGATGGAACCTCTCGACGAACATCGGGTCGTCGACGTTCTACCTGACGACCGGGCTCCACGGGGCCCACGTCGTCATCGGGCTCATCATCTGTGGGTACATGACAATCCGCGCCTGGAACGGGGCGTACCAGGGTGACGACAAGCCCATCGAGTACTTCGGGCTCTACTGGCACTTCGTCGACATCGTCTGGCTGTTCCTGTTCCCGCTGTTCTACATCCTGTGACCATGGACTGGAAAGGCTACACCCTGATATACGTCGTACTGTTCGTCTTCGCGACCGTGCAAGCGGTCGTGGAGTTCGTGGGACTCGTGGACAGCGCCTACTGGCTGGCCTTCGGCGTCATCATGGTGCTGTCGGTCATCAAGGCCGTCGGGGTCGCCGCGTACTACCAGCACCTCATCTCCGAGCCACGCTCGGTCACGTACATGATACTGGCCGGGACGCTGGGCGCAGTGGCGCTGACCGCGGCGGCCGCCTACTCCATCGTCTGAGACGACGGCCCCGTTTTCGAACCGTCCGACGGCAGGTGCTTCGCCCCGTCAGACTTCCCCGGCGAGCGGCGAGTCGTCGAGTTCCGAGACGGCGATGAGCAGGCGGCCGTCGTCCAGTGCGGTCACGAGTTTCGACTCCGTGAACCGCGTGTTGTCCGAGCGAAGCCCCTCGCTCCGACCGGTCCACTTGCCGCCGCGCTCGACGACGGGCAGGACGTGCGTGCGGATGTGCTCTACCTCCTCGTCGGGGTGGAGCTCGGTCCAGTGTTTCCCCGTGAGTTCGTCCGCCGAGTAGCCGTACATCGAGGCGTAGGTGTCGTCGACGTCGTCGAAGTGTTCGTCCCGCCCGACGACGCCGACACCGTCGAGCTCCGTCTCCATCTCGGAGTCGAACGCCCCGTCCGACTCGACGGCGTGAGACACCCGCCGAATCAACATCGTGTACTGGTCGAGTCCGTACCCCTTCCGCAGGTAATCCGTGAGGCCGGCCTCGACTATCTCGGCGGCGATGTCGGCCGTCTCCTCGCCCGAGAAAAGGAGCACAGGGAGCTCGGGGTGTGAGTCGCGAACCGCCCGCAGGAACTCGATACCGTTCATCGCGGGCATGTTGTAGTCGCTGATGACGCAGTCGAACGCGGTCTCCGGATCACGTATCAGGTCGAGTGCCTGCTGCGGGCAGCCCTCGGTGCGGACCGTGCACTCGATGGCGTTCTCCTCCCGTTCGAGCTGGAGTTTGACGAGGTCCCGCAGGTCTGCGTCGTCGTCGACGTGGAGAATCGAGAGCCGACTGGTCCTGTTCATCCCTATCTAGAGGGACGACAGAGAGACATAAATCGACGATACCAACTCTGTTACCCGTTCGGCGTCGGCGGCTCAGGGCAGGACGAGCCTGACGGTTATCGCGACCAGGAAGAGCGTCCCGGCGACCGTCGCCGACTCGGCGGCCGCGAGGGCGCTCGGGTGGCCCCGGCGCTTCGCCGAGATGTAGACGCCGAAGAGGAGGTAGCCCACGAGGAGGAGTCCACCGCCGACGGCGACCGCTGGCCCGGCGAGCCCGCCGCTGCCGGCCGGTGCGGAGATGAACGCGACGACGCCGACGAGGAAGCCGACGACGAGCAGCGCGAACGCGACCAGCCACGCCGACGTGCTGCCAGTCAGTCGGTCGACGGTGCTCTTGGGCGGGACACCCGGCGACCAGCCCTCGCCCGAGGCTGCCGGGGAGTACTGATACCAGCCCCTGACCCGGCCGAGCCAGAGCAGGACACCGACGACGAGCAGGCCCATCAGAGCCGTACTCACCAGATATGCCGTTGCCATGTCATGTGCGTACATGCCACACCATAATAACGGTTTGTGCGACGGGACGGCCCCGGTCCTGAATCGACCGGCAGTTCCCGCTCGCTGCAAATCGTCCCCGGATTAAAAGTGGGAACCTACAGATATGCCGGTTGATGCGCTGGATTCCGACCGGCGGCTGGCGCGCCACGAGACAGCTCCGGGCCGGTCCGTGTCGGCCACAGCCGCGAGACCGAGATACCGCGGGTCACGCACGGAGGCCGGGCCAGTGAGCCAGCAGGACCGCTCGCCGGAGGCCGACCTGGGCCTGCTGGACGCGACGATGATCGGCATGGGCGCGATGATCGGCGCCGGTATCTTCGTCCTGACCGGGCTGGCCGCCGAAATCGCGGGTCCGGCGGCCATCCTGGTGTTCGCGCTCAACGGTGTCGTCACTGCCTTCACCGGCCTCTCGTACGCCGAACTGGCAGCCTCGATTCCCAAGAGCGGCGGCGGCTACGCCTTCGTCCGCGAGGTGTTCGCCGACCTCCCCTCGTATCTGATGGGCTGGATGCTCTGGTTCGCGTACATGATCGCCGGCGCGCTGTACGCGCTCGGGTTCGCGCCCAACTTCCTCGAGCTGCTGCACGTCTACGGTATCGTCCCGCCGCCCGAGGCGGTCGGCGCCATCTCGCTGCCGGTGGTGGACGCGGCCCTGCCGGCCACGTTCCTGCTGGCGTTCCTCGCCGTCCTGGGCCTCGTCTCGCTGAACGCCGTCTCGACGGCCGCGAGCGGGAGCCTGGAGACGGTGTTCACCATCGTGAAGGTGAGCATCCTCGTGGTGTTCGTCGCCTTCGGCGCGACGGCGCCGATGTTCTCGACGGCGGAGTTCCAGCCGCTGTTCCCGGCCGAGGGGGGCGCACTGGCCATCCTCCCCGCGATGGGGCTCACCTTCATCGCCTTCGAGGGGTACGACCTCATTACCACGGTCACCGAGGAGGTCGAGAATCCCCGCGAGAACATCCCGAAAGCCATCTTCGTGAGTCTCGCGGCGACGGTCGTGGTCTACCTCGCCGTGGTCACCGTCGCCGTCGGGACCCTGGGCGCACAGGGACTGGCGGAGGCCGGCGAGGCCGGCATCGCACAGGCGGCGACGTCGTTCATGCCGACGGGGCTACCCATCATCCAGAACGGCGGCGCCATCATCGTCTTCGGCGCGGTGTTCTCGACGTTGACGGCGCTCAACGCGGTGGTCATCGCCTCCTCGCGGGTCGCCTTCTCGATGGGGCGGGAGGGTCAGCTGCTCCCGTCGTTCGGCCAGATTCACCACCGCTACGGGACGCCGTTCGTCGCCATCGTCGCCTCGGCGGTGGTGATGCTCGGGTCGGTCGTCCTGCCCACGCAGAGCGCCGGCAACATGTCGAGCCTCTTCTTCCTGCTCTCCTTTATCGTCGTCAACGGCTCGGTCATCAAGCTGCGCCGGGAGCGACCCGACATGAACCGGCCCTACGAGATGCCGTTCTACCCGGCCCCACCGGTCATCGGCATCGTCCTGAACCTCGTATTGACGCTGGTGCTCGTGGAGTTCCTCGTGCGGACGGACCCGCTGGCGCTGGCGCTCAGCGCCGCCTGGATCGGCCTCGGCGTGGTCACCTACTTCGGACTGAATCGCCTACGAACGGAGCCGGACGCCGCCGAGGGGACGGCGGCCGGCGACGAACAGGTTCCCCTGGAGGACGATTGAATCATGGGAAGTAAACTGGACGTCATCATCGCGGGCGGCGGCCGTGTCGGCTTCGAAACAGCGACCATCTTAGACGACCGGGGCCACGACGTCACCGTCGTCGAGCGCGACCAGGCGAGAGCCGACGCCGTCTCCGACGAGTACGTCGCGACGGTCATCTCCGGCGACGCCTCGAACCCGTCGATACTGGAACAGGCCGGCGTCGAGGACGCCGACGCCATCGCCGGGCTCACCGGGCTGGCGGGACTGAACCTCGCCGTCTGTATGGAGGCAAAGGACATGGCGCCGGACATCCGGACGGTGGCACGCATCGACACCCGCGCCAAGGAGTCGTACACCCGGTTCGTCGACCAGGTCCTGTTCCCGGAACTCGCGGGGGCACGCACCGCCGCGAACGAGATCATCGGCAGCGACGTCGAGACGCTCGCGGACCTCACGGGCACGCTCGACATCATGCAGATCCGCGTCGCCGAGGGCGCGCCGGCCGCCGGCCGGCAGCTCTCCGAGATCCGGTTCCCGGCCGGCACGCTCGTCGTCTCCGACGACGATGGCGACCGAATCGCCCGGCCGGACACGACGCTCGACGCCGGCAAGCGCTACGTCGTCGCCGTCGAACCGGACGTCGCCGACGAGGTGATGAACCTCATGCGCGGGTGACCTCCCTCAGGCCTCGACCCGGCGGCGCTCGGACCGCTCTCGTTTCGACCCCGCCAGCCTGACCGCCTCCCGGAACGGCGTCGTCTCGACGGCGACGTACGAGTCGATGCTGTCGTCGGTGACGACCACGGGGTTCTGGAGGCCGTCGACCAGCGGCTTCGCGACGCTGGTCGGCACGTCCGTCACGAGGCCGAGCCAGCGGGCCGACAGTCCGGGGGAGAGGACCGGAACGGGGACGATGACCGGCCGCCGGCCGAACAGAATCTCGGCGGTCTGGGCCAGGATATCCTCGTAGGTCAGCACGTCCGGCCCACCGATTTCGAAGGTCTGCCCGGCCGTCTCCGGGTCTTCGAGCACCCCGACGAGATACGAAACGACGTCGTCGATGTAGATGGGCTGACAGTCCGTCCGGACCCAGCTCGGGGTGACCATCACCGGGAGGCGCTGTGCGAGCTGGCGGATGACCTGGAAGCTCGCGGACTCGTCGCCGATGATGATAGCCGCCCGGAGCACCGTCAGGTCGGCTTCGCCGGTCGCCAGCAGGCGTTCCACCTCGCGACGGGACCGCAGGTGGTCCGAAAGGTCGTCGTCGTCGCGGCCCAGCCCACCGAGGTAGACGATGCGGTCGATACCCGCCGCGTCGACCGCCTGGAGGAACGTCCGGGCCGCCCGCCGGTCGCGCTCCTCGAAGTTCTCCCCGGAACCCATCGAGTGGACGAGATAGCAGGCGACGTCGACCGACGGGAGCGTGAGGTCCGGGTCGAGCACGTCGCCCTTGACAACCTCGACGCCGCCCGGTGCGTCGTACGTCGCGGGGTCACGGACGAGTGCGACGACCTCGTGGCCCCGGTCGAGCAGCACCGGAACCAGATGACTACCGACGAACCCGGTCGCACCGGTGACGAGGACGCGCATACAGACGTGTACGACTGCAGACGCTTTAATCTCCACCCCGGTTCGGCGGGCGGATGGAAACCGGGCCTTGCGGCCGGTCAGTCGTCCGCGTCGGTCCGCGCGCGCCGTCGAATCGCCCGCTGGACGAAGTCCTCCGGCAGTTCGTCGATCTCGCCCGCCTGAACCGCCCAGAGGTTGGCATAGAGGCCGTGCTCGGAGAGCAGCGCCTCGTGGGTCCCCCGCTCGACGACCCGACCGTCCTCTAAGACGAGGATGACGTCGGCGTCCTTGATGGTCGAGAGGCGGTGGGCGATGGCGAAGGTGGTCCGGTCGGCGGTCAGCTGGTCGAGCGAGCGCTGGATGAGCATCTCCGTCTCGGTGTCGACGTCACTGGTCGCCTCGTCCAGGACGAGGATATCGGGGTCTTTCAGCATCGCGCGGGCGATGGCGATGCGCTGGCGCTGGCCGCCCGAGAGTTTCACGCCGCGCTCGCCGACCATCGTGTCGTAGCCCTCGGGGAGCGTCTCGATGAACTGGTGGGCCTCGGCGGCCTTCGCGGCCTCGCGAATATCGGCGTCGCTGGCGTCGAAAGTACCGTAAGCGATGTTCTCCCGGACCGAGCCGTAGAAGAGGAACGTCTCCTGGCTGACGTAGCCGATGGCCTGCCTGACGCTCGGAATCGTCACGTCCCGGACGTCCTGCCCGTCGATGCGGACGGCGCCGTCGTCGACGTCGTACATCCGCATCAGGAGCTTCAGCAGGGTCGACTTGCCCGCGCCGGTCGGCCCCACCAAGGCGACGGTCTCGCCGCCCTCGACGTCGAAGGAGACGTCCTCGACGACCGGGTCGTCGTCACCGTAGCCGAAGGTGACGTCGTCGTACGTGACGGCGCCGTCCGTGACAGCCAGGGGTTCGGCGTCGGTGGCCTCGTCGAGGCGTCCCGGCGTGTCCATCAGCCCGAAGACCCGCTCGGCCGAAGCGTAAGCCCGCTGGTACATATTGATTATCTGGCCGAACTGCGCCATCGGCCAGACGAACCGCTGGGTGTAGATGATGAACGCGACGAACTGCCCGGGGCTCAGGGTCGAGGTGATAGGGCCCGGTGGCTGGCCGATGACCATCAGCCCGCCGACCACGAAGGTGACGACGAAGCCCAGCCCCGAGACCAGTCGCAGCGCGGGGAAGAAGGTGATGCGCGTCTCGATGGCGTCCCAGTTGGCGTCGAGGTAGTCCTGCGAGCTGTCCTCGACGCGCTCGGACTCGTAGGACTCGGTGTTGGCGGTCTTGATTATCTGGATGCCGCTCAGGTTGTTCTCCAGGCGCGAGTTGAGTTGCCCCACAGAGGAGCGCACGTCGGCGTACTTGGGCTGGATGGTCTCGATGAACCGCTTGGTGAACACGGCGATGATGGGCACCGGCAGGAGCGCCACCAGCGCGAGTTGCCAGTTCATCACGAACAGGTAGGCGGCGATGCCGACCACCATGATGACGAGCCGCGAGGTGGAGTTCAGGCCGTCGTTGAGGAACTTCTCCAGGCGATTGACGTCGTTCGAGAGCACCGACATCATCTCGCCAGTCTGCTTGTCGGCGAAGAAGTCCATGTTCAGCCGCTGCATCGTCTCGTAGGTGTCGGTCCGGACCGCGTGCTGGACGTGCTGGGCGAACTTGTTCCAGCCCCAGTTGCGACTCCAGTGGAACAGCGCCCCGAAGCCGAACGTCGCGGCGATGATACCCGTCGTCAGGAACAGTTGGCCGGCGGGCTCGGTCGGCAGCCACGCGTCGGGGACCACCCACAGCGAGAACGCCGTCTCGTCCTGGATGACGGCGTCGATGGCGACCGCCAGGAGGAGCGGCGGCAGGAGGTCGAGCATCCGGGCGAAGATAGAACTGACGAGACCGACGACGAACGCGCCGCGCTGGCCCTCGCCGTACTGCGTGAACAACCGGAGCATCGGGCGGTCGGCGCGCTCGCGGGCGGCCTCGAACACGTCGTCCTCGGTGCCCGCATCGATATCCATTACCGTGGCGAAGGGCCCGCACGCGCAAAAGCGCGTCGGGGTCGGGGGCTCCCCGTCGCCCGTCTACGTCGCGGCGTCGGGCAGTTCGACCCGGTCACCGACGGTCACGCCGGTGCGGTTGGCCCACCCGCGGTTGACCTCCAGGACGTACAGTCCGCGGCCCTCGTAGCGTTCGAGTTCCTCGTTGCTCGTCCCCTCGGGCGGTAGGGAAGCGTGGTGAATCGTCGTGATGGTGCCGTTCGCGGCGATGAAGATGATGTCGAGCTCGAAGGACATGTTCCGCATGACGTAGGCGTGGCGCTCCTCGTCGTCGTGGACGAACAGCATCCCCTCGTCGGGACCCATCGACGCCGTCTCGCTGAGGCCGACGTAACGCTGCTGGAAGGTGTCGGCGATGCGGACCTCGACGCTCCCGAGCACCTCGCCGGTGGTCGCGTCGTCCTGCACCGAGACCGTGGTCGCGTCGGCATCGGGTGTGGCAGTCGCCGTTTGCGTCGTGGACGCGGTCTCGGTCGCGGTTCCCTCGCGGACGGTCACCGTTCCCTCCTCGTACTGGCCGACGCCGAGCACGGACACCCACAGGCCCGACTGGAGGACGACGACCGCGAGGACGAGCACGGCGACGACCGCGAGGACGGCCGCGAGCGCACGGCGTTCCATGGCCGTCGGAAGGGACGGGCCGTGCCTAACGCTGTCGGTCGAGTGGAAACCGCGGCCAGCGGGCGACCATCGGAGCGGTCACCGCCGGCGCTCTGGACGCGAAAGCCGTTCGAGAAGAACCGATTCAGGCGCTAGCCTGCTGCAGTGCCGCTTCGAGGTCGTCGGCCTGCGTGACCCCGACGAAGCGCTCGACGATGCCGTCGTCGTTCTCGATGATGAGCGTCGGCAGCGACCGGACCTGGTACTCGTTCGCGATATCTTGCTCCTTGTCGACGTCGATCTTCTCGAACTCGACCTCACTCCATTCGGCTTCGAGGTCCTCGAGAATCGGGTCCTGCGTCTTGCACGGACCACACCAGTCGGCGTAGAAGTCCATGAGTTTCACCGTCATTGTACTCTCTACGTCGTTGACCGTGAAATCAGATAAGGGTTATCAATGTGTGGTGGCCTCGCACAATCCCGAAGACCGGAGTGACACCCGACGAGAGGGCCGTACAGTCAGGTTTCGTCCGAGGGTCCGGGGACTATCCGTCTGGTCGTCGACCGCCGTCTTGACGTGGGCAACACACATGGCTGGCGTCGCGTGGCTCGCAGTGGACAGGGGCTGGCCCGAGAAAGGCGAAAGGCTTAGGCCGGGCGCGACGACAGGGTAGTGTATGAGCAGCAACAGCGGCGGACTGATGTCCAGTGCCGGACTCGTCCGGTACTTCGACGCCGAAGACACGAACACCATCCGGGTCGACCCGCGAACCATCGTCGCGTTCGGGCTCCTCTTCGGTATCCTGATGCTCGTGCTGAACGCGATGGCCTGATTCCGCGACGTTTTCCTGCCTCGCCGTCGAACGACGGCTATGCACTTCACACAGCGCGAACAGCAGGCGCTCCGTGAGGCCGGGGTGGCCCAGGAGACCATCGAGACGGCGTCCGCGGCCGTTGTCGAGTCGACCGGTGAGGCGGCCGCCGACCTGGAGGCGTTCTTCGACGGGCGGGAGACGGTCTACTCCGATATAGACCTCGCACACAGTGATAGCGATATCCAGGAACACACCGTCGAGTATCTGGACCTGTTCACGCACGCCGACGACATCCGGGGCTACCTCCGGTTCGACACCTGGGGCGTCCCCGTCGAGGGCGGCCGCGTCCTGAGTGATGGCGCCGTCGAGCTGTCGCTTGGGCCGACGGTCGATTCGCGCGTCCGCTTCGCCGGCCGAGAGGACGCGCTATGACGGTCAGGGTCAGGGGCATCTACGCGACGGCGCTGACCCACCTGCTGACCGAAGCAGACGTCGACGTGGTGCAAGCCTCCGGGCCGATACAGGACCGGTTCGACGCCGACTTCCCCACCGAACACGCGGCCGTCGCCGTCGAGACGACCAGCGACGAGCAGGGCGTGGGCGTCGTCGGTGACCCGGACCAGGTCGGGGCAGTCCTGGACCGCCTGACGGACCTCGGCCGGGACACGCTGTGGTGGGACGCCCCGCTTCCCGAGGGCGCGGTGTACGCGGGCGAAGTGACCGAGACGCTGGGGAGCGGTGCAGTCGTCGACTGCGGCGACGGCGAGGGATTCCTCCCCTACTCGAACGCCACCGACCGGGTCGACACCGGCGACCGCGTGCGCGTCCAGGTCGTCGACAGCAGCGCGCCGTGGACGGACGGGCGGCCGGTGCTTTCGACCACGCTCGCCGTCCGCGGCGAGTTGCTGACGCTCACGCGCGGCCGCTCGAACACGACCGCTGCTGGTGGGCCAGCGATGCTGGACGTCATCGACGCCGACCCCCGCGAAGGCTGGGGCATCTCCTGGGAACCGGCGAGCGACGACGCCGACTTCGGGGCGCTCGCCGACGCACTGACTGCGGCCAACGAACGGGCCGAGGCACTCGATGCGGCGCTGGACGACGCGGCACCGGCCGCGGAGGCGGCACCCACGAAATACGCCGGCGCCGGTCGGACGGTGTGGGTGTGGTTCGGCCGCGAGAGCCGGTTCGCGCTCGACGAGCAGCGCCGCGCGGTCACGGCGACGATGGCAGGCCACCACCGCGTCAAGGCAGGCGACCGGGCCGCCAGCGCGGCCGTCGACTACGTCGAGGCGCTGTGTTCAGACCCCGGGGCCGACGACGAGACGGACTTCCCCTTCGCCGTGACGGCCCGCCAGTTCGGGCCACGGGCGGGCGGGTCGCTGGCGCTGGGCCACGGCAAGCCCGACGGCCGACTCATCACGCTGGGCAAGGGCGACGTCGAGTCCGTCGACTCCGACGGGACGGTGACCATCGAGCGCGAGATGACGGGCGGCGGTACCTACGACGCGCTGGGCACGCCGAAGGAGTCCGGCGACGTCGCCCGGACGACGGTCAAGGAAGGCCGCTGGTGGTACCCGACGACCTACCGGGGCAGCGACGGGACATCGAAAGGCACCTACGTCAACGTCTGTACGCCCGTCGAGATATTCCCGGACGTCGCCCGCTACGTCGACCTGCACGTCGACGTCGTCAAGTACCCCGACGGCACGGTCGAACGCGTCGACGACGACGAACTGGCGGCTGCTGTCGAGGCCGGCGACGTCCCCGAGGACCTCGCCTCGCGAGCACGAGCTGTCGCAAAGGCCGTCGAGAGCGCACTGAACTAGAACTACTCCCCACGCCGTCGCCACGCCCACAACCCGACTGCCGAGAGCGCCGCCGCCACGCCGAACCCGGCACCGCCGGCGCCGGCCGCAGCCGCACCGTCGCCGTTCCGTGACTCGTCGGTCCCCGTCTGTGCGTCGGTCCCTGCCGAGCCCTCGTCGGACGGGTCGGCGAACGTGTAGAGTCCGGGCTGGACCTCGACCCCGCCGAGGGCGTTCGTGCTGGTGGCGACGAACGTCTCCCCCGCTCGCTGGGCGGTCCAGAACGACGCGCGCTGGCTGTCGCGCCAGCGGTACACCGCCCGTGGGTTCGACGGGTCAGTGATATCGTGGACCGTGACGCCGCCGAGGTACCACGACGCGTAACACCGTCCCTCGGTGAGTTCGAAGTTGTGTGCCGTCGTCAGGACGCCGTCCCGCGTCGGGTTCTCCGACGGCGGCGGCTCGATGGTCGCGAGTGACTGGGGCGCCGTCGGGTCGCTGACGTCGAACAGCTCGATACCGCTCGGCCCGCCGGTCCCGTCCTCGAGCGCGAACGTCTCGCTCCCGACGCCGAGCAGCATCGCGTCCTCGTCGACGGTGACGTAGTGGTCGTTGCCGGGCGGGAGACTGCTCTCTCGCCAGGGCTCCGCGACGGCAGCGAGCGTCGTGGGGTCCCGCCCGCGGACCTTCGAGACGAGTTCGGGCGCGGCGGGGTCGGCGACGTCCAGTATCCACGTGCCGGCGTCCCAGTGGGCCAGATATGCCCGGCCGTCCTGGACAGTGACGTCGTGCAGCGAGCGCAGGCCCGGTGAGACGTCCCGCCAGCGCCCGTCGACGTCGAACAGCGACCACGTGCCGACCTCGCGTTCGGTCTCGGTGTCGACGACGACCAGCGGGTTCGACTCGCGGCCGTTCGCGGTTAGAAAGGCGTAGCGGCCGTCGAAGTCGCAGTTGTGGACCGTCGAGTCGAACTCGAACGTGGCGACCTGCCGGGGGGTCTGGCGGTCGCTGACGTCGAACACCACGAGGCCGCGGGCCCCTTCGCTGGGGTGGGCCGGCCCGACGACGAGCAGGCGGGAGCCGTTGACGGCGAGGTCCTGGACGCGCTGCATCGGGCCGTCGGCGCTGTCGGCGAGCAGGTCCGTCCGGGTCGCGAGTAGTTGCGGGTCGGCCGGCGCGGTGATGTCGACCAGCGCGACGCCGTCGCCGACAGCCACGTACGCAGTGTGGCCGTCCGGGCTGACGACGGCTTCGTGGGCAGCGGGCAGGTCCAGCACGCCCAGCAGCCCGTTGCCGGTCGGCGTCCCGGTGGCCCGCCCGGCAGTGCTGTCGTCTGTCGGTGCCGGATGGCCAGCGACGGCCCCGGTCCCGAGACCGAGAGTGAGACCGCCGGCACCGAGGCGCTGGAGGAATCCACGGCGGCGCATACGACCCGTTCGGGTCGGACGCCAGAGAAGGCTTCGGTCGTCAGTCTGCCGGGTGTGAACCGCCGCGTCAGTTGCCCTGGATTGCGTCGATGACCATCGCGGCGGCGATGACCGACTCCTTCGGTACGTCGCTGGCGTCGTCGATGGTTATCTCGTACCGGTCCTTCAGTGAGAACTGGCCGTCGATACGGCCGACGTGGTCGCCCTCCGCGTCGGTAATCTCGTACTTGTGCGGAATCCACCCACCGAAGGGGAGGGTGTTCCGTGCGATGGTCACCAGCGCACCGCGGGAGTCGATGCGAGCGAGTTCCGAGCCCGTTTCGGGGTCACGGACCCGCCAGGTGTCCTGCAACAGGGAGAAGTCGTTGTCCAGCACGACGACCTCCTCGCCGGTCCGGGCGTCCGAGAGGACGTAGTTGCCCGCCACGTCGAGCATGCTCGCGGCCGTCACCGAGAAGACGTCGTCGCCGTTCCCATCGACGAAGGGGAACTCCTCCTTGAGTTTGAACATCTTCTGTTTGCCCCGGAGGACGACGTTCCCGGCGGCGTCCATCGCCTTGTACTTGTTCCGGACGAGGCTCTGTTCGACAGTGTAGGAGTCGTCGGTGAGTTCGATGCCGCTGATGTCGTACGTGGAGGGCGCGCTCATGGTTCGGAGTGCTCCGGTCAGGGCCTTGAACGTGTTGGCACCGCGTCGGGCGGTCGCAACCGACAGGGTTTCCCCGACCCACTCCTTGGGAACGCCATAGATGAGTAAGGACGTCATCGAGGTCACGGGCGCAGCGGAACACAACCTCAAGGACGTCGACGTGGAGATCCCCCGCGAGGAGCTCACCGTCGTCACCGGGCTGTCGGGGTCGGGGAAGTCGTCGCTCGCGTTCGAGACGGTGTACGCGGAGGGCCAGCGGCGCTACATCGAGTCGCTGTCGGCGTACGCCCGGAACTTCCTGGGCCAGATGGACAAGCCACAGGTCGAGAACGTCGAGGGGCTCTCGCCGGCCATCTCCATCGACCAGAAGAACGCCGCGAACAACCCCCGCTCGACGGTGGGGACCGTCACCGAACTGCACGACTACCTCCGCCTGTTGTACGCCCGCGTCGGCGTGCCCCACTGCCCGGAGTGTGGCCGCGAGGTGGGCGAGCAGTCGGCCCAGAACATGGTGTCTCGCATCCTCGAACTCCCCGAAGGAACGCGTGCGAAACTGTGTGCTCCCGTGGTCAGGGACCAGAAGGGTGCGTTCGAGGACCTGTTCGACGACCTGGTGAGCGACGGGTACTCGCGAGTGGAGGTCGACGGCGAGGAGTACGACCTCACGATGGACCGCCCCGAACTCGACGAGAACTACGACCACACGGTCGACGTGGTGGTCGACCGCATCAAGGTCTCGAAAGAGGCACGTTCGCGCATCACCGACTCCGTCGAGACGGCGCTGAGCGAGGCCGAGGGGACGCTGAAGGTCGTCCTCCCGGACCCGCCCGAGGGCGCGGCCGACACGCTCGGCGGGTCGACCAGCCGGCGGACGGGCGATCTGGCTCACGACGACGCCGAGGACGCGAACGAGGACCGACTAGTCGTCGAACTCTCCGAGGAACTCGCCTGTACGCACTGTGGCATCGACATCTCCGAGATAGAGACGCGCTCGTTCTCGTTCAACTCCCCGCACGGTGCCTGTCCAGCCTGTGAGGGGCTGGGCGAGACCAAGGAGGTCAGCGAGGACCTGGTCGTCCGCGACACCTCGAAGCCCCTGAAGCACGTCTTCGAGCCCTGGAGCTACGACCGGACCTACTACTCCCGGCAGATAGACAACGTCGCTGAGCACTTCGGCGTCGACGTCTCGACGCCCTTCGAGGAGCTGGACCCGGAGATTCGACGCCAGTTCCTCTACGGGACCGACGACCTCGTGCACTTCCAGTGGCGCACGAAGAACGGCACGCGCGAGAAGACCGAGCGCTTCGAGGGCGTCATCCCGAACCTGGAACGGCGTCACGTCGAGACGGACTCCGAGCGCGCCCGCGAGCACATCGAGGATTTCATGGCGACGACGACCTGTCCGGACTGCGAGGGGACCCGCCTGAAAGCCGAGTCGCGGGCTGTCCTCGTGGACGGGACCGCGCTCACCGAGGTCAGCCGGATGTCCATCGGCGACGCGCTGGCCCACTTCGAGGGGCTGGAGGCGAACCTCTCGGCGCGCGATACGACCATCGCCGAGGAGATCCTGAAAGAGATACGCGCCCGCCTCGGCTTCATGAAGGAGGTCGGGCTTGAGTACCTGACGCTGGACCGCGAGGCCGCGACGCTCTCCGGCGGCGAGAGTCAGCGCATCCGGCTGGCCACTCAGATCGGCTCCGGCCTCGTCGGCGTCCTCTACGTGCTCGACGAGCCCTCCATCGGCCTGCACCACCGGGACAACGACCGCCTGCTGAACACCTTGGCAGAACTGCGTGACCTGGGCAACACCCTGCTGGTCGTCGAGCACGACACCGAGACGATGCGCCGGGCCGACAACATCATCGACATGGGTCCCGGTCCCGGCCGGCGCGGCGGCGAGGTGGTCGTCAACGGCACCGTCGAGGAGGTCATGGCGAGCGACGAATCGGTGACCGGCGAGTACCTCTCGGGCGAACGGGTGATTCCAGTCCCCGAGGAACGCCGCGAGGGCGACGGGACGCTCACGGTGAAGGGCGCGCGCCAGCACAACCTGGCCGACCTCGACGTCGAGTTCCCACTGAGTACCTTCACCGCCATCACGGGCGTCTCCGGGTCCGGGAAGTCGACGCTGATGCACGACGTGCTCTACAAGGGACTGGTCCGCCGGATGAACGACACCGACGTCAACCCCGGCGAGCACGACGATATCGAGGGCATCGACAACATCGAGACGGTACGATTGATCGACCAGTCACCCATCGGCCGGACGCCCCGGTCGAACCCGGCGACCTACACCAACGTCTTCGACCACATCCGCGAACTGTTCGCCGAGACCAGCCTCTCGAAGCAGCGCGGGTACGAGAAGGGACGCTTCTCGTTCAACGTCAAGGGCGGCCGCTGTGAGGGCTGTGGCGGCCAGGGAACGGTCACCATCGACATGAACTTCCTCTCGGACGTCGACGTCCCCTGCGAGGAGTGTGGCGGAGCCCGGTACAACGACGAGACGCTGGACGTTACGTACAAGGGCGCGACCATCGCCGACGTGCTGCAGATGACCGTCGAGGAGGCCTACGACTTCTTCGAGAGCCACTCGGGCATCCGCCGCCGCCTCCAGCTCCTGAAGGACGTCGGGCTGGACTACATGAAACTGGGTCAACCCTCGACCACCCTCTCCGGCGGCGAGGCCCAGCGAATCAAACTCGCCGAGGAACTTGGCAAGAAGGACTCCGGCGAGACGCTGTATCTGCTGGACGAACCGACGACCGGCCTCCACCCGGAGGACGAGCGGAAGCTCATCGACGTGCTCCACCGCCTGACCGACGACGGCAACACCGTGGTCGTCATCGAGCACGAACTCGACCTGGTGAAGAACGCCGACCACATCCTCGACCTCGGCCCGGAGGGCGGGGAGAACGGCGGGACGCTCGTCGCAGCGGGGACGCCCGAGGAGGTGGCGCGGACCGACGAGTCCTACACCGGCCAGTACCTCCGTGACCTGCTTCCGAGCGTCGACCTCGAGGGCCCGCGAGCGGACCGCGACGTGGCCCAGCCGGCGGCCGACGACGACTAGTCGCCGACGTCGGCGAGTCAATCAGTAATCCTCGCACCGTCACGAACGCTTTTATTTCAGCCACAGCATGCGTTCGCATATGGCAGGTGCGACAGCGGACCAGGTGCAGCAGAAACGGGGCATCGGGGGGCTCGCGAAACAGGCGAATCCGGCGTTCGCGGTCGGGGCGGTGGCGGTACCGTTGCTGGCGCTCGCGGCGGCGCTCGTGACCGGGAACCTCCGGTCGCTCACCTACGTCCACGTGATGGCCGGGGTGCTCTGGACCGGTATCGACCTCTTCATGGGACTCGTGCTGGGGCCAGTACTGGGGAGCCAGGAACCGGAACAGCGGGCGGCCTTCTTCACCACGTTCACGCCGAAGATGACGTTCCTGATGCCGGCGCTGGCGACGGTGACCATCACCGGGGGTATCGTGCTGGCGCTCCGGCTCGGGAAGTTCCCCAACGCCGACCCGTGGCTGGCGCTCATGACGGCGGCGACGCTGATTCCGGTCGTGCTGCTCATCGGCTACCAGTTCGACGCGCTGACCGACCCGAAGACGCTGGTGGCGCTCGCGCTCGCCGTCGTCGGGTCGGGGGCCTATCTGGCGACGGCCCTGCCGAGCTTCGCGATGACCTCGCCGTGGGTCGTCGCGGCGCTCGCCATCGTCACGCTGCTGTCGGTGCAGGGCTTCGGCGTCATCCTCCCCGGCGAGATCCGTATCTACCGGCAGGTCGTCTCCGAGAATCCCGACGTCGACCTCATCTCCGATATCGGGATGCGAAACGCCAAGCTTGGCGGCATCCAGGGCGTGATGCAACTCGCTATCGTCTTCGTGATGGTCGGCCTCCGCTGGACGGGGTGACCGAGCAGTTACCCGCGTCCCCTCCGAAGCAGCACGCCAGCGAATCCCGGACCCGCCGTCGACTAGCACAGCCGACAGTATTCTGTCCCGTCGGGCCCAACGTCAGGTATGAACGTGTACGCCGGACTCACAGACCGGGTGCTGATCGGCGACGGTACGCAGTGGACCGAGCGGCTAGTGGGGCGGACTATCGAATGTGTCGCGGCGGACGCCTCGGTCCCGGACCGGGCGTTCGTCGGCACCGTCGACGCCGGCCTCCAGCGGACGACTGACGGCGGCGAGAGGTGGACCGAATCGCTCGCGACCGACGACCGGGTGACCAGCGTCACCGTCAGCCCACACGACCCCGACGTGGTGTGGGCGGGGACCGAACCGAGCGCCGTCTACCGCTCGACCGACGGCGGCGAGTCGTGGACCGAGCGCGGCGGGCTGACCGACCTCGAGTCGGCGTCGCGGTGGTCGTTCCCACCGCGGCCCTCAACGCACCACGTCCGCTGGCTTGCCGTCGCTCCGGACGACCCCGAACAGCTGTACGTCGCCATCGAGGCCGGCGCGTTCGTCCGGAGTCCCGACGGCGGCGAGACGTGGGTCGACCACCCCGAAGGCGCTCGGCGGGACAACCACACGCTCGCGACCCACCCCGACGCGCCCGACCGGGTGTACACCGCTGCTGGCGACGGCTACGCGCTCTCGGCGGACCGGGGAGCGACCTGGACCCACCCGCAGGCAGGGTTGGACCACCGCTACGTCTGGAGCGTCGCCGTCCATCCCGAGGACCCCGACCGCGTGGTCGTCTCCGCGGCGAGCGGGGCCTACGCGGCCCACAGCACGACCGGGACGAGCCACGTCTACCGCTGGACCGGCGACGAGTGGGCACACGCGATGGCGGGCCTCCCCGACCCGGACGGACTCGCCCGGCCGGTGCTGGCGACCGACGACACGGCGTTCTACGCGCTCAGCAATCACGGACTGTTCCGGTCGGCGGACGGTCGGGAGTGGACCCCTGTCGGCGAGTGGCACGACGACTACGACCAGGTCCCCCGTGGACTGGCGGTCGTCTAGAGGGCCCCACCGAGGAGCACGACGACGGCGGTCGTCGCCACGGTGAAGACGGTCGCAGCGACGAGTATCTGGGCCGCTCGCTTCCGGTCGGCTCGCACCGCCTCGCGCTCGGCGACCGACCCGCTCGACCCGCCGGAGCCCGAGAGGTCGTAACGGGCCAGCGCGCCGAAGGCGACGCAGAACTGGAAGTAATCCTGGAGGGTGCCAACCCACCCGCCGAAGACGAACGGGACGGTGAGCCAGAGCGCCCCGGACGGGAGCTGGGCGAGCGCCACGGCGAGGATGATGGCACCCGCGATACCGAACGAACCGATGCCTGACAGCCGTCGTGCGCGTCGCTGTGTCGCGCCGATGTTGCAGACGCCGGGCTGGTACTCGGACATATCCCTTCAGACCACCCCCGAGGATAAATCCGGTGTACCTAACCAACAGCGGACACCCTGTGACCGGGTCACAGCGAGCCGCCTAATCGAGAAGGTATTTGTCGCCTGACACCCACGTCCGAGTATGCACGACGTCGTCGTGGTCGGAGCCGGCCCGGCCGGGTCGCGGTACGCCCGCCGGGCCGCCGAGCGAGGGCTCGACGTGCTCGTCTTCGAGCAGGGGACGGTCGGGGAGCCACTGGCCTGCTCGGGCCACGTCAGCACGGACATCTGGGCGTACACCGGCGAGAGCGCCCGCGACGAGCTGTTCCAGAACGAGATTTCGGGCGCGCGGTTCCACACGGGCGGGCCTGGCAGTGCCGACCACCCCTTCTACAAGGACGAGGTCATCTCGAACGTCATCGACCGCGTGGGGCTGGACCGCCACCTCGCGGACCTGGCCCGCGAGGCTGGGGCCGACGTTCGGGAGGACCACACCGTGGTCGGGGTCAGCGAGGAGCGCGACGGCGTCACCGTCACGGTTCGCGGGCCGGACGGCGTCGAGACCCACCAGGCGAAACTGGTCGCCGGCTGTGACGGCCCCAAGAGCCGCGTCCGTCGCGAACTCGACCTGCCCGAACCCGACGAACTCCTCCACGGTGTCCTCGGGTTCACCGACGAGGTGGACCACGGGGACTTCGTCGACGTCCACCTCACCGTCCCGAAGTTCTTCGCCTGGCGCATCCCCCGGGGCGAGGCGGGCGTCGAGTACGGCCTCGCCGTGCCGCCGGGCGACGACGCCCGCGGCCGCTTCGAGGAATTCTGTGCCGGCTACGGCGTCGAGCCGGACCACCGCTGTTCGGGCCTCATTCCCATCGGGCCGTCCCGGCGGGTCACCGGCCACCGGTCGTTCCTCGTCGGCGACGCGGCGGCCCAGACCAAGCCCTTCACGGGCGGCGGCATCCTCTACGGCATGACCGCGGCCGACCACGCGGCCCGGGAGATCGCCCCCGACGACCCGGGGACGCTGGGCGACTACGAGCGGGCGTGGCGCGCGGACCTCCGCTCGGAGATTCGACTGGGCCACGCCGTCCGCGCGGGCTACTCGGTGCCGAAGCCGCTCCAGAAAATGGGGATGAGAGCGTTCGAGGGGGAAATCGGGGTCCACATGGACCGGCCGACCACGCTGTTCTCGCGAGAGCAGCTGAAGGCGCTGCTCTCGCGGTCGTGAGTCGGGACGAAAGGCGGACTGCTCAGCGAGCCGCCGCGTACGCGACGACGCGCTTGTACCCGAGCAGGTAGACGCCGGCGTACAGCGCGATGGCCCCCATCCACAGCTCCCACAGGCCGAGCATCGACTGGCCGGCGAGCAGGTTCGCGAGCCCAGCACTCTCGGTCAGCGCGCCGACGACGGTCAGCAGGCCGGCGGCGACGAGCGAGAGCAGCAGACCGGCGAACTCCGCGAGCGATTCGGTGACGATAGCGTTCATCGTCGGTGTCGAGGCGACAGACTCCTATAGCCTTTCTGAAAACGAAAAGTAGGTAACGGGGTAGGAGAAAGCCGGCGAGTATGGGACGCACTCGACGGTTGGACCACGCGACGCTCGCCAAACGCGGGTTCCTGCTCGGCGTCGGCCTCTTCGCGCTCGGCGTGCTCGGTGAAGTCATCGGCCCCGTACTCGTCGGCCCGCTCCCGGGGTGGGGCGACATGCTCTTCACTGACATGGAGGGACTCGGTATCCTAGTGGCGCTGTTCGCGCCGCTGATTTTCGGTATCATCCTGCCGCTGACCGAGTGAGTGGCGACCCGGAGGCTGGTACAACCTATTTACCCTGACCCGCCGACACCCACTGGTATGCAGGCATCTCGGTTCACCAGGGCGTCGGCAGTCGTCGCCCTGCTTGGCTGTCTCGTCGCGTTCGTCGGCCCGCTGGCGCTCGGCGCCAATCCGGGTATCCGTGGGAGCGTGACGCTCTCTGCGGTCGTCGGCGCAATCTTCGCCGGCAAGAACTTCCTGACGATTCGCGAACGCGGCCGGCCCCGACTCGCGGCCGGCGTCATGGCGACGGCCGTGGGGGTGTGGCTCATCATCGCGCCGCTCCAGTACCAGAACGTGCAGCCGGCGTTGACCGCGCTGACGCAGTTCGGCGGGATGTGTCTCGCGGCGTTCTCGGCGTACACCGCGCTGGTGGCCGTCGAATACTACATGGGCGAGTCAGACGGTGCCGACGACGCCGGCTACTCGTAGGTCGGCAGTCGCGCCGACGTCGCGGAGCCCTCGACGAAGGGGAGCGACACCCGCTGTGCGCCGACCGGGCTGTCGTCGATTCGGACCGTCAGCGAGTCCTCGGGCAGGTCCCAGTCGAGGGTCGCCAGTGCGATGGGCGCCGACCGCATCGGACTGTCGACGGCGCGGGTGACCTCGCCGACGTGTTCGTCGCCCGCGAAGACGGCCGCGCCCGATTCGGGCAGACCGTCGACGGCCAGGCCGGCGACCATCGTGCTCGGGTGGCCGCGGTTCTCGACGCGCGAGACGACCTCCTGCCCGACGTAACACCCCTTCTCGAAGTCCAGCGCGTTGCGCAGGCCCAGGTCGTTCGGCAGTTGCCCCTCGATTTCGGTGTCGAACAGCGGCGTTCCGGCCTCCAGGGTGAGCGTCTCCCAGGTCCGGTAGCCGAAGGGAACGGCGTTGAGCCCGCGGTTGACGAGCGTATCGAAGACGCGCTCGGCGTCGTCGGCGCCACAGACGACGTCGTAGCTCTCCTCGCCGGCGAGGTTATCGGTCCGGATGACGGTCACGCCAGCGTCGCCGAGTTCGCCACGGTCGAACGAGAGCAGCGCTTCGGGCGAGGACGCCTGGTGGAGGACGCTGGCGATCTTCTCCGTGGACTTCGGTCCGTGGACGCCGAAGGTCGCGAAGTCGTCGGTCGCCACCCGGAACTCGACGTCCTGGATGAACGTCTTCTCGGCCCACTCCTCGGCTAGCGGTTCGGCCTTCTGTGGCGGAGTGAAGACCAAGAGGCGCTCGCCCGCGTTGTAGACGTACATGTCGGTTTCGACCCGGCCCTGCGGGTCCAGCAAGAGCGCGTACGTCCCCTGCCCGTCGGCCTCGGGGACGCGGTTCGAGACGGCGTTGTCGACGTACTCGACGCGGTCCTCGCCGGTGACGACGAGGACGCCGTAGCCGAACTCACAGACACCGGCGACGTTGCGGACCGCCCGGTGGGTCCGCTCCGGGCGGCCGTAGTTGTCGACGACGCGCCGGCCGCCGACCTCGCGGAACGTCGCGTCGTGGGCTTCGTGGACAGCCTCGAGAACGGTCATTGTGCACTCGTGGGGCCCTGGCGGGGAAAAACGTCCCGCTAGCGGCGCCGGGCCAGGAACGCCGCTGCGAGTGCGAGCGCCACCAGCGTCGCGATAGCGGTGAATCCGGGGCCTGCGACGCCCGTCGACTCCGTCGCCGTCTCGGTCGTCGCCTGGGTCATCGCCTCGGTCGGCGTCCCGTCTTCGCTCCCGGGTTCGACGCCCTCGACGGTGACGTTAGCGCTCAGCGCACCGTTCTCCGCGATGAAGGTGACGTTCCCGGCCGTCGGGACGGTGGCAGTCGCCTGGCCCGAGGCGTCCGTCGTTGCGACGTCCGCCCCGTCGTAGCGAATCGTCGCGTTCGGAACCGGCTCCTCGTACTCGTCGGTGACCGTCAGGCTGACCGACTCGCCGACCACGACACGTTCGTTGGACGGCGTCACGTCGACGCGAGGCGTCCGCGCGATAGAGACGTTGACGGTCATCGCGGACTCCTGGACGCTGAGGCGCTCCTCGTACGCCTGGTAGCCGTCCTTGGTGACACGGACGTCGTACCGGTCGTTGACCGGCAGGGAGATGGTCGCCTCGCCGTCCGACAGTGTCTGGACGGAGCCGACGTCGCCGACGCGAATCGTCGCATCACGCATCGTCTCGTTTGGCTCGAAGTGGTCGTCGACGACGGAGAAGGTGACGAGCACCGACCCCTCTGTCAGCGTGATGGACGTCGAGTTCTCCCCGACGAACGTGGCGCGGGTCGTGTTGCGGAAGAATCCGGGCTTGGTGGCGATGACGGTGTACGTCCCCTCCTCGATGAGTGGCGTGGTGACGGTGCCGTCGCTCCCTGTCTGCTGGTCGGTCGCGTAGTTGCCGTCGGTGAACAGGCGGACACGGGCGTCCTCGACGGGGTCGCCACCGCTACCGACCACGGAAACGGTCGCGGTGGCACCGGGCGCGACTTCGACTTCGACGTTACGGGTCGAGGCGTCCTCGACGGTGAACGGGACGTTCCGAACGACCTCGTCGTCGTGGACGGTGATCTGGACGTCCGCGCCCGCCGGCACGTCGACGAGCGCCTGGCCGTTGGCACGGGTCGTCTCGTTGACGGGGCCGCCGGCGCCGTCGTCCCACGTCGCGGAGATGTCGATGTTGCTGAGCGGGTCACCGTCCTGGTCGACGACGGTGACCGTCAGCGTCACCTGCGATTGCGCCGTCGCTGCTCCGGAGAGCGCTACAGTACTACCGGCGACGACCAGGAGCAAGACGAGCAGTGTCGCGGCCCGGGTCCGTGTCTCAGACATACCTGTTCCTTCGGGCGGCAGCCTTTAACAGTATGGTCGGATTAACTCAGTGAAACGTCACCGGTCAGGGACGGCCGTCGGACTGCGCGTCGACGAGCCGCTCGACTTCGGCGCGTTCGAGCGGCGTCAGCGGCCCCGGCATCGTCCGCGTCAGCGCGGCGGCCGCGACACCGTAGGACAGCGCTTCGTCGAGCGGGGCGCCCCCGACGAGTCGTTCGAGGACGGCGCCGACGAGGGCGGCGTGCTGGCCGGTGACGTCGACCGTCTCCGTCTCGATAGCGTCGTGCTCGTGGATGACGTTGTCGTGGAAGGCGACGACGTCGTGATCGTCGCGCGTCAGGACCACCGTCTCGAAGCCGTGGTCGGCCGCGATGGCGTGGACCAGCTCGCGGGGGCGTGCGGTCGTGTCGAAGACGGCCTCTACCTGGCGCTCGCGTGCGAAGAGGACGTCGACGGCGTCGAACAGGTCCGAGAGCGTCTCGAAGGCGCGCTCCGCGGTCCACAGCCCCGGATAGAAGTCCAGGTCGAGAGCCGTCGTACCCGGCATCGCCCGGAGCACCGCCCCGGCCGTGTCGGCAGCCGTCTCGGACAGGGCAGCCATCGACCCGGCGACGAACAGCACGTCGGCGGCCTGGAGGCGGTCCATCGGCAGCTCGCCGGGGGTCAGCGTCGCCATCGCGGCGCCGGTTCGGTCCTGGAGGAGCCGGTCCTCGCGCGGGGCCGCGCCGGCCTCGTAGAACGACAGTCCCTGCCGTCCGTCGCCGGGGTCGGCCCAGACGACGTCGGTCTCAAGGCCGTGCTCGTGGAGTGCAGCGACGACGCGACGGCCGAGCGGCGTGTCGGGGAGTTTCGAGACCCAGACGGCGTCGCCCCCGAGTCGATGGGCCGTCGCGGCGGCGGTGCTCGAGATGCCGTCGGTCTGGAGCGTCACCTCGTCGGCGGTTTCGAACCTGTGCCCGGCCGGCGGCGAGAAGCGGAGGGCCGTCTCGCCGACCGTGACGAGTGTCATACTCCCTCATCGACGGACCGGGATTTAGTTCAACCGGCTAGACGGGGCTCACGAGCGTCGGCCACCGTGACCGGGATAGTCCCGCTCGAAGCGGTCCTCGAGCTCGGTCCGGTCGACCTCGATGACGGTCGGCCGGCCGTGTGGACAGGCGTAGGGGTTCTCGCAGTCGTCGAGCGCCGCGAGCAGGTCCCGCACGGAGCCCTCGGTGAGCGACGTGTTGCCGGTCACAGAGGGGTAACACGCCAGGTCGCCGAGCAGTTCGTCGGCCGCCTGTTCGACCGTCGCGGCCGCCTCGTCGTCGCCGGCGACGAACCCGCTCAGGACGTCACGCACCAGGTCGGGGCCGGCGGCGTCCGCGATGACGCCCGGCAGCGTCCGGACCTCGACGGTCCGCTCGCCGGTCCGGGCGGTGTGGAAGCCGAGGCTCGCCAGCGCGTCGGCCCGGCCCTCGAAGACGGCGGCCTCGCGGGCGGTGAGTTCCAGTTCCACCGGCTCCGCGAGTGCCTGTGTCGTCGTCTCGCCGGCGAACTCCCGTTGCAACCGCTCGTAGTTGACCCGCTCGTCGGCGGCGTGCTGGTCGACCAGCAGGAGGCCGTCGTCCGTCTCGGCGACGACGTAGGTGTCGTGCAGCTGGCCGAGGATGCGCATCGGCGGGAGCGTGTCGTGGGTCGTCTCAGGCGCGTCGCCGAGTCGTCGCTGGTCGTGGCCGCCGGAGAACTTCCGCGACGCGGACTGCTCGGGGTCGTCGGGCGATGGGGTGGACCGCGACTCCGTCTCGGAGGCGTCACTCGTCTCCGGAGTGGCGTCGCCGGTGGCGTCACTGGTGCCACTCGTCTCCGGAGTGGCATCACTCCCGTCGACAGTCGGACTCCCCCTGGTCGAACTGACTCCGGTACCGTCGTGGGAGGGGGCACTGGCGGCCTCGCTTTCGCCACTCACGGTCTCGCCACCGCCGGTGTTGTCCGGCTCGCCACCTGGGGCCGCGTCCGGCGACGTTCGACCCGAAGCGTCGGTGTCAGAGTCACCGTCGGCCGACCGGTCGGGACTGATTTCCGTCTGCTCGGGCGCCGACCGACCCCGCGGGGCCGACGAGCGAAGCAGTCCCTCCCGGAGCAGCGCGTCCTCGACGGCCGTGCGGACCTGGCGGCGCAGGCCCTCGTCGTCGGCGAACCGGACCTCCATCTTCCGGGGGTGGACGTTCACGTCGACGTCGCCGGCGGGCACGTCGAGGAAGACGACGGCGAAGGGGTACCGGTCGGGGGCCAGCTGGGTGCCGTAGGCGTCGACGACGGCGTCCCGGGCGGTGCCGGCACGGACGTACCGGCCGTTGACGTACGTCGAGAGGTACTCCCGGCCGGCGCGGTTCGTCTCGGGATGGGAGACGAGGCCGGTGACGCCGTCGAGCGGGCCGTCGGGGAGGTCCTCGGTTTCGATCGGAATCATGGCGGTAGCGACCTCCCGGCCGTACACCGACAGCACCGTCTCGCGCAGGTCACCCTGACCGGTCGTCCCGAACGTCTCGCGGCCGTCGTGGGACAGCGACACCGCGACGTCGGGGTTCGCCAGCGCGTAGCTCGTGACGACGGTGTTGACGTGGGCGAACTCCGTCGAGGCCTGCTTGAGGTACTTCCGGCGGGCGGGGACGTTGTAGAAGAGGTCGTCGACCTCGATGGTCGTCCCCTCGGGACAGCCGGCTGGGCCGACCGAGGTGACCTCACCGCCCTCCAGGACGAGTTCAGTGCCGACGTCCCCACCGCGCGGTCGGGTCGTGATAGTCACCCGCGAGACGGCGCCGATGGCGTGGAGCGCCTCGCCACGGAAGCCCAAGGTGCCGACGCCACCTTCCAGGTCCGCGATATCGCGTATCTTCGAGGTGGTGTGCTTCTCGACGGCGCGCTGGACGGCCTCGCGGTCCATCCCGACGCCGTCGTCGGTGATACGGATGCCCTCGGTTCCCCCCGCTTCGACGGCTACCGAGACGCGGTTCGCGTCGGCGTCGATGGCGTTCTCGACCAGTTCCTTCACGACCGAGGCCGGCCGCTCGACCACCTCGCCGGCGGCGATTCGCTCTACCGTCTGGTCGTCGAGCTGCCGGATGTCGGTCATGGCGTCCCCCGCATGTCGTCGGGGATAGCGGCCGGGGCGACTTGAGACTGTCCCGTAGACGTTGCAAACTGTTAACACGAGTCGCGACGTACCGTCCGACGGTGGACACCCATGTGCCACGACAGAGGACGGATGCCACCGTGGAACCGCGAGCGAGAGACAGATAGCGACGTCGAGGAGACGGAGGCAAAGGCGGACGACGATCTGCCGTCGTTCCTCAACGAAGCGACCGAGGACGACGAGGAGCTCGAAGCGTTGACCGACGGGGGCGACGAGGACGAGAGCTGAGACAGCGGGTCCAGGCTGTCGAAACGACCGGGTTTTCCCGTTCGGCGCGATGGCTGTACAGTGAAGTACATCGGCATCGACACACCGAACACCGAGAATGGAGAAATACGACCAGCTCTACCACCTCTACCAGACGACCGACACCGAGACGCTGCGGGCCTACCAGGAGTTCGTCGACCTCTTTCCCCCGCTGCGGTCGACGGTCGCCCTCGACCAGTGGGACGCCGTGCGGGCGGAGCTCGACGAGCGCAAGACCGCCATCAGCGAGGAGTTCCCGACGACGGGGGAGACCTACGCCGAGCTCGCCGCACGGCTGACCCGCGAGGAGGCATTCACCGCGCTCGACCTCTACTCGAAGTACGACCGGCGCGTCAACGTCCTCGTGCTGGACGTCGACGAGACGCTGCGGTCGGCCGGCGACACCGACAACGAGATCCCCCGGAGCACGCTCCACCTCCTGACCCAGTTCCACGAGCAGGGCGTCCCCATCGTCGTGGTGACGGGCCAGACCTTAGAGAACGTCAAGGGGTTCATGATTCAGGGGCTGGGCAACGAAGTCGTCTCCTCGGGGAACATGAGCATCGTCTTCGAGACGGGGAACGCCGTCTTCACGCCGGGTCACGGCTCCGACACGAAACGGTTGCTCTACGAGCGACTCGACCCCGAGATCGTCGCCGTCTTCGACGCGGTCCGCGGACGTGTGCTCTCCGACGCCCCCGAGTCCGTCGTCCACGGCTGTCACCTCCAGGGCAACGAGTTCAACGTCACGCTGAAGCCCAACGCCGAAGTGGGCAGCGAGGCCGCCGCCGAGGTTATCGACGAAGCCGTCTGTCACCTCTGTGCGCTCGTCGGCCGGGCCGTCGCCGACGCCGTCGGGGAGTCGATCGACGACCCCGCGGCCCTGGCCCGGACGTACTTCGCACGCGACCCGGAGCTGGCCCGCGTGTTCGCCGAGGCCGGCGTGTCAGCCGACGCCGACCTCGAAGCAGCACCCGAGGCCGTGCTCGATATCCTCGAACGCATCGACGTGGGCTACTACGAGGCCGATGCCGTCGAACTCGTCAGCCTGGAACTCGACAAGGCCACCGGCGTGCGGGAGGCGTTCGACGTGCTGGGCATCGACGACCCCTTCGGCATCGTGATGGGCGACAGCAAGAGCGACCTGCGCGTCATGGAGTGGGTGGCCGAGGCCGACGCCGGCATCTCGGCGGCGCCGGAACACGCCTCGCAGGCCGTCCTCGACCACGTCCGGGCGCACGACGACCTCGTCTACGAACCCGGCGAAGCGAGTTCTGTCCTCCACATCGTCTACGGCCTGAACCTGCTCGCCGAACTCGACGAACGGCGGTCCTGACACCCCCAGCCTCCGCTCGCGCCGGGCACAACAGTTAGACACCCCGCGGCCCAACGCGGAGCCATGTCACTCGAGACCGTGTTCGGGAAGGTCCCGGACCCGTCGTCGTACACCTTCCCGGAGTACTCGCTCCCGCAGGGCGACCCGGTGCGACCGGTCGCCGTCACCGCCGACGAGCTGACGGCGCTGCTCGACCTCTACGAGCAGTTCGCCCGCGTCGACCCGAGCGGGATGGACTCGAACCCGTTCGTCCGGGCGACCAGTGACTTCCTCGAACAGACCTTCGGGACCCCGCTCAAGCGGCCCGACGAGCGGCTCAACGACGACATCGCGACCATGCTCAACGACTTCTCCGAGGACCTCGGGGGCGCGTCGATGGGCGTCGTCGACGCCACACCGGCCCACCACCGGACCCTCTACTTCTTCCTGACCAGCTGCAAGGCCTACCACGTCGCCCCGCACGTCCGGTTCGAGCCCCCAGAATCGGCCGTCGAGACCCTCTACGCGGTGTACGAGCGCGTCACCGAACAGGAGTTCTACCTGAAGCGACCGAAATCCGTCCTCGAGTGACCGCGCGGGAATCGGTCGGTATTTGACGCCCCACACTGAGAGTGACGGGTATGGCCAGCGACGACGAACTGCCGGAGATTCCGGTCGTCTGCCCCGAGTGTGACACCCGGACCAGCGTCGCCTTCGACGAGGTCGAACGGGCCGTCGAACGGCACAACGAGCAGCTCCACGACGGCGAGGCCGTCGCCGAGGTGGACCCCGAGGTGCTTGAGGCGCTGACCGACCGGCTGGGGAAGGACCTGGGACTGTTCTGAGCGCGGGTGCAGTAGCCGAAAGACCAGTCCCGGACCGGAGCGTTCCGGTAGTATCATTACCCGTAGTGGGACCCTCACGCCACACATGAGCCTCCGCCTCGAGACGGTCTGCCCGCTGTGTGGCGACGACTGTGGCGCCCCTGGACAGCTCCGGTCGCACCTCCACGTCCACCATCGCAAGAGCGAACTCGTCGAGGTGTGTCTCGCCGCCAGTCGGTAGACAGAACAGGGTGTCGGTCACCGCTCGCGCATCGGGGTCGAACAGCGCAGACAGAGCGTGTGCTCCGTCGCCCAGTTGACGTCGGTCGACCGGCAGTTCGGACACCGGAAGTTCGCGTTGTCGTACTCCGTCGTCCCGCGATGGGCCGCGAGCGTCCCGGCGTCGACCGCCCGGGCGAGCAGACTGGGGAACCGCTGTCGCTTGAACGCCGCCCGGTGACCGAGGAAGCGCGCCGGGTCGGACGGGTCGGGGCCGTGCAGGTCGTCCCAGCCGACTGCGATTTCGCCGTCGGCGAGCCCCCGGGCGACCTGCTGGAGGGGCGCCGCGGCGGCCTCGAACAGCGGCGTCGTCGCCACGGCCTGGACCGACTCGACCGACCCGGCGGCGTCCGCGTAGGCGGTCTCGGCGTCGTCGTAGGCCGCCGCCGCCCCGTCGAGCGAGCCGACGGTGTGGAAGTCCGCGACGAACTCGTCGAGACAGGCCTGCTGAACCGGGTCGGCGAGTGCGTGCTGCAAGTCCCGAGCGACGGCCGCGCCCTCGACGGCGCGGTGGGTCGCGCGCTCGGGGAGCCCGGCGACGCGGTAGCTGACGCCAGCCAGCACGAGAAACCGGATCCCCTCGCCGACCCACCCCTTCTCGTCGGCGTCGAACGGCGACTGCCCTGGACGGGGGACAGCCAGTCGTTCCCAGGCGGCTCGCGTGTACGCGTCCCCAGCGGGCTCGTAGGCCCGGTCGGCCAGCGCGCCGACGGCGTCGGACCAGAGCTGCGTTGCCATACCGTCCGTCGGGACCGAACAGGAACAAACGTTCCGCTGGGGGATGCGTGGGCTGATGTGTCTCGCGGCCCACAGGACGGTATGGACCGAAACGAGATTCGGGCGGCCTGGGACGCCGTCGCGGAGACGTACGCTCAACGCCGCGACCCGAGCGGGTCCGACGCCGCGCTCATCGACGACCTGCTCGCCGAGCTCCCGCCGGCCCCGACGGTGCTGGACGTGGGCTGTGGCGACGGCGCGCGGACGCTCGCGAACCTCCCGGCCGGCAGCGTCGGCCTCGATTTCTCTCGGCGGAGCCTGGCGCTTGCAGCCGAGACGGTCCCCGACGCGCGGCTGGTGCAGGGCGAGATGACCGCGCTCCCAGTCGCGGACGACAGCGTCGATGCCGTCACCGCCTACCACGCCGTCTTCCACGTGCCCAGAGAGCGCCAGCCCGCAGTGTACCGCGAGTTCGCCCGCGTCCTCGGCCCCGACGGCCTCGTCCTGCTGACACTCCCCGGCGGCCGGTTCGAGACCGTCCGGCGGGGCTGGATGGGCGGCTCGATGTTCTTCTCCGCGCCGGGCCGGCAGGCGACGCTGGACCAGCTGCGCGACGCGGGATTCGACGAGGTGTGGACCGAGATGGCCGACGACCCGCTGGGGACGTCCACGGAGTTCGCGTTCGCGAGGCGGGGGTGACCGGCCGTCGGTGCCCACACCAGCGGTGCGTATTTCTATCTGAATGACGAATATCCAGATATGTCACTCGACGTGCCCGTCCCCGACCCGCCGTCGCTGCACGGCCCACAGCCCCGCAGCGAGTACAGCGCCATCGACGCACCGGCCGAGGAACCGGAGGACGACTACCGTCGGGAGGAGGTCGCCGAGATACTCGAGGCCGGCGCCTGGCACGACGCCTTCGAGGAGTGGACGACACAGACCGGGCTGTTGGTGGCCGATTTCGAGCTCGTGACCGAGCACGAGCTGGTCGACGAGTTCGACTTCTACTGGGACCCGACGACCGACGAGGTCGGCTATCAGGCGCCGACGCTCCCCGAGGCGGTCCGGCGCGACCTCGAGGTCGGCGACGTCGACGAGATCGAGCTCGAGCTGGACTCGCTTGGCCGGATGGTCTCGGAGATGCTGGAGAACGACTACCTCCTGCGGGACGACGAGAGATTCGGGTTCTTCGACGACGAGGTGCCCGAGTCCGAGTTCGACGCCGAGGTGCCCGAGTCCGAGTTCGACGCCGAGCGCGAGTCGGTCGACGAGGAGCTTCGGGACACGGAGTCGCGGGACGTGGAGTTCGGCCCGGGCGGAGAACGGTGAGCGACGGCCCGACCAGTCGCAAGTGAACGATGCCCGGGTCGAACCAGCGAGCCGGCGAGGACCGGGACTGGGGGTCGCTCGCGGTCGCGCTCGGCGTCGCAGTCATCGGGGCGAGCATCCTCGGCGGGCTGGCGTACGTCGAGGTGACGACGACGGTCACCCGGGCGGAATACGCGACGTTCCAGGCCGGCTGTGCCGACCTGGCGAACCAGTCGCGTCTCACCGACGCAGGCCTCGGCCAGGAACGGGTGGCACTGAACGAGACCCACGTCCGCCGGTGCGAGAACACGACCTTCGCAGAGTACCGTCGGGGCCGGCTCGACGCGATGGACGGCCCGCCGCTGAACGCCCGGCAGTGGCTCCTGTACGGCGGTGGCGGCCTCGTGTTCCTGGTCGGGGGGAGCGGCCTCCTGCGCCAGGAACTATCGCGGTCGTGACCGGCGGGCGCAGTCAGTCCTCCTCGAGGTCTGCCTGCCACTGCTGGACCGTCGCCATCAGCTCGACCGGCGGCGTCTCGTTGACGTCCAGGTCCGAGAGCGCGCGCAGGACGGCTTCGGCGTCGGGACCGAACCGGTCGGAAAGCGTCGGCTCCGTCCCCGCCGCCGACCCGCCGTCCGCGCTCGTCGGCGAGTCCCCGCCGCCGCCGAACGTCCCCGACGAGAGGTCGAAGACGGCCTGGGTGGTGCCGCCACCACCGCTGCCCCTGGCTTCTATCGCTTTCTCCTCGCGCAACCGGTCCAGTACCTCCTGTGAGCGCTCGACGACCGGGCCGGGGACACCCGCGAGGTCGGCGACGTGGATGCCATAGGAGCGGTCGGTGGGGCCGTCGCGTACGGTCCGGAGGAAGGTGACGTCCCCGTCCGTCTCGTCGGCCGCGACGTGGACGTTCTCGACGCGCTCCAGGTGGTCGGCGAGCGTCGTCAGTTCGTGGTAGTGCGTGGCGAAGAGCGTCTTCGCGCGCACCTCGTTGTGGAGATACTCCGTGGCCGCCCAGGCGATGGAGATACCGTCGAAGGTAGCAGTTCCTCGGCCGACCTCGTCTAAGATGACCAGCGAGTCCTCGGTCGCCGAATGGAGGATATTCGAGAGCTCCTGCATCTCGACCATGAACGTCGAGCGGCCCTGTGCGAGCTCGTCCAGCGCGCCGACGCGGGTGTAGATGCCGTCGACCACGCCGACGCGGGCCGACCGTGCCGGGACGAAACTCCCGACCTGGGCGAGCAGCGTGATGAGCGCCGTCTGGCGCATGTACGTCGACTTCCCGCTCATGTTCGGGCCCGTGACCACCAGGAACTGCCGCTGGTCGTCCATCGCGAGGTCGTTCGGGACGAACTCGGTGGTCTGCTCGACGACCGGGTGGCGGCCGGCCTCGATGGTGAGTTCTCGCCCCTCGACCACGTCGGGCCGAGTCCAGTCGTTCTCCACGGCGTGGACCGCGAGCGAGGCCAGCGCGTCCACCTCGGCGAGCGCGCGCCCGACATCCTGCAGGAGCGACGCCTGCGCTGCGACCCGGTCGCGTAACGCTTCGAAGAGGTCGTACTCCATGTCGTGCCGGCGCTCCTCTAAGCGGAGGACATCCCGTTCGCGCTCGTCAAGTTCCGGGATGGTGTACCGCTTCGAGTTCTTGAGCGTCTTTATCTCCTCGTACTCGTCGGGCACGTCTTCGGTCTCGCTCCGGCCGACCTGGATGTAGTAGCCGTCGGTCTTGTTCCGGTCGACCGAGAGGTGCGTGATGCCGGTCCGTGATTTCTCGCGCTCGGGGAGGGTGTCGAGCCACTCCAGGGCTGCCTCGTGTTCCTCGGCGAGTTCGTCGAGGTCGTCGTCGTAGCCCCGACGGAAGAGGCCGCCCTGGGTGACGGTTCCCGGCGGGTCCTCGACGAGCGCGGCGTCCAGTTCGTCGGCGAGAGACTCGGCGGCGTCGCGGTCCGCACCTGCGAGCGCGTCGGCGATAGGCGACTCCGCCAGCCGCTCGGTCTCGGCGACGGCGTCGGCCACCGCGGGAAGCAACGCCAGCGTCTCCTGCACCGCCCGGAGGTCGCGGGCGTCCGCGCTCCCCGAGATGGCGCGAGCGCCCAGTCGTTCGAGGTCGTAGGCGTCGGAGAGCGTCTCGCGGATGGCCTCGCGGGCCATCGCAGCCCGGGAGAACGCGGCGACCGAGGACTGCCGGCGACGAATCTCGCCGCGGTCGCGTCGCGGGCGCTGAATCCACTCCGTGAGGAGCCGGCGACCGGCCGCGGTGACCGTGTGGTCGATAGTGTCGAACAGCGACCCCGACGTGTCTCCCTGCATCGTCTCGGTGAGCTCGAGGTTCCGCTGGGTCGTCGCGTCCAGGTCGACGTGCTCGCGGGCGCCGTAGGCCTGCAGGCGTGTCACCGCGGCCAACGTGCCGACGCCGGTCTCCTCGACGTACGAGAGGACGGCCCCGGCAGCGGCGATAGCCGCGTCGTCGTCGGCGATGCCGACGCTCGAGAGCGTCTCGGCGCCGAACTGCTGGCGCACGCGGTGGCGTGCTCGCCCGGGGGCGAAGGACTCCGTGGCGTGCAGCGTCAGCGCCGCGTCGGTCCGCTCGCGAAGCTGGTCGAGGAAGTCGTCGTCGGCCCGCAGGTCCGGCCCCGGGAGTACCTCTGCGGGGTCGAACGTGTACAGCTCCGAGAGCACCTCACCGGCCGTGGCTCCGTCGAGTTGCGTGACCTGGAACTGTCCGGTCGTCACGTCGGCGACGGCCAGTCCGTAGGTGTCCGCCTCGCCCTCGCGGTGGCGGACGACCGCCGCGAGGTACTGGGCGGCGGCATCGCCCGTCTCCAGGTGCGTCCCGGGCGTGACGACCCGCGTTATCTCGCGGGCGTGCCCGTCGGCGGTCTCGTGCTGGTCGGCGACGGCAACGCGATACCCCCGCTCGACCAGCGCGGAGACGTACGGCGTGAGGTCGGCGACGGGGACGCCCGCCATCGGGTACGACGACCCGTGGGAGGACTTCTGGCTCACCTTCAGGTCGAGTTCGTCGGCGACCCGTTCGGCGTCCTCGCCGAAGAACTCGTAGAAGTCGCCACACTGCATCGCCAGCAGGTCGGCGTCGGTCCCCTCCTTGAGCGTGAGGAACTCCCCGACGATGCCCGTCGCCTCGGTCATACCCTCTTCTGTGAGTGTCCCCGGCGTAAGGGTTGCGGGAGCGGGTAGTCCCTGATGAGCCGGCCGGTTCGAGATGGGGTATTGAGCGCTCAATAGCAGTATAGAGACCGGAGCGCACCGAAATCACCATATGTCCGGTCCGACAACCGGGTTGTATCGTGGGGCCACCCGCACGAACAACTATGACCGACACATTCCGCGTCGCCTTCGTCTGCGTACAGAACGCCGGCCGCTCACAGATGTCGACCGCCTTCGCCGAGCGGGAGGTGGCCGAGCGCGGCCTCGAAGACAGCGTCGAGGTCGTCACCGGCGGTACCCACCCCGCAGACCACGTCCACCCGGAGGTCGTCGACATCATGGGGGAACTCGACATCGACCTCTCCGACCGCGTCCCGCGCGAGGTGACCGACGAGGAGCTCAACGAGTGTGACCTCGTCGCCACGATGGGCTGTTCGACCCTGGAACTCGACGCCGACGTCGAGGTCCGTGACTGGGCACTTGAGGACCCGGACGGACAGGACGCAGACGCGGTGCGCGAGATTCGCGAGGAGATTCGAGGGCTCGTCGCCGAGATATTCGACGACATCGAGGCGCGGCTCGACGCACCTGCGTAACCGGGCAGTTATTTGACTCGGGGCCGAATAAGCAGAGAATATGCACGGGGCCCGCCGGGGCGTGGTCGTCGCACTAGCGGTCGTCCTCCTCGTCGCCGCAATCACGCCGTTCGTCGGTGTGGCGAGCGGGTCGGTGAGCCAGCGAACGCAGTACGGGACGAGTGCGAGCGCCGCCCAGGTCACCAACGGCGACACCATCCGCCAGACCCAGGCCTACGCGCTGACGCCGGGCCAGCCCGGCGAGGTGCGAGTGACGCTGACCTACGCAATCCCCGACCGGGTGGTCAGCCTCGAGACGGAGGTTCCCGCGGGCGCGACGGTGGTCGGCACCGACGGGTTCGACCGGGTCAACGAGACCGCCTTCGAGTGGGACGAGACCAGCACCACGGCCACCATCGAATACCGGATCGACCCGGACGAGACACTCGAGACGACCGGGCCCGAGGCCGACAGCGGCCAGTACATCAGCGTCGACGCCGGCGACTGGGCCCTGTTTCAGCGCTCGCGGACGCCCACACGATGGCGGTACACCGGCAGCGAGCCGATGGGGTTCGAGCGCAACGTGACGACCCAGGGCCCCGGCGCGGCCGGTGACGACCTGGTCTACCTCGGCGAGCAAGAGACCGTCAACCGGACCGCCCACGGGCAGACCTTCCGCCTGGTCGTGCCCGCCGAATCGTCGCTGGCGGCGGAGCCGTCGGCCGTCCTCGACTCGATGGTCAACGCCTCCGACGCGCTCCGGGTCGGCGACCGGGACGAGTCGGTGTTCGCCGTCGCGGCCCCGACCGGCGACGTCGAGTGGGCCGTGCGCGGTCTCCAGGTCGGCGATTCGGACCTGTGGGTCCAGGACCGGGAGCGACTCGACACGGCCGAGAACGTCTGGGTCCACGAGTACGTCCACTCCAGACAGCGGTTCCGGGCGACCGCCGAGAGCCGCTGGTTCACCGAGGGGAGCGCGGTGTACTACGCCGCCTTCCTGACGCTCGAACAGGACCGGATCAACTTCTCGGCGTTCGAGAACCGGCTCGCAGAAGGCGAGCGAAGCGAGTACGATGACGTCGTCCTGTCCGACCCGACGACCTGGGAGCGCAACGCCAACTACTACCGGGGCCCGCTGGCCGCAGGGCGCATCGACGAGCGAATCCGCGTGGCGAGCGAGAGCGAGCGAACGCTGCAGGACACGTTCCGGCTGCTGAACGGCGTCGAGGGGACGGTGACCCAGGACGAGTTCCTCGCGGCCGTCGAGCGCGCCGGCAACGAGTCGGTCCGGTCGACGGCCGTCAGGCTGACCGAGGAGCGGACTGACCTGACGATGTGGAACCAGACCCGCCACGGCGTCGTCTTCGGGCAGCTCCCGGCCCGAATCGGCTACGGCCTCCCGTCGACAGAAGGGGTGGCAGGGTACGAGGTGAGCGGCCGGTACCGCGATACGGTCCTCGACGGGACGGAGCCCATTCGGCTGGCCACCGGGGAGACGCTCACGGTCGACGCCGTCGTCAGCAACGCCGGCGGGACGGAGGGGCGCTACAACGCGACGCTCGCGATAAACGGCACCGAGGTGTCGGTCGAACGCGGGCGCATCGAACCGAGCGAGGAGGTACTCGTCCCGCTCTCCCACCGCTTTGTCACCCCGGGCCGGTACCAGGTGAGCGTCGACGGTGACAACGTGACCGTCCTCGTCGAGCGCCCGGCGCGGGCCCGCGTCGAGCGCATCGACGTCAGTGCAGCGACGGCCGACCAGGGCGACGTCGTCGTCGTCACCGCCTCCGTCGTCAACGACGCCGAGATACCAGGGGAAGTGCTGGTGGTGTTCACCAGGGACTTCCAGTCGGTCGACGAACAGCGGGTCTACCTCCCGCCACAGAACAAGACGCAGGTCTCGACGGGCGTGCTGCTTCCGGAGTCCGGCGAAGTGTTGCTCTCGGCCGGCGAGGCCAGGGCGGTCCGGATTTCGGTCACGCCCGCCGCGACGCCGACCCGGACGGAAACGCCGACCGAACGCCCGACGACGGAGACGACCGAACAAACGACCGGCCTCAGCGGTCCCGGGTTCACCGTGGGGATAGCAGCGCTGGCCGTCCTCCTCGCCGCGCTCCTGGCACGCCGGCGTCGGTAGCCGGTCGGGACTGGTCGGCCAGCCCGGAGATAGCCACTGATTAGTACCACCGCGAAATACCACCGAGTATGGCAGACCTCGGCAAAGTCGACCGCGAGTTCTTCGACGAGTACATCTACCCGAACCTGGGCGCCGACCGGGACGACGTGACCCTCGGACCACAGCACGGCGTCGACTTCGGGGTCGTGGACGTCGGGGGGAAGGCCGTCGCGATGGCGACCGACCCCGTGTTCGTGATGCCCTCGGTCGGGTTCGAGCGGGCCGCCTGGTTCGCGTTCCACATCCTGATGAGCGACGTGGCCGTCTCCGGGCTGCCGCCGACGCATCTCTCCATCGACTTCAACCTCCCGCCGGAGATCACCGACGAGCAGTTCAGTACCGTCTGGGAGACGTTCGACGAGGAGGCCCGCGAGCTGGACGTCTCGGTCGTCACCGGCCACACCGCGCGGTACGCCGGGTGTAACTACCCGATGGTCGGCGGCGCGACAGCCGTCTCCGTCGGCGAGTACGACCGGCTCGTGCGCCCGGACGGCGCACAGGTCGGCGACCGCGTCGTCGTAACGAAGGGGCCGGCCATCGAGGCGACCGGCCTCCTCTCCATCCAGTTCGAATCCCTGATGGACGGGGCACTTGACCCGGGGACGATTCAGGACGCGAAGGACCGCTTCTACGACATGAGTCCGGTGCGCGACGCCCTGGTCGCGGCGGCCGCCGGGCCGGTGACCGCGATGCACGACGCCACCGAGTGCGGTATCTTCGGCGGCCTCTACGAGATGGCCCGCGCGGCGGGCGTCGGCATCGAGCTGGAGACCGACCGCGTGCCGATTCAGCCCGGCGTCCTGGACGCGTGTGACTTCTTCGACATCGACCCGTGGGTCTCCATCAGCGAGGGCACGCTCCTGCTGTCGGTGGCCCCCGACGGCGTCGACGACGTGCTGGACGCACTCGACGACGAGGGGATTCCGGCCGCGGACGTGGGCGAGGTCACCGAGGGCTCGGGACTCGTGGTGGACGGTGACCCGACTCCCCATCCCGGCGTCGACCCCTTCTGGGGGACCTTCGAGGAGTACATGGGGAAACTCGAGGCGGAGGACTGACCGCGACCGTCGCTCGGTCGACTATCGAGTCGGTTAGAAGCCGAACTGCTGAGGAGGAGCTACTTACGCGCTTGTTCGTCCCGACGAGGTGCCGACCTCTACCGCATAGTCGGACTGGAGCCACGCTTCGGGGTTGTCCGTGTCGTAGACGACGACGTCGCCGCCGCCGGTCGTGAAGCTACCGTACCGTTCGTCTGCCTCGTCGGAATGGTTCGATGCCGGTTCCATTGTCGTACATCGGTTTTGCGAGATTCACGCACATAAACTTTTCTCGAATGTAGTATCAAGTATTATTAGCATACTAGGACAGGCGTCTGTCTCCATATCCGTACGGAGACCATCATCGCTTTGAGGGCACCGACCCACCCACCCGGTATGCAGCGAGCAGACGCACCCGTCTCCCCGCCGGTCGTGCTGACCGTCGCCGGGAGCGACTCGGGCGGCGGTGCCGGCATCCAGGCCGACCTCAAGACCATCGAGGCCGGCGAGGGGTTCGGCACCAGTGCCATCACGAGCGTCACCGCACAGAACACCACCGGCGTGCAGGGCCAGCACCTGCTCCCTATCGAGGACATCGAGGCACAGATCCGGGCCGTCCGCGAGGACTTCGACCTCGCGGCGGTCAAGACGGGGATGCTCGCGACGAGCGAGGTAATCGACCTCGTCGTCAAGTACGCCGACGATCTCCCGAACCTCGTCGTCGACCCGGTGATGGTCGCTACCTCCGGGGACCGACTGCTCGAATCCGAAGCCGAGAACGCCTACGAGCGCCTCATCGCGAAATCGTCGGTGGTCACGCCCAACGCCGACGAGGCAGAGGTGCTCACCGGCCGCGACGTCGCCGACCCCGATGCGGCTGAGGCGGCGGGCCAGGACCTGGTCGAGATGGGGGCCGACGCCGCGCTGGTCAAGGGCGGGCACGTCCCCGGCGACGAAGTGGTCGACACGCTGGTCACCCCGGGGTCGGTGACGACGTTCCGGCACGACCGGGTCGACACCCAAGCGACCCACGGGTCAGGCTGTACGCTCTCGTCGGCCATCGCGACCCGACTGGCTCACGGCGACGACCGGTCAGACGCCGTCGCGTCGGGCATCGACCTGCTCTCGCGGGCCGTCCGGTACAACCTCGACGTGGGCGAGGGCCCCGGCGCGGTCCACCACCTCGTCGAGACGCGGAACGAGGCCGCCCGCTACGAGACGAGCGAGGCCGTCGAACACGCCGTCGAGACGCTCGTCGAGCGCGACGTCTCCCGCCTGGTCCCCGAGGTGGGGATGACCGTCGTCGGGGCGACGCCCTATGCCGAGACGCCCGACGAGACTGCCGCTGTCGAGGGCCGTATCACCCGCACGCTCTCGGGGGTGCGGCCGAACCGCGGCGTGCGCTTCGGGGCGTCGACCACCGTGGCACGCGTCCTGCTGGCCGCCCGCGAGCACGACCCGGCGCTGCGCTTCGCGGTCAACTGCCGGCTCGACGACACCGTCGAGGACGCGCTGACCGACCTGGCCGGGTCGGTGCCAGCCTTCGACCCCGGAGAGCGACCCGACGACGTCGACCCCGGCGAAACGACCGACTGGGGTGTCGGCGAGGCGTTCGACGCCAGCGAGAGGACGCCCATCGCCGTCGTCGGCCGGGGCGACTTCGGCGTCGAGGCGAGTGCGACGCTGCTCGCGACGGACGCCGGGACGCTGGTCGAGCGGGCGACGCGGCTACTGGAGTCGGTCGAGGACTAGCGCTCAGTCGAGCGCCGCTTCGAGGCGCTCGATGAGTTCGGCGTTGCCGACGTGCATCGGCGCGCGCTGATGCAGCGACTCGGCTTCGGTGTCGAGGATGGAGCCGTCGCCAGTCGAGGACGCCCCGCCCGCGGCCTCGAAGACGTGGGCGATGGGGTTGCCCTCGAACTGCAGGCGGAGTTTCCCCTCGGGTTTCTCCTTCAGCCCGGGGTACGCGAAGATGCCGCCGTAGGTGAGCAGCTGGTTGATGTCGGCGATCATCGCCCCGCCGTAGCGGAGTTTGAGCTCCTGTTCGATCTCGCGGGCAAAGTCGAGGAAGTCCTCGGGCCAGTTGGGGACGTCGCCGCCGAAGCCGAAGACGGTGGGGTCATCGGGGAGGGTCACGTCCTCGGCGAGCACCTGTGGGTTCTCTTTCTCGAGGAGGTAGTCCGTGACCTCGTCGTCGCGGGCGACGATCATCGTCGTGATGGGGCCATAGAGGACGAAGCCGGAGGCCACGAGGTCGCGCCCGGAGGCCGGCGGACGCTCCGTGTAGACGCCGAAGATGGTACCCATGGCGTTGTTCGACCGCAGGTTCGACGAGCCGTCGAGCGGGTCCATCGCGACGTGGTACGCCCCGTCGCCACCGTCGATCGGGTCCGCGCGTTCCTCGCTGGCGTACGTTCCCACGTCGTCGTTGGCGAGGACGGCGTCCTCGAACAGCTCGTCGGCGCGGATGTCGGCGGCCATCTGCGTCTCGCCGCTGGGGTTGGTCTCGGCGGAGACGGTGCGGTCCTCGACGAGGCCCTCGCGGACGTCCGAGGACGTGTCGGCGATGGTCGCGAGTATCTCGTCGATGGTGCTTCCCGAGTCGAACGGCGTCATGCCGCGGTCACCCGCCCGAGCGTGTCCGGCGGTGACAGGTTCTCCAGAGTCATTACTTCGGCTTCGCCCACCCCGCATATCAAAGTGTTCCCGGAGACGTCGCCGGCCGCCGGCTACCGGGACCGGAACGCACCCTTTACGCCCGAGCGGGTCCAGGTCGACGTATGAGCACAGAGGACACAGGAGAGTCCATCACGGTGTACTCGGACTACGTCTGTCCGTTCTGTTACCTGGGTCGCGAGTCGCTCCGGCAGTACCAGGAGCAGCGCGAGGAACCACTCGAGATCGACTGGCGGCCGTTCGACCTGCGCAGCCAGAAACGTAACCCGGACGGCACCATCGACCACTCCGTCGACGACGGCAAAGGCGAGGACTACTACGAGCAGGCCAAACAGAACGTCAGGCAGCTCCAGGAGAAGTACGGCGTGGAGATGACGCTGGACATCGCCACCGATATAGACTCGCTGCCCGCACAGGTGGCCTCCTACTACGTCGCCGAGCACTACGACTACGAGACGTGGCTCGCGTTCGACCGCGCCGTCTTCGACGCGCTGTGGCAGGACGGCGCAGACATCGGGGCGATGGACCTCCTCGTAGACCTCGCGACCGAGGCGGGCGTCGATGGCGACGAGATCCGGTCGGCGCTGGACGACGACGCGCTCCGGGCCGAGGTCCGCGAGCAGTTCAGCGCCGCCCAACAGCAGGGCGTCACCGGCGTCCCGACGTTCGCGTACGACGGGTACGCCGCCCGCGGCGCGGTCCCGCCAGAGCACCTCGAACGGCTCGTCGAGGGAACCTGACGATAGCGGACAGCGAGACGGGTCCCGTCAGTGGTCGGAAACGAGGGGTCGGTGACCGTGTGACGTCGTCGTCTCATCGTACAGACAGCGACCGCTACGGGTGGAAAACGCAGAGAACCGCGGCGACCCGTCTCAGTCCCGACGGCCGGTTCGTGCCTCGACGCGCATCTCGACGTAGCGGCCGGCCCAGTGCTCGACGTGGTCGCGAATCGCGCCGAAGAGTCCTCCGCGGGGGTCGTCCGTCGGGGCAGGGTCGATCGGGTCGTCGTCGTGCGCGGACTGCTCGACTGCCTCCGTGGGTCCCTCGGGAAAACTCATTACGACATATGGTACCACAGGTGTTACAATAAATATTAGGGATTCAATCGCACCGGGAATTGTTCTAGGGACCCCCCAGACACGCGAACACACGGTCGGCGAGAGACGTTCACGAACGTTGGGACGGGATACATTCAGACAACAATGCACTTATACTATTATTCCCAACACCTGGCTCAAGCCTCAATGACCAGTTCTGCTTCGTCCAGTAGCATCCAGAAGACCTTTCTGAAGTATCAGCACGTCTTCGTGTTCCTCGCGCCGCTCGCCTTCGTGGTCGGCGTGTACTTCTTCGCCCCGACCCCGGAGGGTGCGGGGACGGCGTACTGGGTCCGGTACTGGTGGCTGTTCCTGGCGTTCATCACCGGCGCGACCATCGTCAACACCGTCGGTATCAGCGGGTCGGCGCTGTTCGTGCCCTTCCTCATCTTCGTCTTCCCGGTCATCGCCGGGGAGACGCTGACGCCGGAGACGCTCGTGAAAGTCGGCCTCATCAGCGAGTCGTTCGGCCTCTCGAGTTCCGCGCTCGCGTTCATCCAGTACGGACTGGTCGACCGCCGACTGGCACTGAGTCTCGTCGCCGGCGCCGTCCCGTTCGTGGTCGCCGGGGCGCTGCTCTCCTTTATCATCCCGGCCCCGGTCTTCCACGCGATGCTGGGGATGGCGCTCATGGCCGCCTCCTACCTGCTGTTCAAGGCCGACCTCGGCCACGAGGACCCGGGCGCCGCCGGTGACGAGGCGGAGGCCGGCGCGGCGACCGACGGCGGCGACGCCGACCTCCCCGACGACGACGACAAACTCGGTCCGGCGGGCGTCGAGAAAGACGACGACGGGACGGTCACCCGCATCGACCGCGACGGCAACGACTACACCTACTCCCACGGCGGCTACCTCGAGCGGTTCGCCAACTACAGCATCGGTGGTGTCTTCCAGGGGCTGGCCGGCTTCGGCATCGGGGAACTCGGCATCATCTCGATGCTGCGGACGAACGTCCCCGTCCGGGTGGCCATCGGCAGCAACCACATCGTCGTCGCGCTGACGGCCGTCCTCGCATCGCTGGTCCACGTCTTCGGCGGCGGCCTCGTCCCCGGCGCGCACAACATCGACCTCGCCTCGACCCCGTGGAACATGGTCGTCTGGACGGTTCCGGCGACGGTCACCGGCGGACAGATTGCCCCGTACGTCTCGGCGAACCTGGACACCTCGCTCATCAAGAAAGGCGTCGGCGTCCTCTTTGCAGTCATCTCGGTCGCGCTGTTCCTGATGGCGTCGGGCGCAGTCTGAGATACACTCCCTATCGACAGTAAAAAATGCCGCCAGCAGCCGCTCAGTCCGCGCCCCGACGCGGGCTCCAGCAGCAGATATCGCACCGCTCCAGCCCGAGCTGCCCCGTCAGCCGGCCGCTACAGGCCGGACAGCGAGCCGACAGGCCACCCGGGCGTGCGGTATCAGTCATCGTCGCTCGTGATGATGTCCGCGGAGAGGCCCTGTGCCATCTGGATGTCCTTCGAGTTGTTGAGCGTCCAGGCCGTGCGGTCGGTGACCGCTTCGATGATTTCGCGGGCCGAGGGGTAGCCGTTCCCGGACTTCTTGACGCCGCCGAAGGGCAGCTGGACCTCCGCGCCGATGCAGGGGAGGTTGCCGTACGCGAGGCCGAGTTCGGCGTGGTCGCGGTAGTAGTTTATCTGGCGGTAGTCCTCGGAGACGATGGCGCCGGCCAGCCCGTAGTCCGTGTCGTTCTGTATCGCCACGGCGCGTTCGATGTCGCCGTCGTACTCCATGAGCGCGACGTGGGGCCCGAAGACCTCCTCGTGCGTACAGCGGAGCGGTTCGTCGGGGTCGGCCTCGTAGACGAACGGGCCGATCCAGTGGCCGGCCTCGTGGCCGTCGGGAACCTCCTCGGCGTCGAGCTCAGTGCGGTCGACGAGGACGTCGACGCCTTCGTCTCGGGCGAGTTCGTTGTACCGGGAGACCTTGTCCCGGTGCTCGTCCTCGATGAGCGGGCCCATGAAGGTGTCCTCGGAGAGCGGGTCGCCCACGGCGACCTTCGAGGCGATGTCGACGAACCGCTCCTTGAATTCCTCGTAGACGTCCGTGTGGACGATGAGGCGCTCGGAGGAGACACAGCGCTGGCCAGTGGTCTTGAACGAGGACATCACTGCCGAGTGGACGGCGGTGTCCATGTCCGCTTCCTCGGTGATGACGATGGCGTTCTTCCCGCCCATCTCACAGGCGGCGCGCTTGCCGGAGACGCCGCCCACGGCGTCGGCGATCTTGTGGCCGACCTCGGCGGAGCCGGTGAACAGGACCGTCTCGACCGGCTCGGACTCGACGATGGCGTTGCCGGCGTCCCCGAAGCCGTGGACCATGTTGAACACGCCGTCGGGGAGGCCCGCGTCGGCGAACAGCTGTGCGATGACGTCGGCGCACTTCGGCGTCTGCTCGGCGGGCTTGAACACGACGGTGTTGCCCTCGACCAGCGCGACGGCCATGTGCCAGTAGGGGATGGCGATGGGGAAGTTCCAGGGCGTGATGCAGCCGACGACGCCGCGGGGCTTGCGGCGCATGTAGGCGTCTTTCGACCCGATTTCGGAGGGGATGATGTCGCCGCTCGGGTGGCGAGCATCGCCGGCGGCCCACTCGACCATGTGCGCGGCCTCGACGACGTCGGCACGCCCCTCGCTGATCTCTTTGCCACACTCGCGGGTGACGATTTCGCCGTACTCGTCGACGTTCGACTTCAGTTCGTGATAGACGTCCCAGAGGTACTCGGCGCGGTCGATACGCGAGAGCTCGCGCCACTCCTCGTAGGCGTCCTCGGCCGCCGCGACCGCGCGGTCGACGTCCTCGGGGGTTCCCCGCTGGAACTCCCCGAGCGTCTCGCCCGTCGCGGGGTTCTCGCTCGTGAAGGTCTCTGTGCCCGAGCCGTCAGTCCATTCGCCGTCGATGTAGTGCTGATAGGTCGCTGCCATTGGCTACTCATACCAAACCAGAGAGCCAATAGCCCCGTCCGACCATGGACGGGTCGACCGAAAACGGGGTCGAGCGTCGAGAGGGTGCCCGGACCCGACCATGGTCGGTCGGGGTTTGTGAAACCGTCACGTACAAACACGTATAGGAGATACAATATCTATGAGTGTGGAAAACCCGGTGTCCGGGACGCGGCTCACGCTGGACCTCTGGCATCCGAACTGCTGGGCGATCGAAGCGACCGAGCAGGTACGCGGTGGCGTTCTGGCACACGCCGTCTATCACTCCCCTGCGACCAGCGACCAGGGGACATCGTCTGTAAACGGGTTGTTCACTGCCTTCGGGGACTCCGAGGCAGAGGTCGAACAGCTGCTGGGCACCATCAGCGAGTCCAGTCGGGCGGGGGAGCTCCAGGAACTCCAGGAGCGTTTCGGTCGGCAGCGCAACGCGCCCGGGAACGTCGTCCGCGAGTTCTTCCTCGAGTACGACCCGGCCGACATGGTCTGTCCCACCCTGCTCGAACACGGGTTCGTCCACAGCGCCCCGGTGCGCATCGAGGACGGCCGTGAGGAGTGGCAGGTCTGTTTCGCCGGCGAGCGCACGAACATCGAACCGGCGCTCGAAGACGTCGAGTCGGATTCGGGCGCCGACGTGAACGTCGCGTCGATAACCACCTCGGACTCGCCGTCGTCGGCCCGCGAGAACCGCCTCGACTCGCTCACCGCGGCCCAGCGGGACGTCTTCGAGCACGCCCGCGAGTCGGGCTACTACGAGTGGCCCCGCGAGACGTCGACGCGCGAGCTGGCGGCCGACCTCGACGTCTCGAAGACGACGCTGCTAGAGCACCTGCGGAAGGCGGAAGCGAAACTGCTGGACCCCTAGACACCGACGACAGCACGGAGCGCGAACAGCGCGTTGGACTTCTGCTCGCGGACGCGCCGGTAGAAGTACGAGAACCACTTCTCGCCGTACGGGATGTACTGGTAGACGTCGACGTCGGCCGCGAGCCGGGTCTGTTCGTCCTCTCGGACGCCCATCAGCATCTGTATCTCGTAGGGCGTGCCGTGCTCAGCGTGGAGGGCCTGGGCGTGGTCGATCATCTTCGGGTCGTGGCTGCCGACCGCGATGCCGCCCTCGAAGTGCTCGAACATGTACTCGAGGTACTCCTTGTACACCTCGTCGACCTTCGCCTTCTTCTTGTAGGCGATCTCCTTCGGTTCGTCGTAGGCCCCCTTGACGAGTCTGACCTTGCCGGGGAGGTCGGCCAGCCGCTCCAGGTCTTCCCGGGTGCGCTTGAGGTTCGCCTGGAGGCAGACGCCCACGTTGCCGTCCGTCGCGCGAGCGTGACGCTCGTAGGCGTCGAGCGTGACGTCGGTCGTCGTGTGGTCCTCCATGTCGATCCAGACCAGGCAGTCGGCCGCGTCGACGATGCGAGCCAGGTTCTCCTCGAAGACGTCGTCGCCGATGTCCAGACCGATCTGGCTCGGCTTGACCGAGATGCAAGAGTCGGTGTCGCGTTCGGCTAGCGCCTCGACGAGGTCGATGTACGCCTGTGTGTCCGCGTCTGCATCCGCACGGTCGTCGTAGTGCTCGCCGAGCAGGTTCAGGATACCCGCCACGCCACGCTGGTTCAACTCGTCGACGTGGGCCATCGCCGTCTCCGGCGTTTCCCCGGCCACGAAGTTGTTCGCGATAGGTGGTATCATATCATCCCTCTCGGCGTACCGCCCTATATAACGTCCCCCGACCATATATTCCAGATAGTTTAGTGTTGAACGGAACGGGTGTTTCGAGGGCCTGCTGGCCCTCGGCCGCGGTCGGACCGCCCATGGTCGGGGCACGGTTGATGGGTACCCTTGTGTCATGAGGAACATAGTCATGGAAGACGATTCAAAGCCGACTATCGATCGACGAACTGTACTTCGAGCAACGGGGCTGGCCGGGCTCGCCGGCCTGGCCGGCTGTATCGGCACCACCGACGACGGCGGCGACGGCGGCAGCGACGGCGGCGATGGGGGCGACGGCGGCGGGAGCGATGGGAGCGACGGTAGCGATGGCGGCAGTGACGGCGGCGACGGTGGTGACGGTGGGAGCAGCGGCCCCTACGAGATCGGTATGGTGAACTCCCTGACCGGGTCGCTGTCGGCGTTCGGGCAGCGCAACCAGCGCGGGAAGGAGCTGGCGCTCGAGGCCGTCAACGACGTCGGCATCAAGGACCGCGAGCTAGCCATCATCGAGGAGGACTCCGAGAGCGAGAGTCAGGGCGGCGTCTCGGCGGCCCAGAAGCTCGTCAACCAGGACGAGGTCCCGTTCCTCATCGGCGCGGTCGGTTCGGGCGTCTCGCTGGCCATCTACGAGAGCGTCGTCCAGGGCACCGACGTCGTCCAGCTCAGCCAGAACTCGACGGGGCTCGGCCTCACCGACTTCCCGGGCCTGCTCCGGATGTCGCCGACGGGTCGCGTCCAGTCCGTCGCGCTGTCGAACCTCATCGCTGACGACGGGTACGACTCGGTCGCGGTCACGTACGTCAACAACGACTACGGCCAGAGCCTCACCGACGCCTTCGTCAACGCGTGGGAGGGCGACATCGCCTACAACAGTCCCCACGACCAGGAACAGCAGTCCTACTCCAGCGTCATCTCCGAGATGAACGATTCGGGGGCCGACGCCTGGCTCTTCATCACCTACCAGGCGGAGTTCGCCACGATGGTCAACGAGGCGTTCTCCAGCGGGTACGAGGCGCAGTTCTACGGGGCCGACTCCGTCTCCGGGGACAACGTCATCTCGAACACGCCCGAGGGCAGCATCGACGGCATGAAGATCGTCGTCCCCTCCGCGCCCGTAGAGGAAGAGAACTACCAGCAGTTCGCCTCGGACTTCGAGGAGGCCTACGGCGAACAGCCCACGGCATGGTCGGCGTACGCCTACGACTGCGTGGTCGTCGCGGCGCTGTCCATCCAGGCCGCAGACGAGTTCACCGGCGCAGCGCTCCAGGAAGTCGTCCGCGACGTGACCCGTCCGGAGGGCGAAAAGGTCACCACCTTCGAGGCCGCGAGCCAGATTCTCGCCGACGGCGGCGGCCCCAGCGACGTCGACTACCAGGGCGTCAGCGGTCCCATCGACTTCGACGAGAACGGTGACCCCAAGGGCTTCCTGCAGATTCTGGAAGTGCAGGACCACGAATACGTCGGCACCGGCTTCATCGAATCCTAAGCCGGCAATGGTCCTTGACTTACTCGCCAGTGGCCTCGTGTTCAGCAGTATCATCGTCCTGGGCAGCATCGGGCTGTCGCTGATATACAGCATCGCGGACTTCGCGAACTTCGCTCACGGGGACACCATGACCGTCGGCGCGTACGCCGCGTTCGTCACCTTCGGGGCCATCGGCGGGCTCGGCGGCGGCATCCTGAGCCTGCCGCTGGGATTCTTCGTCGCGCTCGTGGTCGGTATCGTCGCCGCGGCCGTCGTCGCCGTCCTCACGGAGAAGATCGTCTACGACGGGATGAACGCCAGCTCGATCCAGCTGCTCATCACCTCGATCGGTATCGCGTTCATCTATCGCGCGGTCATCCAGATGGGCTTCGGCGCGGACTTCACGCGGTTCGACGTCGAGCCCCTGCGTCCCATCGAGGCGCTGTTGCCCTACGGCATCCGCGTCACGGAACACGACGTGGCAATCGTCGTCTCGGCCGTCGTCCTGGTCGGGGGCCTGCACACGCTGCTCCAGTACACCGACCTTGGCCGGAAGATGCGGGCGATGGCGGACAACCCCGACCTCGCCCGCGTGAGCGGCATCCGGACCGACCGCATCAAGCTCTGGACGTGGATCATCGGCGCCGGCCTCGCCGGGTCCGGCGGCGTCTTCCTGGGGCTGTACAACCAGCTGTCGCCGCGGATGGGGTTCAACCTCCTCCTGCTCATCTTCGCCGCCGTCATCCTCGGCGGCATCGGCTCCGTCTACGGGGCGATGCTCGGGGGACTCCTCATCGGGGTCATCAACCAGCTGACGCCCGTCCTCTCGGACATCCGACTCCTCACCGATATGGGAGCGATACTGCCGCTGGTGCCCGACAGCTTCGGCATCGTCATCGGCATCGAGTACGCGAACGCCATCGCGTTCGTCATCATGGTGGCCGTGTTGCTCGTCAGACCGAACGGCATCGCCGGGGAGGCGGTCTGAGATGGGCGTCCTCTCCGACCCGAAGGGGTACTGGGCGGACCTCACGCGGGCCGAGCGCGGCGTCGTCGCCTCTATCGTGGGCTTTGCCGTCTTACTCTTCGCCGGACTCCTGACCGGGGCGCTCTCGCCGACGTACTTCCTCTTCCTCGTCGGCATCGCGGGGATGTACGCCCTGCTGTCGCTCGGGCTGAACTCCCAGTGGGGGTTCAGCGGCCTCATCAACTTCAGCGTGGCCGCGTTCTTCGGCATCGGTGCCTACGGAACGTCGCTGATGAGCGCCGACTCCTCGCCCATCGCGGGCGGGTATCTCCCGATCGTGGGCCTGTTCGTGGCGCTCGTCGTCGCAGCCATCATTGCGCTGGCGATCGGCATCCCGACGCTACGACTGCGCGCGGACTACCTCGCTATCGCGTCGCTCGGTCTCGCGGAGGTCGTCCGGCTGGTCGTCCTCAACGAGCGTCAGATCACCAACGGGAGCGCCGGCGTCCGGGGCATCCCGCCGTTCTTCGAGGGATGGCCCGTCCTGGCGACGCTCCCACAGCAGATGCCAGGGCTGGTGATACGGCCGTTCCCGGGGACCGAGCTCGTCTTGGAGACGCCGTTCTGGGGAGCGCTGTTGAACGTCGTGGTCGTCATGGCGTTCGTCGGCATCAGTTACGGCGTCCTCCGGCGGGCCCACCGCTCGCCGTGGGGACGGGTCCTCCGGACCATCCGGTCCGACGAGGACCTGGCACGGGCGCTCGGGAAGAACACCTACGGGTTCAAGATGCAGTCGTTCGTGCTGGGCAGCGTCATCATGGCGCTGGCCGGCGTGTTCTACGCGCACCTGAACCTGTTCGTGAGCCCGGGCGACCTGGATCCGGTAACGACCTTCTACGTCTGGGTGGCGGTCATCCTGGGCGGCAGCGGGTCGAACCGCGGAGCGCTGTTCGGTGGCGTCGTCATCGTCACCATCCGCGAGGGGACCCGGTTCCTCAGCGGCCTCTCGGGGTTCGTCCTCGACCTCGGCGTCGTCGCGCTCCAGTTCGACCTGAGCTTCATCTCGTCGAACGTCGCGCCGCTTCGCTTCCTACTCATCGGTGTGCTCATCGTGGTGCTGATGCGGTACCGGCCACAGGGCGTCCTCCCGCCACAGCGGGAGCTCATCTGGCCGAAGGTGGTCAACGACCCGCCCTCGAAGCTGAGATCCGGCGTCCGAGAGACCAAGGCAGGTGGTGACGATGAGTGACGCCGAGGTGGCGGAAGCCGACCGTGGCGCCACGGACCCGGAACTGAAAGAGGACGTCGTCCTCGAGGTCGAGGACCTCCAGAAGTCCTTCGGCGCGCTGACCGCGACCGACCACGCGACGTTCGCCGTCGAACGCGGCACCATCACGGGCCTCATCGGTCCGAACGGCGCGGGGAAGTCGACGCTGTTCAACCTCATCTCTGGCTTTTACGAGCCCGACGGCGGCCGCGTCAAGGTCAACGGCGTCGACGTGACGGGGATGGAACCGTACGAAGTGGCAGACCACGGCCTCATCCGGACGTTCCAGACCCCCCGGAAACTGGAGGGGATGACCGTCCGCGAGGCGATGCTCGTCGGTCCGCGCGAACAGCCCGGCGAGTCGTTCCTGAACCTGTTCTTCCGACCGGGTACGGTCGGCGAGCGCGAGGCGGCCAACCTGGAGAAGGCCGAGCGCATCTTAGAGGAGTTCGAGATCGACCACCTCGCGACCCAGCCGGCGACCCAGATCTCCGGCGGGCAGATGAAGCTCGTCGAGCTGGCCCGGGCGATGCTGGCCGAGCCGGAGCTCCTCTTGCTGGACGAGCCGGCTGCCGGGGTCAACCCGACGCTGCGCAACAAGCTCGCAGAGCAGATCCAGCGACTCCACGAGCAGGGCACCACGTTCTTGCTCATCGAACACGACATGGACTTCGTGATGAAACTCGCCGACCCGGTCATCGTCTTAGACCAGGGCCACGTCCTCATGGAGGGGCCGCCGAGGGCGGTCCAGACCGACCAGCGCGTCATCGACGCCTATCTGGGAGGGAACGTATGAGCGACGCCCCCGTCCTCGAACTGACGCACGTCGACAGCGGCTACGGCGAGGTCCAGGTGCTCGACGACCTGACGCTCCATCTGAACCCGGAGGAAATCGTCTGTCTCATCGGCCCGAACGGCGCGGGGAAGTCCACCGTACTGAAGACAGCCTTCGGCATGTTGACCCCGTGGGAGGGGACCGTCACGTACCACGGCGACGAAATCGGCGGGATGGCCCCCGAGGACATCGTCCGCGAGGGTATCGGCTACGTCCCACAGACCGACAACGTGTTCGGGAGCCTCACCATCGAGGAGAACCTCCGGATGGGCGGCGTCGCCCGGAAAGACGGCCTCGAAGACGTCATCGACCGTCTGTACGACCGGTTCCCGCTGCTCGACGAGAAGCGCTCGGCGAACGCATCGACCCTCTCCGGTGGCCAGCGCCAGGTGCTCGCGTTCGCCCGCGCACTGGTGATGGAACCGGACGTGTTGCTCATCGACGAACCGTCGGCCGGCCTGGCACCGAACACCGCCGACGAGGTGTTCGGCCACGTCCAGGCGGTCAACGACCTCGAGACGGCCATCCTCATGGTCGAGCAGAACGCGACGAAGGGACTGGGCATCTCCGACCGCGGCTACGTCCTGGACCAGGGGACCGTCCGCTTCGAGGACGAGGCCTCGGCGCTGCTGGACAACGACGACGTCTCGAAGCTCTACCTCGGCGGCTGAGTCGGGTCGACGGTCCGCAGCCGGGACGCCTATTACCGACCCGGTGATTTTTCCGCGTATGTACGACACGATTCTACTCCCGACCGACGGGAGCGAGGGCATCGGAGCCGCAGCGAGACACGCCGCGGCCATCGCCGAGCGCTTCGGCGCCACCGTCCACGTCCTCTCGGTGGTCGACACGCGCAATCGCTTCGAGAGCCCGACGAGCGGTCTCTCGACGGACGCGTGGCTCGAGGCAGAGCGCGAGCGGTCGGCCCACGCGATCGCCGACACCGTCGACGCGCTCCCGGACGACATCGAAGTCGAGCAGGTCCGCCGCGAGGGGGTCCCCAAGTCGGTCATCGTCGACTACGTCGAAGAACAACCAGTCGACCTCGTGGTGATGGGGACCCACGGCCGGACCGGGCTGGACCACTACCTGGTGGGGAGCGTCGCGGAGGCGGTCGTCCGGCGCTCGCCGGTACCGGTCGTGACCGTCCGGTTGGACGAGAACTAGCGCTCGACGAACGCGACCAGGTCCTCGGTCGGGACGAAGCCGTCGGCCATGCGGTCGATCAGGTCGCCGTCGTCGAACAGCAGGAAGGTCGGGACGCTGCGCACGTCGAACTCGGCGACGGCGTCGAGGTCGGCTTTCGGGTTGAAATCAACCACCGCCACGTCCGTCGCGCGAGCGACGTTGTCGATGATGGGGTCCATCGACTTGCAGATGGCACAGCCGGCGGTCCGGACCATCACGAGCACCCGCGGGTTCGAGGCGAGCAGCTCGTCGAGTTCGGCGCGCGATTCGATCGTGACCGGTCGGTTCGCTTCGGCACGCGACATGCGCTATATACGTCATCGCAACAGTAAGCGTTGACGACCGCCGGTCGACCGCTACGAGCAGTCTGGATGCGACCGGGAGTGGACCGTGACGCGGACTTCGGCAGTCAGGCGCCCGTCGGCTGCGCGTGTCTGGACCAGCAGGTGGTCGACCGCCGACTCGAAGGTCACCGTCGCCTCGACCGTCTCGCCGGGCCAGACGAACCCGTCGAACGGTCGCGAAGCGTCCTGCCGCGGGACGAATCGTCCGTCGTCGAGTCCGGTGACCGTCGCGCCGTCGAGTGGGTCGTCCAGCCGGTTCGTGAGCCGGACTGCGACCGGATTGCCTCTGTTGGTCTGTGCTTTGGGTTGGCTGTTGGTCGATGCTTCGGACTGGCTGGTGGTCGGTGTTCTGGGCTGGCGCTGACAGGCGTTCGCACCGACGTAGGCCTCATCAGCGTCGACCACGCGGACGCTCACGTCGCGATCTGCGTCGACGGCACTGACGCCGCCAGTGCTGACGACGAGGGCGAGCGCCACGGCCACCGCGAGGGCACCGAACGCCCGCCGTCGCATCACTGACGCACCTCCGGCGGCTGGCTGTCCGAACCGAGTCGCATCCGGCGCGTGCGGAGGTAGTGAGCCACCGCCGAGACGGTCAGCGTGGTCAGGACGAACACCGTCCAGCCGCTGAACGGGACGGCCGCGAACGGTTCGACCCCGACGGCCGAGAGCGCGACCATGACGCTCCCGATGGCACTCAGTCCGACGTAGTAGAAGCTCCAGGGGATGTCGTAGCTGTCGACGACTTCGAGGTAGATGTCGAGGTCGGTCGCGGCCTCGGTGAGCGCCACCGTCCCCTCGCGGCTGTCGTAGCTGACCACGCCGATCTCGTCCATCTTCGGGAGGTGAAACTGCTGGAGCGACGTGTAGACGGTCTTGCGTTCGCTGGACGAGACCGCGTCCACGGTGGAGTCGTTCTCCCACGCGGCGACCTGTTCCGCGATTTCAGAGAGCGGCGCCGACTCGTCGGCGTCCTGGAGGTGATGCAGGACGAACCGCCGCCGCCGATTGCTGAGCGTCTCGAACACCTCGTCTCTGGAAAGTGTCTCGGACGCCGAATCCGACTGCGGCTCGGCTCGCACCTCGTCCCCCTGCTGTTCCCCGGCTCCTGCTGGATGTGACTGTGTCCTGCTCATGAAGTCGACCCACCCCCGTGGGTACCGTCTCCACGACAACCGTGGAGGATGTGGATTACGTTCCAATCGTCGAACTTCAGGCTATTAAACATATTGACGCTTCAATCGAATCCCGAGGCCGTCCGTCGATTGTTGAGCGAGTCCGGCGACGACGTGTCGGATTTGTCGCTACCTACAGAAATCAACAGTTTGAGCGGTTTCAATCACTGTTTTCCAGCCAGTCCCAAGAGCGCGACCGGCGGATAACAGTGATAGATGCCGGCGGTGGTCGGAGAAACGACTCTATGCGTCTGTTCAATCAGTGCCACCCGTCCTATCAAAGACATGACTACAACGGGGATGCCGCCACTGGGCTCAGATAGCACGTCCGACCCGCGGACGACTCGTGGGGGTGGGCGTGCAGGCGAGGTAGAACAATGAAACGACGCAAATTCCTCATCGGTGCGGGATCGCTCGCGGCCGGCTCGGCCGCTGCAATGGGTACTGGTGCGTATTCGTATGCCGAAGCCGACCGTACAGTTACGGTCGACACGACCGGCGACAATTCCGCGTATCTGAAACTCGATGGTGACGGCAAGTACGTCACCGACAACAACGGCGAGCTGACTATCAATCTCGGTGGCACGTCGAACAACGGCAACGGCGGTTCGGCGTTCAATCAAGATGCAGCGACGCGGGTCCTGGGAGTCGTGACCATTACGAACCAGGGGCCAAACTCGCTGACGGCCTCTGTTCAGGGTGATGGCGGAAACGTCCAGCAGGTCAACGACGTGGCCAACGTCGACCTGAGCGACGGCGAGGGCATCTACTTTGCCGTCCGCAACCCGACGATGGGGTCGGGCGGAACTGCGAATATCGACGTGGCCGTCGTCGAGTCACCAAACGATAGTAACGGCAACGTCGGAGGCGGCACGCTCACCATCAAGGCCGAGTGAGCAGTTCCGCTTTCGGGTTCATTGCTTCGCTGGGAGTCGGTCTGTACAGTCACGTCCCGACGGGACCCTGACACTCGTCGCGGACATCGGGTTCGTAACCGAACAGACCCTGTCGATTTTTTACAGGTCAGTACGATACAGTGTATGTCTGGGTGGCAGTTCAGGGATGGGGTCGAACGCTCGGAGCGCGCTCGTCGTCGGCGTGGAGGCAGTAGTCGCACTGACCGTCCTCGCGCTCGTCGCGGGGAGCGTCCTCGGCCAGCCGATTCTCCTCGGCTACGTCGAGACGGGGAGTATGTCGCCGACGCTAGAGCCGGGTGACGGCTTCGTGGCCGTGCCTGCGGACGTGGCAGGTGAGGTCGACCGGGGCGACGTCGTCGTCTTCGAGGCCGAAGAACTCAACGGGGGTGGGCTGACGACGCATCGCGTCGTCGGTGAGACGGACCGGGGGTTCGTCACGAAGGGCGACGCGAACCCCTTCACCGACCAGGAGGGCGACGAACCGCCGGTCAAGCGCGCACAGGTCGTCGCCGTCGCGTGGCGGGCCGGCGGCGACGTCGTGGTGATTCCGGAGCTCGGGACGGTCGTCGAGACCACTGGCGGCGCACTGACCGCCGTCCAGACGCGACTCGCGGCGGCGTTCGGGACCCGGTCGCTCCTCGGCGTCCAGGGGCTGGCGTACCTGCTGTTCGGCGCGTCGGTGCTCGCGTACGTCCTGCTCGGCCTGTTCGAGGACGGGACGGACCGCGAGCGGCAGCGACAGCGCGAGACCGGGACGAGCACGGTTCTCGTGGTCGTGGGGCTGATGGCGCTCGTCGTCGCGGGCGCGACCGCCGGCATGGTGGCACCGAGCGGGACACAGCAACTGGGCGTCGTGAGCGCCGAGTCCGATTCGCCGGGTGCGCGGGTCATCGCTGCCGGGACCAGCGAGACAGTCGAGTATTCGGTCCACAACGCCGGACTCGTCCCGGTCGACGTCTTCCTCGAGACGAGCGACGGCGCGACGGTCGCCCCGAACCAACTACGAGCGGGGTCGCAAACGACGGTCAACGCCACCCTGACCCTCTCGGCACCGCCGGAGACGGGCTACTATCGGCGGTTCGTGACCGAGTACCGGTACCTGTCGGTCCTCCCGCCAGCCCATCTCGAAGCGCTGTACGACGTCCATCCGTGGGCACCCATCGTCGTCATCGACGTCCTGCTCGCTGTTCCTGTCGGGATATTCGTCGGCACCGGCCTCGGGCGGAGCCGCCTCCGGACGCGCTCCCGGGAGAAGCAGTCGAGACTCCACCAACTCTACACTCGGGTCAGGTAGTATCGCAAACCAAATAATTACCAATCTGCAACCAGTAGTGGACACAACATGGGCTGGGGGAGGTGGCTCCGGAGAGCGGCGGCCGACAACCTCCGGGTCGTCGTCGTGGCCGTGGTTCTCGTCGCCGCACTGGGCGGGTATCTCACGTACGCGGCACACGTCGACCCGGGGAGCACGATGGAGACGCGGGAGACCGCGCGCTGGGAATCGAGCGGGGCGTTCGACCACCGCGCGACAGTCGTCAACGGCACGGACGTGTACGAGACGGGAACGGTCCTCGAGAACCGCTCGGTGTACTACACTCGGCTGACGCCGCGGCTGAACGGGAGTTTCACGTACGGCTACACGGCGAGCGATGGGGGCTCACTCGCCACCAACACGACCGTCTCGCTGGTCATGCGGTCGGTCTCGACCGACCGGGACGGCAACCGGACGGTCTACTGGTCGGTCGAAGAGCGGTTGAACCAGCGCCGGGCCGAGTCGCTCACGCCGGGTGACCGGGCGCGAACGCCGTTCTCGACGAACGTCACGGGGGCTATCGAGCGGGCACAGCGCATCGACGAACGACTGGGCGGGACGCCCGGCGACGTCGGCGTCGCGCTGGTCGCTCGGACGACGGTCACGGGGACCCGGAACGGGCAGCAGGTGGACGCGACCAGAACCTATCGGCTCCCCATCGTCGCGGAGGGCGGCACCTACCGGGTCGAGGACCCCGGGTTGGTGACCGAGTCGGAGGTCCAGACCGAGCGAGTGCGCGTCGCGGTAGACCGCGGGCCGCTGTGGACGGTCGGCGGGCCGCTGCTCGGTGTCCTCGCCGTCGGGGCACTCGCTGGCCTCGTGGTGGGGAAACGCCGCGGCACGTTGTCCGTGTCGACAGGGGAGCGAGCGTGGCTGGCCTACCGGTCGGAGCGTGACGAGTTCGACGAGTGGATCACCACCGGACGGGTCCCGGAGACCGCGGTCGGCTCGACGGTCGTCGACGTGGACTCGCTCGAGGGGCTCGTCGACGTGGCCATCGACACGAACAACCGCGTCATCGAGGACGAGCGACGGAACGCCTGTCTCGTCCTGACCGAGAACTGCTGGTACCGGTACGAGCGCCCGACGGAGCCCGACCGTGAGACGGCCAGCGACGAGCCGGCAGACCCACTGGACGACGCCGACCAGCACGAGGAGTGACCCGGCCGACCGTGGAGTATTTCCCCGCCGCAGTCAGGAAGTGACGTATGGACGCAGCGCTTGGCCCGCCCGAGCAGATGGCCGAGCTCGAGGACGAGCTGACGCCGATGATGGCACAGTACTTCGAGCTGTGCCGGCAGTACGACGAGTCGCTGGTGCTCTTCCAGGTCGGAGACTTCTACGAGGCCTTCTGTGACGCCGCCGAGCGGGTCGCCCGCCTGTGTGAGATTACGCTGACTCAGCGGACGGACTCGACCGGCGAGTATCCGATGGCGGGCATCCCCATCGACAACGCCGAGTCGTACATCGAGACGCTGCTGGACGCGGGCTACCGGGTGGCCGTCGCCGACCAGGTCGAAGATCCCGAGGCAGTCAGCGGCGTCGTCGAGCGGGCGGTGACCCGCATCGTCACGCCCGGGACGCTCACCGAGGCCGAACTGCTCGCCGGCGCGGACAACAACTACGTCGCCGCGCTGGCCGCCGGCGAGGACTACGGTCTGGCGCTGCTCGACGTCTCGACGGGGGACTGTTACGCGACCAGCGTCGGCAGCGAGACGGCGGCCGGCGACGAGCTGCGACGCTTCGGGCCCGCAGAGGCCATCGTCGGCCCCGATGTCGACGTCGACGAGGACGCCGTCTTCGGCCCGGCCTGTCTTGTGACCGCGTACGACGAGACGGCCTTCGGGCGCGAGCAGGCCGGCGAGCGCGTCGAGCGGTACTTCGGCCCGCCCGACCGGTTGCTCTCGGGCGACAGCGAGTTGCGGGCGACGGGCGCGCTGCTGGCCTACGCCGAGTACACCCGCGGGAGCGCCGGGGCGGTCGGGCCCGACGGCGAGCCGGTCGACCCCGATGCCGACCCCGAGCGGACGCTCGACTACCTCAACCACCTCACGCGCTACGACCCCCGCGAGTACATGCTGCTGGACGCCGTCGCCGTCGAGAGCCTGGAGCTGTTCGAGCGCCGGTCGGTCAGTGGCCACGAGAACCTGACGCTCGTCGAGACGCTGGACGAGACTGCCTGTGCGCTCGGCCGGCGGAAGCTCACCGACTGGCTCCGCCGGCCGCTGCTCGACGAACAGCGCATCGAGGCCCGCCACGGGGCCGTCGCGGAACTCCAGCGCGACCCGGCGACCCGCGAGCGCCTCCACGACCTGCTGACGGAGGTGTACGACCTCGAACGCCTCATCTCGCGGGTCTCGCGGGGGCGAGCCAACGCCCGTGACCTGCGCTCGCTCGCGTCGACGCTCGCCGTCGTCCCGGACGTGCGCGACGCTCTGGACGGGGCCGACGCCCGACTGCTCGCGGACCTGGGGGCGACGCTGGACCCGCTGGCCGAGACGCGTGAGGAGGTCGAGGCGGCCATCCGCCCGGACCCCCCACAGCAAGTGACCGAGGGCGGGGTCGTCCGCGAGGGGTACGACGACGAACTGGACGCGCTGCGCTCGACGGAACAATCGGGCAAACAGTGGATAGCCGACCTGGAGGAGAGCGAACGCGAGCGCACCGGCATCGATTCGCTGAAGGTCGGCCACAACAGCGTCCACGGCTACTACATCGAGGTGACCGACGCGAATCTCGATTCGGTGCCCGACGACTACCAGCGCCGCCAGACGCTCAAGAACAGCGAGCGGTACTACACGCCCGCGCTCAAGGAACGCGAGGACGAGATTCTGCGGGCCGAGACGGCCGCCGACGACCTGGAGTACGACATCTTCTGTGCGGTGCGCGACGACGTCGCCGCAGAGGCCGAGCGGGTGCAGGCGCTCGCCGCCCGGCTCGCTCGGCTCGACGTGCTGGTCTCCTTCGCCGAGGTGGCCGCCCGCTACGACTACTGCCGGCCGACGGTCGGGAGCGAGGGCATCGACATCACCGCGGGCCGTCACCCCGTCGTCGAGCGCACGCAGGACGCGTTCGTCCCGAACGACACCCACCTCGGGAGCGGCCCACGCGCCGACGGGGACGACCCGCAAGACCCCTTCTTCGCCGTCGTCACCGGCCCGAACATGAGCGGGAAATCGACCTACATGCGCCAGGTCGCCCTCGTCTGCCTGCTGGCCCAGGCCGGGAGTTTCGTCCCTGCGCAGTCGGCCGACCTCCCGATTCTGGACCGCATCTTCACCCGCGTCGGGGCCAGCGACGACATCGCCGGCGGCCGGTCGACGTTCATGATAGAGATGACCGAACTGGCGACCATCCTGGACGCGGCGACGGCCGATTCGCTCGTCTTGCTCGACGAGGTTGGTCGGGGCACCTCCACGGCCGACGGCCTGGCCATCGCCCGCGCAGTGACCGAGTACCTCCACGACGAGGTGGGGGCGTACACGTTGTTTGCGACCCACCACCACGACCTGACCGACACGGCCGCGGACCTGCCCGGCGCGACCAACCGGCACTTCGAGACGAGCCGAGAGGGAGGCGAGGTGGTCTTCGACCACGAGCTCGCGCCCGGCCCGGCGGCCGCCTCGTACGGCGTCGAGGTGGCGAGCATGGCCGGCGTCCCCCAGTCGGTCGTCGAGCGGTCCCGGGCGCTACTGGACGACGCTGCGGGGACGGACCCGGCGACGACCGGCGACGACAACACCCGGGCCGAATCAACCCCGGTCACCGAGGCAGCCGACAGCGTCGAGGCCGCCCTCCGCGAGGCCGACGTGGCGACGATGACGCCGCTCGAGGCGCTCAACACGCTGGCGGCGCTCAAAGACGACGTCGAGTGACTGGCCGGCGGGCGGAGCGGGTTCCGTGTGAGGTGAGTTAGTGGTATACGTCAGGTGGTAGCGTTCTGCATGGAACGAACATCGGAACACGAGTCGACGACAGCCCAGACCGACACCGAGCAAGGTCCCCCGCCCTCTGTCGCGGAAGCGGTCGTCAGGACAGTCGCCGACGTCACGGTCGACTGAGCCACCGTCGTTCGGTCGCTCCGTACTACCGACCGGGGGGTTCGACCGCGACGAACTCGAGCCCCTTCTCCGCCAGTAGCTGTCGCGCGCGGTCGGTGACCGACGGCGCGACCAGGATGCCACGGACGTCCGTATCGGCGTGTAAGTCCCGGCGGAGTGCGCCCACGTACCGGTCGAGCTGGCCGACGGCGTCCGGCCCCACCCGACGGCGTTTGAGTTCGACGACGACGGTCCGGCCGGCGTCGTCCTCGCCGTAGATGTCGACGGCTCCCGCCGGCGTCTCGCGTTCGGTCGCGAGCGGCGTGAACCCGGCCTCGACCAGCGCCGGGTCCTCGAGGATGCGGTCCTTCAGGTCCGCCTCGGTCCCGGTCAGCGCGAGGTCCTCCGGGTCGGTGCCGTCGAAGGCGGCGGCGTGGGTCACCGTCTCGAAGGTCACCTCGAGGTGCTCGTCGGGGGTCGACCGGTCGGAGGTGACGACCAGCGCGTCGTCGGCGAGGGCGACGGCGTGGTCACACCCCGGCGGCTGCCAGTTGACCGGCTGCTGACCCTCGTCGGTGTGGACCAGCGCCGCACCGTCGGGCTTGAGCATCACGTGGCGGTCGCCCGGGCCGAGCGAACTGGCCGCGCGGCCCTCGTACTCGACGGTGCAGGTGCCGAACAGCGTCACCAGCGCGCCGCGTTCGAGGCCGCGTTCCACGAGGTCCAGCGCCGTCGCTGGGGCGGGGTACGAGAGCGTCTCGACGGCCCGGTCGGCTGTCACGGCTGGCGGTTAGCGGTCGTCCCGTAAAAAGGACGCGTCGTCGACGTGGACGGCGTCGGCCCGGCGACGGAGCGCCGCGAGCAGCCCGGCGCGGGCGACCTCGGGGGCCACGCCCGCGGCGACGGCGTCGCAGGCGCGACTCTTCGCCACGGTCCACCAGTCCCGGAGAGCGTCGACGTCGTCGGTTCTGGCGAGTGCGACGTCGTCGAGGTCGGTCACCGCCGGGTCGAGCCAGCAGACGCAGTACGTCCGCATGTCCCCATCGAGGACCACCAGCGTCTCGACCGTCGCGTCGAGCGCGTCGCACACCTGTGAGGGGGACAGCCCGGTGTCGAGCGGGCGCGACTGAGCGACCGGGTCGGCGTCGACGCCCCAGTGAGCGAAGCGGCAGTCGAACCGGCCGTCGGCGCGGGCGACGGCGACGAGCGTCCGCGCCCCCATCAGTGACCACCGGCCGGTACGCGGTCGAGCATACGCGGCCCTGGTCCCGTCCCCGTACTTGAACGCTCGGCCGAGTGGCGGGCACACTACCCCCGACAGCAGCCCATGATAACACGGCACAACCCTCAAGTGTCGGCTCGTCGTACTATCACGTATCATGGTGAGCGAATGGCTGTACGGGGCGATCGCCCTCCTCGTCGGCGTCCACGTCCTGACCATGCTGTACGCCTACTGGCGGAACAGCGACGTCGCCGACACTGCTGCGCAAGCAGAGCCACGCCCCACCACGAGTGACGACCACAGCACAGAGCGCGTGACCTGTCCGCACTGTGGCGTTCCCAACCAGTCGGGCTACCGCTTTTGCAGGCAGTGCGTGTCGAACCTCGACAGCAAGACGGCAGCCCGGCCCCAGGTCGAGCAGGGACAGCCACACTGACGCCGTCCGCGGGATGTAGGGACGGCCGAACGCGAGGGCACCGCCGTCGCCGCTCGTGACGCGCTGGCCCGGAGCGCCCGGACCGGTGAGCCCGGCGACGTCACCGAGCCGGACCTATCGCCGGTCACCGGCTGGCGTGCCGACCGGGGCGTCGGCCGTCGGCTCGCTGCGACCGCTCGCACTGCCGCCGGCGGCCGACGCACTCGAGACGCCGAACCCGCCACCGCTGTTCTCGTCGCCGAAGTACCCGCCGACCAATCGGTCATCGTGGGTGATGACCAGGGTGTAATCCTGTGGTTGCGAGAGGTTCAGCGAGACGTTGTACCGGACCTCGAGGTGGCAGTCGGCCGTCTCCACGCCCGGCTCGCGGTCGACGGCGAGGACGTACCGTCCCGGTCCGAACTCGTGGAGGCGCACCGACACCGAGGAGTCGCGGGCGTCGACGGCGATGGTGTCGTTGATGCTCATCACGCGGCCGCCGGGGACCGGGTGGCTCCGGGTGGAACTGTTCGACGTGCGCGGGTCGCTGCAGTACGGGTCGGTCGTCTCGACCGAGCGAATCGACGTCTCCTCGAAGGCGGGGTCCTGGCCGAAGTCGGTGAGCATCACCGCCCCGACGGCAGCGGTCGCGAGGCCACCGAGCAGGAGGAGGGCAACGACTCCGAGGAGGGCGTGTTCGACTTCCATACGCGTCCCGTCTCGCGGACACCGAAAAGAGATAGCGAACGCTCAGATACGGTTTTGAGTCACTCGAAGGCCCCGAGCGTCGTATCGCGCGTGTCCCGCAGGTAGGCCCGCACCCGGTCGCGGTCCCAGCCCAGCGGCGAGACCACCTCGCCGGCCGCCCGGACGAGGCGCTCGCGGTAGAACCCGGCGTCGTAGTCGCCGCCGGCCTCGAAGTCCAGGCGGACCCGTTCGCGCGAGCGGACGCCGTCGTCGACGACGACGTAGCGGACGTCCTGGCCGGGGTGGCGCTCGATACCGTGGTCGCGGTAGCGTTCGAGCGCCGCGACCGTGCGAGAGCGGCGGTCGTACCCCTCGAGTGACTTCGAGACGCGCGTCCGGACGACGAGGTCCGCGGCGTCGACGGTCCCCGCTTCGAGGCGGGCGACGTGCCGGGCGAGGCGGTCACAGACAGCACCAGGGTCGCGGTGGGCGTCGAGCGTCCGCAGGAGGTCACGCTGGGCGGTCGCGACGAACCCGCAGATTGAGCGCCGGCGGGCGGCGAGTCCGCGAATCTTGAACTCGTCGCGGCCGGCGACCTTCCCGACGTAGCTGGTGAGCGACCCGCCGCGGCCGTCCTGTTTCGGAACGAACGCGACCCACGAGAAGTCGTTCTCGTGTTCCAGCGGGATGCCAGCGTCGGCGGAGATGGCGGTCGTGAGCTCGGCGATGGGCGTCGGGTCGGTGACTCGGGGCGTCACCCAGAGGCTGTCGACGATGCCGTGCAGGACGCGCCAGCCGCCGGCTTCCAGGGTGTCTTTCGCGTCCAGCAGCATCTCACGAGCGTGGGCATTGATGGCCTCGTGGCACTCGATGCGCCCGAACTTGCTGTTGCGATAGCCCTGGTAGCCGAAACAGGTCACGAGAATCCACTTCAGCGCGCCCGAGCGGGCCTCCAGTCCGTCGGCTTCCACCGAGTCGGGGTCGGCGTCGGCGAGGCGGGCCTTGATCTCGGCCCGGTCGTCGAGGATGGGGCGGAGGACCGAGGGGACGAAACCGGGGTCGCCACAGACGCTGTAGCCCAAGCCCGGCACGTCCGACTCGTCGTGGCAGTCACACCGGACCGTCTCGGGACTGAGGTTGTACTCGCACATGATACGGGGGTACAGCGAGGCGAAGTCCACCTCGACGACGTCCTCGTGAAATCCGACGTGGGGTTCGAACGTGAACCCGCCGCGGTCGGCGTCGTGGAGCGTCCGGGCGTCCTTGAACGCCTCCGGTTCCCAGGCCCGCCAGGGGACCAGCACACCACGCTCGAAGGCCTCACGAATCTGGATGCCGGTGAACACCGTCCCGATAGAGGAGCGCGAGAGCGCCTGCAACGGGAGCCACGACCGTTCGACGAGGTCCAGTAATCCCGGTAAGCCGCCCTCGTCCCAGAGAAAGCTGTTCGAGCGATCGACGATGGCCCGGCCTGGGACCGCGTACCGCGCCGGCGAGTGCCCGACGCGGCCGTAGCTCTGGTAGGTGTTCGCGCCGGCGAGTCGCCGGTAGCCCGGTTGTCGGCCCAGCGAGACGTCGACACCCTGTTCGTCGGCCCGGTCGGAAAGCAGGGGGACGAGGTCGGCGCTCGACAGCACCAGCACGTCGGGGTCCCGCGTGGCGAGGCTGTCGGCGAGCGCCCGGAGCACGGCCCGGTCGCTGGTGGCGTCGGGAGCCAGCGCCTCGCTCTCGCAGGTCAGCGCCGTCAGGTCCCCGTCGGCCAGCGCGGCCGTCGGCAGCGACAGCGAGAGCGAGCGGAGGTCGGCCTCGGGGACCGGACTCGTCTCCGTCTCGAGACAGTAGCGGGCGGTCGGGTCCAGGTCGACGTTGTACAGGCAAACAGTCCCGGGCGCCCACGCGTCGGGTTCGTGGACGCAGCGTATCTCGCGGGCGACCTGCCGAACCGACCCTGGCACGGTGTCGACCCGGAGAACGTCGCTCGGCGCGTCGTCCCGGAGCGAGGTGTACCGGGACGCGACGCTCGTGGCCTCGACTTTCGGGTCGCGGGCCAGGCGCGCCTCGAGGGTCGTCAGGGCGTCGTCGGGCCCGGCGGCGAACAGCGAGGGGCGATACGCGCGGTCGGTCCGGACGGTGGCGTCCTCGTCGGGGTCGCGGCTCCAGACGCGGACGCCGTCGGCGGTCACCTCGAAGGCAAACGCCATCGGTTGTCACGCCCCATCGTCGCCCTCAGCGGCCGCCTCGAGGGCCACCACCCGCTCCCGGAGCCGCCGGAGTTCCGTCTCGTGGGCCAGCAGCATCGAGACGACGACCAGCAGTTCCCGGTCGGGGTCGTTGGCGTACCCCGCCGCGTCGGCGTGCCGTCGGGCGCGCTCGAACAGGCGGTCGAAGTCCTCGCCGGTCTCGTGGCGCAGCGCGCGGCGGTAGTCACGCCAGCGGCCCTCGTAGTCGGACAGGAAGTCACGGAAGGTGGGATTCGTCCGGCCCATCGTCACTCGACGGCGAGCGCCACGGGGTCGGCCGTGGTCGCCTCGACGTGGTCGACGGCCCCACACACCTCGACCCAGTAGGGGATGGTCGTCTGCCACCAGCCCGCGCCCCAGTAGCCCGACTGGGTGAACCCCGGCGCGTCGACGGCGTAACCGAACGCCGTCGGCCGGCACGTGATTTCGTGAGCAGACCGCTCGCGGAGCGTCTCGCGGTGGGCGTCGGTGGCGTCGGGCGCGCCGGTCAGGACCGGTATCTCCATCGACGCTGCGAGCGCGGCGAGCAGCGAGCAGGTGGCCTCGTACAGGCGGTCGCGTTCGGACTCGGGGCCGTCGGCCGCCTCGTACAGCGCCGCGAGGTTCGGGGCGACGAGGAGGTCGGTCCGCGCCGAGGCGGCGTCGACGGTCCGGCTGACGAGTTCGTGGTGCTGGTGGGCGGTGAACGCGCGGGCGACCCGGAGCCCGCGGAGCGCGCCCCGGTCGGCGTCGGCGGTCAACGCGTAGGTTGACGCCGCCCCGCGGGCGTCGACCCACAGCGTCTCGGTGGCGTCGGCGTGCCGGGCGAGTGCCGCGACTCCCCCGCGCCCGTCGGGCTGGGCGACGAACGTCAGTCCCGGTTCGAGTGAGGGCATCTCCATAGTCGGTCGGCCGGTTTCGACCCGACGGCCCTAAAGTCGAGCCATGGATGGGGAGCGGAAGTGAAAGTGGAACGGGCGGCGAGCCCAACGGTTTTGACTGCGGGGGGTGTGGCCACGGATATGACGCAACTGACGAAGACACTACCGAGCGGTGACGAACTGCCGATGGTCGGACTGGGCACGTGGAACATCGGCGGGGAGACCGTCAAGGACTCCGTGCGAGCCGGGCTCGACGCCGGCTACACCCACATCGACACGGCCGAGGGGTACAAGAACGAGGCCGAGATCGGCGAGGTACTGGCCGATTACGACCGTGAGGAGCTCTTTCTCACCTCGAAGGTGCTACCGAAGAACCTCGACTACGAGTCGGTCATCGCCTCCTGTGAAGCCTCGCTGGAGCGACTGGGCACCGACTACCTCGACCTCTACCTGGTCCACTGGCCCAACCCGGCCATCTCGCTGCGGGAGACGCTGAACGCGATGGCCCACCTCCACGAGGAGGGGCTGGTCCGGAACGTCGGCGTCTCGAACTTCAGCGCCTACCAGCTGAGCGCGGCCCACCACGTCTCGGACGTGCCCATCGCCGTCAACCAGATCGAGTACCAGCCCTGGCACACCCAGGACGACGTCGTCGAGTACTGCGATGAGACCGACACCGTCGTCGAGGCCGCCGCGCCGCTGGGCCGGACCGAGGTGCTGGGCGACGAGACGGTCCAGGACATCGCCGAGCAGTACGACAAGTCGCCGGCCCAGGTCGTCCTCCGGTGGGCCGTCGAGAACGACGTGGTCGTCCTGCCGAAGTCGACCTCGGCCGAGCACATCGAGCAGAACCTCGACGTCTTCGACTGGGAACTGGACGACGCCGACCACCAGCGCATCGACGACATCGACCGGGAACAGCCGGTGTACGCTACGCCCGCCCGCGACTGGACGGGGAGTACGTACGGTATCTCGCAGTAGGGAGATGGTCTCGCCGCCGGGCCTGAGTCGGTACGACTACGCGGCCGCCGCCAGCATCGGCGGCCTGCTCCTCGTCGCGTACGTCCTCGTCCCGACACCGACGGTCCAGTACACCGCCTGGCTCGCCGTCTTCTGTGTCTGGATGGCCTGGTTCGTCTCCTACGGCGCGAAGTGGCTCTACCGCGCGAACTGACGAGACGTACACGGAACTGAGTGAACTTCTTCGTGAGCGATACCCGACAGACAGCGTCGGGTTCGGTGTGTCCGCGTCGAATCGTTTACTCGCTTCCGTGTCAGATACAATTTATGTTCCCACAGTCAGTATGGACAGGTGATGCCCCGAATCGATGTCCCGGAGAACCTGTACCGACAGATCGAGAGCGAGGCGACCGACGGCGATCTCAACGACACCCTCTGGAAGATGGTCGGCACCTACCGGCGGACGAACAACCCCGAAGCCGACCAGACCTGAGACGGTACGCACTGTTCTCCGACGGACTCGCCGAGCAGTCGGGCAGTGGCGACGAGTCGCGTGGTACCGGTCCTGGTAACACCGATGTCAGCACGAATTGAAGTCCGTCCAGCCCGTACTACGGGTGATGACTGACCCGAACACCACACCCGGTATCCACCACGTCACCTGCATCGCGGGCGACCCACAGCGGAACATGGACTTCTGGGTCGAGACGCTCGGCCTCCGGCTGGTCAAGCGCTCGATCAACCAGGACGACCCCGGCACCTACCACTTCTTCTTCGCGGACGCCGAGGGCACCCCCGGAACGAGCATGACGTTCTTCCCCTGGGAAGGCATGCGCCAGGGGAAGGTCGGTTCCGGCCAAGTCTCCAGAACGGCCTTCCGCGTCCCCGAGGGCAGCCTGGACTACTGGGAGGACCGCTTCGACGAGTACGGCGTAGACTACGACGAGCGCGTCGAGCGGTTCGGTGGCGAGTCGCATCGCGACTCGGGAGACGCGAGCGGTGACGAACCGCGAGCAGAGACGGTCCTGCCCTTCCGTGACCCCGACGGCCTCCCGGTCGAGCTGGTGGCAGTCGAGATTCCCGACGACGACCCGACGGTCCCCTGGACCGAGTTCGTCCCCGAAGAACACGCTATCCGCGGGTTCCACTCCGTGACGCTCTGGCTGCCCGACCCCGAGCGGACGGTCGAGGTCCTAGAGACGATGGGGCTCGAAGAAGTCGGCACCGAGGAGTCGCCGGGTGACACGCCGGGCGACGAGCGGACGCGCTTCGCCGCCGCGGGCCCGGTCGGCAAGTACGTCGACGTCCTCCCAACCATCCAGGGCGGCCGCCAGGGCCACGGCACCGTCCACCACGTCGCCTTCCAGACGCCGACCGACGAGGACCAGACGGCGATGCGCGACGCCATCCAGTCGCTCGGCCTGCGGCCGACGAACCAGATCGACCGCCACTGGTTCCGCTCGGTCTACGTCCGGGAGTTCAACGGCGTCCTCTTCGAACTGGCGACGAGCGGCCCGGGCTACACCAGCGACGAGCCGCTGGACGACCTCGGTGGCCGGCTCGTCCTCCCCGGGCAGTTCGGGGACCGCCGCGAGGAGATCGAGGCCGGACTGACCGACGTGACGGTGCCGCGTGCGGAGTCGGCCGAAGCCGACGACTGACGCCGCCGAGACCGCTCTTTTCAGACGTCCAGATGCGTCGTATCCCCCGAGAAGTCGAGTCGCCAGCCGTCGCCGTCGCGTTCCAGTCGGGTGAGTCCACAGAGCGGTGCATCGGCCCCGTCGGCCGACCCGACCAGCCCCTGGACGACGCCGCCGATAGTGAGACCGTGGCCGACGAGGAGGAGTGTCCCCGGGACGTGGTCGGCGAGCGAGCGGGCGGTTTCGCCGGCCCGGTCCATCGCCTCGGCGTGGCTCTCGGGGAACTCGGGTCGGAGATAGGGGTCGTGGTCCAGTCGAACCGGGTCGAACCGCTCGGCTAACTGCTCGTGGGACAGGGTCTCGGGCTCGGCGTCGAACCACTCGGGATTGCGGTGCTCCCCGAGCCCGGGTTCGAGCCACATCTCGTGACCGGTCTCGGCACAGATCTCCGCGGCCGTCTCGACGGTCCGGAGGAACGGCGAGGCGAACACGGCGTCGAACCGCGGGCCCGCGTCGGCGAACCGGCGACCGACTCGCCACGCCGCCCAGCGACCCAGTTCCGTCAGCGGTGGGTCGTGGAGTCGCCCGGCGTGGTCCGCCCAGTTCGGGTCGACGGTGTCCTGTCGTTCGCCGTGCCGGACCGCCCAGACGACGTCTGCCATACCTGTCACCAGCAGCGCCGGATAGATGGCTCTGTTGAAACCCTCAGTTGGGGATAGGTTTCAGGAGTCGTGCTGAATATAGGGCACGAGTCGGTCATTCTGGTTGGTACGGATTGGTAGCAGTATCGAGGCGGTAGACGTCCTCAGCAGCGTCGAAGTCGTCGTCGAACGCATAGAGGTAGCCGAGTCCTTCGGTCTGCATGTAGGCGACGATGCAGGCATCGACGAACGAAAACTGCTCGTACCGCCGGAAGAGTGCTTTTCCCGTCGCGAAGGCGTCCCCCGTGAGTGAGTCGATGTGGAACCGGGTATTTTCCTCGATTCGGTCGAGGAAGTCCGTCGCGGCATCGTGACTTGCGTGCGTCGTCAACCCGTTGAGCGTCTCCGCAAGGACGTAATCGAGGACCACCGCTTCGGGGAGGTCGGCAGCATCAATGCCCCGAAGAATTGGGACCGCGTCGTCGTGTGCGCTGTCGGGACGATACGCCGCAGCAAAGAGAAGGGTCGTATCTACGAGTGCCCGTGGCATCTATTCGACGTCGACACCCCAGGCATCGTGGTCGGTCGTAACTGCGGTTTCTTCGTCACCGTCGTAGCCGTCGAAGTCACCGAACGTACCACGACGTTGCTGAATAACTGTGACTCGGAGGGTTCCATCGTCCTCGATACACCAACGAAGTTTGTCACCATCGTCGATATCGAGCTCTCGACGGATGCGAGCAGGAATATTCGCTTGATTCCCAGAGACCTTGCTCTCGGAATCGACGCGCTCACTACTCATGTTTGGGAGTAAGAGACCGCACCTCATAAATGATAGTGTGTGCGCACACTACTTTGGCTGGCGTGCTGCATACATCCTCTATACTCAGCAGGACGGTTGTATCAGTTAGTCAGTATTTCAGCAGCGCCGGCTAGCTAGGTCTCGCGGTGGCCGGCCCGAAGCCGGCTTACGGCGTCGGGACCCAGACCGCCGACTCGAAGACGCCGGCCATCGCGAGGACGGCGATGAGGAGGGAGGTGACGACGATGCTCGCCGCGGGCGGGTCGAGGTGGGTATCGGCGTGTGCGTAGAAGACACGCTGGAGCACCTCGCCGAACAGCGCACCGACGATACCGAACAGCGCACCGACGAGCAACGCCACGGTGAGCGGGACACTCTCCGTGACGAGCGAGGGCGTCAACGCGCCGAACGGCGCGTCGATAAGTGCCAGGACCGCCGTGCTGGCGGGGAGGACCATGTGGTGCGTGGCCGGAATCTCGGCGACGCCCGCGCTCAGCAGGAACAGCGCGACGACGGCGATGCCGAAGGCGAGGAACGGACTGGCGGTGACGTACGCGACGTAACCCCCCAGGACACCCATCACGAGACCGAGGACGGCGACGTCGCCCCACTCGTACTGGTAGGGGAGCCAGAGGTCGACCGACGGGGTGCCGCCGTCGGGAGCGAGGTCCTCCGGGGTCGGCTCACGGGCTCGCGTGGCGGGTGTCATGTCGAACCACTGGCGCGGGCCAGCGCCGACGAGCGGGTAGCCGAAGGCGAGCCGGTGGGCGAGCGCCGAGACGACGACGCCCAGCGCGACGGGGTCGACCGGTATCGTGAGGCTACTCGAGAGCGTCGCGACCCAGTAGCCGAGGACGCCGAAGACGCCGCCGACGACGAGCACGTCGGCTTTGCTCCCGAGGCCGCGGGTGACATCCTTGGCCGGGTAGTGCTCGCCGTCGCTGTCGACGTACCCGCGCTTCGACGCGTAGGCCAGCGCCGCCGCACCGCCGCCGAAGGCGACGTGTGGGCCCAGCACCACGCCGAAACCGATGGCGTTCGTGATATCCACCGGCAGCGCGTCGACCCCGACGGTCTTGCCGACCAGTGTGTACAGTTCGCCGACGATGACCAGCAGCCCCGCGAGCGAGAACGAGGGGAGCGCCCCGACCGACGCGCCGAAGGCACCGCCCGCGAACGCCGCGAGAATCATGCCGACGGCCCACAGTTCAGAGACGGCCATCAGGCCTCCTCCCGCGTCGCGTCGAGGGCCGCGAGCAGCGCGTCGGCCCGCTCGGTCGTGGCGTAGTAGCGCCAGGTCCCCTCCTTCCGACGCGTGACCAGCCCCGCGTCGTAGAGGTCCGAGAGCGCGTGGCTGACCGCGCTGTCGCTGACGTCGAAGAGTGGATTAATCTCACAGACACACAGCTCCCGGTCGGCCGTAGCCAGCAGGCTGACGATGGCGTACCGGGTCTCGTTCCCGAGGGTCTGCAGCGCGCTCCGGTCGGCCGCCGTGTCGGCCGGAACCGAGTCGCGATAGCCCGCCAGCGAGTCGAGTCGCTCGTCTACGTCCCCGTCGCAGCACTCGCCGCACTCCTCGGTGATGAGCCGCTCGAGCCGGTCCGTCTGTCCCATGTACGCAGTAGTTGAACAACTCTTCAGATAAGCCTGTGGAATCGCCGCAGCGCGCGGTCCGGGCACTCACACGGCGGGCGTCCAGCCGAAAGAGAAGCAGCCTCGACGACGCGGACACGCCGGGCCGCTCACTCGGTGGGCGCGTCGTCGAGTTCCTGGCGGAGCTCCGACCGTCGGGTGAGGTCGCGACCGAGGTGCTTCGAGACCGTCACGAGGAAGCCCAGGCCGGCCTGGACCTCCGGATCGCGCAGGGCGCGCAGGAGGCCGACGATGCCCACCCGCTCGGGCGGTTCCTCGAGGTCGCCGGTCGCGTCGCCGACGGCGTGGAGCAGCGACTCCACGCCCCGGACGGTCGCCGGTTCAGCGGCAGCGTCGGCCAGTGCGCCGAGGTTGCCCCCGGTCGCGGCGAGCGTCTGGACCATCTCGTCGTCCATCGCGCCCGTGCCGAGCGCGAGGACGTCGAGCAGGTCGTTGACCTCGTCGAGGCGGTCGAGCAGTTCGGCGAGTTCGGCCTCGTTACCGTCGACCGACGCGGCGAGTTCAGCCAGCTGTTCGGCGTCTGCGGACGGGTCGGCCGGAGACTCGTCCCCGGTCGCCGCGTCCTGTTGTTCCTGTTCACTCATGGTGCCACCTCACAGGAGCCCCCTGGCGGTCAGCCAGTAGGCCTCGTTGTAGGCCAGTTTCCCCCAGTGGACGTACTGGTTCGGGTCCCGGGGTTCGGGCTGGCGGTCGTAGCTGAACTCGAGGAACGCCGCCTCGTCGGTCCCGGACTCGACGAAACACATCGTCTTGCCGTCGTACTCGGCGGTCGGGACCTGTCCCCGGACCTGGCTTGCGAGTCGGTCGGCGACCGCGCCGGCCTGGTAGTGGGCGACGCTGCCGGCCTTGCTCGTGGGGACGTCGGCGGCGTCGCCGATTGCGTAGACGTCCTCGGCGTGTTCGGCCTCGAGCGTCCGGTTGTCGACGGCGACCCAGCCGCCGTCGCCCAGCCCCGCGTCCTCGACCAGCGGCGACCCGCCGTGTGGCGGGATGGCCACGAGGAGGTCGTAGTCCAGTTCGGTGCCTTCCATCGTCTCGATGACCCGCTCGTCGGGGTCGACCGACTCGGGGTTGAAGAACGTCTCGGCCTCGATACCCCGTTCGTCGAACAGCGGCTGGGCCCACTCCGCGACGGGCGCGAGCCCGTGGATGCGTTGGATGGGGTACGTGTACGTGATGTCCACGTCCTCGCGGCGGCCGCGTTCGCGCAGCCACTCATCGACCATCAGCACGAACTCCACCGGTGCAGCCGGACACATGTGGGGGACGCCGATGACCGAGAGGACGAGGTGGCCCGCCTCGAACTCGGCGAGTGCGTCACGCAGCCGCTCGGCGCCCGCGGCATCGTAGAAGTGGTGCCCGCCCTCGACTAAGCCCGGGACCTCGTCGGGTTCGAGGGTCGCGCCGGTCGCGAGCACGAGGTAGTCGTACTCGAGGGCACCGTCGCGCTGGAGGTCCAGGCGCTTGGCGTCGGTGTCGATGGCCGTCACTCGGTCGACGCGGAAGTCGACCGTGCGGTCGACGAGGTCCACGATGGGCTGACGGGCGTCCTCGGGGGTGGCCTCGCCGAACGGGATGTACAGGAACGTCGGCTTGTACACCTGGTCGGGGCCGTCGTTGACGAGCGTCACCTCGACGTCGCCACGCTTCATCTCGGGGGCGAGTTTGTCGGCGAGGCGGTTCGCGAGAACCGTCCCACCGGTGCCCCCGCCGACGATGACGATTCGGGTCATGGCGTGCTCACTCCCTCGTCTCGACGAAGATGGACCAGTACTCCCCGTCGCCGTGTTCGACGACGTCGAGCAGCTCGTGGCCGGCCTTCTCGACCCACTCGGGGACGTCGTGGCTGGACGAGCTGTCGTTGGTCTGTAGTTCGAACACCGTGCCCGAATCGGCCTGTTTGATCTTGCCGATGAGGTCCATCAGCGGACCCGGGCAGGCGGCGCCGCGCGAATCGACCGTCACGTCGGGGGAAATGGATTCACTCATTGTAGTCACCTCAGACGAACAGCACCTGTTTGTCTTCGGCCATGGTCAGGAACCCCGAGACGCCGAGCACGTCGTCGAAGAGGTTCGCGTACTGGTATAGGTCCTTGCCCAGCATGTCCATCGACAGCTCGCAGGCGTAGACACTGACGGGACCGATCTCCTTGGCCTGGCCGATGGACTCGTAGAACATCGGCATCTTCGTCGACTCGGAGTTCATCATGGCCTCCGCGATGGCACCCATCTCGAAGTCGCCGTTCTCGATGGTCTCAACGTCGAACGCTTCGAGTCCGTCCATCGTCGCGAAGATGTCGACGGGGACGTCCGAGGCCCCGGCGACGGCCGCGATGTTCGCTACTGCCTGTAACCGCTCTAGCTTGCCCGAGGCAAGCACGATTGCGTATCCGGTCATTGGTCGTTCACCACAGGTGAGGATACGACCGTCGGGGCTATAATATTGTATAGTAATTCCAAGTTTGTGAGAAAAGGTCTGACGAGTTAGACTGGACAGAAGAGTTTTAGGTGGGTTTCCATCGGATATTGTACGCGTTAGGGAGAACTAGCGAGAGTCGATTCGTGAATTTAACACAATACTGAGGTCGCTCACCGGTCGAGAGGCCGTCGGACACTTGGGACGTTTCGACCCGGCGGCGCTGTGTCAGCGTGGAGTCCGCCGGTGGCGCCCAGGACACGTGGAACAGTTGTATCGTGTCAACCTATCGATAATCCCACGCCATGGGTAGTTCGGTTCGGGATACTTAGCACCACCCCGGTCGGAGCCGACACACTGGGTCGCGGTCGAGAAAAGTTCGACAATCGAGCAAAGTACTTGTGTTCGGACGAAGATTCGGTTCCGGATTAGACAATCTTAACACTGGATAGTGCCAACCGGCCGAACATGACGAGGTCCAACCAGGAGTGGTGGCCGAACCAGCTGAACTTACAGATTCTCGACCAGAACGCTCGCCAGGTCGACCCGATGGGCGAGGAGTTCGACTACGCCGAGGCGTTCGAGTCGCTCGACCTCGAGGCCGTGAAATCGGACCTCGAGGAACTGATGACGGACTCGAAGGACTGGTGGCCGGCCGACTACGGCCACTACGGGCCGCTGTTCATCCGGATGGCGTGGCACAGCGCCGGGACGTACCGCACCAGCGACGGTCGGGGCGGCGCAGGCGGCGGGCGACAGCGGTTCGCGCCCATCAACAGCTGGCCCGACAACGCGAACCTGGACAAGGCGCGGCGACTGCTCTGGCCCGTCAAGCAGAAGTACGGGCGCAAGCTCTCGTGGGCCGACCTGCTGATTCTGGCCGGGAACGTCGCCATGGAGTCGATGGGGTTCAAGACGTTCGGCTTCGCCGGCGGCCGCGAGGACGCCCTCGAGCCCGACGAGGCCGCCGACTGGGGGCCCGAAGCGGAGATGGAGGCCTCCGAGCGGTTCGACGAGGACGGGGAGCTCCAGGAGGGACTGGGCGCGACCGTGATGGGACTCATCTACGTGAACCCGGAGGGCCCGGACGGCCAGCCCGACCCGATGGCCTCGGCGAAGAACATCCGGGAGTCGTTCGGCCGGATGGCGATGAACGACGAGGAGACCGTCGCGCTCATCGCCGGCGGCCACACGTTCGGGAAGGTCCACGGCGCGGACTCCTCCGAGAACCTCGGCCCCGAGCCCGAGGCGGCCCCCATCGAGGACCAGGGCTTCGGGTGGGAGAACGAGCACGGCAGCGGCATGGGCGCTGACACCATCACCAGCGGCATCGAGGGGCCGTGGACGGAGGCGCCCATCGAGTGGGACATGGGGTACCTCGACAACCTGCTCGACTACGAGTGGGAGCCCGAGAAGGGGCCCGGCGGTGCGTGGCAGTGGACGCCGAAGAGCGAGGACCTGGTCGAGAGCGTCCCCGACGCCCACGAGTCGTCGGAGAAGGTCACGCCGATGATGCTCACGACGGACATCGCGCTGAAGCGCGACCCCGACTACCGGGAGATCGTCGAGCGGTTCCAGGAGAACCCCATGGCGTTCGGGATAGCCTTCGCGAAGGCCTGGTATAAACTCACGCACCGCGACATGGGCCCGCCGTCCCGGTTCCTCGGGCCGGAGGTCCCCGACGAGGAGATGCTCTGGCAGGACCCGCTGCCGGACGCCGACTACGAGGTCATCGACGAGGACGCGGCCGCCGACCTGAAGGCGGAGATCCTCGAATCCGACCTCTCGGTCGCCCAGCTGGTCAAGACCGCCTGGGCGTCGGCCTCGACGTACCGCGACAGCGACAAGCGGGGCGGTGCGAACGGCGCCCGCATCCGCCTCGAACCCCAGAAGAGCTGGGAGGTCAACGAGCCCGAGCAGCTGACGACCGTGCTCGAGACCCTCGAAGGGATTCAGGCGGAGTTCAACGACTCACGGTCCGACGGGACGAGAGTCTCGCTCGCGGACCTCATCGTGCTCGGCGGGGCCGCCGCCGTCGAGCAGGCGGCCGCGGACGCCGGCTACGACGTCGACGTGTCGTTCGAGCCCGGCCGGACGGACGCCACGCAGGAGCAGACCGACGTCGAGTCGTTCGAGGCGCTCAAGCCGAGAGCCGACGGGTTCCGGAACTACCAGCCGGACGACACCGACCTGCCGGCGGAGGAGCTGCTCGTCGACAGGGCCGAACTGCTGAACCTGACGCCGGCCGAGATGACGGCGCTGGTCGGCGGTATGCGGGTGCTGGGCGCGACTTACCAGCAGTCCGACTTCGGCGTCTTCACCGACGAACCGGGGACGCTGACCAACGACTTCTTCGTGAACCTGCTCGAGATGGACACGGAGTGGGAGGCGGTCGACGACGCCGACGAACTGTTCGAGGCGCGCGACCGTGACACCGGCGACGTCGAGTGGCAGGGGTCCCGCGTCGACCTCATCTTCGGGTCGAACGCCCGACTCCGCGCCATCGCGGAAGTGTACGGCGCCGACGATGGGGAAGAGCAGTTCGTCCACGACTTCGTCGACGCGTGGGAGAAGGTGATGCGGCTCGACCGCTTCGACCTCGAATAAGGCGGTTGCGGGCCGTCTACCGCGACGGCGTACAGGACGGCGCTCTCTTTTCGGACTGACTCCGTTCGAGTGCGAGGTTGTCCCTTAGCGGACGCGCGAACCGGTCTGCGCCAGACGGTCCCGAACGAGTCGCCGAATCCGCTGATGGAACCGGTCGGCAGCGAACCGGTCCGGCGAGAGACGTGGCCTGGCGTCCCGTTCGACGGCGTCGACCAGCAGTTCGACAGCCGCCTCGACGGTCCCGTATAGCCGGTCTGCGGCGTCGTCGACGACGTCTCGCTGGCCACCCGAGTCGTGGGCGAACGGGACCATCCCGGCCGCGACGTACTCGGCGAGCGCCATCCCGAAGTGCTCCCCGTGTTTCGGGTTGAGGCCGTAGCGGTGGCCGCCGAGCAAGGCTTCGAGCCGGTCGCGCGGCAGGTCACGGTGGAGGGTGACGTAGTCGCGGGCGGCGACGGCCCGCTCGACGCGGTCGACGTAGGACTGGTACGCGTCGGCCGTGGACCCGACGAGGTGGAGGTGGAGGTCGAGGCCGCGCTCCCGGGCGCCGTCGACGACGCGAACGGCGTCGAGCGTCCGGTTGTCGGGCGCGATGCGGCCGACGGTGACGACGCCTCGCTCGCGGGCCGACCACGGCTCGCCGGGAATAGGGTCGACGGGAGGATGGAGGACCTCGGGGGTTCGCCCGTAGCGAGCCGCCACGTGTGCGGCCGTGTACTGGGAGTTGGCGACCAGCGTCGCGTCGGCCGGGAGCGTCCGGTCGGCGAGGTCGGCGACGCGAGTCCACAGCCGGTTGGGCAGCGACGCCCCGTGGGTTCCGTCCGGGCCGGGGACCGCGGCGTTGAACTGCGGGAAGTGGACGTACTGGACCGACGGGACGGACAGCTGGAACTCGTTTGCGGTGCTGACGACGAGGTCGAACGCCGCGGCGTGGCGCCGGAGCCACCGGGTCAGGAACGCGCTCCGGAGCGGGAGCTGCGGGCCGAACCAGTCGTCGGCCCGCGAGAGCGCGCCGGCGAGCTGGTGGCCGGCTGGTGGCGCCAGGACGGGCACGCTCGCGTCGGTCCCGAACATGTCGTTGAGCGTGGCGAGCGACGTCCGGGAGACGGTGACCAGCGTCACGTCGTGGTCGTCCTGGAGCGCCTCACAGACGTGGGCGCAGACGGCGTCGGCGCCGCCGCGGAGGTCGAGCGTGTTGTGCAGCACGGCCAGCCGGGCCATACCGCCGGTTCGTCGGGATAGACTAAAACCCATCTCTGTTTGGTTTCACGTTTATGAGCGAGGCGGTCGCACTGAGCGCATGGACCAGCCGGGAGGCCGTAAAGAGCGGGGAAGGCGGCCGTGTGCCGACGGGTCTGCCGGACGGGAGGGTCCCCGATGAGTTACGACTCCACAGGCGAGCTGTTCGCCGGTCGTCGACTCACGGTCGAGGGGGTCGCCGTCGCCGCGGTGGCCGTCTGCCTCCTGGCCGGTGGTTACCGGTGGGTCGCCGAGGTGGCGACCCGCGCGGCCGCCGTCCGCTGGCTCGTGCCCGCGATACTCGTCGTCGGGTTCGTCTCCGTC